>NZ_MAOE01000001.1 GCF_001884185.1 Bacillus albus
CGAGCTCCGATAGAATATCGAATCTCGATGGCTGCTTAGTCTTTTTAATACTGTCTACTTGACAGGGATAAGACCATAGTTGGGCTTTTTGTCACTTTACTCATAAGTTTGCCGCAATTGGAAGCATAAACTTGCCGGAAATCGATTATTTTAGAAGAGGTTCATCTAATTTTCCAAAGAAAATGGAATCATACCTTTGCCGTAAGTTAATTATTACCCCATAAGCTTGCCGTGTGTTTATTAATATAGCCTTGATAAATAAGCAAAAAGAAAGAGCGTGTTTTGAAGAGAGATTAATCAAAATACGCTCTTAATTTATTTAATTGAATCATTCTTTTATAAAAAGGCTGATTATCTCTGTGATCCTTCTTCCATTAAAGTGCCCGATGATTGAACAAGATAAATCCCAAAGTTACCCCTATTTATGTATAACAACTTTACTTCTATTATAAATTTAAAACGTTATGAAGAATGAATACGAATCAACGCTTCCGCATGTTTAATGCTTTCTTTTAAATAAATTGGCGAATTGGGGTGATTTAATATTTCTTTAGTAGTTAACCATAATACCGTTTCAACCTCATCGGGACTTTTAGAAAATGCCTCCCCCGATTCATATTCGCAAAGAAAAACAATATCGACAACATTTTTACCTGTATCGGTTACGAATGATGTACTATGTACATAATTTAGCCTGTCTTTTACGCTCACACCGACTTCTTCTAATATTTCTCGCTTTACTGTTCGTTCTAATATGTCTGAGGAATTTCCTTCTATATCTACCTTACCTCCCACAAGAGAAAGCCAACCACCAGCATGTTCCTCTTTTTTGCTTCTTTCAATAATAAGCCATTTATCATTCTTCCTTATAGCACCTTCAACATTTACGATAAACATTTTAAAGTACCTCCTATAAATTATCCTTAATTGCTTCTTCAAGGTTTATAATATTTTCTTCCTTTTACATGAATTATAAGTTTGCCGTAAACAAAAAGAACCATAACCTTGCCAAAATGGCAAAGTTATGGTTCAAATCACAGGGTAGTACCACATGCCCATCCACTTAAGAAATTGGTAGTTCCCCAAAACGAAGAAAATTTTCGTTATGAGGATATTTTAAAATATTAGCTTGATAGCATTTACCACCTTAATTTCAAAAAAATTTTAAAAAGAGGTTATTTTTTTGAACCAAAAAGGTATATTTTTATCTATAAAAAGATTTACTTTACTTTCCTTTTTGACTACTTGCTAAATTCAGCAAGTAAAATATTTTTAAAAGGATCAGAAGGACTATAACTAGTTTTATGGCCATTCAAATTGATGGCCAATGTATGCTTGCCTCCAAGTGTGCCTCCAGCAAAAGTAGAAAACCCTGGAGAGGCACCTGCGTGTCCCCATATCGAGACACCGTTTGGAAGTTTAGTTTCATAGATTCCAAGACCATATCCATCGATTACTTCTGTTCCTGTAGGAACTGTAGTAAGCATTTGTTTTAGTTGCTGTTCCTTCAGTAATTTGCCACTGAGTAAGTAAGAGAAGAATTTGTTTAAATCGTCGGCAGTAGAAATCATATCTCCATCTGAGCTACCTGGGTAAGAATAAGTAACGTCTTTTAGCTCACTTTCTCCGTCATATCTTTCATATCCACGGGCATGTTTGGTACCTGGAATAACAGTTGAATTACCAGGTAGGAATGTATTCGACAATTCGAGCGGTTCAACAATCCGATTTTCAACCTCTTCCGCATAGCTGTTTCCAGTTACTTTTTCAATAAGGATACCCAGTATTACGTATCCTGTGTTTGAATAAGACCAGCCCTTACCTGGAGCAAAGTCTGGTGAAAGAGAAATTCCCATCTTTACTAATTCTTCAGCCGTATACAATTTTTTTGTATCCATAATATCATAGTCTTTTGACTTTAAGTATTCAGCAATCCCACTTGTATGATTCAATATCTGCCGAATCGTAATCTGGTTAGCATCATATCCGTTTCCTTGAATGACGCCAGGCAGCCATTTTTCGATGGAGTCATCTAGATTCAAGCGGTTCTCTCCAGCCAATTGAAGTAAAACTGTTGCAATGAATGTCTTCGTCGTACTGCCAATGCGAAAGCGAAAATCAGTTTTCATCGGCTTCTTGGTTCTCAGATCCGCTATCCCGGCGGCATAGCTCAAATTTTTACCACCCTTAGAAATTTGAGCGAGTATTCCAGGGTATCCAAGTTGGAGTGAATCCCGCATTGCTTTCTTAACGGAAGTACGATCTCGTTGGGTACTTGTTTGTAACGAACTAGATACATTTTGAGTGAGCTCTGCTTTTACAATTGAAGTTGGTGTTGTATATAACAAAGAACTTCCAGTCATCAAAAGGACCAAACCTGTAGATGTAATCTGACAATGCTTTTTCATAAAGATGTTCCTCTTTTCTATTCATATTTTATCGGTAGTTATTTACTGTTTTAAATTAGTCACACAGCTTTCATCTTAATTAAAGACAAATGGACAAGAGTGGATTTGCAATTATCTTACTCAGTATTATTTTTACAAATGCTGTTGTGTCCTAACAAACGGTAAATTTCTCTTTTTCCACTTGTATGTTAACCCTAGAAATTACTTCTTTTCCTTAAAAAACTCTTGTTACTGGTTTATTTTTCATAAATAGGTCATACCTGTTTCTCCTTTCATGCCTCTTTATATTTTTATCATACACAATGAAAATTTCTTTTTTCTTACCCATTACTTACAAATTACTTACTTTCAAAATCGTTTTTATAATAGGATTGAAGGAACATCTGTGCCGCAGTAAATATATTAATCAAAAAGAAACACATAAGTTTTTTACTTCAGTGTTTCTTTTTTCCATCCTTTTAAGAGTCTATTTACCCTTAAAAGGATAAATTCTAGCTCTTTTCTAATGTGATTTTTCTTCATGCATTACAACACAAATAGCATTGTGCTGCATGAAATACTCCTAACGTTGTTAAAATTAATTGTTTTTAAGCCAAAATTTATTTAACTTAGGGCGGATACTCCATATCCATCAGCTTAAGAAAAAGAAACTACCTCAAAACGAAAAAAATAAGCTACCTTCCCAAAGTAACTACCTGTAGAAAAAGAAAATGTTTATTTAGGGGTATCGCCCCATCGCTATCAAGCTAAGATTCTTAAATACCCCCATAACGAAAAAATTACTTCTCTAAGGCTAGTGATTTATAAGAATTTAGCTCGTTATTTCGTTTTATGTAACTACGAATTTCTTAGCCTGATGGTAATAGGAGATTTTAGTGAGAAAAAATATAAAAAGATTTCATCATAACGGATGAAATCTTTTTATATTTTTCTTCTAATTTATTTATTAAAATTAGAATTTTTATTACTATAGAAACCTAATATAATAACAAATAGAGCTAATAGAATACTTAACCAGTGAATTAATTTATATGGTAAATTAATATCGAAAATAATGGTAGCAATCATAACAATTAGAGTTAATATAGCTAAAAGGTAAGTAATTATTTTCATTAGTAATCATCCTTGTATATTAAAGTGATTATATAAAATCATTAGAATTTACATTAATATGTTTTTTTATTGAAATTGATTAGTCCCCCTGCGAAAAATACAATAAAACTAATCAATACAATTAATATACTTTTTGTAGAAATAAATAATAGCCCTGTTTCACTACCTGTAGGTATCATAGCTAAAAGGGGCTGACTCCATGGATAAATTGGACCAAAGCGTTCAGATTGACTAATTATCATACTAGGTATCGTTAGACCTACACATACTACCATTGGAGCTGCAAAGCTGGACCAAATTACTGAAAGCCACATTTGAAGCGCTATTAAAGGTAATGTTGTAAATATTCCTCCTATTAAACCTTTGAGTATATATGTTATAGGAAAAGGACTTGTTATCCCGCAAATAGAACCTACTATAATTATTTCTAAAAGGAATAAAAGTTGAGTAGCGATTATAAAGAGCGCCACAAAAATAGCTTTAGTACAGTAAAGTTGATAACGTTTTATAGGCTGATGAACTAGTAATTGCTTCCACCCACCATGTAAATGATCATGGCGGCAGATAAAAGCGGTAAAAATTCCAGTTAATAATGGGAGAAAGATCATAGCATGTATTACTGAAGAGAATGTGTACATAAATTCCCAGTTATTTAAAGACGCTAGTGTATCACTAACTTTTAGATAAGTTAAGAACCCTGTCAAACAGGGACTAATAAATAATAGTAACCGTACTAGAAACTGTTCAGCCAGTAGGCAAAGGTTTATATTTTTAATCAAGTCGAGTGATCGGTTAGTCCTCGAAACGATAAAATGAATTCTTTTGCTTAATGTAGACGTGGTGTGTCCACATTTTCAAATAAAAAACCCGCGAATTATTCACGGGTTTTCTTCTTAATAACTAATTGCTATTGTACCTTCACCTGCATGTACCGCAAATGAAATTGGTAATGGATATAATTTGAAATCCATTTCAGGGAATGCTTGTCTAATATCTGCAATCCATTCTTCAGCTCCATCTTTATCGTTAGCATGGAACATATGAAGTACTTTTGGTAATTCTTTTTCAAGTTCATTTTTAATATATTCTCGACATTTTTGGATTTTACGAACTTTCTTTTCAAGTAAAAGCTCTCCACCTTTTACTTCTAATATTAAGTTAACACTTAATAAACTTCCAAGTAAAAATTGAACGCCTTTTACACGTCCACTTGCGTAAAGGCCTTTTAAACTTTTCGGGAATACGTGGAAAGGTCTTCTTTTTTCATCTACTAATGTTTTGTGTATATCTTGTAAAGTCATACCATCATTGTATAACGATTTCGCTTTTCTAATTAGTTCATCCATTGGATAACTTGTTGTTTCGCTATCTAATACCGTTAATGGGAAACCTGCCATTTCTGCCGCTAACTTCATGTTTTGATAGGTTCCACTTACTTTTCCGCTAATAGCAACTGCAAATCCCTCTTCATATTCTTCTTTGCATTTCGAAAATAATTCTACCATTTCCCCTATGTTAGGCTGTGATGTAGTGACAGTTTTACCTTCGTTCAAAGCATTATAAACGCGTTCACGCACACCTTCTTCACAATCTTTGTACGACACACCATCAATAATAACTTCAATTGGGATAACAAAGTTATCTCCTTCTGTTTTAAAACTCGCAGTTGTACTATCAGTAATCCAAGCAACACGCTTCATGTTGTTCCTCCCTTAATTCAATTCCTCTTTTCTGATTTTTCTATATATTTATGTTACGAAAAGAGAATATCCCTGTAATAGTAACAGGACTTTATTGTTTTGGCTATAGTTGATGCATATTAAATGTGAATATTTTTTGTCATTTACACGAAAAAAGAAGAAAACGATAGTATTTGTCCAATTTTCTTCTTATCATACATTATTTAAAAGTTTCATTATCTAAAATTACAACATAATCATTCGTCAATCGACCTGCTTCCTTCGTATAACTAACAAGTCTTTGTACGTTATCACAGCTAAGTTTTGCTCCCCATATGAGTAATGGTACACCTATAAAGTCAAGGTGGAACCTTCTTGAAAACAGTCCACCGAAAGTCATTGGTAAAGGAACTGTTGGTGATGTATTAGAAAAAACAATCTTTTCCTGATTTTGATAATGTTTTTGCAGAATCTCTCCTAAATGCTTCATCGCAGGTACCACGACTTTTGATGCACCGCATCCAATTGTATAAACTGGATTACCATTTTCATCTATTCCATGAAAAATAATTTTCCCCATATCTTCTGTTTTTAATTTATTAAAGTACTCTACATTCAAAATTTCTTCTTTCGTTAACTTACGATCAGTTGGTAATTTATTTAAATGATAAGCTGCAGCGAGTGCAGTTGAATGCGTTCCACCGAAATCTGTGTAAATGAATATCATATTATCATCCCTTGTTGTAAAAGTTCAATGTTATTTAGTATTACCGTTCACGGCGCTGTTAAACAATGGATGAATACTTTCATGTTTTTTGTATTAATTCATTATATTTTTTCCAAATATAATATCGTCTACTAATTACAGTACCTAATGTGATACATAAAAAGGTATTTGTTACAACCATTAATGTATAGTGTGGGTACTGCCAGAAAACATACTTTGTTTAATCAAAACCTTCGTACCTAGAATAGCAAGTAGAATAATTGTACTTAACCAATTTCCTTTTCTTAATACATGACCTGTTTCACTATCTAATCGAAATGTTAAAACTTTTCCCCTAATTACTCCAAGACCCAATCCAATCCCTAGCATTACAATGAATAGTAATACTTTCAATATAGTTAATTGTCCCATATGAATAATAGACTGGATTGTCACAAAGCACAGCAAAGCCGGAATGAGCCAAATACGATTAATATTCACTTTATATTCTTTACCTTGCATTAGTATGATTATAAAAACAACAAGTAGAATAACAAATAGAATATCCATTTAGAGTCCTCCTATTTACTTGTTTAAATTTGAAAATTATATTCGCTTCTTTTTATTCCATACTTTAAATAAACTAGCTACTAAAAATCATAAAATATAGAATGTGATTCCCCTCAGTTTTAAGCGTTATTTATACAAAAAAGACGCACAAATAAATAGTACGTCTTTTTTGCATTTATTAGTGCATTCATAAATTCTTTTAACCTTATGAAAAAGAGTTTTCCAATTCTTTCATTATTTTTTCGGGTCCTGTCCCTTTATTTGACGGGATAACTAATGTAATTCCTAAGTCTGGATACACAGCCGAGCGAAAACTGACTCCTGGATCATATCCCATTACATGATATTTGAATCTCTTGTTTTCTCTTGTTTCAATCCATATTCCATAGCCGTAAGACTGATTATTATTCACTTGAATATGTGGGGTTAAAAGTATCTTTGTATATTCTCGGCTTACGATTTCATAGTTAAACAACGCTTCCCAGAACTTCAGCATGTCTGGCGCAGTAATAAAAGCACCACCATCAGAGCCTCCTATTATTGGTAAAGAGTAGATGTTTGTCCTCCAATTTTGGTTAATTTCATCTTTTATATATCCAAGAGCTGTTTGCCTTGGTAATGTATCTAAAGAAAAATAGCCAGAATCATTCATACCAATTGGTTTAAATATGTTTTTTTCTATATACTCCGTAAATGTAAGTCCTGTCTGCTCTTCGATTATTAATCCCAGTATAATAAAACCTGCATTATTGTAGTGAAACGTACTTCCAGGTGCAAACATCATATTTCTGTTTTGGAATAATGGTAAGAAGTCTTTTAAACTTTTTAAAAGATACATAGGTGTTTGTTTCCATAGATCTTCGAAGTTATCCATAATACTTTCATCAAAATAATCTGGAATACCCGAACTATGCGTCAAAAGGTGATGTATTGTAATATCTTCATTAAAGTTTGGAAAGTTTATACTTAAACACTCTTTTAACTTTGTCTGAAAAGTAATTACTCCATTTTCAACAAGTTGACATATACCGATAGCAGTGAATATTTTACAACCGGAGGCAATTCCGAACTTTGTTTGTAGCGTATTGTTTATACATTCATTTCGATTTGCGTAACCAAAGGCCTCTTCATAGGCTATGCCTTTTTCTTCTTTCACTAAAATTACCCCAGAGAAATCTATACGTCGATGTATTTCTTTTACAATGCTCTCTATTTGATCTTTTGTTTTCATTACAAAAATCATCCTCTTTTATCAATAATTGTTCACCCTTCTTATATTTCCATATATAGGAGGGTGAACCCTCCTATTGAATACCGTAAATCAAAACCAAGAGAACTATTTTGATTTAATTGACTCAGAGGAATGCACTTTAGACTGTGATGGCAATAAAGTAAATACACATAATATGATAGTTATAAGCAACATTACTAATGATCCTACGATAACGACAAGTTGTATAGAAATAAATTGAGTAGCAACTCCGAACAATATCGTAATTAAAATGGTGATGCTAGCAATCACAAGCCCATATATACTCCCAATCCGTCCCATCATATGGACAGGGACATTATTTTGATAAAAGGTGCTAAATCCTGTATTTGCATATGCCATAGAGAAAGATAAAATAAAGAATCCGATAGTAGCTATTAAAAAGTCATTTGAAAAAGCATAAATTAAATAACCGATTGCGTTAAATAATGATCCTATTCCAATTAAAAATGAAGGTGTTAATCTTTTTGATAATATTGTATTTGTTACGGCTCCTAAAATAAAACCGGCTCCAGCAATACTAACTAAAAAGCCATATTCACTATCTGTTAACAATAAAACTTCTTTCGCAAATGACAATTCAAGTGAATCAGTTGCGGTAGCTAATACCATCATTCCTTGAAATAAGAAGTACACAAAAACGATATACAAAGATTTTTTACTGAAATTTAAAACGATTTTCCAATCTTTTATTAATGCAGCTAAAGATAACTTATCATTTGACGTAGTAATATCGGATTTTTTATCAAGATTAGGTAACAGTAATGTTATTACTCCTGATAAGAGAAATGCTATAGCATTCATATATATTGCAAACTCCGCTGTACTTGCTATTAACAATACTCCCGCTATCGCTGGACCAATTAAAGATGCACCAGATCCTATTAAACTACGTAATGCGTTGAAACGTTGTCTTTGCTCTACTGGTATTAATTTCGTCATATACGTCATAGCAGTTGGCTCATAAATTGCACTGGCCATACTAATAAAGAATACGAATACATAAACAATCCAAAGTGATGGAAGTAAAGGTAAAATAGCGATAAATACCGCACGATATATATCGAGGTGAATCATTAACTTCCGTTTATTTAAACGATCAATCATACTTCCTGACCATGCGTTTGTAAATAAAGCGGCTAATGGTTTAATTACATATAAAGTAGCAACAGCTAAGGCTGATCCTCCCATATGATAGACAAGTACATTCAGTGCTATTAAGTAAATCCACGCTCCTAAATTCGCAATTCCAACTCCAGACAGTAGTAATAAAGGATATTTCCAATCTTTAAGTAAGTTTTTCATTTTAGGCCCCCGCTTTCTAAATTGTATTTAAACAATAAAAAAATCCCACCCCCAAGACTTTTTGTCTTAGGGACGAGATTTATCATCGCGGTGCCACCCTAGTTTGTTAATATGTCGCCATATTAACCTTATCAGGTACTGCATTGTAAATCATGCTTATACCATAGCTCTATAACGGGAGCTCCCGTCACACCACCCCCTAATAAAAGGTTCCGATGTGCTGCTCAGAGGCTTGGTTCAATAAAGAATTTTTACTCCTTTTCAGCTAAATGGAGCTCTCTGTGAAAAATTCATTTTATTTACTCTTCTCTTCACTGCATTTGATTTTTTCCATATTATCACAGAAGTATTTAACTGTAAATAAAAAATAATCAGATATTTAATAACGTATTTTTGTTAATTCTTTTATTTATTATTTTTTCTAAAAATTACGGTGCGTGAAATTATTTAAATCTATAAAATAAAGAGCCTATAGTATATAGACCCTACACTTTATCCGAATTAATTTGTATTCGCCTCTACTAACGGTTGTAAAGGTGGTTCTAAGTTTATTTCTAATGCATCGCCTTCTTGTATATCTTGTCCCTTTTCAATGTTTTGACTCGTTACATAGCCCGTACCTGTAGTCTTTAATTCTAATTTTAATAATTTAGAAAAATACATAACATCACGCATGGACCAACCTTGTAAATTAGGCATTTTTACGTTGGCACCTAATAAAAATATACGATCTCCTTCACTCATTATTTCACCAGACTGCGGATATTGTTTTTTTATTTTTCCTTCTCCTAAAACTATCGGTTGAAGTTTCTCTTTTTTCACACTATTCTCTACTATATCCATTGATTGATTTACATAATTTTGTATTTTTAATTGGGATCTTTTCGTTGCATCTGCCATTTGTTTTTCTGTATATGGCTTCACCTTTAAATATTCAAGGCTATTTTTCATAACTGGTTTAAATATTTCTGCAAGCGGCTGAGCTCCATACTCATCTCCCTTTAACTTTGGCTGCTTAATAGCTAAGTATACAATTAACTCAGGGTCATCAATTGGAGCCATACCTAAAAATGAAAAAATATAGTTTTCTTTTCCTTCCATATATCGTCCATTTTCAGGATTCGGAATTTGTGCCGTTCCTGTTTTACCTCCTATTGGATAACCATCCACTTTATACATTGTACCAGTACCTTTTGAAGACGTAATAACACGCTCCATTAAGTCTCTTACCTTGTCCGCTGTCTCTTTTTTTATCGGATTCCCAATTTCTTTCGGTTGATTTTCCATAATAACTTGTTTATTTATTGGATTTACAACTTTGTCAACGATATATGGTTGCATCATTTTCCCGTCATTTGCTATAGCGGTAGCAGCTTGGATTAATTGAATAGGAGTTACTGTAGAGCCTTGTCCGAAAGAAGTTGTGACTTGTTGAATTTGTGTATTTAATAATAAAGTATTTTTACTTTCACCAGGTAAATCTATTCCGGTTTTTTGATTGAATCCAAATTTATTCATATATTGCTTAAATTTATTTGGTTTCAATAGCTGATCTTCTAAAATAGAAAATGCTACGTTAGATGATCTTTCAAAACCTTCATCAAACGTAATAGATCCCCATCCAAATCCACCGTTATGATCTTTAATATCTGATGAACCGACTGTATATTTTCCAGATTGGAAATACTCTTTCCCGTTATATACACCTTCATTAATTGCGGCAGCTAACGTAAATATTTTCATGGTTGAACCTGGTTCATATGCATTTGCTATTGGATCATTTAAAAAATATTCGATATCACCTTTATTAGGATTAAAACTAGGTTTACTAGACATTGCTAAAACTTTCCCTGTCTTTGGATCCGCTATGATTCCTACTAACATAGAAGGATCATAGTGTTCTTGCGCCTTATTCATCGCTTCTTCTAAAAAACTATTAATTTGTTTATCGAGCGTAAGGTATACGTTATTCCCATTTTTAGCTGGTTCTATTTTTCCTATATCATTTGTAAGCGGGATTCCTCTTGGTGCTCCCACATATTCTATATTCCCGTTTGTCGAGCGCAAATATTTATCCAGGCTCTTTTCAAGTCCAAATTTCCCTTCTGTATTTCCTTTATCGTCTGGTCTCGCAAAACCAAGTATATAGGATGCAAAATCTTCATTTGGATACACTCTTGCTTTTTCTGGCATAAAAGATACACCTGGGATTTTCAATTGCTTTATTTGTTCCTTTACTTCTCTAGATAAATTCCGGCCAACTTTTCCAATTTCAACTTGCGTGCGTCCCTCATGAAAATTTTTTAATACGTCCTCTTTATCAATTTCAAGCGCATCAGCTAATCGCTCTGCGGTTTCCTCTTTATTGTTCACTTTATCTGTACCTTTCAAATTCACAACAACACGATACGTTGTGGAATCTTGGACTAGCACTTTTCCAGCTTGATCATATATTGTGCCGCGATTCGATTCCAAAACACCATTTTTATTATGTTGTTCATTTGCTAGATCCTTTACATCTACATTATGTACAACACCTACTGCCTGAATATAGAAAAATCGCAAAAGCATAATAAGAAACAAAACAATAAAAGCAACCATAAAATACCGCGCACCTTTATTCGTTTCAAGTTTATGCATATTTATCTCCTTTCTTTCACAATTAATTGCGACAATGGTGTGCTATAAATTATGTAATTTTTTGCTTACAATACTATATGTTTCGAACTTTTCTTATTAATTCCTTTAAAACAATGTGAAACTAATTATTGTTATTGCTAGTTTATTTATATACTTTAAATACAGTACGTGAAATTTCAGAATGTTCATACTTTTATTTTTACTCCCTAACATTCAAGTTCTTATTGCAAATAATCCATTCACTTATATACAATAAAAAATCCTCCTCTGGATTTCCAAAGGGGGATTTTTTCACCTAATCTATAAGAGACTAGTTATGAAATTTAAGCTACATGGTTATATTTTTCTAAAAAGGGAATTCGTTTCGCTACGAGGGCATACATTTTGAAAACAAGTTTTGCGATTGGTTCAAATATACGTTTTTTCTGCAACAATAAACTGCTTGTTACAATTGTTATTACAGCCGCACCTATTACATCTAAAGGAAAATGAACACCTACATACAAACGTGATATACAAACTAAACCCGCCCATAAAAGTGCAATATATCTTAACTTTTCTCCTCTAAGAACAAAAATGAATGCAATCGATAATACAAGTACAGAATGATCACTAACAAATGATGAGTTTTCTGCATGAGGTACTAATTGATTCACATTATATGATACAAAAGGACGTGGATGATAATATACTGCATGAATAAAAACATTTACTAGTAATGCAATTATTACTGAAAGTGTCGTATACAACACTGTATATTGTTTCCTTATCGCATTCTCTTTTTTTCCGTTATGAAACCATAAGATAAACATGAATAGAATAGCCACATATGCAGCGCTATTTGTAATAGCAATCATTACCTTATCTAAGAGCGCAGATGTACCCGCTAAATTGTTTATCCACTGAAATACTGTGTAATTCACGTTACTCTCTCCTTATATTACTTGAAATAAAGATACAAGTTTACTTGATTTACACAGTATACAACATTTACACATATTTAGATTTTCACTTTATTCATTTTACTATTTTTCATTTGACAATTATGTAACTATTTACATGAATTAAAGGTGTATAATGTTAAAAAATCTTTTAAATCCAATGATTCACGAACTATAAGTGTATATATTACATAACATATCTATATAAAAAGATAGGTTATTAAATCATATTTTTATTCCATACGTAAAGCGATATTACCGAACTGTTCTCCCTGTTCCATACGTTTTAATGCTTGAATAGCCTCTTCTAACGAATAAACTTTATCCATAATTGGTTTAATCTTATATTTCTCTATAAACTTAATCATTTCATTAAATTCCTCACTGCTACCCATAGATGTCCCCATAATATCGATTTGATTATAAAATAATGCTCGTAAAGGTAATTCAATTTTATCTCCTGAGCTTGCACCAAAATTAACAATTCTACCATTTGGTTTTAATACATCAAAGTATTTTAAGAATGTTGCTGATCCTATACTATCAATTATTAAATCTACTTTCTCTCCGCATAAATTCTCTTCCCAATTTCCAGAACTATTAAAAGAAAAGTCTGCGCCATATGTTTCGGCAAACTTTCTTTTATTCTCAACTCTTGAAGTAACACTGACTTTTGCGCCAATTGCTTTCGCAAATAACATGGCAAATGTCGCTACACCGCCACCTATTCCTGGAATTAAAACATGTTCTCCACATTTCAATCTACCCTTTGTAAAAAGCGCCCTATATGCAGTTAATGCCGATAAAGATAATACGCCAGACTCTTCCCAAGTAAGATATGACGGTTTTGCCACTACATTTTCAGCTGGCACAATGACATATTCAGCAAACGTTCCATCTTTCGGTCCACCTAACACCTCTGGTAACTCTGGTACTTCGGCAATATTATCCCATCCAATGCTAGGATTTATAATAACCTCATTATTTAATAAATGATTTGAAACGCCTTCTCCGATTTCTGTAACAATACCTGAACCATCTGAGCCTATTACTAAAGGCAGATCCATTTCTTTTCTATTGTTTATAATAAATAAATCCCTATGATTTAATCCGGCAGCTTTTAACTGAACTTTTACTTCACCAGCATTAGGATTTATTTCAGATGACAATCTATATGCTAATCCTTCTACCCCTTTTTTATATTGATGTACAATAGCTTTCATTTCTTCATTCCTCCTTAATATTTTCAATGTACTAGATATATTAAAATAAATAAAAGAATCTGCCTCCAATAATTAGAAATAATGTATATCGTTGTGACAAAAGAAAAAATCCTTCCCTATAAATAACGTAGGAAAGGCAGGGTGTTTTTTAAGTTTTAGCCAATTCTAATATTTTTTGAATAAACGGTGCTTTGGCACTTGTATATGAAGCACGATCAAAAGGATATGTAGCTGCAAGTCTCTCTTTTAATTCTCTATATTCTTTCTGTGCCCATTTATGTTTTATAAGAAAATCACGAAACAAAATGTTATTCTTCCACTCCTCACTATTATAAATATAAACATGTAAATGGTGAGTACCAGCTCTCCATTTTCCCTTTCTAAAAAAACGCCAATTAGGGGTTTCTTTCGGAACATACTCATACCCAATTTTTATTAGCGCTTCAATCCACTTTTCTGTAATTTGCAAATCCGTTACACCAACCATCATATCTATTAGCGGTTTCGCGCCTAATCCTTCTACGGATGTACTTCCTATATGTTCAATAGCAACACAGTCTCCACCGAATAAAGAAATAAATTTCTCTTTTTCTATTACATACTCTTCATGCCAGCCTTTTTCATATGGTTTAATGACGATTTGTTGTTCCACTTTATCCACCCTCTTAAAATTATTTATTATTATATTTATAAAATCTCATGTGATTAACATAGGATTTTCAAAAAATATGTCGAATACTGAGGTATACAACTTAATTATAATAAATGCGAGGTATACTATGAAAGATATTCCAGTTAAAATTCAGTTAAATCAAGTTACATTCCATTTAAAAGAACATCATAATTTTGATTGGCTATTGAAATTAGGAAACGTATTTGCGGTTTTTGACCAGCAAGATTCAGGTAATCTATCTTTCGGTGTAGAAAAAGATGGGCGTAAGAAATTCATTAAATATGCAGGGGCACAAACAATTGCATATAAAGGGAAAATAAAAGACTCTATTGAAAGATTAAAAAATTCAGCTTCCCTATACGAGGAATTAAAACATGACTCGCTTATAGAACTAATTGAACACTATCCAATTCACTCTGGATATGTACTAATTTTCGATTGGTTTGATGGTGAATGTCTTCATTCACATTGGAGTTTCCCGCCTCCTGAAAAATATACTAACTCAAGCTCTCCATTTTATAAATTTAAGCATTTATCAGTTATGGAACGAATTCAATCATTACATTCCATTTTTTCTTTCCATACATTTGTTGAAAAGAAAAACTATGTAGCATTAGATTTTTATGACGGTAGTATTTTATATAATTTTCATACAAATGAGACGAAGATTTGTGATATTGATTTATATTCTAAAAAACCATATGTGAATAAAATGGGACGATTATGGGGTTCCTCTCGTTTTATGTCTCCTGAAGAATTCGAGCTACATGCAATGATTGATGCAAGAACAAATGTATTTAATATGGGGGCAATGGCTTTTGCTCTCTTGGGCGGTGGAAAAGATCGCTCCTTTACGAAATGGGAAGCAAGTAAAGATTTATATGAAATAGCGTATCGTGCTGTAAATGAAAACCGAATTGAACGATATGTATCGGTTGAAGCATTTTATGAAGAGTGGCTAAACGTGGCTAATGCTGAAAAGATATAAACTTATATTATTAAAAGCAAAAAGTTTCTACTATAATCATGTATAATATATTTGAAATGGAAATTCAAAATAACGAGGCAAATATTATGAACTTTGTTTATATTAATCAAAACGTATTAAATAATCTTCTTTACATTTTAAGTAGTATATTTATTTTTTATTTTATATATGATAGCGGGCGCCATTTAAAGAAATACAAAAAACTACTTATTATACTTTGTACGAGTATCCCTCTTATTTTATGTATGCGCTATCCAATCTATATGGATGAAAATTGTATTCATGATTTAAGACAAATACCGGTTATTATAGGTACGCTTTATGGTGGCTTCCCTGTTGGTATAATATTGCTTGCCATCTTATTAATTACAAGGTTTTTGTTTTATGGATTTAGTATGTTAACAATATTAGTTTATGGCACAATGTTTATCATTACAGCGTTCGCATCCGCAAAATTTAATAAGTATAATAGAAAAGTTAAAGTAGCTTATGGAATGTTTTTAACATTTTTTCTAGCAATATTTACAACTGTAATTGTATTAACCTTGTCAGATTTTGAAGTAAATAATTTATACATTATTTATTTCATCATATTACCAACTACTTTAATGTTATTTGTAATTTATTTTAATGAAGTTTTAAAAGATGCAGTATGTATGCGATCGAAGTTAATCAAAATGGAAAAAATGGAGATTGTTAGCCAACTCGCTGCTAGTATATCGCATGAGGTAAGAAATCCTTTAACTGTCGTAAAAGGATTTACTCAACTTTTAAAAACACCAAATTTAACTCCAGAATCAAGAGACGAGTATATTGAACATATTCTTGAAGAGTTACATCGTGCCCAAGGAATTATTGATGATTATTTAACGTTTGCCAAACCTGCTTCAGAAAAGTTAGATCATATTTCAGTAGAACAAGAGTTAAATCGAGTTATTAATATGATCTTACCTTTATGTAACATGAACACAATACATATTACAAAAGATTTCTCAACGGCAACAATTGTTGGTAATAAACAGCACTTTCAACAATGCTTTTTAAACTTAATAAAAAATGGTATTGAAGCAATGCCTAATGGCGGTACTTTAAACATTTCCTCATCTATTAGTAATAATAAAGTTATTATACGAATTGAAGATAGCGGAATTGGTATGTCACAAGAGCAAATAAATCGATTTGGTGAACCGTATTTTAGTACAAAAACAAAAGGTACAGGATTAGGTACAATGGTTGCTGTTAAAATTATTGAAACGATGCAAGGTAATTTAAAAATCCGAAGCGTTATTAATAAAGGTACAACTTTGACAATTACATTACCGAAATGTAATATGAACTCATCTAAGAACAAATAAAAAAGGAGCATAGTTGCTCCTTTTTTATTTGTTTCGATACATAAGTATCTTCTATGTTTTGTAAGTTTACATTTGTGGAGACTAATTAGAAATTAGTACCCTCCGCCCCAACAGCTGCATCCAACAATAATTAATAAAATGAATAACACAACTAATAAAGCGAAACCTCCACCAAAACCACAAGAACCACCGTAACTCATATTTTCTCCTCCTTTTGGTTTGAAAACTAATAGGTAGTTGATCATTTTAACTGGTTCGTATTATACATTATGAGAATATCCCTTTTTTGAGCATGTCTATATAAAAATAAGTAAAAGCACTCATTTGAGAGTGCTTTAAAATGGATACCAGAAGTTTTGAAATACATGTAATTTTGCATACACTGCAACTATAAAAATAAAAACACCTACAAATAAAGCAATGAAATCCCCGCTTTTCGCTTTATTTGTATAAAACCACGTACGCGTATCCTTCTTTCCAAATCCTCTTAAATCCATTGCATTTGAAACTGTATCGATTCTATCTAGAGAATGAATAATTAAAGGCCAGAAAATTAAGACACGGTTTTTCATACGAATCCATAAACTTGCTTCTCCTTTTTCAAACGCTACTCCTCTTGCCTCTTGCGCATGTTTTATAATTTGATATTCGGACTGAATATCAGGTATGTAACGTAATGCAATATTTATCGCATATATAATCTTATAATGAATTCGAAATTTACTTAAACTACTCACAAATTCGCTTGGTTCAGTCGTATAAATAAAAATAAGTGTAAATGGTAATAACGTAAAATATTTTAATGAAAGTGTAGCTGCGTAAAATAATGTTTCATAAGTTATTGTTGCATATCCAATATGTAAAAATGAAGTATATGATTCGGTTAATTCAGATCCATGTGTTGGTGTAATAAATAAGATCATGACAGAATTTAATAAACTAAATGTAAATATAACAGTAAAAACAATAATGATTTTACGAAATGGAATTTTAGCAATTAGAAGTCCGATACATCCAATTATAAATACAAAGAGCAATACGCGAAAATCAAAAAATAAAAAAGTAAGCGTCATGCAAAAAATAAATAACAACAATTTCACTGCTCCATCCATACGATGAAAATATGTATTATACACCTTCCTCCCTCCTCATAACATCAAAATAAAGTTCTATAAATCTTTCAGTTTTTGCAATACCACTTAATTTAACGAGTTTGAATAAAGAACTCTCCCTTAAGTTAGCTCTTTGTAACGTTTTTGGATGTCCTAATACAGTAGACGCGGTATTATTCGCAATAATTTCCCCTTCATGTAGAACTATCGCTCTGTCTGCATATTCTAATGCAAGATTCATATCGTGTGTAATAAAAATAAAAGATATTCCCTTTGCAGCTATTTTTCTTATAAACGTCATAAACTGTTTATAATGATAATAATCTTGTCCCGCCGTCGGCTCATCTAATATGATAAGTTTCGGATTTGTCGTTAGTGCAGATGCAATCGTTACTCTCTTCTTTTGTCCGTAACTTAATGCCTGGATTGGCCAATTTCGAAATGGATACAAGCCACAAATTTTTAACGTTTCCTCCGCTCTATGCTTAATTTCTTCCTTCGAAAACTTTTTTAATTTTAATGAAAATGAAACTTCTTCTATAACAGTAGGTTGTGTAATCATATGATTTGGATTTTGCATGACATATGATATAATCTCTCCACGTTTACGAATAGACCAAGTATTAATATTTATTCCATTAAATAAAATCCTATCATTATTTGTTTTGTTAATACCTATAAGACTATGAGCTAATGTTGATTTTCCGGCACCATTATGACCCAAAAGTGCAACAATTTCCCCTTCTTTTATGGAGAAATTTACATTATCTAATACTTTTTGTTTATTAGAATAGGAGAACGACAAATTTTCTACTCTCAATATTTCTTTGTTTTTAGGAGTATTTTTATAAAAGACTTGCTTCTCCATCCACTCATTTATTGCGCTACGAACACTTTCTCTTTGAAGATTTTCAAGTGGGTATATTACCTCATTATTACTATCAAACTGTAATCTCTTTAATACTTCCATATACATAGGTTCCCTTAAACCAATAGATGGTAATATATTTGAGGCCAAAATCTCTTCTGGTGTTCCTATCTCAACAATTTCCCCTTCATCCATTAAAATAATTTTATCTAAATCTAGATTTAATATTTCTTCTATTCGATGTTCAATAATAACAATTGTTTTGTTATATTGTTTATGTATATCTTTAATAAGATCTATCGTATGTAAGCTACTAGCTGGATCTAAATTTGCTAACGGTTCATCGAATAATAATATATCAGCATTTGTCGTTAACAGACCTGCTAAAGAAACAGTTTGTTTTTGCCCTCCAGATAATTCATGCGGACTTTGTTTATGAAAAGAATGCATCTTTACCTTTTTTAATGATTCCGAAACAATCTGTTTCATATCGTTTTGATTTACACATTCATTTTCTAAAGAAAAAGCTACATCTTCTTCTACTGTAAGACCAATAAATTGAGCGTCTTGATCTTGTAAAATTGTTCCTACCTGTTTACTTTGTTCAAAGATACTCCCTTTCCTCGGATCTTTTCCCGCAATTAATATATTACCAGCACTCATTCCTTCATAAGAAAATGGGATTAGCCCATTGATACAATGAGCTAACGTTGATTTCCCTGAACCACTACGCCCAGCAATTAATACTTTTTCCCCAGGATATATATGAAACGTAATGTCTTTTACAGTAGGCTGCGCCGCATGCTTATATTGAAAACTAAATTGTTCAAAAGAAAGAATTGATTGCATGTTAACATCCCTACTTTTCAATTTTTAAATGTGTATGTTTTTTATTAGATTTAGCTAGACCTATCGTAATTGGTAATCCAAGAACTAAAAATACAATGACATCCGCAATTGTTGCTCCTAATACTTGTATTACAATTTTGTCAAACGGTTCTCCCATGACAATGATATCGAATGCCCCAGCAAATATAATAGCAATGACGATACCAAGTAACCCAGTAATAGCTAAATAAGAAATATCGCCTTTATTATACGTCCCGTTTTTCACACTAAAGCCAATTCTTTTTTGAATGAGCCCCATTGCAAAACCGATAATGCCTGAACTAATAACCCATCCCCACCAAATACCCCATCCAGCGATTGTATCTGTTACGGTATGACCGATAAGTCCTATTAACAGTCCTGCCACTGGACCGAATAACGCTCCAAAAACGGTTAAAATAGCTAATGCAGGTTTAATAAATGTATTTGGTGCAATAGAAAAGCCCCAAAGTCCTAATATGCCGTATAATGCTGCTCCAATTCCGATTGCTACTACTAACTTTGTTGATAATTTGTTCATTACAATTCCCCTCTCATATTAGTCAACTTTTATTACTCTATATTTATTTTGAAAATGAATTATGCATCGACATTCCCTTTCTATACAACAAAAAATGACCTCTTACATAAGAGGTCATTTTCTTTCACGTTCAAGAATCCTCTTATCTTCCAAAAAACACATCGTGTCCTCTGCGGAATTAGCACCTTCCTACAAAATTACATAGGGGTTGCTGAGGTTTCATAGGGCCGTTCCCTCCACCTCTCTGGATAAGTATTAATTTGTAATTCGTATTATGGCATTAAGATAAATAAATTTCAATACTTTTCTAATTATTTTAATTTTTTATTTAACAGTACATTTAAATCATTGTATTCTTATCGGAATTATGAAATAATAAATTCAACATAGTTACGGGAGGAATGTACGATGAAAGTAATTGGTTTAATTGGTGGACTAAGTTGGGAATCTACATCATTATATTATAAACATATCAATACACTTACACTCTCTCAATATGATCAAAATGCAAAGCTTGTTTTATATAGTATGGACTTTGGTGAGGTAACTACTTTATTACAAAATCATCAATATGAAGAAGTGAAAAATGAATTAGTTACAGTTGCAAAAAAGGTTGAAAAATCCGGGGCTGAATGTTTATTAATGTGCTCCAATACAGTCCATTTATTTGCTGAAGAAGTAGAAAATGCAATATCCATTCCTCTTCTTCACATTGGTGATGTAAGTGCTAAAGAAATGGTAGAACAAAATATAAAGCGTATCGGACTATTAGGTACTAAGCAAACGATGGAACAAGACTTCTACAAATCACGTCTAGCGAACTATAACATTGAGACAATCATTCCAAATGAAGAGGAAAGAAATTTTATCCATCATGTTATTTTAAATGAATTAAGTAAAGGAATTATTTCAGAATCATCAAAAGAAAAGCTATTACAAATTACAAAATCTTTAATTCAAAATGGCGCAGAAGGTATACTGCTAGGCTGCACTGAAATACCATTGCTCATTTCCCAAAACGATCTTACTGTACCTGTTTTTGATACCGCTTTTTTACATGCGAATACTGCTGTGCAGTTTGCAGGATAATATTATAAAAGCATAAAGGTAGAACCTCTATGCTTTTATATGGTCTACACTATTTATTTAAAAGAGATTTTATCACTGCAATTGCTTCTTTTGAACCACCACATTCTAAAAAACTATCATTCAATTTTCGTATTCCATGCTTATACTTTTCATTTGAAAGAACATCGGATACCGCTTCTTTTAACGTTCGCACATTTACATTCTCTTTCAATAACCGATGGGCTGCTTCCAGCTCAGTTAATCGTTGTGCTATCATAGGCTGATCTTTATCATGAGGTATTATGACAAATGGGACATTATAATGAATTGCATCGTGTACACTATTCATGCCACCATGTGTAATAAAAACATCTGTTTCACTTAATATTTCTGATTGGGGTACGTATGAAGCGATTATAAAATTGTCTGGCGCTTTCTTAATTTTAGAACGATCATTTCTATCACCAATTGCCATTACAACTATTCCATCAAAATCTGAGAAAGCATCAATGCACGTATTAAAGAATGGTTCAAGTCCTTCAAGCAGTGTCCCCATTGAAATATATATAACCTTCTTACCTTTAAGCAATTCAAGTGGAAACTCTACATTTGTTTTACGCTTTGAAATACTCGGCCCAATAAAAATGTTATTTCTTCCAAACAAATCGCTATTAGGTTGAAAATAACGACTTGTGTACACAAGAGTAATATCTCCCTTGTTATGCATAAATTGAAGATTATTTTTAGGCTTTACTCCAAATTCATGTTCCATTTGATATAGTAACTGTTCGGAAATTTCATCGGGTTGGAATGGTATTTCTGCATTTGGATGAAAAGGTAATGTCTCCAAAAATTTTGGAGGAATTAAAAATATAGGAGAAGAAACTATGCCTGGAATTTGTAAATATTCCTTTACTAACTCTCCAGCGCCAAATATATCATAAATTACGAAATCAAAATGTATGTTTTCACATAATTGTTTCGTAATTTCTAATATATATAAAGAAGTTTGAACATGTACACGAAAGAAAGAATTCAGCCCATCTGGAGTTACAGAATCAATAGAAATCTTCTTTAATAAATCTGGATGTGTATATACAGTAGCTCCCAAATCTTCAATTCTGCCTTTAAATTGTTCTGTCGTAATATAATGTACGTGATCCCCCCGTTCAGTATAAGCTTTGACTAAACTTAATGTAGGATTTACATGTCCCTCTGCTGGAAAATTAACCACTAAAATATTTAGCACTTATTTCTCACTCCTTACATTTCAATTCACTTATTAAGCATACTGTAATTATTACCGTCAATCTTCACCTAATAGTCCTAATATGTTTGCTACTTTAGGTTGATAAATAATGCTTAGTGATTAAATTAAAAAAGGCATCTACATAAGTAGATGCCTAACCGTGATAAGGAGTGTTCTGTGAGGTTAGAATAAGCTTTTCAGCTTGTCCTATGCTATCAATATATGATTTATTTTATAAAACGTGAATAATTGATAGAATGATTTTACCTTTCTATCACCCATTTTGAATCTATTCCTAAATTAAACGAATCTAGTTTCTATACTATTTCATATGTTTTAACCTTCTTGAGCGCTATCTACTTTTATAGTTTCTCCAGTCAATCTCTTATTTTTCAAATCAAAATAAGCATCTAAAACTTCTTTTCCAATATCAGAGTTAATACCGGATTTATCATTAATAACCCACGGCACAACTACAGAGAATGCTACTTCAGGATTATCATATGGCGCATATCCTGCTAAAGTTAAATTATAACATTCTCTTCTCTCACCCTTTTCATTTCTTCCAATATCACTTTCTCCACCGTAAACTGTCTGTGCTGTCCCTGTTTTACCTGCTGGTTTATAAGATGCTTTTTGGAACGCCCTTACTCCTGTTCCATCCCCTTCCTGGAATACCCTTCTAAATCCTTCTTTTACTTGATTTATATATTCCTCTTTCATATCTATTTTATTTAAAACGATTGGTTCTACTGCATGCACCACTTTACCAATCTCATCTTTTTGCGACGTTTGCTCTCTTACCTCTTGAACGATTTGTGGCTTCATTCGATATCCACCGTTTGCAATTGTTGAAATATATTGTACAAGCTGAAGTGGTGTATACGTATCATACTGGCCAATTGAGTAGTCTAATAAGAAACCAGGTTGATTATCTTTTTTACCAATTTGTCCAGCTGTTTCATTCGGTAAATCGATACCCGTTGGAACACCTAATCCAAATTGTCTGAAATAATACCTCATTTTATCAAAGTACTCCTGTTTAATGTTTAATGAACTATTTTTCACATAATCCACACCTGCAATTTTTAATGCTGTATGAAACATATAAACGTTTGAAGAGACTTGTAACGCTCTTAAATCATCAATATTTCCAAACTCTTTCCAAGACTTTTTTTCCTTAGTTCCTTTAAATTTCATTGGTGCATCATAAAAATAAGTACCTGGTGTTATAGCTTTCGTTTCAAATCCGGTTAAAACTGTCGCACCTTTCACTGTTGATCCAAGCTCATAAGAACTAGTCATTGTGCCTAATGCATAGTCTTCAACTTCTGTTTTTCCGTCTTTTTCTACAAGTCTTTTCCCAGCCATGGATAATACTTGTCCGTTTTTCGGATTCATCATCACAACAAAAGCACGGTCCAACATGGATTCTGACCCTTTATATGCCTTTAATATTTTTTCAATACTTTCTTCTACTTTCTTCTGTAATTCCATATCTATTGTTAAAGTCAAATTCTTACCGCTTTTCCCCTCGGAAACAGTTTCCGTTCTAATTGTATTACCTTGTTTATCTGCAACGCTTCTTACTTCTTTTTTTGTACCATGAAGTACATCTTCATATTGCTGCTCGATATAACTTTTTCCAACCCTATCATTTCGGCTATAATCACGTACCAAGTAGTAATCTAATCGTTCACTCGGTAATCCTTCATCGGAATTAGAAACATTTCCAAGAACAGATCGGAATAATCCATCATTGACATATACTCTCTCCCAATCAACCGATACGTCTACACCTGGGAGATTCGCTAAACCTTCACTAATTATAGTAAATTCCTTTTCACTAACATCTTTTTTAATAATTTGAGGAGCCATTTGATAACCAGAAGTCATCTTACTTTTAATAGCCAACACTTTTATATCTTTATCTGTTAATTCCTGAAGATTTTTATCTGTTACACGCTTCCTTTTTAACTCTTCTATTTTTTTATCTAAATTTTTTCCGGTAATATCTTTATCTCTGAACTGATTTATTTCTTTTTTAGATACTAACTTTTCGGTAAGTTTCGGATTTAATTGCATCCAAAAATCTTTTTTATCCGTCTCAGTTAGCTTATCTATATCTTCTTGCGGCATTTCAATTATGTCTGCAAGTTGTCTTGCAGTTTTTAATATTTCTTCAGATTTTACACCTTTCATCTTTGTATATGTAATTGTACGTAAAGATTTATTATCAACTACTGGATTGCCTTCTCTATCAAATATTTTTCCGCGCGGGACAGAAAGACTTACGGTCGCATTTTCTTTCTTCTCTACTTCATTTTTATACGTTTCTCCATCGATAATTTGTACTTTACCTAATTGTATGATCATGGCAGAAAATAATAAAAATACACAAAAGAATAAAATATTTAACCGCGTCGGTATTGCTCTACCTGTTGTTTTCTCTCGTTTTTTCACTTCGTCTTAATCTCCTCCTTACAATATTTCAAATAATATTTGTTTTCTATATTAAAAGTAACGTACAACTTCCATACATTACCTTGCACAAATATTAATATAATATTTAAAACTTAATAGAAATTAAAACAAATCTAAAGAAAAGGTAAAGTTTACTAAATTAAATGTAAAAATACCCAATAACCAAAAACTAAGCTTTTGGTTATTGGGTATTTAGGAATTAATAATGGGCCGCATTGATTCAAATCTATCATCATAATTTGATAGAGATTTTTCACTCTGAGCTTTCGGCAAGTAAATCGTTACTGTTGTCCCGACTCCAACTTCACTCATAATACTTATATTCCCTTGATGACTTTCAATGATTTTATAACTTAACATTAATCCGATACCAGTACCTTTTTCTTTCGTACTATAAAAAGGCTCACCTAATCTCTTAATTCTTTCTTCAGGTATCCCTATTCCTTCATCAATTATATGAATAATGACACCTTCATTGTTTATCTCTTTAATATGAATTGTAATTTTCCCGCCATCCGGCATAGCCTCGATTGAATTTTGCAAAATATTAATAAACACTTGTTTCAATTGATTTTCTGAGCACTCAATACTTATATCTTTTGTGTCTGCATATAATTCCACTTGAATATTCGTCATAATTGCTTTTGTATTCATTAACGAAACGACATTTTTATAAATTTGATAAATATTTTTTTGTTCTGTATTTATTTCATCTGTTTTAGCAATTGATAAAAACTCTTGAAGAATCGCTTCTATTCTTTCAATTTCAGAAAGCATTAAATCAAAATATTTTTCTTGATCTTCTTTATTAATTTGGAATAACTGTATAAATCCTTTAATAACTGTTAATGGGTTCCTCACTTCATGAGCAACACCAGCTGCTAATTGACCGATTGCTGCAAGTGTATCTGATTTATTTAGCAATTCTTCTGTTTTTTTTCGCTCTGTAATATCACGTACAATGATCATAATTTTATCATGTAATAAAGGTAAACACCTAGCTTCAAAGAAACCAATACTACCATTAATTGTAAGTGGATATTCAACAATTACATTCGTTGCTTTTTCCTTCACTTGATGAATTGCTTCATGAAACTGCTGCGCCACTGGCGATGGTAATACTTCGAAAAACTTTTTTCCCATAAAAGCTTCTGCCGGTACGTAAAATTTTGTAGGGGATCCTGCTTTATAGTCTATAATTGTGCCATCATCTTCTGTTAAGAAACATAAATCCGGTAAAGCCTTAAAAATTAATTCCAATTCAGACGTTTGTTGTTTTAACTGCTCTTCTATCGCTTTTAAATGTGTAATATCTACACCAACAGCCCAGTAGCTATATCCTGTTACAGGAAACTGTTCTGAAATATTGGACCACATGATTGTTTTGGTTTCACCGTTTTTACATGTTAAGTGCATTTCCCAATCTCTGAAATTTTTTCCGCAAGTTAAAAATTTCGTTTGTATTTGGTGACGATAATTATGATCTGGGTACAATAATTGAAGTGCATGTGGATTCCCTATTATTTCTTCAGCGGTATAACCCGTTACAATTTCACACTCACGATTCCACAGAACAAAATCTCCATTATAATCAAGCGCATCAACCATAACGGGCATATTTTGTAAAATTGTATGTAATTCCTCTTCTTTTCGAGAGAGCAATGTTGTATTTTTACTTTGAAATACTTTTGTTGCCCCATCTATAATTAGATTTGAAAGCATTTCGAAATATTTTTGACAATTGAAAATTTCACTTTTGTTTGACCATACTACAAATGATCCTAAATGTTGATTGTATAAAAAAATGGGGATTTCAATTTTGGGAAGTTTACATATTTTCGTCTCATTTATTCCGAAAGAAAATATACATTCTTTTTCAGCATCAAGAAGTTGATGTGATATGTTGGTTAATTGATAAAATTGTTCTGCCATGGTTTCTATTGTACTCACATCAATAAGTTCCATTAGCCGCGCATTCATTCTTTTTTCACCTCAATATGTAAAATTAATACAAATTCAAATTTTATACTTCTCCATTATACGAAGAATGTGCCTTTAGGTATATAGCTGCAGAATAATTATTCGAACAAATTTTATTTTTCAATTAAAAAAGAAAAATATATACGTATAAAACGAATCTTTAATCAGTATGTGTTTTGTTCATCATCTAATTTGATAAGCAACCTAACGCGTGCCCTCATGTATACATTTCATTATTAAAGAACCGTTATACACATCATTTGGAGAAGTATAAAAATACGAAAAATATAAATTTCATAAAATATTCACAATTATCATGAAAAATATAAACATTTATTCCAATATATTCTATATAATAAAAAGTAATAAGGCTTCTATGAAGCTCATAGAATACCTTACCCCTAATAAAAAGAAAAAAAGAATCTATTTAGATTCTTTTTTTCTTTTTATATTACATTACATATTTATATAAAGCATGTGCAACGCCGTGTTCTTCATTTGATAAAGTTTCATATTTACACATTGCTTTTATTTCCTCGACTGCGTTCCCCATTGCAATTGATATGTTTGCTTTTTCCATCATAGATACATCGTTTAGCCCATCACCTATCGCTACAGTATTTTCAACTGGAATATTTAGATGTTCTGCTAAAGTATATAATCCATTTCCTTTTTGAGCATCTCGGTGATTAATCTCTAAATTATGCCAATATGAAGATGTAATTGCTAAATCCGTATTATGCAGAAACGTTTCTTTTAACTTTTTTAGTTTTTCTATGTCATAAGAAAATGGCAAAAGCTTATGCACATGTATATCTGTTTCTACAATTGGTTTACAACTTTCTGCACTAAGAAATGCTGTATGTTCAAGATATAATGCAGCAATCGTTTCTAACTCTTTCAAGTCGATATTTTCATTTGAATTTTTCACGTACTCGATTTCATTACGTACACTCTCCACTCCATAATCCGGTACGTACACACCTTTATCAGTATAAAGCTGATAATATAAACCATTCTCTTCAAGATAGTTCACAATCTCAAGTGCTTGCATATTTTGAATTGGATATCGTTTCATCATTTTTTTATCTTTATATATAAGCGCACCGTTTTCTGCAATAATTGGACACTCTAAATTAACTTCTAACAATAATCGTTCAATGTCGACGATAGAACGTCCTGTACAAATTGCTACAACGTGGCCTGCTTCCTGACATTTTCGAATCGCTTCTGCATTCTCTTTACTAATCATTTTATTTCCCGAAAGAAGAGTTCCATCTAAATCAATTGCAATTAATTTCATTATTTCTTCACCACTTTCTATATATACACGAATTTATATTAAACGAAAGGTATCGTTTTCATACTGATTTCGTGAAGTACTCCTTATTTATAATTTATGAAAAGCGTTTCAGGTCAAGAAATAATTAAAAATAAAATCAAAAGCTTTTCTTTTTAAAGAAAAGCTTTTGATTTTAATCTATGAACTATAACTAATATATTTCGTCTCACACATGTACACATTCTTTTCTTCAGTTGGGACATATATTTTAAACTTTTCTAAACGTTTTCCGTAAATATGAATAGTGACAACGCTTTCATTTTCGGCTATTTCAAGAATATGACAATCAGCTGGTGGAATGACTTTATCTGTTTCTCCTTCTCCCAAATAAAGATTTCCTGTATGTGTTAAATAAACAAGTGAATTTTCAAGCTGTTTAGTTTGTATAAAGTTTTGCACCATTATCCTTCCTCTAAAAACACCTTCTACTCCCCATGTACCATCATGATCATGTAAAGGTGTAGATTGTCCATCTTTCCATACAAGAGCTAATACTTCAAAACGATTAAAGGGATCTTCATATAACAAGTGTCGTGCGTATTGAGCCGAATTCACCTTCTGTTTTTCTAACGGAAGCCATGTTTTCTTTTCTAAAAGTTCTTCTAGTAATTTTTCAATCGCACAAACAATTTGATTTTCTAATAAATTACTATCCATTAAATCTGTTACACCTTTAATGAACGTTTGAAACGTTTTACTTCCATTACACGTTAACATAAGCGTCCTCCTCCATTCTTTTTCACACACCTCCATACTAAATAACCAACCAAAAATTTACAATTAAGAAATAAAAAACAAGGTACAGTAAATTTGTACCTTGCTGAGCGATTTACCTAGTTTTCAAAAGAATAGGTAAGTAATTTAACGTTTGTTCATTTTCCAATAGACATTTTTCTAAATTGAACGATGGAGATAACTCTATTTTTTCAAAGGCATTTATGAAAGTTCTTAATGCAATCTCAGCTTCTAAACGTGCAAGTGGTGCCCCTAAGCAAAAGTGAGCACCTTTACCAAATGTTAAATGCTTTTCATTTCCTATTCGGTGTATATTAAATTTAGAGGCTTGCGAAAACTTTTTCTCATCTAAATTTGCTGCACTTACCCACGCAACAATCATTTGATCCTTTTTCATAAAAGGTCCAAATATATTTGTATCCTCTGTAATCCTCCTAGCTAACGTAACAGGAAAGCGATAGCGCAATACTTCCTCAATTGCCTTTGAAATTAATTTAGGTTCTTCTCTTAATTTTTTATATGTTCCAGGTGAATCCACTAAAAAGCAATAAAAGCTATTAATAATTAAATTAGTAGTTGTTTCATTACCTGCCGCTAATAAACCTAAAGAAAAAGTTACAATTTCTTCATCTGTTAATCTTTCGCCTTCATATTCAGCTCGTATTAAATCCGAAATAATATCATCGGTTAAATGGTATCTCTTTCCCTGAACAATCGGTAGAAGATATGCTTTAAATTCATTTAGTGCTATACCCTTTTCCACATCCAGATCATTAAACTTTTCTTTACTATACGGCATAAATAAAATATCAGACCATGCTTTAATTTTTTTACGGTCCGTTGTTGGCACTCCTAATAAATCGGATATGACGGTAACAGGTAAAGGTGCAGCAAACTCTTCAACGATATTAACCTCACTATATTTTTCGATATGTTGTACAAGTTCATTTGCGATAGACTGATATGTAAATATAATAAAAAACGAATGATTAATAGAAATATTCTACGCCACTCGTTTTTTATCGGACTTCTTTTTACTGTACTTTTATTTTCTTTATGAGTTATTAGAAAAATAATTGTCTATATAAGTCTTTATTTTTTCAAAATCCTTTTCCATAAATAAGATTGCTGGTACTTCAATTATTGGAAGATTATTTTCATTATCAAAAGGTGGACACGGTTTGGGAACTACCAAATAGTCAACTGAGTTTTTATCCCTAATATAATTAATTGAAACATCATAATACTTAGAAAAATATTCCTTCAAATCATCCTGATTCCTTAAAAATGGTAGAGAAAATATTGAACCATAATTTATACCAGCGTCGACAATTAATACAAAGCATATTTTTTTCATGATACACCCTCCTCGTATAATAAGTTTTAAGTTAATAACTGTTCCTTGAAAATTAAATAGTTTTTATCTTCAAGAGCTACATCAAAAAAATGATGTATGGGTAAAATTTAGTCTTGGATAAGGTAACACTGATAAAAACAGGTTTCCTTTTTCTTTATATTCAATTAAATTATACCATTATTTTACATAAATTTTCAGACTTTGTTTTTTTTATTTTATTGGTAAACTTATGCTTAGCATGAATTGGAGGGATATATATGATAGATTATAGAATAATTTCAAGAGAAAACTATTCAAATAAGATTGGAGAGCTTGTAACAATGCTTGAACATACAAGAGATGTTACATTGAGCGAAATCTCCAATTTAAACCAAAGTGATTTAGATTTCTTACCAAACGGTAGTTCAAACACTATTGCTTCTCTCTTATCACATATTGCAGCGATGGAGTTTGTTCATCAAGTTATCTCGTTTGAAAAAAGAGATTTAACTGAAAGTGAATATCTAAAGTGGCGAATTTCTTTAGAACTTAGAGACAAAGCAAGGGAAGGAATAAAAAAGCAATCTTTAGATTATTATTTGAATGAATTATCACAAGTTAGAGAAAATACACTAACATATCTGAAATCAAAACAAGATAGCTGGTTATTCGAGGAAAACAAGTGGGATAATGGTGTGCCTTATAATAATTACTACTTGTGGTTTCACGTTATGGAAGACGAAATTAATCATCGTGGACAAATAAGAACAATTAAGCGATTGATGGGAATGAATAAATAAATCTTATTCAACCAAAGGGTGCTTTACTTGAGAAAGTCACTAGAAGAGTCAAATGATAACTATGAACTGCCCCCAATTGCTAGGTTTTGTTTAACAATTGGGGGCAGTTCATTTATAGCGCATAGGTAATCAGCTTTTTGTTAATCATGAGGTAGATATTTTTAACTAAAAAACCAATAATGGAAATATATTACATCTCATGACCCGTTTTTACACGTATCTCGGCTGAACCCCATAATACACTGTATCCCGCTCTTCGGCGCTTCGAAAATATGGGGGCTATAATTAAACAAATACATAAACAAGTCGGAAAGCCGAATCGAAATATGTACGACATAACTGAAACAGGAGAAGAAATTTTTTATGAAATGTTAAGAGAGTTTCCCGAAAAACTCGCGACAAACAATGCAGAATTTCTTGTTCGTATCGCACTATTTGAAAAACTTGATTACGAAGCTAGGAAAGAAATTTTAACAATACGCCAAGACGTACTACATAAACAGCTTACTGCTATTCAATCTTTACATGTTAGCTCATTTTTTATTACAGAAGTCATTGAATTTAGTAAATCACGTATTGAATATGAATTGCTCTGGATTACATCACTTATGAAGAAAATATGAAAAAATAAAAAGAAAAGTTAAAAACAATGAATGAAAATGAGATTTATTATCAATACTATAATTAATAAAAGGGCAACCACGATTTGGCTACCCTTCAAAATTTATACTTCTGGATCGAAAGTTTTGCAATCTGTTTCTTCTGTAGTAGATGCTTGTTTCCCTTTATGACTTACTACATAAATTGCATCTGCACTACATTTATTGCCGTTAGCCCAAAATTTACAGTTGTTTACTTCACATAAAACGTCTTGTGCCATAGTATCACACCTCCTTGTTCTATTATCATTAACAAAATTCGGAGGTATGATACTCTTTGCCATGCATTTTTTATTCCCTTTTTAACTTTCTTAATAGTTCAATGTCTCCTTGTACAATTGCATCTATATTTTCAGTTATTATTTTAATGTCAAGATGCCACCATTGAATTTGCAATAATTCTTCTATTATTGTATTTGTAAATCGTTCCTTTATTTTATTTGCAGGGTTTCCGCCAACAATTGTATATGGTGCGACGTCTCTAGTCACAACAGATTTAGCTGCAATGATTGCACCATCCCCTATTTTTATTCCAGGCATAATCGTTGTATCCATACCAATCCATACGTCATTTCCTATAACTGTATCCCCTTTGTAAGGTAAATCAGACAAATTAGGTGTATACTTCTCCCACCCATTCCCAAATATATTAAATGGATATGCCGAAAATCCATCCATCCGATGATTCGCTCCGTTCATAATAAAGGTAACTCCATTTGCAATACTACAAAACTTTCCAATTATAAGGCGATCTCCAAGAAATTCATAATGGTGTAATACTCGATCCTCAAATGTTTCTCCATCTTTCGCATCATAATATGAATAGTCTCCAATGAGTATATTAGCTTTTGTTATTGTATTTTTTATAAATTGGACATTTTGATTTCCTTCAATAGGGTACTTAACATTTGGATTAGGATTCATTTTGTATAACACTTCCTTTATCACTTATTTCATTTTCTATTGCTATTACTGGCTTTAAATTGTATATCGGTAAAATAAACAGTAATCCAATAATAAATAATAGAGCTGTGCCCTCATACATCGTACTTAATGAAAACATTTCTTTTAACGAACCAGCAATACTCATTGTTACTACCATTGAACCCGTGAATAGTGGACTTAAAATGCCATTTACACGACCAATAAAATCAGTATCACTATTTTGAATAATGAGCGTATTAATACCTATTTGGATACAAGGAAGAGCTAACCCACTAAAAAGTTGTGCTGTCAGTGTTACCCATAAATTTGTGGAATAACCTATAATACCAATACCGATTGCCTGACCAAGCATACCGATAATTAACATCTTTTGTGGAGCTACGTTTTTCGCAAATACCATCGCTAAAGCTCCGCCAACAATCATACCCGCGCCATTTACTGTTAGTAACCATTGTAAACTCTCTTTTGATAACCCTAACTGCTCAGTTACGATAAATATACCTAATGGCTGAATCAATCCTATACCTAGTCCTGCTGCCATAAAACAAAGCCCTAGCAAAGTTAATGCTTTTTTCTTTTTCACATATTTAATACCGTCAAGCATCTCCTGTAGTAGCGTGATTTCTTTCTTCTCATTATCATTCTCAAGATCTTTCGGAAGAAATAACAGCACAGCTGCTGCCAGTAAAAAAGCGATACCTGTTATGATAATGGAAATATAAATTCCAAAACTATGAAAAATAAATGTTCCAAGAATCGGCCCTAATACCATAAAAATCGCAAATATTGTTTGATATATAGACATGGCTAATTGGATCTGCTCCGCCGATAAATGCTGTTTAAACAATTTCATGCCAGATGGCTGAGAAAACTGCGAAAGGATTGCAGAAATAAGCGTGACAAAAAACACAATTTTCCACGTACCAAACATAAGGGTAATTAATACAGCAAATACTGATAAAGAGCTTAGCGTTTCACACCATATCATTGTCTTCTTCGGTTTCCACCTATCAGCAAATGTTCCGCCAATAAAAGAAAAGATGAAAATTGGAGCAAACTCCGCAACTGAAATCATCGAAATAGCAAAAGCATCACCTTTTGTCATTTCCATTACATACAGTAATACCGCAAAGTTTCGAACCCATATCCCTACTTGTAAAAATAATGCTGATGCTAGAATTCCTTGCACAAACCGATTTTTCAATACTTGTGATACCCCAGTATTTTGTTTCGTTTCTACATTTGTCGACATAAAAAAGCCCCCTATTTCATGTTCTGAACAGGAGGCAGCACAAATCATATAAAAAGACTATATATTCGCAGAGCGAAATACATCCCTTTTCTATAAGTGTACAGACTAATCCTATTCAGAAGAATATTTCGTTTTTTAACGAAGATCTCTTACAAATAGAATTAGTTGATCATTGGGATGTTTTCACCCTTCCGTTTCGAATTTAAATAACACATACATACTCTATGTAAAGCATTTTCGATGTATGCATGTCTTACAATAAATATTCTAGAATGTTAATGGTAATTCCTCTAAAGAACGCATTAAATAATTACCTTGCCATTTAATTTCTTCATGATTTCCTTTTATTTGTAAATCAGGCATTCTATTAAACAAAGTAGTAATAGCAATCTTTGCTTCCAGCCTAGCAAGTGGAGCGCCTAAGCAGAAATGGCTCCCATGGCCAAATGCAATATGACGATTATTCTCCCGAGTAATATCAAATATTTCTGGGTTCTCAAATACTGTTTCATCACGGTTCGCTGAAGCTAATGCAATGACAATCATATCCCCTTTTTCGATTGTTTGGTCATGGATTTGAAAAGGTTCATCTGCCCATCTTGAAGTTGTAACCTCAACTGGAGAATAATATCGTAACCCTTCCTCAATAGCTGCATCAATTAATTTTGGATTTTCTTTTAATAACTGTAATTGGTCCGGGTTTTCAAGAAGTGCTAATACCGTATTTGTAATTAAATTTACAGTTGTTTCGTGTCCCGCTACAATTAATAACATTATCATTGAATATAGTTCCCGAGCGCTAAGTTTATGCCCTTCACTCTCTGCAAGTATTAAAGCACTCACCAAGTCCTCTTTTGGTTCTTGTCTTTTGACATCAACTAAATATTGGAGATATGTAATAAACTCTGATAGTTGCTTTTCGGTTTCTTTTATTTCTTCTGGCGTTTCTGGATAAGCAATGACAGCATGAGACCAAATTCTAAATTTCGCTTGATCTTCTTTCGGAATGCCGAGCATTTCACTTATTACAATAATCGGTAAAGGGAACGAATAATCATCCACAAGATTTAATGAACCTTTTCGCTGAGCATCACTTAACAAATCATCTGCAATATCCTGTATTCTTCCTTCCAATTGTGTGATCATCTTCGGCGTAAAAGCTTTTTGTACGAGTGATCGTAAACGATTATGATCAGGTGGATCTGAATTTAACATGTGCGTCGTTAAATAATCACTATTGTCAACAGTAAGAAACACATTCAATGTATCTTGAGAAAATACATTGGCCGGATCTTTTTTTAAGCGATTATCTTTTAATAGTGGCAAAGCATCTTCATATCTTGTAATAAGCCACTCTGCACCTAATTCAGTTTTATTTACAAATAAGATCGGTTGCATTTTTCGAGATTCTTTATAAATTTCATATGCATCTTCTTTAAACTGAGCTGAAGCTAAATTAATTCCATCCTCTATTCTTAGCCCCACTTTGTTTTTCATTGACATCGTATTCCCTCACTCTCATTTGTTTTTGAAAACCAACCAACATATGCATTATACTCTAATAAAAACGTGAAAATTGTAAATTTTTAATCAAAATCTTACTTCATATATTGAAAAATAAAAAAGTGAGGGAGTAAAATCTTTCTACTCTCTCACTTTTCTTTATGCGAAGCACATGAAATTACTAATTTGTTGATAGCGGTAGCTTACTTTACGACGACGACCACCTTGCCAAGTATAACCTGATACTCCGCTCCTTCTCACTTCAGTCGGAAAGAACCATAAGTCTCTTCCGAAAGGTCCTGGGCGATGTAAACGTAAAAAGCCCCATCTTCCTAGACAGTTACACATCCATGATTTCATATTGCCTGGTTGTGCTGGTGAAGCAAATGTGGATGGTAATGACGGAGCTTGAGATGGTGGTGGTGACGTTGGAGCATCTTCCGCATCATCTGGTCTATAATCTTCTTGTTCCATATCTCTCACTTCATTTACAGGTTCATACCCGTAGTTTTGTGGATTATAATACATCCCTTGATCATATGAATAATTTTTCTGGTTATACATATTAATAAATCACCTACTTTTCATTCAGTACCTTTAACATTCATATGTGATAAGCGCTCTATAGGAAGCTTATGTATAGCCTAAATTCAACAAAAAAAATAAAGCTCGGATTTTAAAAATACGAGCTTCTTCATAATTGGAATAGATGTATTATTTTCTTAATTTCACACTATAAAAATGCATTTCATCTAACGAACCTTCAAATTCAAATACTTCTTGTTTAATTAATTCTTTTAAGCGATATTCTAAAAACGTATCGCCAACTAACTGCTCTACATGACCAAGTGCTTCACCAATTACTCTAGGGGCTTTTAAAAATTCTCGATTCGCACCTATACTTTTCGCGCATTCAATAATAAATTGATCAAAATAATCTTCTTGTACTGAAAGCACTTCATTGTCTGTCCAAACTCTTAAAAATTCCGTACTTTTCGATAGACTATCCCACTCATGTTCATACTGCATTCGGTCCTCTTCAGTTAAATATGTCAGTTCTAAAAAACTGTTTTGAATTAGAGCTAAACTTTCAGGTGATAACTCTCCTGTTCCACGAATAGCATACTCTCGTTTTAATATTTCTTTACTTGCTTCAGATGTATTCATAACGCGAATGTTTTTCTTATCTTTTAATTGCGCCATTACAAAACATAGACCCACATGTTCATGTGCGTTATCGGCTTTCCAAATTGTAATAGGCGTTTCAATAGGGATAGTATGTAGTCCTTCTATAGTTTTTAAAAACCTTGGTAAATACTCTTCTTCAAAATAATTTTCATAAGCAGTTAAGTTGTTTACTAACCATTTCTTTCTTGCTAGTTGCCCTTCATTCATATGTAACTTGTTTATTGGCCCAATTGAAAAGAATTCAGAAAAAGCAACAACCATCTCTTCCAATCGCTCTTCTTGACCTAGCATATGCTTTAAACTTCCAGCTGATGAATCATCAAAAGTAATATGTACGTGTGAGCTTTCTATTACATTTCTTTTATAAAATGTATTACTCGTTAATTGCTTAGGAATATCCATTAAATTTTTAATTGTATCTTCACTATAGTTTTCTTCTAATAAATTTAACTGAATTAGAATACTTTGAAGTAAATGTTTTGCTTCATCTTCGTGCATATCTTCTACAACATTCTTGATTTTATCTATCATATAAATCCCTCTATTCATTTCAAAAATAACGCAGATTATAGTGTATCATTTAAGTGTTACTCTTTAAAAGTTTTTTTAGTCAAACCATGTATTAGAAAGATTGCTACAGCTATATAAAGTTTCAACAAAAGCTTTCCCTACAATTCTTAATTGCTAAATAACCTTTTGAAAATCCTTTTATTTAAATGTATAATTATATAGAAAATAAAAAGTACAGGAGCTATGTTTATGAAGAAAGTATTTACTAATTATAAACAGTATCTAAAAAATTGGAGATTTATATTTATTTGTACATTACCTACTATCGCCTTTTTATATGCTTTCGATGTCATCTTTGAATTACTACTTCATCAAGATTTCTATTTATCTAACTTAATTTTTGCTATTATTTTATTTTTAACATTTATGAGCATCAAAGATATGTTTAAAATTGAAAGTTAAAGAGCCGGATAAAAAAAGAGCACCCTGCAATCGGATGCTCTCATGTGATAGAGGTTTTTTCTGAGTATTAAGTAGGACACGAAGGTCTTGTCCTACTAGATAATATATGCTTGTACTTATTTTTTTGTGCATGTGCGAAGTATCGCTATAAAGTCTCCTTATATATTCATTGTGCATTTATCATATTTATAAATAAAAAAACATCCCCGGGGATGTTTTTTATGTACCGATTTTTAAGCTTCCATAAACTTTGCCGGTACACCAATTTTTTCAACTACAGAAGATATATTAGTAGGATTAATCATTACATTTTCAATACTAACTAATTTATTTTCTAATAGTCCATTCTCTGTTGTAATAAGTTCTTCAAACCGTTCTAAAGTCATCGGAAATTTGTGTTCACTTCCGCCATTCATACTGACTTTTACATACTTCATTGTGCACCCGCCTTTCATAATAATCTATAATTCGATATGAAGGCGCTCACATCCTTTTTATTCACTCCTAGATTCCTCACTTTTACACTTGCCAATTTACGTTTATATTCATTGTGAAGAAAACAAGTGGAATTTTAATGTTCACGTAATAATTGCTAGTAAGAATGATAGAGACAAAAATGCACAAAGCGGTATATATAAAACGGTATCCATTTTAGCAAAACGCGTATCTTTTTTTCGCTTAAAGATGCCAAAATAATGAAACTCACCTATTACTCTAATGAAAAACACAATCATACAAACCCAAGATCCCAATTGAACAATAATATTAGGAACTTCGAAATGAACAAGATTTGTTTGTTGTAATAAAATTATTGCGGCCGTACTTAATAATAAAGCAATAAACAATGTCATTCCTACACTTGGTGTAAACGCCTTTTCTCCAGCTTTTGTTGGAATGACACTATTTGTCGCCCACTTACCTCCGAAAGCCCAGTAAACATGTAAAAAGCTAACTAAAAATAATATACAGACAGAAATATATGTAATAATAAGCATTTTGTCCTCCTATTATTTTATTTAAGTCTTCAACTTTAAAGTATGCTATAAATTCCACCTTAGCAATCTATATTTAATAACATAAAAACCCCTTAATGATTTTTCGTAAAATTGATTAATCATTAAGGGACTTTTCACTTTATCACGCATTATACCTATTTCTACGACGTTCCATCCTCGTTTGTCCTTGAGCAGTACCTTCTTGATATTGATCTATTTGTTCTCTCATTTCATATGTTGCAGCTGGAGCTGGTTCTTCGTAATTATGCTCACGTATTTTTTCTGGCGTTTTTCGTTTTGATACTTTTCCACCAAACTTAAATAATTTCATCTTTAATTTCGGTAATTTTGGAAGTGGAATCTTAAATGATAGCTTTTTGCGTTTCTTTTTTTGTTGAAATAGATTTATATTTTCTTTATTATCTTCCTCTTTACGGTGTAATAACATGGCGATTAACCCACCTAATATAAGCCCGCCAACTAACAGCATAAGGTATTTGAAATTGCTTATCATTAAACTCGACATACGTTCAAGTATGACTAACGACTGTACTTCTTTAATATCCCATAGTAAAGCGGCCCATAATGAGACTAAACCGAATGTAAGTCCATATGTACGAAAACGGAATAGACAAGGAATTAAAGCGACACAAGCGGCAATTTTCGCGTTCGCTATAATTGAACTTATTGAAATATCTTGATGCCAAATGACTAACAGTAGTGTTATAAATGGAGCATACGCTATCCAGCTACATATACGTGAATATATTTTTTTCGCAAAATAGCTACCGAAACTAGTAAAAAATAAAAGGCCTCCAATATATAAAGATTGTTCTAGTGGGATTTGCTTCATGATTCCTGCAACTGGAAAGAGGCCGCTCAATAGCATTAATAGCACATCTAACTTCTTCACAATTCCTCATTCCTTTCAAATTTCTTTTGAATCAATTCATATTACTTTTCCAAATAAGATGTTTTTATTTCTAAAAAACATCTTAATCCTGTATGCAAATAAAGTAAATACGTAAAAGAGAAGATACATGACAAATGATATCCTTATTTACATGAAAAAATGACAAATCCTGATCGATATAAGGAGCAGGATTTGTCTGTTATTATTTACAGTAGAATAATTGAATCTTTCTTTTCTATTTTTATAATATCTACATCCAATTCATCATCAAACTCTTTAAACTCTCTTGCATCTATATCCGTCATATAGCTCTTTATTACTTTCGCCATATGCATGGAATACGGCATGTGTACATCCTTTTCCAAAAGCATACTTGTATTACAGCACATGTAATGTATCATTTTGGCAATATCATTCCTTTCTACTGCTTTTACACCTAGCGGTAAAATTTCAAGTATGTATCGCTGCAATGTTTCACTACCATTAAGCGAATATTCACCAGTGCTATAATACATTCCTTTTTCATCTACATATAAACTTGTACCATCCAGTATATCTTCACATTCTATTGCGCCGTATTTTGGTACATCAAAAGATGTATTTATCCTAATAATATTTAAGTTTGGGACTTTTAACACATCTAGAAAAAAGTCAGGGAAAGTATCTATATCGATTTTTTGATTTTGTAACTCTTTTATCCAATGTTTTCTTACATTCGCATCTATAATGAAATATACTTGCTCATTTTTTTCTTTTGCATGTTGTAAAATTCCTGTTAATGTTTCAAAAACAAATTGTTTAAATTGAATTCCCATATCATTTCTTTTTGAAGGTTGTGGTAAAAAGGTGTTATGTTTATTTACATGTAATAATAAACGATCAATCGTTTGCCAATCTGTATTCCCATATAATTTATATGAAATTTCTTTTCCTTTTATTTGTGAAATTATAGGTAAGAAATCAAATTTCGAGATTCGTTCAATTGATAAATTAACATATGTACAAGGTAAATTTATCTTATTCCAACTACGTTTCAAAAATCCTTTTTGTTCTAGTAAACTAAGAACGCAATTTATAATTGTTGTACGAGATACACTTTGGCCTATAAATAAATTAATAAATGCTGAAATACGGTTTGCTCGTGCAAACCCTTCTCTAACAATTTGCTTAGGATCAATTTTTTCACGCCCATCACAATTTTCTATTGCGATTAACGCTAATGTCGCATTATTGCGCTCACCTGCAGTAGCATAAACCGCTTTCATAACATCCTCTACTAAATTCGCTTTGTATTTCTGGCAATATTGCATTTTATATGGGTTTTGCAATACTTTTTCAATATTATATCTTACTATGTTTAATAATACTGGAGAGTCTGCATTTAATACGTATGATGACTCACCGATTTGAGCTAACACCATTTCACTTTCAAATAACGCTTGTTCTACTTCCAACGATATTTTTTCAGACCATATTTCTAACGTTATAGTCTCTAATCCTTTCGGAGCAATTAAAGGGAATACTTTATTTTCATTATTTGTTGCTAGTTTTTTACATTCTGGTAGTAATGTGAAATAAGTGAATTTTTGCTGAAACCCTTTAAATAAATACTCTCTTTCCTCTACTTTTATACCAGATTTTATTTTAGTACCTTGAACTTTATATATTCTTTCATTGTATGGAAGCAAAACCCTAAGGTTTTCTCCCAGCATATAATCTTTCGGATATTGAAGAATATGCTCTAATTCAACTTCTCCCCCTATATGAAAATCATCTTTTAAATTTCTAAATATCTTTATCCACTTTATACCGTTTGTAGCTTGTTGCACTTTTAGTTTTACAAACCGAAATTTTTTATTATTCGATGAAAATTCTGGAGTAGAAATTAAAATCATGCCTCGTTTTCGCCTCAAAAGCAAAGGAATATTTGGATGGTTATATTCTTGATAAAATCTCCGAATTCCTATTGAAACATTTAATAATGGAATATTCTCGCCTCCACGCGTTATACATTCGAACCGATATACATAGGCAAAATAATCTTGTGTTTTTTCGTCTTTAATAGGCTCTGACATAGCCTCACAAATATTTTGTGATCTAAGAGGAGAAAAATATATTTTTTCTTCGCGTATGTTTTCTAATTGTAAAGGACGTTCACAAAAAATATGTGAAATTAAAGCGGGTATCCACTTAGAATATATTTCATTATCATGTAGAACTGTTAAATTAGAAATTAAATCGTAATGCCATTCATATTTTGGCGGTTCTATTAATTTATTAGGTTTCCAATCATGAATAATCTCATACCAACTTTGAAAAATATAATCAAGTTGTTCTTTTCTAATAGGTTCTTTACATACAATCCATGGTGTATTTTCATTTAATACATATGGATTATGCTGAATAAATAATATATCAGAAAACATATCATATAATCTTTCATTCAATCGTTTCAACTTACTCGTTAATAAAAATGTCTTATAATGTATCTCTACAATATCGAGCCATTCAATAGGAAAATATATAAATGATACACTTTCGTTTAAAAGAGGTTCTACTATATTTTCAAATGTTAACAACTTTAATTTTTCCATAAAATGATTACTTCCTTTCTTCATTTTTCTTGATCTCAAAAAAACTAAAGTATCATCACATAATGTAATTATTTAAAAGAAAAGCAAATACCGCTTATCCGACTCACATATTTATGGCATGACTCTGATAAAAGTTAAATGAAATTATCATACATAGCCCTCCTTATACATCGTAAATATATTACATTCAGATTATACAATATTAATTGCGTATTGTATTTGTGATTTACAATAATTTTACAAAAGATTATAAAAGAGTTATTGACCATACATATGTATCGAAATACCTCTTTTCTTTACACTATTACATTCTTTTACTTCTATATTTACTGACCACTGTTCCAACGTATAAGCCATTTCCCAAAATGAATATTTATCTTGACTACTAATAATAAAATGCTGTTTCATTCGCTTGCGGTCAAACTCTGTCCCTTTTTCAGCGATCATATCTAACCGTGTAATCTGCTCTTCAACTAATGTACGGAACCAATCAGATTCACAAGTAAAAAGCCAATCATTTTAAATTGGCTCTTCTGGCTGATGCTTTTTTAAACATTCATCAAATGAGTAAGTATACACTAGAAAATCCGTCCATAGAATGGCTTTATTTTTCACTTCACATACACATAGGCTTTATTTACATTTTTTTCTTTTTATCTCATATTTGAAATTGGGAAATGGTGAAAAAAATGGTTCAAATCAAAATAACACCTGAAATGAATCGCATTAGAATCAATACATAATAGTTTATGTATTGAAATAGATCAATTGTGTCCTCAATGGATTGGTGCCTCTAATCAACAGTTCATTCAAATGTTCAATGATGCGAGACCAAAAGCTTTTACATCTATCAATTCACTTATACAGGTAGAAGCAGATTTGAAACGAATTGCCGAAAAATTTCGTAATACATATAATCAAGATGTTAAAATGGAAGAAGGTGCAATGTGTGGTAAACCTTCTTCTGAAAAAAGTTTTGATAGCGGCAAACTAGCCCGAGATATCGCTGGTGAATTAAGTGGTGAGTATGATATTAAAATAGCGTGGGATGGTGTTAATCCATCTACTGGTGAAAAACTATCAACCTGGGATAGAATCTTTGCGGGTGGAATAGCAGTAGCTGGTATTACACCAGTCGGGAAACTTGCTAAAGTAGGTAAAGGTGTTAAAATGACTGCAAATGCAGTCGAAGCTGCTAATACAGTTAAAAAAGCTGAAAAAGTTGAAAACACAGTCAAAAAAGCAGAGAATTTTGCTGATAAAGAAAAACTAATTGGGCATTTTGATAAACATGGCGGAGAATTTAAATGTGCTTATGAAAATGCTGAACAATATTTGCAAGGTGCTAGAGATGTAATTGAAAATGGGATAAAAGTTAAGTATGTTTACAAAGGTGAAGTACGAACGGGTTATGTTAAATTTATAGGTAATAATTGTAAATAGAAAGCTAAGTTTGAGTTAGTAGGCACAAATAACGAGGGATATATTACAACGTATCATACGCAAAGCGGTAAAACGTTTTGGAGAACTTTAAACGGAAAAAATGAACAAATTATAAACCCCGCTGATTAATAATAGGAGGAAAAAATATGAAGTACATGGCATATGTAGAAAAAATCGATGAGCTAATCGAAGAGGAAGTTACAATAAATATTAATGGTATAGTATTCACAGGATTCTCCACTGTTTGTCCATATAAAATTGAAGAAGGAAAAAATTATCCTGTTATTCTCGACATTACAATTTTTGATGATATTGAAATAAATGAAGGAATAGATGGAGTGAAAAATTTAAAGAGAATTGATAATTCTTTCAAGTATCGTATTAGTGGAATATTAAATCCTAAGTTTATTGACGCAGGGATTATTATTACAGACGAAGATGAATTATTCCCGGAACACAGTGAATACTTTAACAAGTATGTTGAATTTGAAGTTGATAGAATCAATATTGAATTTTTAAAAGAAGACTAGTCACTTCTAATAGTTTCTATACTAAGATTGGTAAGGCATTTTTCTCAGATAACCTCAAACATAAAATTCAGTATAAATAAAGAGGTCTTTATATATGGCAATATGTTTATTAATGACTAAAGAATTTGAAGATGGAGAGATTGTTGTTTATCAATACTATCCTTCTGAATCACGCGATAAAATAGGTAAAATGTATTATAATAAAAAAGAACGAATGTTTTATGACTTAGATCAAGCTCTAGTAGATTCAGAAACAATGAGAGAACATTATTTTAATTGTGCATGTACTAGGATTGTGCGCTGTCTTAAAAGAAACGAAGGTTTTCCTGATAGCATGGCATATGAAGCATAATTAAACAAACATAAAAAGAGCCGATTCCACTACAGGAAACGGCTCTTTTCCTTACTTCACATACAGATAGGCTTCACTTGCTGTAATATAGTATATTTTACTTAACTTCATACCACCAACCTTTACGGTCAAGGTAGTCTTTCATTGCTTTTAATTGCGTATCACTCGTAGGGTCTGTTACTACGAAAATTAATCCATCTCCTTGAAGTAGAAACGTACCTGTCATATTAAGAGATTTCATAGCTCCTGCTGCATCAGGTACCTCGTAAGGTGAAAATGCTCCTGTTTGAATAACGTTCTTTTTAGTTGGTTGAGTAGGTGCAACGCTTGAGCTTGTTCCTCCACATTCTTGTCCGAAGTAGGCAAAGATTACTGCTGAAGTAATTGCGTCCACATTCCATTTAGCCATATCTCCCTCATTATCTATGAATCCTGCTTCTATGAGAAAGAACGGGCAGTTAGATGAACGAATTACTCCTACGTCTGGACGAATTTTAGCTCCACGATCTTTCCATCCAGTACGCTTTGCAATTTCTGCTGAAATACGTGCTGCCATAGGCGCTTCCTTTGCAGAGTAACAAAGTACTTCTACTCCGTGACCTTCTCCGTTAGAAGCATTCAGATGCCAAGCAAATCCTACATCGTTAGGTCTATCATTGATATTCCTAATTTGGTTACCTACAACAGTGTTGGCAGTGCGACCTACATCGTCAGTATCGTCCTCTACAGAATGACCTAGAGCGCGCAATTTGTTAATGAAATCCTTATTACACTCACGATCCATTAGATGTTCCTTGCGTTTCCCCCAATTAGCTCCAGGTACAAACTCATTGTGTCCGCTATGGCTTGTTACTCTCATTATTTAACATCTCCTTTTTCGTTATTAGATGCAGAACTTGTCTCATGGTCTGTCCATATACCTATAGACATACCGAATACAAAGACATATGGTGCTAGCTCATCCAAGAAGTTTTTCGCTCCTGGCATACCGAATTTTGTAAGAATAAATCCAAGCAATGAAAAAACCGCAACCCATGTTTTCCAGTTGCGGAGTCGTTTTTTGATATTCTCTTTTGAAAGGTTCATAATCAACCCATCTCCTTTTCTACATTATCTAAACGCTTGTGAACTTGTTTTGAGCTTTCTTCAACTCTTGTAATACGCTCGCCAAGTACAATCATTTGCTTTTCATTTGCCTTTATATCGATACGAATATCATCTACACCTTTGCTGATGTATTCTAATTTCGCGTTTGTTTCTGCCCCCTGTCTACCTTCTGATTTAATTTCTCTTGAGCGATTTAAAGCATAAGAAAGGCATCCAACAACTAGTGAAACAGCTGCAATAAGTAAACCGATTTCAATCGTCATATATTAACTCCTTTCCAAAATAAAAAAACCTGCATTTCTGCACGTTTGTAATTCATTCGCATTCTTTTCACTCTCTTACGATCTGAAAAATGGTAATTTCTCTATTCGATGTACCTACTGAATATGCGTAATTATCGCTATCAAATGTCATCATATCCTCATAAATATTCTCACCTTCATTACCAGAGACGTTAACAGCATATTTACCATACTTTTTTGTACATAAATAATCCCTTTTTCTACTTCTTGTGCGAGTGTTATTTTATTTAAAATGCTATAGTATACGTATGATTCGTTACCCGAAGCATTCCATATAATATTAACGCCGTCTTGACTGATTCCACTGCGTTGGAAACGGTCGCTGTCTGGTCGGCATCCTCGGTACCGAAACAAAGAATATGCGCTCCTTCATAACGGGACAGACATCTGGATACAGTATCGACAGTGCGTTTGATTTTTCCGATTATTACTTGGAGCACATCCGGTGATGTTTGCAACGGAACGAGCTTTGCATTGATCGGAATTCTCGCATCTTTCTCGGCAACCGTTACGATTTCGATAAAACGACCTAAAAACTCAGCATGCGAATTTGCTGCTCCGAATGGCTTCAGAGATTCTCCTTCATTTTCGGCCATCGCCGGATAGGACGGCGGCGAACAGACAAATCCCAGTTTTCTGTACAGCTCAAGTGCAGCTTCCATATCGGAAACTATATGGCCGACGTGATGAATGAATTTGATTTCAGCATGCATCTGCATCCACTCTCCTTGAATTCAATAATTGTGACAAAGAAGCTTATTTATCATTTTTGGGGTGACTTGTTTTCTTAAGTTGATAGCAATATGGTGATACCCCAATTTATAATCCTTTGTTTAGTTGATTATTCTTATTTTTAAGAACCTCGATGCTTTACATCTGCGGATACGCCTCCCGCTATAGGATATCCCTTCCTCCATAACCAATTAATTCCTTGTATAATTCCTTTGTTTTATACTCTTTCGCGTATAGTATGTAGTCTTTTATTTTTAACTAATTTATTCTGAAAAGACTACGGAAATTCAGATTGATAAGTAGGTGAAACGAATGGAAAATAAAATTCCTGGACAAGAGTATGATCTAAGCAAAATATACACATACAAAGAGCATCCTGATAAAATTTAAATAGACTAAACTAATAAGAGGATAGTATGTTCAATATAAGAGCATGCTATCCTCTTTCTTGTATATATTAGAATTATTAACATGATATTGAAAATATAGTTTAATATGTTTAAAATATCAAGCAAGAATCTGTGTTCTTTTTATGGAGGGTGTAGTGTACATTGAAATGTTTGCTGAAGTCTTTAAACTGTAAATTTCGTGATTGAGGAGGAATTGTTATAAGAGTACAAGAGGTTCTTATAGAGGGTAAGAAGAAAAGATATATATTGCTGAATCAAGATGGATTTCCAGTGGTACCAGTTATGAAGTATATCAAATATTTAGATAAGACTGGGAAAAGCCCAAACACTCAAAAAACATATTGTTATTCCTTAAAACACTTTTTTACGTACTTGGATAAAACCAAAAAAGATTATAGCTGTACAAGATTCGAAGATTTAGTTCAATTTGTTGGTTGGTTAAGAAGTCCTTATGAAAGTTCGAAAGCTATTCCCTTTAAGAAGGAAAAGGCCAAACGAACCGAAAGAACCATTAACTTAACAATCACTGTTATCGCTAACTTCTACGACTATTTATTTCGAAATAACGAAGTACAAAATGACATTATAGAAAAATTAATAAAACAAGTATTTGTAGGGGGACGCTCACATTATAAAAGTTTCTTACACCATGTCAATAAGGATAACCCTTCAACAAGAAATGTACTTAAATTAAAAGAACCCAGCAAGAAGGTAAAAACTTTGACAAAGGAACAGGTGCAGCAAGTATTAAAAGCAACAACCAATATAAGGGATACGTTTTTGATTCAGCTGTTATTTGAAACTGGTTTGCGGATTGGAGAGGCTTTATCTCTATTTATTGAAGATTTTGTTTTTGACCATGCAAAAGGACACCGCATTTGTTTGGTAGATAGAGGAGAATTAGAAAACGGTGCTATGTTAAAAACAGGAGAACGGGAAATTCATATATCACAAGCTTTAATGGATTTATATGACGATTACTTGTATGAAGTGATCGATGAATTAGAAATTGATTCAAATTTTGTTTTTGTGAAACTCCGTGGGATAAATGCCGGGAAACCAATGGAGTATTGGAACGTGAATTCCCTTATTAAACGGTTAAAGAAAAAAACAGATATTAACCTTTATCCACATTTATTTCGTCACACCCACGCTACAATGTATTATCAGAAAACAAAGAATATTAAACAAGTGCAAGAACGTCTAGGGCACTCTCAAATTCAAACAACAATGAACCTCTACCTCCACCCTTCAGATGAGGAAATAAGAGACGAATGGAAAAAAGCACAGAGTGCATTTCAAATTAATCAATAGAAATGATGTGAGCATGATACAAATACAACAAATCAACCAAAAACGAGGGTTTCACGAGGTTTTACGATCTGAGATGCTTAGCTATCCTAGTAAAACCATACAAGGCGATGGATTAATAACAACTCATCAAATTAAAGATGCTTATTTTATAAAAAATAATACTTGGAATCTTAGTTTCTTGAAAGCTATTCCTCAATTTAAGGAACCAATAAAGAATTATAAAAGCAATGGTCAATATCTGCATTTTAACATCAAAAACCCTGCCATTAAGCTTGAAATAAAATTTGTGTTTCATCAGAAGTTATTTAGGGAGATGTGGTCAATTACGACTATTTTTAATGCGTACAAATCCAACTTAAACAAGTTATCGGTATTTATTAATGAAACCTACCCAAACCTTTCTTCTCTTCAAGATTTGGATATAAATGAAGCTGAACATGAATGGGTTATTTATTTAGAGCGAAATGGAGTTGTCACAGAGCAAACTAAAAACGATATAACTTACGGGAAAATTATATCTAAGAATTCTACTTCCAAGTTCTTACGAACTATTTATACTAATTTTATTTCATTAATCGATGTTCGAGAAGAATGGGAAAAAGATCGTTGGGATGTACGAATACTACATGATAAATATGGAATTTCCTATAATAAGAGTAGATCTGACTATTATTTAAATTTCACAAAAATTAAACATGAAAATATGCGTCAACAGATAAAAAAATATATTCGACAACGCTTACTTATAGATTCATTAGCTCATAGTACGGCAATAGATTATTTAAAAGTCATAAGCATGTTTCTATCTTTTATACTTAAAAACGAACCAAAATGGAATGATTTAAAGAGTTTAGAACGATCTCATATAGAACTATACTTAATTTGGTTATACGAATATTCTAATAGTAATTTAAAGCAAAAAAATGCAAACCCTAAAAACTATATACGTCTATCTTTAGCTTATATTGGGAAATTTCTACAAGATATACAGCGATTCGAATATGATATTGCACCCAAGACGCCTTATCAGCAACTACTTTTTCCTGAAGACAGACCAAAAATAGCAAAGAAGCCAATAGAACAAATTGATTATATTCCTGATTACGTGTTGTCCCAACTTTATGCTTGCCTCAATGATTTGCCTGAAGAAATCATACCAGTGGTATGGATAGCCTTTAAAACTGGTTTGCGAATTTCAGATATATTAGGCCTAAATCAAGAGTGTCTAATACAATTGAACGGTAAATACTCAATTATAACTGATATTAAGAAAACATTTGTCAAAGGCCATCGAATTCCTATAGACGAAGAACTTGCAGATATCTTGGCAGTTCTCATTCAGCATTCTATAGAAAATAGTAATAAAGATAATAATCCTGAAAGATATATTTTTATTCGCTACAAAGGTGTAAGGAAAGGTAAGCCATTTAATCAAAAAACTATTCGTGATCACCTAAATAAATTAGCACGTAAAAATAAAATTCTCGACGAAAATGGAGATGTTTTTTATTTTAAAATCCATCAATTTCGTCACACATATGCTGTCAAAATGTTAAACGGCGGTGCAGATATTCTAACAGTACAGGAGTTATTGGCTCATGCTTCTCCAGAAATGACATTAAGGTATGCAAAACTATTAGATGATACTAAAAGAAAAGTCTTTGAGTCAGTCATAAAGCAAGGTGTTTTTAGCTTTGACTTAAACGGTGAAGTACAGGAAATTAAATCAGGAGAAGATATTCCAACAGACATATTGGATGCATTATGGCAAGACCACAAGCTAAATGCGATGGACAACCCTTATGGAACGTGTCACGCTCGTTTAAACGGAAACTGCCCTTATATGGAAGCCCCGCCTTGTCTAACTTGTGGTGATAATCAAACTCCATGTAAAGACTTAGCGGTGGGTTTTTCAGAGTTAGATAAACAAAAATATGAACTTCACATTAAAACCACTACGAAAGCAATTGAAATAGCAAAACAACGTGGTAGAGAGGATATTGCGGAGAGGAACCAAAAGAATCTACACCGCTACCAAAATATTTTAAATACCCTCCAAGATGGAAATGTTATCTTTGGTAGACAAGGTCGAATGAAACGAAAGTTAGGTGTTAAAAATGTCTGAATATGACCGTTCTACACATTTACAAGAGATTCACGCCAACCGTAAGGCTAACACCTATCAGAAGGTAGATGAAGCCATTAAAAGGCTTATAAAAGCTAATGAAAAGATAAACTTTAACAGTGTATCCAGTGAAGCTAATGTATCAAAAGCAACACTCTATAACAACAAGGACTTCCGTTCCAGGATCGAAACATTACGGAATCAACAATCACTGGCACCTACACCGAAACAAGTAAAGCGAGAAATGAATGAAAGCAATAAGGATGCACTTATAGCATCACTTAAAAGAAAAAATCAAAAGCTGGAAGAGGAAAACAAGCAATTAAGGAAACAACTGAAAGTAGCTTACGCAGATATTTACAACAAACTATAAGGGGTACCACCACATTGCCATCAACCTAAGCTTTTGAGATACCCCCATACCGAAATTCACACCTTTTTACAGTTATTTATGAGAATTCAGCTCATTTTTTCGTTTTGGGGAACAATCAATTTCTTAAGTTGATGGGTATGGGGTAGCACCAACAAAACGCGAATTTCGTACGCTAAGCAAATTTTCATAGAAAAAAGCCGTTCCCTCTACGTTTAGAGATAATCGGCTTTTTCTTTGTAAATCAAAACAGTAAAATCATCTGAAACCTATAAATATATATTATTACATAAAATATGATTCTTAGTATTCTATAATCAATTAATCCTCATCATACAAATTATCTACAGATTCTTGTAAGGAATCTAATAGATAGTCGCTGAAGTTTTCATAAGTAATGGCATACAGTTCCTTTGAAAAACGACTCCAAAAGACAACAGGACACTCGCCATCTTTCATTTGATTGGTATCTAAACATGTCACAGTACCATCGATATCATTTAAAACAATGTATTGTTCAGGAAGGTTATATGTTTCTCTATATAACTTGGTGTGGTAAACAACTGAAGAATCCGCAGCTGTTGTCTCACAACCATGGATATCCATACCATCCAGTCCGCCGCTACCATACAGTTTTAAAAACCAATGATAACTGTTTGGGAACGTAGTGTTTAGCATTTGTGCTGCTTCTCGAATTGTATCTTCATTTACCCCTCCCATAAAATCGCCATCTTTTTCATATGTGGAAATGATTGAAATAATCTTGTCATTCATCTATTTATTTCCCTTCTAAATGTTCTTTTGCTCTCATTTTCCAATAGTTATTTCTAAAATTATTATACTGTTTATATAGCTCTTTGTCGTTTCTAAAGCTTTCTCCTGATTCTACTAAACCATGTAATGCTTTAGTGAATTCATCATGTTTATTAGCTGGTATTTCAACCATTGCTCCAGGTTCTTTTTGCGTTAAATGATGTAACTCAATTTTGTGGTTATCTTTTGTAAAAGGTACCCCGCCTTCTAAAGCTAATTGAAGATTCGACTTTCCGCTTTTATTAACGGATGGTGGGGCGACGTAATCCCAATCTATATTTTTCATACGGTAAACCCTTCTACTAATATCTTTAGTTTGCCCAGCCACTTTAACAGTACCTGTCACTTCATGTGCTGCATATTTATCACCAAACTTATCTAACCAAGATAAATCTATCTTCGTGTTGGTAAATTTCTGTCTCTTGGTAACTTTACTTATCGAGCCTAAAAAAGCTACACCAGCTTTAATTTCTCCACCACCAAGTACGGCTAGCATATTTAATGCATAATCAGACGCTTGTAAATCAGCATCACTATTTAAATTTTTACCTGAAAGTAATTCAGCAAGAGAGACGAAATTACCTGTAACTGGCATAAAAGCAAGTATATTAGACATTGCTTCATCACGCTGTTGTTGACGTAATTTTTCTTCTGGTGAACTTGTAGGTACGATATTAGAGAAATCAAAATCTAAATGAATCGTTTTTAAATCTGACTGCAACTCTTTCGTCGGTGCATCAATTATACTATTAATCCCATTAATCGATACATCCATACCACTAATTGCCTTTTCTAATTCTTTTTGTATTTTATTTGTGGCATTTAGCATTTGTTGCATCCCTTCATTGGCCTGGTCAACTGCATTATTCATGCCTTGTAAACCTGAATTCGCTTGGTTAACTCCTTCAATCATTTGTTGCATACCTTCGTTAGCCTGTTTAATAGCATTATTCATGCCCTTCATAGCTGAATTCGTTCCATTAAGCGCTTCAATCATTTGTTGCATGCCTTCATTAGCTGAATTAATAGCTTCAATCATGCCTTTATTCGCTGAATTCGTTCCATTAAGTCCTTCAATCATTTGTTGCATGCCTTCATTAGCTGAATTAATAGCTTCAATCATGCCTTTATTCGCTGAATTCGTTCCATTAAGTCCTTCAATCATTTGTTGCATGCCTTCATTTGCAAGACGTATTGCGTCATTGATTTCAATAAATGCCTTGTCAAATATTGCATTACTAGACTTTAAATGTTTATCGGCTTCTCCCATAAGCTTATTGAATTCTGTATAATCAAAATCATTGGTGAAATCAAACTCAATTTGCTTTGGAGGTTCAGATAGCCACTTCGTTATATCATCCCATTCTTGCTTACTAATAGCGTCATCATGTCCATTTGTAACTACATTCTTTATTTGGGATAATGAAGCGTATACGTTAGGTTGTCTTGTGTACTTATACCAATCTATTTTTTCAATAGGTTCTCTTGAAAAATATGTTAAAAACCCATACACGTATTGACCATTCCATAAAATTTTGTCGTCTTCTATCATGGTAACAATAGTACCTTTTGGAATGGTACCAATATCCGGGCTCATCATATCATTTACCGCTTTATACTGTAAATCCTTTGTCATTCTATACTTAATACCGTTTGGTGCAATCCAATGCTTGCCCTTTGAACTTTTAATTTGGTACCAACCGCCTGGTTGTTCACCAATAATTGCGACTTTTTCTGAATCAATTTTTCCTTGTGGCTCATAAAATTCGTATCTATTATACAATTGAGTGGGTTTCTTAATTTGATAAAATACGCCATCTGGAATAATCCAACGATCCCCATAAGCCGTTTTAATTCGTTTCCAACCATCAGCTCTATCTTCTAGTAAATTTACGGTTTGCGGCATTAAACCATACATTTCTTTTTCTGTTAGAAATGATGGTCCTTTATATAGTGCTACATTTTGTTTTAAGTCGTATGTAACACCTTTAGGTGCAATCCATGTGTCACCCATATAGGTTTTAATTTTCAGCCAACCCTTATCCTGTACGTCAAGAACTTTGACTGTTTGGGGAGCAATACTACCTACAGTTATACTTTTATAATCTGGTGAAGAATATAGGGTTTGTGAGTTTTCCACCTTATAATTTATACCTTCTGGAGCAATCCAGCGCGTACCATTATCTGTAAGAACCTTTTTCCAACCATCTGGTTTCTCATCCAGTAGCGTTACCATTTGCGCACCCAATACTCCCGTACTCTTTTCCTCTATTGAAGGCTTAAGATACATTTTTACGTTGGCTTGTAAATTATATTTTTGTCCTTCTGGTGCGACCCATTTTTCTCCGTTTTGCGTTTTTATTTTCTTCCATCCATTCCCTTTTTCTTCTGTTACCGTGACAGTACGGGGATTGATGTCATCGTTTGCTTGTTTCAAATAAGAAGGCTCACTATATAACAAAGTCGGTCGTTGTATGACATACTCTTTATAAGTTACGACCGATTCATTATTTTTCATATCTGTTACTTTCATAATTGTCCTATATAAGAACATGGAAAATTGCTCTCTTGTTACAATTCCATTTGGATTAAAATTGCCGTCCCCAGTGCCATTTGTTATTTTGTTCCCAGCTAATATTTTGACATATTCGTTGGCCCAGTGACCTTTCATATCTTTAAATTCAAAATTTCCTTGTGGTTTTAAATTGAATGTTCTGACAAGCACTGCAGCCATTTCAGCACGCGTCATATTATTTTTCGGATTGAATTGTTTTTCTACATTTACGCTAAATATGCCCCGTGCAGTAAGTGCCAAAATTTCCTTTTTAAAATTGCTGTCACCAATATCAACAAAGGGATTATTGGGATTATCTTGTGGTTTTAAATACCGATACAAGAAAGCGGCGAGATGTTCACGAGTAATAGGATCCGCAGCACCGAAATACCCATTTCCGTAGCCTGTTATAATCTTATTCTCAGCCATATACATCATTTCTTTATATGCCCAGTGCGTTTTAGGTACGTCAATAAAAGATAATGAATTCCCTTGACTATTTTGTTCTGCAAAAGTTGTTCCTAATGTACTGAATAATAAAATACATGTCATAAAACTTAAAAATAATTTCTTAATTACTTTCACAAATTTACCTCCAATTCTATTGTTTAAGATATATACCCTATATCAATACTAACCTTATCATTTCTTTATATATATTTATACAAATTTCTCATTTCCATTGGCAATGATATTTCTCATAAGGACAAATTAAGTAATTATTCCTAAGTCATTTTTTATTAATTATTTGATTTTTAAAGATTAAGAGAAAGGAGTCCTATAAACGACCGTTTATTGTACTTTACTTATTTCTATCCAGATAGAGAAAAATACTATTTAAATTCAGTTTCAAAACTCATTACCAAAAATAAACGCTCCTAACATGTTAGTCATATATAATATGTTAGGAGCGTTATATTTTAAGTGTTTTTTAGATTTAGGTCTTGATAATAAGATCAGTGGTCGCTGTGATAATTGTAGCAATACCGCATTCAAAAGTTCCGTTAAAAATTTCATCTCATTAAGAGTATGTCGTCAATGTGGTATGAAGAAAATCATATAGCTCCAGATAGGGCTTTTTTCTTTATAAAATAGCCACGATACAAATGCATCGCGACTGAATTTAAACTTATAATGGGTCTTTTCATCCTTTTTGCAGATTCCTACCACCCATGCCCGTTCTCCAGTAACGTTTTGATACAGGGGCCCACACTATTCTTCTTTCAAAGAACTGTATATCTATAGCGTATGATTCTGTTTTGAGAAATCCTCGGAAATGTCCCCTTTTCCACCTCCCTTTTTATCGAAAAAAAAGACCTGCATTTATGCAGATCAAATATAAATTAGTGACGAGATTTCATATCACTTATTCTTTTGGAGACGGAAACCTTGCAGCTTCAAAATGCGTACTATTTTCTACAGTAGAAATAACTCCAGCTACGCTACTTTGTGCAAAAACCTCAACTACATCCCCTGCATTCAATTGAATTATTGATGAAACAGCTACAATATTAGCAAAGTTTATTGGACCAAAAAAATCATTATCGATTGCAATTGCCGGATTTCCATTAACTCGAATTTCTACCCGCGCTCTATAGTTTGTGTTTAGATTATTGGGAATGAACGCAATTGTTCCAATTACAGAATAAACTCCTCTTGTCTTTGGAATAAAAATAGAGGTAGCTGGATTATATTCATTTGCTAAATCAAATTGTTCATTTTGAAACAGTACTTTTACAAAAGTATTGGCAGGAACAGTTTGATCCACCGTATTTCTAGCTCTAAAAGCAGACGCTCTTACAAGTTCGTCCTTATTATCATCACAACAATTCACTTTAACATTCACCCAATGTTTTTCCTCATGCTTTTTATCACATTTGTCATAACTCTTACTGCTTTTATAACAATCATGATATTTCTTTTTGTAATCCTTACAGTAATCATAGTAGGAATAAGACATACTAGATTCCCCCTTTAAATTTATCACTACATACTATGTAAGATAGATTAAAAAAGTTTGGACGAGCTGTTACTATTTTTAATAGAATTAAAAAAGCCCCACCATTTGGCAGGAAAAGAAAACCGTAAAACATGTGGAGTAGAACAACCAAATCTTAGCTTATCTATATCAACACCACAAAGTGCTAGACTTCCATTTCCTTTGCTTCAAAAGTAAGTTTTATATAATCCCTAAAGGAGTAGCTATCAGACGGATAGCTACTTTTTTATTCTCATAAAAATTATCACGTCTCATCATCAACTCGTTATAAACATAGGAATCTCTCACTTTCTCATTCCCTAAATACTTTAACTCAATAATCTGTCGCTGACCTTTATCAAGTACATTCTGTAACGTCCGTTCAATTTATTTAAAGCGTATCTCATGATTTTTATCGCCATCTTTCATTTTCGGAAAAAGAACGATGCCCCCAGCTTGAGCCTGCTCTTCTTGATTCTTCATCCGTACGCACAATGCTTTGTAGTTTTTTAGCTCCTTCACCACAAGTCTTCGCATCTCTTTTTCATCGATGTCTTCAAAAAATGACAATTGATTCATACGATACGGTTTCCCCTCCGTTCGATCTACTTACTTGAATGGTTCTCCTTTTTTGGCCAGACTATATTTATGCATCTAGATTGTCACCTTTAGAACGAGCAGTTAGTTTTTGCTAGCTGCTCTTTATTTGTAAAAAACGAACTCAATTGACTGCACGCACATATAATATTCTGTGTTCCTTTCTTTATAAATTGAAATAGTCATTACAAAATGAATCTCGTCACGAGAGCACTTTATTAAGTGCTCTTTTTTGATTTTTGAATACTTATCAATTGAAATTTTTGTTTAATTTATAGAATAAAAATGCTTGTCCACTTCAACCCATTCACCATTGAATATTATCTAACCACTATTATCGTATAATTCTTCTTACATTTACCATTCACTTCGATATATTCTTTAATTCCCCTTAACTATCCTTACACTTCTAAATAATTGCTTTTTGCTACCTTTACCACCTATGACGAGCAATCATAAGAGGTAAAGGTATGAATGAAGAAAATATTGTTTTACATGGTACTGCTATTAAATCAAGTTTAATCGATTCAACACTTCTATCTATTTTTCGTTAATCACTTTACCAACAGAAACAACAGGTGAAACAGGTTCAACTGTATTGATTCAAGAATTGAATCTTCATATATATTAAATGCTTTTTAGAATGAACCCATGTTCCATATATTTTATGGAACGGGTTTATATTTGTGACATAATGGCTTATTTTTTTATTTATTTTAATTTTCAAGGGCCTTTTTCTTATACTTGTGTGTTAACCAATTCATAAGTTGTAGTGTGTAAGTGGGTGAATGATAAGGATGGTGTAAAAATGAGTGAATTTAAAAAGAAATTTCATATTCCATGTGATTGTTTTCTCCCCCTGTACCCCCACCTCAAGTTGGACCGACTGGACCAACCGGAGCAACTGGGCCAACTGCTGTAGGATGTTGTCCATGTAATAATGTTCTTAATAACCCTGGATTTGACATACCACCTGTAGGAGTAGATCCAGTTCCAGGTTGGAATCAAGTCGGTTCTGTTTCAGAAGTAGGTTTTCCAAATGTTCATAGTGGTCGTTTTCTGCCAGATGGGTCATTTAGTCTCTTAGCTGCATCAATTAGTCCAGGTGGAAGTATTAATCAAACAGTTGATGTTGACGAAGGCTGTTGTTATACATTTTCATTTGCTGCAGATGTAAGGGATGGTGCATTTCTAATAGCTTCTGTATCTTTTCCAGAACTTGGGCAAGCATGTCCCCCAGCCCCTGCAACTCTTGGTCCATTAAACATTCCACATATTGTACCAGTTATGAATCAACCACAACCTCTTTTCCAACATTATGTTCTTGTTGTGTGTATACCTGCTACTGTGACTATAGCATGTATTTCTTTCCAAAATACTGCTACAGGTGGAGAAGGCGCAACAGCTTTTGTTGACAATGTTGTATTTCAACCTACTGGTGGGCCTTGCACTTCATGTTCACAAAATTTTTAACGCATTAATATATTTAAATCTTTTCATTTTTCTAGCGAATCCAATAACTATTAAAGAGGGCCTTCTGGCTCTCTTTTCACATTAGAAATCACTAAAATCCCGTTCCTCAACCATGAGCCTGCTCACTATATATATTCATTAACAAACATGGGTTACTCTTCATTTCATTCAAATATCTATTTTATATTAAATCCGCACACCCCTTAGAAGCATACATACGATATCATGTGGTATTCTTTTTCAATATAAGTTTTTATCCGAGAGCGCCTTGGATGGCGCTCTTTAATTTTCAAATAACGTTTTAAATTGATTACGAGAGCGGATTTTATTATGTTGTACAAGCACTACTTCGCTTTATTAAATAGACTATATAGACATCTAAAAGAAGGGAGCTTTAAATTCATATGGCTGATTATTTTTATAAAGGTGGTAAAAAGTATTATAAAAAACAATCGTATTCTCACCATCAAAAAGATAACTGTTTTATCAAAACCCATACAATAACTGGTTCGAATACAGCTTTAAATTTCAACGTACCAGCTAACACTACAAGAACTGCCTTTGAAGATTTCACCAATAACCACAATAAAACATTACTTGATCTTCGTATTCCTGGTACTTCTCAACCAATTGAAGTAACTATCCGAACAAGAATTTCTCGTCTGCCGATTACTGTAACATTAGTTGCAGGTGAAACCAAGGTATTCCAAGTAGAGGATTTCCATAGCCTCACTCTCACAAATAATACTAATATCAATAGCAACATTTCTATATTTATTCAAAAAACATTTTGTATCTGCTGCAATAATCAAAATGATTATTGTAAAAAGTATTATAATGAACCCTCGTATTCTCATTGTCAAAAAGATAACTGCTATATCGAAACTCATACCATAGCTGGTTCAAATACCACCCCAACTGAAAATTCACCTTTAACTATTATCGTACCTCCGGGCGCTTCAAGAAGAGTTTTTGAAGATTTCACCAATAACCATAATAAAACACTAATTCAAATATCTGTTCCCAGTGATGTCAGCTCGATTGAAGTAACTATTCGAACAAGAAGGTCCCCCACACCAATTATCGCCACCCTTGTCCCAGATGAAACAAGAGTATTTCAAGTAGAAGATTTCCAAAGTCTTACCCTCACTAATAATACTGAAATCCTTGATTTTATTGATATTTTGATCCAAAAAACTTTTTGCATCTGTTGCAATGATAAGAATGATTCGTACAATGAATATTACCATGAGTACAAGTAATAGATTAAATTACCAGAAGAACTCTTTATATAGAGGGTTCTTTTCTTTTCACTCCCCTGCTCTCCCCTTATTTTATTAAAATAACTATTTTGTTCATTTTTTTAATACATTTATGAAACATTCATATGTTATCTTCAGTACGTTCTTTTCTTTTTATAATGTCGTGTGAGATATACCATGACTTGAAGCCCTAGCCCATCTAATTCTAGGGCTTCTTTATTTAAATAAGGATTTTAGTAAAAATAAATTCACTATTCATTTGCAAAGTCCATATACTTATATAGACTTAAAAAAATACAAAATATATTTCTTGGTCTAAGAGCACCACACTCTCTGTTGATGCTCTTTTCAATTAAATAATGCTTTTATGAAAATTCCGTTGTCTAATTTTTTCACTTGTCCATTTCACTTTTCTCTATTTCCGCATTTATTATTAGAAATACTGATTTTTTAGAGGTGAAATTATTATGGACGAGTTATTATCTTCCGCTTTAATAAATCCAGATTTACTCGGCTACTTTACCAGCTATTCCACCATTCACACTGCCTACCTGACCATCCGATGGGCCTACTGGATCTACTTGTACTCGATCCATATTGTTTTATTTATTCATAATTCATATCTAACATGAAATGTAGACATGTTACACCATCCTCAATAGTATGATTCTTTTTCTAATCGCTCCAATAATTTATTATTAAAAGCAACTGGAAGAGGATACAGCTTATCTAATTTCATATTTTGATAAATTAATTGTAAATGAAATAATAGATTATTTTTCTTTTTTTTAGATGTTACTGTGCATTTCATTTTATTAAACTCATTTAATAATAGCGTCAATTCATCTCTTTTTCCGTATAAATCCTTAGCTATTTTTCTCTTTAGTTTGTACGAATGGATAATAGATTTAAATTCAATCATTTTAATACACTCCCTAATTAAATATTATTTACCCATTATTCTATAGATAAACAGTACTTTTTAATCCTATTTAAAATACACTCAAGCATCTTAATTTACTATCGATTAACCCTACACAGTTGTAATAATTTCATTAGCTATACACTAACTAGAAGAAATCAATCCTTAAATTAGACAGACATTTGATGGTAAAAGCATAAGAAAAAAGCAATGATTAGATTTTAAATCTAGTCATTGCTTTATCTATCTCATCTTGATTTATACCAATATATCTTATTGTTACTCTTTCACTTGAATGATTGAATATATCCATTAGCGATGACTATATTCTTTGTCGGCATGTACATGTATAAAGCTAATGTTTTTTAATTGATAAATGTAGTTAATATTCATATGTTACAATAGTACCAGTAGTATCAGAAGTACCATTAAAACAATTAGAGCAACCACCACAGCCTCCACAATTTCCACAACCAAAACAACCAAAGCAACCAATACAACGGAATCCACCACAACGAAACCCACCACAGCGACCGCCACAACCTCCGCAACGACCACAACCGCCACAGCGACGAGCAGCATCTTCAATATAGTAATAATATGGATATTGGTTTTGCTGGTCCCAATACACAATATTTCCAGACCGGTAATCATTAAGACTTAGCGCTTGTAGTTCTTGTTGAAACTGATTCATTTTCATGACCTCCGTTTATTAACTTTAAACCTTTCGACGCTTTCCTATATTTTTATTCGTTAAATCTAAGTAGAAATAGCACGATACTTTAAACAAAGTTCAATACGTACACCTACAAAATATGACCTACCAGTAGATGATGCACCTTGTTCATGTACCTATTTTTAGGTTATTTTTCCACTGGTTCATTTTTGTAAATTAAAAAAAGACGCACTTAGATTGATGCGTCTTTTTACGACATTTCACCTACTCATTATCCAATTACATCTTTTACCTCTGTATTAACTGGCCACTTTTCTAACGTATAAGCCATTTCCCAAAATGAATATTCATATTGACTGCTAATAATAAAGTGCTGTTTCATTCGATTTCGGTCTGCCTCTGTTACTTTTTCAGCAATTGCATCTAATCGTGTAATTTGCTCTTCAACTAATGTACGGAACCAATCAGATCCATAAGCAGAAATCCATTCGTTATAAATCGGCTCTTCTGGCTGACACTCTTTTAAACGTTCACCAATTTCATAATACAGCCAATAGCAAGGTAATATTGCTGCAATGATATCACCTAAATGTCCTTCATACGCAGCACGATACATATGTGAAGTATATGCGTATGCAGTTGGAGCTGGGATAAAATTATCTTTTTCTTCTTGCGTTATCCCTAGTTTCTTCGCAAAATTCTCATGTAAAGATAATTCTGCTTCATATGTATTTTGAGCATGGTGTGCCATACGAGCTGTCGTTTCTAATTCTAGAGCCTTTGCAGCTCCTAAAGTCTGTACTCTAGCGAAATGACTCAAATAATATGAATCTTGAAGCACGTAATAGCGAAAACTAGCTAAATCTAACGTTCCTTCACCAAGTTTTTTTACAAAAGGATGATGAAAACTAGCTTCCCAAATTGAGTCTACTTTTTTACGTAATGATTGTGAAAAAGTCATTTGAATCCCTCCAATTATGTATGAAATTTAAGTATTTACCCACCATTATTAAATCTGTAAAACAAAAAAACTTTCTTTACAGGCGTAAAGAAAGTGAAATTGACAGTTTTTATTCATAAAATAGTAATGTCTTTCCCACTTCCCTACGCTGGCATTAACCAGATCAGGTACTAAGAGTCTCAAATTCCAATTTGATCTCAGCCTATAATAGGCCCCCCTAGTGGATAAAATATTTAATTTTCGTATTGTATTCATCATAACATACTTCATGTAACTGTCAAAAATTATTCATGATACCGCTACTTAAAAGCCTTCTTCTTTTCTTACTCTTAATGAAGTTTCAATAATCATATCTAATAGTTTACTATATTCAATTCCCGCTGCAGCTGCACTTTTTGGTAGTAAACTCGCTTGCGTCATCCCTGGTAATGTATTAATTTCCATTACATATGGAATACCATCCTTCACCATCATATCCACCCTTGCATAAACGCTGCATTTCAATACTTTATAGCAAGCCAGTGACGCTTTGTTTACACGTTCCTTCAGTTCAGCTGGAAGTTCGATCACTTCTTCAATTGTACTAGTATCATCATATTTCGCATTGTAATCAAAGAACTCAGCCGCATGTCGAATTGAAATGATAGGTAACTGTTTCCCATCAAAAATGGAACATGTAATCTCGTCACCTTTTATATATTTCTCTATTACTACTTCAGAATCCCATTCGAACACAGTTTCCAGCATTGAAATTAACTCGTCTTTATTGTAGACAATCTTTACTCCAACACTTGAACCACCAGAGTTTGGTTTTACTACTAACGGAAACCCTAACTTATCTAATTCATCAGCATTAAGATCCTCCATTTTTGTAAGTTCGATCCAATCTGGTGTTTCTATTCCTTCATAACGTAAAATCTTTTTCGAAATATTTTTGTCCATACATATACCGCTAGATAACATATTGCTTCCGCTATAAGGAATACCTAAACTTTCAAGCGTCCCTTGAACTGTTCCATCTTCTCCGTATTTTCCGTGTAATGCGAGCAATGCAAAATCAATGTCTTTCGCTTTTTCGATTAAATCCATTTTTTCATTTAACGTAATTGGTACGATATCATATTTATTTTTATCTAAATTTGCAATCATTTCGTTTCCAGTCATAATTGATACTTGTTTTTCAGAGGATACTCCTCCCATAATAACGCCAATTCTCATTTCCTCAACTCCAAATTTCATTTTTTATTGTATCACCGATTATTTTGATTCCCCGAACTATTTCTTCTTCTTTCAGACGGGAAAATCCTAATCGAAACGTGTTTACTCCTCCTCCATCAGAGAAAAAAACATCTCCAGGAGAAAAGGTAACCCCTTGCTCATAACACTTTTGTAAAAGTGTGCGGGCATGAATTTTTTCTTCTAACTCTATAAATAAATGAAGTCCACCATCACCAGTCATTCTTTGAAACGGAATGTACTCGTTACACGCCCCAACAGCTAACTCATATTTTTTCTTATAAACAGACCTTGCCTTTTTTAAATATTTTTCAAAATATCCTTCATGTAAATATTGAAATAAAACCGCTTGATCTAATGTTGATGTGTGTATTGTTCTTGCTCTTTTTACACTTTCTAAATGATGGATTAGCTCTTTATCTGCGATGATCCATCCTACACGTAAACCAGGAAAAAGTACTTTCGAAAAGCTACTAATATAAATCACATTATTACCAGCTCCCGCAAAAGTTAATAATGGTGCTAAATGTGAACCTGAATAACGTAGTTCTTCATTAAATCCATCTTCTATAATAGGAATTTTATATTTTGAAAATAAGCTCATCAGTTCTGTTCTTTTCTCTGAACTCGTAACAATACCGGTTGGATTATGATAAGAAGGGATTAAATATGCAAAATCAAACTCTTTTTCACGCAAGCTTTTTTCCACTTCGCTCGTATCAATACCATCATCATTCATATTAATTCCATGAACTTCAAGTCCATGTAGGCGGAACAGCTTCAAAGCAGCATGATGTGTCGGATTCTCACAAATAACTCGCCCTGATTTTTTCGATAGCGAAGATAGTACAATGTCTAATCCTTCTGTAAATCCATTTGTAATTAATATATCTTTATTTGAAATATCTACACCTTTCATTTCCATATAATGAAGTAGATAGTTCATTAATGGTCTATAACCTTTTGCGTAGCCGTAATTTAATACGACATCACCTTCAATTGACATACGAGTAAGAAAAGCTCTTTTGAAATTTTCCACATCAAATAGCTTTTCGTCCGGAGCAATGCTGTTAAAGACAATCATTCCTTTTTCCCAGCGAACACCATGTTTCATTAAATCTAATTCATCCGCTAATAAGGTAACGGTATTAAGTTTATTTTTCCAATCTATTTCAACAGACGAAGTGTTTGAAATATCAACCTTCGCAACAAAATTCCCTTTTCCTTTAACTGCATAAATGAGTCCTTCTTGTTCTAAATCCGCATAAGCAGCAAGAACAGTATTTCTACTCACACTTAGTAATTCACTTAGTTCCCTTGTTGAAGGGATTTTTTGATCCCCGAGCAAATGCCCTTTCATAATCATCTTTTTTACATAATCTTTCAATTGAATATAAACGGGACGCTCTTTCACAACTTTAAAATCTTTAAACAATTCCTTACCCCCTGCAATCATTTTTGCATATTTAATTCATTCTCAAAAGGTCCACTACATATGTATTTTTTATCAAGGGCGGTACGGTCTTATAGGATGTAGCTTTAATCAACGGGAGATTCATGCCGCTTATTGATTATTAACTCTCACCGCTCAGGAGTTTTACTACCCGTTAATACGGTACAAATCTTTACGATATAAATTAATTATATCTTTTAAAGCTGCTGCTGCGGCTCCGCGTGGATTAGAAGCACCACCAATTGTAGTAACTTGCCCCATCGTGTCTGTAAAGAACGTAATCCCTTTTTCTGTCCCATTTACTTTTGCCAGCGGATGATCTTTATCTATTTCGCGCGGTTCCACATTAAGAGCCACATTTCCAACCTGATCCTTATATGCAGAAGCTATTAATTTAATATATTTATTATGTTCCTTAGCATTTCGCATTTGTTGTTGTGTAACATGTTCGATTCCTTTTATATGTATATCTGAAAGCGCATTCTCTGTTCCCATTAAACTGTTTGTTAAAAGTAACAATTTACACGCACTATCAGAGCCACTTACATCTAATATTGGGTTCGTCTCAGCAATTCCTTTGCCTTGCGCCTCTTTCATTGCTTCTTCAAAAGTAATATCTTCCTCATTCATTTTCGAGAGAATATAATTTGTAGTCCCGTTTAATATTCCTTCTATTTTTTCAATATGGCATCCAGCTAAACTAAATTGCCCAATATCTAGTGTCGGTAATGCCGCTGCAGTTGCACCGCTATATCGAATTCGTACATTTGCGATTTTTGCTGCTTCATTTATTTCTCTCCAGTTTGTAACGAGCGCACCTTTTGAAATTGCTACTATATCCATATGTTTCTCAATCGCTTGTTTTATATATTGCTTTCCTGGATTTCCATCTTTAAGATTTGTAACTGTTGATTCTACTAGTACAGTACCAATTATGTTATCTGTTGCTCGTTCCTCTGGATGATGTTCAATATATTTTTCAATTGCAGAGCTACCGCCACCATATCTTAATAATTGATGAATAGATAATCCATCTTCATTATGTATTGCAACATTTCTGCCTAATACACCGCTTACCACTAAATCTATTCCATACGTTTCATTTATATATAAATATTTTTCATTTAATAATTTTATAAACTCTTTTCCTACTGTTCCATATCCTGATAATACAACTTTAATTTTCATAATATCCCCCCATATTTTTCTACCATATCCCTCTTTCAATATAATATAAAGCGCCCTCGAATTCCATCGAGAGCGCTTTATTATTACCTATTTCGGTAATCTTGATAACTTTTCTGCAATTGTTCTATAAAACCCTTGAATGCTAGAAAAACCTAACGTGTCTGAAATACTAAGCCCTACCATATCTAGATGGTCCCAATTTGCTTTCGTTTCAATATGATTCCATTTTCCGATCTGTAAAGTCTCATTATTATTTACCGCAGTATTAGAAGAAGGCGCAATCATAGAATTTGTATTTACTACACCGTCATTTTGCCACCAAGAAGTATCAATTAATGGACGGTTTACTTCATATCTTGCATAGGAACCTAAGAAAAATGCATTACCCATTAACACTTTATTCATCGTTATATGAGGTAGATGTAAACCTGTTATAGGTGCTGCTTGTGATGCATGTCCACTATAGGATAAGTAATACACATCTGATTGCGTCTTTACCCAATTATTAAGCTCTTTTGCACCATCTGTACTTAAATCCCATTGACTTATATCTTTTGTATCTTTCCAAAGTGAACTATTTACAATACGATCAGTATATTGGAAAAAAGACTCTCCAGTATTCTTTTTTATACCCCAATGATCCAATTTAAAATCATATAACGATAAATTATTATTTCCTCCAAAACTTGCAGCTGTAATGAGTAAATCTTTAACGAACGGTAGTAGAAGACTACTATCCGCAAGTGTCGTGCCCTTATGAGGAGTTGCTAATGTTGTCACACTATGAACATATGATTTCTTGCCCTCAAATAGTGGTGATATATTCGTGTTCGGATGATTTTCCACATAATTTTTTTCTTCAAAACTACCTTCTTTTAATAGCTGTACTAATGTTCTAATCGTTTGTCCACCCATGCTATGCCCAACTAAATGAACTTTATTTGTTTCACTCCAATTCGGCGCAAAACCACTATAAGTTCTACCAAAACGATTGTGTCCATGTTTCTCAGCATGTGCGCCACCGTAGTCTACTGTACCACCATTAATTTGAGCATATAATTCACATGCGCGATCCCAGTTACTAGAAACAGGTCCAACAGCAGCAGTATGTACTGTATAGCCACTTCTATTTAAATCTTCTTGTATATCATGAACACCACCCCAATATTTAACCCCTAACATTTCTTCTCTACCCCACCCAGCAAATCCATTCACTAGTATGATAGGATAATTATTTTGCTGCTTCTCTTCAGCGTAAGTTATTTTTGCTGCTAATAAAAACATAGTCCCTATTGCTAATAAACATATTTTTAAAAATAATTCCCCCATGCTTCCTCCCCCTAATAAAACGTTTACATTTTTCTATTAAAAATGAGTTCTTGACTTAAACATAATGTAAAGTATTTTATATACATTGTATATAGAGAAAACATACACAAATGTTGATAAATATTAATTCAAGTGAGAAATTACTTTTTACAATACAACTTGTAAATCTGATTATTTGAATTTATAATTAGATGTGGTTTCCTCATGTAAAATAGCTTTAATAATTACAAGAAAACTAATTTTATTACTTAAGGAGGAAAAGGCATGCAAATCGGATTAAATATTCATACATTATCTCAACCTACTAAAATAACTCCGTCTAATCTTGAGCATAATACGATCTCTTCTACTAAACTTGAAGATAAAAAATCAAATGATCCCATCAGATTTGATATTCGTTCATCTGAAAAAGAGATGAAACAACCTGAGCATAAATTTAATGAATTAGATTTATGGAAGATGCTAAAAGATAAAGGTGTTCCTTTATGGATCATCCTTGAAATGCTACAAAAAGTTCGTAAAGAAAAAGAAGCTCAAAATAATTCGGCTCAAAATACAAATGCGATTGAGGAAACAAACGAGACTCGATTAAATGAAGTAATGTAATCTTTTTTATATGAATAGTCTATAAACTAAAAAGAGTTCAAGCTTGATAAAGTTTCTATCAAGCTCGAACTCTTTTTTAAGATTTTTCTCCAATCGTTATAAACTGAAAAGATACTTCTCCTTCCAAACCTTTCATTAGCTTTTTTACTTTGACATTTTCATTAACCATTGTATTATCTGTCGACATTTTAGGTTTTTCGTCACCTATAGATTTTTTAAATTGAAGAAGATGCATTTTTGTTTCATTTGCTTTTATTTCCTTATATACGCTATTTTTTGCTACAATCACATACGATTGCGTTGGATATTTACGAATGTTACCTATCCAAGTGTCACTATCGTATGTAACAGGAATCTCGTTTTCTTCTATTTTAATACTTTTCATAGTCTTTTCGTCTTCATTTGTAAACAATAGCAATCCTTCTTTTGGGAATTTTGGTAACGTATCTAAAATATAATTGGAGCCATTACCTCGTTTATGAAAAATTTTTTCTTTAATCAGTGCTAGTGCTGTAGATTCATTTAAAATTAATACATGTCCATTTCCAACTTCACTTTTTTTCACAGAAAACACTTCATTTTCTTTCGTAATTTCCTGATAACGATTAATAATTGGTGAAATATTATTTTCATCTCCAATAATTAATACACCGTTTGCAGGAAATGAGTTATCCTTTTTAGAGCATGCACTAAAGCTTATTAAAAGTATTATAGTTAACATAAAAATAGTTAAAGTTCTTTTCATCACGGTTCCTTTCATAATTCATATCATTTTTTACATGCTTTTCTGTAATTTTATTAGTTGATATCCTTTATTGCTCCATAGTCTTATAAAGCTTTTGTAGGTAACGCCAACGAGTAATAAAGAAATATAAAACTTGTATACATATAAATGAAATTAAAATAACAATCGAGCTATTTAAAATAGAAAAACTAACTAATTGTTGCAGTGCCGTATACGCTACCACAGTATGAATCACCGCAACAGCAATCGGTAAGAAGAACATTAATAATAACTGTCTCGTTACAACTTTTTTTAACTCTTGTTTACTTAATCCCATTTTCGAAATCATTTTATATTGTTGTTGATCACGGTCCAAATCAGTGTATAATCGGAAATAAATAAAACTAGCAGCAAATGTAAAGAAAACGATTCCGACTAAAACACTTGCCATAAGTAATAAACCATTCTTTTGCTTTGCCTCCAACAAGTTTAATGTTAAAGCTTCAAAGTAGAAATCACTGTCCTTAAGATCTTTATCGAATATACTCTTTAATTGATTTGAAATCTCTTTCGTTCTTATCCAATCATCTACAACAAATCCGTAAGTACGATGTTGAATATCTTCATCCTCTGGATTACTCGTCAGAGGAATTTCATTATACACATGATCTTGAATAGCAATATAAATACTACTAGAATCATGTGGTAAAACTAAATTCTCTACAGTTTTCTTCACACGAAATGTCTTTGTCCAATCTCCTTGAATGACTTCAATATTTTTTTTATAGTCACCATTTTTAAATTCTTGTTTTTGTGACACTCTTCCAGGGATTAGTAAGATTTCATCGTCTTTTTCAATTGTTTCTTGTTTATACCCGAGTGCTCTCGCAAGTTCGTTATATTCACTTAACTTCAATACATTCACGTTACTTTCTGTAAATTTACTTGAAGATGAAGCCATTCGATACGGAATATTTGCATCCAAGAGATGTTTTTTTATAATAGAGAGATGTTTATCTACCAATTTGTTGTTTTCAGAGCTTTCATACAGAAATGTATATGGGTTTGTCATCCACACTAAATTTCTATTACCAATAGCAGCTGTTGTACCAATAGCTGTAAATGCAACTGCTGAAATAATAGATACAATAAAAAACATCGCTGCATTATCTTTCATACGGTAAATTAATTCAGAAAATGTTAATATATTTGTTCTCTTTAAAAAGAAAGATTCTCTCCTTTTAGCAAGATGTAATATATAAACGCTACACTGTGTATATAAAAAGTACGTTCCTATAATTACTAGTAGGACACCCATTCCGAGCGTAGTAAAACTGGAACTTGAAATAAAGCGAAATACTGAGAAATATCCATATCCTATACTAATTAAAGAAAGCAGTGATAATAAAATTGAAGATTTCGGTTCAGGTTTTGGTTTTTCCTCTGCTCGAATAAGTTCCACAAGTTCCGTTATTTTTACCATTTTAAATGTAAATAGTGAAACAATGAAAAATAAGAAAAGAAAAGTGATAACTGTTAATAATACAGCCTTCACTGGTGTATAAAAAGGCAAACCATTATTAATCATTAATACACTTGCGCTTATCAATAAGACTAGTTTAGAAAATATGAGTCCAATGAAAATCCCTATACAAATTGAACCAAGTCCAATCAACATATTTTCAATTAATAATAATTTCTTAAACTGTCTCATTGACATACCTTGCATCATTAATATGCCAAATTCTTTCTTACGAGTTTTTAAAAATGAACTAACTGAATATAGAATAAAGAAAAATGAAAATACAAAAATCAAACCTTGCGAAATTGTAAATCCCATCGTACCATATGCACTCATTGTTGCACTTGTTGATTTTAATTCCCCTTGTAAATCAGGATGAAATAATAAAAGAGCATATGTAAAGAAAACCATAATAGAAAATGTACTACTTAAAAAATGGGCAGCATATGTACGCTTATTACGAAAAATATTATTAAATGCGAACTGACGAAAAGTCATGACTTTTCCCTCCTAACAAAGAAAGGACATCCATAATCTTTTGATAAAATGCTTGCCTACTTTCACCACAATAAATTTCATTATATAGTTGACCATCTTTAATAAAGATTACTCGGCTACAAAAACTCGCAGCATACGGATCATGAGTAACTAACATCATCGTAGCTTTTTCTTCTTTATTAAGAGTATCAAGCATCTCCATTACATCATTTGAGGATTTAGAATCTAAATTCCCTGTTGGTTCATCTGCAAGTAATAATTGCGGTTTATGAACAATTGCACGAGCGATTGCTGTTCTTTGAGCTTGCCCCCCTGATATTTCAAACGTTCTTTTATTCAAGATATCTGTAATATGTAACTTCTCTGCAATCTCTTCCACACGTTTGTTCATTTCTTGCACAGAAACACCATCTAAAGTCATCGGCAATACGATGTTTTCTTTTACAGTAAGTGTGCTAAGAAGATTAAATGATTGAAAAACAAATCCTAATTGTTTTCTGCGGAATAACGCTAAATCTTCTGATGATAATTGGAAAGGATTTGTGCCATTTATTAAAATTTCTCCCGACGATGGAGAATCAATAGTAGATACCATATTTAATAACGTTGTTTTCCCACTACCAGATGGCCCCATAATTCCTACAAATTCACCTTCTTGAATTGATAAATCAATATCAACTAATGCTTTATAAGGTACTTTCCCTTTATATACTTTACTAATACTTTTTGCATGTAAAATTTCCATGTATATTCTCCCTTCATTTGCACGTCTCATAACAGAGTGTAAATGAATTGTCTTACATCTCATATTGATTCATCTTTCATTTATCTTACACGCTTGTAAGATTTCTGAAAAAAACGATAATGAAACTGTTTTCAAACTAAAATTAACGCATACCTATCTTATATTAATTGTATAGTAGTAGGAATTACAATATATATGAAATCTTTATTATATACTGAGAAAAGACCGATTGCTTTATCGGTCTTTTACTACCTAAATTTATATTTTTAACTACTGCCTTTAGTTGATATGTTTTTGAGTTACTCTTTTAATACTATTTCACTTTATAATAACCTCTACAAAAAATTGAGTTCTTCGGTTTAATCGTAATTAAAAATGAATTATAAATATCTGAAGCGGAAATTATTGCGTTTATCCAACATATAAATAAAATGATTGATTTAATATTTCCTGATATATAGAACGATATAACGGCAGGAACGACCGATAATACAATAATAGGCAAACTCATAAAGATCCAAAATCTTATTTTGGATAGAATTGCATTTGTATTTAACCAAAAAAATATTCCACTACACGTTAAGCTAATATCACCTTTTTTCTTTATAACAATAACGTGTAGAAATTCATGAATAATAAAGACACAAATGCCTATGATGATGAGATAAAATATATTAATGTGGGTGAAATCTGCTCTAAAGTAATACGGTATTAGAAAAATAATGATTTGAAGTACATATACAAATTTCATATAATGTTTTCGATGCCAATTATTTTGTATAAAAGGAGTCCATTCTGACAAATCCATACTTATCTGTGGTAAGTGACGAAACCAAATTATAATAAACATTCCCCTCCCTCATTTAAATAATTTCATATTTAAAAACATGTAATCCACTAACACTCAACCGTTAATTTTAAATTCAAACCTTTGCTCGCCTGCACTTTTGCCATAAATTCTTCTACTAAAGCCTAAAGTCATTCATTTGTAGGATGATTTGAGTAAAAATTTATTGTTTTCATAGGCACACATATTCGACAAAATTTTCCAAGTACTTTTTAAATACGATGCTTATATAATAGTCCTCGCACATACAACTTGATGCATCTGTTTTTGGTAAAAAGCAACTTTATCCAGAAGCTACTCTTTAATATGCTTAACTGATACATTTGAATGTAAAAAAGCTTAGAGTTTTAGCTCTAAGCTTTTTAATGATTTCGTTTTAATTTCTTTTACAGAGCAATATTTTTTATCCATTCGGATTTACTTAATTGATAATGATTATATAGTTGATTTTCTATCTCCTGTTCACTCAAATAAATAAACCCACATTTTTCAATAACTTTATTTGATGCTACATTGTTAATTAAAGCAATTGCGTTAAGGACATCTACTTTCGTTTTTTCGAACAAATAGTCAACCAGTCCTTTTGTCGCTTTCGTTGCATAACCATTATTATGATATTCGCTTGAAACAGCATACATAATCTCTCTATTCGGTGCAGGGAGTTCATCTTTTATACCTGTGCAGCACCATCCAATAAATTCATTTGTGGTTTTCTTAAATATTCCTAGTTTTAATATGTGATCATCTATGTTAGTCGTAATTCTCACTGCATGAAGAAACGCTTTATTTTCTGGTATCTCATAATTTACAACCCAATTAATCCTTTGTTCTTTCGTTGATTTCCAGTCTGGCAAAAATTTTTCTATTTCCGGTTGATTGGATATGTTATAAATACTCTCTGCATCTTCGACTGTAAACTCTTGTAGGTATATTTCTCCACAATCTATTCTAAATAACGTAGTCAATTTCTCTTCTCCCATGTTAATACATTAAAGTGCCTTAATCTGCTTCGTAAGTTCCATAAATCGTTCATCCAGTGCTTTATATTCTTTGTCTTTAGAAGTTAAAAAGCTTAATTTCCCTAATACTTCTTGTCTCTCTGTTTCTAACGTTAAACGTAGTTCTTCAATTTCATCTCTAGTTTTCGTAGGTTCTTCGAGCTGCTTTTGTATCCTATTGTCTACAAACACGAGTTTTGCGTTGGTTGTCTTCTCCAGAAAATATCGATCGTGAGAAACGATAACGAGTGTGCCATTATACTCAGCTAATGTATTTTCAAGCTGTTCACGTGAAGGGAGATCAAGGTGATTCGTCGGTTCATCTAATATAAGCACATCTTTTTCATCTAAAATATAAGCCATAAGCTTACATTTTACTCGTTCACCCATACTCATATATCGAATCGGCTCTGTCCATTGAGAAGATTCGAATCCTAAATGTTTCATTAAATTTTGGACTTTTCCTCTTTCTTCAAATGTTTCTTTATAAAATAAATTTTCTGGTGTTTTATCGAGTGGTAAATCAAATACTTCTTGCGTTAAATAACCGATGTTTGCTGATGGTGAAATCCATACTTCTCCTTCAACAGTTTCTGTTCCCATAATCATCTTCAGTAAAGTTGTTTTCCCGCTACCATTTGGTCCAATAATCGCCACCTTTTCACCGTGCTGAATTGTAAAATTAACGTTTTCAAATAATGTTCGTTTATTAAATTCTTTCCGCAATTGTTTTACTTCTAAGAAACGTTTCCCTACTTTTTTACTCGCTTGAATAGAAAATTCAACTGAATAATCTTCTTTCACACGTTCAACTTTCGTTTTCTCCAGCTCTTTTTCAAGACGTTTTCGTTTCGATTTAACTTGCGCGTCCATTCGCTTCGCCTTTACACGATAAAACTCTTTCACACCTTCTTGTTTTGTAGACTGCGCATGTGCCTTTTGTGACCATGAACTTAATTCTTTTATATGTGTTTCTACTTGTTCTATCTTCTTTTGTTGTTTTTCATATTCACGCTGCTGCGTCATTCTTTTATGCTCACGTGCTTTCATATAACTCGTATAATTGCCGCTATGATCAATTAATTTCTTATCCTCAATTGACCATATTCTACTTGCGACAACATCTAAAAAGTATCGATCATGCGATACGACGATTACTGTACCTTTCATATTTTGGATTTGTTTAATGAGAAATTCCGTACTCATCTCATCTAGATGATTTGTCGGTTCGTCTAATATTAAGACATTAGGATTTTCAGCAAACCCTTTCGCTAATCGAACTTTCAGCTTTTCACCACCACTTAAAGTAAGAAAATCGTTCGTTGGTACGCCCCATTTCGCAAGAAGTTCTGCTTCCTTTGCAATCATATCCTTGCTAACGAAAGATTCTTTTTCTTGTTCAACATATGCAGTTGTCATATTCATTTGCATCCATTCAACAGTACCTTTTGATGGTTCAATCTTCCCATTTATTAATTGAAGTAACGTTGATTTACCAGCCCCGTTTTTACCAATTAATCCGATAACATCCCCTTGTTTTACTGTCACATTCATTTTCTCTAACAAAGTATTTTCCTTTATTTCAACATAAACATCATTTAATTTTAATAGTTCTTTCATAATACCGATCCCTTTCATTAAGGGAGAATAAAAAAATCCTCCCAAATAAATTTGGCAGGATTAGTCATTAAAATATTTATACCCAAATAAGCTATTGTGCAACTTAAATAGCAATACCGTTGTATGGAAATTGGGCAGACTAATCCTATTTTTTAGAAATTGAAATTTATTGAATTTCAACATTTAAAAATAAGATTAGTTAATCATCGTCCACCCATCATTCCTTTCCGTCATTAATAACCATATTGTACCATACTAGTACTGTATGAGTAAATGTAATTATTTGTGCTGTTAAAAAGATTGCTTTCTTTTAGGCTTATTTATCATTCTTTAACTTCATATTGAACAAGCACAAATTACATTGATTGTAATACGTCCTTTAGAATTCCCCAATAAAAAACTTCTAAACTCTTTATTATATAAAAATAAAATGTTATTCGTTATCCAATAATAACTTATTGTTTTTCAATAAATTATTATTGATTACTACCCTTTAATAAGCTATTATATAGTTGCAGAAAATATTAATATAAGGATTGAATTTATGGACAGGACATTAAAAATCACAAAATTAAATATGTTTTTAAGAATCGTTCTCCTCCCGATTGTAGTAGGGATAATTGTTGGTATACTAACTAAATTAGGTCAAGGTATACTTCCAGGAAATTGGCATTCATTAGCTAACTTAGGAAGCGTTTAGTTAGTTCCATCCTTTTTCGTGGCTAGCCTTAGTTATTCTAAGCGTACAGCTATGCTTTCTGGTATCCTTGCACTACTCGGTATGGTATTAGGCTATTATGGTTATGCAATAGTTATTAAAAATGTAGCTCACTCGATTTATTTTATATCTGTATGGATTGTATGTGCATGTATAGGAGGAACTATCTTTGGAATTGCAGGTTTTCTATGGAAAGATACTACAACTCCACTTCATAAATTCGGAAGCGCACTTTTAAGTGGAGTTTTTGTAACGGACGGACTTCACATTCTATTAAACTTTGAAGATTACAGTCACATGTTACCTGTTGGATATACGGAAGTGATAGTCGGAATTATCTTGATTCTTGTATTAGAACGCTCTAATGCTTATCGTGTGTCTTCTTTCTTAATGATGATTCCTATCACTATTTTGGGATTAATTGGGTATATTTTATTAAGTTTGTTTACTTAATTACAATACTGTATCATGAAAAAACAAAAGACTAATTGTATTATAGTCCACAAAACATATCACGTATTCGAACATTATACTTATACATAGGATAGGATCCATGAAGCTATCTCTTTCAAAGGGGTGGCTTTTTTCTTACAAAAATATTTATCAGCTTTTTATTAAATCCTTCAAATTTAACAATCGTATTTATTAGTGTGTCATTATACATACTAATATGACGTTTTACCATTTCATATAACCGCTATACAAAAAGGCTAAAAAACTTATCTCCAAAGTTCTTTAGCCTAGATTACTTATTTTTACACATTAAAAAATTTAATACGTACAACGGTACCTTTACCAACTTCTGAATGGATTTCTACACTATGTCCTAATTGTTTCGTAATTTCATATACAAGATATAGCCCCATTCCAGTTGATTCTTTAAAATCTCTGCCATTTTCTCCTGTAAAGAAAGGTTTAAATACTCTTGGTAAATCTTGCTTCGGTATGCCTACACCGTTATCAGCAATTTCAAGTATGACTGTATTACCTTCCTTACAAGCTTTCACTTTAATCTTCTCTCTACTACCAGTTGAATATTTAATCGCATTCGATAGTATTTGTCCAATTAAAAATTGTAACCATTTCGCATCACTTTCTACAGTAATATCTTTCTCAACTTTAAGCTCTGGATACACAAAATTCCGGATAAAGAAACGTTTATGTTCATGCACAGAATCATTCACTATTTTATGTAGCTGTACTTTTTCTACATAAAAATCTTGTGTAAATGCTTCTAAACGTGCAACATACAATGCCATCTCTAACCCCTTTTTCAGTCTATCTGTTTCCTCATTTATACTTTCGAAGCGTGGGTCAACTTCATCTTGTGTAATTAATTCTATGACAGATAAAGGTGTTTTCATTTGATGAATCCACTGATTCATAAAAGTTAAATGATCATTATTTTTTCTCTCTTGTATTTGAAGCTGATTTTGATAATGGCGATACTGTAACTCAAGCAAGTGTTGAAGAGCAGCAGATATAGCTGCAAAATCAGAATTTTGAACAGATTCATCTAAAGATTGCATCGGGTTTGCTAAACGCTCATAAAAAGAACGATGTGTAAAGTAACGAAATATTAAATAACCTACCATAAAAAAGGCACCTAAAAACATTGCATATAATGCCGTTGCAATATGGTTATACCCATCAAACCAATATACGAGAAATATGGATAGTAGTTGAATTGCTGTAAAACAAATAAGTGGTATATGCTCACGTATAAACAGCCTTATCATTTTTCCATACCCGTATCCCAAGTAATGTGCAATCTATATCCAACACTACGAATCGTTTCAATCGCATCCTCAATCTGTAACGTTTTTAACTTCTTTCGCACACGTGTCGTATTTACACTTAATGTATTATCATCAACATAGGATTCGCTATCCCATAATTTATTTAATAACACCTCTCTACTCACTACACGCGGATAATTTTTCATTAACATTTCTAATAAAATAGCTTCGTTTCTCGTTATATCAATCTCTTGGTTCCTAAGCTTCAATACAAGCCTTTCGGGATATAAACAAAGTCCCTGTTGCTCAACCATCCGATCTTCTACTTTCGGTGCATAATCTCCGTAAGCACGTCTTAAATGACTTCGAATTTTAGCCATTACAACTTCGTAATGGAATGGCTTTGAAATGAAATCATCACCACCGTTTTCAAGCGCCATAACTTGATCCATCGTGCCTTCACGAGCTGAAATAAATAATATCGGACATGTGGAAACTCCGCGAATTTGACGACACCAATAGTACCCATCAAAACTCGGTAAATTAATATCTAATAAAACTAACTCTGGTTGTTCTTCTAAAAAAATGCTTAATACATTTTGAAAATTCGATACAATAATTCCTTCATACCCGTATTTCGCGACATGTGTTGCTAATAGTTCTGCAATTTTCATATCGTCTTCTACAATCATAATTTTAACCATGTATTTACTCCTTTTCCGATCCACAATCTTATATTCGATTATATAAAATAAATACTACCTTTTTTTATATAATCCGTAAATCAAAAAAGGATACTTTTATCTAAAAGCATCCTTCCTCCATTATTCTTATTTAATATGAAATTTACTAAAGTCAAAACCTAACTTCTCCACATAGTCCATACGTAGTTCCATTCGTGCTGTTTTAAGCGGGTCCACAACTTGACAAACTCTTAAATCACCGGCAGCTGATAATAGAAGCGTTGCATCAGCTTTAGACATTTGTAATTCTTCATGTAAAAATGTTACCATATTACGTACAGCACGATTCGCTGCATCATCTAGCAATTTCTCTGAAGCAAGCGTCATTATTTTTTCTTTTTGAATAGCCATTGGTAATGGCCATTTCTTTCCTTTTATAATATGAACTGTTGCCGTCACCTCACCAGCAACCTCTACTCCACTAACACCAATTTCACCGTCACCCATCGCTGCGTGTAAATCACCTAATGCTAATAGAGCACCAGGAACATTTACAGGTAATAATAACGTTGTCCCTTCTTTTATCTCTTTACAATCCATATTCCCGCCGTGATCATGCGGTGTGCCACATGAAATGCTCTCTTCTTTCGGCGCAGTACCAATTACACCGATCATAGGATGAATCGGGATTTGTAGTTCATTTGAAAACAAAACATGCTCATTATGTATTGGGACGATTTTCACTGTATTTTCGTCTAGATCTTTACCCATTACGCCAAGATTCGCTCCTGTAGTTAAAACACCTTGCTCTGCAATTTTAATCTTTTCAATCGTTACCACTAAAATATCACCAGGTTCTGCACCTTTAATATATATTGGTCCAGTCGCCGGATTAATTCGATTCCAATCTAATTCTTGAAACGCAACATCTTCAGAATCAATTTGGTTTTCAAAGCAATCATATGTTTCAAATACAAGACGACTCCCTATTTCTACTTCCATACATGGCTTATTATTTGGTGACATTGCGTATATGATATGTTCTTTATAAATTCGATACATGTTATCTCTCCCCTTTTATATTAGTCTACAATTACTAATTAGCTTTTCTCGTACAAGCTCCTCTTAAAAATTAATGATATTTGCATGTAAAAAAGCACCTAGCTTATTTTCATACATACACTCTTTACTATAGCAGGTAAAGAAAGGTGGTAGCATTATGCCCCTTATTCCATATAACGAAAGTGATGTTGATTTACTAGCTCGTTTAATTCGCGCTGAAGCTGAAGGAGAAGGCAGACAAGGTGAACAACTTGTTGGCTGCGTAGTAGTAAATCGTGTATTTTGTGATTGCTTAGATTTTAAACAACTTCGATCTGTACGTGATGCAGTATATCAAAGCCCTGGTGGATTTGAAGCAGTGCAATACGGATATTTTTATCAGCGTGCTCGCGAATCAGAAAAGGATATCGCTAGAAAAGTTTTACAAGGTGAATGGCGCTGGCCAGCACGATGGGCTCTATGGTATTTTCGTCCAACTGGAGCTTGTCCGCCTGAATGGTATAACCAGCCATTTGCAGGGCAATTTAAAAGCCATTGCTTTTATGAACCACGTGGTGATGAATGTCCGAAAATGTATTCACGGTAGCAAAATTTGAAACGCAAGTACTTAGAACAATGAGTACTTGCGTTTCTTTTAGCTTTTTTAGAAATCTAATAATGCGATGAACTTTTCAACTCCTACAACATGTATTAATAACGGTATACGCGGGCCGCTAGTCTGATTCAGAATGAGCCTATAAATTATAATAAATAATTGTTTTTGATTTTCTTTCATTATTTTTTTATTTTCATGATGGCAAATTGAATACAATTGTTCCATAAAGTTAGGATAATCTTTGTTAGAACGAAGTATATTACAAACTTCTACTAACCATCCTTTCTGCCTTTCATCTAATGTGTTGTAAAACTCTGTATTTCTCTCTTGATTTACCGCAATTAATTTTTCAGATTGAAAGTTTCTTATCCAATACTCAGCACGGTTACATATCGCTATCATAGCCTCTAATGTATAACTTCTATCTGTTTTTTCTAATGTATATTGTAAAATAGATGAATCAAAATTTAATAATGACAATGTTCCTGCTACTTGATTAAATTTTGGATACTCTTTAAACCCACCATCAACTTTGGAAAGTTTAATTGTCTCAAATAAATCTTCATTTTTGAGCGTTTTATTCTCATAACTATCTTTTAATCGTTCATATTCTGTATAATGGCGAATCACATCTTCATCAAGACCGATATGAAAAGCTGCGTTTGGTCTATATTTAGCAAACATAAAAAGAATCACTTCAGGTAAATACACTTTTAACAACTCGCTAGGTGTAATACTATTCCCTGAAGAACTTGACATTTTTTTATGATTCCCTTTAATTCCAATGAAATCATAAGCGACATAATGAGGCGCTTCACGATTGAATATTTTCTTTGCAATTTCCTTTGATACATTATAACTACCCGTTTCCGAGGAATGATCTCTTCCGCCCGGTTCAAAAATAACATCCTCTATCATCCATCTCATCGGCCAATCGATTTTCCAATTCAGTTTCATTTTATTTGTATTTAATACCGATAATTCAGTTTGATTTCCGCATTCACATTTATATCGTACTGTTTTTAATACTTCATCAAAATGTGTAATCGTTGTTGCATCTTTCCCGCATTTTTCACAATATAATGTAGCCGGATAAAAGTTCTCTCGCTCTTCTGCACTACACTCTCCAGTTTTAAAACTCATTAAAATATCATATATTTCTTTTCTTTTATACAAAGCCTCTAATATGTTTTTGTTATACCTTTCGCTCCTATACTCAACGTGTTGATATATGAATTCCACTTCAATTCCAAACACTTGAAGTGATTTCTCAAACTCTTTTTCAAAATGCTCTGCATACGAATTATGACAGCCATATGGATCTGGAATATCACAGTATGGCATACCAATATATTTTGCAAAAGATGGATCAATATTTTTAGGGACTTTTCTAAACCTATCATAATCATCCCATGAAAATATAAAACGAGTCTTTTTCCCTAAATCTTGAAGTGCTCTTACAACGAAATAAGTCGTTATTATTTCGCGAAAGTTCCCGATATGAACAGAACCAGATGGACTTATTCCAGATGCGCAAACAAAAGTTTCTTTGTTTGGATATTTTCTAATTAATTCATGTGCTACTTCATACGCCCAATGCATATATTACTCACCTCAATTATTTATTTGTTTTCACATTTTCAAATATATACAATAAAAAAACTCCCACCCCCAAGATTATTCATCTTGAGGACGAGAGTTGTTAGCTTCGCGGTACCACCTCAGTTTGTTAATACGTCACCATATTAACCTCTTCAGGTACGGCAAAATATGCTTATACCCTATCTCTATAACGGGAGAACCCGTCGCATCATCCCTAAATAAATTAGTTCCTTGCGCAGCTCCAAGTCTTTTTTCATTAAGATGTATACCGCTCTTTCTCAGCTACCAGAGCTCTCTGTGCGTATTCTTTCTTAACTACTCTTCTCTTCCATGCCATTTTACATATTAGTTTTTTCATATGATAATTTAAAATAATTTTATTGTCAAACTTTTCCGAAACAAAATTATATAATTATCTAAAAAAATTCTTTATCGCTTCTAATTGAATTTTATGACTACACTCATCACAACAATATACCCCTTTTGGTTTCTCTTTAAATCGCTTATATTTTTCACTACCTTCATAAACACGAAATATATTTTTACAAGAAAAGCAAACAATTTCATAAAACATCATATGCATTTTCCTCTCCTTGTTTATACATTTTTTAATCACTTGAGAAAATCAGTTTTCCAAAGTACAAATCTTAATATCTTCTGACTAAAGGTTTACCTCTATTCTTATCGAATTATATAAATATCTTATAAATCGAGGTGAACATCTTGGTAAGTAATATAGAATTAGTTTTAGATGCGAAAGCAAGTTTAGCTGAAGGACCATCTTGGAATGAAAAAAAGCAACTTTTATACTGGGTTGATATTATGGAGAAACAATTATGCATATTTAATCCTACTACGAATACAAACCGAGTAATTGCTCTCAATCAACAAATCGGCTGTGTTGTTCCATATTTAGATGACGTACTACTCCTAGCTATGGAAAACGGCTTTTATTCTATTAATGTAAAAACAGAAAAACTAACACATATTTTTGATCCTGAACCACATTTATTTGAAAATCGTTTTAACGATGGAAAATGTGATCCAGCAGGACGTTTTTGGGCAGGTACTACAGATACATACGGTATAAATGCTACTGGTTCCTTGTATTGTTTAAATAATAATTTAAAGATAGAGAAAAAAGTTTCACATGTAAATACATCAAATGGCATAGCTTGGTCACCTGACCATACATACCTTTACTATATTGATACACCTACTAAAAAAGTAGTTCGTTTTCATTATGATATATGCTCTGGAGTAATTCGTAATCCAAGTGATGTAATCATTTTTCCTGAAAATGAAGGTCTACCTGATGGTATGACAATTGACGAGGAAGGGTGTTTATGGATTGCTCATTGGGGCAGTTCAAAAATTACTAGATGGAACCCTTCAACTGGAGAACAAATATTAAGTATCCCAATTCCAGCGCTATATGTAACGTCTTGTACATTTGGAGGACCTAATTTAACAGACCTATATGTTACAACAGCCAGAACAAGAATGACGGATGACGAATTAAAAATATATCCACAAGCTGGTGGTATTTTTCGAATTCAAACAAATATAAAAGGTTGTCCTACCCATTCATTTCGCAATAATAATATTGGAGCTGAAACTATATGAACCGTATCAATTACATAAGACACGAAGAAAAGAAATATCACGATCTTTGCTATGAACAATATAAACTATTTGAAACTGGCTCTTGGCTTTACAAACCGGTAAAAACAGTTATGAACTTAATGAATTACTTTGAAGGACGAAACAACTTGCAAGTACTTGATCTTGGCTCTGGCGTTGGAAGAAATAGTATTCCACTTGCACAAAAAATAAAAAATGCTAGTGGTACTGTTACTTGTGTGGACTTACTGGATTCCGCTTTAACAAAATTACAAATTTATAGCCAAGAATATGATGTTTTTGAAGTTATAAAAACAGAAAAAGCAGCAATTGAAAACTATTACATCCAACCTAATACATATGATTATATCATTGCAGTATCAAGTTTAGAGCATGTTCAATCAGAAGAAGATTTAAAAAACGTGCTCCATTCTATGAAAAAAGGTACAAAGATTGGTGGTATCAATTGTTTAATTATTAACTCGAACATACAAGAAATCGACTTACATACGAATGAAGAATTTGATGCTTTAATTGAAATTAACCTTTCTACTGATAAAATGATACATCTATTAAAAAACATTTATGAAGACTGGAAGGAAATGAAAGTTGAAATAAAAGAATTAGCTTATGATATAGTCCGAAACGAAAGACACATTCTATTAAAAACAAATGCTATTACATTTGTCGTTCAGAAATAACAGCATAAAATATTAATTAAACAGAAGTACAAAAACCATGCTTCGACATCATTAGAAGCATGGTTTTTATTAGAAATCACATACAAAACGACTTAACTATTTAATAAATTCATTAACTGGAAGAAATGTTACGGTTCATATGTCTTATTTAATTCATGCCATGAATGGAGTGTATACGGCTAAATACATCTAATTTTATCAGTACTTCCATTGCAAATTCCAAAGGAGCTACTCCAGATGCAGTAATAAGATTTTCACCAGACGCTACATAGAAATAAGCTCTTCTTGTTTGCATTCAATAACACTCCATTCACAACTTAATCTCATCCTATCTTTTTTAAAAGATAATCTATCTACTATTTTTAATTGCTTGTCGAGCAATTTCTTTATCATCAAAATGAATAGTCGAATCTTTTAATATTTGATACGTTTCATGCCCTTTTCCCGCAATCAAAACAATATCTTTAGAAGATGCCATGTTTATTGCATGATTTATAGCTAGTTCACGATCAACTTCTACTTTATAATTCAAATTATTATTTTGTGAAAATCCTTTTTCAATATCTTTCATTATTGCCTGTGGATCTTCCGAACGTGAATTGTCAGAAGTAATAAAAACAAAATCGCTATAACTTCCAGCAATTTCACCCATTATAGGTCGTTTTTTCGCATCTCTATCTCCACCACAACCGAAAACAGTAATGATTTTCCCATTTGAAAACTCGCTAATTGTTGAAAGGACATTTTCTAACGCGTCAGGTGTGTGTGCATAGTCCACTATTACAAGGAAATCTTGGTTTTCATCTATGATTTCCATTCTACCTTCAATGCTCTTTAAGTTAGATAAGCTGTCACTAATGTTTGTAAGTGGAATACCTTCAACCATTGCAGCTGTTATTGCTGCTAATACATTATAAACATTAAATCGGCCTATTAGATTTAGATTGATTTCTATTTCTCCATTAAAGGAAGAAACTAAAAACTGAATTCCTTTTGAACTTAAAGTTATGTTCTTCGCTTGAACATCTGCACCATTATTTATCCCATATGTAATCACTTCAGCAGAAGTAATTTTTTTAAAGTATTCCACCGATGGATCGTCTGTATTCAAAATAGCAATTTTTTTATTTGGAGCAGAAAAATCATTTCCTAATCTTGAAAAAAGAAGACCTTTTACGTGTTTATATTCCTCAAATGTTCCGTGATAATCCAAATGATCTTGCGTTAAATTTGTGAAAACAGCAGTTTTAAAGTTACATCCTTTAACTCTCTCCATATGCAAACCTTGTGACGTAACTTCCATAACACAATAATCTGCATTTTGATTTTTCATCATTTGCAAATTCCTCTGAAGTATCGGTGGTTCTTGCGTATTAATATCAGTAGGATACCATTTCGAACCAACTTTCACTCCGTTATTCCCCATAAGCCCTGTATGAAATCCATAATCAGTCAAAATCTTTTCAAGTAAATAGGAAGTCGTTGTTTTACCATTCGTTCCTGTAATTCCAATTAGCTTCATTTTATTGGATGGATAACCATAGAAATGTGATGCAATAACTGCCATAGCATACCTAGCATCTTTAACAATTATTTTAGGTATTTCAATGTTTACATCTCTTTCTACAATTAACGCCACAGCTCCATTTTTTACTGCATCTCCAATAAATTGATGTCGATCTTCAAGAAAACCATCTATACCTGATACACATATAAAAAGATTTCCGCTAGTGATCTTTCTAGAATCCATTTCTAATCCCGTAATTTCTACATTCATATCCCCAATGGTTTCTTTAATTAATAAAAAATTCGCCAGCTCTTTTAATTTCAAATCCACCGCCCCCTTACACATTTCCCTATTTATCTTACCACTTTATATAAAATAATGGTTTAAAATTCCATATTAGTCGAACAAAATTAATCACATTTAATAAACAAAAAAATAAAAGAGCACTTGTTTCCGCAAGTGCCCTTTTTGGGGATTTTGAGATACCCTATTAAAGAAAGTTAAGGTTACTTAAAGTTAATAGGTAATTCTATTATATGCTTGTCCTTTTTATTTGTGCATAATCAATATATAAACATCTTTAATAATTGTTAATAACTTTTATTTATAGTTCTTTCTTGCATTTTATCATTAAGAAATTGATTGAAGGTTTATTTGCCATGTTTTTATTTGGTTCATCAATTTCCGAAACTTGTACTAGTCCATATTTATTAAAATCTTGTTTTATAGATTCAGAATCATAGAAGAACATGTTTACGCCTTCCATTATCTCAAAATAATCTTTATCCAACTGTTTTCCTTTTCCATACATGGGAGCTTTTTTAGAAACAGTTGTAAAAACCAGATATCCGCCTGGTTTTAACTGATTATAACAATCTTTAATAAATTTCTCTCTTTCCTGTTCATTCAACAAATGAAGAAGTGCATGACTAAATATCCCATCATACAGTTTATTATCAAAAGGCATTTCGTTTACCGAACCGTGATAAATACTAATATCTTCTAATCCGTTTTGTTTCGCTAAATCAATAGCTGTTTGTGAAATTTCAATTCCAGTTACATTTATACCATTATTAATAAACACCTTTGCGTTTCTGCCATATCCAATACCCGGAACTAATATGTCCTTAACGTTCTTTTCTAGAAAAAAATCCTTTGTCAAAATTGCTGATTCTGTAGGTTCAAATCCCCACATCGTTTGTTTCTCAATAAAGCTTGATTCCCAAAATTCCATTATGTTTCTATCTCCTTATTTTCAATCCATTTTAGTATTAAATTAAATGCAAGTTTTTTTACTGTTGTTATATGGTGTTGTTGCTATATAGTTTTTTCTTCTATTCATACCACTTACCTTATTCATCTTGGTTCCATTGAATATAGCATAATAATAAGCCTATATCTAATATAAAGATTGGTGTAAAAGCCACTCTTTTTATTAACCCTTTATCATTCTAAATGAATTTCAATTAAACTTTTTGTGAAAATCAAAACTTACATATATTGAAAATAGATCTATTTAACTCAATCTTTTTTCAATAAGGATTTGATGATCCATCTTCTATTTTCAAAAAAATAAAAAGCACCCGAATGGATGCGTATAGATTAAACTTATTCATTATTACTTTTTCCACTTTCATCATCAACTGATTTGGAGTCTAACATGCTGCCTATATCCGGCGGTAAAGTTAACTCTATACCAGCTACTGGTTGATTATCTTCATTAAACCATTGCTTCTTAAATTTAATCAATTCTTCATTTTTCTTATTTTCATCCATATTATCCCCCCTTTTATGTATGATATTAAACACTTTACTTAATATGTACATTGAGAAAGATAATATACTATTTGTACATAATGAAAGAGCAAAAACCATTCTCTGTTTACACAAGCCATTGTACCTATTAAAAAAAAACGTACATGTTACTCCGTGCTCTGTTATCATATTAGTGTCGAAACATACGTGGCCTATGCGATAAGTACCTGGTCATTTTGTTCATTATTTATATGAGACAAATACTTTTAAAGGGGTAATTATTCCTTGATTTAATTCCTCAAAACATTGAATGAGTTCTGTATATTGTAATTCATGTTGAAAAATCTCTTCTAACAATGGTATTTGTTCTATTTGACTAAAAAACCAATCTGCATGTTTTTGATAATCATACCCATCACTTGAACCAATAATTTGCAGTTCTTTCTGATAAAAATCAGCGGTTAATGTTAATTCTTCAATATTACCATCAGAAAGTATACATATTTGTTCATTAATTTTAAGTGTTTTTTGTAATGTATGAAATCCGCTATTTGTAGCAGAACATTCGAAACCGTAATTATATGTTTCTATTATTTGTTCTTCTGAATCATATATGTTTTTCGCACAAAACTTCTTTGCAAAATCTCTTCTATTTTTATTAGGTTCAACAACATCTACATGCTTAACACCTACATAGTATTTTAAGAAATAACAAGCAAGTAAACCGATAACTCCCATTCCAGTTTTTTCATCCTGTCGCGGGTTTAGTTTCAATATGCCTTTAGCAGCATCGCACGAAAGAATAGATAATAAAGCAACTTAGGTTTTATATAATTAGGTACTCGAATTACTTTATACCACTTAACTATTCCTATCGTTTCATGTCCATAAAAAGAAACTACTTTATCGCCTACTTTTAAATTCGTTACTTTATCACCAACCTGAATCACTTCACCATAACTTTCATATCCAGTTTTTCTTGGATAAAAAGGATGTGTATCTGTAACATCGGATCCATTATACTGTGGTAACTCTGCACCAATACTTATTGCCCCTGCAATTGTTTTAACGATAATTTCATCATCCTGTATAGACTTTATTTTACATGTTTTCCACTTAAGGTATTTTGGTCCTTCTAAAACTAATTTATTTTGTTCCATTTATGACCCTCTCATTTTATAAAAATATATTCTCACTAAATTTAAAACAATGTATAATAAATTCATCTAAAATTTAAGCTATAACGTTGACTAGCACCCAACAGTGATAAAATGATAATTGAATTTGATGGATATGGTATAAATGAGTATGTTTTTGGCCGTAACTGTTCTCTTAACGAGTTAATAATAATGTATTTAAATGTAAAAAATGAAGAGATATGTAATGAAGAACTTCTAAACTTATTTTGTGTACGGTATCATTATGAAAAAATCCAAAAGTTATTACAAGAAGACGTCTTGAGCGATGTTGTCATTGATTTAGATACAGACTATATTTATATCCCTACTAGATAACAGTAAACTAGATCGAGTGAATAGAAATTATGATTCAGCTAAGTGTTTAATAAAATAAGTCATTGCCCAAATTAATGCCGCAAATTGAGTGACAAAATACATTGTCCATTCAAAACCAGTCAATTTTCTATCTCGTTTAACCTTCTTTAAGTATCTGTAAAATATAAATGTACTTAAAAACATAAGTAACAACGATAATTGTTGTAAATCATCGACTATACGTACTGCCATAAACTTCATCATCCTCCTATTTACAATATAAAGTGAAAAGATCATCAAAAGGGGCCTCTCCCCTCTGATTATTAGTTGAACCAACTAAGCTTTTACGAGCAGTTAATATGGAATATTCTACAATCTAACAATACCATTAATTGGTAATGGATAATACCTTTTCAACAAATACAAAAAATACAAATAAATATATATACATAAATATAATGTGTTATTCTTGTTCCTTATTATTTTTAAATGAAAGAGCGCCTTGACAAACGCTCTTTCATTTAAAAATAAGAACTATTTCGAAATTTTTATAATCTAAATTAAATGATGACTGCAATTTAGCCTTTGAACCCCTTAAATGTTAACTCCCTTTTTAATTTTTGGAGATTGTTGCATAGTATCAATATTCACAACTGTTATATTTCTTTCCCCACAAAAAAACTGCAACTAAAAAAGTAGGGGCTATACAAATTGTTAGGTTTATTGTTTTCTTATAAAAAAATCTTCTCCGTAATATATAGATCCTTTCTTTAACAATAAGGATAGACTTTTCTTTTTTATAAAATTAATCAGGATTATAAAATAATACCATTCCCATCTGTTGTTTTCCCCTCCTATCCACCACTTAAATTTATAGCACCTTGATCAATCAGGGATAATTTCTTCCATTTTGGAAATTTTATAAGTAAACTTTTTGAAAATCCTTTGAGGTGCGACTGATGTTTTTAAACCAAAATCAAAAAGAAAGAACGTTATTTGTTTTTGCAACAATTATACTCATTCTCTATTTGTCTCCTTTATTTATTCTTGGAGAAAACGCGCATATTCGCATTCATGATAATCTTGATTCCAATTTGTCCTGGTATAAGGTTTTGACATGTAGTGGAGAGATACAAGGTCCGATTAATAGTACAATTCCACAGGTGATAAATAATCAATTGTCAAGAAACGCATTTAGCTCGGAGTTTAGTGGTATTGTGTGGTTGTATGCTTTTTTTCCAAATATGGTTGCTTATGTATTAAGTCAGACGATTACAAGAGTGATCGCTTTTATAGGCATGTATGTACTTTTAAAACATCATTTTTTACCAAAAGAGGAATGGACGGTCATTTCAATAGGAGTTTCATTAACTTTTGCTCTTACTCCTTTTTGGCCATCAGGAATGCTTAGTACTCTGGGAATGCCTCTTGCACTTTGGGCATTTTTAAATATTCGAAAAGGGGAAAAATTGTGGAAGAACTATTTCGTACTTACTCTAATCCCTCTATATTCGAGTATTGTATTAGGTTTTTTCTTTTTTTTAAGCAGCATAGGGATACTCTGGTTAGTTGACTTAGTAGTAAAAAAAGAGTGGAACTTTCGTTTTCTTTTTTCAATTATTTATATGACGCTCATTTACATGATTGTAGAATATCGCTTAGTAACTTCCTTCTTTTTATCAACTGCACCTAACAGTAGAGATGAATATTTTCATGCAAGATTATCGTTATGGCGGTCTCTCCGACTTACAGTGAAAAATTTTCTTTTAGGACATACCCATGTCATGACAGTCCATACATTTGTTATTTTACCTACAATACTTATTGCGTTGTATTTTATCATTACTACAAAACGATGGAAGCAAGAAAAAGTCTTTATTTTTTTGTTCTGGTTTAACATAGTTTTATCAATTTGGTATGCTTTTTGGTTTTATAAAGGCTGGCTTCCATTAACAAAACGATTTCACATTTTAGATACATTTAATTTTGCACGTTATCATTTTTTGCGCCCGTTAGTTATTTATGTTCTATTCGCTCTTGGATTAAAAGTTTTATGGTTACAAGGGAAAGTATGGAGACATGCTGCAACAAGTATTATATTAGCCCAAATTATTTTGTTATGCTTTTATAATGAAGAAATTGTTTATCAAAATAAACCTTCAGTAAAAGAATTTTTTGCAGAAAAACAATTTAAGGAGATAAAAGAGTATATAGGTTTATCTGTGGAACAGTACCGTATCGCTAATATCGGTTTACATCCAGCTATCGCTCAGTACAATGGGTTCTATACACTTGACACATACAACAATTTTTATCCTCTATCTTACAAATATGAATTCCGAAAAATAATTGAGAAGGAACTAGCGAAAAATAAAACGATTCGTACGTATTTTGACGAATGGGGTGGCCGTTGTTATATTTTCACCGATGAACTTGGAAAACACTATATGTTTAAGAAAAATTCGAAAAAACGGTTAAAAAATGTAGAGCTAAATATAGATCATTTTAAAAAAATGGGTGGTCGTTACATATTTTCTGCTGTCCCTATTGAAAATGCAGTAAAAAACAATTTATCCCTCGAGAAAATATTTATATCAAAGACATCCGCTTGGAAAATTTATTTATATAAAGCAATATAGATAAGTACATTAGATTACATCTCTCGATATAAATTTATAAAAAATCAAACTAATATTTAACTGCAATATTAGTTTGGTTTTTACTATTTTGTATGAAATTGAACTACTCACCACAAACACCCTGCAGTACTTCAAATTCACCTTCTGCATTTGAAATACTGCGTTCCTCGCCTTTAATAGAATCTTCATAAATTTCCACATTGGATATAGGTTCGTTATTTTAATCTATGATAATACCTCTTGAATACTTACCAACTGCAATGCATTGATCATCTTTTTTATAGTATTTCGTTACAACCATAGCTCCAATTATTACAGCGATACACACAAACAAGAGAATTATTTTACGCCTCACAACAAACCTCCTTATTCATTTTATTCTATTTTAAATTGAAAATTTAGACGTTCAGCTTGTTTGATTTCCTCCATTACTATACGAATTCCTTTCTCAATCCTATCTTCCTTTACATTTGATACGTTCAACTTTAATAGTCTTTGTTTCGGAAAACCTCTTACATAATTCTTATCAATCGTATCAATACTGATTTGCATTTCACTTAGTCTTTGTATCAACATGTCCGAAATACTGGTTTTATGTACTTCTAAACAAGTATGGATTCCAATTGTATTTTGCTTTTTATATGTGAATAAAAGCGGGTTTTCACTATGAATTCTTTCTAATGCTTCAGCTAGTTTTTTAGATCTATTATTATAGGAAGATTTAATTTTATTTTTATGGCGCTCGAACATGCCACTCTTTATATAAATTTCTAAAGCAGCTTGGGATATCATCGGGCTATCAATATCTAAAACCTTTTTATATGTATGGAAAGCACTCGAAATAACCGGTGGAATAACTGCTACACCAACTCGTAAACCAGGAAAAATAATTTTTGAATAACTTTTCAAATATATGACATGATTACCATGATCCAAGCTATATAACGGATCGGCTTTTGAATCTGTTTCTAAATCTGCTAAATAATCATCTTCCACTATAAATACATTATATTTCTTAGCCAATAGTACGACTTTTTCTTTCTCACCTTTAGAATAAGAAGTTCCAAGTGGATGATGATATCTTGGTATTGTATAAAAGAATTTTATTTTACCCGTTCGAAAAATACGCTCCAATTCATTTAAATCAATACCTTCACTCGTACGTTTAATACCGATTACTGGAACTTTATTTATTTCTAGATATTCTATATATAAATGATACGTTGGTTGTTCAACTAATATTGTTTCATTTTTATTTGGAAATGGTATAGAAGTTAATATTGCAAGTGCCTGCTGCACACCTGAAGTTATAAAAATATTGTCTTCTTTCGTGAACACTTGATAATTTGCCAACTGTTTTTGAATGACTGGAATTAAAGATGGTAACCCTTTTGGTGTTCCGTATACGAACAAATCATTTTTATAAGTATCAATAGCCTTATTAATGCAATGCTGAAAATCTAAATATGGGAAAACATCTGGATCTGGTGCTGAAGAAACGAAATCAATTATCTCGTTATTTTCTATAGTACTCCCTGATTTTTTAACAACGTAGTATCCACTTTGAGGGACAGAATATATAATATGACGCTTTTCCAATTCATAAAGCGCACGTATAACTGTCGCCTTATTACATTCATATTGCGTAACAAGTGACCGTATTGATGGTAATTTCTGTCCTTCATTTATCGCTCCATTTTGAATCATTTTTTCTATATCGTTTAAAATATGTAAATACTTATACATATTACACCTCCTTCAGCAATTCTATATTTAATTACATCGACTTTTCATTTATATACCATCCACTCCTCAATTAGTTAATTTTCCGATTTTCTATATCGTAAATCCCAATAGCATATGAATCATTTTCAATCCATTTCTTTACTGCTTCTGTTTTAAGTACATCCTCAACTTCTTTTTCTATTTTCATTGCACTTCCCTCCGTAAATTTTCATTTACGATAAACTTTTACTTTCACATATAAATACCTTCTATAATTTTAAATTTAACATTATTTCACATTTTCTCCTCTTAAAAAGGAAATTACAATTAATAAATAGAATATCTTCATGAACAAATAAAAAGTGAGGGATATGTCATGCAGCGCTTAAATACGATTGATATTAGTAACGTTCTAGAATTAGAAAATACTCTTTCTACTTTATTGAATGAAATGATTTCTTCAAAGCTAGAACTTGAAAACTGGTTAAAAAAACAATCTACTTTCATTTGGGAAATTGAAGAACAATTAAGGTCGCACTATATCGCTTTTCAATGTAATACAGATAATAAAGAAATAAAAGATACTTTTGAATATGATCAAAAATATGTACGACCTCTTTTGAAACGTTATCAAAATTCATTTGATACTAAATATTTAGAGTCCCCTTTTCGAATGGAACTTGATCCAAAAACGTACAGCTTACTAGATAAAAAAATTAAGAATGCACAAACATTATTTTGTGAAAAGAATATTGATTTAGAAGTGAACGAAGACAAATTAGTAACCGAATACTTCGAAATCACAGGTGGTTTAACTACATTATGGAACGGTGAAGAAAAAACAATTACTGAACTACAATCTTACTTACAAGATCCGGATCGTCATATACGAAAAAAAGCAAAAACGCTCATTTCTGAAACATTCTTATCTGTTGAAGATAAATTACAACATATATTAAATGAATTAATCGTAATCCGTGACCAAAAAGCAAAAAACATTCAATTACATAATTATCGTGATTATATGTTTAAAAAACATGAACGTTTTGATTATACACCTGAAGACTGCTATGAGCTTGCCGAATCTATTCGTAAATACGTAGTACCACTTATCGATAAAATATATAATAAGAAAAAATCTGAACTTCAAGTAGAAAGTCTTCGTCCATGGGATTTAAAAGCAACCGCACCAAATCAAAAAGTATTAAAACCTATTGAAAAAGCGAGTGATTTAATCGAAAAAAGTTCTCATATTTTACACAAACTTGACCATGAATTTTCCGCATTACTGGAACGTATGCATAAAAATAATTGCTTAGATTTAGAAAGTCGTAAAGGAAAAGGACCAGGAGGATTTTGCGAATATTTACCTGCTTCTCAATTATCTTTTATTTTCATGAATCTCAATCATACACATTATGATGTTACTACTTTCCTCCATGAAATGGGCCATAGTATTCATAATGATTGTATGAAGCAGTTAGAACTTCAAAAGTATTTAGAAATCCCTTCAGAATCAGCTGAACTAGCTAGTATGACAATGGAATTGTTTTCGATGGAGTATTGGGATACTTTTTATGAAAATAAAGAAGAATTTATAGAAGTAAAATTAGAGTTCTTTAAAGATATTGTTAAATATTTTCCACAAATGCTTATAGTTGATCAATTCCAACATTGGATGTATGAAAATCCTAATCATACAGCTAAAGAAAGAAATGAAAAATATTTAGAATTACATAACACTTACCAATCGAATGTAGTAAATATTGAGGGGTATGAAAATTGGGTTGCAACTGGCTGGTTACCTGTGCTACATATATTCGAAATACCATTCTATTACATCGAATATGCAATTGCACAACTTGGTGCGCTGCAAATGTATAAACAATATAAAGAAAATCCTAAACAAGCACTTGAAAATTATAAAAAAGCCTTATCATTAGGTAGCTCTAAATCTTTAACGGAAGTATATGAAGCAGCTGGAATTCGTTTTGATTTTTCTGGCGAAATAATTAAAGAACTAATGTTATTTGTAGAGGGAGAATTAGAGTTACTTGAACAATTGTAAAAAGAAAGCTGTTCCTATATTTTAGGTTCAGCTTTCTTCTTTATTTTATTAATCAGCTCTATGTACTGAGAATCCCCATATCCGATTGTTGGAAATAGCTGAAACAACTTTGTTAATAATTCTTGAGTTGATAAATCTTTATTTTTAAAAAGAAATTTCATTACAGTATTATCTTCTGTTAGCATTTCTAAATATAAATCTATAGCCTGATACATTACAGGTGGTACCTTATAGAAAGTCTTTTTATGATTTACTAATACTTCATTGTATACCGAAGAATAATTTCCTAATTCAAGTTCAATTTGATTTACTTTAAATTCATCTTCTCTGAAGCTATTTAAGTATACCTTCCCTTCATAAAACGACTGTTCAAGATAAGTAAGTATGGTAAGTAAGTTCATTTGACAGAACATATCTTCACCAAACCATAAAACAATACATTTATACTCTTTCGTAAAAAGTTTCTTTAATGGATCTATAACCTTTTTTGTGTAACTTTCTACTGAACTGTTATGTCCTGCTGCCCTTGTCTTAATAAATTCTTCATCAAAAACTAGTGTAGTAACTCGGTTTACACACATCGCTTCATTAAATGGTGCATAATCAGAATCACCCATTAGCTTTTCGTTTTTAAATTCTTCATACATAAGTTGACCATTTAATATGTTAAGAACCTCTTTATCAAATAGCTCACTCTTCCTATTTCGCAACTGTTCAACCTCTATTTTTCTAGAAATATTCATATTAAACGCCCCTTCATTATTTAAATTGAGTTTAACAAATGATTGAATAGGCATTTTGCTAAGTTGGTATTCTCTTGGATTCATTCCAAAAACATTTTTGAAAGCTCTACTATAAGCCTCTTGGGAAGAGTAATCGTAATCCAATGCGATCTCAATTATTTTCTTACCATTCTTTAAATCTTCTATAGATAAATATAACCTTCTAAGAAGAATATACCGTCTAATACTGAAACCCGTTACTTGGTGAAATTTAAAAGAACAATAATAAGGAGAATACCCCATATAACGGGACAATTCATCTAATGAAAATCCCTTTTTCAAATTGCGCTCAATCCAATCAATTATCTGCTGTATATGTTCATTCATTCCCTTCACTCCTTATTTAAAAGTATAGGAAAAATACGTTTCTTTCTTTTGATATTTCTTGTGTTTTATAACATGAGCCATTCTGTAAAATCTAAATATGAGTATTAGTTTTATATTTTTTACCTATCTTATTTTGACATACCTTCTATTCATTTTTCAATTTAGTGTTAATTCGTATGCTGGCAAGACCTAACTAATTATTAAAGATCAATTTACATCATATTTCATTTTAAAGGATTTCAAAAATGAAACTAGAATTTTGTAAAATAAGATTCTTTTAATTCTCTAATTAAAAAATAAAAGTTTAGAAAGGACGTTACAATGAACAAACTAGAAAAAGAAATACTTCAATTCATAAATGAACTATATCCGTTGAATTTTATTAACATTACACCAATAACAAATGAAATGTATAAATGTCTCACAGAACAAGGTACATACTTCATTAGAATTACAAACTATAAAACGTATGAAGAACAATTAGAAGAAGTTACATATACGAATTTTTTATACGAAAATGGTTTAGCTGTTCCACCAATACTCCCTTCTTTACAAGGAAATTTTGTAGAAAAGTTAACATTAGATAAAGAGATTTTTGCAGTATTATATAAAGCTGCGCCTGGTATACATTTACCAAAGTGCGAATGGAATTCTACTATATTTAAAAAGCTTGGTCAACAAATCGGAAAATTACATCGTATATCTAAAATCTTTGAAAAGGCTAAACCGGTTAAATATATTAACGACTGGTATGAGAATGAGGAATATAATTTCCTTAAGTATATTCCTAAAGAAGAAACTACTATTAGTGAAATTGCATCTGAAGTTTTAAATTCTATAAAAGAGCTACAAAAATCCACTTCAAATTACGGCTTAATTCACGGAGATTTATGGCTAGAAAATATTTTAGTTGAAAATAATTCAACCATAACAATGATTGATTTTCAAGATTGCGAAAAACATTTTTACCTATTCGATTTAGCAGTTCCTATTTATAGTGCGATAGAATATTCATTTACTGGAAATGGGAATATCGTTGACTATGAGCATTCTATTACAAAAGCACTATTTGAAGGGTATCAAGAAGAAAATGAACTACCTAAAGAAATGATAGACAAGTTTCCATTGTTTATAAAATTAAAGGAGATTTTTGAATATAGTTTAATGCATATGTATTGGGATAAAGAAGAATTAACTGAGGAACAAGTACGAATAATAAACCTTTATAGGATGAAGATTGAAAATAAATATACGTATATCAATATTTAAAAACACTGTTGTTTAACTACAAGGAAACTTTAGTTAAACAACAGTGTTTATTAATTAGCTACTAGACAACCTTTTTTATAACTTATAAATACTGATTCAATAGTCTGCTCAAATCCACTTCATTTTGCGAAGACACTTTCTCAGAAAATCTAGCTGCACTAATAATAGGAGCCCATTGAAAGATCTCACCTCTTGTTAAATCGGTATTATTGCAATATATTTGCAAATACATTTCCGCTAATTCTATATGAGACTGCGCATATAATAAATATGTTCGAAACACATCTGCACGAATGTCACCTGAACTAGCATCTACCCAATCTATAATATTCACATTCTTTTTACTCAAAATTAGATTAAATGGATGGAAATCCCCATGACATAATCTAGGTTCAAATTTAATTGAATGTAACTTATTCAATATATTTCCCTTTTGCTTTTCATCTAATTTATGTACAGATTTTATTTGTCGCTCTAACCTTACTCTCATTGATTCTATTTCATCTGTGTTCATACAAATAGAATGAATCTTTTTTTGTTCGTTAACACAAATATTTATGTAACGCTCTGCTTCATTTAAATTATTAAGCAGGAGATCACCAATACTTTCCCCTTTTACATATTCCATAATAATTGCCTGTCTATTTTGTATCTTTGTCACTTCAAATACGTTTGGAACTGGTAGCCCACATGAATAAGCGTATTTTTGTTTTTTCGCTTCATTCATAGACTCTGTATCTGAGAGGTAATCTTTAAATAATTTTACAATCTTATTATCATATAGATAAATTTCTGCTGTATTCCCTTTTGCAATCAGATTATCTAGATTCATTTCGTTTACCTCCATAAAATAAATTTGAATAGTGCCTTTTCCCTTTCTTTACATTCACTGTAAACATAACAAAAACCTTCTTCACGAAGATACAAAAAACCTACCACTTTCCATCCTTAAATAGAAAGCGGTAAGTTTAATTTACTTGGAATATCAGCATGGAGATTTGGTGTATGCAAGATAGTAAATGAATATCCTTGCTGAATAAATGATACTTCATCATGTTTACATTCATATGGAACACTATTTTTCTTCAAGTTATTTTGTATGCGTTGTAAAAATGCTTGATCTGGTGTTCCGAAAGAAACATGTACTTTCGGTGGTAAAGCTTTCATTGCGATTGGAATCCACGGTCGCTGCCACCAGGTTGCAACAATATATGCAGTGCCACCTATAACAAAGTTAAAAATATCCCCATCTTCCATCGTTTTCATATTTAGATTTAATTTCAACCATTCCGTAAATACAGGTACACTTTTAACGGGAAGACCGATTTCCCTTATATATAAAATGTTTAAAGGTGACTGCGGTACTAATACATCTTCTTTAACATAACTATGTGCGATAATTTCGAGTAGATTTCCATCACCATCTCTGAAATATAAGTTGAATCGGCCGCTCTCTTCATCAATTGTATGACCATCTTTCCATTTCACAATGAGTAATCCAGACTTTTCAAGCCATCTTGCAGTTTCATGAAATTTTGAATATGGAATCTCAAAAGCAAAGTGCGCAGATGCAATTGGTTCATATACTTCTTGAAAACTAATTGTAGTGTACGGTGTTACTTCAAATTGAATAAATGATGTCGTTTCTTTTTTTATTGGAAAAGATAATATGTCTTTATAAACTTGTTTTACCCCTTCTATGGAAACCGTTTGTAGTTTTATGTCTGATATATGTGTAATCACGTTACATTCCCCCTTGGTTCTTATTATCTATTCGTATTGTATTACAATTATAAATAGATAAAATCAAACGGAAGGATGGATTTTTCATATAAAAACTACAACTTTAGTATGAAATACGTTAGCTTCAAGAGTTTTTCATTTGATATCCATCATCAATAAAGGTATATTTTAAAATTTTCGTTGCATTCTTTTTCACATAAAAAAACTGCTTTTCCATACAAGAAAAGCAGCTCTTACGCTAAAATATATTATATTTTAACAGCAATAATCATAAACCTTTTTGAATTCGTACGAATACCTTTTTCATAACTATTAGCTTTAATGAACTTTTGCAAAATATTAAAATCCTCTTCCTCTTCTCCAAAATTAGGAATAATAGGCGTATGTTTTAATAAGAAAATAAGATCCTCAGTCGTACTATAATAATTAGTAACATCATATTCACGTACTTGCACGACTTCAAATCCCGTACTAATAAGTTCCCTCATATACTTTTCTTTTAAAGTTCCGTCTCTTTCACCAAAGCATTGTCCTCTGCCAAATGCTTCTTTCAGATTTAATTTGTCATGTTCGCTAACTTGTTGTGTTAAGAAAAAAGCACCTTGTTTCATTACTTTTGCTAACTCAGATGCTATAAACGGTGCGTGACAACTAGAAGCAATATTAAAATGCTCATGTGGAAACATTAAAGCTTCAGAATCCATTTGAAGAAACTCAACATTTTGTATATCTGATTTTCTCAAATTGGAATGTGCTTTTTCAATCATTCCGTTAGAATTATCTATTCCAACTAACAATTTAGCCGCAGATGCTATGTTAAGTACATTTTCTCCTCCACCTGTACCAACATCTAGTAAAATATGTGATGGCTTGCACCTTTCTTTTACCTCACCATAAAAGTCCCATGAATCTCCTACAGTTTCACATTTTACTTTACTAAAATCCCATCCATTTAATCTTCCTACTGTATCATAAAAGTTTTTGTACTCTAATTCGTTCATTTTATTTGTTCCCCTTTGTTGATCTGTAATCATAAACTTATTATTTAATTATATATTACAAAATAAAAATTGTCAGAAAAATATTCCATATACTGCATTTTAGTTTACATAACAATTTTATTCTAAATGCTTCCTTCCCCACAACCACAAAAACTATCCAAAACAGCACTTACTGATTTTCCATCTTCGGATAAACTATATTCCACTTTAGGTACTATTTTTTGATAAATTTCCCGTTTACTATTTAAACTTGTTCTAACTCCTTAGTTCCTTAAGATATATCTAGGATTAAAAATCCCCTTATAAAGATGGCTTTTTGCAGCTAATTTAGAAACTGCTGAAACAATACAAGATCCTCTTTTAAAAGTTCTTCTAAAAACTTAAGTTGCGGAAAAGGTTGTAAGATTAACTCTTTATCCATTTTTTCTTTCAATATAGCAGTTCCACCTTGCTTAATATAACCATTTAGTGTTATATCCTTACTACAAATTAGCTTAATATCACTTACTGAAAGTAATAAGAGCCCGTTCGTTTCGGAAGATGGAGTTGGTTCATTTTCTGAATGTCCCATATACATAATAGATAAGCTTTCACCTGGACTATCAATAATTAATATTGGATTGACTTCATTTTCTATTTTTACTTTCTTTGATTGTGCATTCCAATTCTCTTTATAATATGTAATTGGTGAACTCAAAATAGTAATATCGATAGCAGCTTCTTCTTTCACCTCTCTTTTAGCAGTTTCTACTGCTGTTTCATCGGCTTCTTTATGTCCTCCCAGCCTTACTACACCTAATGTATCCCCTTTACTCGTTGGACCAACTTGAAAAACAAATAAATTTTTATACACTACATACGCACCAGCTGTTCGCACATTCTTATCTATTTGTATCAATATTTTCCCTCCTAACGACCTTTGAATAATATAGTTTACTATAATTTTATTATGTATTTAAATTATCTTCAATCCAACACACAGCATCAAGTAGGTTTTACGCTATATAATCAGGTACTGTTTCTTTCCACGAATTTCTATACTTTGTTAATGAGCTTTCTCCCCATCCTGTTCGCACTTAAATCTTTGTCATAATACTGCCTTTATTTTTATTTCCTCCTTCAGATTTTAAAATACCTCTAAAAAGTAGGATTCATCTAAAAATTACAGAATTCTATATATAACAAGTATTGGACGAATGATTTTCAAATTCCTCTATAATAAAGGTGGGATAGGCAGTGTGAAACTTATACAAGAACGAAGAAATACCGTAAAAACAACTTTCTCTAAAGAATTCAAGATTTTCATTTTTGGTTTACTCATTTCAAGAATTGGGGATTCACTCTATACTTTTGCGTTGCCTTGGATTGCCTATCAATTAACCGGTTCAGCTGTAATTATGAGTTCTTTATTTGCTATTAATGTATTGCCAATTGTTTTATTTGGCCCTTTAGTTGGTGTAATGATTGATCGATACGATCGAAAAAAGTTACTATGGACGGAAAGATAATTATGTATGATTGGTTAATTGAAGAAAGGAAATATCCATCACACTCCGCTCATTTTATAAATTTGCAAATGAAATTGTGCTAGTAGTTGACGAATCGAATCAAGAAGTGATTTCTCTTGATATTTACGGATAAGTTGATAAATGGGTAGCGTCAGGAAAATGCGGATTTACAACAATAAGAAAATTCCAAATTAAAAAGCCCAACTTCTCTACAAATCAAAATAGAGAAATTGAGCTTTTCAGTTACTTCATTCATTTATTTATTGAATTCATTAACTGGAAGAAGTATTCAGGTTTATGAGTCTTATTTAGGTTATACCATGAATGTAATGCATCTGGTGTAAATACATCTATTTTTTTCAGTACCTCCATTGCAAATTCCAGAGGAGCTATCCCTGATGCAGTAACTAAATTTGCATCAGATACCACAGATCCCAACTCATAGAACTTTTCTCCTCTATAGTTAGGACATACCATTTTAGTATATTCTAAGTTATTACTTGTATGCTTTCTAGTATCTAAGTATCCCATATTTGCTAGGCCCTCAGTTGCACCACAAATTGCAGCAACAATAGTACCAAGTTTTAAAACTTGGCCAATTCTTTCCAAGATGGGTTGATGAATTTCTTCACTCCAAGTAGTCCCTCCTGGTAAAATTAAAAGATCTTTATTTTCAAAAGTACATTCATCAAGGGAAATATCAGGTTTTATGCTCAGTCCTCCCATAGTAGTAATCATCTCTTCATTAACTCCTACTGTAATTACTTTTAAAGGTGCTAAATCTTTTTTGAAATATCTTCCTGAGTTTAGTTCAGCAATTAAATATCCATATTCCCAGTCCGACATTGTATTAAATACATATAGAAAAGCTTTTTTTGTTTGCATCCAATAACACTCCAATCACAATTTATATAGCTATTATAATATAACTTCCCTGACAGTTAACGTCAGGGAAGTTATCATACTTGATGAAATTTTATTAATTCTGACAGAACTTCAATAAGTCTTTGCTTAAGACTTATTGGCTCAATAACTTTAATAGATTTATTGTAAGGTAAAAGTAAATAAGGTACATAAGTATGTATCATATCTTTTTCAAGAAGAAAAACTGCTTGATTTGAAGTCCGTTCTTGTAAATAATGTCCTAAAAACCAATGTTGGCAAATATCAGCCAATACACTTTTATCCCCATTAATAACCAAAGAAATAATCTCTTCCTTATCTTCTATAGTTGGAAGAAGACCTTTTATAAAAAAGTCACGTGCTGAAAAATTTTCTGGTCGTTTAAACTTATTTTCTGATAGCATTAGACTTTCAATTCGATCTACTCTAAAATTACGGATATCATTCCTAAGATGACAAAATCCAATCACATACCACTTATTATTCCAATAGATAATTTTGTACGGATCAACCATTCTATGATTTAATTGTTTTTCTCCACTTTTATGGTAAATAATTTTTACTGAGTACCCGTCAGCTACAGCCTGCTCCAACTCCTTCAAAAAAGGTTCCATAGATAGTGAACTTAATCGACTTATTACTTCAAGACTAGCTAAATGTTGGTTTATCTTTGTTTCCTGCTCTTGATTTGAGTATTTACTTAGTTTTGAAATGGCCCTATTTAGTGCTTCACCTCCATAATATCCCGCTTCTTCTGCAAAAACAGCCGCGTGAAATAGTGCAGTTTGCTCCTCAAAATCAAAAAAAAGAGGAGCCTCAATAAAATTGTTCAATAAAGTGTATCCACCGTTATGTCCTGGTTCTGAAATTATAGGTACGCCACTTGTTGAAATTGTATCAATATAACGATACACAGTCCTTATATTCATCTCTAACTTTTCTGAAATTTGTTTTGCAGTAATTTTTTCACCTGAACGAAGCATCCATAGAATTGCTAACATATTGTCAATTTTAGGCATATAATTCCACCTCTATATGAAATTTATTTTCTATTGTATATTTCCTATTTTTAGTATAACTCATCAACTGTTCCTTTCCGATAGCTTTCTATATAATGAGAACCTAGACACATTTATAATTTCACAAATTTGATTTATAGCCCTATCTCCCTCTTTATAAAGCTTTACTACATAATTCATTCCTACATGATTTTTATGGTACTTCTTTAACCCACCTTTACACTTTCCTTCATTCTTAGCCAATTCAATTCCTTCACGCTGCCGCATATGGATAAGATCACGTTTTACTGTTTTACACCCGCCATAACCGTAATATTGCACCATATTTCACCTGTAGGCTGGGAACATATTAATTTGCTAGGAGAATACCATTTTAATTCGGAGAAAGTGATCTCATTAGATTCTTTAAGACCACTGAAACTTTCTTAACGTTGTTAAAAACGGGAGAATCTTCAGGAAAATAGGTTAAGCATTGTAAATCCACATTTCCGTGACGCTACACCATAAAGAAAAAAGGCATATAATTAATGCCTTTTTTCTTTATCATCATTTAACTGGATAACAAACTTCTGTAACCCACTTATTAGGAGCCGATTCCATTGCTGGGCTCACATGATAAATATTAAACATCGGGCCTGCTAATTCGTAACCTTCTGTCTCAATCCATTTTGCGGCTGCTTCATTTACGTTTGTCATTTGTTCATAACTTCCGCTTACTGTTACAGAAGCTACTTTGATTGGCTCTATTTTTTGAAAATAAACATCTTTTGTATTTTCATGCTTTCCTAAGATATTTAGCTGTATTTCTACATCTACATCATTTTCTTTGTATTCTTGATCATGGAAGACAGCGATACTATAACTCGGATGGGCCATATTAATATTTTTCATATGAATTTCTTGCATTAACATGGTCCATAAATCGCCTTCACAATTATATGATGGGATAACCTTTCTAACACTGGCTACATATCTTTCTGGAATTTCTTTTATTGAAACGTGGTAATTCATCTCAACAACATCCTCTCTCATCGTTTTCATTGAATCTTCGAGGAGACGTAATTGTTTTTTGAGGTTAGTCATGTCTTCTTTAATTTGAGCACTACGATTTAAAAATTGCTCCTTAATACCATCTATATTATCGCATTCTATTATTTCTTTAATGGTAGCGATATTAAATCCCATATTTTTTAACGTTTGAATTTGATTTACTTTCTTTAATTGGGCTGCTGAATAGTATCGGTATCCACTCTGCTCATCAACTTTTATTGGTTGTAATAATTCCACTTTATCGTAATGTCTCAGCATACGAATACTAATGGAAGATAGTTTTGAAAAATCCCCTATTTTAAACATGTTTTCCTCCTATAAATTACATCTATTTCGAAGCTCAACTTAATCTTAAACAATGACATCGTGTGAGAGTCAACTGTTTATAACACTTAAATTATATATCTTTAATTATTTCCCCTTATACTCTCTTCCGTCTTAAGGCTATAAAGATTAATATTAATCCGTTCACAGCTAATAAAATTACTATAATACTAGTAAGTAAAGCTATATCTGCCGCAAATATTTTAATCGTATGCCATGGTGAGCTTGTACTATAAGTAAGAAGCGGGATGAAAATAATAGATAATAGTAGGAATAGATTCCCTATAAATAACCAAGTTAGACTTTTAACAGTTTTCTTATGTTTATATTTTTTAATTAACATAATTGATATACTGAAAAGCGTGAATATAACTATAGACATAACAATTTGTATAAATGGTATGTTTTTAGGGGGATCAACCGGTTCTTCCCCATTCAAAATACTAATAATCCCATTTTTCAATACCGATAGTGCTTGTTCTTCTAAAACATGATTTTTATTTGTTAAAATCACACCACCCCAGCCACTTTTATTTAAAATAAATATTTCTGCACGAGCATCGGGCGTTGATCCTGAATGCCAAATCATCGTTTCCCTTTCATTTATATTTGTTGTTCTTAATCCGAAACCATAACTTTTTTCTGAATTTATTTTATAAAGTGGTGAAAGGTAAAGATCCATGTTTTCTTGCTTTAAGAATTGAGCATCCTCTGGCCGATTCAAAAACATAATAAATTGAATCATATCTTCTAAATTTGCAGTAATATAGCCATACGGTGCCCCGGCATTATCATAGGCGACTTTACTTTTTTTCGGTATGCCAAACCAAGACTGATACCCTGTTAAATAACCTTTTTCATATGCAGTTTCTTTACTTGCTGCCGCGCCATTCATATTTAATGGCTGAAAAATATGCTTTTCCATATATGATGAATATGTTTCATTTGTGACTTCTTCAATAAGTGCGCCTAGAACAATATAATTTGCATTACTATATTGATATTTCTCACCTGGTGGAGCAGTTACTTTTATATTTGAAAGCTTCATTACATTTTCTTTTAATGCTGTAGTATTTTCGGATTGCTTATCTGATAATGCTAAGCCCTCATATGTACTGATTCCGCTTGTATGAGTTAGTAGATGTTGGATTGTTATAGTTGAGGATATTTGAGAATCTTTTAGTTTAAACCAGGGAAGGTATCGTTGAACTGGATCCTCTAATTTTAATTTTTTATCTTCTATTAATTTTACTATAGCTAAAGCTGTTAAAGATTTACTTATTGAGCCGATTGCAAATGGGGTTTTACTATTTACCTTTTTTTCAGATTCTCCAGTAATTCCTATCGTTTTTGTGAAAAATACATCTTTATTATGTACAATTGCAACAGAAGCTCCTGGAATGTTCTGCTCCTTTATAAATTTTTCAACATACTTATCTAATGCAATTTCAATATTTTGCTGAGCGTAAACTTTTGGATGTGTGATACATAGCATAAATACATTACAAAGAATACAAATTAGAAAGACTTTATAGATCGCATTCTTCATTATACTTTAGATGCTTTCTTTTTTTATAACTTACTAAGCTAATATATACTACTACAGAGAGTGTCAAACTAGTCATTATTAATAATGCGTTCCACCATTGATTCTCTGATATGCGATATAAAAGATTATACTGAAATGCATTTTTACTATTAGTTGGATTAAATGATTCAGTTAAAAATATTGAAAATATACTTTGCGAGCTGAGGTAAGTAATAACTGCGATGAATATGCCACGTAACATAAATGTATTGAATTTGTCCTTTTCATTTTGAAGTTGTTTCATTTTAACTTGTAAATCAATTTCATTTATTTCTAAAAAATCTTGAACAAATAATTGAGGTGTACCTAAATCATCTATACTATCTTCACCGTGTTCACGACATTCTTGAATATGTTCTAATATTTGTCGCTTAATATTATCCCTTTCTTCTAAACTTATATCATATTTCTTTAATTCTTTTAGTACGTCTGTTAAAAATTGCTTTTCTTTATCTATCAATCTATTCCTCATTTCAGAAGGTCTCCTTTCAAACCGCTTTTTAATAATGTTTGAATATCCGATTGCAATTCTAACCACTCATTAATTTTCTTCTCAAGACGTATTTTACCGTTTTCATTAATTTCATAATAAATTCTAACTTTACCACTGTCTGTTACTTCTTGATAAGTATTAACCCACTCTTGATTTTTCAACTTATTTAGAATTGGATAAATACTTCCTACTCCTTTCAACTTTAAATTGTGTACTTCTAGCTCTTTCATAATCTCATAACCATAACTTTTCTTTTTTGACAAAATAGATAATACACACATTTCTAAATGACCTTTAATTAAACTTGTTCTATCCATAGGATAAATTTAACAGAAATATATACTTCATTCAAGTATATATTTCTGTTAAATTTAAATAATCAGACAAAACACCAAAGATATTAAATAAGCAATAACATCACTTACGAACTGTTATCACCCTTGATAATTACTTTTATTGTATAATAATTATATAATATATTAACTGTTCATCCTTTTTATTTCTTATATCTCTTCCGTATATTCATCTTATTTGAAATAAATTATACAGGACATAAAATACTAAAAAATCCAATTTCTTAATTTTCACATTAAGAAATTGGATCTTCTTTCATTACTCTGTAATACTCATACTGCGTTAATATGAACATTATAAAGAATATATGTTTTATATAAGTTATGTTAATAACACATAAACTAATAAAACTTTACTGATTACTCTCCAAACATTCATAAACCGCCATCATATCTCGTTTATCCAATTCACGAATACGATTAAAAATTGGTATTTGCGCAACTGCCTCTGTTAATAAGTTCTCATCCACAACATCACTAACTTTTCCAGTTAACCATGTTTGTACATCCACACCCTCAACAACTTCTTTTAGCCCTTCGTCATTAATACCAGTTGCAGTACAAGTTACACATGGAATCGTTAGTTTAAACACACCATCATGTAGATTATCTTCTGTTATAACTTTCTTTCCTTTACAAAATGGACATGGATTACTTTTTTTAATTTTATTAATTTGGGTAACTAACTTTTTGTATCCAAACGCTTCGTATACATACGTAAGTTTTTTATATTTACCATTTGTGAAATACTTATCTATAATGTTTTCTCTCGTTTCATAAACATTAAGAAAATCACAAACAGTTACTTGATTATTAACACTAATGGATTCAATATTTCCTTTTATTTCGTCCCAGAATGGTAAAACATTTTGTAACACCATTTCATAGTTTGAAAAGCTTGCCTGTTCTAATTCAAACATTTTCAGCGCAACTTGTGCTTTTCTTGGCAATAAAGAAACATCTTCTGTCAATCTCATGTCGCCACCAACTATAGACTTTAATTTGTAAAGTGCAGGTAAATCACCGACTACTTTCAACACATCATCAACTGGTTGATTGATAATTTCACGAATATCGAAGTTACCAAATTTAAGCGGTTTATGATGATTTAATACCGTTCCCTCACAAATTGGACATGTCATCATTTCTTTAGAAGACTTAATTTCTTCTTTAATGGCTGCTTTTGAAATAACAATATATCCACCAATAATTGTATTAAATCCTACCCATGTTCTGCGTGTCTTTCCTTTTTTATCATAAAATGATTTTTCAAAATATCCGTACCAAAACGTATGCTTTTCTTCTTCTGACATATCGTTATAGCTCTTTGATAAATCGTGACCAAGCTCATTTTTAATTTCTTCAAATAAAAATTCTATTTTTTCATATTGATAAAATTTTAATACTTTCATGATTTCCGGATCGAATAAGCCATCCCAAAATGGAACGTTTTTATCTTGAATTGTAATATCTTTATCGAAAACTTCAATTTGAAGACGTCCAGAACAAGATGGACAATGATTGTCCTGGGAATAGAAATCAAAACTTCTCGTATCTTTATTAGTTGGATGAGCAGCTACAATATGATTAATTAGTCCACCAATCTCATATAAGAAACTATATTGACTATATAAATGTCTTTCAAGATCAATAGCAATAACAGGTACAATTGTATCCGATTCATATTCACCATAAATTAATCGCGCCATTGATGATAAACTTTTTAAAATACCACCCTTATAAATGTTTTCGGCATTTTTAAAATAGTTAATATGATTTTCTTCTAAATAGTGGACGCCTTCCTTCTGCTTAAGCGCTGAAGAAATATGAATTTGCTCAGCAGTATTCACACTGCTTTTTTGACGATAATAATCTTCATGACTTACTACATCAAGATGATTTATAGCTTCAAGCTGTCTTTTCCCGAAATCTACAATATAATCAGAGCTTTCTAACATGTAACTATTATGTTCAATCATAATGATAGAAACTGATTCATCTTGCAATATCCCTCTAACACTATCAATAAATTGATTTAAAATATTTTGTGATAAACCTTTTGAAGGCTCATCAAAAATAAATAATGTATGTGGGTTTCTAGTGTTTGCAAATAACTCCGAAACTAAATGAACACATTGGAACTCACCTGTTGATAATGTTTGTGTTTTTCGTTCTAACGTTAAATAACCAAGTCCTAATTTTATGAGTAGACTCAAGCGTTTATACGCAATATCTTCATTGGGAAGTTCATCTATAATATCCTCAATCGAACGCTCAAAAATATCCTCAATTTCTTCGCTATACTTTGTTAACTTCTTTTTAATATCTAGGAAAGTGGCTACAGTTGATCGACTTGTAATGGATTGATTTCGATCTTGTCCTACCATAACTAATTTATCTTTTGGATATCGTTTCATGAAATCTGTAGCTAAACATTCGTTAACAAGTGTAGATTTCCCGCATCCAGATTCTCCTGTAACCGTTACAAGCCTATTTTTAGGAATTTGAAACTCCGCCATTTGGATATTACGACAAAATAATTCTTGGAATGTATAATATTCTGTTGGTACTTCTTTATTTAGATCCCACAGTTTTGGTTTTGGTCTTGGTGATTCTTTCACAATTTTTCCACCATATTTTCCGCTACCAGGTCCAAAGAACAATTGTTTATCTGTTGTATCCAATACTGTATCTGAATGATCAATGAGCCAAATTTGATTTTTACACCCTAACTGCTTAATCTCTTCTAATATTTGTAACAATGTTTCATGATCAAGTCCAACTGAAATCTCATCAATAATAATGACAGCATTTTCACTTACTGCCATGAATTCCGCCAAGTAAAGTCGTGTTAACTCTCCACCTGACAACGTACCCATAATTCGATTTAATGTTAAATAACCAATGTTCATGTTAATAATATTTTGCAGTATATGTTGTTTTGCTTCACTAATATTTAACACTTCTGCTAACGAAAGAATAGACTCAACACTTAAATCATTAATATTTGAAATTGTATGTGGTTTAGCAAATAAATCTATAGTATGTTGTTCGATTTCTTCGCTATAACGCTTTCCCTTACATTTTTTACACTCAATATTTTTAGTAGTACCTCGGCCTTTACAACCAGTACACCAACCTAACTGATTATTAAATGAAAAAACCTCAGGGGAAAGATGAAATACTTCTGCAAGTTTTTCGCGAACTTCAGTAAATACACCAGTATGAGTACCTATCGTTGAACGTGGGTTGGAAGAAATCGATGATTTTCCTAGAAAAAGTACTAAAGGCATATCCTCCATCTTAATTGCACTAAAATTCGTTTCCATAATATTAGGAAATAAATATTGATATTCAGCCTTTGGTAATAAAGAAACTAATCGTTTTTTTGATTCTTCGCCAATCGTTTGACAAAAAGTTGTTTTACCCGATCCTGATAAACCAGCGATTCCAAACGACTTATTAAATGGAATATCAGTATCTAATTTATTAATATTATTAGCAATTAATTGATTTACTTTCATATTAACCTCTATTCTTATTTTTCATCAAAACCATTTTTAAAATATAATAATTACACAATAAATATATTCTCTTACGTAATTATCCTCTCACTTCAATAACCTTTATCCTTATATATTTCAAACCATTGTTGCCATTTATCTTTAGAAAATTCTTTTTCTTCGCCTTCTAGAACGGCAGAAAAAAGATCTAAACAAATATGCCAACCAGCTATATCTTTCGGTGTATGATCTGTTAACTCATGAATGAATTCTTTAAAAAATAAAATAGAACCATTTTCTTCTTTATGTATTTCAAATCGGACACGATCTTTATCCCAAGTAAATTCAAGCACTTTGTTTATTTGACACTCTAAAATATCAATATTTATAAATGATCCATCCATCATGTCAAACTTGATTACTCCACCTGTTTTAAGGCTTTCAATCTGTAAATTAGACATCCATTTTTTAAGCTTACTGTTTTCTGTTAATACAGACCAAACTTCCTCTATCTTATATGGAAATTGGCGTTCAAATTTTACAATATATCCATCGGTTACTTTTTGAATTTCAGCTATCATATATATTGCCTCCTACCTCCAAACGGAATGTATGTTCTTATTTTATTTTAACCGATTTTATATATAAAATAAATCTTTAAATTATCATAAATAGCCTCTTCCATATTACATACCAATAAAAAAAGCCGCAATTGCGACTCATGAAATTATAGTATTAACTCTTGCTTTTATTGAATGACTTACCGCTTAATCGCATCGACAATTAACGATGGAAAACCAAGTTTATCGCCTTTATTTCTAGAATCATATCTTTTCGAACGGAAAATAACACCTTCGTTTGCATCCCATTCGTTGTAATAAAAAAGACCCTTTTCATCACAATATTCAAGTAAAACTACCTCAAATCCAGCACTTTCGGACCAGGTCCGCCTATTTGAACTATATTTTGGTATGCTTCGTCTCGGAAAAATGCATCAGGAACACCACACCGGATGTGCCCTACTGGCTTTAAAAATTCATAACAAATTTTTGCTACTCTTACACCTTCTTCAAACGTAAGGTGTTCCCATACATACTCAGCTAAAATAGCTGAAATAGAATTGTATTCAAATCTTTCTTCCCACGTAGCTTTATCTAATAAGTTAAGTTCATCTTCTTGAGTTTGAATCCAACCTGGATTATTATTAAACATTCCAGCTCCGACTACTACTTTAATTTCGTCTTGTTTTATTGCCTTCAGTTTCACCTCATAGACATTTTAATTTATTAGTATATTCTACGTTTACTATTATCCTTCCTTCTTCAACAATTTTAATATCATGAGTCCAGTACAATACCGAACTCATGCTGTAAATTTTTCTAACACCACTATTTTCTAACTTTATGGAATCCGTTTATAATACACAACTGTTTTTATACTATTTATATACGATTTTTCTTACATAAACATAACACACCTAACATTAGCACAAAACCAGTCACGTAAAAACTTGTTGTTCCGCTACCACCAGTATTAGGAATTACCCAATTATTTTTCACATTTTTCACTGTTAGTTTTTGTGTCCTTACCGCTTCTGTAATTTCTATTTCTATTGAATCTCTAAGTAACATATATCCGTTTGGCGCTTTTATTTCTTTAATCGTATACTTTCCAAGTACTAACTGGTCGGAAATCACCTTTCCTTTTTCATCCGTTGTTAATCTAGTAACTTCTTTACCTTCTTTATCTAAGACTTGAAATACAGCACCTTTTAGTTTTAAATTAATATCCTTATCATCAACTTTCTCAATTTCAAATTGCCCAGTCGGATCTGGTAATTTCTTATTCCCTATTTTAATTTCTACTACTGTATCTTTTTCTATTTTTACAGCTATTTTATCTTTTAATAATTCATAACCTTTAGGTGCTTCTACTTCCACTAGAGTATAATTACCTATTGGCAATTCTTTTGATATCGCTTCTCCTTCTTCATTTGTTACTAACTCACCAACTACTTTTTTATTTGAATCTTCAATATGAAACTTTGCCCCTGCTAGCTTTTTATTTTTATCGCTCGTATCTACTTTTACTAACTTCATTTTACCCATTGGATCTGGTAATTTCTTATTCCCTATTTTAATTTCTACTATTACATCTTTTTCTATTTTTACAGCTATTTTATCTTTTAATAATTCGTAACCTTTTGGCGCTTCTACTTCCACTAGGATATAGTTACCTATTGGCAATTCTTTTGATATTGCTTCTCCTTCTTCATTTGTTACTAGATCTCCAACTACTTTTCCTTTTGAATCTTCAATTTTAAACTTTGCTCCTGCTAGCTTTTTATTTTTATCTCTCGTATCTACTTTCACTAACTTCATTTTTCCCATTGGTTCTGGCAATTTCTTATTTCCTATTTTAATTTCTACTACTGCACTTTTTTCTATCTTTACAGTTATTTTATCTTTTAATAATTCATAACCTTTTGGCGCTTCTATTTCTACAAGGGTATAGTTTCCTATTGGTAAGTCTTTTGATATCGCTTCTCCTTCTTCATTTGTTACTAGTTCTCCAACTATTTTTCCTTTTGAATCTTCAATTTTAAACTTTGCTCCCACCAATTTTTTATTATCATTATTACTATCAACCTTTTTTATTTTTACTTTTCCTATACTAGGCTTGTTCCAATGTTTCCAGTTAAATTTGAAATTGTGAAACTCAAATCCACCAGTTTGTTGTACCGCACCGACAAATGCTTGTCCATTAATCGAACCGCCTTTTGTTTCTAATACAGCATTGGGAGCAAACACACTTCCAACAACACCATATCCTTCTGTTGTGATCTTTTTCGCATTAGGAAAAACCCAAATCATTTTACTGTATAGCTCAGTAAATGGTGAATTAGGAGAATAGGGTTGTGATGTGGGAATTATATCCGTAGCCCTTCCAATATTGTTCGTGTCATATAGAATAGACCCATTTTTAAATGTAACCTCTATTGCATCAGAATACATAACAATAAAATCTTTTCCTTTAGCATTAGGTAAAAAGACATCTCTTATATCTAAATCGATTTTCCCTATCAATTCTGATGAAATATAAATATTAGGATTGTTTATATCTTTTCCGATTCCATAACTCATATTTGGAATTGGGGTATTCGTTTTATATTGACCTGCATTTTTACTGACTTGGCTAACTATGTTTTGAAATTCATTAAATTTCGCGTCAATTTCTAGTTTTTCTTTATAAACGATACGATCATAAGAAGATTGTATGATACGATCTGGATCACTCTCTTTTGTCATTACGACTATTCCATTTTGAATGATAAAAGATTCCTCTCTTGATTTTTTAAATTTCCCAGACAATAACAAGGATGGATATCTCTCATCATCCCATTTTTCCCCAACTATATTAGATGTTCCCGCTGCTGCACCTACAATCGTATAACCAGATGCATCCATATCACCTTGAACTGCAATTGCTCCTTCAATATCGCCACCTACTGCTTTATGGTTACCAAAGACAACAGCATTATAACGCGATATATCCCCTAGATCTTCTAAGTTAGTCGTGGATCCATATGCTTCTTTTGGTGCATATACGACAAAACTTACACATAACATTAACAAAACCATAAAATGAATACTTACCAACTTTAATTGTAACCTCAATTCCTTTGTTCCCACCTTTACCGTATTTTTTCTACAGTCGCATAAAGTGAAACTTTTTTCAGTGAGGATTTACTTTACCCTCTATATACCTTTTTTACTTATCTCTGGATTTTCGGTCTCACTGCCCATTAATACAGAATAAATAAATTCATTCTATCGAGTTAATTTTTTCTTATAAATTACGACTAGAAACAAACATAATAATAGGATTAAGACTACTACAGTCCACTTATTAAACATAAATATCTCTTTACGCATTTTTTGTTTTTCTTTCTCATTAAATTCCACACGCTCACCTCGAACCAGTAATCTATTTGTATTTACTCCATAAGGCGTACATGTAATTAATGTTACACAATCTTTATTTTCCACAATTTTTAAATCGTCCGTTTCGTGTGGTAACACTACTTTAATTTGATCTACTTTATAAGCAAGAACTTTGTCTAAAGAATGAATATAAAAAAGATCTCCTTCACTCAACTTATCTAAATCTGTAAACAATTTTGCTGATGGTAAACCACGATGCCCTGTTAAAATAGTGTGCGTATTTTCTCCACCTACCGGAAGTGAAGAATAATCTAAATGACCTACCCCGCGACTCAATACTTCCTCAGAGGTCCCTTGATAGATTGGCAGTTTTATATTAATTTTCAATATTTCAATATACCCCATTACATCACCTAAATTTAATGCATCGGCATACGCTTGATGATTATTTTTTTCTTCAGAAAATGGATCTGCAAATGTTTTCGTGGAAGTTTGAACTTGTTTATTATATTCGGCTGCTTCTTTTTCTCTACGCTCAACTTCTTTCTTTTGTAGTGTTTTAATCTTCTTATCGTAGGAGCTAATCTCAGAATAATGTGCACGAGTCGCCAACCAATTACTAATAGTAGGATATAAAAAAATACCTAATCCTAATAAAAAAATACCTCCTAAAACAAGATTTCGTTTCATATTTCCACCTCTGTATATACTATAATATTGAAAAGAGGGAAGCATTTTGCTTCTCCCCTTTTCACATCACTTGCTTACATGTTCCTTAAACCTTAATTATTAGCAAACTTTTTTCTAAAGAAAACAAATGCCGCTGTAACCATTAACGCAAGGCCTAGTACAGTAAAAAGAGTCGTTCCGATACCACCCGTTACTGGAAGAATCCATCCACTTTTATTATTTTCTATCGATAATTTAACCGTTTGATTATTTTCGCTAATCTTTACATCAATAGGGTTCTTTAATAATTGATATGAAGCTGTTGTACCATCTTCTTTTGTATAAATTGGTGCTTTCGTTTCAAAAATTTGATAGTCTCCATACGGAATGTTAGTCCATTTAATAACACCATTTTCATCTGATACACCTGTGACTTCTTTACCTGCCACAACAACTATTTTTCCATTTTTATCTTTAAGTACAAACTCTGCACCTTTTAATTTCTTCTTATCAGCACCATCAACTTTTGTTAACTCTATAATTCCAGTTGTCGGAACAACAACTACAGGTTTAGATTCCTTTTCTCCAATTACATCATTTTTATTTATAAAATCAATTTTTGCTGTATTTAAAATTTCCGAACCAGATAGTACTCCTTCTTTTACTTGTGATTTAATTTGTAAATGAAATTCTTTTTTACCATCTAACTTTGTGAAATCTTTTACTGTAGCTGTTACTTTTTGGCCTTCTACAGCTACCTCTACAATGCTTGCATTTACTTCCACTCCATCAATTTTCACGACTGGTTTTCCTTGAATCATTAAACTATTGTCCAAAGTATCTGTTACTACATATTTTTTGTATTCTTTAATGTCTTCTGGAATTAATGTTTTGATATCATAATTGTAATTAGTTAATGGATTGATTGGTAACGCTTCCAAAACACCGTTAATCTTTTTATCAATATTTGGTTCTTCATAGTTTTGCACTTTTACTTTAACTACTGTACCAGAAGTAATTGTTCCATCTTCGTTAATAGTTCCGGAGGTCTTTATAAAAAACTCGCGTTTAGTCGGATTTATTACATACCCTTTCGGCGCTTTTGTCTCTTGGAAATAGTATTCCCCATACTCTAATCCTTGCACGCGAATATGCCCATTACCATCTGTTACTAATTCTTTTTTCACTTCTGTACCATCTTTTTTAAATAAAGAGAATACTGCACCTGCTAATGCTTTTTCATTTGCACCAGTCTTTACTAAATCAACTGCACCACGTTTAATCTCATTTTTCGGATACATATGAACATCATAGTTTAGCACCTTACCCTCTTTATTCGTTAATGGAATATCCACCGTATACGTATTTGGATTTAGGTTAACATGCGGAGGTCCTGCCACTTCTTTCACTTCATAACGTCCTAGCGGAAGATCTTTTAATACAGCTTGTCCATTATCATCTGTTACTACTTGAGTTGGAATTGCTCCCATTACAGGCTTCACATCTTCTTTTACGATTTTCCCATCGTTTGAAATTTTTTCAAACGACGCAACCCTTTTCACTTCAAACGTTACACCTTTTAACGGTTTCGCATTTGTTGATACCTCTTGATTTGCAGAGCCATCACCTTCTAGACCCGGTGCGCTATCTTTTTCTTGTTCATATTTATGAATCGTTAAAGTACCTTTAGATGGTGAAGCTGCCTTTATTAATACACTAGACCATGTAGAAAATGTTAAGAAAAATACTAAAAGCAAACTAAATATTTTTTTCATTTCTCTTATCTCCTTTACTACTTCTATCATTTTAAAAATCTCTTTATTACTATTACCCTCTTAAAAGTAACAGTGTGCCAAGTACCAGATTTAAACGAGTAACCTAAAACATAGTCGTCCAACAATCCATTTTTTACAATCACTTATTCACTCTTCTTATTTTCTATTATTACGTTGTCTCTCCGTATGATATATGTAGTTTTCCCCCTGAATTACACTTATATCTCTACTTCAAAAATAGTTACATATTAACTTCTATCGCTAATTTTCATTAATTACTTAACTTAACTTCAATTCATTAATCTCTCCCTTCCTATCCCTATTTAAAATCTAATCTTAATCATTTTTGATACATATAAGCAATGAACAACGAATAAGTGTGACAATTCATATGTTACGTTACTCCCTAAAACTATTACCTGTATATTCAAATAATATGTGATATTCATGTTAAATTATGGTATTATTCTTAGAAGTTTATAATTTTTATAGATAAAGTTTTTCCGTTTCTACTTATAAAAAAGGAATATATAAACATTCAACTATTACGCACAACTGTAAGGAGGAATAATATGACTAAAAAGCTCAGTCTAGTTGAGATAGAGTACATTTGCAATATGTTTTTCCAATCTTTTGAAATTCCAGTTTGTTTTTTAGATTGCAACAAAAATATTCTTTTAGAGTTTACATCAAAAGATGATTCACATTCGTTCTATAAATCAAGAATAGAACAGTTACATGTGCTTTTTCAAAAAAATGATTCAAATAATTCACCTATCTTCAGAACTCACCAATATTTAGGACACTTCATTTTAATTCACATAAAGAGCCATTATATGGTGAACGGTACTGTTATTATTGGGCCTTTGACACATGTAAATTTTTCTACAAGTAAAGTGGATAGTAACCCTAATTTTATTTCGAATTATAAAAGAACAAGAGATCATTATTTTTCATTGTCAGTCAAAGATCAAAATTTCTTTGTAAATATAGCAATATTGTTCTATAACATTCTCTATAAAAAAAATTCAGATGTAAGTACCTTTTCAAATAACAGTGACTCATTTCATGTAAGTCATAGCAGTATCTTAAACGAGGATGTATATATTTCAATGCAAAAAAATGAATCTATCTGTCATAATTTGTATATAGAGAACCAACTACTTGGAGCTATAGAAAACGGGGATAAAGAAAGCGTCCTCAAATATTATTACGAATTCCAACAAGTGACTCTTTCATCCTTATCTTCATTCCATCAATTAAGACGTCATAAAAACATTTGTATTTCATCCATCACACTTGCTACTAGATATGCTATAAAAGGAGGACTCCCTTCCGCGATAGCTTACAAGATTTACGATCTACACATCCAAAAGACAGAGGATTTAAAAGACACAGAATCTGTTTGGGATTTATTAAGAGATGTTTTCTGTACTTTTGCAGACTGTGTAAAAGCACAAAAAGTACAGAAACACTCAAAGACTATCGCTATTTGCAAAAACTATATTTTTAAAAATATTTACAATCAAATATCTGTTAAACAACTTGCTAAATTTGCAAACGTAAATTCAGATTATTTATCTATATTATTCAAAAAAGAAGTCGGTATTTCATTAATTGAGTACATTCAACGTGAACGAATTGAAGAAGCAAAAAAATTATTAACTTTCACAACCTATCCCTTATCAGACATATGTGCTTCGCTCAACTTTAGTGATCAAAGCTATTTTACTAAAATTTTTAAAAAATTCACTAACGAAACACCTGGTAAATACCGAAAATCTCATGTTGTCATATAGAGTTAAACTTTCATTAAAACAAAGTGTTTTTAGTAACTTATCAATGGCAGATTAAAATTACTTCCACATTCATGACCTTTTGAATTTAGGCTATTTTTAAATCAAAAAAACACGTTACTATTCTCATTCAAATAAAAGAATAGTAACGTGTTTTATATGTAATGTAGGTCTGTAGGCAAAATAGCGTCCGAACGCAAAGTTTTATAGAAGCAAAATACACCACTTAAATACTAAAATCTTATTAAGTAAAAAATTTTTCTAATAATTATTGTGTGAGAAATAATTCCTACTATTATTTTTGTATCCTTCTAAATTTGCGAACTAAAGTGAGCACTGTACCTGCAACTACCATCCATATGCCCATTGCTGCACTATTAGTTGTACTTGCACCCGTATTTGGAAGTTCTTTATATGTAGTTTCTTTTTTATCGGAATTACTGTTGTTTGGGATATTACCGTTATCACTGTTATTAGCAAGACCTTTAGCTTTGCTAGTGTCTTTATCCTTCACTAATACTTTTTGTATTGCATGTACCTCATTACCTACAGAATCTGTGACACTATATATTATTTCAAAAGTACCAGCTTTAGTAGTATCTCCAATACCTTCATATGCTACTTTAGAAGTAAGATCCCCGTCTTCTTTATCAGTAGCTGATACACCTACCATTGGGTTGAAATGGTCTCCTTCAGTAATTGTAGTTGTAGCAGGTACTTTTAGTATTGGTATTTCATTTTTAACTTCTTCTCTAACTTTGACCGTTACAGTTTGTTTTGCAGAAACTTCATGTCCTTTAGAATCTGTCACTGTATACATTAATACGTAAGTACCAGCTTTAGAGGTATTTATTTCACCATTAACTTTTACTTTAGAAGTAAGATCGCCATCTTCTTTATCAATAGCTAATACTTTTGCCATAGGTTCGAATGAATCGTCTATATGAATCGTCGTTGCAGTAGGTACTGTTAATGTAGGGTTTAAATCTAATATTTCTTCATTCCCCTCTACAATTACTGTCTGCGTAGCCGCTGCATTGCCCCCTTGAGAATCAACGACAGAGTATTCCACAATGTATTTTCCAGGTTTAGAAGTATCTACATCACCTTTATGTTCTACTCGATTTGTTAAATTACCATCTTCTTTATCAATAGCTTTTATATTGCTCGTTGGGTCAAATTTATCACCGACACGTAGTGTAATTGTCGGCGGTACTGTTAACTCTGGGACTTGGTTTGCCTCAGTTTTTTCGTTTTCTTTCATGCTTCCTTTAATGTTCACTGCATCAAATGCTTTTTGAACCGCTTCAACCTCAATTGAATTCGCACCATATTTGTTCGTTGCAACTTTAAGACACGCTAATCTTAATTCAGTGAAATTAGATGTCATGTTCAATTCATCAGTATTTGCATAATAGAAAATATCAAACATTTTATCTTCACCAATACCATTTACAGTTACACCGTTATGAGTTCCACCTTGTGCAATTAAATACGCGACTTTATTAATAATACTTGAGTTGAAATGGACGCCCTCATTATCTTCTCCGTTTAAATCACTGTATTTGCTATAATCATCTGGATACGGTACTCCATTAAAGAATTTGACTGAAGATGGATTTTTCATATTACGGAGAACTGATCCACTTTGTTCTCCTATTGTCCAATTAAATTCCCCATTATTTATATATTTCTCAATAGCCGTTCCCATAATATCAGATAACGCCTCGTTAATTGCTCCTGATTCTCCAAAAAATTCAAGATTAGATTCACTAGATGTAACCGCATGTGTAAATTCATGACCCGCTATGTCAAACGATCTAACCATTGGATCACCATATATAAGCATACTAACATTGTTAATATTAGCGCTAAATGCATTCGCCCAATTTTTAGGATCATTTGTTTCTCCAGAATCCCATGCATGCACAACTGAAACTACTTTTTTCCCTTTATTATCAAAACTATTACGCTTATATTTGTCTTTATAAAAATCATATACGTTTGTTGCTAAGAAATGAGCACTTACCGCTTTTGGGTCATTAAATGTTGTTGATGTGCTAGTTGCTAATATACCAGGATAATATTTATCTTCAAAAGTCATATCTCTATAATTCACATCGTACGTCTCAATTCCTTGCCCCCTTGTGTAATCAGCAAGCGCATATTTCCCGTTACTTTGTTCAGAAATACCGAATGTACGAGTTATTCCTAAATCATCTTTTCCAGTGCCGGTTAATGATTTAAAATTACTTTTTTTACTCTCCTTAATAGCTTCAACATGCTCTTCACTTACTTTTAAATCTGACTCTTGCACCATATTTTTCAACATATCACCATTATGAGCATCCACTAAATAAGTTCCAGATACATAATTTGGTGTTGCAGCAGCAAATGTAACTTGATATGCATTGCTGGCCTGCCCATTATTTTCATTAACAAAAATAACTTCCTTAACTTCTGGTTCAGAAATAAATTTAACATCGTTTCCGTACTTCGTATAAATATATTGCTTTGCTTCTTCTTTTGATAAATTTTTTACATTCTTTACATTTTCTTGAGTTAAATTTTGTGCACTTTCTCCTGAAACACTTTTGATAATACCCTTTTTATCTACATGAGCAGTTAATTGGTGTCCGTATACTTCTTTACCTTCATATATTTGTTGCATACGCACAAGTGTAGTCCCATCATAAGAACCACGTTTTTGAATAACTTTGTAATCTACCCCCTCGTCTCCACTCACTTGTTTTGGAGACAAAGCATGCCCCGTCTTTTCCTTAAGTGCATCTTTCACTACGTTCTCAGGCATCTTTTGTGATGGTTGTGTAAGTTCACCTGAACGGAACGAATCCCCTTGAATTTCAACTTGCATTTGACTCTTTTCCTCTGCATAACCTACTCCATATGGTGTCACAGTTGTTAAGGCCAATCCTGTTGTTAAAGCAACTATAGCTATTTCTTTTTTATTATTCATGTTATTTCCCTCGTATTATTTACTAAAATATGAAACTACTTAAATGTATTCCTATCAAAAATAGAAAAATAAAAATTACAACACTTTACGCAAAACCGTATTATAAAAAGATGACTTCTGTAACCAACAAAAGTCATCCGTTCAATATGTAATATCCCTAATATATTTTTAATGCATAATTTCTACATAAAAAGAAAAAAATTCATTAACGAGCATTTTGCAATACTTTTATTAGGTCATTTATATTTTCAACTTTCTGCTGAAACTGATCAAAACTACTATGTAGTAATAAAGGATTTTTATCTTCAGTTGAAATAACTAGTTTTAATTCCTGTTCTAATTTATCATATGTATGAAAGAAATTATCAAATTCTACACTTATGAGTTCTTCATTTTCACGATAAAATCTTTTTGCTTCTAAATAAGTCATATATGATTTATTTAGAAACCCTAATGAAATTAAATATTTAGAAGTGTTTTCTTGATAAATAGCAATATCACATGCTATTTTAATATCAGAATAAGTCTTTTGAACGAAACAATGCAATTCAAAAATCTTAACTTTTAATCCATTATTCATTTCATCCCCTCCCATCCTATCTATTCTACAAAAAAATAGAATATTATACAAAGTAAAATATCAATATAGTACAAAAATAAAAAGCGAAAGAATAACTCCTTCCGCTTTTTACAGCAATACATACATTTCATATTGTGCTAACGAATTCTTTTCAAATCCAGTTTTCTTGAAAAATCCTTCTAGTAAATTGTTGTTTGGAAACCCAATTGATAAACTTGATACATTTAAGTTTTCTCTTGCCACTTGTAATAAATTTGATCCAATACCACGATTTCTATAGTCTTTGTCTACGAAAAGAAAACTAATTTTACCTTGTTCATTCATACATATTGAACCTTTTAAATCATTATCGACATATGCGCCGTAAAATGTATTATTTGATTTTTCGATATAATCCATATCATTTTGCCAATTTATATGGAAGTGCAACCATTTCTGAATTTCAAGTTTAAACGATGAAAAATCTAATTGTTTTACTTCAATTCCCTTACACTCTTTATTTATTATTTTAGTCATATCTTTTAAATGATAATAAGATAGATCGTACACTTTTTCATAGCCTAATTTCGTATAAAAATGAATTGCTCGGTCATTGCCTACAATGACTTCAAGAAAAAGTTGCTTACACTCATTTTGAACCGCCTCTTCTTTATGTAGTTCAAATAACTTTTGACTCACACCAATACCACGGTAATTAGGATGAATCGCTAATGTTCCACAGCGCATTGTTTTTATGTTTTCGTAATCCTTTATCCCGCCAAGTATTACACCAACAGATTTGTTACCGTCTAAAGCAAGAAAGGAATGTTTAAGTGAATTCCCTTCTGGCCCCAAAAACCTTTTTATAAAATCTTCTTTTGAAACTTCCATTTTAATAATGTAATCTGAAAATCCATCTTTAAAAGCTTCATACACTAAATCTATACTTACTTCACTGCATCTTTTGTATTGAATCATATAAAATTCTCCCCCACTTACTCGTGTTAAACTTAACATTCAAATACGTAAAATGTACTAGTTCCACTCTACCCATCATTCTTTAACATTTAATTTGAAATAAACGGGCACTTCCCTACATATCTCTCACTGTTAATTTGTTTTATAACAAATGGTGCAATATCACTATTTTGAATTTTGATTCCTGGCATATCTACTAAACTCTCTTTTATATTTCCAATGCTCTTCCCTTCCATAACAAATGGTAATCTAACAATTGTCCAATCTACATCACTACCTTGAATAGTTTGCAATTCTTTATATTTATCTTGCATCATCTTTGATAAAAATGCTTTAAACAAGGTAGCTCCTATTTTATTTATAATTCCCTTCTGATCTCCTGTAACATCTAAAGAACCTCCAGAAATTAGAATATATCGTTTTATTTCAAACTCCTTCATTACTTCTAAAATATGCTTTGTTACTGTGCTAAAAATATAAGATTCATTTTTGGGTTGACCTACTGCATTAATTACAGCTCGACACCCTTTAAGTAATTTGCGTATTGAAGCAAAATCACGTGCATCTCCACTAATAATCTCTAAATTTTCATTTGTTATTTTGATATTATTAGAAGTTCTTGTTAATATTTTTACTTGATACCCCTTATCTAGCGCTTCTTTTACAAGGAATTTCCCGGCTTTTCCGTTTGCACCCAAAATAGCTATTTTATTTGTACTTTCCAATATTAACCCCTCTTACTATCTATTATTTACTACATTAATCTCATACACTCGTAAAAAAGCAATTAAATGCTCACACGCTCGTTCACACGCTAACATTTTAAAGATTTTTTGTTCCTCTTTCGTTTTATCATTCGCTTGATCTGATGCAGCTTTTAAACTGAGAAAAGGTTTGTTATTGATTTGACACACATAAGCAAAAGCTGCCACTTCTTGATCAACCGCTAATGCTCCATATACAGTATGGAGTAAATACCTCATTTCTGAACTACGAATACGTTGATCTCCAGATAAAAATGTACCAAAATGAATCGGATCATAAGATCGTACCTTTTTTATTCTTCTTACAAGTGACTTTGTTGTTTCAATAGGTGCTGTCCTACCATTATATAAATTAAAAGCATCTTCCCCCGAACCAGCAGCAGTAACGTCGTGTTGTATTGCATTAAGGGCTACTACAATATGTCCATTTTTCACCTTATTTGATAGACTTCCGCATATTCCCGTCATAAATAACTCATCTGGCTGGAACTCACAAATTAATAATTGTACACAACTTGCACAACTTACTTTGCCAACTCCAGTTACAACGGAGATAACTTCCAAATTATTCATATAATGAAAATGAAATTCCCAAGCTGCTCGTTTTTCAAAGCGTTCACTTGGATAATATTGATGCAAATACGTAAGTTCTGGTTCCCATGCGGATACGATTGCAATACGTTTCATTACACGCTTCACTTCCCCTATTGTTATCATGTAAATACTTTATCTATACCTTCTCGTTCATAATCTGGAATCCACTCTTTATATTTCTCATATAAATTTCGTATTGTTTCTTTATTCTTCGCAATTACTTCACATCCTCTATCATCGTATATAAACATGATAATATCTTTCGTTACATTTATAAGAAATACATCTGGATAAGAAATCTCTTTTTTGCATCCATAACGAGGATAAAGACCTGGAAAATCTTCATGATTCGCAGCTTGAATAAGCGATTGGTATTTAATATCTTCTGCAAGGCATTTTAACGAAAATTGATATGTACAATATAAATCAGCTTCTTCATCTTCAAATAGAAACGCTAACGTTTCTTGTTTTATTTTGAAATTTAAATTCCTCTTTTTAATAAAGTGAAACTTTAATCAGTGGGGGTTTTGTTCATCCCCCCACTGATTATCAGCCCTCACCAATCGGGCTTTTACGGGCAGTTGATCCCCCACCTAACTTCTTTGCTTCCGCTGAATTTTGAGGTGGGGGTCTTACTGCCCGTTAATGCGGGATAAATTTATTGTATACATTTATTTTCTGCGAATTTTTCACATTTTCCTTTTTAAATCGATAAACATTTGTTACTAAAAAGACTTCATCTTCTTTTGAAAATATATCTTCAAATAAGTATTTATTATATGTATAAAGTTGAGTGAAGTATTCCCTATTTACGGCGTCGGTTCTTTCTACATATAGGTCTTTCCCTTTCCCAAAATGAAAATGCAAATGATTTTCCCATTGAAAGTATATATGTGGTACTAATGTAACCCCAGGAAATGTTTGATTCATATATTCTTTTAATTGCATTCTTATACCCTTTCTACTCTATAATTTCTTTTAACTGCCAATATGATTCTTCTAACCAAGGATGCAAAACTTTCAACTTATCTTTTCTATCCCACAAATATGAAATATATGCAAAAGCAGCATGTTCTAAAGATTTTTCTAAACCTTTTTTTACTTCTACTAAATATGGTGGCGCTCCATTTTGATCCCATTCTATTTTATCAGCAACAAATAACACTAAATCCATTTTCGTTGCATGTTTACGTAGTGTAGTATGGCAACAAATTGCATTCAAAATTTCTTCATCATCCACTTTAAATATCTCTTTTGCGATTACTCTCGAAATTTTTTGATGAATAATCATTGGAAATTTCCGTTCTTCTTGTAATATCTCTATTCCAAATTCTTCAGCAACTACAATCCGATCTTCATTCGAAAAGATTGCACTAATATCATGTAAATATCCTGCAATTGCTGCCTTTTCTTCATTTACATGATACATAATCCCAATTTTACGAGATTCATTTGCCACTCGAATTGAATGTTTATATGTAATTTCTTTATTGTATTTTAATAGAAAATCTTTTATATCATTTTCAATTTTTCCAGTTGGAGTAAATGAATATATATCCTTATATAACATCGTATGTCCCCTTCTTCCTAATTTTGAGTATAACGTTGTATTTAAATATCCTTTTTAATTGTATTCGTTAAGACTGTTTTAATCCCTTTTTTATACGTTACATGAAATTTTATGTGGAATCATTGCTACAAAATACATAAATGTTTGATATTATAGTAATGTTAATGATTTGTAAGGAAAGGAACTACATAATGAATAAAAACATATTAATTATTGATGATGATAAAGAAATTGTTGAATTACTTGCTGTTTATTTGCGAAATGAAGGTTATAACATTTATAAAGCATACGATGGTGATGAAGCATTACAAATGATTTCTACATATGAAGTTGACCTTATGGTTTTGGATATTATGATGCCAAAACGAAACGGATTAGAAGTTTGCCAAGAGGTTCGTGAGAATAATACTGTACCCATTCTTATGCTAAGTGCAAAAGCCGAAGATATGAATAAAATATTAGGTCTTATGACTGGTGCAGATGATTATATGATTAAACCATTCAATCCATTAGAATTAGTAGCTAGAGTGAAAGCTTTACTACGAAGATCATCTTTCCAAAATGCCATTTCCTCTAAAAATGAAGATGGTATTATTCATATTCGTTCCGCTGAAATACACAAACATAATCATACAGTTAAAGTAAATGGAGAATATATTAAGCTTACTTCTATTGAATTTGATATTTTATATTTACTTGCGAGTAATACGGGGAGAGTATTTAGTTCCGAAGAAATTTTTGAACGCGTTTGGAATGAAGATGGTTATGGCTCAAATAAAACTGTAATGGTTCACATTAGTAATTTACGAGATAAACTTGAAACAGGAATGAATGGAGAGAAGTTTATTCATACTGTTTGGGGAGTAGGCTATAAAATTGAGAAATGAAGCATTTGATATATTAAAAGATATCCCAAAGTGGAAGTTAATTTTTTGGTTCATGTTAGCTATCACACTTACCCCTATTACTGAATTAATTATATATCGCCTTGTTACAAGTGTAATTGAAAGTTCACTTACATTAAGCGAACTCGGCAAAGAATTCATTAGAATTTTTGGTTATGAAAAATATAAAGGAATAAAGGAATCTCTTTGGATGATGATCGTCTCTTATTTATTTTTATTTTCGATTTTCTCATCTTACCTATACATTTTTTACCGTCATGAAAGAAAGCTTTACTATGAAACTTGCATTAAAAAAATGATAGAAGAGATTCGGTATATTTCAAATGGAAACTTTAATCATAAAGTTTCTATCGTACATCATAATTACCTGGAAGAATTAGCAACTGGGGTTAATCACATTGTTGAACAATTGAAAGTCTCGATTGATGAAGAAAGACAGGCAGAACAAGCAAAAAGTGAATTGATTACAAATGTATCGCATGATTTACGTACTCCTCTTACCTCAATAGTTGGATACGTGAATTTAATCCACCATGATAATTATAGAGATGAAGTGGAATTACGCCATTATATACAAGTCATTTACGATAAAGTAACACGTCTTAATGCATTAATGAATGACTTGTTTGAATATACACGTGTTCAAAATAAAGAGTTAAGTTTATATTCTGTCCCCATTGATATTGTAGAACTTCTTGGACAATTAACTGTTCAATTTCGAATACAATTTCAAGAAGCGAATATAGAATGTCGCCCTTCTTTCCCATCTCAAAAACTGATGGTATTAGCTGATGGAGACAAATTAGTACGCGTATTTGAAAATCTAATTATTAATGCTATCGCTTATGGAAACGACGGTGATTATATCGATTTTGCAGCCTATGAAAGCAATAATATGATTACTATAGATATAACAAATTACGGCCAACCTATTCCTAGTACGGATTTACCTCATATTTTTGAACGTTTTTATCGCGTTGAAAAATCTCGCTCTACGAACACTGGTGGATCTGGTCTCGGATTAGCAATTGCAAAAAGTATTGTTGAATTGCATAAAGGAACAATTGAAGTATATAGTGATGATAAAAAAACAACTTTCACTGTAAAACTACAACAATATAAATGTTAATAGAGCTTAACTTTAGGTCTAATTCCTTATCATAAAAGGAATTGGACCTTTTATTTTTCATTAACATCCAAAATTTAATAATCCTTTATAATTCTTTAGAAATTCTTTACCTTTTCTTTCATCCTAATTAAGCATTCCTTTTTACAATATTATTATCGATGTCATAATAGGAGGATCGCTTATGCAATTCCTGAAAAAATTCACAATTTTATTGTTATCTTTTGTTATTACAGCACTTATCGTTTTATATTTTTATCTTTATGTAAATGGTCCAATTATTCAAGCTAAATCAGCTATTTTAATAGATGCTAATTCAGGTGAAGTTGTTTATAAAAAAAATGAAGATATTTCTATACAGTCAGCTACTTTATCTAAATTAATGACAGAGTATATCGCAATGGAACAACTGCATGAAGGAAAAATACAATTAGATGAATTAGTAAAAATAAGTAACGAAGTTTTTCGAGCAGAAACAAGGCCTATACAAGTAACTTCGAAAGATAAAACGACAGTTCGTGATTTACTTCATGCATTGTTTTTGACAGGGAATAATCGTTCCGCACTTGCCCTTGCAGAACACATTGCTGGAAACGAAGATAACTTTACACTTTTAATGAATGAAAAAGCAAAACAACTAAAGTTATCACAACCATCCCCGTTTCTAAATGCTACTGGTATGAATAACGATACAAATAAGCAAACAAATACAACAGCCATAGATGTAGCGAAACTAGCGACACAATTAGTAAAAGACTTTCCAGATGTATTGAATATTACGAAACTAACCTCTTACCAATTTACCTTCAAAGATTCAAAAGTTTTCAACACAAATAAAATGATTTATTCCCTTAATAAAAACATTAATCTCCAAGGTGTTGACGGCTTACAAACTAGTTTTTCAACTAATGGTAATTATAGTTTTGTAAGTACAGCACATCGAGGAGATACTAGACTTATTTCTGTAATATTAGACTCAAATGAAGAAAACAGTACCTTTATTGAAACAAAAAAGCTACTACAGTACGGTTTTGATCCATCCTCTTATTCTGCACTCCAAGCTTTTAAAGATGCTGTTACATCTTGGACAGTTTTGCTTCAGTTTAAAAATTTAATCATACAAACATTATTGATTTTCTTCATTATTACAATTTTAATGTTTTTACATATACGTCAGAAAAAATCCGAGGATTTCAATTAGGAAATCTTCTTATATATATAAAACGGCTTGCATTTACAGTACAAGCCGTTTTTTAACTATAGTCCTCTTCCAATTAAATTCGCTGAAACAGGCTGAAGATTTAGTTCTCTCGCCCATATAGATAGCTGACCAATGTGATGAATTTCATGTACAATTACATGTCTTAACACTTCACCGTATGTATATGTTTTATCTGTCCACGAAGCTTTTAATATTTTACATTCTAGGCTAGATGACCACAACTGCAAAAAATCATCTAATCCTCGTTTATATAAATCAGATAACGCTTTTACTTTTTGGATTGATTGATAATCTTGAAACTACGGTTCATTATCTTCTTTTCCTTGAAGTGCACTAATCCAGCTATATTCAACATCGACAATATGAAATAATGTTTCTAAAATACTTCCAACACCACCAATACGATTGCGAAGTAATTCTTCCTCTGAAAGTTGTTCACACCACTTAAACCAATCATCTCTTACTTGCCAATTATATTGAAATATAGTGTGCATATTTATCTCTCCCCTACCCAATAATCCATTTAACAGCATCTGTTATATATTGAGGCTCGTCTTTTTGAATATAGTGACCACTTCGTTCTGCAATTACAAATTTATTATTGCTTGATAATCGTAATAATTCTTCTTGCAATTGTAACCATTTCATTTGTGCATCTGGCGAATAAAAAGCTTTTTTACCCGCAGCTAACACGACAAGTGGAATATCATTCATTGATTTACAATATCTATCTACTTCACTTAAACTAAATGTAAATTCTTCATATGAACTTTCATATACAAACTGTTTATAGTAAGCTTCTTGAAATTCAGTAGACATGATTGGTAAAAATGCTTCTTTATAATTTTCTGGTGTCGAATCCACCAAAACGATTCCCAACATATCTTCAGGATAAAAATTCGCAAATAAACGTGCATTTATACCGCCGAAAGAATGTCCTACAAAAATATAAGGTGGTTTCAATTGTAATTGCGTCAAACAACACCTTAAACCTTTTACCATTTCAGAACTAATACGTCTCTTGGAACTCTTCCTACTTTTCCCTAATCCCGCTCGATCATATGTAAGTACCGTCCCATATTCCGTCAACTCTTCAGCAATATGGTCCCATGTCTTTGAATAATCGCCATAACCTGCCTCCATTATAATAACTGGCTGTAGCTTCTTTCCTTTGAACTTTTTCGTATACATTTTAAAATCGTCAACTTGTACATATTCCTCTATACATTTAACCATTGACAATCACTTCTCTCAGACCAAGTTCCTCTACAGCATGATTAATTATTTCACTTACAGATAAGGAGCCATCCAATACAATATCCGAATTCGGCTTAACAGTATGAATTGCTTCTAAATAAGCTTTTCTCGCAAATGTCATATAATGTTTCAAATCATTATGTATTTCATCTATTGTATCTTCTTTAAAATCTCGCAAGATTCTTCTAGCCATTGCAATATCTAAAGGCGTATCGATAAATATAGTTACATCAATAAATTCTCGCATTTCACTATTTAAGTATGCAAAAGGATAATCTACAATAATATAATCTACATTACCCTCTCGTATAAGATGCTGAATATCATGAATTAATGGCGTAAGTACCCATTCATCATAATTTGCTCCATCATCAATCCATTTACAAATATCAGTAGGACAATTTTTAAAGTGATAGCTATCAAAATATAGTGCTTTTGAATTTGTTAGCTTTTGAGTTAATTTTTCTGTGACAGTAGTTTTACCTCCTCCTGAAACAGCTGCAATTGTAATGATTTTCGTTTTATTATTCACAATCCCCACCATACCCCTTTTAATTAACATAATATAATTACAGATAACTATAATTCTTTATCGCTCCATTCATATTCTAACATACTCATTTCCCATAAATTCCAATACGTTTCTCCTACTTTTTTTGACTCTCGTAATAAACCTTCTTTTACAAATCCTGTTTTTTCATAACATGAGATGGCAGACGTATTAAAATCATAAACACCAAGAGTTACTCTATGTAGTTTTAATTCTTCAAATGCAACTTGTAGTACTGCCTTCATCATATGCTTCCCTATAGAGTGTCCTCTCATTTTAGTATCACCAATTAGCACTTTTCCAATCCTTGCAGACTTATTAATATTGTCTATTTGCCCAAGTGAAATATGACCAACTACATTCTTAGAATCCTCATCTATTACTTTAAATGCAAGCGTATTTTCGCTTTCTATATACTTTTCTAATTGCTGTTCATTTAACGGGTATGTAAATGCATTTCCTGACCATTGTATTAAAAACTCTTCGGAGCCAATCCAACCTATTAATTGTTTGAAATCAGACTTTTTAAAGGTTTCTAGTTTAATCACTTTTATGCTCCTTTCGTACATCATATTTTATAGCCCCAAACCTATTTCTATATAAAGAATATATTCTCCTTTATATGAAATTAAAATAAAGCCATTCTTAAGAATGGCTTTACCAAAAAGCGAAATTACCCTTTTTCCCTATGTCAACAATGGCTCAATCGCTTCAATTTTACAAACTGAAATAATTACTGTAACTACCCCAGCACTATTAGCAAGCTTTACAACATCACAAGTGACTGAAGAAACAGTTCCTGCATAATTATTACTTCCTGTTGTAATGCGCACTGATCTGTTTACTAACTTTCTCAGCTCATCTCTAATTCCTTGTACACAGCAACAGTCACATGCCTTATTTTGCTCTTCATGTTCTTTTTTACACTCTTCAAAAACGTCCCAACAATCATCCTGTTTACATGAACACTTTTTTCTAGAATTACTATAACGATATCCCAAAATCTCACCCCCTAATCATTTCTATTAATATAGTATGTCCACTAGCTTGAAAGTGTACGAGACAAAAACATAGAAAGGAAAAAACAAACAATTGTACTATATATTCATTTCATTATTAATTATTAAAACAGACTTCTAATAATTAAAGGCTTGTTTAATGAGATGACTTGGATTTAATCCTGCTGAATTTAATGTTTAGACACCACTTTCTTAAACAAATCTTTTTTATAAGCCTCCGCCTTAAAGAGGCACCAGCTTTTCCTATTACTTCACATATACTTAGACTGCGTTTGCAGTAATATAGTATGTTTTTCCTTTCCAATTGTGAAGTATACATTCAGTAAAGCGTACTCCAAAATAAGATATTATTTATAATCAGTACGTTTTCTTCAACAAGTGTTTATTGGTTAATATCTTAACTAGTAGTTCTCTCCACTATCTCTTAAAAATTAGCATAGTTTGAATGAATTCTATATCCAGTAGAAAGCACTCTATCATATAAAGGTAAAATAATAGGTTAATAAACAAGCAACTTTTTTATTAAAACATAGAATAATATGAATCCTATTGGAGGGAGGTATAAAAAAATGTCCTGGAAAAATGATTGCTGGAGTTCTAAGAAAAAGCATTCTTGTGATGATTGGTGGAAATCTAAAGAAAAACATCATTGTGATGATGATTGGTGGAAATCTAAAGAAAAGCATCATTGTGATGATAATTGGTGGAAATCTAAAGAAAAGCATCATTGTGATGATGATTGGTGGAAATCTAAAGAAAAGCATCATTGTGATGATGATTGGTGGAAATCTAAAGAAAAACATCATTGTGATGATGATTGGAGTTCTAAACAAAATAAGTGTCGTTGTAAATGTTTCTTTATTTGTTGTCATTGTAAAAGAAAGAATTGGTAACATTTTCAATGTCAACTTAAAGGAAAGAATATGTCTTTTGAAACCAATAAATACTAGAATGTAATATACAAAAAGCTGACTGGATATAGTCAGCTTTTTGTATATTAACACATAGAAATATAAATAACCATATAAGCAGTCATGTTTTGTCATCACCTTGTTGTTGTAAATTAGTTTCTTTCCATTGAATAGGCATGCCACAGTATCGTATTTTGATAAAAACTATAATACAAACATACTTAACACTAATAGTAGAATTTTTCTACATCAAATTTACTTCTTCTCTCTTCTTTATTTATAAACATTAAAAAGGAGCTCTATTTAAATAGAGCTCCTTTTTAATGTTATAATTTACTAGACTGCAATCCCTGAATAAATGGCACTACTTCAGGATTTACAAGTGATGATAAATCACCTAATTCTTTTCCTAAGTAAGCAGCTTTAATGACGCGTCGCATGACTTTAGAATTACGTGTTTTCGGTAAATCTTCTACAACGTGAATATCTTTTGGACATAATGCTTTTCCGATATGAGAGTTTACTAAACTCATTAATTCTTTCTTTAACTCTCCTGTGAATGTTACATTGTCCCTTAATACTACAAAACAATGACAAACTTCACCTTTTACTTCATCAGGTACACCAATCGCGGCAGCTTCTATGACATCATTATGCTTTACAAGAATTGATTCATATTCAGCAGGTCCAATACGTTTTCCAGCAATGTTTAACGTATCATCTGAGCGTCCTGTAATAATATACTGCTCACCATCATAAATTACCCAGTCACCATGAACCCATTTATTTTCAAAACGTGACCAATATGTGTTCACATAACGTTCATCGTCTTCCCAGAAACTCTTCGTCATACCAACCCACGGTTTCTCTAAACATAACTCTCCAACTTCATCACGAATTGGATTACCTTGATCATCGAGCACGACCGCTGCCATTCCTGGTAAAGAAGCATTAAAGCTTATCGGTGCAATTGGTTTAATAAGGACGTTTCCGAAAATGCCACCAGAAATTTCAGTTCCGCCTGAATAGTTACAAATTGGTACATTGCTTTTTCCAACTGTTTCAAATAGCCACATCCAAGGGTCCGGATTCCAAGGCTCGCCTGTTGAGGCGAATACTTCTAAACTCTTAAGCGAATGTTTATTTACATACTCATCACCTTTTGCCATTAACGCACGAATTAATGTGGGTGATATACCAAGATGTGTAATTTCATATTTATCAACTGTTTCCCATAAACGATCTGCCTCTGGGAAGTCAGGTACACCTTCGTACATAACCATCGTTGCTCCATTAATGAGAGAGCCGAATAGTAGAAATGGTCCCATCATCCAGCCCATATCAGTTACCCATAATACGCGGTCACCTTGTTTGATATTCATTCCAAATCCTGCATCAAATGCAGCTTTCAAAGGAAAACCAGCATGTGTATGTACTGTTCCTTTCGGTTTCCCAGTTGTACCTGATGTATAAATGAGCATTAATGGATCATCACTATGCATTTCTTCAGCATGTACAAATGGCTTTTCTTTTTCTAACGTGCTCCATGAGAAATCATAATTATGCGGTGTAAAGTCATTTCCTGCATGACGAACAATAACAACTTTTTCAACAGTTGGACAATGTTCACACGCCTTATCTACTTCGTCTTTTAATGAAACAACTTTGCCTCGGCGTGAAAAACCATCTGCAGTAATGATCATTTTCGATCCTGCAGCTTGCACACGTGTCATGACTGCATCAGACGCAAATCCTGAGAATATTGGTGAAATAATTGCTCCAATTTTCATAACAGCTAGCATTGCAACAACTGTTTCTGGAATCATCGGCATATAAATTGTTACACGGTCACCTTTTTCAATACCCACATGTTTCAAACCGTTTGCAACACAACTTACCCATCTGTCAAGTTCTTCATATGTAAATGATTTGGAAGTTCCATTTTCCCCCTCATACTGAAGTGCTGGTTGTGTTCTTGTTTCATCATCTGCAAGCCAGCGTGATAAAACTGATTCTACAACGTTACATGTTCCGCCATTATACCACTGTGCAAACGGCGTACCATTTTCTAAATCTAGCACTTCTGTATAAGGTTTCATCCACTGATAGCCAACCGCTTTCTCAGCTTCTCCCCAAAACCAAGCTGTTTCTTCAATAGATTTATTATAAAACGTTTCATAATCTTCATAGCCCAATGATTTCATCCAACCATATAAACGCGTTTTTTCTTTATACTCTTCTGTTGGAAACCAAACTGCTTGTTTCAATGTTTTCCCCTCCTTGAATTTTTGAGCAAGAAAGCCCTAATTAGGGCTTTTAAACTGGATAAACAGGATGTTTACGATCCGTAAATACTTGATATTTACTCATATACATTTCGAATCGTCCTTTTAACTCTTCTCTTAAATTGTTTGGATGAACAATACCATCAATGACCATCTCTGATGCTAAATGATAAATATCAATATCTTGCTTATACTCTTCTCGTTTTTCAGCAATGAAGCTATCACGCTCTTCTGCTGGTAAAGCTGCAATCTTATTTGCATATACAGCATTGACCGCGGCTTCTGGACCCATTACCGCGATAGAAGCTGTTGGTAACGCTAAGCAGCAATCTGGTTCAAAGGCTGGACCCGCCATCGCATATAAACCAGCACCATATGCTTTACGAACAACGATAGAAATTTTCGGCACTGTTGCTTCACTCATTGCAGAAATCATTTTTGCGCCGTGGCGAATAATACCAGCACGCTCTACTTTTGTACCAATCATAAATCCAGGTACATCTGCAAGGAATAATAATGGAATATGATATGCATCGCATAAATTAATAAACTTCGCTGCTTTATCAGCTGAATCGTGGAATAATACACCGCCTTTCATACGCGGTTGATTTGCAATAATACCCACTGGCTTACCATCAATACGGGCTAAACCTGTAATGAGTTCTTGAGCAAATAATTTTTTCACTTCATAGAAAGAACCTTCATCAATAACTCTATTAATGAGATCTTTCATATTGAAAGGAGCATTTTGATTTTCTGGAATGATTTGTTCTAACGTTTTTTCGAATTGTTTCGGTTCTTGAGGTGTAACCAATGGAGTCTTTTCTAAGTAGTTGTTTGGAAAATATGAAATGTATTGTCTTGCTTGTGTAATCGCATCTTCTTCAGTTTTACATAAAACATCTCCGCATCCTGATACAGAGCAGTGCATACGAGCTCCGCCCATCTCTTCTAACGTTACCTTCTCACCGATAACCATCTCAGCCATACGAGGAGATCCTAAATACATAGATGCGTTACCTTCTACCATCATGACAACGTCACAAAAGGCTGGAATATATGCACCACCAGCTGCAGAAGGACCAAATAATAAACATACTTGAGGAACTTTACCTGATAATTTCACTTGATTATAGAAGATTCTTCCTGCACCGCGGCGCCCTGGGAACATTTCAACTTGATCAGTAATACGCGCTCCAGCAGAGTCAACTAAATAAAATAATGGAACACGTAATTTTTCCGCCGTTTCTTGAATACGTAAAATCTTTTCAACTGTACGTGCGCCCCATGATCCAGCCTTTACTGTTGAATCATTTGCCATTACGCATGCCGTACGACCATGTATTTTACCTGTTGCTGTTACAACACCATCAGCAGGTAATCCTGTTTGTTCACAATTTGCAAATAATGCATCTTCTACATATTCACCATTATCAAATAAAAGAGCTAAGCGATCTCGAACGAATAGTTTTCCTTTTGCTTTGTTTTGTTCATGATATTTTGGTGCGCCGCCTTGTTTAATCGTTTCAACTCGTTCTTCAAATGTATTCGATTGTTGTTTTTGGTCTAACATATTTACTCCCCCTTATACATTGGTATGCGTTTTTCCTTGAATGCTTGTAATCCTTCTAATCTATCTTTCGTATGGATTACACCTTCATACGCTTGTTTTTCCATTTGTAATCCGGTATGTAAATCAACTTGAATACCGTTTGAAATTGCTTCTTTTGCTAATCGAACAGCAATTGGACCATTACTAGCAATTCTCTCTGCTATTTCAATTGCTTTCTCTTCAAGTGAATGAGCTGGTACAACGAACTCTACTAGACCATATTCTTTCGCTTCTTGCGCCGAAATGCGTCTGCCTGTATAAATTAATTCTTTCGCTCTACCAACACCAATTAATCTTGGTAAACGCTGCGTACCACCTGCTCCTGGTATAATTGCAAGAGTCGTTTCAGTAAGACCAAGACTTGCAGTGTCTGAAGCAATTCTAAAATCACAAGCTAAACTTAATTCCGTACCACCACCAAGTGCGATTCCATTTATAGCAGCAATAACTGGCTGTGGTAATTGTTCAACCATTTCCATAGTAGAACGAATCATACTAACAGCATGACGAACTTCTTCTTCATTCATGCCAGCACGTTCTTTTAAATCAGCTCCGGCACAAAATGCTTTTTCACCAGCACCTGTTAGAATAACTACACGAGTATTTGACTCTTCATTTATTTGAGTTAATATGTTTTGTAACTCTTCTAATAACGCTAAAGATAATGAGTTTGCTTGTTTTTCACGATATAATGAAATCTTTACAACTTGAGGTGTTACATAATCAACTGAAATGTTTTGTAATTGTAGCATCTTCTCACCTACTTATCGTTTTATGTTGAAGCGCTCTATACACATGACTCGGTAATTGGATATTTAATTTACTTTGAATAAATTGACTTGCTCTCAATAACTTCTCTTCATCAATGTTCGTTTGGACTCCTAACTTATGGAGCATATGAACTAAGTCATCAGTTGCAACATTGCCTGATGCTCCTGGTGCATATGGGCATCCCCCAAGACCACCACAAGAACTATCAAATGTTGTAATACCATATTCTAATGACTTAACTACATTCGCCAGAGCCATTCCATACGTATTATGGAAGTGCATTGCAAACTGCGAAGCATCATATTTCTTTAATAAATGTTCTAATACTTTCTCTACTTGTAACGGATTCGCTACACCGATCGTGTCACCAAGAGATACTTCATAAATGCCATATGAAAATAGTTGATTACATAATTCGTCAACTGCTACGACGCTTATATCTCCTTCATAAGGACATCCAAATACAGTAGAAACATAGCCCCTTACCTTTTTCCCTTCGAATAATGCCTGTTTTGTTATATCTTCAATTACAGCTAATGCTTCTTTAATTGATTTATTAATATTACTTTTATTATGAGATTCACTTGCTGATAAAAAAACATTCACCTCATCTACATTTTGCAAAAAAGCTCGTTCCAAACCATTTTGATTTGGAACAAGCGCTGCATATGTAACATTTGGATCCCTTTTCAGCTCAGAAAACACATCATTTGCATCAGCTAATGCAGGGACCCATTTAGGGTGAACGAATGAGGAAACTTCAACGTACGATAATCCCGCCTCTGTAAGTAGTTGAATCCATGTTACTTTATCTTTTGTGCCAACAATCTTTTTTTCATTTTGTAAGCCATCACGTGGCCCGACTTCTTTAATGACAGCAAAATTAGGTAGTTTCAATTCGCTTCCCCCTATATCTCCCTATTCAATTTCTAGCAATACATCTCCTTCATTTACAAAATCGCCTTCTTGCACATTAATTTTCATAACTGTGCCAGCTTCTTCTGAAACGATTGGAATTTCCATTTTCATAGATTCCAAAATGACGACATCCTGCTCTTCCTCTACTGTATCTCCTACTCCTACAACAATCTTCCATACATTTCCTGCCATCGATGCATATACTTTCGTCATCATTTTTTCCCCCTTAATATTGTTAAATCTTATTTTTTAACAAGTTGTTTCGTTACAAAACCCGTCGTATAAATACCGCTTTTGAACACATCATCTTCTAAAACTTGAATTAACATTGGCGTGTTCGTTTTAATGCCTTCTACCTTTAATTCTTCTAAAGCATCGTGTAATTTCAAAATTGCTTCTTCACGAGTTTCACCATGAGCAATGACTTTCGCAATCATTGGATCATAGAAAGGTGTAATCGTTACTTGATTCTCTAAAAAGTGATCAATACGTACATTTGTTGGAAGCGTTAAATCTGTAATTTTCCCAGGTGATGGGAAGAAAGTCTTCGGATCTTCTGCATAAATACGTGCCTCAATGGCATGACCACTACGTTTTACATCATCTTGTGTAAACGATAATTTCTCACCATATGCAATTAGAAGTTGTTGTTCTACAAGATCTAAACCAGTAATTTCTTCTGTAACTGGATGCTCTACTTGTAATCTCGTATTCATCTCTAAGAAATAGAAGTTTTTCTGATCATCAACTAGAAACTCAACTGTACCAGCATTTGTATATCCTAGAGCTTTGGCAGCTTGTACAGCAACTTCACCCATCGCTTTTCGTGTACCTTCATCTAAAAATGGTGAAGGTGCTTCTTCAATTACTTTCTGATTTCGGCGTTGTACTGAACATTCACGCTCCCATAAATACACTGTATTACCATGTGTATCTGCTAAAAGCTGAATTTCAATATGGTGTGCATCTGCTATATAGCGTTCTAAATACATTTCTCCGTTACCGAAGAAGTTTTGCGCTCTTGTTTTGTTACTTTCAAATGCTTTGGTGAGCGTTTGCTCAGTTTCCATCAACTGCATTCCAATGCCTCCGCCGCCTGCGGATGCCTTCAACATTAATGGATAACCAATCTGTTTTGCAATTTCAATTGCTTCTTCAGCAGTTTCAATATTTGTAGTAATACCTGGAACTACTGGGACATCTGCAGCTTGCATTGCAATACGTGATTCAATTTTACTTCCCATCTTCGTAATGATTTCTTCTGACGGTCCGATAAATACAATTCCTTCTTCTTTACAGCGAACCGGAAAAGACGGATTCTCAGATAATAATCCATATCCCGGATGGATTGCTTCAGCATTTGTCTTCTTAGCTATCTCAATAATTTTTTCAAGGTTTAAATAGCTTTCTTGGACACGCGGCCCACCTACTAAGTAAGCTTCATTTGCCATTTTTACATGTAGGGCGTTTTCATCAGCCTCAGAATAAATAGCAACAGTGCGAATGCCAAGTTTTTGACAAGTTTTCATAATACGAACTGCGATTTCCCCGCGATTAGCAATTAATATTTTTTGAAACATAGTGATTCCTCCCTTTTATCTACATCCTAAATGTCTAGCAATTACGAGACGTTGAATTTCAGAAGTTCCTTCACCAATTTCTAATAGTTTCGCATCACGAATATGTCGTTCCACTTCATATTCACGCATATAACCGTATCCACCGTGAATTTGTACTGCTTGATTTGCAATACGGCTTGCTGCTTCAGATGCAAATAACTTTGCCATAGCCGCTTCTTTACCGAAAGGTTTATCGTTATCTTTTAACCAAGCTGCTTTATGTACTAAATTACGCGCTAGCTCTACTTCAGTCGCCATATCAGCTAATTTAAATTGAATCGCTTGGAAATTAGAGATTGACTTTCCAAATTGTTGACGTTCTTTCGCGTATTGCAGCGCACGTTCAAATGCAGATTGTGCAATACCAACAGCTAATGCTGCGATTGAAATACGTCCTCCATCAAGTGTATATAAGAATTGTTTAAATCCTTTATTTACATCACCAAGAATATTTTCTTTCGGTACACGTACACCATCAAGTACGATTTCACATGTATTAGAAGCACGGACACCCATTTTATCGTAAGGACTTGAGATCGTTAATCCTTCACTAGTAGTCGGTACAATAAATGCCGAAATGCGTTTTCTACCATTGTCTTCAACACCGTTGACAGCAGTTACAATAATTGTATTTGCATACTCTGCATTTGTAATCCAACATTTTTCACCACTAATAACATACTCGTCTCCATCTAATACCGCTTTCGTTTGTGTACCACCTGCATCAGATCCAGCATTCGGCTCAGTTAATCCGAAAGCGCCTAACGTTTTACCTGATGCCATTGGAACTAAATATTTCTTTTTCTGTTCTTCTGTACCGAAATAATAAATTGGAGAAGCACCTAATGAAATTGTTGCAGCGTAACTTAATCCTGTTCCACCACAAGCACGACCAATTTCTTCAACGGCTAACGCGTACGATACAGTATCGCCACCTGAACCTCCATACTCTTCAGGGAATGGGATGCCTAATAATCCTAGTTCGCCCATTTTTTGAAATGTTTCATATGGAAATTCCGCAGTTTTGTCATAATACACAGCTTTCGGTGCGATTTCCTTTTCAGCAAAGTCACGTACCATTTCTTTAATCATTTGTTTTTCGCGAGTTAGAGTAAATTCCATTCCGCTACACACCCCTTATCGAATATTGAGTTTCGACAGCGTGCGAGTTTCTACTACAAACACTACAGATTAAAAGACAAGAATATTAGTTAGATAATTGTTATAATTCTGTCATAATCTAATTTTAAAACAGATTCTGTACTAATGCACAAAAAAATTCCTACATTGTTCTACAACAACATAGGAGTTTTATTGTCGAAATATGTAATTTATTGTTTAATAATCTCTACCTTTACCCGAATCTGAAATCTCTACTAAAGCTTCAGGGTATGGTTCGAAATATGTTTGTCGTAATAAATACTTTTCATCAAATCGAAGAGCCCATGATTTTAAAATTGCAAGTATACTACTAAGCGGGCTTTTCTTTTCTTTATATTTTTGTATCAGATCTAAAAAATGATCTTTTTCTTGTTTTTTCAATTTTGTTTTAAAATATCCAAAAATGTGCTCACATACATTTACATTCGATGTATAGCGGGGTGTGCGCATAAATAATTCATATAAAGTTTTCTCATAATTTTCAAATACCACTTCAATCTTTTCATTTTTGTGATTTGCAATTATTCGTCCCAATTCCTTTTGTCTTACCTGATTATATGCCATAAATAAATATTTATTGTCCGACTGAAACGATACAAGGTCTTTCATATTTTTATTATGTTTAATCATTTTGTAAGATGCGATTGTAAATAACCTTGTAAAGAAATGTTCTCTAATAATAAAATTCGACAATCTACCTTCTTCTTCAATTGGAAGATGTGAAAAATTTTTTATTACTGCTCCGCCAAATAAACCAGAGCCCTTTCCTTTTGCTGGCGCTTTTTCAAAACCAGAATAAATTTTCACATCACGGGTACCACAACTTGGCGAACGATTCTTTAAAATAAAACCATCCACATCAGGTATCGTTTGTAAAAATTCATTTGAAAATTGCTCCATTTTTTTAGTTACATCTTCCCGCGTCGACGGCTGTACAAGCTTATTCACACCATTTTCTTCTACAATTCGTATCGTTTCACGAGGAGTCCCCAATCCGATCTCGACTTCTGGACAAACAGGTATAAATGTAACAAATGGCTGCAAATTTCGTATTGTTACATCTGGAATCATCTCGCCATTATAACGACAAGCTTCAAATTCTAAACATTTACTTACAACAATTGTTGGTTTCGCAAATTGTCGCATTTCATTACCTCCTTTGTACTAGTCCTTACCATATAAATTGTACTAAGTTTAGTATCATAATCAAAGTTTGTTTTATTTATATTTTAACAAACATTTCCAATGACATTTTAACAGTTATTTAACTCTACGACGTAAAGATGTTCACTTTATAAATATGGTTTGATACTGTCATATGAATAATGCACAAAAGAGTTGGAGAATTTAATACGTAAGAAAGGAGGGGGAATTTATGAAGAAAAAATTATCATCTATTTTAAGTGTTTTAGCACTATCTATTATGTTTTTAGGCACATCTGCCCAAGCTGAATACGATGGAAATCATATGAATAGAGTTAATAACACTGATATTTCAACTCGAGTTAATGACAATAACTTAGACAGAGTTAATAATGATGTGAGAACTCGAAATGTAAATACGACAAATGATTTAAATGATAATCGTGATAGAAATAATAATTGGGCTTGGCTTGGTTTATTAGGACTAGCAGGATTATTAGGTCTTAGAAGAAGAGACAAAGAAGTACGTTAATCTAGAATGTTTTTCGTAAACAAGTACTTATTTATCAAAAATATAACAAATATAAATCGCCTTTTTAAAGGCGATTTATTATTTTGCTTAAATGTAACATATATAATTCATACTTCGACGATTAATTTCGTGGCGTTACTCCATACAATATAAATTGAATCGTATTTTCAATTTCCACTTCATCATTCCATTTTTCTTCTGGCAATAATAAAAATCTTGTTAATAATAAACCTAATACAGTTGATAAAGTAAGTCTTAATACAGAAGATGGCAGCATTTCAATAATTTCCCCGTCTTCTTGAAACTTTACAATCAACTTTTTAAAATGTGAAAATAACTCTGTTTCTACTAAATGTTGTATTTCATTTTTTAGTTCTGGCTGAAATGGCACTTCTTGAATTAATATTTTTATCATTGGAAAATGCTTTTTTGCAAATTCAAATCTATTATGAATAACAACTCTTAGCAACGCTTCATATGATTTATATTCCGACTTAAATACTTCCTTTGCAAAGGCTTGTACAAAAAATGGCGCAGTAAACTTTGTTAATGTTGGTATGACGACTGCTAACAATAAATCTTTTTTCGTTTTATAGTAGCGGAAGATTGTTCCTTCCGCTACACCAGCACGCTTTGCAATTTCACTTGTTGAAGTGGAAGCATATCCTTTTTCTCCAAACATATCAACAGCTGCCTCTAGTATACGCATTTGACGTTCATTTCGTTTATCCGTATTTGTTGCGGCAATTAATTCTTCCAGCCAATCCTTCTTCATCTATAATGCCCCTTTGTATCATCATTATATTTTCCGATGTTTCTTTAATGCAAATACATTTCCTATTGCAAATAATAGTGAAAAAAGTAGTAATACAGTAAGATTCAAAGCAATCTCTGTCAACCCTTGATTTCGAATCATCACTTGTCTCATTGCGTCTGCGCCATAGGTGAGCGGGAATAATTTTCCTAACATTTGGAGCCACTTATTCATAGATTCAATTGGAAACAACCCAGAAAAGAAAATTTGTGGCACGATGACAAGCGGTATAAACTGAATCATTTGAAATTCATTATTTGCGTATGCTGATAAAAACGTCCCTAAAGTTAATGCTGTTAAAGAAAGCATGCATGTAATAAGTAGCGTTAGCCATATGGAGCCAGCTACATACAAGTCTAAAATATAAACTGAAAAACTTACAATTATAATGGATTGTATAAATGCAAAGATCCCAAAACCAATAATATATCCTACAACTATTTCCCATCTTTTAATTGGAGTCGATAATAACCTTTCTAAAGTACCACTTAAACGTTCTCTTACGAAAGAGACCCCTGATAAAATAAATACAAAGAAAAATGTAAAGAAACCGATTAATACAGGACCAAGCCCATCAAACATTGTAAAGTCTTTAGAGCCATGTAAATAATTTACTTCAGATTTCACAATCGATACATCGTTCTTCTCTGTACTTTTTTGTAATATTTGAAGGACAGCACGATTTTTTGACGAATCACTACCTTCTAATTCAATATTCATTTTCCCATTTTCTAAACGTATTACTGCATCTACCTTTTGTTTTTTCAATTCAGACATTGCCTTTTCTTTACTATATTCATAAATTGACGCTTCCTGATTTTTCATTACTTTTACTACCTGAGCGGGCATATCAACAACAGCGATATGCGGTACATAGTCTTTTTGTGTAAACACTAGCGATAATAACCAAAGTAATAACATAGGTGCTCCAAACATCATCGCTAACGAACGCTTATCCCGAAAAAATTGACGAATAATACGAATAATTACACCAGTAACTCTCATGATAGGACCTCCTCATCAAACAAAAAGACATCTTCAATCCGTCCTGAAGATACTCGCTTTTTCAATTCTTCAGGTGTTCCAATCGCAACTAACTTTCCTTCTCTAATTAACCCTAATCGTTCACAAAACTCAGCTTCATCCATAATGTGCGTTGTTACAATAATGGTAGTACCTTTCTTTTTAAGATCATAAAATTTTTCCCAGATTGTTTTTCTAAGAATCGGATCTATCCCGACTGTCGGTTCATCTAAAATTAATATTTCAGGTTCATGAAGGAGTGCTATCGCTAATGATAAACGCTTCTTCATCCCGCCTGAAAAATGCTGTACTTGCTTTTTCATATGTTGTGATAATTGAACAAGTTCAAAAACCTCTTGTATTCTTTCTTTTTTATGCTTTCCCTTTAATCCATACATTGTTGCCATAAAATCTGCATTTTCATATGCTGATAATTCTTCGTATAATGCATCCGCCTGAGCCATATAGCCAATTCTTTTCATTTCATTTAAATTAGGCATGTTCGTGTTGTAAACAAACACTTCACCTTTAGTCGGCTCATTAATACCAGCAATCAATTTAATAAGTGTCGTTTTCCCTGAACCAGAAGGCCCAACTAAACCAAATATCTCAGCTTTTTCAACTTGCAATGAAAGATTGTGTAACACTTCTTTTTTTCCAAAACTTTTTGAAACGGTTCGTAAAATAATTGCAGGTTGCGGCACGTGTTCTTCCCCCTTTTTAAAAATGAGTGAGTACTCACTTTTATTTTACTCTTGCATAATTATATGTCAAACTTCATTGATTAGTATGTATTTTCAGTCTTAAACAATGAAACAGAGTCAACATTAGAATATCATTTCTTAAAGTCGACTCTGTTTCATTTAAATTATATATTTTACTTTACGTTTTTAAATTCATATATTTCCTAATTCTAGCAACATCTAAAGAATATTCGATAACTAACTGCTGTAACGGTAATATAACCGTGTCGGGATATAAATGGGCATATTGTAACGTTTCTGCATATTTTTCTAACCTTCTTTCTAAATACTTTATAATTTGATCAGGATGACTTACTAATAAACATTTACAATAATAATGTATTTGTTCCTCAATCGCCGTATACTCTTCAATTTCATATTCTTTATGCATGTGTACACCCCTTTATGTTTTTATACAGATTCTTTATCACACTTTTCACTCGACTAATTTTTAAGTTTTTTGATTATTTACACTATAACAAACTCTTCGGGTCAAATTTTGTTACTTTATGTAACGAAGAAAATTTTTAACAAAATTGTAATGTTAACTTATATAAAATGCATATCGCCTATTTATTTTTATATACAAAAAATCGTACAGTTCAATTTAACTGTACGACTACAAGTTCTGGCCTATTGAAAATTCTTTGCGGAATGACACTATTACCTAAGCCTCTACTCACTACCATAGATGTATTTTGTTTTTCATATAAACCGGCTGTATATGTAGGGAATATACCTTGATTTGGAGCAACTAAACCTCCGATAAATGGCAATCTAACTTGTCCTCCGTGAGCATGCCCTGATAACACTAAATCTATTTGTTCATCAGCATACTTTGCTAGAAGTTCAGGCCTATGGGATAGTAATACATTATACGTATCCGGTGGCATGCCAAATTTCGCTTTTGAAATTTCATCTTTTACACCCTTTACTTCATCATTGTTTCCAGTTACAAACTCTGGATCATCAATACCAAGTAAATTGATTTTTTGTTGCCCTTTTTGAATAGTAACATGTTCATTTCTTAAAACTGTAACATGATAATTCTTTAATTCTTTCTCTAAATCATTATATTTTCCTGACCATTTCTCATGGTTTCCTGTCACAAAATATATAGGATACTCCTTTACAAGTTCTCTTATTAATTCCATACTTACTTCTGCATCGTATGATTTACTGTCAATTAGATCACCTGTAATAACAATAATATCTGGATTTTCACCTTTTACCTTTTGAATTAAAGTTTCTTGATTGTCGCCAAATTTTTTATTATGTAAATCCGAAATTTGTAGAATTTTAAAGCCTTTAAATGTAGAAGGAATTTTACTAGACGTTATATCAACTTTCGTTATGCTAATTAAATTATTCTGTACATAAAAAAAAATACTCATACCTATTAAAGTCACACTAAATAATATGATTCTTTTAGTCTTTTTGTTCATATTCTCTCCTTATATTTTTATCAAACACTTATTTATTTTAACTAAATTATATTATATATTTTCAAAATTGTTTACATTAATAAAATGCAGTATTTGAAATTCTAGATGAAATACGTAATAACTATTTGAAGTTTTTTACTTTTATCTTTTTCATAATAAGAATACAAAAACGATTCTTTTCACATGAAAAAGAATCGTTTTCTAACTTTATTCTTTCAATACCATTATTTTTACAAATGTAAAATTCATATACTATTACCTTAAAGCATTAACTATAACTTCAGCTGCTTCTGCAATAAGTTGATTATCATAGGTAGCCTCTTTCTCATCTTTACTCGATAAAATTGCGATGATAATTGGTGCTCTATTTGGCGGCCAAACGATAGCGATATCATTTCGTGTCCCATAACTTCCAGCACCTGATTTATCTGCAACTATCCAGTCGGTTGGTACACCTGCACGAATAAGTTTGTCTCCTGTAGCATTCCCTTTCATCCACTCTGTAAGAATGTTACGCTTATGATTTGGAAGCGCATTTCCGACCGTAAAAGCTTTCAGGTTCGTAGCAATCGCTTTCGCTGTACTAGTGTCACGATTGTCTCCTGGAATAGCCTCGTTTAATTCTGTTTCAAAGCGATCAGACATAGTAACACGATCACCCATCTGTCTAAGCGCTTTTTCATATCCTTTTGGTCCGCCTATTTTGTTAAATAAAATGTTCCCTGCAGTATTATCACTGTAACGAACAGCAGCCTCAGCAATTTCTCCTAGTGTCATTCCAGTATCTACATGTTTCTCTGTAACAGGTGAATAATCTACTAAGTCTTCTTTCGTAAAAGTAATAACTTCATTTAATTTCTCAGTTGAGTTTTGCTGTAGTAATACCCCTGCCGCTAACGCCTTATAGGTTGATGCAAAAGCAAACCTTTCGTTAGGTCGATAAGAGATTGTTTCATTTGTACCAGTATCAAAGGCATACACACCTAATCGAGCATCATATTTTTTCTCTAGTTGAGAGAACTCTTTGTGCGTCGCCTGATTTTTATGTTTTATTTGTCCCTTCTTTTCTTTTGCTTCAACTTGCAGTGGTCCTCCTGTAAAAGCTTCTAGGCTTGTAAGACTTAAACCTAATATACCAACACATATTCCTATTTTTAGCATCCTCTTGTTTTTCAAAATCATCATTCCTTTCAAGTTCTTAACACTTTTTTACTTACACATAATAGACAATCACCGAAACAAATTTGTTCCATAAACTTTTCAAAATTTTTAACTAGTATGAGAGTCATTAACAAAATAAGAAATAGCAACAATGATCGTCGCTATCTCTTATTTCAAATCTAATTTTTATTTATAAAGACTTTTATATAAACAGAATCTCTTTCGCTTAGAGAAGTGTACAAGTTTTACTGATTTTGATTTGGATTATCTGTATTAGTAGCTTCACCATGTATACGCTGCTTTTTCAAATCAAAGTATACATCTAAAACTTCTTTTCCAATTATGGAATTAATTCCACTTTTATCATTATGAAGCCACGGAACTACTACTGAGAATGCTACTTCTGGATTATCATATGGAGCATATCCAACTAACGTTAAGTTGTAACATTCCATACGTTCTCCTTTCGCATTTCTACCAATCGGATCATCTCCACCATACACAGTTTGAGCTGTCCCTGTCTTCCCTGCTGGTTTATATGGAGCATTTTTGAAATACTTCACCCCAGTTCCATCACCTTCTTGGAATACCCATCTAAACCCTTCTTTTATTCGATCAATATGTTCTGTCTTCATATCAATCCGATTTAATACGACAGGCTCTATAGAACGAATAACTTTGCCAACCTCTTCCTTTATTGATTGCTCTCGTATTTCTTGTACAATTTGAGGTTGTATTCTATAACCACCATTAGCAATCGTTGAAATATATTGAGCTAATTGCAACGGCGTATACGTATCATACTGCCCGATAGAAAAATCTAGTAAAAACCCAGGCTGACTATCTACTTTTCTAGTTTGTCCAATTATTTCATTCGGTAAATCAATTCCTGTTGGCACGCCTAATCCAAATTGTTTAAAATAATAGCGCATCGTATTAAATACTTCTTGTTTTATATCCAGTGAACCATTTGGTACGTAATTAACGCCCGCAATTTTTAAAGCTGTTTGGAACATGTATACATTCGAAGATACTTGTAGCGCTCGTAAATCATTAATATTACCAAATCCAGATACATTCCACGATTTCTTAGCTTGTGTACCTTTAAATTTCATCGGTGCATCATAAAATTGATCTCCTGGTTTTATTGCCCCTGTCTCATATCCAGTTAATAAAGTTGCACCTTTTACAGCTGATCCTAGTTCATACGAAGTTGTCATATTACCTAATGCCAAATCCTCGATTTCCATTTTCCCTTCTTTTTCTACTATCCTTTTGCCTGCCATAGATAATATCTGTCCGTTATTCGGATTCGTCATAACAACAAAAGCTCGGTCCAATAGTGGCTCTGAACTCTTAAAAGCTCTCAAATTTTTCTCTAAACTTTCTTCCACTTTCTTTTGTAATTCCATATCGATCGTTAATGTTAAACTATTACCACTTTTTCCTTTAGAAATTATTTCTGTGTTTATAATATTTCCTGATTTATCTGTAATATTTTTCACTTCTTCTTTTGTACCGTGTAACACATCTTCATATCGTTGTTCAATATAACTTTTTCCTACACGATCATTACGGTTATATCCGCGTACTAAATAAGAATCTAAATTTTCTTTTGGCAGACCTTCTTCGCTACTCGTAATATTACCTAACACAGAACGAAATAGATCACCATTTACATAATTACGTTCCCAATCAACTGTTACATCTACTCCTGGAAAATTCGCAAGTTTTTCACTTATCCGTGCATACTCTTGATCCGTTACATCTTTTTTAATAATTTGTGGTGTTAGTTGATAACCTGAACTCATTTTACTTTTAATAGCTAACACCTTTAAATCTTGTGCTGTTAATTCTGCCAATTCTACTTCTGTAACGCGACTTCGTCTTAATTCTTCTATTTTTTTATCTAACTCTTTTCCCTCTATTCCCTTTTCTTTAAACTTTTCTATATCTTTTTTCGTAATCATTGTCCCCGCACGTTTCGAATTCAATTGCATCCAGAAATCCTTTTTATCAATATCTGTTAATTTATTTATATCTTGTTCGGGCATTTCAAGTACTTTCGCTAAGTCGTTTGCTGTTTTTAAAATATCTTCACTAGTAATTCCCTTTACCCTTGTATACGTAATCGTATGAAGGGATTTATTATTAACAACTGTTTTCCCTTCTCGATCTAGTATTTGTCCACGCGGAACTGGAATGCTAGTTGTTGCATTTTGACTACTTTCTACTTGATTCTTATAAGCCTCTCCCTCTACGATTTGCACCTTTCCAAGCTGAACAATAATAGCTGAGAATAGTAAAAATATGCAAAGGAACATTATATTTAATCGAATAGATATATATGTCTTGTTCTTTCCTTTTTGCTTTTCCATAAATCCTCCATATATTTGCTTCTATATTACATAACGATGGCCGATTATAAATATCGGTTCGGCTTTTTCACTAAACCTTTGTAAGCATCCATTTCTTTTCGTTTTGCTACGTAATTCAAAACTCTCCCGTCTTGATTTCTCTCTATTTTTTGTCGCTCGCATTAGAAATGCTACACTGTATAATGACTCATATTAAAAGTAACTTTTCATACTAATTATTCCTTTCTTCATGCTGTAATACTTAATAGACAATATAAATAATAAAGTTGTTCCACATTTACAAAAAAAATAATTAACTATAAGATGAAATAAGCTAAAAAGGGAGGGTTTTATGTTACATACAAAAATAAAAAGATGGAGATTTATAGCGATTCTTTCTATTGTAGGTTTTATATTAATAATTTTGTTAAAAAACCATTTCTTTTCAATTACTATCGAAACTTCTTCAGCCGAAAGAGGACAAATACTTGATCAAAATGGTGTAATACTAGCTACAAATAAGAAAGTTAAGTCTCTATATTGCACTTTTAATGATGAGAAGATATCGAAACAAGATACAACAAACACATTAGCTTTTTTCAATCAATTTTCTAGCGAGTTTCAACATGACATTTCTGCAAAAGACATACAATTACACTTACAACAATCTTGTAAAAAGCAAACTATGAATGATATACCGTTATACTCTGACGTAAATGAGAGTGAACTTACATTCGTAAATAAGAACAAACCCAATAATGTAATAATTAAAGATGAAGTGATCCGATATTATCCCAAGCATGAAATTGGTTCACAAGTAATTGGTTATGTGGAAAATGACCTTAATTCAGAGAATATGCCTGTTGGAAAAAGTGGGGTTGAGCTTCAATATGAAAATGATTTAAAAGGAAAACCAGGTAAAACTCTTATTTTTAAATTGAATAATAAAAAGTTCTTGTGGAACATTCAAAAAGTACAAAAAGGTAAAGATGTACGGCTAGCCTTAGACTCTGAGTTGCAGCAAAAGGCAGAAGAAGCATTAAGATCTCAAATTAAGAAAACACCTGATGCTAAAGCTGGTTATGCTGTAGTGAGCGATGCAAAAACTGGCGCAATTTTAACTATGGCCAACTCAGCAGTATTTGATCCAAATATATTACATACATCACCTGAAAAAGAAAACATTAAATCACTTTCGCAAAATAAAGCAATTCAAAAATTAAAGTATGGTGAATCTTATGTAAATATGGCCTCTACTATAAAGCCACTTACTATTTTAATTGGATTAAACGAAAAGCTTTTTCAACCTAAAGATACTTACTTTGATAAAGGTACTTTTCAGTATGATAATCAAAATAACATTATGAATGCACCTGGAACGCCAACAGGTGAGATTACACCGCGGCAGGCTATCATTAATTCATCTAATACATTTATGACAGCAAAAATAGCTCTGCCCTTATTCAACCAAAATAATGGCAATATAGAAAAAGTGGCAAACATTTGGACCGATTATTTAATGCAATTCGGCCTTCGTTCTAAAACGGGGATTGATTTACCCTTTGAAGAAGGCGGACAATATGAGCTTCATCCATCTAATAAATTTGAAAATGGAATCTCAGCTTTATTAAATGCCTCTTGGGGAGGAAATGAAGTACACACTCCTCTTCAACTTGCTCAATATGCAGCAACTTTGGCAAGTAAAGGTGATAAATATAAACCTCAAATCATAAGTGCTATTATTGGTCCAAATGGTAAGGAAACGAAAAATTTCAAACCAATTTTAGAAAGTTCAAATCATTATCCGATGGACTTTTGGAATGTCGTGCAAGGCGGAATGAGCCAAAATATAGAGGAGATTAAAAAGCTACCTTTTGACGTCGCAGGCAAAACAGGAATTACAGGTTTTCCGAATGAGCAAGCAAGGATGATCAATCATTCTCTTTTCATTGCATATGCTCCTACAGAAGATCCACAAATTGCCGTTTCTGTCGTTATTCCTGGTAGTAATTCAGAAAAAAACATTGCTGCTCTCGTTACATCAGAAATTTTAGAGTACTGGAATACACTTCAAAAAGAAAATAAAAATAAAGAGGAAGGTTCATTAAAGTGAACCTTCCTCTTTTACCATATAGAATCTATATTCGTTATTTTCCATTTACCTTCACGATCCTTTTCGAACATAAATGAATATTTAATATCAGTTAATACATACTCTTTTTGTACATATCCAGTATTACCGCTAATTGTCGATACTTTTATATATTCATCATTTTTCACTTTTTCTGGAATCCAAGCTTTTACCATTTCATTAGATACTTCATATAAAACTCGTGATTCTCGCTTTGGTTCAGCTAATATTTTCGTTTTATTTCCAGTAACTGTTGCATATATAAAATGCATTTGCTTTCGTTCGTTACTTTCTGTCAATCCACTTGGTACTTTGTATGCTTGCTTTGTATCATTTGTAAATTCCCCCCCCATTGTAAGGGCAACTTGCAACTCATGAAAAATATCTTCATCAAACTTCAATTCATCCTTCTTATAACTCTTCCCTTTAAATAAAACTTCATCATTTAACGCTCTATTCAAGTCGTTTTCATTTTTTGCATTTGTACTTTGATATAAATCATTCATAAATTGTTTTAATGTTGGATCTTGAGCAGACTCGTCTTTCGTTTTAGGCTTAATTTGAGTGCTGCTTTGGACCGGTGATTTATTATCATTAAGCCAAGGTTGTTGAACAATAACAAATAACATTGTACAAACGAAAACAACTACAATAGGCAGCGCTTTTTTACGAAACGGTTTTTTATGTTTTACAAGATCCGCTTCATTATTTTCATATATAGACTGCTTTATTTTAAAAATAAACTCTTCTTCATCTTTACGCTTCTCCATGGGACCTTTTTTTAATTTACTATACCAGTCGGGCTTTTGTTTATTGTTCATCACTACTACCCTCCCCAATTAATTTTGAAACCTTACTTCTCGCTCGGCTTAATCTAGATTTTACAGTTCCAATAGATACTCCTAGTGTTTCAGCCATTTCTTCATAAGATAATTCATATTTCGCGTCTAAAATTATTATTTCACGGTGTTTTTTAGGTAGTTTTAATACAACATCCCAAACTTCATTCATTTCCTCTTGATTAAAAAATTCTTTTTCTGCCGATGGAGATTGTTTATCATCAATAAAAAATCCTACTAAAGATATCCTTTTAAAATAGGAGGATTTCAAATAGTTTATTGCCGTATTTCTTGTAATTTTTAATATCCACGTTTTAATAGATGACTCCTTTCGAAATGAATTCCAGTTTTTAAATACCTTTATAAATACATCTTGCGTGATATCATCTGATAAGTGTGGATCTTTCGTAATAATAAATGAATAATTCCATACATCTTGCCAATAATCGTTTATAACATAGTCAAGCTCATCATGATTACATTTTTCAATAAACTTCTGTTCCATTTCCACACCTCGAACTTATTTGAATAAACATAAAACTACCCTCACTTTTATTATGGTTTCAATATATAGACAAGATACAAGTTGCATTTGTTCCATTGCTTATCTTTTTTGATAAAAAAATCCTCCTAAAAATGTAAAGGTATGCAATTACTTTCATAAAATAATCAAATATATATTTTCTGACATGACAGGCTCCTAAAAAACAAGTAACGCATACAATGTTAGAAATACACTCATAAAAATCTGATTATTATTTTGAATTTCACGCAACACTCTAGTTGTATCACCTATTTTTCTTAGAGCATACTTATTTGTGTGCTCTATTTATGTTTTACTAAATAACTGATTTTTTTAGTTTAAAACTTGTCCATTTCAATTTGTTCACCTCTTCTATTTACTATCAGCAATGTCACCCTTTCAAAAATGAAAATAAAGATGGGATATCAACTTTCTACACACACAACAAAAAGCATTCTCGATTAAGAAGAATGCTTTTTCGAAGCTTAATTATACTTTCTTTTGCATGATTTATACCTTTGTGTTAAGCAAAAAATAAATGTAGTAAAAGATTTTACTTTATAATTAATTATTATTTTTGGAAAATATGTTTTATTTTTTCACCTGGTACGTTACTCCCCCCTCTTCCTTTTACATCTTCGATCATCATGGTAACAATCATGTTCGGCTCATTTGCATCAAAAGCTGCAAACCATCCAAGTTCTTTTCCTTCTGCTTCTTTCGAATCTTTCAGTTCTGCTGTACCGGTTTTACCAGCAAGAGTTATACCATCAACCTTAGCAATTTTCCCCGCCCCATCAGGGTCATTAATGACTTTTATTAATGCACTCTTTAATATCTCTTGATTCTTTTTAGAGACCACATTTTCTTTCCAATTCCCTTCTACTTTTGCTTCTTTTAAAAGATGAGGCGACGGAATATTCCCTTCATTTACAATCGGTGCATATGTTAATGCTAAATGCAGTGGTGTCATTAATACTTGTCCTTGTCCGTATCCCGTGTCTGCTAGTTGAATATCATTTTTTATCCCATCTCTTGCAATGATTGAAATAGGAAATTCGTATTCGATTGGTAATTTTTCATGGAATCCGTATTTCTTAAATTCATTTACATACTTATCTTTTCCCATCTTCAAGGATTGTTGAGCAAAATAAATATTATCTGAGTACTTCATTGCCTTGTCAAAATCAATTGGACTTGCATCCTTCACACGTGTTACATAATAATTTCCCCAAGAGGAATCTTTTGTCCACTTTAGTCCTTGAATATTAAATTCTTCCTTAGGTTTTATTGTGTTTGTTTCCAAACCAATTGCACCTGTAATCGTTTTAAATACGGAACCTGGTACAAATGCTTGTGTGAAACGATTCATCATTGGTAGTTTCAAGTCGTTATTCCATGCTTCTCGTTGGGCCTTTGATGCTCCTCTAACTATTGTATTTGGGTTATAAGCAGGGCTACTTACTAGTGCGATTGTTTCACCTGTTTTAGGATTGATCGCTGCACTAGAGCCTGCTTCATTTTTCATCTCATTATAGATTTTTTCTTGAATTGCAGCATCAATTGTTAACGTAACATTTCCCCCTGCTTTCGCTTCTTTTTTTGCTACGTGTTTAATCTCTTTCCCATTCTCATCTTCTATAAATACGCGTCCACCCTTTTCACCACGCAATTTATTCTCCAGTACTTTCTCTAAACCTGTCTTACCTATTAAATCATCAGCTTGATAACCTCTTTTTTGAAGCGATTTTAACTCCTCTGCATTCACATTTCCTATATAGCCAGTTAAGTGTGCCGCTGCTTCTCCTAATAGATACGTACGAATATTTACTGGGCGAGATGATACTCCTTCTAATTCAATATAATCATTCTGTCTAGTTCCCTCTTTTAAAATACCAATTGGTACAAAGGAATCTGGTTTTATCCATTTCGCTGTAAGCTTCTGATCGACCTCTTCTATAGACATATCCAGTAACTGTGCTACTATTTCTTTTGTTTGAGCCGCCGTTTCGCCTAGTTTCTCCGGAATAATTCCAACCTCAGTTGCTTTACCATTCGTTGCAAGACCTTTCCCATTTCGATCGTATATTTCTCCTCGTTTTCCCTCTTCTGTTTGCATACGTACTTTGTAATCTTTTTTCATACCTGGAAAAATGAAATCTGGTGTCCAATCTATTTTCCAAGCATCTTTATCTTTCACAAGTTTTGCTTCATGGATAAATGAAGCTGTTCCTCCATCCGTATCCATCTTAACTTCAAAAAGAAAAAGTTCTTTATCTTTAGCATTCTCTCCTTTCGTTTTAACTTTTAAATTCTTAACGCCAATGCCCTCATAAATTTTTTGATATTTCTCTGTGAATTCCTTTTTAGAAATCGTTTTTTGGGCATGTTCTGATAAATGATCATACATATTTGCAAATTCTCTATTATTCCATAAATTTATATATTCTTCAAATGCTTGTTTTGGCGATTCGTTTTTATTACATCCTACCAACATAACTGCAAAACAAAAGAAAAGCAGCATACATAATTTTTTCAATTCAATCTTCTCCCTTAGTTAAAAATGTTTATTCCTTTCTTAATAAATTAAATAAAAAATGTTGTAACTCTTAATAGACAGTGTAAGTAATGAAATTGTTCCACATTTACAAAAAAATAATTTATGATTAAGTTCCATTCAAAGGAGAAGATATTAATATTTTTACAAACAAAAGGAGCGTATCTATTTAACACTATTAATTAAAATATCTTTTTGTTTAGATTCCCAGCTCTTATCCTTTTTTGTAGATATTTAATACAAAAAAGGCCCCTTATTCTAAGAGGCCTTCAACAAAAAAATACTTAAAGTTTAATTTATAGACGCTGTATATCTTCTATTCCGCATCGAAACCCATATGCTGTATGCGACTGGGGATTCGTTCACTCTAAAGCTTATTTAGAAGAGTCATGTACAGGTAAACTACTATGAATTAATTCAGCAACTTTTACATATCCTTTTGAGTTTGGGTGAATTAAATCCTTAGACCAAACCGTATTATCATTAACTAATGGATGATTCCAAAAGTCAATATGATGAAGCTTATACTCCCTACTCAGTGAAAATATAACTTCGTTTGCCTCTAATAACTGTTCTTTTAAAACTTCTTTTTTTTCAGAAGCAAAAGGAAGCCTAACTGTAAAATCAGGAAGGTTTCCTATAATAATATCAGCATCTGTTTTACTTAATGTATCTATTATAATTTCCATATCGTTCTTATATTCTTGATGATTCCAACGTCCTTTTAATACATCGTTTGCACCTGCGATTAGACTTACCAAATCTGGATTAAACGTTAATGCTTTTTCCAATTGCTGCGAGCGAATTTCTTTAGTTACTAACCCACGTTTTGCAAAATTAGCATATTCTATATCGTTTACACAAAGTTGAACAAAATGTTCTACCCAGCTTTTTAATGCAATTCCCTCAACTTCATCCCCTATCCCCTCTGTAAAACTATCACCAATCGCTACAAATCGCTTCCACATATGTACTCCCCCTTTTTGTTATCCATATCTACACTATATAATAGTTCACAGCGCATATCTATTTCCATTGCAATTTAATTGAATAATGAATCTTCTTCCATCCTGTGTAACTTTATTAAACTATTCTTGTACCAGGGTGCTTTAAATTTAAATAAACGCTATTCTTCTTGTATATTTCTACAAAAAGAATAGCGTTTTTTGATTATATAGATACAAATTTATTTTAGCTTAATAGCAATACGAAAAGTTCGGACTGACAAAATTTGAAAAATAATACCCTCTTCAATTCCAAGCCATCAACATAAAAATCTATAATACTTTGAAACCTTTTGTTTCAGACTATAAAATTAGCTTTTTACTATATCAACCGCACTATCCCACATACCGCTAAAAAAAGATCCGATGTTACGCATAAAACGTGTTAACCAATTTGCTTGTTCTATATCAGATTTTGTTACAAGGTCTACTTGTAATGATTTACCTAATAAGAACCCTGGATCTGTACTGTCTTTAGGCGAGATAATCATTTTACTAATTGTTACACCTTTTTTAATAGGTGCTTCTTGTTTTTCATTCAATACTTTAAATTCTTTTTTATATACGTCTTTGTTGCTCTTTGGTATTGGAAGTGAAACAGCTTGCTTCGTTTGAACAACTACATCTTTGTCTTTTGCATTTGCTACTCGCACTGTTTCATATTCGTTTACTACTGAATCTTTTCCATAAACTTTCTTCATTTCAAAATTCCCAAATCCATAATCATATAATTTCTTCGTTTCATCAAAACGTGCTGCATGAGAGTTTGCTTTTATCACGACAGATATTAGACGCATACCGTTTCTTTCTACTGTACCAGTGAAGCAATCACCAGCTTCTGGAGTAGTTCCTGTTTTCAACCCATCTACACCTTCGTATTGTCTAATTAAACCTTGTAACATCATGTTAAAATTCACCATATCAATTGGATACTTGCCACCATTTTGGAATGTTTTTTTGGGGATTTTTGCTGTATCTAATATTTCCGGAAAATCTTGAACGAGACGTTGCGCTAAAATCGCACAATCTCTTGCGGACATTTTATTTTTCTCATCTGGAGTTGTCCCTTCTGGATGATGTCCTTTTAAATCATAGTTTGTTAAGCCTGTAGAGTTTACAAATTTGTAATTTTTCATTCCAAACTCTTTTGACTTATCATTCATCATTTTCACGAAATCGGCTTCTTTTCCAGCAATTTCTTCAACTAAAGCAATTGTTGCACCGTTTGCAGAGTAAATTGCCATTGCCTCATATAACTCTTTTACTGTATAAGAGCCACCATTTTCTAATGGAACGTTTGATAATGAGCGATCTTGTGAAATCTTATATGCATATTCAGAGATTTTAACTTTTTGATCCCATTTAAGTTTTCCGTTCTCCACCGCTTCATGAACTAAATATTCACTCATCATTTTTGTCATACTAGCAATTGCTAATGATTCATCTGCATTTTTTTCATATAAAATTTTTCCGGAATTTGCTTCTACTAAAATTGCTGACCCTGCTTCTACTTCTATAGCAGAAACTGTTTCCGCTGTTGCTCTTCCAGATGTAACAACTATGCTACAAAATATTGTAAGCACTGTTACTATTGCAATAAATCTCTTGTAAAACATACCTTTCACTTCTATTACCTCCAATATCTTTGTACTCAAAAAAACGTTATTCTAACATAATCCTAAAAAAATAGACAACGTTATCAAATTCTAAATATAAGACATTAGTCCCACTTTCATATAGAACATCTCATCCCACCCTTTTAGGCCTATTGATACTTAATATTCCTACACACATACCTCTTTTTAATACCTTTGTATTTTTCAAAATGATTCGCACTTTCATATTTTTTAGGATTACACTTCATAGACAATCTAAGTAATACATTTGTTCCACATTTATAAAAAATAAAAGCAGTGTGTCCCGATCAAATTTCGTGGCACACCGGTAACCGAACATTCGTTTATTAGCTATCAAGGATTTTAATTATTTAATTCAGCTATTTGCTATACTCATACTAGAGATGAATTTTCCTTAGTCTAGACTATTAATTTTTTATAATAAAAAACTACATCCTATATAGAATGTAGTTTTTTCACAGACTTATCTATTTTTTACTTCCTTTTTATAAAAATCATATAATTGTTTAATAGATGAGCTAGATAATATAGGCATTGCCTTCTCAATTAATTCTCTATCCCAATCAAACCAACGCATTTCCATCAGCAGATTCATTTCTGTGTCAGTGAATCGTTTCTTTATTTCCTTAGCAGGATTTCCACCAACTATTGTATAGGGCGGAACATCTTTACTTACGACAGATCCTGCTGCAACGATTGCACCTTCACCGATTGTAACGCCAGGCATTATAATAGCATTCATTCCAATCCAAGCATCACTTTTAATGACTGTATCACCCTTCGGTTCATATGAATGTTCAATTTGCTCAGCGAATGGATATACTGTAATCCATTCTGAGTGATGATTATGATTACCGCCCATTAAAATGACTACACCACTGGCAATACAAACATAATTCCCAATAATGAGTTTATCAAGATGCCATCCCATCTGTTCAATTGGATTGAAAAGTGCTCGGGACTTAGCATCCCCCCACAAATACCTTACACAGCCATCTTCAAAATTTTGATGACCATAATAACCTGAATAATAGGAGTACTCTCCTACCTCAATAAGGGGATTTGTTACTATATCTTTTAAATACTTCGTTTCTGACCAATGATTATATAATGGATGCTTCATAACTTTATTCCTCGCTTCTAAGTATTGTAGATCTTTGTCATTCACTTAGAAGCTTACTACGACCGCTACATTTTTTAGCTTTCTCAAACGACGAATCATTATATTCAAGCCTTTCTGTTATAATAAAAAAATCATAACGTGTTAAATTACATAAGTCAAATTGTAAAATGATATACTGAAACTTAAAGTGTGCATTGAAATTTAAACATTAAAACAATCGAGTTTTCAAATAACAAATCCCAATTACATATGATAAAGATTTCTTAACTATACATCTAACTTCTTTCCTGTATTAGCTGTAACTTCCTCGATATAGTCTTATTACATTTTAATTTGTCTGATAAATCAATAAATGTTAATATGATTATAGAAGATATTATCATCTATTAGATTTCACAGCCAGTTTTTCACACAACGATTTCTGAATCCTTAAGTAAATAGGAGGTTTAGAACATGAAACTTTTAAGGCAATCCACAATTATTGGTGCATTGACTGTTGGAGGAGTTTTATTATCGAATACAATTTATACAATTACACCTGTATCTGCACAATCACAACTTACACAAAAAGTAGCACCATTTTTAGATAATTGGCAGTGGCAAAACTACTTTTTATTACATCATAATGCAGATTTTATAGAAGAGTTAGCAGTTGGTGACTTAAAACACGGAGATACATTCGATGTTACTATATATACTGGTGGTAAAGATACTGGTATAGTAAAAATATATCAATTGAGTGGAAATGAAAATGATGAAATAAACTTGCATAGATATAAAACTATTTATGACTCGGGTTTGAAACATAATTATGGTAGATTTGTAACACCTATTACTAAGTCCTATAATCCTGGAACATATGTAGCTGTTATGAAACTTGGAGAAAATTATTATTATGGAGGCAGCTTTAAAATCTCAAAATAATTAAATCTCACCAAAAAATATTGGATACTATTTTTATTGAGTAAAAACCATTTTAAAAGCTCCGCTACCTTATATAAGATAGCGGAGCTTTTTGATTATTCACCCTTTTTAAGGTTAAAAAAATGCTTACTCTCTTTATAAATTAGCATTTTATTCAATAACTATTTCGAGTTCTTTAAGTTCTACACATAAAATATGCAATAGTGCATATTTTATGTGTTCACTCTTTGAAAATGCGATAATTTATCTATAAAAATATTTAAAATTAATATTAGAAGGAGAATATTACATGTCTTTCTATTCTTGGTCTCCCCTTATTTTCTTAATAGTTGTTGCAATTATCATTTCTATTCAAAAGACTAAGAAACAATAATTGATTATTTGGAGGTGTAAAAATGTCATTTGCAGCATGGAGTGCAATTTTTATGACTTTAATCGGAGCAATTTCTGGAGCGGTCTTTGGTGCGATCTCCTCTAGAAATAAAACCAAAAATTAATTACTAACGTAAAAGTGAATTTCTAATAAAACGCTATACAAAAAAGTAGCCAATCAAGTTTTATAGGCTACTTTTCATTTCAGCAATCTTATTTAGCTAACTCTTTCGTCCCCTTCATTACATCAACGAAGAATCCCCAGTTATTCACAACAGAAGAAATACTAATATGTTCATCTGGAGTGTGAACATTAAATATATCTGGACCGAATGAAATTGCATCTAATTCAGGCATCTTTTGAACGAATACACTACATTCGATTCCTGCATGTACAGCAAAGATTTCAACATCTTTATTGTATTTTTCTTGATGCACTTTTTCAAACAAATTACGAATTTGTGAATTCGGATTGTATGGCCATTCTGGATACTCTGACTCGATTTCAAATGTTGCACCAACTAACTCGGCGATACATTTAATCTCATCTGCAACATGTTGTTTTAAACTACTTACAGAACTTCTCACTTCGTTACGTAATTTAATTTCATTTTGTAACGTTTCAATAACGCCTAAATTTGTTGAACTTTCTACAAGACCTTTAATATCCAAGCTCATACTTTGAATGCCGTTTGGAATTAAGAATAATGATGAAATAAGTTGCTTTTGTGTCTCTTTAGCAAATACTTTTTCTACTTTCTCATCCAATTTTGTAAGTGTAACGTGAACATCTGGATCAACAGCACGCATTTCTTCTTGTAATACTCTTGTCCAAGATACTAGTTTTTCTTCTACTTTCTCTACATCTTCTGTACGTAATACAATTGTAGCTACACTTTCACGCGGAATTGCATTTGTTTTTAATCCGCCGTGAACTTCACTTATATCAAATTGAATATTTGCTGATAAATCGCGTAATACTCGTCCTAATACTTTGTTTGCATTACCGCGTTGTTTATCAATTTCCATACCAGAATGTCCGCCTTTTAAACCACCAACATATAGACGGTATGCATCCGTATTCGCTGGCGCTTCATCCCAAATAACTGGAATTGTTTCAACAGCTTTCGCACCACCTGCGCTACTTACAAGTAATTTATGATCTTCTTCAGAATCAATATTAATAAAAATCTTACCATCAAAGTGATTTGCATCAACAGCGAAAGCCCCGCCCATTGTTGTTTCTTCTTCAGTAGTAATAACTACTTCAAGTGCTGGATGCGGAATGTCTTTTGAATCTAATAAAGCCATCGCATACGCAACTGCAATACCATTATCAGCACCTAAAGTCGTTTGATTTGCATATAACATGTCCCCAATGATGCGTAATTCAATTGGATCTTTTTCAAAATCATGTACGGTTGCTTGATTTTTTTCACATACCATATCCATATGACCTTGAATGATTATAGCTGGTACATTTTCATAACCAGTAGTTGCTTCTTTTTTAATAATGACATTTAATGCTTCATCTTGAATCACTTCTAAGTTACGCTCTTTTGCAAAGCCAACTAAATAATCACTAATTTCCTTTTCATTACCTGATCCTCTAGGAATCTTTGAAATTTCTGCAAAATGATAAAATACAGGGTGCTTTGTTAATTGTTCTAAAGTAGAATACATTTTTAAGCTCCTCTCAAAATGACAAAATAATATGTAAGTCTTTTATCATTATACCATGATTCATTATTTTACCTTTCTTTTAACTTTTTAATATAGTGTTCATTTTATGGACAACACTCTTACAACACTGTAAGGGTGTTGTATTCTAAATCGATTTTTCTCATTTCATAATAGCCGTATACTGTGTAAAGAAACAGATTGAAGGAGATAAAGAAAATGAAAAGGTTTTTAGTAATTATTACACTATGTTTATTATTTTCTAGTTTTACTATTGGATGTGAAAGAGCATCATTAAATCGAATTGTTAAAGATGTATATTACGTACAGATACAAGGCGAGGGAACTATCGAAAAAGTTGAAGGTAAAAACTTAAGAAACTACACACTGCCTGCTTATGACGAAGACGGAGTAAAAAAACAAATTACATTTAGAAGTAAGAAAGCATCAAACGAACATAAAGATGATAAGAGCAAAAATGAAATATCATCAATTGAAGTGAAATCATATGAAGAGATTCAAGAAGCTGAGTTACCTGCAAAAGTAAAAGAAAAGTTAAATGCTAAATAAAAAACAAAAGAAAATGCTCTATGCATTTTCTTTTGTTTTTTTCACTCGTATATATTTTGAACTGCTATTATTCATCAGTTTCTCTAAACGATTTATATTTTCCGTTAACGCACCTTTCACAAGAGAGAAATCTGTATTTGGTTCTTCTTTTTTCTCTTTAAAAAATGAAGATTTTTGTACATTCACTTCAGCCATCTCTTCTCCCCCTTTTCAAACAGATACAATCTTCTATTTATATTATATCGCAAATGTAGACAGCGTGTACAAGTATCATTTTCTTTTTAATTCTTCTTCTAATTCTTCTACTTGCTGTAATGTATCTCCTTTTATTAACGAGAAATCTGTTGCATCTTCATTATCTTCTTTAAAAAAATCATTGTCATAATCTTTTATCACTACAATCACCTCTACGTGCTAGTGTAGGGATGATTGTCCGATTTTATACAAGTTTGTCTGAATTTACTTTGTCTTTATGTATAAGTGAAAAGGACAGAAGAAAATCCTGTCCTTATTTACTAAAGTAACTATGATGTATTGTTAAATTATATACATTTTCAAAATCCCGATCTTGCAGATTATTTTTCTTCCCATCAATAACAATGAAAACATCACTCACTATTTTTACTGGTATAATTCCGACATTTTCTACTTGCACCGCTTTCTGCTCATTCAATTGCTCAATGTGTTCAAATGGAACGATAGTACTAAATTGCGAGCGGATACCGCGAAAGTTTGTATTTAATTCCTTTGCCGATTCAAATACAACAATTTTCGCTCCAATCTTTTCCCCGTATGAATCTAAAAATGCGTTTAAACTTTTTGTATAGTCTTCTTCCGTATGCCATTCCATCGTACCGAATACTGCTGGATTCACATTTTGAATAATTGTTGTGTATATTTCTCCTCTTGCTTTAGAAGCAATTAATGATCTTTTTATCGATTGAACAGTCTTGCCGATATCGCTAAATTTCGCTCCCCATATTTCTGAAATATTAGGTGTTAAAATAAATGCAATATCAACGAAAATAACCATTGCAGTGAACATTAAAAGATTTTTCCAGAGGGTTAAATCAATTCCTTTTATCATGAAATACACGGTGACTGATACTATAAATAACCCATACCAAGTCTTTCTAATCCGTTGCTTCTTCTCTTCGTACAACTCTTCATTTCTCCAGTAAAAGAAAACAAGAACTAGAAAAACGATTGCTAAAATAAATAAGCCGATTCGAATGTTAGAGATCACCAATGACATCACCCTCCATTCAAAAACTACTCACGATATCATTACATGCACAAGCAGCTCTCTTTATGACAAAAGACGTGGACAAGCTTCTAAATTTAGCAATATCGCATATACATTAGAAGGTACCACGTCTTTTATCTTGAATCTACATTGTATATGTAGACAAGCATGCGTTTCAAATTTTCATGTTAAAAAGAAATATGTTTCGGAATTTCCCCTTCTGGTACTTCTCCGTCCATACTTAAGTAATAATGACGAATTGGACGTAAATCATCGTCTAATTCATAAACGAGCGGAATGCTTGTTGGAATATTTAATGAAACAACACCATCACTTGAAAGGTTATCTAAGTATTTCACTAGCGAACGAATTGTATTACCGTGCGATGAAATTATCACCTTTTCACCACTTTTTAATGATGGCGCAATTTCTGAATGCCAATAATTAAGTACTCTTTTCTCCGTATCCACTAAACATTCAGTCAATGGAAACTCAGCTTTTTTAAGTGTTTTATATTTGGGATTATTCATTTCATATCTAGGATCATCCTCAGTAAGGGCAGGTGGTCTTACATCAATACTTCTTCTCCAAATATGAACTTGCTCCTCACCATATTTTTTCGCTGTTTCATCTTTATTTAACCCTTGCAATGCACCGTAATGTCTTTCATTTAGCTTCCAACATTTATGTACTGGGACCCAAGCAAGATCCATCTCATGAAGTACAATCCATAACGTCCGGATTGCTCGTTTTAATACAGATGTATAAGCGACATCAAAAGTATATCCATTTTTCTTTAATATCGCTCCTGCTTCTCTCGCTTCACTTAATCCATTCTCTGATAAATCTACATCTGTCCATCCTGTAAAGCGATTTTCAAGATTCCATAAACTTTGTCCGTGACGAATAAGTACAAGTTTTATCATAATAATTCCCCTCTCGGAAATGTGAATTGTATTGTTCCATTACGTACACGTATAAAGTATCTAGTAATGTATCTTTTTATCCATTCACTCTATGACCAATCCATAGTTGCCAAATGTACGGATAAAATTTGTTGTTTTTCAAACTATAAAACAGATGTATTTCTTATCATTTTTGATCGATTGCAACTTCCCGTTTCGACATCCAGGCATCAAAACCTGATCGGCTATTTGCCATTTCATTCATAACTTGATGCCAATTTTCTTCACACGATTCACCAAATTTTGAAAAAATAGCACTCATTTGTTGTCTTTGTACATCGCTTAATTTTTTCTCTAAATCGGTACCTTCCTCTGTTAATGATAACTGTTTCACACGGCGGTCATGTGTCGCTTCATTACTCTCAATTAAGCCCTTTTCCACAAGTTGTCGTAGTGGTCCGTGGAGAGCTTGTTTACTTATTTCTAGCAGTGATAATAACTCATTTACACTTATCCCTGGAAAGCGTGCGATAAAAAATAAAATTCGGTGATGTACTCGTTGTATGCCATACTCTTTTATAATTTCATCTGGCTTTTCAGTAAATGTTTTATATGCAAAGTAAAATAATGCTAACGCTTCATTCATCTGTTCTTCTTTATGTTGTGTCATCTACTTTCCCCCTGTATGTAAATTATACCACAATCCAGTAATCAATATTTTAATGAACGCATTGGAACTTCTTTAGTCTATTGAAATATTCACTGTATAAGTAGGAGATGATTCAATTGAAAACGCAATATACGGTAAGTACATATTTATTAGACCGACTAAGCGAATTAGGAATCGAGCATATTTTTGGTGTCCCTGGAGATTATACTTTGGCTTTTTTAGATGACGTAGTAGCACATGAAAAGTTAGAGTGGATTGGTAATTGTAATGAACTAAATGCAGCATATGCTGCTGATGGATATGCTCGTATAAAAGGAATCGCCGCTCTTATTACCACTTTCGGTGTTGGAGAATTAAGCGCCATTAACGGCGTTGCTGGCTCATACGCAGAAAATGTACCTGTTATAAAAATCACGGGGACACCACCAACGACAGTAATGGAAAATGGAGCACTCGTTCATCATACGTTAGGTGATGGAAAGTTCGATCATTTTTCCAATATGTATAGAGAAATCACGGTGGCACAATCAAAATTAACACCTGAACATGCCGCTGAAGAAATTGACCGTGTGTTACGTGCATGTTGGAGTGAGAAACGCCCTATTCATATTCAATTACCGATTGATGTGTATAATAAACCAATTAATAAACCTACGGAACCCATTTTACATAAACCAATTGTAAGTAATAAAGATGCACTGGATAAAATGCTTCTACATGCAACTTCAAAAATAAACAGTGCTAAAAAACCTGTTATTTTAGCTGATTTTGAAGTGGCTCGTTTTCATGCGGAAGAATATTTGCATCAATTCGTAGAAAAAACTGGGTTTCCTATCGCAACATTAAGTATGGGGAAAGGAATATTCCCTGAAAAACACCCTCAATTTATAGGAATTTATACTGGTGATGTTAGTTCTTCATACTTACAAAAAAGAATTGATGAATCTGACTGTATTATTAGTATTGGCGTGAAATTAACTGATACTATTACTGGTGGATTTACACAAGGCTTTATGAAAGAGCAAGTAATAGAAATCCATCCCTATACTGTGAAAATTATAGATAAAAAATATGGACCCGTTGTAATGAAAGATGTTTTACAACAATTAAGTGATTTAATCGAACATCGCAAAGAAGAAACACTTGAAATTAAGCCGTTTATTTCAGAATCACTATCTATAACAGAAGAGTTCAATCCAAAAGCACAAATGGTTACACAAAAACGGTTTTGGCAACAAATATACCATTTCTTACAAGAAAACGATGTTTTAATTACAGAGCAAGGAACCCCTTTCTTCGGTAGTGCTGCTATTCCTTTACCAAATTACACTACATATGTAGCACAACCATTATGGGGATCAATTGGTTATACATTACCTGCTCTACTCGGTACACAGCTCGCTAATTTATCGCGACGTAACATTTTAATTATTGGTGATGGTTCTTTTCAATTAACTGTTCAAGAGTTATCAACTATACTTCGGCAAAATTTAAAACCGATTATATTTGTAATTAATAACAATGGATACACTGTTGAACGTGCAATTCACGGACAAAACGAACCGTATAATGACATACAAATGTGGGATTACACGAAACTTGCAAACATATTCGGATCAGAAGAAAAAAGTCTAACATATAAAGCGGAAAATGAAATAGAGTTAGCAGAAGTCTTAACGAATATAACTTTAAATACGAATCAACTTATCTTTATTGAAGTTGTAATAAGCCAATGGGATCAGCCTGAATTGTTAGCTAAACTTGGGAAAAGATTCGGGTTGCAAAATTCTTAATAAGAAAAAGCGTAGCTATAAATGGGCTACGCTTTTTCTTATTTCTATTCCGCAAGCGTTAACTGCCAAGACACACCATACTTATCATTTAACCAACCAAATTTTTTACTAAATGGATAGGCACCTAAAGGCATAAGTACGGCTCCCTCTTTGGCTAGTTTATTAAAAGCAGTTTCAATTTCTTCTTCTGTATCACAAGTTACATAAAGAGACATAGCTGGTGTAAATGTAAAATTATGATTTACATAACTATCTATGCACATGAACTCTTGCCCATGTAACATAAAAGTTGCATGAATGACAGAACCCTCTTTACCAGGTCCATTTTCATCGTAACGAGAGATATTTACAATTTCTGATCGATCGAATAGCGACGTGTAAAAATTCATCGCCTCCTCAGCTTTACCTTCGAACATTAAAAACGTAGTGATTTTTTGATTTGTAGTACTCATATAGAGGCATCCCCTTGTTATGTATTTATGCAAAACATACACCGGGAAGCAAAAAAACGAACATATATTCCCGTAAATATATTGTCTATAAAAAAGATGAGTTTGTCAATTAAATACTTTTTTATTTCTTCTTAAATAATGCTGTCCAAAGAAATGATTCTCCAAACATAGTATTTGGTTGATCAATTTGCTTCATCTTTCTAATTTCAATCACTTCAAATTCTTTAAATATCCCTCTTAATTTTTCTTCAGAATATGCAAGACCACCTTGTAGACTCCACCCTCTATATACGTCCCAATCAGTTATTTCTGATCCATTTCGCTCATCTAAATCACCTGCTGCAAAACATGTTAAACCAAAATAACCACCCGGTTTCAATGATTTTTTAATTAAATCCACATAATGTATCCTTCTATGTGGTGGAATATGATGTAAACAGCCCGAATCGTATACAAAATCAAAATCATTTTGACACTCTAGATTAAAAATCGAATCACAAATAAAATCAATTTCTATTCCTTTTGCTAACGCCCTCTCTTTCGCCCAATTTATACCTTCTATAGATAAATCCACTGCTGTTACTTCAAATCCTTCATTCGCCAAATAAATTGCATTTCTTCCTGGACCACATCCAAGCTCCAGCACTTTCCCTTTGGAAACCCATCCTGTTTCTATATATGAAACTAGATTTTCATCTGGCACATTTTCAAAAAACGGAACATCCTTTTCTCTATTCTCATAAAATTCATTCCAAAATGGTTCTGCTGGTCTTAATAATGAATCAAGCATTTTAATAATATCTTCTTCCGTGTGCAACGTTTCATTTTTCATTTTTATCCCTCCAATTTTCAATAGTCAGAAAATTATTATATATCTTTTAGAGCTTTCGTACAAAGAAAAAACTCCTACATTCAATAGGAGTTTTTTCTTTAAAATCCAAGTATAGCTAACCATTTTAACAACTTCTCTTCTCGCGCTATTAAATCATCGTTCCTAAGCTTACCCAATTGTAGTCAATCATTTCTTTAATCTGTTCTCTTGTCGAAAGCAATTCCATCACATATCCTTCATCGATATAAACATTGACCTTACTTTCTTTAAACTCCATCTCTAACATCCCATCATCACCTAAAAGCTTTATGTTATCCTCTATTCTCCTAACCTCGCTTTCTTATAAAAGGATCATTTTGCTTGAATTCTCATAAAACACTTTTAAAATCCCTCAACATTGGAAATAGCTATATAATAAAAAAGATTAAATGTTAGGAGTGCTATAAATGTCTGATATAATTAAACTCTGTATTGTAATAGCTGTTGCCTTATTTTTAATGTTTTCCATAATATCAGAGTTTAAAAAACCTCAAAAAGATATGTTTTGGTTCTCGATTGACGTAATGTTTCTCCTTGCAGCTTTTTTACTAATAAAAGACTATATCATCAAACATGTAATGTAATCACCTGAATAAAACTAAACATTAGGTTAGTTCTACAAATACAGTTTCTTATTCCTTTCATACCCTAGGGCTTAGTGGCTAGCTTTTGTTAGCTGCCTTTTTATGTTTTACACGAATAAAATTCTAAATACTTTCCGATACTATAGAAGAATTTAAAAGGTAGTTTTTAATTCTTCCCACTCTTGCTCTCTTGGTCGAGAGGCGAGCAGTTAGCTTTTGCTAGCTGCTTTTTTACTTTTATCACCTATATATATGGTGATTCATACTTTACATAGAAAATCAAAATCATTCTTATATTTGAGAATTATTACTCATGACTCACTGCTTGAGTATTCTACTTTTCAATTCTGTTTTAGAAAGTTTTTGACACAATTCACTCCGAGAAAGAGCACTGTTCAAAAGTGCTCTTTTATTTATAACAAAATAAAATTTTTATAATCATTTACTAAATAACTTTTTTATAAATTTTTTCAACTTTTAACCGGACAAGCATTCATTATTGTATGGAGGCGTCCCTCCTAGAAATCTACCTTTCTTGTTAAAGAGCATGCTTATATGCGTGCTCTTTTTATTGTGTTTCCTTTCATTTCTGAATAAAATTTTTAACCCTGTTCATACTATTTTTCAACTTTAGATTACAAACTATTTCTGTAAGCGTAGTGTTTCCTTTTGTACAACAGACAGCTAGTTTTATCCATAACAGTACAACTCTGCACTATTCACTATTAATTTTCATATATTGTATTACGCTTGTCCAAATCGTGAGATTATTACTCATGCGATCTAAATGAAAGAAAGGAGTGAAAATATGCGTTCATCTTGTCGTAAGCACACAAACTTTAATTGTGGAGCACAAGCCCCTAGTACACTACCAGCTCTTGGTTTTGCTTTCAATGCTACTTCACCTCAATTTGCAACACTATTCACGCCATTACTATTACCTAGTACGGGCCCAAACCCTAATATTACTGTCCCTGTAATAAATGATACAATTAGTACTGGAACTGGAATTAGAATTCAAGTAGCTGGTATTTATCAAATCAGTTATACATTAACAATCAGCCTCGATAACGTTCCAGTAGCCCCGGAAGCAGCGCGCTTTTTCTTGACATTAAACACATCAACTAATATTATTGCAGGATCTGGAACCGCAGTCCGTTCTAATATTATCGGAACCGGTGAAGTCGATGTATCCAGTGGTGTCATTCTAATTAACTTAAACCCTGGTGATTTAATTCAAATTGTACCCGTTGAAGTAATTGGTACAGTAGATATTCGTTCTGCAGCGTTAACAGTTGCACAAATTCGTTAATCAAAGCAATATGTTTAGCTAATTAACATTTAATGTTCCTTCTACACACTAAAATATATGTTATAGATTTGACACACATTTATATAAAACAAGCATATTTTATTGTATGGTGACTATGTAGTCATACAAATCTAAAGCGTTCATGAGAGCACACTTATATGTGTGCTTTATTTTTTATGAAAATCAAGTTTTAATATGACTATTTTGTATCACTTTATACTCATCGCTCTTTTGGACATTTACCTTTTTATTGTTATATTTGCTCATTGTTTTTCTCTTTGTTTTACTAATTAGCTGTTTAATTTCGCAAACACCATTTATTAAACATTCCATGTTTCTTCACCCCTTGAATATTTTTTAAATAAAAATACATACTATTTTCAAGCCGCCGTGTCCACGGCTAATACTTCTTTCTTTTGTTACAGCAGAAGCAGGTAGGTTCTTCACTTATCTGCTTTCTCTGTATATTTTTTAAGAAATCGAAAATAATACCAACAAGCTGTTTGAACTAGCAGCTTCACTCTTCTCGTAACGGGGATGCAAATTATCAAAATTAGCTAACTCATTGAACTCACTGGCAGACAACCAAAATCGTTGTCTGCTTTTTGTATGAGATTTTTTGTTTTACATATACTACTTTTGAACCTGCAGACCAATACGAGCCATTTTGGTGCTTCGGATTTCCCTTCCGGGGATAAGTATTTTTTACTTATCCCTTTTTTGTATAGACACGTATATTTATGGCAAAACTAATTACAAGCAGATTTTCTGTTTATGCGTAGTTCTAAACAAGATTACTTTTTCTCCTATTAAAGGACGGCAGGTACGACTGTTAGTCCTTTTTTCTTATTTCGCATACTATCCCTTCTGTTAACATCACACTGCATTACCTTCATCATCGTAATAAGCAATTTCCCAATAAGGATGGCAGTTGTGCTTCTCGAGTTCCCCATCGAACAAAACTAACAAATTAAGTTTCCAACAATCATACCCGAATACGAGTTTAATCCTCATAAACTTCTCTTGTTCCATTCTCTTTTTGCTGCAACATAACATTCCCGTACCGTTTGTATGTGTTACGAATTTCTTTCACCAAATTGTCCAATTCTTTGTTTGTAAAAGATATTTTCGTATCGTTATACCAATTGTTTTTTCATAATTCGTATCATCATCAAAGGAGCTAGTATGAATTGCTTTCTCTCAATTTTTTTCAATTAAATATTGTTCATACGTAATTTGCACTTGTTCTTGAATTGCAACATGCTTGTAATACCCTTTCTCTACTGGTTTTGGAATATAAAATCTCTTTTATAAGTTTTACATACGGTGAATGAAATTTTTATTTTTTCTTGCCATCATCCTTGTTCTATACAAACAAAAAAAGAGCCACAATATTTTGCGACTCTTTACAATTATAACTATTTAACGGCCACGTCTTTGCTGACCTTGCTTTGTATTACCTTTTTTATTACTTGGCTTATTAAAAGATCGGTTGTTTTCATTTCTCGAACTATTTCTTGAACTATTTCTTGAATCACTTCTTGAGCTATTTCTCGAATCACGTCTTGATTCACTTCTTGAACCTTCACGGCTATCTCTTTGACGATTCGGACCTGATTTCTTTGGAGCCGGCTTTGGTACCGGTTTTCCATTTTCATCAAAATGTTTTATCATCGGTTGTTCGATTATTTCTCTTTGCAGTGGTGCACCAAGCGTTTTTTCAATTTCTTCTAGATGTTTTTCATCTTTCGCAGCAACGAACGTAATTGCAAGACCTGATCCACCTGCACGTCCTGTTCGGCCAATGCGGTGAATATAACTTTCTACATCTTCAGGGATATCAAAGTTAAATACGTGCGTTACACCATCTACATCAAGTCCACGAGCTGCTACATCCGTTGCGATTAAATACTGAATTTTAGCTTCGCGGAAACTCTTCATAACTCTTTCACGTTTCGCTTGAGGTATATCACCATGAAGTTCAGCACAATTATAACCTAGTCCTTTTAAATTATCATAAAGCTTACTCGCTCTAACCTTTGTACGACAGAAAATAACTGCTAAAAATGGCTGATCACGGTCCATAACAAAACGAAGTGCATCTGGCTTTGCACGATCTGTCGTCTCAATGACACGCTGCTCAATTGTATTTACCGTTACTTCTTCACTTTGTACTTGAACCATTTGCGGTTCATCCATATATCGCTTCGCCAATTTTTTAATATCTTTAGGCATCGTAGCTGAGAATAACATCGTTTGTTTACTACCAGGTGTCTCATCTAAAATATCTTCAATATCATATAAGAAACCGAAATAAAGCATTTGATCCGCTTCATCTAGTACAATCGTTGAAAGATTACTTAAATCGATTGTTTCACGACGTATATGATCTAATAAACGTCCTGGTGTCGCAACAACTATATGTGTATTGCCTTTTAATTTTCTCAATTGCTGTGCTACATCTTGCCCACCATAAATCGCTAGTACATTAATATCTTCTCTTTGAACAAGCATTTTTTTAATTTCAGTCGTAATTTGTAGTGCTAGTTCCCTTGTTGGTGCAACAATTAAAGATTGAACATCACTACACTCTGGATCAATTTTTTCTAAAATCGGTAACACAAATGCTAACGTTTTACCCGTTCCTGTTTTCGCCTGCCCAATAATGTCTTTACCTGACATAATAACAGGAATTGCCTGCTCTTGAATTGGTGTTGCTTCTGTAATTCCATTTTCACGTAATGTATGATTAAACGTTTCACTAATTCCTAATTCTAAAAAGTTTTTCAAATAGACCACTTCTTTTCCTTATTTTTCACATTAGCTTTCATTGTACCATTTGTTTCGCCAAATATGAAAAATAAAAAAATTCTTATCTTCTTTTTTTATATTCATCGTGTACTAGTTGGACAAATTCTTTTTGTTTTCTTTCCGATTTTAATAACCCTTTCATATTAGCCGGAGACAAAATGTACTTCTTAATTTTTCTATTGTATTTGTATTTTTCATAGTTGGACACCCTCTCTTCTTTTCATGTAGGGAATCCATGCCTTTTAAATCATATGCTTCCTTCCACCTACGAACCGTTCCATAAGATGGGATATTAAAAATAGCCCCTGGTTCTCTAATATATGTCCCTTGTCTATCCATATAATTAATTACATCCAGTTTATAATCCAGGGGATATCTTCTATAGCGTTTTTCACCTGCCGCATTATATTGTTTAATCCACTGCTGGAGTACACTCGGATGAACCTTTATGGATCCCGCAAGTCTTTTCACTCCGTCACCTTCATCTGAATGTTTTTTTACTACCTTTACTTTTTCTTCTAGTGAGAATTTAACTATAAAAAAGTACACCTCCAATTGTTGTTTGTGTCTAACAATCGGGGTGCACATCCTAAGATTCGTCTTTATTACTAGTAATAATATCAAAAAAACAAGTGCAACCCTGTGGTAAAAAACATCTGTACAGATTAAAGCACTATTTAACGGATCTATATCAATCACAGTCATATATCCATTGAGCAAATAACCATCCTCATAATATGTAATTAGCATTTCTTATTCAGATAACAATGAGCATAATAATATGTTTTCTATAAATTCCTTTTCCTCCTAAGTTTGTGTTTACCACTCAACCACTCTTTCTTGGACATGCTTCTGTTAGCGGCTTTTAGCCCTATCAGTGTATGCTCACAATAGGTTGTCAATTGCTAGTACCAATTCATTTTTCGCGAATATTTCCCTCTGCATCTCACTATATTTTTAAAAAAGGGGGTTACATAATGATAGATAACCACATGGAGTTACTATGTTTTTTGGACGACCTGGAACAACTCATTCATCAGCATAATCAAAAAGAAAATAAGTTGATACGTAATGCATCTAAAAAGCTCGGGATTATTAGTAAAATAGAAAAAATGCGTGATGAGACTTTGGCTACAGTGATAGAAGAAATTGTATCTTCTTCTATCACTGGCGAAGATATTAAATTGGATAGCGCTTATTTCCTAAATGAGCAACCAGAAAACAACAGACAACTACGTATAATTATAAATCATCCAATATATGGAGAAGATATTGTAAGCTGTCTACAAGAGATTAGGGAGAACTATCAAACATGTGCTCAACGAATTCAAGATGAATTAAATTTCTCTGTAGAAATTAGAGTAACTTTTTCTAGTTACGAGAGCATGCGTTCTTCCTCCTATGTGGATACTAGCCCTGTATATGAAGATATATTGGGGGTTTTAACAGCTGAGGATATTTGTGACGACTAAACTACTGAGTACTTCCAACCAAAACGCAAGCAATATGCTGCGAATAAAAATATTAAGTTAATTGATGGTGATAAACTCATTCACATGATGAATTCCTGAAGCCAGCTCTTTTAAAGACTTGGCTTTTTTCTTATAAAAACATTTTTAATGAATTAATTAGAATTGCAGAATCTATGAATTAAAAAAAATCGATCTTTTCGAAATGGGAAAGATCGGTTTTTTTATTATTTTATACAGTAAGCTTTCCTCCATGATAGCAATAATAGCTTGCTGCTTTAAGGTTTTTAATTCTCTTTAAAGATTCTTCCGCTTTTTCTATATCTAAGCAAAAATTCGGATTAGCTATTACTAATTCACAATTTTCTTGAACGGCCGCATCCCCTGTAATTACACAGTTTGAATTCGGAAAATATAATGAAATATGCCCCGAAGTATGTCCTGGCGTCGCTACTATTTGACATTCATTATTTAAAATCATTTGACCATCATATACTTTTTCATCGACAGAAATATGTCTTATATTTTTTAATTGTTGTATAAACCATTCACCAAATTCTTTCTCTTCAATTGGCATACGTTGTAACATGTCTTCAGCTTGAACTAGTCTCTCCGATTTTATTTCACCACTAATGTAGTGGGATTCAATTTCACTAGCAATAATATTAACTTGAGGATATTTCGCTTTGAAATCATATAAAGATCCTATATGATCGTCATCATAATGGGTAATAATTATATTTTTTAAGTTTTTTATCTCATACCCCTGTTTTAAAATTGCCTCTTCAATTAAAGGTAAAAAGTTTACATAACCTGTATCTACTAAAGTTAATTCATTGCTTATTATAATTAAGCTCGGATATATACATTGTTTTGCCCCATTAAATTCAAATTCAATTGGTAGTTCTATTATCTTCACTTTTCTTCCCCCATACCTTTTATTAGATGCTCGCTAATAAATCATCCACATACATTTTACTGTACATACTTATGTAACAAAACACTGTGAGTCGTTACATAACCAACATTCTATTATTTTGAACAGGTAAATTCCTATTTTTATGGAAATATACAATAAAATTGATTATTTCACTACTTCTTTGTCTATCCTTTTAAAAAATCTATGTTTTTGTAAAAGGAGTGTTTATATGGAGAAACAGACACTTTGGAAAAAATTCAAAAAAAGCTCAGCAAACCTTGGGAAATCTAGCGTATATGAAAGTATTATTTTATACTACACAATGAGAAAAAAAGGGTTACCTACTAAAGCGAAATTTATAATATTAGCCGCTTTATCCTATTACGTATTAACAATCGACTTCATTCCAGATATAGCTGCTATTATTGGGATTGGCTTATTAGATGATGTTTTAGCAATCGCTATTGCGCATAAATTTGTAATGCGCCATGCAGATGCTGAAATTCGAGAAAAGAGTAAAATAAAAATGGAGTCATTATTTACTTCGGCTCAAGTATAATTAAAAAGAGCTAAGATCAATCCTCTTAGCTCCTCATTCTTAACACTATTTTTTAAAATACTATTTCACTTCATTAGCTACAAAAAATTGCTCACAAACACTGGAAATGCGCTGCAAATCTACGTTCCCACCAGATATAACCGCTACTACTTTTTTCCCTTTAATATACGGATCCACTTTCCCTGCAAGTAGAGCAGCAGTAGCTAATGCGCCAGCACCTTCTACAACAGCTTTACCACGTTGTAATAAGTCTTTCATCGCTACTTCTAATTCACCTTCTGATACCGTTACAATATCATCTACTAATTCCTTTACTACTTCAAACGTTAAATCACCTGGTATTTTAACTGCGCAACCATCTGCTATTGTAGGTGCCTCATAATGCTCTACAATCGTACCTTTGTCATAAGAAGCCTTCATTCCATGAACATTATCTGCTTGGACACCAATAATATTAATGGATGGATTAAAAGATTTTAATGCAACAGCAATACCAGAAATAATTCCGCCTCCGCCAATTGGTACAATGACAGTATCTACATCCCACATATCATCAAGAATATCTAATCCTATTGTTCCTTGACCAGCCATTACTTCTACATCGTCATATGGATGTAAATACGTTTCACCTGTTTCCTTAATAATCTCCTCACATTTTGCCTTCGCATCATCAAAAGTTTCACCATATAAAATCACTTCTGATCCATATCCTCTAGTTGCTTCAACTTTCGCCTGAGGTGCAGAAATCGGCATAACAATTTTACTCTTAATACCGAGTAAATGAGCTGATAAAGCAATTCCTTGTGCATGATTACCAGCGGAACAAGCAATTACTCCTCTCTCTTTTTCCTGATTTGTTAACTGTGACATTTTATTAAATGCACCACGGAATTTAAAAGAACCCGTTAATTGCATATTTTCTAATTTTAAGTGAATTTCTCCGCCTGTTTTACTAGTCAAATAAAATGATTTTACTAATGGCGTTTTACGAGCATTTCTGTCTAAAATGTTTTGAGCTTTTTTAATATCGTCTATATGTAACGGTAGTTTTTTTGTTATCATACTAACACCTCTTCCAATGATCTATTCCTAAGTTTTCGTATGTAGCAACTCCTTTATACGAATCCATCTATATTAAGAAAAAGTCTTTATATATGTACCTCACTCTGTAATACACACATTTGCAAACAATTCAACATCCTCTTCATATCACGTTCTTTGTAATGATTTAGGCATGCAATTTGGATCCAGTTATTCTTTTGTAAATACGCTGATTCATAATGGACGATATATCCTTGTAACGCTAACGCATCCCCTAACGCTTTAGAAGAAAGACCTTTATTTAATTGAATGGTAAGTATAATTGGCGCAGCATGTTCTCTAGGTGAAACTAGATTTAAGCCTATAGTAGTAATAGCTTGTTCAATATATGCATACGTCTCTTTTATTTTTTCAAATACCATTTCATCTTCGAATCTTTTTAATGCTTCTTGCAATGCATAAATTAAATTCCATGAATGTGAATATGGAATACTTTCATTTTCTTCGTACATACCAATGTCCATATAGGCCGGTAAAGTCTCGTTTACTTTCACATTATGATTATGAAAAACGAAAGATAATCCAGTAAACGATTTAATTGCCTTTCCGCTAACACCGCTCGCAAAATATACATCCTTTAAATCTATCGGTATCGCTCCAATTGAGCTAATGCAATCTACACATAGTTTCACTTTATACTTTTTACATAAAACATTTAGCTCGTCTAAATCATTTAACATTCCGGTTGATGTTTCATGGTGAACAAACCAAAGCCATTCATAATTTCCCGTTTCCATTATTTTTTCTAATTCTGTATAGATAAATGGTTGTCCCATTTCTTTTTTATACGTATCAAAATGTAATTGCGAGCGTGTTGCGTGTCCAACTAATCTATTGCCAAATTCCCCATTCGTTAATACTAGTCCTTTTCCTTTTAAAGAGCGTAATTGTAAAGCAATAGCATCACTCGCTAACGTCCCTGTTCCTAACATGATTTGCACATATTTCGCTTTCGTCATATGTAGTAAACGTTTTTTCACATTTTCCATCGTCACTTGAAATGACTTAGAACGATGCGAAATCGGCTTAGCAGAAAATGCCTTTCGAACATTTTCTTCAATATCTACTGGACCTGGTAAAAATGTATATTCTTTCGTCATAATCCCACCAACACTCGATACTTCAAACATAGCTGGAGTAACATACATTGGCTGGAAGGCTGCTTCTTCTGTACCAACTAACGAATGGAAAGATTTGAATCCCATTTGCTCATATAAAGGTAGTTCACGTGTTGTCGCAGAAATGAGTGCTAATTCATATCCATTTAGAAGCAAATAACGATGTAAAAAGCGAATTAATCCTAACAATGCTCTTCCATTTCGATATTCACGTTCTACTGAGAGTAAACGAATTTCATACACGTTTTCTCCATGCTCTTGCAAATAAAAATCTAAATTTGAAATTTTATAATCTAATGAGAATGGTCGTTTTCCTCGCAATGCAACCATACCTACTAACTTATCTTCATCTAAACAAATTAAATATGTATTTTCATCATGAAAACGATCTATACGAACACGCTCTTTCGTTTCTTCATGTTGCGGAATTTCTTCTACAAATGTTTTATAATTCAATTTATGTATATGTTCAAATTCCCAAGCTTGATCAGCAACTTTATAAATTAACCCCATGCTTTCTCTCCTTTATGCATTTAATAAAAATGATAAGTGGAGATTAACTCCACTTATTAAAAGTTCATTTCATTCGCGATTTACATATAAAATAAGTACAATGATAAGTGCACTTAAAATAGTCGTAACAATAGAATAAAAATACAAAATCATGCAAACTGGTAAACAAGCGATTGTAATTAACCCTGGCTTAGTAAATCCTTTAAAGATTAAATAAAATATAACGAAAACAGCAACAAGAGTAAGCGCTATCAAATAATCAAATGCGATTAATCCTCCAATAAAAGTTGATATGCCTTTTCCGCCCTTGCCTTTAAATACAATTGGATAAATATGACCAAGTAAAACAGCCAGTAAAGCTAACAATACAAATGTAGAATCTCCAAAAAGGTATTTTGCAATAGAAACTACGATTGCCCCTTTAATTGCATCACCTAAAAATGTAGCGATGAAATATCCTTTTCCATATACACGCCCCATATTTCTTGCGCCAGGATTACCGCTTCCTTCATCCCGAATATCAACGTTATGTCTCCATTTCGTTACTATATAAGCGGTCAATATGTTTCCAAATAAATAAGAAGCGACCAAATACAAAAACTGCATACTATTAATCATGTAATCATTCACTTTCTACATGGGAATACATATACAATATTCAAGAACTATGTATATTGTACTTTTTTATCCACATCCCTTTATATATTTTAACATCATATATTTACAAATCATACAAAAATTCTCATGCAGTTATATTTTAAAATATTTATTCTTCATTAAATAATATGTTCCTTTCACTGCTAGTTCTGATTGTGGTACAAATGTAACGTCTCCTATACTTTTCTCACAGCATTTCTTAAATTCAGCATATATTTCAGGTACGAAACGCAGTATGCTGCCACTTACTGCAATTGAAGTTGTTACATCAAACTGCATTTTATTGTAAATATTCACCGTAATTCTCGTTAATTCCTTAGCCGCTTGTAAAATGATTTCATGTGCATCATCATTCCCATTTCTAGCTTCCCCAATAACGGATGGTGCAATTGCTGCCACTTTATCTTTTGAAGAACTATAAACTAGTCTTTTTATATGAGACGACGTCAAAAGTTGAAACTCATCTTGAATCCTTATGCTTAATGGGCAAAGTGTAACCCCTTGATCAAATTGATTTGCCATTCTCTTTAAACCTTGTAACGCAATCCAATACCCACTTCCTTCATCTCCTAAAATATGTCCCCATCCACCGCTATACTCATACACTTCTCCTATCTTTCCAATACAAATCGCGCCTGTACCGCCAATTGTTAAAATTCCATCTTTTCCTTTTAAAGTAGCTGCATGTGCAATCATTGCATCATTAAAAACTTCAATTGGTGTTCCATACTTCTTTTTTAAACGTAATGTTAATTCATTTGTATTTGCTCCACTTACACCCGCTAATCCTAAACAAATACAAACGCAATCCCCATTTAATAACCCTCTCTGGCATTGATTAATCGCTTCCATAATATGAAAAAGTGCTTCTTCAAAATCTATTAATATATTTCCAAAGCCACTTGTAGCTCTTACAAGTTCGTTTCCGTCTTTATCAAATGCAATTGCTTCTGTCTTCGTTCCGCCGCCGTCTACTCCAATCATATACTTCATGCGTTCGCCTCATTCTCTTGAAATTAGAGGGAATGTTATGTTCCCTAAAACTACAGATTGCTTAGCACCAGTTGCGCTCGGGACATTACTCGGATTACGATGATACGTTTCATTTGCTAAAATGGCAAAGGCGATTGCTTCCTTCGCTTCTGAAGAATAGCCTATATCTTCTTGAAGGAATAATGCACATTTTTCTTCTTTCAATCCATAACGTATCATTTCTACAAGTGTATCATTATAACTTCCGCCACCACCTAGAATTACCTCATCGATTTCATAATACGGCAAAATAAACTCCTTATAGTGATGAACAATTGAACTTGCTGTAAACATTGTGACAGTCGTCAATATATTTTCTTTACTATGCTTTTCAAACCGCTTCAATAACTCACTGACAAATTCTTCTCCAAACTGTTCTCTACCAGTTGATTTCGGTGGACTCATTTTCAAAAATGGATGGTTCATACAATATGTCAAAACCTCTTCTACAACTACACCCTGTTTTGCAATCTTACCATTTTGATCATATGGCAACTGAAATAATCTTTGACATACTTCATCCATTATCATATTCCCTGGACCAGTATCAAAAGCTATAACGCTCTTCTCACTTAGTTTACTTGGTATAGCGGTAACATTACCGATTCCGCCAATATTTTGTAGTAGTCTATTTTTAGTTTGGTGGCGATACAAAATAATCTCTGAATATGGTACAAGTGGTGCACCTTGTCCCCCTGCTGCCATATCCATCGTTCGAAAATTAGAGATAACCGTCGTTTTCGTTTCATACGCTATAACTGCTGGTTCTCCAATTTGCAATGTGGAAGGAATCATACTACCATCTTCCTGTGGCTGATGATAAATCGTTTGTCCGTGAGAACCAATTAAATCTAATTGTCCCAAAGGAAAATTGGTCTCTTTACAAACTTCCTTTACAGCATCGGCGAAGCATAAACCGAGTTTGAAATTTAAACTGCATATAAGTTGTACATTTGAATTTTCTATTGATAATGCCTGCTGGATCTCATTTTTTATATCATTACTAAATGACACAGTCGTAAAATGGATGAGTTCAACTTTAGAACCCACACCGCTTCCTTCTATATGAACGAGTGCTACATCTATACCGTCTAACGAAGTACCAGACATTACCCCTGCAACATACATAACATGCATAACCTCCTCTTTATTAAAAAACAATCATGTAAGTTACAAACGTACAACCGATTGAAAATAATATAAATCTAAAAAACAACTGAGCTTTTGATACAAACGATCCATCAATAAAAGAAACAACTATAGTAAGCAAAATACTTGCCGCAATGCTTGTAACGAGCCATATACTATGCATTTGTGATAGATGTAGCATTCTTAATAAAGGTACAAAAAGAAAATTTGAACATATTACTCCAAATAGTAATAAAAATACCCCTTTATAACTAAATTTTATATTCATCCTAATTCACCCTCTCTGAACTTCATGTAAAAGAAGTGATAGACAGAATGCCTATCACTCATAAATAGAGTATGGAGCTTACGAATTAACAGATTCTCCGTCTCCATTCTTTTCAATTCCAAGCATATTTTTGTCGTACATTTTAAAGAATGGTAAATAAATAAGGAATGATATTGCTATATTTATTAACACTAATACAACTGCACGCCAATCTCCTCCTGTAGCTAAGTACGCACCAATTGGAGCTGGTAGTGTCCAAGGCGGCATAATATGCGTTGGCGTTACAAATCCCATTGCAGTTGCAGAATAAGCTATAGTAGCTGTTACTAGCGGTGTAATAACGAAAGGAATAATTAAGATTGGATTCAGGACAATTGGTAAACCGAATATAACTGGTTCATTAATATTAAAAATACCAGGCACTATACAAGTTCTCGATAGTGCTTTCGAATATTTTGATCGTCCAAATACAATCATAGCTAACACAAGTCCTAACGTTGCTCCTGAACCACCAATCCAAATAAACCATTGATAAAACGGCTCTGGTGCAATGAATGGAAAATGACTTGCACCACTTGCTACAGCTTCACCGTTCTTCCCTAAATACACATCCCAAAGCGGCCTTGCTACAGTACCTACAACGGATACACCGTGTATCCCGAAAGACCAGAAAAATGTAATTAAAAACACAGGTATAATAACACCAAAGTAACTATCACCAGCTTTAACTAACGGTGCTGCTAATTTATCTACAACGTAATGTACATCCACTTTAAAAACGACAGTAATAAGACTCATAATAATAATAACGAAAGCCGCAGGTATAAGTGCTTCAAACGAACGCGCTACTGATGGTGGTACTTGCTCTGGCATTTTGATCGTTACGTTTTTCTTCTTACAAAACCTTAAAATCTCCACTGATAAAATAGAAACAATCATCGTCACGAATAGTCCATGACCTCCGAGATTTGTCATCGGAAGCATAAATCCTTTTTTATCAATTAATTCAGGCGTTAATGTTAATAGTAATGAACATACTGCAAGCTGTGCTCCTGATAAAGCATCTAGCTTATAACTTTTCGCTAAATTATATCCTATTCCAAATGCTATATATAAAGACATAATAAACATTGTTAAACGATATGGTATTAATATACTCGTTTGATTTTTTAATGCCCAAACTGATATGAAACTATCTTTCGGTAATGGTGGAAATGCTACGATTAAAAAGAAACTTCCTACAATGATAAAGGGTAATGCTGAAATAACTCCATCACGGATTGCTTGTAAATGCCTCTGTTCAGAAAGCCTTGCCATCGGTCCAGATAAATTTTTATCAAGAAACGTGACAAACTTATTCATAACGCTTCCCCCTAACTAATTAAATCATTTACAGCTTTTAATAAAGTCGGTCCGCCAAGCGGCGTGTATGCTTGCGGCGGTATAATACCGCACGGGATAGATACCTCTTCTGCAAATTTTTTAACTGAATCAAATCGATGTCTTACTTGAGGTGCAACCATTACAACATCCCAGCCATTCTTTACTTCTTCTTCCACCTCATTTGTTCCAATCGCATACACTTCCATGTTTACCCCTTTTTTCTCCGCCTCTTTTTTTAAAGCGTTTACAACAATTGCACTGGACATCCCTCCAGAACAAACAAATAAAACCTTCATTTATTAATCCTCCTATACTTATAATTTATCCCCCTTCGAATGAAAGGAAGTTTCACTCTACTAACAAGCATATGAAGAAGTAAAAGAATTTAGTTATGATGAAAGTAAATTTCAATAAAAATATTTCCCCTATTAAATTAATGTTTCAATATTCATTTTTCTCAATTGTAAGAACAACCTCTCCTCGGATATTATATTAGTTAACGATAAAATAGGGAGGCGTATAAATGATCGTTAAACGTTTGTTAATGATATGTTGTATCGTCATCTTTTTTATTCCTTTCTCTTTCATTTCCCCTTACTCTACTTATGCTGAAATAAATACTACGTACAAAAAACATGAATTACGTGCTGTATGGGTTGCATCTGTTCTTAATATTGATTGGCCCTCAAAAACTGGCTTACCTATCGAAAATCAAAAACAAGAGTTTATTAGATTATTAGACGATGTAAAAAACACCGGTATGAATGCAGTTGTTGTACAAATAAAACCAACCGCTGATGCTTTTTACCCTTCCAATTACGGTCCTTGGTCTGAATACCTTACAGGTACACAAGGAAAAGATCCTGGTTACGACCCACTAGCATTTATGATTGAAGAAGCACATAAAAGAAATATAGAATTCCACGCATGGATTAACCCATACCGAATAACGATGAATCACACTGATATAAATCGATTATCAAATAATCACCCTGCAAGACAACATCCTGATTGGGTTGTAACTTATGGCGGGAAGTTATATTACAACCCTGGCATTCCAGCAGTGAAAAAATTTATAACTGAAGGTGTTTTAGAAATTGTACAAAATTACGATATTGACGCACTGCATATGGATGATTATTTTTATCCATATAAAGTAGCGGGTGAACAATTCCCCGATCAAAAAACGTACGAAACATATAATAACGGTAAATTTACAAATATAGAGGATTGGCGACGTGACAATGTAAATGAACTTGTAAGAGGTTTAAATACTGCCATAAAACAAGAGAAATCATATGTAAAGTTTGGCATTAGTCCTTTCGGTGTATGGCGAAATATAGCTGACGATCCAACTGGCTCTAACACAACTGCAGGTCAAAGAAACTATGATGATCTTTATGCTGATACACGTGAATGGATACAAAAAGGTTACATTGATTACATTACACCGCAAATATATTGGAATATTGGTTTCACACCAGCTGCATATGACATATTAGTAGATTGGTGGGTAAAAGAAACAACTAATAAACCGATTCACTTATACATCGGTCAGGCGGCCTATAAAATTAATAATAATTCTATCCCCGCTTGGTCTGATCCTGAAGAATATCCAAGACAAATTGCATTAAACCGGTTATATCCTGAAATAAAAGGGAGTATGCATTTTAGCTTAAAAGATATTAATAACAATTCACTAGGAGTTAAAGATAGACTCGCAAAAGACGTATATAAACATCCTGCATTAATCCCGCCTATGCCTTGGCTTAATCATGAACCACCAAAACAACCGACTTTAAAAGGAGCCATTCCAAGAGATGAAGGTATTGCTGTCGGTATCATTGATGATAGAGAGAATGACTCTGCTTATTACGCCATTTACCGAGTGAATGGAAATAATGAAGTGAATATAGAAAATCTCAAAAATTTACTTACTACTGTAAGAAAAACAAAACTTGGAGAAATTTATGTAGATAAAACAGCTATTTCTGGAGAAACGTATACGTATGTAGTAACTGCGGTTGATCGATTGCATAATGAAAGTGTTGCATCTAGTCATACAACCGTTAAAGCAAAATAACATCTAATAAAAAAGCGCCTTAAAAGCTAAAAACGATAGCTTTAAGGCGCTTTTATTATTTATTTTTAAACTTCTCAGTCGCTGCTCTCATCTTCACATTCAAATCGTGATCAATTGAGTCACGAATATCTCGTTCTACTACTTCCATTTCTTTTTTGAAATTTTGCAAGTAGATTTTTAGTTCTTCTTCTTTTTCTGGTCGTTGTGAAGGTGGTAATTGTACGACTAACGACAGCATAGCTGTTAAATCTTTCATTAAGAACGTTTCAAGTTTATGTTGTTGCTCAAACATGCGTTGTTCTTGATAATACGGCAAAGCATTTAATACTGAAATTGTAATATCATCAACCGTTCGTTGTAATGAAGGATTTATTGAGCGTTTATACGCTTGAATTGTATTTAATGCATCTGGATATCGATCATAAAAATACAATTTATAAAACGATAAATCTGTCGGTTTTACAGTTTGCTGCGTTTCTTGTCTTAAAAAATCTTTTACTTTCATCGCCGCTACATCAATATCTTCATTAGTAAGCTTTTTCGTTGTTTTTGCCATCACATGTACTTTTTTCTGTTTTTCTTTCGGTAACATCGAGAATACTTGCTCTCTCGTACGTTGACCCGATGCACAGAAAAGAGTGTTTAATGTATGTTGTTCTTTCTTTCCTTCCGTACGAATCCAACGATAAAAGAGAGGGTGTTGTGTAAATTCTTGTAGAAACGGTAATGATTTATTCGATAACTTATCTAAAGAATCGTGTGCTCTTTTATATGGCTTCGTCCATGAAAAATACAGTTTACGTCCGAAATATACAACTAATACAACGACAGTAAATGCGATTAAAAGCAATGTACCTAATAGTACTAATACAGTTTGAATGAAACTCATTTTTTCACCTCCTCTAAAAGTCTGCTATTTTCTTGGGCGCTGAATGAGTTTTTGTTTCATTTCATCATTAAATGTGTCTAGTTCAATAACAAACTTCTTACTTGACTCGATAATACGTTCTGACGATTTCTCAGAAGCTTCAATTGCAGCGAATACGTTTTGGAATGACTCGCGTAATTTATCCATGCTAATTGCAGGATTTTCAAGCAGTTTTGTTGTTTCTTCTGTATTTTGTTTTAACGCTTGGGAATTACTTAATACCATGGATTCAATTGCTTCATTTGTTGCATTCACTGCATCAATTGTTTTACGTTGATTCGTTAATGCTAGCTGAATCGCAGCGGAAACCGTTACAACGTTTTGCGTCATCGTAATAGCATTACGAATGGCCTCTGTTAACTTTTCATTATTTTTCTTAATAATGTCTACTGATGCGATAGATTGTAATAACACACTTTTCGCTTGCTGCATATTACGCGTACGCACTAAAATCTTTTCTAATGCATCGTTAATTAATGGAATATCTCTTTGACGTTCTGGATTTTGTTTCTCAGCTTCCAGCATGCCAGCAAGTTTTCTTCCTAAGTATACTTGTTTATCAAGAGCGTGAATTTTATCGTGCGATTGCTCTTTAAGCATTTCAAGGCCAACTGTATCTTCTTGTAAGTTGTCACGACCAATAAGAAGGGATCTTATAATCTCCTCAATTTGCTTATCTATAGATTGATATTTATGCACGTATGTTTCAAGTGGGTTTTTCTTGAATACTTTAAACATAATTTTCTTCATACCACTTGCTTTTAGTGAATTCGGATCAAGCTCTGATACCACTTTGCGTAATTCTAACAATGTATTTGGAATTTCTTCGTTCTTTCCATTCATCATCGCTGTGACAGGACGTTTTAATGCTGATAACGTTTGTCCTGCTGCTTGTTGCTCTTTATCCCCTAAATCGCCTAGTTGAGACAATACTTTTGATAAATCTGTATTTTGCTCGCTATTTAACTTTTGTACATAAAGATCAGCTTCTTTATTCAGTTCCTCTAATTCCGCGTCTTTTATAACTGTATCAACCACTATTTCTACATTATTATCTTTCACAATCGATACAGGTTCTTTTTTCTCGAGTTCAGTCAACAAAATCGCTCCTTTATTTATATGTGCGAATTTATATGCACTATATTTCATCTATTATATCGTATTTCATATTCATTCTAATTGCTTGAAATCGATTTATTTAGAAATGCCTGTTTATGCAGTCATTCCCTGTTTCTTACTATAAGTATACCTGTAATCAACATAATTTTCCTCAGACTTAAGACCTAGAGAACAACATGCTGAAGGCGGATTCTTCGTATGTTACGTATATAAAGGATGTTCTTCCTATCAAACTGTACTCAATCTTTTGACATACACCCTTTTTCAATGTGATAATTATATTACGCTCAAGTCCATTTCTTCTTGCGCGCTACGAATGCTCCATTTTGAAATGCTAATAACACTGTTTCAAACATTTCATCTTCTTCAATCATTTTTCTAAACTCGGCTAATTCACTTGCATGAGAAGTTGCATTATCAACAACAAGAATACCTTTTGGTTGTAAAATGCGTTTTATATGCTCAAGCCACCACATGTATTGCGTACGCTCTGAATCTAGGAAAATAAAATCAAATGAATGATCTATTTGCGCATCTAAAAATGCCCCTGCTTCTTGATTATGAACATCAATCCTTTGCAACAGGTTTGCCTTTTCAAAATTAACAAGCGCCTCTCCAACTCGTTCTGAAGAAAGCTCCACAGTTGTTACATTTCCATTTGTTTCTTCTACCGCATGAGCTAACCACAATGTAGAATAACCATTAGAAGTTCCAATTTCTAAAATATTTTTTGCGCTACACCCTTTTGCTAAAATTGATAAAAATTGCCCCATCTCACGAGAAATATTCCGTAATTTTTCTTCCCGTGTTTTTTTATTTCGATCATGCTTTTCTCCATATTGTTCAAGTTGAAATAATAATGAATGTAACGTATCCATTCTTTTCATCGCCTTTCCAAAGCAATATGATGAAAAAGCTCTTGTTGCCCGTCTACTTTCATTATATGCGAAACGAAAACCTTTTTCTCGTTATATGACAAAGATTTAAATTTTTTTATAGCATATTGTTTCGTTTTTTGGTAAAGTTAATTTCTACGTGCAATTATTCCATTCATACTATTTTTAATTCAATTGCAGTTATTAAATTATATAACCCCCAATTAAATGAATCGGTATTTCAAATTCAATTAAGCGCCCTTTCCGGACGCATTTTCTTTTGTTTATATATTTCTAGAAGAAAGGATGCTTACAATGAACGTGATTAGCTTAGATGCTGCTCGAAAGCGAAAACAGCATAAAAAATTAATGATTACTATACCGATTATTTCACGTATTTATGAAGAAGACGGGGAAATTAAATTTGAGGTAGCCGGCGAAAAAGATGTGCCTCTTGAAATGTTAGAAAAATAATAAAAAAGACGCATTTCTTTAGAAGTGCGTCTTTTTTATACTATTCATTTAAGTGTATAAGTTTTTCAGGATTAACCATCATATAAATGTTTGCGATTTTTTCATTCTCAAATGTAAATGAAAGCACGTAAGTCACTTTACTTTTCACTTTAACAATAACACCTGGGGCGCCATTTACTATCTTATACTCAACATTGTACACTGGCGGGAACTTCTTCCCAATTCCAAAGAATAAACGTATAATTCTATCCGCAGAATAGATTGGATGGATTGCAGTTGTAGCTTTACCACCACCATCAGCTTTTAATATCGCATCTGTTTTTAATACTTCTAACATGCCTTGCGCATCCCCACACTGCAATGATGATACAAATTTCTCTACATAAGCAGCCATCTTCTTCGTACTTAATGTTGACTGCTTCGGCTTATCTAAAATACTTTTTCGTGCACGTTGAAAGATTTTTCGGCAATTCACACTACTCTTATCTACAATTGAAGCGATTTCTTCGTAATCATAACTAAAAACCTCTCTTAATATGAAAACAATCCTCTCTACCTCAGTCAGTTGTTGTAAAAGTAATAAATATGCTGTAGAAATTGATTCTTTCATTACAAATGACTCTGATGGATCATCAATCTCTTCCACAAATGGCTCTGGCAACCACATTCCGACATATACGTTCCGTTTATGTGCTGCCGAACGTAATTTATCAATTGAGCGGTTTGTTACCATTTTACATAAATAGGCTCTCATATTTTCTATAGATTGAACGTCCTCTATATTATTTAACGAGATAAAAACATCATGAACGATATCCTCAGCATCCATAACACTCCCAAGGATTCGGTATGCTAATGAAAATAATAATGGTTGATACGTTTCATATAACTGCTCCGTTTCCATGATGAACTGCCTCACTTTCGGATTGCTTTAAAATGTGTAACGCTGCACGTTTTCCGCTTGCTACTGCAGCATCAGCTAATATTTCATCATGCCCAGCCCAATCACCTGCAACGTAAACACCTGGCATTTCAGGGATATTAGGACCTGGGGTTTCAACTCGGTTAATATGAGGAAAATCATATACTACCTTTATTGTCGGTAAATATTGCTGTGCAACAACTTCTCTTTTCCAATTTGGATGCAACAAATCCATCGTACTTTCTAACTGTTCTTTATCTTCATGAGTGTGTTTCATCTCTAGTGCAGGATTCTGGTACTTAATTAAACTTACAGCAATTGATCCATCATCACTTAATTTAGCTGCTCTTGATTGATTCGTGAAAAATATAGGTTGATCTAACCCTAATGCAAATTGATGTGTCGGATTAGGTAATCGTCTCAAACCAATATCTAATGCAGCAACAGTAACCGGTACCGATTGTTCACTCCATCTATGCAAGCTTGTTCCCTCTGCACCTTTTATTATGTTACAAGCTTCTTTCGGTGGAGTCGTCACAATGACTGTACCTACTTCAAATACCTCATCGTCAAAACAATATATTCTTTGTTTATCTTCGTAATGCTCTATTTCCAAAACATGCTTTTTAGCCAAAAATTGCACCCCGACATGATTCGCTATGTCTCTTAATTTTGTTATTATCGTCTCCCAGCCACCATCTACATAAAATACCCCTTCTTTTATTGAAAGCTGTATTTGCTTTAGTACAGATGATGCTAATTGTATTGTAGGAGCAAACGTATATGTTGTTGTTCGGCATAATGCATAAAATATATTTCGAACCATTGGATCTTTTATTTCATTTTCTGTCCATGTAGTTAGGCTCATTTTTTGAATTTCTCCTACATTTAAATTCCCTAAACGAATCATTAGACGTAAAAATTGTACTTTTGCAGACCACGAAAGTAGTGGTGTTGATAAAATAGAGCGAAAATCTGTAGGGAGGGTGAAAATATCTCCTTTCCATATTCCATGTGCTTTTGTAGATGGGATTCCACCCGGAAGATTTACATCTAACTCGTTAAAAGTTATAAACGCTTCTCCACCTCTATATAAAGCATGTGCGCCAAGATTCATACAAATGCCATTTTTATTTATAGTCATCCCTCGACCACCGAAGTGACTGGACTTTTCTAATACAAGAACCTTCCTTCCAGCTTTCGCTAAATATATAGATGCTGTTAATCCAGCAAGCCCACCACCAACAATTGCTACATCAAAATTTTCCATAACAAAATCCCTCCTTTTCCGTTCTACATACAAGACGAACGATTAACGAGGGATGTGACATTCAGTAATACATAATTTATTTTCTAATCCATTACATGCTGATACCAAATTTCTCTTTCTTCTTCATTCATTTCTCCTATTATTTTTGAAAAATCTATTTTTCTATCAAATGAGCCTTTTAACATATAAAATTGTTCAAACGATCCTGTAAATATTTTTAATGAATGAGAACAACAAATCGTTTCAAGGTTATCAATTGTTGCGCCATCTAACTCTAATTCCTTTAGTCCTTTCATTTTACCTAATGCCGATGCATCCTTTACCTTTGTATCTGTCAACTTTATATTTCGAATTGATGAATTATGTTGTAAACAATTTAAATTAAAAATGGTACTATTTTCAAATTCAATTGATATTAATTTTTTTAAATTTTGCAAAACAAGTAAATCCAGTTCACTAACATTTTCTAAACCTAAAATATATAAATACTTTAAAGAATCTACTTTTGAAATTGCATAGAGCTGCTCACAATTTGAAATATGTACTGTAAGAGATTCTAAATTTTGAAACTTCGATAATAATGAAAAATCTTGAATACTAGTATGTGAAATGTCTAATTTCTTTAATGATGATATTTCTACAAGTGCCGATAGAGTATTTATCTTCGTATTCTTTATACTCATTTCTTGTAAGTGTTGCAAGTGTAATACTGGAGTTAAATCTTGAACTGGGTTATTAACTAAATATAACTTCTTTAAAGCATTCATTTGTTCTAATCCTGCTAAATCTTGAATTTCATTTCCAGATAAAATTAGTTCTCTCACTTCTGTACACATCAGTAATGGACTTATATCTACTAATCCATTTCCACCTAAATATAATAATCTCTTCTCCCTCATAAACTTGCCTGCACATTCAGGTGGACCCACTATATTTCTCCAATTCTCATCTAAACTATCGTACCAATCATTAATGTTATTTTCAGATTGAAATATAAATTGAGGATGTAAAACAGGTAATTCAATATTAAATAAAGCGTCTAAAAAATGTATATTATCGTTAGCACCATAACTCCAATATAAATAGTCTTCTTCTTGGTGAATGGTGAAATTTTTATTTTTTAGCGTTTGTACAATAAATAGTAACAAGTCTGAAATTCTATTCGCAATTACATATTTTATTTCTTCATCTCGTCCAAAATTAATAACTTGTCCCACTTTCCCCTTTTCATCTGGGTCAACATCTATTCCTATATTGTTACCGCCATAATCTTTACTAATAGGTATCCAATTGTGATTCACATATCTTTCCTTAATACATTCTGCTGGTATTGAAAATGCATCAAAATTAAAAAAATTATCCTTTTCAATTCTTTTCCATATTCTCCACTCATCCAAAACTTGATCTAATGAAAGAAATGGTAAACCAAAAAATAACCCTGGTCCTGATTTATCCTCACCGTTATGTGCAAGATAAAGATTACGTAATTCATCTGGAAACGCAATTCCCATTTCATTTTCAGCATCTTGAATTTCTTCTATTGTTGCAGGTGCATTCAAAAACGGTTGAAAGTAATTTTTTAATTCAACTTCCAATTCTTTTAAAATAGTATGATTCATTTTCTGTACTCCCCTTATAATACAAATTAAAAAAGCGCCACCTTTTACATTAATTGTAATTAACAGCACCCTTTTTCGCAATGAAACTATTGTAATTATATTGCATACAAACGAACAATTTTATCACTTTACAAACCAAGAGCAGCAACGCTTTCACATTTCAATAACTAGACTCATATCCTAAATTCAAATTGCATGAAAATATAAGAAAGGCGGGTAATACAAATGACTTCTAATATCGACTACACTTCGCCCTCAACTAATTTCACCCATGATTTAAGTAAAAGTAATTTTTTTAAGAAAGATGCCCAAAATTATATAAACGTACTTGGCGTGAAACAATTAAATACGTTAGAAAATACTTCTTTATTAGATATTCATTTAAGTACAGGAAATGTTGTAGAGCCGCATATTCATCAAAATGCAGCTGAACTTGTTTACTGTATTTCAGGATCTGCTGTTGTTTCTTTACTTAATCCTTTTACAAACCAAATATTAAACTTACCGATAAAACCAGGGCAAGTTGCCAACATTCCAAAAGCGTGGTGGCATTATGAAATTGCTACAGCAAATGGTACTCATTTATTAGCTATTTTCGACGCCCCAACACCAGAAGTTATTTTTGGTTCTGATATTTTAAGATTAACTCCCGCTAATATAATGGCTCATACTTACTGTCTCGATGAACAACAATGGAAACAAGCGGTGTCTCCTATTCAATCAACCACTGTAATTGGCCCTCCGGCAAACTGTAATCAAAACCGAAGACCGATAAACCCAGCTACTCAGCCTCCTAATCCACAACAAAATTTATATTATCAAGATTTATATTATTTCCCTCTTTACTGGGGATATTAATTTCTATCATTAAAAGCCAATTATTTATCTCCTCGGAAAATACGTAGGAGATTTTTTATTGTATATCCCCCATTCCTATTTTTTATCGTAACAATTAATAGAGTACATACATATAATAGTTATATATTTAATTGGAGGTGATAGTACTATGAGTAATTATAACTATCGAAAAAACTACTCTCATAATAAAAATAGTAGTTCATCAGCATCCTCTCAATCTTCAAATTCTCAATCTTCCAATTCCCAATCGCAAAGAGATTTAGCCGAGCAAGGCTATGTAAAGAAAAAAGGATGTAACTGTAATAAAAACAAATAGTTTATTACTAATTTGGATAATGATATTTCACCGCGCACGCTAAACAATATACTCCTCTACAATACAGTATATTTAAGAGATGAATTCTATTTTAAATAGAATTCATCTCTTTTTTGCTGATAGAAAAATTTTAAAATTATATTTTTTATTCCATAAACTATAAAGCGTAAATCATAATTTGAATTTTCTTTTTACCAACTTAACAAAGAGAATTTTCCAATTGATTTATTACTTAGTTTCCAAAAAAAATATAGCCCTTCCTAATATTATTGGGAAGGGCTATATACAAATACCAGTTTAATTTCCCACAAAACATTGTAACGAATTAAACGATATTAAGACCCGCACTTACATATCCATTAATTGTAGCTATTGGACTAGCTCCTGTTAACGAAACATATAATAGTATTTTATCCCCAGCGGCTACTGGACCTACTGGCGCTATTACACAATTCCAGGCGGAGATGCATTAGACGGCGGAATTCCAATTACAATCGAATTTATCGTCACTTAGTTTTAACTAATTTAGTGTAGAACAAAAAGACAGATTCTTTTTATTTAAGAATCTGTCTTTTTTAATTAATAATGATAAATTGCAAAATAATTGAAGAACCTTGCAATGGTGGTTGATCATCCAATAAAGTTAGCTGACCAGTACTAACCTGATATAATGGTTGTGGTTGAAGTATTCCATTAATAAACAAATTAATATACGAAACCTCATCAGGAGATAATATGTGAGTTGTACCATATTGAGCTATCCCATCTGAATCTGTATATATAAGTTTCTCTCCATCTGCAAAAGTGTAAAATAATAAATTAGTTGTTGTTATGGGACCAATAACTCCCGTTGGACCTGTTACTCCCGTTGGACCTGTTGTTCCTGTTGTTCCCGTTGAACCTGTTACTCCCGTTGGACCTGTTGTTCCCGTTGGACCTGTTATTCCTGTTACTCCTGTTTTTCCCGTCGG
>NZ_MAOE01000002.1 GCF_001884185.1 Bacillus albus
CAGGAGAAACGGGAGCCACGGGAAGTACGGGTCCAACAGGAAATACAGGAGCCACGGGAGTCACGGGTCCAACAGGAAATACAGGAGCCACGGGAGAAACGGGTCCAACCGGAAGTACGGGAACAACAGGAGTTAGTACAACTGCAACGTACTCATTTGCGAATAATACATCAGGAAGTGCTATTTCTGTTTTGTTAGGTGGTACAAATGTACCGTTGCCGAACAATCAAAATATTGGTCCAGGAATTACCGTTAGCGGAGGAAATACCGTATTTACAGTTGCGAATGCGGGGAACTACTATATAGCTTATACAATAAATTTAACAGCCTCTTTACTTGTAAGTTCTCGTATAACTGTTAATGGCAGTCCGCTTGCAGGAACAATAAATTCACCAGCAGTAGCTACAGGTTCATTTAATGCGACAATCATTGCTAATTTGCCTGCTGGAGCTGCTGTTAGTCTACAGTTATTTGGAATAGTTGCAATAGCCACATTATCTACGACAACGCCAGGAGCTACTTTAACTATTATTAGATTAAGTTAATAGAAAGAAAACCTTGGGGCTTTTATGCTTCAAGGTTTTTTATCTCGTTATAAGTAGGGAGTCTAATTGGTTAGGAAAGTTTTACTTTATTCACTTGAGCAAAAACATCGCAGTTTGAAAATATATTATAATAGAATGAAAAGAGAGAAATTTGGCAGAAAGGGAGGGTGGCGATGCAGGAGATGGTTACAGATTTTTTTGGACGCCCGCTTCAAGATTTGCGCATATCTGTCATTGATCGTTGCAACTTTAGATGTACATATTGTATGCCAGCGGAAGTGTTTGGGCCAGATTATGCTTTTTTGAAAGATGAGTTTTTACTGACGTTTGATGAAATTGAGCGATTGGCAAAATTATTTGTTAGCATCGGTGTAAGAAAAATTAGAATTACTGGTGGCGAGCCACTACTTCGTAAAGATTTAACGAAGCTTATTGCACGTCTCGTGAAAATTGACGGGCTGTTAGATATAGGGTTAACGACTAATGCGGTTCATTTAACGAAGCAAGCAAAAGTATTAAAAGAAGCTGGATTACATAGAGTAAATGTTAGTTTAGATGCAATAGATGACGATGTATTTAAGGGCATTAATGGCCGGAATATTAGTACGAAACCTGTTATAAAAGGAATTATGGCCGCAAAAGAGGCCGGGCTTGATGTAAAGGTAAACATGGTTGTGAAAAAAGGGATGAACGATCATCAAGTACTTCCGATGGCTGCATATTTTAAAGAGCAAGGAATCACGCTTCGGTTTATTGAGTTTATGGATGTTGGTAGTACAAATGGATGGAACTTTGATCAAGTTATTACAAAGCAGGAGTTAATGGAGACGATTCATAGCGTGTATCCGCTTGAGCCAGCTGAAGCACATTATTTCGGTGAAGTTGCGAAGCGATATCGTTACGTTGGAACAAATACCGAAGTCGGTTTTATTACTTCTGTTTCTGAATCATTTTGTTCCTCTTGTACGAGAGCGAGAATTTCGGCAGATGGAAAGTTTTATACTTGCTTATTTGCGACAGAGGGACTCGATATAAGGGAACTTCTTAGGGGAAAGCTTTCGGATGAGGAGTTATTACGTGTTATACAAGATGTATGGATGAATAGAAAAGATAGGTATTCGGATGAACGGACAGAAGAAAGTGCAAAAAATCGTCCGAAAATTGAAATGTCTTATATAGGAGGATAAGAAAGGGGGCTATCGTATGCAGGAGCGATATTCAAGACAAATATTATTTGCTGGTGTTGGAGAAGAAGGACAGAGAAAAATTAGAGAGAAGCATGTACTTATTATTGGTGCTGGTGCTCTTGGTGCGGCAAATGCAGAAGCGATTGTTAGAGCAGGTGTTGGAAAAATAACAATTGCGGATCGTGATTATGTAGAATGGAGCAATTTACAAAGGCAACAATTATATACAGAAGAAGACGCGAAGCAGTATAAACCGAAGGCGATAGCAGCGGCAGAGCATTTAAAAGCGATTAATTCTGAGGTGGAAATAAATCCGGTTGTGACTGATGTAACAGTACAAGAAATGGAAGAGTTAGTGAAGGATGTAGATTTAATATTAGATGCGACGGATAATTTTGAAACGCGTCTTCTTATTAATGATATTTCACAAAAGTATAATGTTCCGTGGATATATGGTGGTTGCGTTGGAAGCTACGGAGTAACGTATACAATTTTACCAGGAAAAACACCGTGTTTCCGCTGTTTAATGGAGCATCCAGCGAGCGGAGCAACATGTGATACGGCTGGTATTATACAGCCAGCAGTACAATTAGTAGTTGCGCATCAAATAACGGAAGCGCTGAAAATATTAGTAGAAGACTATGGGGCGCTTCGTGAAACGATGTTATCGTTTGATCTTTGGAATAATCAACAGATGGCATTTAAAGTGAATAGGCAGAAAAAAGACACATGTCTATCTTGCGGAAGATTACGTACATATCCGAGTTTAACATTTGAAGCACAAACGAAAACAGAAGTGTTATGTGGTCGAAATACAGTACAAATCCGTCCAGGTGTGCGGAATGAATTTCATTTAGAGGAAATTAAAAAGCGCTTACAAAGAAGTGTGGAAGTAAAAGCTACTCCGTATTTATTGTCATTTCCGGTAGAGGAATTTCGTTTTGTTTTATTTACAGATGGCAGGGCGTTTATTCATGGGACGAATGATATCAATGTAGCAAAACGTTTATATGCAAGATATATAGGTTGAACCTAAAGAAATCCTTTAGGTTCAACAGAGAGAAGATTAAGACTTTCTCGCATAATCTCCACTTTTTCCACCTGTTTTTTCAAGTAAGTACGTTTCGCCAATAATCATACCTTTATCAACAGCTTTACACATATCGTACACGGTAAGAGCGGTAGCTGAAGCAGCTGTTAAAGCTTCCATTTCAACACCGGTACTACCTTCTGTTTTTACTTTTACTTCAATAAGTAATCGATATTGTTCTTCGGATTGTTTCCAATCGAAAGAAACGTCAACACCTTTTAATAATAAAGGATGGCACATTGGGATAATATCAGAAGTGCGTTTCGCAGCCATAATACCAGCGATTTGTGCAACTGCTAATACGTCACCTTTCCCGATTTCGTTGTGAGAGATTTTATCGTAAATTTCTTTTGTAACGACAATGCTAGAGCACGCAATTGCTGTTCGAACGGTTGCTTTTTTGTCGCTTATATCAACCATCTTTGCGCGGCCTTGGTCATTAAAGTGTGTGAATGAAGACATGGAATTCCTCCTTGAAGTAATTTCTATTTAATATATAAAGTTTAATCGAGATACAAAAAATTGCAAATATGGGGTGAGAAACGATGGTAGAAAAACGAATTCCGATTCAAGTTGCTGAGGCAGTAGAGAGAGTAATGGAATATGCGAAGAATGGTGAAGTAGAAGAGGTTTCTATTACGGAAAGTTACGGGAGAATTCTTGGGGAGGATGTTGTCTCTGATCATGACGTTCCTCATTTTGATCGTTCACCTTACGATGGTTTCGCAATTCGAGCAGAAGATACGAAAGAAGCAAATCAAGAGAATGCGATTAAGTTTGAAGTAATAGGAGAAATTGGGGCGGGATCTGTTTTTACAGAAGAAGTAGGACCTTTTCAGGCGGTTCGTATTATGACAGGAGCAGCTATTCCAGAGGATTGTAATGCAGTCGTAATGCTAGAGTTGACGGAAGGTTTTGAGAAGAACGGAAAAACATATATGAAGTTAAAGCGTCCTTTCCATAGTGGTGACAATGTGTCATTTAAAGGGGAAGATATAAATCAAAATCAAGTTCTCGTTCAGAAAGGCGTTGCAATTAATCCAGGTGTTGCGGCCTTATTAGCGACGTTTGGATATAGTACTGTGAAAGTTGTAAAACAGCCTGTTGTTGGTATTGTGACGACAGGAAGTGAATTGCTAGAAGTACATGAGTCTTTACAGCCGGGGAAAATTAGAAATAGTAACTCTTATATGATTGCGGCTCAAATTATGAAAGCCGGAGGCAAAGTCCGTTATTATGGTCAACTTGCTGATGAGTTAGATGCATGTTTTGCAGCTGTTCAATCAGCGATGAATGAGGTTGATATTTTAATTACGACAGGCGGTGTGTCGGTAGGAGATTATGACTACTTGCCGGCTATTTATGAAAGATTACAGGCAAATGTACTCTTTAATAAAATAGCGATGAGACCAGGAAGTGTAACGACAGTAGCTGAAGTTGATGGGAAGTTACTTTTCGGTTTATCGGGGAATCCGTCAGCTTGTTACGTGGGATTTGAGTTATTTGTGCATCCGGTAATTCAAACATATTTATATGCGAAGGAGCCTCACATATATAGAGCAGATGCTATTTTACAAAAAGATTTTCCAAAGCCAAATCCGTTTACTCGTTTTGTAAGAGCGAAGGTGACAATCATGGACGGAGCATTACAAGCGATGCCGGTCGGTTTAGATAAATCGAGTGCGGTATCTTCACTCGCAGATGCGAATGCTTTTATTGTGTTGCCTGGGGGAACGAGAGGGTTTGAGGCAGGGATGAAAGTATCTGTATTATTGTTAGAGCATGCCGAGGGATGTGATTGGCCATGGGCAAAGCCCCTTCAATCTTACAAATAGTAGGATATCAAAATAGCGGGAAAACAACGCTTGTTGAGAAAATAGTGCATATGTTAGCGGAACGAAAAGTGAAAGTTGCTACCATTAAACACCACGGGCACGGAGGATTTCCAGAAGTAGCGCAAAAAGATAGTGAGAGGCATCGAAAGGCTGGTGCTGTCGTTAGTAGTGTAGAAGGCGCTGGATTACTTTCGCTTTCGTCATTAAGAGAGGATTGGTCTTTGCAAGAAATTGTTCGTTTATATGAGTTTTTTGAAGTAGATACAATTTTAATTGAAGGTTATAAAAAAGAGAGCTATCCGAAAATAGTGTTACTTCGTTCTGCGGAAGACGTTGAACTTTTACATAAAGTAGAAAATATAGTAGCGGTTATTACGTGGCATGATGCTCCCGCAAACTTACGAGAAGAATATAAAGTATTTCATATAACAGAAGAAGATTTGTATATAGACTGGTTTGTACAAACGGCAAGGAGTACGAAATGACAAATACATATTATGAAGTAATTGATACAGAAATCTTGGTTGAAGAGGTAGCGAAGAAGGTTATTCGCCGTGAATGTGGTGCTGTTACAACATTTATTGGAACGGTTAGGGAGTTTACGAAAGGGCGTCGTACATTATACTTAGAATACGTCGCTTACAAAACGATGGCAGAAAAGATGCTAGAGAAAATTGGCTCAGAAGTGAAAGAGAAGTGGCCAGGTACACACGTTGCGATTACACATCGCACCGGTACACTACAAATTTCTGATATCGCGGTTGTGGTTGCTGTTTCAACGCCGCATCGTAAAGCGGCTTATGAAGCGAATGAATATATTATGGAACGCATAAAACAAATTGTTCCAATTTGGAAAAAGGAGTTTTGGGAAGATGGGGATTCATGGATTGGTGATCAATTAGAAAAAACGCCATATCCAGCGGGAGAGCCTGGGAAGGAGCTATAAGTATGATTCGAGTATTGTTATTTGCGTACTTGCAAGAGGAAGCAGGAACAAGTGAGTTACAAATAGAGAAAGAAGATATTACGGTTGCAGAGTTAAAAGATGTTGTTGCTAAAGAATATAATGTACCAATGACAGCACCAATTATGGTTGCGATTAATGAAGAATACGCAAATGAAGATGACAGGGTCCAATCTGGTGATGTTGTTGCACTAATCCCACCGGTGAGCGGTGGTTAATATTGGATTTATGAAAACGACTTTCCTACATAAGGGAAGTCGTTTTTTTATGGAAGTTTTGCGAACACTAACGTATAGAACAAGGAGGGTGTTATGAAAAAAATATGTGTAGTTATTACAATGCTATGTGCGGTTTTTTTCTCTTCTCCAATTGATTCTTTTGCGAAAGAATCGAGGGAGCAGCTTTTAGAGAGTGCATTATCGAATAGGTATTATTCGGTTATTAGACAAGTGACAGAAGATCAATTTGAATGTGCTTCAGTTATAAATATAAAGCGTCTCGGTAAGAATAGTGAGTTCGTTCCTAGATTTGAAATTACGCTACAATTTCTTACGTTCCAAGGTGCACATAATCCGCAGAATGATAAAGTTACACTTACTTTAGAAGATCATTTAGATCACGTAAAGATAAAGAAAGTGGAGCGAGAAAGGAATGTTTCTAGTGCTATTGTAGAACAAGTTTGTGAAAGAGAAAGAGAAAAAATAAAAGCTCACTCTAATGATTCAGAGTGATAATCTACGACATTCAGTAAAGAAAGGTAATGAGCGATGGACATACTTTTAGCGATTTTACCGGCTCTATTTTGGGGAAGTATTGTGCTATTTAATGTGAAACTAGGCGGAGGACCGTATAGCCAAACACTCGGTACAACGTTTGGTGCACTTATTTTCTCAATTGTTGTTTATATTTTTATGAAGCCCGTATTAACTCCTACTGTTATCGGAGTTGGGATTGTGTCAGGTTTATTTTGGGCACTTGGTCAGGCGAATCAATTAAAAAGTATTGATTTAATGGGCGTTTCGAGGACGATGCCCATTTCAACAGGACTTCAATTAGTTGCGACGACTTTATTTGGAGTCATCGTATTTCATGAGTGGTCTACGACGATATCAGTCGTCCTTGGTGTATTGGCTCTCATTTGTATTATTATCGGTGTTATTTTAACATCGCTTCAAAGTGAAGAAGAAAAGAGTGCAAAGCAGGCGAGTCATTTTAAAAGAGGCATTATTATTTTATTGATTTCAACAGTCGGTTATTTAGTTTATGTAGTAGTAATTAGACTATTTAACGTAGATGGTTGGTCAGCTTTATTGCCACAAGCAGTCGGTATGGTGTTAGGGGGCATTTTGCTTACTTTTAAACATCATCCATTTAATAAATATGCAATACGAAATATTATTCCAGGATTAATTTGGGCAGCTGGAAATATGTTTTTATTCATTTCGCAGCCGCGTGTTGGAGTGGCAACAAGCTTCTCGCTATCACAAATGGGAATTATTATTTCGACGCTTGGTGGGATCCTTATATTAGGTGAAAAGAAAACGAAACGTCAATTAACAGGCATTGTTATCGGTATCGTTTTTATTATTGCAGCCGGAATTATGTTAGGTATAGCAAAAAGTTAAAGGGGGTATGGAAATGTATAATGATTTAGCAGGAAAAGTAGTCGTTATTACAGGATCAGCAACTGGTCTTGGAAGAGCAATGGGAGTAAGGTTTGCTAAGGAGAAGGCGAAAGTAGTGATTAACTATCGTTCACGAGAGTCAGAAGCGCATGATGTATTAGAAGAAATTAAAAAAGTAGGCGGAGAAGCGATTGCTGTAAAAGGTGATGTGACGGTTGAATCTGATGTTGTGAACCTCATTCAATCTGCTGTGAAAGAATTTGGTACGCTTGACATTATGATTAATAATGCAGGGATAGAAAACGCGGTACCGTCGCATGAAATGCCGCTTGAAGATTGGAATAGGGTAATTAATACAAATTTAACAGGTGCTTTTTTAGGAAGTCGTGAAGCAATTAAATATTTTGTAGAACATGATATTAAAGGTTCTGTTATTAATATGTCTAGTGTTCATGAGAAAATTCCGTGGCCACTATTTGTGCACTATGCGGCGAGTAAAGGCGGCATTAAACTGATGACAGAAACGTTAGCGCTAGAATACGCACCAAAAGGCATTCGAGTAAATAATATTGGGCCAGGTGCAATAAATACGCCAATTAATGCAGAGAAGTTTGCTGATCCTAAAAAACGTGCTGACGTAGAAAGTATGATACCGATGGGCTACATTGGAAAACCAGAAGAAATTGCAGCAGTCGCAACGTGGCTCGCTTCCTCAGAGGCGAGTTACGTAACTGGAATTACGTTATTTGCAGATGGCGGAATGACGTTGTATCCATCGTTCCAAGCAGGGCGTGGGTAATAGAAAAGGACAAAGAGTATTAGCTCTTTGTCCTTTTCTAAGCAAAAAAAAATAGCGGCCAGCTATTTTAAATTTAATGATTAATTGTATCTTGAAGATATTCTGTTGCTTGATGTTCAGAAACATTTTGTACGAGTGCAACTTCACTAATCATCATTTTTCGGGCGTTATCTAGCATTTGTTTTTCGCTCGCATTTAAAGCTCTCTCTTTATTGCGGCGAAGTAAATCCCGAACAACTTCTGCGCTATCTTGCAGATTGCCGTTTTTCATTTTTTCCATATTCATTGTATATCTTTGTTTCCAGGAAAGTGATGTATCTGATTCCCCGTTTTGAAATTCAAGAAGTATATCATCTAACGTACCTTTATCTACGATATAACGAATACCTGATTTTTGTAATTGATCCATAGGAAGCATTACTTGCATATCTTTACTAATGATGCGTATCACACAATATTGACGTATTGTTCCTAATATTTCTTTCTCTTCAATGGCTTCGATGACTCCTGCGCCGTTCATTGGATAAACGATTTTATCACCAATTTGAAACAAATCATCCACCTCCATATGTGGTAACCATCTTTAATGATATCATAAGTATATAAAAATGTCAAATTTTATATAATACCATAATGTTAATATTATAGTCAATAAGTAAAAGGTCTTTTTTATTTATATTTTTTTGCTCTTACTTATGTATGACTTTTTTAGAAAAATAGTACAGGTGAGGAAGGAAGGCATATCCACTTATTTTTAAGCATAAAATGTAAAATCGCTAATACAATATACCTAAATCCGTTCTTTGTAAAGGAGGGAGAGAAGGTGGGGCGCACAATAAAAATTGATATTACAAATAAAGTTGTAGCTAAATTTAGACCAGATTGTTTGGAATTATATACGAGTAAATTTATGATAGGTAAGTTTTATGTCTATACTGAAGGTAAACAATATGTGTTAGAAGACGGATATATATATGAAGACGGAAAATTTTATCGCATCATAGATACGCACCGTGGCAATAATCAAGCAGCGGATGGCTGCGATCTAGGATGGTGTTAACATGATTCGTGTGAAAGTATTTGATGAAAGTCACGAAAAAGACTTAGAAGACGCTGTAAATGTTTTTTTGAAAAAGATTGATGATAGTAATTTTGTAGATATTAAGTATCAAGTTGGTGTTTCCATTAACGATGATGAAAACCAAATTTATTGTTTTTCAGCAATGATCGTTTATAAAGCATAAAAAAGAGCTGGGGAGCCAGCTCTTTTTTATGCTTTATGTTGGGACAACATGTGTCGGTAATACATTCATAATAGATTGGGTTGTGCCTAAATTTTTTGTCTTTAAAAGAGGCTCCCCAGTCTCATGATTTTGGGCATCTTTACACATACCAAGGTGATAACGATCACCTAAAAATGGATCAATATAAAAACCGTTTTTGAATACTTTATCATTCGGATGTTTTTCGTGGTGAATGTCAGAGCAGTTAATGCAATAGAACATAGCGTTCAACCCCTTTTTATTTTTGTTTGAAAAAAGTGAGTCGGTAGTCATTTCGCTCCTAAGGAAATGTTGAGGAGAAGAGAAATAACTACCTACTCAAATGGTGGGCATATTCCTTCTGATTTTTCATATCTCGCGTAGTGTCTCTGAGGGAAGGAGGAGAGACGAAATACGCATGATATACGCAAGGCTCTTCTTTCAAGATGAATGATGGAGTTTCATGTTGAGAGAAGTTTTTATTTTTTGTTGCCTTTGTGAGTATATTATGAGGGAATGCTCAGAGGGTGTTTGTCCTGTTGAAAAAATGTTGAGAATTTCTCAACAGTAAAAAAGAATTAGCGTTGACATGAAACTAAAAGGTGTTATATTATCTAAATGAAACCAAAAGGTGTTACATTTAGGTTTGAATAAAGGAGAATGAAAATGGAACAACAAAATACATTAACTGATATTAAACAAACGATCGTTTTTAACGCGTCTATTCAAAAAGTATGGAATGTAGTATCGACTGCGGAAGGGATTGCCTCATGGTTTATGCCAAATGATTTTGTATTAGAGGTAGGACATGAATTTCATGTGCAATCACCATTTGGACCATCGCCATGTAAAGTGTTAGAAATCGATGAGCCAAACTATCTATCTTTCTCATGGGATACAGATGGCTGGGTCGTTTCATTTAATTTGAAAGATCTAGGAGATAATAAAACAGAATTTACATTAATTCACGGCGGCTGGAAACATCCTGATGAAATTCTTCCGAAAGCGAATGCGAAGAGCTCTATTATTCGCGATAGAATGAGCGGTGGCTGGGTAGCGATTGTAAATGAAAAACTGAAAAAGGTTGTCGAAGGCTAAGTGTCCTCATCAGCAGCAAAATATGATGTATTTCAAGCAATTGCTGATCCAACCCGCCGAGAAGTGATACGGTTATTAAGTGATAAAGAGTTACCGATTTCCAAAATAAAGGATCATTTTCCGATGAGTCGTACTGCGGTTGTAAAGCACCTTCATATTCTTTCGGAAGCGAATTTAGTAAGTGGAAGAAAAAGCGGTAGAGAGAAAATATATCGCTTGCATCCAGAGCCATTAGAGGAATTACAACAGTGGCTCTCGTATTATGAACGTTTTTGGGATAATAAATTGTCCATGCTGAAACATATTGTGGAGAATGAAGAGTAAAAAGAGGATGACCGAAATGGTCATCCTCTTTATTATTGCTCATTTGTTTGTGTAGCTGGCTTTAATAAAAGCCAAGCGATAATTAATGTACATACTGCTAATACGAAAGTGCTCATATAAATGACGTGTACACTTGCTGCTAATGCGGATTGTGATTCAGTTGCTACACTTGCTGTAGCCCCGCCGTGTCCGCCAGATACAAGATCAAGGTTTTTAATGCCACGTGCGTGAATCATCGTATTGAAGATTGTTCCAAAGATTGCAGCACCTAACGTTTGACTGAATGTATTAATAAATGTGTTTAAACCAACGGCTGTTCCGCGTGTATGAGCTGGTACGGCTGCTTGAATTGTTACCATATAAATCGGTGTCACAAGCCCCATTCCTAAACCGAATAATCCGACTGCTACATAAATAAGGAACGATGGTGAATGTGTTGATAATGTAAATAATAAGAACGTAGCGACTGATAAAATGCTAGCTCCAAGTAAAATGATTTGTTTCGTTTTTAATTTGCCTACTAAGTTACCAGAGAAGATAGCACCAAATGTCCACATAACAGGAATTGGCATTAAAATAAGTCCAGCTTCCGTTGCATTTTTTCCTAATACACCTTGGCTCCAAATTGGAAGGTACATTGTAATACTAATGATCATTGCGCCAGCAATAAGCGTTAGTATGTTTATTGTAGATAATGTACGGTTAGAGAAAAGTGCTAGCGGAATTAATGGTTCCGGAGATTTTTTCTCGATGAATAAGAAAATAATGAATGAAACGACAGCGAAGATTAATAGGCCAATAATTGTTATGTCTCCCCAGTTTTGCTTACTGCTACCTGTTAATAGTGCGTATAGTAGAGCGATCGTACTTAATGAGAAGACTGTTGCACCAAGATAATCGATATGGTGTTTAGCTGGCTTAATAGATTCTTTATAGTAAATGGCAATCATTAAGCAAGCGATAATTCCGAATGGAACGTTTAAGAAGAAAATATAACGCCAAGATAGGGAATCAACTAAAAATCCACCTACTAACGGTCCGATAACACCGGATACACCCCAAACGGCACTCATCCAGCCTTGTGCTTTCGCTCGGTCTTTCGCTTCGCTATATAAGTCTCCAATAATTGTCATTGTGATTGGCATAACAGCACCAGCACCGATACCTTGAAGAGCGCGGAAGAAAATTAATTGTTCCATCGATGTAACGACTCCGCAAAGTGCAGAACCGACTAAAAAGATTGTAGCTCCGATAAGTAAAACTTTTTTACGACCAAATAAATCAGCGAGCTTCCCGTATATTGGAGTCGAAACAGCTGTTGCAAGCATATAAATTGCATATACCCAACTAACAAGTTCGACGCCTGACAAATCACTCGTTATACGAGGGATTGCTGTACTAACAATCGTTCCTTCTACTGCAGAAAGAAACGTCATTAGCATTAAAGACATCATGACTTTTTTTCTCATATGTTTTCCCCTTACCCTTTTTCAAATATTCAACAATATAAAATATAAAGGTACTAAGGTATATAAAGCAACAAAAAAGCAATAGGAAGTTAAGGGGAGGGGATATTTGTTGTGGAATCGCCGATATAATTTTATGTACCTATAAAAAAAAGAAACAGGAATCCCTGTTTCTCAGTTTAATATTGCATTTTCGCGTTTTCTCCAGCTGTTGTTCCGGCAATTCTACCAGTAACGAGAGCGGATGTAATATTATAGCCACCAGTATAACCGTGAATATCAAGAACTTCTCCGCAGAAATATAAGCCGTTCGTGAATTTAGAAGACATTTCTTTCGGATTAATTTCTTTAACGGATACACCGCCGCCAGTAACGAATGCTTTTTCAATTGACTGCGTACCATTTACATTCACAGTAAATTCTTTAAAGTCTTTCACAAGTGCACGAATCTTCTCGTGAGAAACTTGTCCAGCTTGTTCACTACCGTCAATTTCATTTTTTTCTAATAAGAATAGGAAGTAACGCTCAGGTACATAACCTTTTAAAACGTTTTTAATTCCTTTTTTCGGATCTTCTTTCATTTGTTTCAGCATGCGTTGGAATAGTTGTTCACTATTTTCGTCTGGCAATGCATCGATACTCATTTGAATCGTATTCGTTTTAAACTTTTTCAGTGCTTTCACGACGAATTGACTACAGCGAAGTGCAGCAGGACCAGATAGGCCGAAATGAGTGAAGAGCATGTCCATTTTGTGAGAAATGATCGCTTTTCCTTTCGGGTTTAATACGCTTAAGTTTACATCGCGTAAAGCTAGGCCTTGTAAGGAGCGATCACGAATAAATGGTTCGTTTGAAAGGATTGGTACTTCTGTTGGGAATAATTCTGTAATTGTATGCCCGGCTTTTTTAGCCCAAGCATATCCGTCTCCAGTAGATCCAGTTTGAGGAACAGATTTTCCGCCAACAGCGATAACGACGTGATTTGTTTCTAACACTTCGCCAGTTTGTAGTACAACTGCTTTCGTTTGACCGTTCTCATATTCAATCGTTTCAACGGGTGTATTCGTGCGGATTTTTACACCTAAGTCTTTTAATCGTGTTAAAAGTGCGTCTACTACTGATTGTGCTTTATTTGATACAGGGAACATGCGTCCATGATCTTCTTCTTTCAGTTTTACACCGAGATTTTCGAAGAATGTAATAATATCTTCATTATTGAAAATAGAAAAAGCGCTGTATAAGAAGCGGCCATTTCCTGGTATATGTTTAACGATCTCATCAAGTGGTAGACGGTTCGTTACGTTACAGCGACCGCCACCCGAAATCGCAAGTTTACGTCCTAGTTTATTTCCTTTATCAAGAAGTAAGACGTTTGCGCCTTCTTCTGCAGCACCGATTGCAGCCATTAGCCCAGAAGGCCCGCCGCCGATGACAATAACATCATAATGCATAATATATCGACCTCATTTTCTACATTTCCTGCCTAAAAGAATAGCATGTTTTCCCTTAAAAGAAAAATAGAGTGAAGTACTGCTTAAAGGGAGAATTGTGGTACAATACAAAAGTTAGAGTTCAGCACTATCCTTTTATTCCACTTTAATGGGCAGTAAGACTCCCACCTCAAAATTCAGCGAAAGCAAAGAATTTAGGTGGGGGATCAACTGCCCCTAAAAGTCCGATTGGTGAGGGCTAATAATCAGTGGGGGATGAAGAAAACCCCCACTGATTAAAGTTTCACTTTATTTGTGGGTCATAAGACTAAAACCTTAAGAGTTAGGGGAAGTCTAATAGTCCTCAAATGTTCGAATAGTTCAATTCATTATAGTTTCACTTTACCCCGCTATTTGCTGGGCAGTAAGACTCCCACCTTAAAGTTTGCTTAGGACAAAGAAGTAGGCGGGAGATTAACTGCCCGTAAAGGCCCGATTGGTGGGGGCTAATAATCAGTGGGGAAGAACACCACACTGATTAAAGTTTCACTTTATGTAGATGTAGGAGGATTTTTGTATGTCCGATTCGAAATTTCTGCGCGGAACGCTTATTGTTACGCTAGGGACATTTTTAGTAAAGTTCTTAGGCATGATTTACGTCTTTCCGTTTCATGCATTGGTAGGGACAGAAGGCGGAACGCTCTATACATATGGATATATTCCATATACGATCTTTTTAAGTATTGCAACGGCAGGGGTGCCGCTTGCTGTTTCCAAATTTGTTTCCAAATATAATGCGCTTGGCGATTATAAAACGAGCCGGAGAATGTTCCGCTCGGGAATGGTTATGATGATAGTAACGGGAGTTCTTTCGTTCCTAGTTCTATACATGTCGGCGCCACTGTTTGCAGAAGCAATGCTTGGTAAACAAAGTATACACAGTAATGTAGAAGAAGTTACGACGATCATTCGTCTTGTAAGTTTTGCACTTATTGTTGTACCAGCAGCGAGTTTAATTCGAGGTTATTTCCAAGGTCACCAATCAATGGGACCGACTACTGTTTCGCAAATTATTGAACAAATTATTCGCATCGTCTTTTTATTAGCGGGTAGTTTTATCGTTATTAAAGTACTTGGCGGTACAGTTGCAACAGCAGTTGGAGTAGCGACATTTGCAGCATTCGTTTCCGCAGTTGGAGCACTCGGTGTATTAATTTGGTACTGGTTAAAACGTAAAAAACATTTGGATCAATATTTAATTGAACAAACTGTACCAGAATCGACAGTGAGTACTGTTCAATTGTTTAAAGAATTATTTGCATATGCGATTCCTTACGTTGTAATTGGGTTAACAATTCCTTTATATCAACAAATTGATACATTGACATTTAACTCAATTATGCAGGCGATTGGCCAAGGTGATATCGCAGAGCGAGCACTTGGTATTTTCACAATGTGGACGCATAAATTAATTATGATTCCTGTATCACTTGCAACAGCGTTTAGTTTAACGCTTGTACCAGCGATTACAAAATCATTTACTGAAAAACAATACCGTTATTTAAAGTTACAAATTACACAAACATTCCAGGCGAATATGTTCTTAACATTGCCAGCAGTTATCGGTATTTCTACACTTGCATATCCAATCTATACTGCGTTTTACGACTCAGATTCACTAGGTGGACAAGTATTAATGTGGTATGCACCGGTTGCGTTGTTATTCGCTTTATTTACAGTAACAGCAGCAATTCTGCAAGGAATCAATCAACAAAAACATGCGATCGTCGCGCTTATTATGGGTGTTATTTTGAAATTCTTATGTAACGTAATCTTTATTCGTTATTTCGGTACAGTTGGAGCGATTTTAGCAACAGCAGTCGGTTTCTTAGCTTCCGTATGGTATACGAATAGACAAATCAAAAAACATGTACATTATTCATTTGGTGTTGTATATAAGAGAACATTCCAAATTGCAATATTAACATTTGTAATGGTCGTTACTGTGAAATTATCACAATGGATTCTATCCTTCATGATTTCGCCTGATAGCCGAATGGGCGCTCTTATTACAGTTGCGATTTGTGCAGGTATTGGTGGTCTTGTGTACGGATTGTTAGCGATTCGCACAGGAGTACTTGAAAGAGTATTTGGCGGAGAAGCGTTAGAGAAAATCCAGCGTAAACTTGGCAATAGATTCAAAATAAAGTTGAAATCAAAAGGGGCGTAATTACGTCCCCTTTTCTATGATAAACAAAGAAGGTGAAAAACGTGAGATTAGATAAATTATTAGCGAATATGGGATATGGAAGTAGAAAAGAAGTAAAGAAGTTATTAAAAGACGGCGTTGTGAAAATTGATGGAACGTCAGTGAAAGATGCAAAGGTTCATGTAAATGTCGAAGAACAAGAAGTCATGATTCACGGTGAAGTTGTGGAATATAAAGAGTTTGTTTACTTAATGATGCATAAACCACAAGGTGTTATTTCAGCGACAGAAGATGATAATCATGAAACGGTAATAGATTTATTAGAGTTAGAAGATGCAATCTTTGATCCGTTCCCAGTTGGACGACTTGATATCGATACAGAAGGTTTTTTATTGATAACAAATGACGGGAAGTTATCACACCAATTGTTATCTCCGAAAAAGCATGTGCCGAAAAAATATTATGCACACGTTGCAGGAGTAGTAACAGAAGAGGATGTAAAAGAGTTCGCTAAAGGTGTTATTTTAGATGATGGCTATGAAACAAAGCCAGGTGCACTTACAATATTAAAAAGCGATGAGATTTCTGAAATCGAGCTTGTCATTACAGAAGGAAAGTTCCATCAAGTGAAGCGTATGTTTGAAGCGGTAGGGAAAAAAGTAGTCTACCTAAAGAGAACAGAGATGGGACCGTTAGTATTAGATGAAGAGCTAGAACTTGGACAATACCGAGAGCTAACAGATGAAGAAGTAGAAATGTTAAAAACATATCAAGTAGATACTGAGAAATAGTGCTGTTTTTAGGCGCAGAAAAGACCCCTTTCTAATGAGTTAGAAAGGGGTATGTATTTATTTACATACAATTATTGTTCGTTATGAGGTCATTCTCACTTTCTTTCCTGTTGTTGTCCACTTACCGCGGCAAGGGCTATACACGAGTTCATTAAACTGCAACACATTTAGATCACGTTGTATCGTTCGCGGTGTGATCCCGAACTCATCTACAAGGTCTTTCGTCGTTACCGTTCCGTTTTCATTGATGTACATATAAATTGATTTAATGCGTGTTAGCATACGAGTAGTTGTAGGTTTCAAGAGAAAACCACTCCTCTACTAGTTTTTTTGACCCCATTCAGGAAAGAAGGTCGTTACTACCATTGTACTCTACATGATAAAATTCATGCTTTAATCTACTTAAATTTTACAGAAATTTAACAAATATTCATATAGAAAAATATTGGTAGTTGACATTGTATATATGGTCAGTCAACTAACACATAAAATTCTACGTAAAACGCCAAATTCCTGCAAATTTTTTTAGAAAAATAAAAGAAAAACTAATAAGAAATATCTGAAATATTACAATTGTTTGGTATTTAGTTTTCGTGTATGGCATAAGAGATTTCGGTTTGTTATGATGAAAGAAACAATATAGTGAAGGATGGATGCGTGATGTCAGCAATTAATTGGACAGAAGAGGTTGCAAAACGAAAAGATGATTTAATTCGTGATACACAACAATTTTTACAAATTAAAAGTGTATGGGAAGAAGAATCGGCGAAAGAGGGCGCACCATTCGGTGAAGGTGTAGAAAAAGCTTTATCTTTCATGTTACATAAAGGAGAAACTGAAGGTTTTACTTCTAAAAATTTAGAAGGATACGCAGGTCATCTTGAAATGGGACAAGGAGAAGAATTAGTAGGTATTCTTTGTCACGTTGACGTTGTACCAGAAGGCGATGGCTGGACGACTCCTGCATATAGTGCGGATATTCGCGATGGAAAGATTTTTGCACGCGGTGCAATTGACGATAAAGGCCCAACGATGGCAGCTTATTATGCGATGAAAATTGTGAAAGAATTAGGTTTACCTCTTTCAAAACGCGTTCGTATGATTTTAGGAACAGATGAGGAAAGCAATTGGAAATGTGTAGATCACTACTTTAAAAACGAAGAAATGCCAACAATCGGTTTTGCGCCAGACGCTGATTTTCCAATTATTAATGCAGAAAAAGGAATTTCTGATATACAAGTTGTGCAAAGTGGTAGTGAAGAGAAGAAAGGTACATATGAACTTGTTTCATTTGAGTCAGGTCGCCGTTTAAATATGGTTCCTGATTTTGCAGAAGCAATTATTACAGGAGAAGATGTAAATGCACTTACAGTAGCATATGAAAAGTATTTACAAACTGCTAAAAAAATAGGTGAAGCAATTGTAGAAGGTAATACGGTGACGTTGCAAATTAAAGGGGTTTCAGCTCACGGATCTACTCCGGAGAAGGGCGAGAATGCAGGTTTATTGCTGGCAAACTTCTTAACGAAAGTCGCTCTTAACGGAAAAGGAGCTTCGTTTGCAACATTTGCAACAGAAACATTTACAGGAGATATTTTAGGAGAGAAAGCTGGTATTTCTTATAAAGACGATATTAGCGGACCATTAACAGTGAATGTTGGTCGCCTTTCTTATACGAAAGAAAATGGTGGTAATTTAGGATTAAATGTACGTTATCCAGTTACGACTAACTTTGAAGAAATGATTACAAAGTTAAAAGAATACGTTAGTACACATGGATTTGAAGTAGCGGATTATTCAAACTCTCGTCCGCATCACGTTGATAAAGACCACGTATTAATTCGTACGTTGCAGCGCGTATACGAAGAACAAACAGGAGAAAAAGCAGAGCTATTAGCAATCGGCGGTGGTACTTACGCACGTTCATTGAAAGCTGGCGTTGCGTTTGGTCCATTGTTCCCTGGAAAAGAAGAGCTTGCGCATCAAAAAGACGAGTACATTGAAATTGAAGACTTATTAAAAGCAACAGCAATTTACGCGCAAGCAATTCATGAATTAGCGAAGTAATAGATATATAAATAATAGGAGGCCGTCCCGATACATATTTTGGGACGGTTTTCTGTTACGTGTCGTTTGTTGTTAAGCCAATATAAGTTCATTTATCCCGCTTTAATGGGCAGTAAGACCCCCACCTCAAAATGCAGCGAAAGCAAAGAATTTAGGTGGGGGTCGGGCTGCCCATAAAAGTCCGATTGGTGAGGGCTGATAATCAGTGGGGGATGAAGAAAACCCCCACTGATTAAAGTTTCACTTTATTAACGCGACCTGAACTTGGTTAGACTTGTAGGGAAGTTCGATTCTTTTTCATTGAATGAGATAGGAAAGAAAAGCAACAATAGAAAGAAGGAGAAGATGTACATGGAGCCGCATTATTTTGTAGCAATCACTTTACCAAATCATATAAAAGAAGTGCTGTCTAACTATAAAGATGAAATGCAGGGAGAATTACCATTTCGTTCATGGGTACATAAAGAAGACTATCATATTACCCTTTCATTTTTAGGGAGTGCGACAGAGGAACAATTAGAAGGAATACAGAATGGATTACAAACACTTACAGAAACAAAGGAACTATCGTTCAAGTTACAAGGATTTTCAACGTTCGGTATGGAAGATAGGCCACGTATTTTTTGGGCGAAGGTAAGTGAGAATCAAGATTTGTTTCCATTACAAAAGCAAGTACACGCTATTTGTGAAGGGAATGGATTTTCTTTAGAAACGCGCCCGTATCATCCGCATATTACTGTTGCTCGTAAATGGGTAGGAGAAGAAAAATTTAATTTAGAAAGTATAAGGGAAGTGCCTGAAATATCATTCCAAGCGGATACGATTACTTTATACGAATCTCACGTGAAAGAAGCGCCGAAGTATAAAGCGATTGCTGAAATAAAATTACAAAAATAGAATGTATGAAAACGTTTTTTATACAGGTGAATATACTATAAAGAACAATGTGTTACTGTATAGAGTCTTGCGGATAAGAATAGTCTTATCATTTGCAGCTCGTTTCATTTAACTTTAAGAATGATGGTGATTTTTTTATGTTGAAAGTAAAACGTCCATTTGATGCCTATTTAGATGAAATGAATAAAATTACAATTTTGCTCCCACATGCGTATGGAACAAGCCGGACATTTCGTTTGCAAGAAGGAAGTAACGTGAAAGATTTACCGATTGCTCATACAATTGCGCTTCCGGATGCAACGAAGTATGAGTGCTTTATAGAAGAGCCGCTAGATGTGGGGAAGTATTATACAGTACGAGATGAACGGAATGAAGAAACAGATTTACAAATAGGTGCTGTTATAAGAACAGCGATTTTTGATGAAAAGTATTATTACGAAGGTACTGATTTAGGGGCAGTGCACCAAAAGGAAGCAACTACATTTAAAGTATGGGCTCCAACTGCGAGACTTGCAAAAGTAAGAATTTATAAAAGTGATAAAGAATATATCGATCATGAAATGTATAGAGGAGAAAATGGAGTTTGGACTCATACAATACAGGGCGATTTAGCCGGAGAAAAGTATACATTTCTTGTTTGTATTAATTTAATATGGAATGAAGCGGTGGATCCTTACGCAAAGTCAGTAACTGTAAATGGGAAGTACGGCATTGTTATCGATTTAGAAAAGACAATTGTAACAAAGCGAGAGCAATTACCACCATTACAAGCAATGACAGATGCCATATTGTATGAACTGCATATTCGTGATGCCACTATTCATCCGAATAGTGGAGTAAGTAAAAAAGGAACGTATAAAGGTCTAATGGAAGAAGGAACAACAGGGCGAAATGGGACATTGACAGGTTTGTCTCATATAAAAGATTTAGGTGTTACACATGTTGAATTATTGCCTTTATATTGTTTCGGTGGTGTAGATGAGGCGAATCCTTCCTCTGCCTATAATTGGGGGTACAATCCATTATATTACAATGCACCAACGGGATATTATGCTACAAATCCCTCTGACCCGTATAACAGGATAATAGAGTGTAAACAGTTAATTGAAACATTTCATGCGCACGGCATTAGAGTGATTATAGATGTTGTATATAATCATGTGTATGAAAGAGAGCTATCATCATTTGAAAAGCTTGTCCCAGGATATTATTTTCGTCATGGTGAAAATGGTATGCCTTCCAATGGGACGGGAGTCGGGAATGATATAGCATCTGAACGGAAAATGATGAGGAAATTCATTGTAGAGTCTATTTTATATTGGCTTACTGAATACAATGTTGATGGATTCCGATTCGACTTAATGGGAATTTTAGATGTTGATACAATGAATATAATAGAAAAAGAAGTGCGAAATATAAAACGAGATGCATTGCTATTAGGAGAAGGATGGGATCTACAAACCCCACTTCCTCTAGAGGAAAAAGCAACGCTAAATAATGCAAAGAAAATGCCGTATATTGCGCAATTTAATGATCAATTTCGTGATGGAATAAAAGGGAGTACCTTTCATATAAATAAGCGTGGTTTTGCATTTGGTGGGCATGTAGACTGTAATCATTTGCAGTATATAGCAGCAGGAAGCCTTTTGAGTATGAAAGAAACAGGTTTGTTTCTAGAGCCTGTACAAAGCATTAATTATGTAGAATGTCATGACAATATGACGATGTGGGATAAACTAATGGGCAGTAATGAAGAGTCAGAAGAGATTTTGAAAAGACGTCACCTGCTAGCGAGTGCAATGGTAATTCTGTCACAAGGTATACCTTTCTTACATGCTGGGCAAGAGTTTTATCGTACGAAGCAAGGAAATGAAAATAGTTATAATGCAAATGATGAAATTAATCAATTAGATTGGGATCAAAAAGAGAAAGAGATAGAGACCGTTAACTATATAAAAGGTTTAATTGCGATTCGTAAAGAGCACGGAGCATTTCGATTACAAAATGCAGACCTCATAAAAAAGCACATGACTTTTTTGCAAACATCTCCAGAAGTACTTGCATACTATCTAGAGCATGCAGAATCGCTTGGACCGTGGAAAGAGATTGTCGTTTTATTTAATAGTGGTTTAGAAGCTAAAACGGTGCAACTTCCGAAAGAAGAAACGTGGCATGTGTTAGTAAACGAAAAGCAAGCAAAAATAGAGCCAATTTCTTCATTTAGAGGAAAGGAACTTAGGCTCCCTCCAATTAGCACGTATATATTGACGATAATGTGACAAATCGCTACTTGACGATGAGAATGTAATAAATGTAGAATTGACAAAGGTGACGATTTTGATAAGTTGTCATTCTATGACTGGTTTTGTAAAATAAAATAGAGAGTTTTTGGCTTATGCCAAAATTTCTTTTCATTTACAGTAAAATATATATGAATCCACAACATGTGTAGAAATGTTGCGGTTTTTCTTTTCATAACTATAAAAGATAAGGATTTGTTAACGGGTAATGAATATGGAATGGTTGGAACAATTATTAGGAAAAGAGTGGAGTCTTGTACCGGCTGGTGGAGTAACGGGCGATGCATATATTGCGCAAAACGGACAACAAAAGTTATTTTTAAAGCGGAATACATCGCCCTTTTTAGCGGTATTGTCAGCAGAAGGAATTGTTCCAAAATTACTTTGGACAAGAAGGGTAACGAACGGTGATGTAATTTCTGCTCAAAAATGGCTTCCGGGACAGAAGCTAGAGCCAGAGGATATGAAACTAGAACGTGTTGCGAAACTTTTGAAGAAAATACACTCCTCTAAAGCGCTTGTACAGATGATTCAAAGACTTGGGAAGCAGCCGCTTCACGCACAAGAGTTATTACAACAATTGCAACTCGTTTTAAGAGGAGATATAAGGGATGATGAAACGATTCAGCAAGGTCTTCAATATTTAATGGGTTCATTAAAAGATATTGAATACAATGAATTCGTTGTATGCCATTGTGATGTAAACCATAACAACTGGCTATTGTCGGATGAAGATGAGTTGTTTTTAATTGATTGGGATGGAGCTGTAATTGCTGACCCAGCTCTAGACCTTGGTATGTTATTATATTGGTATATTCCGCGCCACGAGTGGAGTGAGTGGCTCGGTTATTATGATATTGAAATGGATGAATCGCTGCTTAGGCGTATGAGATGGTATGTAATAGCACAAACGATTTTGTCTATTCAATGGCATACAACAAAAAAGCAGCAAGCAGAAGCTGAATATTGGCATCAATATTTACAGCAACTACTTGCTTCAGAGTAATACTTAAGAAAAATTGTCCATTCCAGCAATCCACTGAGTAAGCTGTTCTTGATTATTGGAAATATGGTTGTCCAAATTAGAGGAAGATTTACCCGATTGACTATAAGAATATACATCGTTTAGCATTGCTTTAGCGTCACTACTTACATTATCGTTTGCGAGTAACGATTGAATGAGACGCTCCAATTGCTCGCATTCAGAAACTGTCCCGCAACAATCACTTTGGTGATTGACTAAAATATCTTTCAGCACTTCTAATTGATGTTGTTGATTAATTGGCATGAACGGATCATCCTTTCGATTGTTTTTCTCTTTTTAGAAATGTAAGAGAAAAAGCTGTTTCGTCATGGAATGTTTAATGCTGTATGTAGTTTTTATCAAAATGGTACATCTTATACTTGAAAGAAACGGACCGAGTGCTCGTACGTACTTGGTTTTTTGTTTGGTAGATTGATTAAAAAACAGAAAGAAGGAATTATTCCTTTAAAATAGCTATGTAAAGAGAGGGAGACATCTATGCGTTTAAGACATAAACCATATGCAATGGATCGAATTAATGAGTATTCACATATCGTAATCGGAAACCCAGAGGAGCGCGCTGGTAACTGGAAAGAAGTATTTGGAAATGAACAACCAATTCATATTGAAGTAGGTACAGGTCGTGGCCGCTTTATGTATGATATGGCAAAAGCAAATCCTCATATTAATTATATTGGAATTGAAAAATTCACAAGTGTTGTTGTAGATGCACTTGATAAATTAATTGAAGAAGAATTACCGAACTTAAAGTTAATTAATAAAGATGCTGAAGATTTAACAGTTTTCTTCGCAAAAGGTGAGATTGATCGCGTTTATTTAAACTTCTCAGATCCATGGCCAAAGAAACGTCATACGAAGCGTCGTTTAACGTATAAAACGTTTTTACGCAATTATGAAGAAGTGTTAGTAGAGGGCGGAGAAATTCATTTCAAAACAGATAACCAAGGTTTATTTGAATACTCTCTTATGAGTATGGCTGAGTATGGTATGTTATTAACTTACCTTAGCCTAGATCTTCATAATAGTGATTATGAAGGAAACATTATGACTGAATACGAAGAGAAGTTCTCTAGTAAGGGTCATCGTATTTACCGAGTGGAAGCGAAATATCGTACAGAGCCTATGCAGTAATGCATAGGTTTTTTGTATCTAAAATAATCAGAATTTTATGTTAATATTAAAAGGAAAGGGGGATGAAAAATGGAACAGTTACAAATTGGAGATATAAAAGTGACGTGGCTAAAAGGCGGGAATACACATTTAGACGGAGGAGCGATGTTTGGTGTCGTGCCGAAAGTACTTTGGTCACGTAAGTATAAACATAATGATACAAATCATATTTATTTACGAACAGATCCGTTACTTTTGCAAACGAAAGACGGAAATATGCTCATTGATTCTGGAATAGGAAACGGTAAATTGAATGAGAAGATGAAGCGGAATCAAGGTGTAACAGAAGAATCATCGGTTTATGAATCATTAGAAAAACTAGGATTAAAGCCAGAAGATATTCACTATGTTTTAATGACGCACCTTCATTTTGATCATGCATCTGGTTTAACAAAATGGGAAGGTGATCACCTTGTACCAGCGTTTCCGAACGCGAAAGTTTACGTAAGTGAAACAGAGTGGAATGAAATGAGGAACCCAAATATTAGATCACGTAATACATATTGGAAGGAAAATTGGGAGCCGATTGTAGATCAAGTTGTTACATTCCAGCAAGAAATAGAAATTACAGATGAAATAAAAATGGCGCATACAGGTGGTCATAGTGATGGACATGCAGTTATTGCTTTAGAAAGCCAAGGGGAAACGATGCTTCATTTAGCAGACCTATTGCCGACGCACGCACATCAAAATGTACTATGGGTAATGGCATACGATGATTATCCAATGACATCGATTGAAAATAAGCAAAAGTGGATGGAGTACGGCGCTAAAAAAGGAGCATGGTTTACTTTTTATCATGACGCATATTACCGTGCAGTAAAGTGGAATGAGGAAGGGCATATTGTAAAAAAAATAGAGCGGAAAACGAGTATAGAAGCATAAAAATGGGAGGGTGTTCCAGCAATCTGTTGGAGCAGTCTCCTTTTTAGTGTCATTTTTGTCAGTAAGTCGATATATTTGAAAAATCGCTGATATAAACTGAGTTGCGCCGATAAATTTAGAAAATCGCCGATATAATTTCAATTCCTATCCACAATAAAAAAATAAGAGGTTCACCTAATGGGAACCCTCCTTTTTATGCTGCTATAACCTCTAAAACAGTACCTGTTTTAGCATCAACTAAAAATTCAAATCGTTCTTGTATATCATTTAACATCGTTGTAAGACCGCCGCGATAAACTTCGTATGCGACATCATATTTTTCAAATGTCTCTGGAACCATATGTACCCAAGAGCCAGTAATTTCACCTTTATGACTTAATGCTTGTTTCACCATTTTCAATGCTTTTTCTGAAGAAATATGGGATTGTTCTTGTACTTTGTTTGCAACGAAATAACCAGCTGCGAAACCAACGCCAAGACCTGCTACTAAACCTTTCCAGCTCATATCTTCACCTCAATTCTATAAAATAAAAATAGTGTACCGATAATAATTATAAAGCAAATACAGCTAAAAAAGAAGAAACTAGAAACATTTCGAAAATTTCGTTACAATAAAAGAGGTATTCTACTAAGGTTTGAAAGAAGGGGACTTCGTGAATAAAGAGACATTACAATTATTTCGTACGTTAACAGAATTACAAGGTGCATCAGGTTTTGAGCATGATGTACGCCGTTTTATGAAGCAAGAATTAAGCAAATATGCGGATGAAATTGTACAAGACGGTTTAGGTAGCGTATTTGGTCTGAAAAAAGGGGACGAAACTGGCCCACGTGTTCTCGTAGCAGGTCATATGGATGAAGTAGGTTTCATGGTTACGCAAATTACGAAAAACGGGATGCTTCGTTTTCAAACGTTAGGCGGCTGGTGGAGCCAAGTACTGTTAGCGCAACGTGTACAAGTTATGACGAAGAATGGTCCTGTTGTTGGGGTTGTTGGTTCTATTCCTCCTCACTTATTAAGTGACGCGCAACGTGCAAAACCGATGGATATAAAAAATATGTTAATTGATATAGGTGCAGATAGCTATGAAGATGCGATTGAAATTGGTGTAAAACCAGGACAACAAATCGTGCCAATCTGTCCGTTTACGCCGATGGCAAACGAAAAGAAAATTATGGCGAAAGCTTGGGACAACCGTTACGGATGTGGCCTTGCAATCGAATTACTAAAAGAATTAAAAGACGAAACATTACCAAACACATTATACTCTGGTGCGACTGTACAAGAAGAAGTAGGTCTGCGCGGTGCACAAACTGCTGCGAATATGATTCAACCAGACATTTTCTATGCGCTTGATGCAAGTCCAGCGAATGATGCATCTGGTGACAAAACGCAGTTCGGTCAATTAGGAAAAGGTGCTCTTCTTCGTATTTATGACCGCACGATGGTAACACATAGAGGAATGCGCGAATTCATTTTAGATACAGCAGAAACACACAACATTCCGTACCAATACTTTATTTCACAAGGTGGTACAGATGCGGGCCGTGTACATACAAGTAACTCAGGTATCCCATCAGCAGTAATTGGTGTTTGCGCACGCTACATTCATACACATGCTTCTATTTTACATGTTGATGACTATGCGGCAGCGAAAGAACTCATTACGAAGCTTGTAAGAGCAACGGATAAAACGACGTTAGAAACAATTAAGAATAACGCGTAAGGAGGAAGGGTGAAAAACCCTTCTTTTTTAGGTTGAATAGATGACCCATCCATGTGTGGAAGCGGTTAGTGCCTAATTGATTCTCGCGTGAGGTATTAAAACCCGGGGTAGGAAGTGAGAGGAAGGCTGCATTTTAAGTTCGAATACAGCAATGGTGAGGGAATCCGTCTTCTCTTTTAGTTAGAAGAGATGACCTAGCGGTGTGTGGTGGCGGTGCTCCCATGTATAAAGAATAACTTGATTAAAGTAAGATGATGAATTTTTTTAGAGGTGAACGAAATGAAAGTAGTAGTTGGATCGAAGAATAAAACGAAGGTTGGAGCTGTGGAGAAGGTTTGGAAAGATGCTGAAATTACATCTCTTTCTGTTCCTTCAGGAGTAGCAAACCAGCCGTTTTCGGATGAAGAGACGATGCAAGGAGCGGTTAATAGAGCGAAGCGAGCGTTGCAAGAAGGAAAAGCTCAAATCGGTATTGGGTTAGAAGGCGGCGTAATGAAAACAGAGCACGGTTTATTTATGTGTAACTGGGGCGCGTTAGCAACAAGTGACGGGAAAACATTCGTTGCAGGCGGGGCGCGTATTAAGTTACCAGATGACTTTTTAGCACCTCTTGAAGATGGCAAAGAGTTAAGTGAAGTGATGGAAGAGTTTGTACAGAGAAAAGATATTCGTAGTCACGAAGGTGCGATCGGTATTTTTACGGATGATTATGTCGACCGTACGGAATTATTTGTACACGTTGTTAAGTTACTTGTTGGGCAATATAAGTATGACGAAAAGCAAGCATAAACCTTGCACCATGCGCGATGTATGGTAGTATAAAAGAAAGATTATAACATGAAAAAATGCACTCGTTAGAGGAGGAAATATAGATGAAATCATTAGAAAGCATGGAGCAATTCCAACAATTAAAAAATGAAGAGAATGTAGTCTTTATGTTCTCAGCGGAATGGTGCCCAGACTGCCGTTTTGTAGACCCATTTATGCCAGAAGTAGAAGAGAAATATAGTGATTTCTCATTTTACTATGTAGATCGTGATGAGTTTATTGATCTATGCGTGAAATTAGACGTATTTGGCATTCCGAGCTTTGTAGCGTACAATAAAGGTGAAGAAACAGGTCGCTATGTAAACAAAGATCGTAAAACACAAGAACAAATCGAAGAGTTCATTGAAGGTTTAAAATAAGGCAATTTGCCAATTGAATTGTAAAACAACCTCTACCTTCGCGGGGGAGGTTATTTTTTTGGAAGGGAGGAAAAAGAGATGAAGATGACAAGTAAAAAGATGAAAGACGAGTTAATGAAGAAATTATCTCGCCCGGAATGGGACTTTCAGTATGATAGCGAGAAAGAAGTTCTACGTATAGAACAGAAAGACTCGAAAAAAGGTATTAACGTATCGCTTCCAGGAGTTGTAGCAAAATGGGAAGTGAATAAAGAAAAGGCGGTTGAAGAGGTTGCCTATTACGTACAAGAAGCGTTAATTGCGATGCATAAAGAAGAAAATAGCGCGGCGAAAATTTTACCTGTTATTCGCTCTACTTCTTTCCCGAAACAAGCAGAAGAAGGAAATCCGTTCATTATGACGGATCATACGGCGGAAACACGTATTTACTATGCGCTAGATTCGAATAAAACATATCGTTTAATTGATGAGCGTTTATTACAAAAATTAGGACTTACAGAGCAACAAGTGAGTGAAATGGCATTATTCAACGCTCGCTCATTAGGTTATGAATTTAAACAAGACACTGTAGCAGGTAATACATTCTACTTTTTAAACACAAATGATGGGTATGATGCGACGCGTATTTTAAACGAATCATTACTACAATCGATGCGTGAAAAGATTTCTGGTGACATGGTTGTTGCTGTTCCTCACCAAGATGTATTAATTATTGCTGATATCGTCAACGAAATCGGTTATGATATTATTGCACAAATGACAATGAAATTTTTTGCCGAAGGGCATGTTCCGATTACATCACTTTCATTCGTATATGAAGATGGGGACTTTGAACCAATCTTTATTTTAGCGAAAAATCGGAAGAAGACAGATGGAAAAGAGAAAGGATGAACGAAGTGAACGTTTTTTACAACCTTGAAGGAATTGGTGACACTCTAATTGTTGCCTTACAAGATATTACTTTAGAGAACCGTACTTTTGATCGCAAAGGAGATGTTGCACGCGTATACGATCGTGAAAGCAACGAGACAGCAGGATTCAACATCTTTAATGCATCTTCTTACTTAGAAGTAAAAGAAACAGGTAACCTAACATTAACGAAAGAACTAGTAGAAAAAATTAACGAAATTTTAGCGAAGAACGGCTTTGAAGAGACAGTAGAAGCAGATCTTTCTCCGAAATTTGTTGTAGGCTATGTAGCTGAAAAAGAGAAGCATCCAAATGCTGATAAGTTAAACATCTGTAAAGTAGAAATCGGTACAGAAACATTACAAATCGTATGTGGCGCACCGAACGTTGATGCAGGACAAAAAGTTGTCGTTGCAAAAATCGGCGCTGTAATGCCAAGCGGTATGCTAATTAAACCAGCTGAACTTCGCGGAGTTCCTTCTTCTGGAATGATTTGCTCAGCGCGTGAATTAGAGCTTCCAGACGCTCCACAAGAAAAAGGCATTCTTGTATTAGAAGATAGCTTTGAAGTTGGACAAGAGTTTAAATTTTAATTGATGTAAGAAAAGAGAGGTTGTCCTTTTGGACAGCCTCTCTTTTCTATTGAATCGTTGATATATTGTGAGTTGTAATAGATATATGTAGAAAATCGTTCATATTCATAAGGATGTCACCTTTTTTCTTAAAATCTATATTGTGTTTTATAAACAAAATAGTTAAAATTTAGAAAAATAGAAGGGGATAGACGTATGAAACAACAACTAAAAATCGCAGAACTTCTGAAACGAATTGAAACTTCAAAACAACAAGATATCGAGTTAGGTTCCTATGAAATATATTTGTTTAGTGAAAATGAATTAGAAAAAGGACAAATCGGTTATCGATATGATAAACATAAAAATTCATTAATAAGTGAAGAACATGGAAAATGGAAAGAAGAATGGATTGTTATCGGATATGAAACAGATATGGGAGATCCAGTTTTCGTAAATGTGACTGATAATGCGTATGTAGTTTATACGGCAGAGCGTGGTACAGAAACGTGGCAACCCGTTCATATCGGAAATATGGATGAGATTATAAAACAATTATAAAAAATTTTGAGACCGGTGCAAAGTGATGGGAGAAAAGCATGAAGTATATAAAAATAATGAGCATGATTGCATTCATTGGAATATATATGGCCGGTTGTTCACAAGAGCAGCCGAAAAAAGAAACAACATCTTCTATAAAAGAAACAAGCGAAAATAAAAAGGAAGACGCACCGGTAGAAAAGCAGCAAGCAGAACAAGAAAAGAAAGAAGAACCACAAGCAGTTCAAACGAATGAGCAAGTGGAGCATAAGCAGGAGGAAGTGCCGGCCGAGGAAAAGAAAGAGGAAGCTACGCCAATGCAGCCAACTGAGCAACCACTGCAAAATAATGTACCAAAAGTAGCGAGTAATGAAAAACAAGGAAAGTTTCTAGTTGTTATTGATCCGGGTCATCAACAAAAAGCGAATTTAAATTTAGAGCCGATTGGACCAGGAGCGACGACGCAAAAATATAAAGTGACAGATGGTACAACTGGTGTTGTGACGAAAAAAAGAGAGGCTGTTCTTGTGCTGGAAATGGCTTTCGTATTAAAAGAAAAGTTAGAAGCAAAGGGAATGCAAGTATTAATGACAAGAACGTCACAAGATGTTGATATAAGTAATAAAGAACGTGCGACATTGGCGAATGATCATAAGGCGAATTTATTTTTACGTCTTCATGCAGATGGTTCTGAAAATCCGAATCAAAGTGGATTTGCTGTATTGACACCGGCAGAAGGAAGTCCGTATACGAAAGAGATTTATGCGGAAAGCCTTCAAATCTCTCAAACGATCGTAAATAAAATGAGAGAGAATCAGCAAGTGAAGGTAAATGGAATTAAATTTAGGGATGACCTTTCTGGGTTTAATTGGTCCAAAGTACCTGGCGTACTATTAGAACTTGGATTTATGTCAAACCATGAAGAAGATAAAAAATTATCTAACCCGCAGTATGTAAATTCTTTATTGCAAAGTGTAACGGATAGTGTAGATGAATATCGGAAGAGTAAAGCTTAAGCGCAGTCTTACATGTAAGACTGCGTTTTTCCATATGAAAACACTCGTAAATTAGAATATTATGGATAAATATGACATGCTTAATTTTACCTGCACTTTTTGCCGAATGCTGATACAATAAAGGATGTTACTATTTAGTAGAAAGAGTGGTAAGCATGTTAGATTGGATGAAAAAGCTGTTTAACAAAGAGGAAGAACAAACAGCGATGAATAAAGAAGTACAAAAGCAAGTTGAAAGTCAGCCGAAAATTCCTCGTGTAAACCACTACACTGAAGCAAGAGAAGCACAAATGGCAAGTAGGAATGCAGGGAAATGCCGTTTTCCATTAGTACCAGATAATGGGTTCGATGAAGAAGATGTTATAGAAGCAGGGCATTTTGAAGAACAACCTGTTCAAGCTGTAACATATGAAGAGCAGCCTATTCAAAGAGGAATCAAAGTGGAAAGAAGTAGACGACAGTATGTGGAGAAGGTAGTTTCTACATATGAAAAGCCGGAAATGCAATATGAACCGGAGCGAGAGCCTGTCGTAAAGAAAGCATCTGCACCTACGCAAGAAAGTAACCGTAGACCATTTCGTCCGACAGAAATGATTTCGCCAATTTACGGATATAATCGTCCTTCAGTAGAGAAAAAGGAAGAAAAGCAGGAGGAAGAAAAGGAAAGAGAAGACCTTGAAATATCTGTAGAGGGCAAACCAGTCGTTGATGCATGGTTAGAGAAAAAAGGGTATACATTATCTGATTTCTCACAAGGACAAGCAACGAATTCTTCCAGTCATGCAGGAGTTGATCAGCGAGATCAACAAAGTAAAAAGGAAGAAAAGTCAGTTGTCGATCAATGGCTAGAGAAAAACGGTTATGAAATTGAACGCCAAGAGCCTATAGTAGAAGAAAAAGAAGTGGTTCAAGAAATTAGTGCACCGCAGGAAGTTCCAGCGGCTGAATTACTTCATGAAACAGTTGCTGAGCGTATGGAAGATGCTAAGCAAGAAAAAGATGTAGTGGCCCGAAACATTCTACAAGAGGAATTAGTAGATTCTAAAGTAGAGCACGAGGATACAATATTATCAGAAGAAACTAAACGTAATACAGAAATAGAACAACCTACTATTGAAGTAGAAGAGCAATCTCCAGAAGAATCAGTGATTGTCAAAGCAGAAGAAAAACTGGAAGAAACAATCATTGTGGAAATACCAGAAGAAGCAGAAGAGCGAGAAGAAGTGGAAGTAATTGCAGAAACAGAAGAGCGAGAAGAAGTGGAAGTAATTGCAGAAACAGAAGCGCCAGAAGAAGCGGAACCTGTAGCACTTGAGGAAACGCAGCAAGAAATGGTGTTAAATGAAGCAATAGAACAAAAGAATGAATTCATACATGTTGCTGAGGCTGATGAACAAACGAAGAAAGATGTTCAAAGCTTTGCGGATGTTTTAATTGCAGAAGAACAACAAGTTGTAGAGGAAGCGCCGATTGCGGAAGAGCGACAAGTTGAAGAAGAAGCAGTGATTGCAGAAGAACAACAAGTTGTAGAGGAAGCAGCGATTGCAGAAGAACAGCAAGTTGAAGAAGAAGCAGTGATTGCAGAAGAACAACAAGTTGTAGAGGAAGCAGCGATTGCAGAAGAACAGCAAGTTGAAGAAGAAGCAGTGATTGCAGAAGAACAACGAGTTGTAGAGGAAGCAGCGATTGTAGAAGAACAACAAGTTGAAGAAGAAGCACCGGTCGCAGAAGAACAACAAGTTGTAGAGGAAGCAGCGATTGCAGAAGAACAGCAAGTTGAAGAAGAAGCAGTGATTGCAGAAGAACAACGAGTTGTAGAGGAAGCAGCGATTGTAGAAGAACAACAAGTTGAAGAAGAAGCAGTGATTGCAGAAGAACAACAAGTTAAAGAAGAAGCGCCGATTGCAGAAGAACAACAAGTTGTAGAAGAAACACCGGTCGCAGAAGAGCAACCAGTTGTAAAAAAAGAAGAACCAAAACGTGAGAAAAAGCGTCACGTACCATTTAATGTTGTTATGTTGAAACAAGACAGAACGCGATTAATGGAAAGACATGCGGCTAGAGCGAATGCAATGCAATCTTCTAAGAGTGAACGAGTAGAGAATAAGCCTGTGCAACAAGTAGAAGAAACATCAGTGCAACAAGAAGTAGTGAAACCGCAAATGGAAGAAAAACCAGTGCAACAAGCGGAAGTGGAACCACAAGTGGAAGAAAAGCCAATGCAACAAGTGGTGGTAGAATCACGAGTGGAAGAAAAACCAGAGCAACAAGTGGTGGTAGAATCACGAGTGGAAGAAAAACCAGTGCAACAAGCGGCAGTGGAACCACAAGTGGAAGAAAAACCAGTGCAACAAGTGGCAGTAGAACCACAAGTGGAAGAACGCCCAGTGCAGCAAGTGGCAGTAAAACCACAAGTGGAAGAACGCCCAGTGCAGCAAGTGGCAGTAGAACCACAAGTGGAAGAACGCCCAGTGCAGCAAGTAGTGGTAGAGCAAGTACAAAAGCCAATTTCAAGTACGGAAGTACAAGAGAAAGCATATGTTGTAAATCAAAGAGAGAACGATATGCGAAATGTATTGCAAACACCACCGACATATGCAATTCCGCCATTAACATTGCTATCGATTCCGCAGCAAGCAGCGTTAGATAATACAGAATGGTTGGATGAACAGAAAGAATTATTAGATACAACGTTTAATAATTTCCATGTTGGCGCACATGTTATTAATGTATCGCAAGGTCCAGCAGTAACTCGTTTTGAAGTACAGCCAGACCCAGGTGTGAAAGTAAATAAAATTACAAATTTAAGTGATGATATTAAGTTAAGCTTAGCAGCGAAAGATATTCGTATTGAAGCACCGATTCCAGGGAAGAGTGCGATTGGAATCGAAGTTCCAAATAAAGAAAGTAAGCCAGTATTTCTTCGTGAAATTTTAAGAAGTCCTGTGTTTACAAAGAGCGAATCACCGCTTACGGTTGCGCTAGGGCTTGATATTTCAGGAGATCCAATTGTAACGGATATTCGAAAAATGCCACACGGACTTATTGCGGGTGCAACCGGTTCTGGTAAAAGTGTGTGTATTAACGCAATTTTAACGAGCATTTTATATAAAGCGAAACCACATGAAGTGAAGTTAATGTTAATTGATCCGAAGATGGTTGAGCTGGCACCATACAATTCTGTTCCTCATCTTGTCGCACCTGTTATTACGGATGTAAAAGCTGCGACAGCTGCATTAAAGTGGGCAGTTGAAGAAATGGAGCGCCGTTATGAATTGTTTGCGCATGCAGGTGCTCGTGATTTAACTCGCTACAACACGATTGTAAGTGAGCGAGAAATTCCGGGAGAAACATTACCTTATATCGTTATTGTCATTGACGAGTTAGCCGACTTAATGATGGTAGCACCTGGTGATGTTGAGGAAGCGATTTGTCGTATTGCGCAAAAAGCACGTGCTTGTGGTATTCATTTATTAGTAGCGACGCAGCGTCCATCTGTAGATGTTATTACAGGTTTAATTAAGTCAAACATTCCAACGCGTATTGCGTTTACTGTATCATCTCAAGTTGATTCGCGTACGATTATCGATATTGGTGGCGCGGAGAAATTACTTGGCCGTGGTGATATGTTATTCTTAGGGAACGGTACATCTAAGCCTGTTCGTGTACAAGGTGTATATGTATCGGATGATGAGATTGAAAAGACAGTTGATCATGTGAAAAAGCAAATGAAGCCGAATTACTTATTTAAGCAAGAGGATTTATTAGCGAAAACAGAACAGGCTGAGTCGGAAGACGAATTGTTCTTCGAAGCATGTCAATTTGTTGTAGAACAAGGGGGAGCGTCCACATCTTCTGTACAGCGAAAATTCCGCATCGGTTATAATCGCGCGGCACGTCTCATTGAAGAGATGCAATCGCAAGGAATTATTTCTGAAGCAAGAGGAACGAAGCCAAGAGATGTCCTTATTTCTGAGGATGAATTCGCTGCTATGCAGGAAACAAATGTATAGTAAACGGTTTTGCTGTATACTAAGAGAAAATGTTGGATAGTAAAGTAGGGAGTAAAGCGACATGAAAGAAATTGAATTAAAATTAAAAGGTGAAATAAATAGACTAACAAATAGAACATTTAAATTTGACGAACGCGTTGGAGAAGGTTGGTTCTCTGCCGTTTACTTTTTAAAGACTAGAGAAATCATTGAAGAATTTCGCCCGAAAAGTGTTGTAACGATGCAATTTTTCCAAAAGGAAAATGCAGTTCTTTGCGGAACAGATGAAGTAATTGCGTTGCTACAAACATTCGCTAAAAATCCTGAGGAACTTGAAATTAACTCTTTAAAAGATGGCGATAAAATTAGTCCGTTTGAAACAGTGTTAACAATTCATGGTCCTTATGAAAATTTCGGATTTTTAGAAGGTGTCATTGATGGGATTCTAGCTCGTCGTACATCGGTTGCGACAAACGTATATAACGTTGTCCAAGCTGCGCGTAGCGTAGATAAAGAAAAACCAGTTATTTTCATGGGAGACCGTGACGATCATTATACACAACAAGCTGGTGACGGCTATGCAGCATACATCGGCGGTATGAGCGCACAAGCGACGCATGCGATGAATGAATGGTGGGGCAGAAGTGGTATGGGGACAATGCCTCACGCATTAATTCAAATGTTTAATGGTGATGTTGTAGAAGCGGCAAAAGCATATCATAAGAAATTCCCAGAAGATGAATTAGTTGTATTAATTGATTACAACAATGATGTCATTACAGATGCACTTCGCGTAGCGCGTGAATTTGGATCAACATTAAAAGGTGTACGTGTAGATACGTCGCGCACGATGATTGATCAATACTTCATTCGCCACCCAGAAGTACTTGGAACATTTGATCCACGTGGTGTAAACCCATCGCTTGTATTCGCACTTCGTAAAGCTCTTGATGAAGAAGGATTCCAGCATGTAGACATCGTTGTAACTGGTGGATTTGATGAGAAGCGTATTCGTGAATTTGAAGCTCAAAACGTACCTGTTGATATATACGGAGTAGGAAGTAGCTTATTAAAAATGAATATTGGCTTTACTGGTGATAACGTAGAATTAAATGGAAAACCAGAAGCGAAAGCTGGGCGTAAATATCGTCCAAACCCACGTCTAGAGCGTGTTCAATTAGAAAAAAGAGAAGATATGTAAAAGAGAGAAAAACTGATAGGTGATTGACCCTATCAGTTTTTCTGTTATCATAGTATAGCGGCTTCTTTTTTGCTATAATGGATTTGTTATGGACATAAAAAAGAAGTACGTACGAGTTTATCCTGATAAGTGGAGGGAAGAATAACTTCACTACATCAAAAATGTATGATGATTACCAAAATAAGAAAAGATTCATATACTGTCTTATAGATAGGCCGTTGTATTAGTTCGAAATGTTGGAGGTTCTTTAAGATGACAGTTTACCATTTTGTAGGAATTAAAGGAACAGGAATGAGTTCATTAGCGCAAATTCTTCATGACATGAAGCATACTGTTCAAGGGTCTGATTATGAAAAGCGTTTCTTTACACAAACAGCGTTGGAAAAGCGCAATATCTCGATCCTTCCTTTTGATAAAAATAATGTAAAAGAAGGACAAGTGATTATTGCAGGAAATGCATTTCCTGATACGCATGAAGAAATTGTAGCAGCAAAAGAATTAAACATCCCAGTACATCGTTACCATCATTTCTTAGGTGACCTTATGAACCAATACACAAGTGTTGCTGTAACTGGTGCGCATGGAAAAACATCAACAACTGGTTTGTTAGCCCATGTAATGCAAGGTGCACACCCTACATCTTACCTTATTGGAGATGGAACAGGGCATGGGGTAGAAAATAGTAAGTATTTTGTATTTGAAGCTTGTGAGTATCGTCGTCATTTCTTGTCTTACAATCCAGACTATGCGATTATGACAAACATTGATTTTGATCATCCAGATTATTTCACAGATATCAATGATGTATTCAGTGCATTCCAAGAGATGGCATTGCAAGTGAAAAAAGGCATTATTGCATGTGGAGATGATGAAGAACTTCAAAAAATTCAAGCGAAAGTACCTGTTATTTTCTATGGATTTGGAGAAGATAATGATTTCCAAGCACGTAACATTCAAAAGAGAACAGATGGTACTATTTTCGATGTATTCGTTCGTAATACGTACTATGACACGTTCAAAATTACAGGATACGGCAACCACAGCGTATTAAATGCATTAGCAGTAATCGCGCTTTGCCATTATGAAAACGTTGATGTAGAAGCAGTTAAGCATCAGCTAACAACTTTTGAAGGCGTAAAACGTCGCTTTAATGAAAAGCCGATGGGAGAGCAAGTTATTATCGATGACTACGCACACCATCCGACAGAAATTAATGCAACGATTGAAGCAGCTCGTCAAAAACATCCAGAGCGTGAGATTGTCGCTGTATTCCAGCCACACACATTCTCACGTACAGAAAAGTTCTTAGATGAGTTCGCTGAAAGCTTAAGCAAAGCTGACCAAGTATACTTATGTGATATTTTCGGATCAGCACGTGAAAACAAAGGTGAATTAACAATCGAAGATCTGCAAAAGCGTATTGACGGTGCAGAACTAATTACAGATACAACAACGGATGTATTAAAGAAACATAAAAACGGCGTTCTAATCTTCATGGGCGCAGGAGACATCCAAAAATTCGAAGCAGCTTACGTAAAAGAAGTTCAAGTTGCAGAGAAGTAATAGAAAAGACGCATAGCTGTGGCTGTGCGTCTTTTTTGTTGTGTTCGATATATTTTAAAAAGCGTTGATATGTTGGTATTGTTCATTTTTTTGTATAGTTGTTTTAATAAGAATATATATAGTGAACTAAAAAAGTATATATCCAATCATATATAGTGGTGATTCACATACAAAATTCAAAATAAAGTGTGAATATTTAACAATTTGTATCTAGAAGTGTTAGAATAATAAGAAAACTAAAAGGGAGCTAAAAAACATGTTCACACTTCGAGTAGACGATGAAATCGAATTACAGTTATTAGAGAAGCATCATAAAGAGGAACTATATCAATTAATAGACCAAAACCGTAATCATTTACGAAGATGGCTTCCTTGGGTAGATGGGGTAAAATCTGCTGATGCGTATGATGAGATTTGTCCGATGTGGTTAAAGAAGTTTGCAGAGGGCGACGGTTTTGAAAGTGGTATACGTTATAAAGGAAGGCTCGTTGGGATGGTAGGCATTCACCCGGTAAGTTGGGGGAAGAAAGCGGCAAGTCTTGGATATTATCTTGCAGAAGATGCTGGCGGTAAAGGCATTATGACGCGTAGCGTAAAGGCTGTACTTCACTATGCATTTGAGAATTTAAAATTAAATAAAATGGAAATTAGATGCGGTGTTGAAAATGTGAAAAGCCGTGCTATTCCAGAGCGTTTAAGTTTTACGTTAGATGGTATTTTAAGAGATGATGAATGGCTATACGATCATTTTCACGATATCGCTGTATATAGTTTGCTAGCTTCAGAATGGAAGGAGATTCGATGAACGAGAAGATACGCATTATTCCGTATGAAAGTACGTTTCAAGATGAAGTAGTAGATCTTATCGTTCATATTCAGCAAAAAGAGTACAATGTCTCCATTACGAAAGAAGAGCAGCCAGACTTGCTTGAAATAGGAACATTTTATCAAAGGAATCATGGGAACTTTTGGGTAGCAACTTATAATGATAAAGTAGTTGGAACAGTAGCTTTATTAGATATTGGGAACGATCAAGTAGCGTTAAGAAAAATGTTCGTAAAAAAAGAATTTCGCGGAAAAGAGTGGGGCGCATCATATAAGTTGCTCCAAACAGCAATTTCGTGGGCTGAGAATAAAAAGCTGAAAGATATTTACTTAGGAACGACACTGAAATTTTTAGCAGCGCATCGCTTTTATGAAAAGAATGGTTTTCAAAGTGTGAGTATAGACGAGTTGCCGAAAAATTTTCCAGTGTTAGAGGTAGATAAGAAATTTTATAGGTACATTGTGTAAAAGGTCATTCCGAAATGGCCTTTTTTTACGAACTAAAATAGGAAAAATGGTATAATTTAGGTTAGGGGGTGAGTGTATGAATTTTCCGATTCAAAGAAGTAAATCGGTAGTCATTTTCGTTTGTCTCACGTTAGCTTTTATGTTTGTATATCCACTCGTCATGATTATCGCAAATAAAGAACAGTGGATGTCAGCGTTAATTGGAATGGGTTTATGCTTCCTTGTAAATGTACCACTCGTTTGGGAAGTATTTATTAAACAGCATAAAGTAGAAAATGGTGTATTAAAGTACGGTATTTTAAATGACGATATCGTATTGAAAGAGATAAGAATCATTCGCCAAGTTGGGAAAAATCTTGAAATTACGACGAATGCGTATAAAGTACATATGGTTGCGATGCCGCAAGATATGAATGAATTTTTGGCGCTTATTGAGAAAGAGAATCCAAATGTAAAAATAGAAATGGCAGGTAAGAAATGAAATATGTAAAACCTTTGTTTTGTTTGGAAATATTGCTGGTGATTGTTATTTGCACTAGGGGATATATGAAATGGGATCTGCCCTTATATGTACCGATATTAATAGGTACTATTGCAGTGGCGCTTTTATATTATTTTCATTTTCAGCAAACAAAAAGCAAGAAAAGTAGCTCTATATAGTGCAGGAGGGGTAGAGATGAAAAAAGTCCTTATGTTGTTTATGCTTCTGGTAGCGGCATCCTTTCTTGTAATAGGGTGTAGTGAGAAGAAGGAAAAGGCTAATATGAACTTAGAAAAGGCACAAAAGGTTGAGATTGAATCACTTACAGATTCAAGTGATAAAAAAGTAATTACCGATAAGAAAGAAATTGAAAAGCTGTTTGAAGCAATGCAAATGGATAAGTGGGAAATGCAGTCGGCTCCTTTAGATACTCCGCAAGGGAAAACATTTAAAATGTATCAAGAAGATACACCAAAATTATCGGAGTCGAGTAAAGGTAAAAAGGAATTAGATGAAATTGGTACGATGACAGTGTATAAAGATGTCCCGTATGTTGAAGTTGAAATGAAAAATAAGAAAATGAGTTTTAAAGTGCCAGAAGATGTTGCGAAAGAGTTATTACAGTATTAAAAAAACGCTCGGAGAACATCCCGAGCGTTTTTATTATTATTTTAAGTTCTCTGGATTTAAAGCTTCTAATTCAGGCACAACGAAGCGTCCGTCTTTACGGATTAGTACGTCGTCGAAGTAAATTTCACCGCCGCCGTATTCAGGGCGCTGAATGCATACTAAATCCCAGTGAATGTTCGAGTTGTTGCCGTTCCATGCATCGTCGTAAGCTTGTCCAGGAGTGAAGTGGAAGCTGCCATCGATTTTTTCATCGAATAGGATGTCTCCCATTGGATGTAAGATGTATGGGTTTACGCCGATTGCGAACTCACCAACGTAGCGTGCACCTTCGTCTGTATCGAAAATTTTGTTAATGCGTTCTGTATCGTTTGCAGTTGCTTCAACGATTTGACCGTTCTCAAACTTAAGTTGTACATTTTCAAATGTATAACCGTTGTAAGGAGATGGTGTGTTGTAAGAAACTGTACCGTTAACAGAATCGCGAACTGGTGCAGAATATACTTCACCGTCTGGAATGTTTAAATGACCAGAGCATTTAATAGCTGGAATGTCTTTAATAGAGAATGTTAAATCAGTTCCAGGACCAGTTAGGCGAACTTTGTCTGTTTTATTCATTAATGTAACAAGGCTATCCATCGCCTTATCCATTTTGCCATAGTCTAAGTTACAAACTTCGAAGTAGAAGTCTTCGAAAGCTTCAGTGCTCATTTTAGCAAGCTGCGCCATAGAAGCATTTGGGTAGCGAAGCACAACCCAGCGTGTTTTCGGAACACGGATGTCTCTATGAACTTTTTTACCAACTGTTTGACCGTGAATTTGCATTCTTTCACTTGGTACGTCAGCTTGTTCGTTAATGTTATCGCCAGAGCGAAGACCGATATAAGCGTCCATATCTTTCATTACGCTTGCTTCATATGCAGCGATTTGTTCAAAATGTTCTTCAGTAGCACCCATTAATAAAGAGCGATCTACTTGATGATCTTTTAAAGAAACGAATGGGAAACCACCAGCTGCATATGCTTCTTTTACAAGTGCAGTTACAAGTTCTTTTTGTAAGCCAAAGTTTTCAATTAATACTTTTTCGCCTTTTTGTAAGCGGATAGAGTAGTTAATTAAATTGTATGCTAACTTTTCAATGCGTGGATCTTTCATATGTAAAGCCTCCCTACTAATTATGTATCCTCCTCTATTGTAACCTACTTAGTGGAATTTGTTGAATCATTTATGTTAAAGTTAACGAATAAGTATGAAAATTCTAATGAAAAGATAGGGATTAGAACGAAACGGAAAATGATTGTATAATAGGAGAAAGTAAGAAAAAGATAAAGGAAGTGATGAAATGCAAGTTCTTTTATATGTAAGTGCGGCTATTATCGCGGTTGCTTTCGCTGTATTAGTAGTGTATGTGTGCAGAACGTTGTTATCGGTTCAGAAGACGTTAGAAAACGTTGCAAGCACGTTAGAAGGTTTAGAAAAGCAAATGCAAGGGATTAGCGTAGAGACGGAGCAATTATTACATAAAACAAATGCGTTAGCTGATGACATTCAACAGAAGTCACAATCGTTAAATAAAGTAGTATCTGGTGTAGATGGAATTGGAACGACAATCCATTCTTTAAATACGAAACTTCGGAATGTATCAGAGTCTGTTACGGACGAAATTGAAAATAATGCGGATAAAGTAGCGCAAGTTGTACAGTGGAGTAGCGCAGCAATTGAAGTATACAACCATTATCGTGCGTCAAGACAAGAGAAAAAGGTTGAAAAAGAAGAGCGTAAATTAGAAAGACTTGAGAAAAAAGCTGAAAAGAAAGAGAAGCGCTCTAGACTTCGTATGAGAGGTGAATCGTGATGAATATGACAAAAGTTGAAACAATTGAAGAGCTTGAAGTATTAGTAGAAAAAAACGAACCTTATGTTCTTTTTAAACATAGTACGACATGCCCGATTAGTCATGGTGCCTATACAGAATTTCAAGTGTATTGTAGTGAAGAAAGAGCGGTACCAGCGTATTACTTATACGTACAGGATGCGAGAGATGTTTCGAATCGTGTTGCGGAGCAGTACAGCATTAAACATGAATCACCGCAAGTGTTATACATAAAAGATGGGATGGTAGTATGGAATACGTCTCATTGGAACATTAAAAAAGCCGCTTTAGAAGAGAATATTAAGTAAAAAGAAGCAAGCTAAAGGTGCTTGCTTCTTTTTTTTGTTTTTGTTGAAATATATTTAATGGTACACTGTTATTAGTTCAAATTAAATAACTAGATTGTTGAAAGTAGGTTTTAAGTAATGAAGAAAATGGCATTATCTTTCGCGGTCGTAAGTTTATTACTAGGAGCTTGTAGTAATGATACGATTAGTAAGAAGGATGAAGTTATACAGAAAGATACGAAAGAAAAAAGTATGATTCCGAGAACTGCTGTTTCTAAAGATTATTATAGAACTGTAATTCCTTTAAAAGAACAAAAGGTTATCAATACAGCTAATATAAAAACAAATTCTAAATTAGATTTAGCAGAGTATGAAAATGGTTTAATGAATATTGCAAAAGAGCAATTTGATACAGAAAATCACGTACTACAATTAAATCAGTATATCCCTGAGAAGTTAGTTGATGAGCTAGTCGCGAAAGTGGAAGCGCCAGTTTTGACAAATATTATAGAGCAAGACTATTTCGGGAAACAGAATTCAAATGAATTAAGTTTATCTGGTGTTGTGATTGGGTTAGCAATGTCGTCAACTGTATCAAATGAAGAAGCAATGTCTAAGGGTACTGAAGTTGCTGGACAACTTATAGAAGCTATCAATAAAAATGACAAGTATAACAAATCTCCAATTACGTTTGCGATCTTTAAGCAAGAAAGTACGAGTTCTTTAAAAAATGGTACATATATTGCTAGTGCTACTGTTCAAAAGAATAATACGAACCTTGGAAATTGGAGTACGATCGATGAGCAAGCGTATTCATATCCTTCTGATGAATTTACAAAAGCACATGGGGAAGATAATAAAAAAATAGCTGACTTTGCTGAGGTAATGAAAGGTTTTTCTACTGGAGATTTTATCCCAGTAAATGCTAAAGTTTTTTATAAGAAAAATCAAATGGATACATTAAATATGAATATTGTTATTAAATATAACGGTAAAACAGAATTAATGGCTCTTACTCAATTGGCTGCTCAAAGTATGTTAGAAAAATTACCTAAAGATGCGAAAGTGCAATTGCAGGTAAAGTCTGAGAGTAAAATCGAGGCAATTATTATAAAAGAGAAAAACAGCGATAAACCGTTTGTTTCCTTCTTGTAAAAAAGACAGTGTTTAAACTGTCTTTTTTTATTTTAAATGAAAGTGTGTTATGACGGGTGAACCAAATCAAATTCAAAAAAAGTAAGAGGTAAATAATATGAACTTAAAAGATTTAAAAAATAAACATATTAAGTATGATTGGAAAACTATTTTTGTAGGTGTCCAAGAAAATTATTTTAGTAAAGACGTTATTTCTGATTATGCAGTAGAATTAATGGGAATTGGTGATGAAAGCGAGTTTGTTAATGAACTTACATGGGGAGTCTCTAATGAAGATATAGGCAAGATAATGTTAGAAATAAAAACTAATTATTTTCCTCAATTAGATGAAGAAAGCAAAATGTTAGTGGAGGAAAAAAGAAAACTAAGATTTGTTTGTTTATCTGAAATAAAAGAAAGATGTAAAGAAGAGAATAAGTTATTAAATGAAATTGCAGAGTTTTATGGAAACAATCACTACCCAGAAGATATGGTGAGTTTTGTTAATTATATGCCTCAAGAAGTTCCAACTACGAAAGAAGATATGTTGAATAGGTTTGGGGAATTTTTGAAATTAGAGGAAATGCGTTATAGTTAGTGTCTGAAAATGGAAAAATAAAATTTATTGAAATTAATGGTGATGGAAATCAGTATTTTATTGTGGGACCATGCGCAGTGGAAAGTTATAAACAAATATATTAAGTTGCTGAAGCAATGAAAGAACGCCGCGTAATACGCTCCACACTTCCGCTGTATCGATTGTAAAGGGAGAAACCTATTTCCCCTTTACATTGTCGATGTAACGCATTCCACAGCAGGATGTGATCTTCTATTGCCAATTGTGGAATACTTCCAGATCCAGCGCATCAAATTCCTATCATTGTCGATTTTTGTTGGTAAGTCGATATATTTGGAAAATCGCTGATATATTTCGAGTTGCGGTTGATATATTCGAAAAATAGCCGATATAAATTTCATTTACCATCGTACAGCTTAAAATAAGGTTTCTACTTGTGGGATATCTATATTTTTACAAAAAATGCCCTTTTTTTCATAAAAAATACGAAAATACGAGAAAAGAAGCGAATTTTTTCGAAACTTTTGCGGGAAAATATTGTATGAGCCTGCGTTTTTATCGTATCATTAGTAAAAGGAAGAACTCGGGACGATTGGTGGCATCTGCAAATAGAGTTGATGTCTTTTTTTCATTCAAGTAACCGATACATAAAAATAGATAACAAAAATAGAAGGAGTGTGCGATGAGATGAACGTAACAATATATGATGTAGCGCGCGAAGCGAACGTTTCAATGGCTACCGTATCACGCGTTGTGAACGGTAATCCAAATGTAAAGCCTACAACAAGAAAGAAAGTATTAGAAGCAATTGATCGTTTAGGCTACCGCCCAAATGCGGTAGCACGTGGACTAGCAAGTAAGAAGACAACTACAGTAGGTGTTATTATTCCTGATATCTCCAATACGTTTTATGCAGAACTTGCTCGTGGAATTGAAGATATCGCAACAATGTACAAATATAACATCATTTTAAGTAACTCTGACCAAAACAAAGAGAAAGAGTTCCATTTATTAAATACGATGCTTGGAAAACAAGTGGACGGAATTGTTTTCATGGGTGAAGATATTACAGACATTCACATTGAAGAATTCAAAAAGTCTCCAGTACCAATCGTATTAGCAGCGTCATTTGATGAGCAAAATGAAACGCCATCAGTAAATATTGATTACACACAAGCAGCTTACGACGCAATGAAGCACTTTATTGAGCAAGGACATAAGCGTATCGGTTTCGTCTCTGGTCCTTTCATTGATAAAGCGGGAAGCGCGAAGAAGTTACAAGGTTATAAAAAAGCTTTAGAAGAAGCAGGTATTTCATATGATGAAAATCTTGTGATTGATGGAGATTACACATATGATTCAGGTATCGAGGCATTCGAAAAGCTTTGGGGCCTTGATGGCAAGCCAACAGCGATCTTTGTATCCTCTGACGAAATGGCACTAGGTGTAATTCATGCAGCACAAGATGCTGGATTAAACGTACCAACTGATGTAGAAGTACTTGGTTTCGATAATACACGCCTTGCATTAATGGTTCGTCCACAACTTTCAACAGTTGTACAACCAATGTATGATATTGGTGCAGTAGCAATGCGTCTATTAACAAAGTATATGAACAAAGAAAAAGTGGAAGATCACACTGTTATCTTACCTCACCGTATCCAATTTAGAGATTCAACGAAGTAAGTATAAAAAAGCTCACAGCGATTGCTGTGAGCTTTTATTCGTATTCGGGATAGTATTTTTGTACGACTGTATCTACCGTTTCATTTTTATTAACGTGTAAAAATCTTGCGTATAATTCTTTTCCAGTTTCAAATGGTGTATCGTCTAATTCAAACACATGCAACAGTTTTCGAAACGTCCATGTTATTTGCTCATCGTACATATTATCGTACGTATGCTCAGACTGTATAGCGATCTGTTCACCTAGTGCATGAGCTTCTTCCAAACTGCTTGCTTTAACAAGAATAATACTCTCTTCAAAAAGTGTATCGTGATTCTTTTCATAATGCTCATCAATTTTCGTAGGATTAGGCTCACCAGAATGAACAGATTCAAACAATAATTTTACAGCATACATATTATGCTGCATGTTTCACCTTATAAATAATACTTGCGACAAGCGAAGCAGGTATTGTAAATACGTTACTTTGGTAATGGTAATGTACTTGAGATTCTTCATAAGACATGTTGTCATATAATTCGTTTTGTGACACATTCATTTTCTTCTGTTTTTCTTTGAGTATTTTAATGTAGTTATACTGTATTGGGACGAGAATGATGAAATAAGCTAATACGATTAGTGAAATCCAAATCATTATGAACACTCCCTTATAAAGAATATTTGTATATGATAATTATATCAATTAATAGAAAAAATAACCATTTTTTTAGTGGGAGATTAATTCTCTTTCCAAAATGTAAAAAGTTCTTCAGGACTTCGCAAATTATGTGCAAGGCATGTTTGTGCAGTTTGTTTAAAGTTTTGTATAAGTGGTTCTAACCTAGAAGGATCATATTGTTTCACATTGCCAGCAATAATAGTTTCATCTTTATCTAAGTTAAGTGATATTTTTAGCGAAGTTATATTTGTTTCTAGTTGTACAACTTCCATGTAAAAAAACTTTTTGTCTAAGTCAATTATAATATAATCATATCGCTCTACTTGTTTAAAGTATCCTACAACATTATCTTCCAATTGAAACCCTCCCAAGTACTATAGCTTATCTGGAAGACTTCTCTATGAACACTCCCCCACTTAGCAAAGCTTAAAGTGGGGGTTTCTAACGTTTCGACCTAACGGACGATTAACGTCAGGGGAGTTAACACATTAGCGAGCTGTTTCACGCCTAACCCCTCTATCCCATTTGTCCATGCATTTGGGATTACTTTTCGTAAAATGTTAGCCGCAGCATTTACATCTGCATTAATTAAAGTTTTATTTGCTGAACGATATATACCGCGCTCTATTCGTTTTCCTGAAAAAGTTGTATTTTGGTCATTTTCTCCATACGTTGGAATGAAGTCGTTATCCAGAAAACTTGCTTTCGATGTATATGATTCTTCAGTTACAACAACTTGAATGCCTACAGCATTTGCTTTGTATGTAATCATTTGAATCAGTAAATTATGCGGGATATGACAAAACGATTGGTTATTTCTTTTTCCCATATTCGTTTCTTGTTTCCAATTTTTGTTTTGACCAATAACGATTTTACAAACTTCTTCTTCTTGAGCTAGTTTTACGATATGGTGACTAACTTTATGGAAGACGTCTTTTATTTTCAAATAACGTTTTTGATGAAGTTTTTCTATCCTTTTAGAAGTAAAAGGTCTTTCATTCGTTTGTTTTCCATTTCTAAGAACGCTTGTAAAATGACTCTTCATTTTGTTGTAATATTGATTTATGCTTTTGACATGTTTGCTCTTAACAAGGACAGGTTTCATACCTGTGTTTGTTACGATGGTTGCAAGGTTATCAATACCTAAATCAATACTCATATAACGTGCATTCTCTTCAATCATTTGTTGTTCAGAAGGAACATCAATTACCAATTCCACTATATATTCATTGTATTTTGGAATCACACGAACTTGTTTCAGTTTACCTTCAGTGAAACCTAGTTTCCCAATATTTAATTGTAATTTCGTCTTTGGAAACTTTAAAAATCTACCGTTTTTAATGATGCAATCTTGGTTTGTATACAGAATCTCTTTTTCAGAAGAACGAATATACTTTGGAATCCTAGGCATTCCAGCATATTTGTTTGGATTCTTTTTATAGTCTTTTAAACTAGCAAAAAAAGATTTCCAATTTTGGAACAAACCTTTCATGATTGACTGGCTACATTGCGTAGGCAAAGCTCGATAATCATTTTGAATCATAGCCTTAAATAGTGCATCTAGAAAGTTATAATCTACATAAGGTTTTTTAAAATTAGGTTCTGAAAACAAATTACATTTAATCTCTTTCTGTTCTTCTTTAGGCTTTAATTTCTCTTTTTCCAATTTCTTCTGATAGGCAAGACGTTGTGTGTCATTCATCTTACCAATATTTTTATGAATATTATCCAGAACTTCTTTTTGCAAAGGCTGCAACTCTTTTTCTTGTGTTAATCCAGTGTACACCTGGCGTATATAAAAGTTTGTGGTGTTGTACATGTTCTTAGCGTTATGACAACATTCTTGAAAATAAGAATACATACGATGCCCTTTTTTAATCCAAATTTGAAGAGTTTTATAGTTTGATGGATTTTCCTTTGTCATTTTATTCACCTCCTTGTTAAGGATATTATAGCAAAAATGGAACGTATGTTTCTGTTTTTCTCTTGAAAATAAAATATTTCTTTCAATTCACCTCACCACCTTCACTTACATTTAGAGGTGGGAGTCCTCTCGAAAGGAATGATAGATTGTATAATTCCTTGTTCTATGTCACATAAGTGTAAAAATAACTATTATAGGGCAATGTCATGTATAATAGAAAGAAAAGGCTTGTGAGGGGGGAGAAGAGATGATCGTTCTTTGGATAATTACGCTTTGTATGACTGCTATTTTTGCATATATGACGTTAAAACAAAATGGCTTAAAGCGATTAGTTCCAGGAAGTATTCTTGCAGGGATTGCCCTTATCACGTATGTAATTTCTATTTTTATTGAAAGTGTATCAGTGGATATGAGCACAAGTTTAATGTTTATCGGTATTACGCTATTTGCAGGTAGTGTCATGGTACTTATGGTTGCTGGTATTATTTTATTTATTCATATGAATTCGGAAACGTTATAGCATATAGAAAAGGCATGTCCCCTTGGGGACATGCCTTTTTATCCGTTCAATTATGCTCTATCTTTAGAAGAATTTTGTTGCTTTAATAAGTCGCGAATTTCGCCAAGAAGTTCTTCTTCTTTTGTTGGTTCCGGAAGTGCCTCTTCTTTTTCTTCTTCTCTCTTAGATGTTAGTTTGTTGAATACTTTAACGAACATAAAGATAGCCGCTGCAATAATTAAGAAATCAAAAATAGTTTGGATGAAGTTACCGTACATAATAGATGATTTACCGAATGTAATTTTTAAATCTGTAAAGTCAACGCCACCTAATACCATACCAAGTAATGGTGTGATGATATCTTTTACTAAAGAACTAACGATTTTACCGAATGCAGCACCGATTACAACCCCGACAGCTAAATCGATTACATTCCCTTTGAATGCGAATTTTTTAAACTCGTTCCACATGTGTTAATCCCATCCTTTCCACGATTCATTATGAAATTTATAATTCCTATCAACATATTCTATAGAAATTTGCGTGAGAAATAAAGGGGGAATGGGAATGAAAGTAAATTCTGAAAAATGTATCCGTTTTAATTTTTGCTTACATTATCTAGTAGAGATTGCAACAGTTGCTGCGTTTTTAATCCTTCTAATCCATCTACAGCAGGTTTTGTATCTCCATGTACACATTCAATAAAATGATGAACAGCATCTTCAAAACCACGTTGTTTTAACGTTGTATCCCATGATGGTGAACCAATTTGAGAAACTGAATTATCCTGCTCAACTTCAAATGTGTTCATATTTTTTACGCGAATGATTTTCCCTGTCGTTACAAGTTCAATTTGTTCTAAATTCGTACCGGCATGGCGATGCATCGCAGTAGAAAGCAACAGTCCACTTGGCGTTGTATATGTATGATGTCCGTAAAGAAGTTCATTCTTTTCATTCATTTGCATCATATTATGAACGACGTTAAGATCATCGTTAGCTAACCAGCGAGCAGTATCTACGATATGTAAGTAATCATCTAACATCGTAAAGTCGTACGTATATGGCCCGACTTTATTTGTGCGGTGCTTTTCAATTCGAACCCATGAAATATTATGAGCTTGCTCTTTTGCCGTAACATACATAGGAATGAATCGGCGATTAAATCCGACCATTAATTTTCGGTTATGTTTTTCGCTCAACTCGACTAGTTTTTCAGCCTGTTCCACTGTAGCAGCTAGCGGCTTATCAACATAAACGTCGATTCCTTTTTTCAGAAGTTCAGAAACGATTTCATAATGCGATGCAGTTGAACTATGAACGAAGATTGCATCGCATTCCGAAGCTAACGTTTCAATAGAATGGAAGTCTTGAATGCGGTATTGCTGGCAAACTTGTTTTCTTTTCTCCGCGTTAGGTGTAAACGCCCCTACAAAATTCCAATCTGTTTCTTTTGTAAGTGTTGGAAGATAAGCTTTTTGTGCAATACTTCCAAGTCCAATCATCCCAATTTTAGGTTTGTTCATGTGTATTCCCACCTATTCATATTGATATAACGGCTTAAATGTAGCATAGGGTGGGGGAGGAAGGCAAAAATTAGCTTTTTACTTATGTTCTTCTAGCAAAATCTTTTCTATCTCTTCAAAGTTATGAGCGCGAGCATGCTCTAGCGGGGTAACATCATCGTTGTCTGGAATAGTTACATCTGCACCGTGCTCAATAAGAAGGCGAATGACTTGTTGTTGTGTTTCGTTTCCGTTACTTAGTACGATCGCTTCCATTAAAGCAGTCCATCCGAGATTATTTACATGGTTAACATCAACAGATGTCCGGGTGAGGAGTTCGTTAATAACATCGATATAGCCATGTTCTGAGGCAGGGATAAGAGCTGTTCCGCCGTAACGATTCGTAAGTGATGGATCTGCCCCAGCATCAATCGTTAGTTTTAAAATATGTAAGTAACCTTCTGCACCGGCGTATAGAAAGGGATTGTTTTTCATATCGTCTTGGATATTTACGTCAGCCCCTGCTTCAATAAGCGCTTTTGCGGTTTTTACATCATTTTTGTATGTAGCAATCATAAGAGGAGTACGTCCTTTACTGTCCGTTATATTTATGTCAGCCCCTTTTTTGAGTAACGATATAACAGTATTCGTTTCTTGTTTCTCAGTAGCTGCTAGTAGCGATGTCTCCATGTTTGTCATCTCCTTTTTAACTTCTTGTTCTTGTGAGCAACCTTGCAAAAAAATTACGCAACATATCATACTTACTGTTTTTTTGAACATGGAATTTCAACCTCCTCATTTCAACTGTAAAAGAAGAACATTAAATTTTTATAAACTGACGCTAAAATTACTATAAAATCGCTTGAGTATTTGAACATATATTTTTATGCTTATGAGTAACAAGGTTTGTTAAAGTGAGGATGTAACATATGTCTATTAAAACAAGATTTTTATTCTCTTATATCGCTGTTATTCTCGTTTCTATCACGCTCATATTAGTCGCGGGATTTTTAATTGTTTTTTCCATAACAGGAGACTTTGAATCAGTGAAAAATTTCTATAAAAGTTCCTATATTCAAAAGCCGCTTACTCCAGAAGAAGAGAATACGTATATGGAATTGAAATTAGCGGCAAAGAAAAATCAATCACAACTATTAGATGAATCGTTCGTTTCATCACTTGAAAAAGAAGGTGTGAAAATAGTTGTAAGAAAGGGAGAAACCATTTCTTATGCTACAAAAATATTTGAAAGTATATCTTTAAAAGAAGCCCTTCCGAAATTTGAATCAGCAAATATTAATAGTCGTGGTACAACGGAACTAGGCGATACATTTTATCGATATGTAAAATTTGATTTTTATTTTCCCGGGGATGAAGAAGGAAGTATATTTGTACTAAAAAGACAAAGTTCATTTGTAGATCTTACACAAAAGTTATTTCCGATTTTGTTCGTATCACTTTTACTGTTAGCCATTTTGCTTATTGGATTATTAAGTTACCTCGTCTCAAGAAGTGTAATAAAACCAATCTTCGTATTGAAAGATGCGACTGAGAAAATAAAAGAAGGGGATTTGAATTTTCAAATTCCAGTTACATCGCACGATGAAATCGGGCAATTAAATCAAGGGTTTGAGGAAATGAGGAAGAAGTTAAAAGAATCGATTGAAGTGCAAACACAGTATGAAGAAAATCGAAAAGAGCTCATTTCCAATATATCTCATGATTTAAAAACACCGATTACATCTATTATCGGATATGTAGAAGGCATAAAAGATGGAGTTGCAAATACGCCAGAAAAGATGGATAAGTATTTAACGACCATTCATACGAAGGCAAAACATATGGATACACTCATTGATGAGCTCTTTTTGTTTTCGAAGCTTGATTTGAATCGAGTTCCTTTTCAGTTTGAAACGATAGTGTTAAATGTGTTTATGCAGGAATTATTAGAAGAGATGCAAATGGATTTAAGTGAGGAAGGTATAGAAGTTTACTTACAATTACATTCATCACCACTATATGTAACGGCCGACTGCGAAAAGATAAATAGAGTAATATCCAATTTAATTCATAATAGTGTGAAATACATGGATAAAGAAGAGAAGAAAATTACTGTAACAGTATTGAGTGATAACGATACTGTTATTGTGAAAGTAATGGACAATGGATCAGGTATTGAGGCTGATACGCTGCCGTATATATTTGAGCGGTTTTATCGTGCAGAGCAATCGCGAAATTCTAACACAGGTGGAAGTGGACTTGGTTTAGCGATAGCGAAGCAAATTATTGAAGAACATGGCGGGGAAATTTGGGCGGAAAGTAAGCTTGGGGAAGGTACAAGTATTTTCTTCTCATTGAAAAAAGTACAGGAATGTGGTGAGTAGAATGAAGAGAATTTTACTAGTAGAAGATGAAATAAGTATTGCAGAATTACAACGAGATTATTTAGAAATTAGTGATTTTCAAGTGGATGTAGAGCATTCTGGAGAGAAAGGTTTACAAATGGCTTTACAGGAAGATTATGATTTAATTATTTTAGACATTATGCTTCCGAAGATGAACGGTTTCGAAATTTGTAAACAAATACGTGCTATAAAAGACATTCCGATTTTACTTGTTTCAGCAAAGAAGGAAGATATCGATAAAATTCGCGGACTCGGTTTAGGGGCGGATGACTATATAACGAAACCGTTTAGCCCGAGTGAATTAGTCGCAAGGGTAAAAGCGCATATTTCTCGTTATGAAAGATTATCTGGAAATGTGAGTAAGCAACGCGATACGCTATACATTCACGGAATTTCTATTGATCAGCGAGCAAGAAAAGTTTTTATAAATAGTGAAGAAATCGCGTTTACAACGAAGGAGTTTGATTTATTAACATTCTTTGTTACGCATCCAAACCAAGTATTAAATAAAGAACAGTTATTTGAACGCATTTGGGGATTAGACTCAGCTGGCGATCTAGCTACTGTCGTTGTTCACATTAGAAAGCTACGTGAAAAAATTGAAAGAGATTCTGCTCACCCGCAATATATTGAAACGGTATGGGGAGCTGGTTATCGTTTTAACGTGTAATGTACCTGCCGAGTAATTGGCAGGTTTTTATTGTTATCTTTACTAAAAGGGAATAATAGGTAATTTATGTTAAAATATAAAGAGAAATAAAACATAGGAGAGCATGAGAGGACGTGCTACATTTTGGAGGATACACTAAAAGATAATAAACCAAACAAGGCTTTAAAGATTGGAACGAATATCGTACTTATTTTATTAATTATTGGTGTAATACAAATGTTTTATGATGAAGATTCTACGAATGATCATTTTGGCTGGTTATTTTTCGCAATCTTTTGGGTGATTAAAAGTATTTCTAGCTCTAAGGTAAGCTTAAAAGATAGAGATAAAAAGTCAGTATTACTTGATGTGGTTTTAGTGGTTATTTCTTGTGTTATTTTAATTGTTTTTAGTATGAAATACTTCTTTTGAAAAAAGCTCATAGTCTTATAGAGACTGTGAGCTTTCCTTAATAATAACGGTACTAATGTAACGATTTATAGAATGTTCGAGTAGTAGAAGTAAACTGAGCAGCTTCTTCCAAAAAGGGATAATGGTTACTCTCCTCAAATGTCACAAAGATAGAATTACGTATACCCTTATGCATTTCGATAGAATATTGAATCGGACACTGTACATCATGTCTTCCACATATAATAAGTGTCTTTGTTTGGATGGAAGGTAAATTTTCTCTTAAATCAAATGAAGGATACTCTTTATTAAAAACGTTCATCCGGCTAGCGGATATAGTTTTTTGGATTGGTTTACAAAAATAAGAGTTGTAGTTTTCTGGTTTATGCAGTGATAATTTTGTTCTCTCAGTAGATAGTTCTTTCCGCTCTTCACTTGTAAGGTGAGGGCGTTTCAAGTTTTCGATGAGTTGTTGCATATAATGAAACTGAGGATGTTCTGGATGATAAATACAAAATGGTGTTTCGGTATAGTTACTTGCTGCAGCTCCGGCCACGACTAATGATTGTAAGGAATTTGGATATGTAATCGCATATAAAAGTCCAAGCATACCGCCTGTTGAGTGGCCAGCGAAATGCCATGTTGGAAGTTGTAAAGCTTCTCGTATAGCTTCTAAATCGTGAATCGTTTCAATCATACTTAATTCTTTTTCTGAATTGGCTTTTACAGAGTTACCAGCGTCTCGTAAATTAATGAGGAATACACGATGCGTAGCAGTGAAAACATCCGCAAAGTAATCACCATTTTCATTAAATTGTGAATAGTGATGTGTAATACAAAGTGGTTCGCCATTTCCTTTTGTAAAGAGTTCAAATGTGCCACGTTTCGTGTTGATTATTTGTTGTGTCCACATAATATCACGACCTTTTCTCATAAAAGTTGGACCACTTAATTATGAAATAAAATATATCAGCGATTATCAAAATATATCGACTTACCGACAATAAGTAAAAGGAGGCTATTTAAAAACGAGCCTCCTTTTCATTTAGTACAAAGATTTTTTCATATTATTCCGAATGATTTCAAGGGATTTCGCTACCGTTAATGCATTCTTTTCTTCAATTTCTGGTTTACGGGGGATAGGTTTATACATGTTGTCTGGATCTTCCCATGTGAGGGGAAGTTCTGTTTCAGCTTGTCCTTTCCAAGCGTCAATCCATTCTGGAGGGAGATAACCTGAGATGTTTTGGATGTTGTTCATTTCGAGCCAAATGAGTGCCCAAGCTCTTGGGACGACGCGCCAGTGGTCATAGCCACCGCCGCCGACAGCAATCCAGCGACCTTCGCAATATTCGTTAGCGATTTCGCGAGCGAGCTTCGGTATTTCACGGTAAATATTCATCGTTGCGCAAAGGTGTGTAAGTGGGTCGTAATAATGTGCGTCAGCACCGTTTTGCGTTAAAATAATATCCGGTTTAAAGTATGCGGCAACTTCTTTTACGACAGTTCGATAAGAATCTAAAAAAGATTCGTCTTCTGTAAAAGCATCGAGTGGAACGTTAAAAGAATAACTATAGCCATTCCCTTGTCCGCGTTCATTTACAGCGCCAGTTCCGGGGAATAAATAACGACCGGTTTCATGTAGGGAAATAGTACATACGTTAGGGTCGTCGTAAAAAGACCACTGTACACCATCACCGTGATGAGCATCTGTATCAATATATAAAACACGTAAACCGTATTTTTTCTGAATATACTTCATTGCGATAGAGCTATCGTTATAAATGCAAAAACCAGATGCCTTGCCGCGGAAGCCGTGATGTAAGCCGCCACCTAAATTAAGCGCGTGTTTTACTTTCCCGGAAAGAACAGCATCGACAGCAGTTAACGTACCGCCAACGAGTAATGCACTTGCTTCGTGCATATTTGGAAACATTGGTGTATCTTCTGTTCCGAGTCCATATGTCATCGCAATTGATTTTTCTAACTTACCTTCTCCAGCACGTTTTACCGCATTTATGTACTCCTCTGTATGAACGTAGGCGATCTCTTCATCTGTAGCCATCCGTGGTGAGATGATTTGAGAAGGAGAGATAAAACCACCCTTTTGTAATAAATCATACGTAAGTGTGACGCGCAGTTGGTTAAAAGGATGATCAGGGCTAAATGAATAGCCCCGAAAGTCATCCGAATAAATAAACGCGCTACTCATGCTTGCATCCCCATAATGTTCGGCCATAATACACGGTAGCCTTCTGCCTCAAGTGCATCAATCACTTTTAGCGGATTCATCGTTTGGATGCGGAAAACGAGTACTTTATCATTCTCATCTTTTGCTGGGTAGACGAGAACGCTCACGATATTGATTTGTAACTCACTAAAAATAGCAACGACTTTTCCGAGAATACCAGGTTCGTTTTTCACTTGAATTTCAATTTGTGAACTCGGTTGATGTGCTCCTGTTAATTTCACTAACGTATGCAGCACAGTAGATTCAGAAATAATTCCAACTAACTTTCCAGCCTTTGTAACAGGAAGACAGCCAATTTTATTTTCAAAAAATAAAGTAGCAATTTCCTCAACGAAATCGAGAGGATGGCAAGTCATAACAGGATGTTTCATAATAAGTTCAAGTGGTTGCTTCAGCATATCGAGTGAAACTTGTTCATCTAAAATAGACGGACTTGCATCTCTTACATCCCGATCAGAAATAATGCCTACAACATGATTATTTTGATCGACAATTGGAATGTGCCGAATGCCTTTCGTGCGTATCGTTCGGATTGCTGTTTCGATTGTATCGTTTGGATGTAATGTCACCACATCTTGATTCATAATTTCTTCTACAATCATTCCAGTTGCCCCCTTTATTAATACATAAAACGATTGTGAAAACGTAGACGATCAAATGCTTGAATAGAATCCGTATCAACGCGTTTACCGATGCGGACCATTAAACAATTAGCAGGATGTGAACAAATTTCAGGATCATCTGTAGCCATCCATTGTAACCCACCAGCATTCATCATTTTTTCCATTACTTTTCGGTACTCCCAAACATTTAAGCCTGTTTGTTTTAAATCCCAGTGCCAATAATATTCAGTCGTCAATATAATGTAATCTTCCATATAATCGTCCATCATTGAAACTTCTAATAAGTTCTTTCCGACAGCGCAACCACGAAAGGCAGGGACAACTTCAATCGCCCCAAGTTCAATTAAGTTTTCCATCTTTCCTTCTGACCATCGTTCAAGTGGATCAGGATACAAGTATGTAACATATCCAACAATTGTTTGGTCATGTCTAGCAATAATGAGACGAGCTTCTGGCAATTTAGAAATTTCGACAATTGCTTTATATTGCTGCTCGGCAGGACGAAACGCAATTAAGTCTGGATGAAATTCATACATTTCTAAGTTATGTGTAGAGACAGGCCCTTCAATAATTAAAGTGCCTTTCGCTGTTTTTAAATTTCTAGCATTATATATTTTTTTATGAATCAATGTATTGCTCACCACCTTGAGGGTTTGTGAATCTATTAATATCGTACTTTATAATATATGCGATGTGAATCGAAATTTGTCATTAAAAATTTGTCTAAAAATCAACAAATATACTGAAAATTTTAAATAATGTTATTATAATAGATAATAGAATACATAGGAGGGGGATGTAAAGTATGAAAGTAGAAACGCTTCCTGTCATTAAAGGAGAAAATAATTTGCCGAATTATGATGAGGCATACGCGAATTTTAACTGGGAAGAGGTTAATAAAAACTTTACTTGGAATGAAACAGGCCGAGTAAATATGGCGTATGAGGCAATTGATAAGCATGCGAAATCCGATCGAAAGAATAAAGTAGCCCTTTATTATCAAGATGGATCGCGAAAAGAGAAGTATACATTTAAGGAAATGAAGGATTTTTCTAATAAAGCAGGAAACGTCCTGAAAAATTATGGCGATGTAGAAAAAGGCGATCGCGTTTTTATTTTTATGCCGCGTTCCCCAGAGTTATATTTTGCACTTTTAGGTGCAGTGAAATTAGGGGCAATCGTAGGTCCGTTATTTGAAGCATTTATGGAAGGTGCAGTTCGCGATCGTTTAGAAGATAGCGAAGCGAAGGTGTTAATTACAACGCCTGAATTGTTAGAGCGCGTACCATTAAATGATTTACCAGCTTTGAAGACAGTCTTCCTTGTTGGAGATCATGTAGAAGAAGGCGGTAAAACAGTAGCGTTCAATCCTTTATTTGAACAAGCTTCAAAAGAATTACATATTGAATGGTTAGGCCGTGAAGACGGTTTGATTCTACATTATACGTCTGGTTCTACTGGTAAACCAAAAGGTGTTCTTCATGCGCAGAACGCAATGGTTCAACACTATCAAACGGCGAAGTGGGTATTAGATTTAAAAGAAGATGATGTATATTGGTGCACAGCTGACCCAGGCTGGGTAACTGGAACAGCTTACGGTATTTTCGCACCGTGGTTAGTCGGAGCATCGAATGTTATTTTAGGTGGTCGCTTTAGTCCAGAAGCTTGGTATGAAGCGCTGCAAGATTACGGTGTAACAGTTTGGTACAGCGCACCAACAGCGTTCCGCATGTTAATGGGTGCTGGACAAGACGCAATTAAAAAATATGATTTATCACAAGTGCGCCACGTATTAAGCGTTGGTGAACCGCTAAATCCAGAAGTAATTCGCTGGGGTATGAACGCATTTGGACTTCGCATTCATGATACGTGGTGGATGACAGAAACAGGTGGACAAGTTATTTGTAACTACCCTTGTATGGAAATCCGTCCAGGTTCAATGGGTAAACCAATTCCAGGCGTGAAAGCAGCGATTGTTGATAATGAAGGAAATGAAGTGCCTCCTTACACAATGGGTAACTTAGCAATTGGTAAAGGTTGGCCAGCGATGATGCGTGGAATCTGGAATAACAAGCAAAAGTATGAATCTTACTTTATGCCAGGAGATTGGTACGTATCAGGTGACTCTGCTTATATGGATGAAGATGGATACTTCTGGTTCCAAGGACGCATTGATGATGTAATTATGACATCAGGTGAGCGCGTTGGTCCGTTTGAAGTAGAAAGCAAATTAATCGAGCATGCTGCTGTTGCAGAAGCCGGTGTAATTGGTATTCCTGATCCAGTGCGCGGAGAAATCATTAAAGCATTTATCGCGCTTCGAGCAGGATACGAACCATCTGAAGAATTAAAAGAAGAAATTCGTCAATTTGTAAAGAAAGGCCTAGCAGCTCATGCAGCGCCAAGACAAATTGAATTTAGAGATAAATTACCGAAAACGAGAAGTGGTAAAATTATGCGCCGCGTATTAAAAGCGTGGGAGTTAAACTTACCAACAGGTGACTTATCAACGATGGAAGATTAAGAGAGAAAGGTCTGAACAAGTAATATGTTCAGACCTTTCTTTTTTGTGATATCATGAACTTATATATATAAGTTAAAGGGGATAATAAAATGAAAACAGAAAAAGAAAAGATGATACTAGGGGAAATGTACATACCAGCTGATCCAGTTTTAGTTCAAGAGAGGGAGCAAGCTCGTATATTAACGAGAAAATTAAATGAAACGCCAGAAGTACAATTAAAAGAGCGTAGCGAAATCGTAAAAGAACTATTCGGAACGACTGGAGATAACATTCATCTTGAATCTTCTTTCAGATGTGATTATGGCTATAACATTCACGTCGGCGAAAATTTTTACGCGAACTTTGACTGTACCATTTTAGATGTATGTCCAGTAACAATCGGAGTGAACTGTATGTTAGCTCCAGGTGTTCACATTTATACAGCAACACACCCGCTTGATCCAGTAGAGCGCATAAGCGGATCAGAATACGGAAAACCAGTTACAATTGGCGACAACGTATGGATTGGCGGAAGAGCGATTATTAATCCTGGTGTAACAATTGGAGATAATGCAGTCATCGCATCTGGCGCCGTTGTAACGAAAGATGTGCCAGATTATGTAGTAGTTGGCGGAAATCCTGCAAAGGTTATTAAAAAAATAAAATAATATTTGAACGAAGCACCTTCCTCGTCTGTATACATTTATGAAAGAATAGATGAGGGAGGCTTTTATATGTCTAATAAATTACTTCTTACTTTTGCTTTAATTGGAATTCTAGTCGTATTTTCTTGTGGTCTTTTCTTACCGATACCAATTGGATATAGAGTATCAATGCTTACAGCTGGAGTTATAATGAGTGTTGTGTTTTCAATCATTATTCCGTTTGATAAAAAACACATAGTACGAAAAAAAGGGAATAAAATCGATTTTACAAAAACAAAAGTTTATTTTCGCTGGAATGTATTTGATACGATTTCTGTTTGTCTGGCATTGTATGCATGTATATGTGTGCAGGTTTTAATTTTTTTAGTTCCAATGGGATTTACAATTCAAAATCCATATGTTCAATTTTTTACAAATCAATCGCAGTTGTGGGTTTTTATTGCAATTGCATATTTAATTTCCCGTATTTCATTAACGTTAAAAGGAATAAAGGAGATCAAAAATCATGGCGCAGATTGGGATTGAGGAGGAGCTCATGCTTGCGTATCAAAGTGGAGATAAGCAGGCTGGGGAAAAACTATATGTTTTAATCAAACCAGCGCTATACACATTTTTATATCGATTTAATCGAGATGAACAATTAAGCATCGATCTTGTGCAAGATACTTTTTTGACGTTAGAGCGTAAGAAACATATGTATGAACTTGAAAAAGGAAAAATAAAAACGTATTTATTTCAAATTGGTTATCGTCTTATGATTAATAAATTAAATAGAAGAAAAAAGTGGCGTACGCTTTTGCCGTTTTTAGTGCCGATCCAGGAAAAAGAATTTTCTCATGAAGATCGGCTCACAGTAAGAGAAGCAATTTTGAAAGTTCCTGAAGAACAGCGAGCTGTTCTTATTCTTTCTTATTATCATGATATGCAGCAGAAAGAGATTGCAGAGATATTAAACATTCCGATTGGAACAGTGAAGTCAAGACTTCATAACGGGATAAAGAAATTAAAACAATTGCTGGAGGTGGATGAAATTGAGCGAAAATCCCTTTAAGAGTGAATATAAATTAAAACAGCATTTAGATAGTGACCATGTAGAAGTACCAGACTTTCCAAAAACGGTAAGTCGCTTCGATCGATTAATCGGATTTCTTGGTTCTCCAGCGAAAGATCCTGTAGAGGCGACGATCGGGAATGATTTATCGGTTGTATTTCATGTGTCGTTATTAGTTGGAGTTCCAATTCTTTCTCTTATTACGATACTCTTTGCGACGTTATAAAGGATTGGCAAGAAGAGAAACCCGACCTCTATTTGACACGCCTATATAAATGATGGTATAAAGAAAAGTATATGAATAATTGAGCGTGGAAAGGGAGAAGTAGTGATCATTTCCCTGTTTTAGAGAGCTGATGGCCGGTGAAAATCAGCACATAGATGATCGCGAATTACGCCCCTAGAGCATCTTTTTTCGATTGAATGGTATTCAAAAGGGAAAAGACGGTGCTAAGCCGTTATGTAAATAAGGTGGTAGGCTTTTTTGCCTGCAACTAGGGTGGTAACGCGATAATCAAAATCGTCCCTTATTTCAAGGGGCGATTTTTTTATGTTTTCAACCTTCACGCCAGTAATGAACTTAAAGGAGAGTATGTAGGATATGGGTATTTTACAAGATCTTGAATTTCGCGGTCTAATTAATCAGCAAACAGATGCTGAGGGACTTGAGCAATTGTTAGAAAAAGAAAGCGTTAAATTATACTGTGGTTTCGACCCGACAGCGGATAGCTTACACATAGGTCATATGTTACCAGTGTTAATGTTACGTCGTTTCCAATTAGCTGGTCACCAACCGATTGCACTTGTTGGCGGTGGTACTGGTATGATCGGTGATCCAAGTGGTAAAAAAGCAGAGCGTACGTTAAATACGAAAGATACAGTTGCTTACTACACAGAAAGCATTAAAAACCAACTTTCAAACTTCTTAGAGTTCGAAAACGTGGACAACCCAGCAACAATGGCTAACAACTATGACTGGCTTGGTAACTTAGATGTCATTTCATTCTTACGCGATATCGGTAAAAACTTCGGTTTAAACTATATGTTAGCAAAAGATACAGTAGCATCTCGTTTAGATACTGGTATTTCATTCACTGAATTTAGTTACATGATTTTACAATCATACGACTTCTTAAACTTATACCAAAACCATAATTGCCGCTTGCAAATCGGTGGTAGTGACCAATGGGGTAACATTACAGCTGGTCTTGAATTAATCCGTAAATCAGAAGAAGATGCGAAAGCATTCGGTTTAACAATTCCACTAGTTACAAAATCAGACGGTACGAAGTTTGGTAAAACAGAAGGCGGCGCAATTTGGTTAGACCCAGAGAAAACAACTCCTTACGAGTTCTACCAATTCTGGATCAACACAGATGACCGCGACGTTGTTAAATACTTAAAATATTTCACATTCTTATCTCATGAAGAAATTCTTGAGCTTGAGAAGCAAGTAGCTGAAGCACCAGAAAAACGTGCAGCACAAAAAGCATTAGGTGCAGAAATGACAAAACTTGTTCACGGCGAAGAAGCATTAGAGCAAGCGATTAAAATTTCAGCTGCATTATTCAGCGGTTCTGTAGCAGAACTGACTGCAAGCGAAATCGAGCAAGGATTCAAAGACGTACCATCTGTAGAACGTACTGCAGAAGATACAGTATTAATCGACTTACTTGTAGAAAGCAAAATCTCTCCATCAAAACGTCAAGCACGTGAAGATGTAACGAACGGTGCAATTTACGTAAACGGTGAGCGTACACAAGCATTAGACTACGTTGTAACAGAAAACGACCGTATCGAAGGTAAATTCACAATCATTCGTCGCGGTAAAAAGAAATATTTCTTAATTCGTTACTAATCAGAAACGAATATAAAACAAATAGTACCCCGGATTGTAGGCTGAAAAGTTTATGATTCGGGGTTTTTATGTATGAATTTAGATTACCTTACGAGTTCTTGTAAATAGAATATGAAGAATTAATACGAGCATATAAAGTAAGCTAATGAGCATAACAATAAATGCTGTTGGATAAAATTTTGCTGCATATATAAAGAAATCGATTTGATAAATATCTTCGTAATTTGAAACGGTGCCTTTAAAGTAATTCGTAAATTTAGCGCTATATTTCCATTCTTCAGGATTATCTATTAAATTACTCCCCTGATACCAATTAATAAGTGCGGAAGTAATAAACAACATACATGCACTACCCAATTGAACCATTTGATTTATTGTCAAAATGAATCGACCTCCTATTTAATGGTTATTATAGCGTGCATTCATATTTCTGTAACCTTTTTGTTGTAATCTCCTTTTCGAGTTCATACGGAAATCACATGTAAGCGGTATGATAAATGTATAACAAATAGAAAGGAGTGGTAAAACAAAATGTCACTAGAAGCGCTCATTATTTTTTCTTTGCTAAACGCGGGTCAGCTTGCAGAGAATTCGAAGGTGGATGTACATAAAGAGCAGAAAGATGCTTATGTATATGTTCAGAAAGAGGAAAATAAATAACTTTAATATATATAAATAAAAGCTACTCGAAGTAACTGTTTTAGTTGTCTTCGGTAGCTTTTTACATTATGAATAAATAGGAATTAATTCTCGCTTGAAATCTTCGTACATTTCAAAGGCAATTTTTATGATTTCTTTGAGTTCATCGTAACTGTGGAAATATAGCACGGGTACTTTTTCCGTGTCATTTGATAACAATCTTATAAATGTGTCCCAAGGGTCTCCAGATTTAACTTCACCATTATGCCATGCTTCCCAAATCAATTCAGCAACACCATATTTTAAGCTGATGTTGAATCTAAAGGTGTAGACATCTTTGTTTTTTACTTCTCCTACAATAAAAAAGTCTTCTTTTTTATTGTAACGAGCTTTATAGCCAAGAGACTCGAATACTTCAATAGCTTTTTCATTTTCATAGTTTTCAAATGTATTTGTTCTATCGGAAAATTTTTCTGATAATGCTTTATATCTCTTAATAAAATCAATTTTTGTAAGGCAGGCTTGTATTTCAGGTTGTAATGAATACGCCAATAATTACTCCTCCCTAATTTTTAATATTAGATCAAATAAAACAGTATACATGTTAGATACATGAAGAAATCCGGCTCTTGTGAGTCGGATTTTCTTTTTATATATATAAGATAAGATTGCCTTTCTTATATATAAAATTATGAATAGATAGGAATTAATTCTTGTTTAAAATCTTCATACATACCTAAAGCAATTTTTAAAATTTTTTCTAAGCTGTCATAATCGCTAAATAGTACGGGCTTAATTCTACTGGAGAAATTAAAAGTCTTGAATATAGACTCCATGGACTACCTAATCGTAATTCATCATTATGACAAACTACCCAAGTAAAATCCAGAACGTTTATTTTAATACCAATATTAAAATAAAATAAAATTTCTTTTTTATCACCTAGTTCTCCAACTTTTAAAAACTGTTCTTTTTTATCATAAACTGATTTATAACCTAGCTTTTCAAGTATTTGTTGAATTTCTTCAATATTGGGATTAGGAATGATTTCTTCGGCATCATAATTTTCTCTCGAAAAAGAAGAAAGTTCTGTGTATCTATTAACAAAGTCAATTTTTTTTAGTGCTGTTTCTATTTCAGGTTTTAATTTTAAGTTCATAATTAATTCTCCTAAAACCTTAAGTCTGTCCTTGTTTTTTAGTCATTACTTCATGTATTTTTAAGGTGAAATTATGAATAAATAGGAATTAATTCTCGCTTGAAATCTTCGTACATTTCAAAGGCAATTTTCATGATTTCTTTGAGTTCATCGTAACTGTGGAAGCATACTGCCGGCAACCTTTCAGAACCATTGGATAATACTTTTACAAACATATCCCATGAATTCCTAACTCTAACTTCACCATTATACCTTGCAGACCAAATGAACTCAACAAGCCCATATTTTAAGCTGATATTGAATCTGAAAGTATAGAAATCCTTGTTCTTTACTTCACCAACAATAAAAAAGTTTTCCTTTTTCATAAAACGAGCTTTATAGCCAAGAGACTCAAATACTGCAATTACTTTTTCGTTTTCATAGTTTTCAAATGTGTTTTCTCTATCTGGAAATTGTTTTGATAATGCTTTATATCTCTGAATAAAATCAATTTTCTCAAGTACCTCTTTAATTTCGGGTTCTAAATCATACGCCATCAATTATTCCTCCCTAAATCTAATATCAATATCATATTTTTCTTTTGCTAGCTTGATATATTCATCTATTTTTTTGAATTTTTTATTAGATGTTGGAATCTCTAAAATATGTCTTCCTTCTAGTAACTTTTCCTCCCCTTACAAGAAAATAATACCAATTTAAGGAATGGATTGTAAATTGAATATTCTAATAATTCTACGGTTAAAGAGATACTAGTTCATTAAGTTTTTTTAATCTTATTCAGATGCTCGGGTGATGAAGAGGTTTTTAAGGTTGAATGTAAATAGAAAAAGGGAAGGTATAGAGAATGTACACATAAATACGTTGTAAAAATCATGTTAACAAAAAGAAAGTATAGCAAAGAAAAATGAGTTATGGGGTAGAATGTAGTGTTTTTAAGTGTTAGAAGAAGGTACACTGGCTAAATTCAGAAATGATAATTCTAATGTTGTATTAGCATTGAAAAGAAATACTAACATTAGAACAAATAGGACAGTATAAAATGAATTAGATAATGAAGAAAGCCGCTCGTTTTTTCGGGGCGGCTTATTCTTTACATGTTTTAGTTTTCTTCTTCTTTGTAATTCAATGCAATCTCTACTATTTCTTCCGGTGTTAAATCCCTAAAATCCCAAAAGATTATATCACTTGGAGCGGGATGAGGTACACCGCTATTATTAAATTGGTTTACGTATTCATTAAGTTCTTCTTCAGGTAATTTAGGATTACAAATCTTTGTTACAAGTTCAATAAGTTCTTCTTTTGTCATTTTGAGTGTCATACTAACCATCCTTTCATAATCATTAACCTTTTTTACCGAAATGATATGAACGATCTAAAACATTTTGATGCATTTTAGGAGAAACAATTATTAAGTTATCGAGATTGTACACATCTCCACCCTGGTGAATTGGTTGTTTATGGTGCAAAATATATTGATTGTGCTGACCATACTTCTCAGATAATGGAGCGAATGGAGCTTTACCCTCTTTCATAAGGTTTATATTTCTTTGGTTAAATTCTGTCGCATAGTCTGAATCAGCAACTGTTTTCCAAAACTCTTTTCTAAAATCATCAAAGGAGTTGAAATTTTTTCCAATTAGCTTATTTCGAATTTCTTGTGGAATAACACCAATTGAACCTTTATTATACATTAGTTTCTTTTGAGTCCCTAAACTTCGTTCAAGATTAAAACTTGAAGTTACTGTTCCTGGAGAATTTCTTTTTTGTGCACTTGAAATCGTAGTCTTTGCAAAATTATAGTAGGCTTGATTCAATTCGCTTTGAGGTATCTTGGTTATGATAGTTCCACCAGAGAAAGCATAAGAAACATCTTTCTTAAAAGATTGTAAAATCTCAGATGCGTGCCTCATTTCTTTTATTAGTGTTACTCCTTTTGTTAATGTACTTGCTCCACTTGATGCTTTTACTCCTTTTATAACAAGTCCTGCTCTACCTAATCCCTTGTCGGTGATTAGACCAATACCTATTTGGGTTAATGCATAAGTAATCCATTGCGTATGGCTCTCTGCATCTCCAGTTATCATATCTCGTTTCACGGTACTTGAAAATGTATGCCACATATTTTTCGCCGTTTCATCCAAATGTAAAATCGCATATGTAACATTAATAAAAGTTTCTATATCCATATTCCTTATATTCATATTACTTAAAGTTTCCATGGACTTGATTGTATCTTCAACAGCTTTCCCTGTTCCGATTACAGTACCATTCCATATCTTTTTTACTGTTTCGAACATTTTAACTACACTGTCTACCTTATCGCCCCACGCTTTTTTAATCGCAGATGTTTCTTCTAGCCTACCGCACATTTCTCCATCTTTAATTAAATAATCAGCTTTTCGTTTTTTTTCTTCTGTAATTGCTTGAATAGGACCCGTCCATTCCATATTCAACCCTTGTGTACTAAATGTACCACTGGCGGGACTAAAACCTTTTCCGCTTTGTACTTCCGCCAAACCTGTCGCAATGCTAGCGGCTAGTTGGAGTGCAGTATCATAATTATTACTAGAAGTATAATTAAATTCATATAGATGTTCTAATTTTTCTTGCAGTTTTTGCCTCATGACAGTAAAAAGATTTACCATAGCGTCCATACCTGGGATCGACATAGTTTGGTTGAGCGCTTCTGTACTTGCTATCATTCGATCGATTTCTCGAATTTGTTCTAATATCTCCTGTTCGATAACATCTGTAGAAGCTACCTGTGATTGAAAGTCTCTTGGAAAGGCATCATTTTGAAGGATTAATTCTTCGCATAAGTAAATGATTCCTTGTGCTAACGGACGAAAGGTTTGTAAGAAATATGCTTTTGCACTGCTATATGTTTGTCCTTGTAGAACAGTATCCAATGCAAAAGCGTCAATAGAATGAATAATTTGTTCCATACCTTGAATAGTAGCGGTACATAAAGAGTTCATACTTTCTGTTTGAGCTTGTACTTCACCGAGATACATATTTAAAGACATGAACTTTCCCTCTCCTTACAAGAAAATGATACCAATTTAAGGAAGGGGTTGTAAATGGAATATTCTAATAATTAGACAATTAAAGAGATACTTGTTCATTAAGTTTTTTTAAATCTTATTCAGATGCTCGGGTAATGAAGAGGTTTTTAAGTTGAATATAAATAAAAAAAGGGAAGGTATAGATTATGTACAAATAAATACGTTGTAAAAATCATGTTAACAAAAAGAAAGTATAGCAAAGAAAAATGAGTTATGGGGTAGGTTTTTATTAATGTTTATAAAAATGGATGAAATTTTAGAGAGAGGGTTAAGTTTTATTTTGTTACATTGTTCCGTTTTTATACATATACCGGCTATATTTAATAAAAAAAGCCCAGGCCCCTTGATAAACAAGGTTCCTAAGGCTTTTAATAATACTCTTTTCAGAGTACCGAGATTAACGAGAGTAGAACTCTACGATTAATGCTTCGTTGATTTCAGCTGGTAACTCAGCACGCTCAGCGTGACGAGTGTAAGTAGCTTCTAATTTGTCAGCATCGAAAGTTAAGTATTCTGGTACGAAGTTGTTAACTTCGATCGCTTCTTTAACAACAACAAGGTTGTTAGATTTTTCGCGAACGCTGATAGTTTGACCAGGTTTTACACGGTAAGATGGGATATCTACGCGAGCGCCATCAACCATGATGTGACCGTGGTTTACTAATTGGCGAGCTGCACGACGAGTGCGAGCTAAGCCCATACGGTAAACTAAGTTGTCAAGACGAGCTTCAAGAAGGATCATGAAGTTTTCGCCGTGCTTACCAGGCATTTTACCTGCTTGGTCAAATGTGCGACGGAATTGACGCTCAGTCATGCCGTACATGTGACGAAGTTTTTGTTTCTCTTGTAATTGTAAACCGTATTCTGAAAGTTTCTTACGTTGGTTAGGACCGTGAGGACCTGGTGCGTAAGGGCGTTTTTCTAATTCTTTTCCTGTGCCGCTTAGAGAGATTCCAAGACGACGAGACAGTTTCCAAGCTGGACCTGTATAACGAGCCATAGTTGACTCCTCCTTTAAAAATGTTTTTATTTACGTAAAATAAAAACAGACGTAATCGATATTTACGGGCATTTTGTTTTCATGTACCTTCGCTCCAGCAGCAGGGAGTTACGAGATACACCTCCGTAGAGGAACAAAATACAAACGATAAACTCACATTACAAGGCTGCCTTTTTATTTTACACAAACGCTATTATATCTTTTACCCAGAGTTTCGTCAAGCGAGTACGTTTTTGTTTTATGCATATAAATTTTGGAAATGAACAAGAAGGAATTTAAAACAATATAGAAGAAGAGATAGAAACACAAATAAAACGCTTACATAAAATGAAGTAAAACGTTCATCAGATTTTTATGGATGAATATGCGGCAATAAAAACATAAGGGGGATGTTTTTATGAAAAAGAAGCATATGGAGACAGCGTTAATTCATCACGGTTATACACCTGAGGAGCATAAAGGAAGTTTAACACCACCTTTATTTCAAACTTCTACATTTACATTTGAGACTGCGCAGCAAGGAGAGGCGAGTTTTGCGGGAGTGGATCCATCTTATATTTACTCACGGCTTGGAAATCCAACTGTGAAATTATTTGAAGAACGTATGGCGGTGTTAGAAGGAGGAGAAGAGGCACTTGCTTTCGGATCTGGTATGGCAGCTATTTCAGCGACTTTAATCGGTTTTTTAAAGGCTGGAGATCATATTATTTGTTCAAATGGATTATACGGATGCACGTACGGTTTTTTAGAAGTGTTAGAAGAAAAATTTATGATTACACATTCGTTTTGTGATATGGAGATAGAGGCTGATATTGAAAATAAGATTCGCCCAAATACGAAGCTTGTTTTCGTTGAAACACCGATTAATCCGACAATGAAATTAATTGATTTAAAACAAGTGATTCGAGTTGCGAAGCGAAATGGATTACTTGTCATTGTTGATAATACGTTTTGTTCACCTTATTTACAAAGACCGCTTGAGCTTGGCTGTGACGCTGTTGTGCATAGTGCGACAAAATATATTGGTGGCCATGGTGACGTTGTAGCGGGTGTAACAATTTGTAAAACGAAAGCGTTAGCTGAAAAGATTCGCCCGATGCGAAAAGATATCGGCGGCATTATGGCGCCGTTTGATGCGTGGTTATTATTACGCGGGTTAAAGACGTTAGCGGTAAGAATGGATCGTCATTGTGATAATGCAGAAAAAATTGTATCGTTCTTAAGAAAACATGATGCGGTAGAAGGTGTTTGGTATCCAGAAGGGGAATTAGCATCTCGCCAAATGAAACGGGGCGGTGGTGTGATTTCTTTTTCAGTAAAAGGTGGAAAAGAAGAGACACAAGCGTTTATTAATGACCTTCACTTTATTACAATTGCGGTAAGTTTAGGAGATACAGAAACGTTAATTCAGCATCCAGCAACGATGACGCACGCTGCGATTCCAGCTGAGTTAAGACAAGAGATGGGTATTTATGATAATTTGATACGTTTATCTGTCGGTTTAGAATCGTGGGAGGATATCGTTTCTGATTTAGAGCAGGCATTAAAGAAAATATCTACTGTTAGTAATCAATAAAAAAAGAGCTAGCTATCGGTTTCGTACGTAATGTACGCAATTGATAACTGGCTCTTTTTCTTCTACATATGTTTTAGGAGTGTTTCCACAAACTTTTCTAAATAGCGCTGATCTACTTCGTCGAAACGATTTTTTTCAGGACTATCAATATCAAGTACACCAATGACATTCCCATCTTTTATAATCGGTACGACGATTTCTGAATTAGAAGCACTGTCGCAAGCAATGTGTCCTGGGAATTGGTGAACGTCTGCTACAAGCTGCGTAGTTTTCGTTTCGGCTGCAACGCCGCAAACGCCTCGTCCAAATGGAATGCGCACGCAAGCAGGCATTCCTTGGAATGGTCCAAGAACAAGCTGATTTCCTTCTGTTACATAAAAGCCAACCCAATTAACGCGATCCAAAAATTGGTTTAATAATGCGGACGCATTTGATAAGTTTGCGACTACGTTTGATTCGCCAGTTAATAATGCATCCAGTTGTTTTATTACTGTCTCATATTGCTGCACGCGAGATCCTGCATAACTTTCTTTAGTAAACATGGAAACAGCTCCTTTTTTATCGAGATGTGTAAAATATTAGCAAAATACGATGTATTTCACATGACTTTGTCGATAGAAAATTAAAGGAATTTGTCTTAAAAGTCAAGAAATTTACACTATAGCTGTTCAGTGAGAGGAAGTGAGCGCATGAAACAGACGAAACAAAAAGTAATTGATGCGGCAATATCGTTGTTTAACACGAAAGGTTATGATGGAACGTCGGTGCGAGACATTGCAAAGCGAGCGGATGTGAATGTAGCGAATATTTCATATTATTTTGCTGGAAAGCAAGGCCTATTAGAGCAGCTTATTACTAATTTTTTAGAAGGGTATATTCATGTGATTGAAACGTCCTTTGAACAGAGAGAATATTTGTCGGCTAAAGATGTGATGGTGCAAACAGTGCGCGGGATTTTACGATATCAATTTGAAAATAGGGAACTGACACGTTTCTTCTACCGAGAGCTGTCGCTTGATACGACATTAATTCGCGAAGTGATGACCGTTTATTTTTCTAAAGAAAGATACTATATAGAGCAAGTAATTAGACAGGGACAAATGAAACAGGAGTTTAAGAAGGTATCTTTTACAATGTTTATGACGCAATTAAAAGGCATGATGAATATGCCGTTTTTATATCCGCAATATATATCAGAAGTGCTGCATTCTTTTCCGTCTGAGACATTTTTCTTAGAAATGTACACGAAAGAAATTGAACAATGGATGGAACAAACATTATGTATAACGAATATGTATCAGGAATGGCCAAGAGCTGTTCATATGTGAGAAATCCCCACCTAACGAACTGAGGTGGGGATTTTTGTGCTTTCTTTTCTTTGCCATACATTGTTGCATAATAGGGCGATAATTGTTAATGAGGCTCCGGCAATTTCAACTTTGTCGACTGTATAACCTCGAAAGATGGAACCGATAAGTGCAAGTACAGGAACTAAATTCATAAATAATATGCCGTTAATAGATGAAATATAGCGATTTCCTGTGTTCCAGCAAAATACAGCGATAACACCTGCAATAATCGACATATACAAGAGTTCAAAACGAACGCTCATAATTGTACGTAGTGACGGTACAGTAATGACGTTTGTGTAAGTGAAGAAAGTGACGATAACGATGAGTGAAATCGAGCCGAATAAACAAGTTAACGTCGTGTATCTAAGTGGTGACCAAGATTGAAAACGAGCACCACCGTTCGTGTAAATGACCCAGCAAGTAACGCCGCACAGCATAAGTATATTTGTTGAGAGGTGACTGGCAGCTCCAAATAATAAGTGCATATTTCCCTTTGAAATGACAAGCATAACACCGAGCAATGCAACGAACATACAAAGGAATGTATAGTTTTGTGGGCGTTTGTTTTTTGTTATCCACTGCAATAATAAAGCGATGAGTGGCATAAGAGATTGAATCATCGCGGCATGGATGGCTCCAGCAGGTCCGGCAAGTTGTTGACCGTAAAAAATGAGAAAACCATACCCAGCGAAACCGACAGTTCCGTAAAAGAATAAAGAAAGTGTTCTTTTCTCTAAGCGGAGTGAAGTTTTCCCTTCAGTGATGAGTAGTAAAATAAGAAAAATAATAGCTGCTGATCCGTATCGGATAGTTGTGAAGAAGAACGGATCGATAAATTGCAGGGCATTTGCCATGACAGGAAACATAAATCCCCAAGCAGTTACGGCAAGTAAGCATAGGAGGGATCCAAGTAGCATTTGTTTTTTATCCAAGAGTATCTTTCCCCTTTACATTTCGTTATAGTAAGTTGATGAAATAAGTATAAAGAGTAATTGTTTATAGAAGGAAATATCGATTTTTTATGACAGTTATAACTTTTTGTTAGAGGTGTGTACGATGGATTTAGAGGCAGTACGATCGTTTATTGAAGTAAAGAATACGCGAAGCTTATCAAAGGCGAGTAAGCTTTTACATATTTCTCAACCGGCGCTTAGTAAGCAAATTCAAAGATTAGAAGCGGATTTAGAGGTTACTTTACTGAAGCGTTCCGCGCGAGGAGTGGAGTTAACGGAGGCTGGAGAGTTATTTATAAAAAGAATGTTACCGATTTTGGAACACATATATAAAGTGAAAGACGAAATGAAAAATTTTCAAGAAAAGCGGAAAATTTCTATAGGCATATTGCCGAGTTTAGCAGCACATTATATTTCGAAATGTAATGATGTATTAGGTGACGGATTCGAAGTAGAATGGAAAATTGAGCATACGAAAGTATTACTGGGACTCTTTAAAGACCGGAAGATTGAAGCGATGTTCATCGATTCGGTAGTAGAAGGCGCTGCGTGTATAAAAGAAATACGAGAAGAAAAAATTGTTTGTGTCGTTTCAAATTATCATCTTTATAAAGAGAAAACAGTAATCCGAATGGAAGATTTACAAAATGAAAAGTTAATCGTATATCCAGAAATTTGTGATGTAAGAAAAATGATTACGAATATGTTTCAAGGGATAGGTGCGAAACCGATCATTGCATTTGAAACTTCTTATGCAGAACCGATGCTTGCGATGGTCGGTGCTGGACTTGGTATTACGTTACTTCCAGAAATGTCAGTAGAGCAAGCGGTAAGGCAAGGAAATGTGCATGCGATTTCTGTTGAGCCGCCACTTGTACGTAAAATTTATTTCGCATCTCATATGGAAGAAGGTCATTTAGTGCATTCATTTGATGATGAGAGGTAATCCAAACGGAATATTGAGAAAGATTACAATTGCATTGAAAGAAACATGAAATTTTAAAAAAACTAGGTCAAAAACAAACCATTACATGGTATGATTAGTACATTGTTAGTTGTTAAATATAGGGGGATTCCCTTTTTATACATAATGCCTTCCATTTCATAAACGGAACGGACAAAAAAAGAGATATAACTAGGAGGCTTTTTTGCATGGATTCTATCCTGACGATCGTTATCATTGTAGTAAGCTCTATTCTAGTGCTGCTCATGATAGAGCTTGTGATAAGAAATCGTTCATATAAAGATATTGAAGCACTGGAGCAGTGGAAACAAGAGATAAAAGATAAACCTGTGGCAGATGAACTAAAACGGGTAAAAGATTTAAACATGACGGGTCAAACAGAAGAACTATTTGGTAAATGGCGTGAAGAATGGGATGAAATTGTATCAACAACCCTTCCGAAAGCTGACAAAGATTTAGCGCAAGCGCGAAAATTCGCCTCGCAATTCTCCTTCCGAAAAGCAAAGCATGCGATGAACGAATCCATAAGTGGTTTAGATGACGCTGATAATCGTATTACTGATATTTTAAATGAATTACAGCAATTGTTAGAAAGCCATGAGAAAAATAGCTCGGAAATTGAAGGGTTACGTGATACATATCGTAGTATGAAAAAGAGTGTTCTTGCTCATAGACATATGTATGGAGCAGCAGAGCAGAAAATCGAAGAGATGCTAGACGCTGAATCTGAGAAATTTAAAACCTTTGAAGAAGCAACAAATAATGGTGACTATTTAAAAGCGAGAGAAATTGTTATTAGTTTGGAAGAAGGTTTAGCAGATTTAGAAATCATTATTCACCAAATTCCAGATTTATTGGTAGAGTGTCAAGCGACGTTACCAGTTCAGCTGGAAGATTTATTACACGGACATAATGATATGGTAAGACAAGGTTATGTATTAGATTATTTGGAAGTCCCTAAAGAAGTTCGCGATATGACGAAACAACTACAAACATGTTTAATGGATATACAGGAGCTTCATATAACAGAAGCGGCTGAAAAAGTAGAAAACTTAAAAACACGTTTAGATGGCTTCTACGATCAACTGGAACAAGAAGTACATGCGAGACATTATGTGGAGCAAAAAACACTTTCTGTTTACGATGACTTAGAAGAAATGCGCATCGAAACGATTGAAACGAAAACAGAAACACAACTTGTGAAACAAAGCTATCAGTTACAAGATAAAGACATTGAGTCTCAAAAAGTAATTGAAAAGCAAATGCACATTTTAACGAAACGTTTTGAAATGCTACAATTACGCGTTGCAGAACAAGATATTGCCTTCTCTATTATTCGTGAGGAACTGGAAGAGGTTTATGAGCAATGTGAAACGTTAAAAGTACTTCATGCAGAATATAAAGAAATGTTGCAAACGATGCGCAAAGAGGAATTTGAAGCGCGCGAGAAGTTACAAGAAATGCGAAATACTATTTTCGAAACGAAACGCTTTATGCAAAAGTCGAATTTGCCAGGTCTTCCAGAAAGTATTATGGAAGATTTAAAAAGAGGACAAATGGCAATGCAAGCTGTATATGAGCAATTAGAAGTGAAGCCGTTAAATATGAATGCTGTGAATAGCAGTTTAGAAGAAGCATACACAACTGTTAATGGTGTAGCTGAAATGACAGAAGAGTTAATTGGACAAGCGTATTTAGTTGAAAAATTAATTCAATACGGTAATCGTTACCGCAGTCATGATGAGAACCTTGCAGAGAGCTTAAATTATGCGGAGAAATTATTCCGTGAATATCAATACGATGCAGCTTTAGAACAAGCGGCTTCTGTACTAGAGCAACTTGAGCCTGGCGTTGTTCAAAAAATAGCGGAATATGTAGACAATGAACAAACCCTTTCATAAGGGTTTGTTTTTTTGTGTAAATTTGAGGACGATGTTGCTATAATGAATAGCGGAATACAGTAAGGTTATTCGTTTTAAAATATAACGGAACCTTTTAGTAGTCTTAGCGTAATGACACGTATTTGTGATATGATTATATGATGTGACAGCGCTGAAAGGGGAAGAACGATGATCTATTTTGATAATAGTGCGACGACAAAGCCATATCCAGAAGCTCTTCAATCGTACGTAACGGTTGCAGGGAAATATTTTGGAAATCCTTCTTCTATTCATTCGCTTGGAGGAGAGGCAGAGCGTCTATTAACACAATCAAGAACAATTGCAGCGCAGCTTCTTCACGTTAAACCTTCTGAGATTATTTTCACATCAGGTGGAACGGAAGGGAATAACCTTGCGATTAAAGGGATAGCGATGAGGAATCGTTCGCGCGGTAAACATATCATTACAACAAATATTGAACACGCGTCTGTGTTTGAAGCATATAAACAATTAGAAGATCTCGGTTTTGATGTAACATATTTACCGGTTAATGAGCATGGTGTTGTATCGGTAGAGGATGTAAAACGAGCACTTCGTGAAGATACGATTCTTGTGTCAATTATTCACGTGAACAACGAGACTGGAGCAATTCAGCCTGTTGCTGAAATTGGAACGTTATTATCGAATTATCCGAAAATAAGATTCCATGTGGACCATGTACAAGGGATAGGAAAAGTACCGCTTAATTTATATGCTTCTCATATTGATCTTTGCTCAATATCTGGACATAAATTCCACAGTGTAAAAGGGACGGGTCTTCTTTATGTACGTGATGGCGTAAGGTTAGATCCAATTTTATCAGGTGGTCAACAAGAGATGAAGTACCGCTCTGGTACAGAAAATTTACCTGGCATTGTAGCGATGGTGAAAGCACTTCGCATGACAATGGAACAAGTGAAAGAAAAGGTAGCTCATTTGCAAAGCTTACAAGCAGAGCTTGTTCGTTTCTTTAAAGAGATGGAAGACGTAACGATCAATACGTCGCTTGCACACGCAGCACCGCACATTTTAAATGTATCATTTGTAGGTTTAAAACCAGAAGTGGTCGTTCATGCTTTAGAAGAACACGGTGTATATGTATCAACGAAATCTGCTTGTTCTTCAAAAGCAAATGAAGTGAGCAGAGTGTTAGTGTCAATGGGAGTACCGCATGCGGTGGCTACAAGTGCTATTCGCATTAGTTTGGCACCAGAAAACACGATGGAAGAAGTAAAACAATTTGAAGGTATTGTGAAAGAAACAATGCCAAAATTATATGAAGTGATGAGGTAAAGGAATATGATGACATATGAATATATTTTAGTTCGTTATGGAGAGATGACGACTAAAGGTAAGAACCGTTCTAAATTTGTAAGCACATTAAAAGATAATGTGAAGTTCAAACTGAAAAAATTCCCAAATATTAAAATCGATGCAACGCATGACCGTATGTACATCCAATTAAATGGTGAAGACCATGAAGCGATTTCTGAAAGATTAAAAGACGTATTTGGTATTCATAAGTTTAACTTAGCGATGAAAGTACCGTCAGAATTAGAAGATATTAAAAAAGGTGCATTAGCAGCTTTCTTACAAGTAAAAGGCGATGTGAAAACATTTAAAATTACTGTACACCGTTCTTATAAGCATTTCCCGATGAGAACGATGGAATTATTACCTGAGATTGGTGGACACATTCTAGAGAATACTGAAGATATTACAGTAGATGTTCATAATCCAGATGTAAATGTACGTGTAGAAATTCGCAGTGGTTACAGCTACATCATGTGCGATGAGCGTATGGGAGCTGGCGGTTTACCAGTTGGCGTTGGCGGAAAAGTAATGGTACTTCTTTCTGGTGGTATCGATAGCCCAGTAGCAGCGTACTTAACGATGAAACGCGGCGTATCAGTGGAAGCAGTTCACTTCCATAGCCCACCTTTCACAAGCGAGCGTGCGAAACAAAAAGTAATCGATTTAGCACAAGAGCTAACGAAATACTGTAAACGTGTAACACTTCACCTTGTTCCATTTACGGAAGTGCAAAAAACGATTAATAAAGAAATTCCATCTAGCTATTCAATGACAGTTATGCGCCGTATGATGATGCGTATTACAGAGCGTATTGCAGAGGAGCGTAATGCACTTGCGATTACGACTGGTGAAAGTCTTGGACAAGTAGCAAGCCAAACGTTAGATAGTATGCACACGATTAACGAAGTAACAAATTATCCAGTTATTCGTCCACTTATTACGATGGATAAATTAGAAATTATTAAAATCGCTGAAGAAATTGGCACATACGATATTTCAATTCGTCCGTACGAAGATTGCTGTACAGTATTCACACCAGCAAGCCCAGCGACGAAGCCGAAGCGTGAAAAAGCAAATCGTTTTGAAGCGAAATATGATTTCACACCATTAATCGATGAAGCTGTAGCGAACAAAGAAACAATGGTATTACAAACGGTAGAAGTAGTGGCGGAAGAAGAAAAATTCGAAGAACTTTTCTAAAACCATAAATTACCATATCCAAATCGTGTATGAAGTCATGTTATTTATCACACTCTATACTCACAAGGAGGTGATATAACATGTCACGTAGCACAAATAAATTAGCGGTTCCTGGTGCTGAATCAGCATTAGACCAAATGAAATACGAAATCGCTCAAGAGTTTGGTGTTCAACTTGGAGCAGATGCAACAGCTCGCGCTAACGGTTCTGTTGGTGGTGAAATCACTAAACGTCTAGTTTCACTAGCTGAGCAACAATTAGGCGGTTTCCAAAAATAATCCCATATAAGATGGCTTAGAAAGAGCGGGTTCTCCCGCTCTTTCTTTTTGTTGTTTGCATCGGTATACATTCATTTCGACATAGACATAAAAAATTTGTCAAAAGAAGAGGGTTCAAAATAGACAGAAAATTCTTTATTATATAAGGGAGGCATAAAGAAAAAGGAGGATGTTTATGAAAAGAGAGGAATTGTTGGCGCCGCCGTCTTATAATTTAGTTTCTGAAATAGAGAAATATATAGGGGATAAAGATAAGCTTGCTTTAATTTGGCAAGATGATAAAGGGAATAGACGAGAAGTTACATACGCTGAGCTTATGCAAGGTGCGAATAAAATTGGAAACGCTTTTATAAAGAGTGGTCTGGAAAAAGGGGACAAGGTTCTCATTATGATGCCGCGCTTAATTGAAGCGTACATGACGTATATCGCTGCGATTAAAGCAGGATTTGTAGTAATTCCGAGTTCGGAAATGTTACGCAAAAAAGATATCGAATATCGCATTGGACATGGGGAAGTGAAAGCAATCGTAAGCTATGAACCATACATTGGACAGTTTGATGATATAGAAGCTATGGAATCTCTTCAAAAATTCGTTCTGAGCGAGCAGTCAGTAGATGGATGGATTAATTTAAAAACAGCGTTAGAAACAGAAAGTGATATGCTAGAAATGGCGAAGACAGATAAAGAAGATATGGTCTTTTTATCTTACACGTCAGGGACGACAGGAAACCCAAAAGGTGTTGTTCATACGCATGCGTGGGCATACGCACATTTACGTACGAGCGCTCCAAATTGGCTCGGAATTGAAGAGGATGATGTTGTGTGGGCGACGGCTAGTCCAGGCTGGCAAAAGTGGATTTGGAGCCCGTTTTTAGCAACTCTCGGATCAGGAGCGACAGGATTTGTATACAACGGTAAATTTGAACCGAAAACATATTTAAATTTATTAGACGATAATAAGGTGAATGTGCTTTGTTGTACGCCGACTGAGTATAGATTAATGGCAAAAGTAGAGGATTTAAGCCAGTACAATTTAGAAGCGTTACATAGCGCTGTATCAGCAGGTGAGCCGTTAAATAGAGAAGTCATTGAAACGTTCCAAAAGCACTTTCATATTACAGTACGAGACGGCTATGGGCAAACGGAAAATACATTGCTTGTTGGTGTAATGAAAGGGATGGATATTAGACCAGGATCAATGGGAAAACCAACGCCAGGTAACCACGTTGATATCGTAAATGAAGAAGGTATTCCAGTAAAAGTGGGCGAAGTTGGTGATATCGCAGTTCACATTGAAACGCCAGCCCTCTTTAAACAATATTATAAAGATGATGAGCGCACAGCGATGCAATTCCGCGGTGATTATTATATTACTGGCGATAAAGCGAAGAAAGATGAAGACGGTTATTTCTGGTTTGAAGGGCGCGGTGATGATATTATTATTAGCTCTGGTTATACAATCGGGCCGTTTGAAGTAGAAGATGCGCTTGTAAAACATCCTTACGTAAGAGAGTGCGCAGTTGTCGCCAGCCCTGATGAAATTCGCGGAAGTGTCGTGAAGGCATTTATCGTATTAAGAGAGAATATAGAAAAGAACGAAGAAACATTAATTCCAATACTCCAACAACACGTCAAAGAACTCACTGCACCATATAAATATCCTCGTAAAATTGAATTTGTAGATGAACTACCAAAAACGATTTCTGGAAAAATTCGCCGTATTGAACTTAGAAAACAAGAGATGGAGATTCCTTCAAAATAATTTCGAAAATAGTTGAATGAACTGTAAAACGTATGATATTATGAAAACGAACATAAGTTCGATTTTATAAATTAAAAAAAGAGGTGTCCGTATGATTTTAGGTATTAATCCGTACTTAGTTTTAGATGGTAGTGGGCAAGAAGCTGTACAGTTTTATAAAGAAGCGTTAGATGCAAAAGTAGAAGTCATGCAAACTTTTGGTGACATGCCTGAAAATCCAGAATATCCGATTCCAGCTGAGGCGAAAGAGCGCGTTTTACATGCTACTTTAAAAGTTGGGAATACGGACCTTATGATTTCTGATACATTCCCAGGCCAAGGGCATGCAATCGGATCTCAAGTAACAATTGCAATTCACATTAGTAATGCAGAAAAAGCAAAAGAAGTATTCGAAAAGTTACAAGAAGGTGGCGAAGTTATTATGCCACTTCAAGAAACGTTCTGGAGCCCAGCATACGGACAACTAAAAGATAAATTTAGCATTGAATGGCAAATTACAACGTCTACTATTGAACAAAAATAATTTTTGGAAAAGCACCATTTTTAATCGAAATGGTGCTTTTTATATACGAACGAATTTCGTAGACTAAAGAGAAAAGGGGGATAAGCATATGGGAGAAATTTGGTATGGCGGCACCATTTACACGATGCGAGAAGAGAATGAAAAAGTAGAAGCTATTTATGTTGAAAACGGTATGATTGTTGATGCTGGGAGTAAGGAAGAGCTAGAAAGTCAATATTCAGACGTGAAGTTGTGTGACTTAGAAGGGAAAACAATGATTCCAGGTCTCGTTGATAGTCATATGCATCTTATTGGGCATGGAGAGAGGTTACTTCGTCTAGATTTATCAAATTGTACATCTTACAGCGAAGTGCTGACTCTCGTTCGGAAACGAGTAGAAGAAGCTCCAAAAGGTTCTTGGATTATTGGAGAAGGCTGGAATGAAAATAATTTTACAGATACAAAGCAAGTTCATGTACGTGATTTAGATGAAATCTCTAAAGAACATCCAATATTATTAAAGCGAGTTTGTCGTCACGTTACATGGGTGAATTCATACATATTGCAAGAAGCGAACATAACAGAAGCGACGCAAGACCCGAAAGGCGGGAAAATTGGCCGTGATTCATTAAATATGTTAACCGGGCTTTTATATGAACAAGGGCAAGAGTTAATTAAACATGTGCAGCCTGAAATTGATGAAGCTTATTTACAAAGGGCTTTGCAAACAGCAATTAAAGACTGTTGGCAATATGGTCTCGTTGGTGGGCATACGGAAGATTTAAATTATTACGGTGGCTTTAGAAAAACGCACAATGCGTTTTCTCATGTTATAAAGAAAATGCCATTTAAAGCACATTTACTCGTTCACCATGAGGTAGCACAGGAACGAAAAGAATATGAAAATGAACACTATATTGAGTTTGGTGCGATGAAAATTTTTTCAGACGGTTCTTTTGGCGGAAGAACAGCTTTATTAAGTGAACCGTATGAAGATGCGCAAGAAACAAATGGAGTTGCAATTTTCTCGCGCAAAGAGCTTGCAGAGTTAGTGAAAAAAGCACGAGATTTACATATGCCAGTAGCAATTCATACAATCGGTGACTTATCTCTTGAATATGTCATTGATGCACTTGAATTATATCCACCAGCAGAAGGATTACGTGATCGTATTATTCACTGTCAGCTCGCTCGTGAAGAGTTGATTGAAAGAATGAAACATTTGCCGGCTATTATCGATATTCAGCCCGTCTTTCTGTCATCGGACTTCCCGTCAGTCATTGAAAAACTAGGCGAGCATCGCCTTCGTTATGCATACGCGTGGAAGACGTTACTAGAAGCAGGATTACACTGCAACGGTGGGTCTGACGCACCAATTGAACAAGTGAATCCGTTTTTAGGCATATATAGCGCTGTTACACGCAGAAGTTTTATTGATGGTGTATGTTATATGCCGGAAGAAAGATTAACGGTATATGAGGCAATCTCTTTATTTACGACAGGAAGTGCCTATGCAATCGGAAAAGAAGCGAAACGAGGACAAATTACAAAAGGATATGAGGCAGACTTTACGATAGTAGATCGCAATATTTTTGAGATAGAAGCAGAAGAAATAAAAGAAGTACAAGCTGCGATGACTGTAATTGATGGGAAGATTGTGTATAGAAAAGATGCGTGAAAATATATCAGCGATTATTAAAGTATATCGACTTACCGACAGGAAATGACAAAAATAGCGGCCGATAGCGAGAGAAAGAAAAAACCGCCGAATTATGGAATATCATAATTCGGCGGTTATTTTCATGTTATAAAAACGTTCTCTGCACCTTTTCCCAGAAAGAATTGTTTTTCAATTTAACTGTTTTAATTTGTTTATCGCTTAAGCGTACAACAGCTTTTTCTACTTGTTTAATGCTAAGCGCTTCATTATCCAAACCGATAACAGGATAATCATTACCGTCTGGTCTTAGTTTTAAAGTTAGTGTACGTTCGTGATTTAAAATGAACGGTGAACCGAGTGTACGGTATGTGTTGTTATTTAATGATGCTAGTTCGCTTACTTGGAAGCAAGGAATAAGTGGATCGACAACTGCACCATGTAATGATTTATTATAAGCTGTACTTCCTGTTGGGGTAGAAACGACTAAACCGTCCCCTCTAAATGTTTCGAAATGTAGATTATCAACGTGAACATCGACAACGAATGTTTTAATGATGCTAGAACGTAATGAGAACTCATTTAAACAATGGAAAGATGTACCGTGATCTACATCTACTTGAATTGTTGGGTATTTTCGCACTTCAATTTCATTTTTTGTAATTTCTTGAAGGGCTGTATCAACGTGATCAATATGGAAATCGCAGTAGAAAGAAGTTTCATCTTTCGTAGAAATCCCTGCGTATAAGCAATCTTCTCTAAAACCAGTTTTACGAACGGCTTGTAAGAAAGTTGCATCATCTCCAACACTGACGATAGCGTTTGCATTTTTTGGATGATCTAATATGGTAAATCCATTCTCTTCTAAAATACGATAGATTGGTTTCATTTTTTCAACGAGTGTTGCTTTGTCATCACCATAAAAGAAAAATAAATTGCGACGATCTGCCATTATGTATCCCTCCACTGCAGTTAAATTTTCTGTTCTTCGTGCTACATACCTTCTTGAAGATATGTTCAAATAATATATTTCGATATAAATTGTCAAAATACCTTTTTATTTTTAGAAAAATTTTTATATTCAATCTTATGGAACTCTGTTTAATGATGAATAAACTTGTCGATAATGGGTACGGAGTGAAAGGATGATACGTATGAAGTGGTTCGTAATTGGAATAATAATTCTTCTCCTTTTTATTTTGCTTATACTATTGTCGAAAATAAAGCTTAAAGTGACATTTTTATATTCAGAAATGGAAAAGCAATGTTTGTTTCAAGTGAAAATATGGATGATTCGCTATACATTTGATGTGTTGGAAAGAATTGAAAAGCAACAGAAGAAGACAGGGCAAAAGATTGAGAAAGCTGAAGAAGATGGTGGATTAGATAATAAAATTATAGCCCAACTTGATAGTATGGGGGAGCTGATAAAAAAGCTGCAAGAAGTTCATACTATTGTTAAAGATTTTCTCAAACGAGTGAAAATCAATGGTTGGAGATGGCACACACAAATTGGAGCAGGTGATGCAGCTAGCACTGGAATTGTCACTGGATATGCATGGGGGACAAAAGGTATGGCTGCTGGAGTTATAGGACAATATATGCATATTGTCGATGTACCAGAATTTGAAATTACTCCTGTTTTTCAAGGGAAAGGATTTGCATCAAGATGTGAATTAACGGCATCTTTTCGCATATTTCGTGCTATAAAAACAGGAATAAAATTACTCGTATTTATGAGGAGACAAAGATCTGGTACGACTGAAAAATCTGTTCAAGCATAGGGGGGATATAGAATGGACCATCCAATTCAAGGTTTAATGACAACCGCAATGCAGCATTTAAAACAAATGACTGATGTAAATACAATTGTAGGCGATCCAATTAAAGCTGCTGATGGAAGTGTAATTCTAACCGTTTCGAAGGTTAGTTTCGGCTTTGCCGCTGGTGGAAGTGAATTTGGTAAAGAACAAGCAGGCCGTCATCCATTTGGCGGGGGAAGTGGAGGAGGAGTTTCTATTAATCCTGTTGCTTTTCTTGTTATAAATGGAGAAGGTGTAAAAGTGTTGCATTTAGATAAGCAAACACACGTCATCGATAAAATAATTGAATTAGCGCCACAAGCTGTTGATAAAGTGAAAGAAATGATGGATAAACGAAAAGAAGACGATCCTGAATTTCAAATTTAACGAATAAAGAAGCTGATCAATGGATTAGCTTCTTTAATTTTTTTGTAAATAAAGCGATTTTATTTGCATTATCGATAGGGACAAACTATCATTTACATTGTACATATTTTGTTTAAATAAAGGAGGATTTTCAAGTGGCAAACGTAACTTTTAAAGGTAACCCAATGACTTTAGTTGGAACAGAAGTTAAAGTTGGCGATCAAGCGCCAAACTTCCAAGTATTGGCAAATGACTTATCTCCAGTAAGTTTAGAGACATACAAAGGTGAAGTAAAATTAATTAGTGTTGTACCTTCAATCGACACAGGTGTGTGTGATGCACAAACACGTCGTTTTAACCAAGATGCAGCAGGTATTGAAAACGCGAAAGTATTAACAATTAGCGCTGACTTACCATTCGCTCAAAAACGCTGGTGTGCAGCAAACGGTTTAGAAAATGTTGTAACACTTTCTGACCACCGTGACCTTTCATTCGGTGAAGCGTACGGCTTAGTAATGAAAGAGCTTCGTTTACTTGCTCGTGCAGTATTCGTAGTAGATAGCAATGACAAAGTAGTTTACGCAGAGTACGTAAGCGAAGGTACAAGCCATCCAAACTATGAAGCAGCATTAGAAGCAGCAAAATCGGCAAAATAATGTGAAGGAAGATGATCTCTTTGTAAGAGGTCGTCTTCTCTCGTATATTGTTATATGGAATCGATATACGAGAGAAGACGTTACATCATACATCACTAAAAAGGGAGCTCTTAAAAAGAGGTCGCTTTTTCTTTTGGGAAAAAATTAGATTATGGTATGATATAAGTTATGTGTAAAAGAGAGAAGGAGGAATGTACGTGAGTCAGACAGTAGAAACATTATTTTCTATTTTTGATTCTTCTGCGGTAGTTTTACGTAAAGAATTAGATGTAACATATTTAGAGGCGCTTGTAGAAACAGGTGATAACTTGTTTGAAGGAGCGATTTTGCAAGAGGAATTATCTGAATCAGCAATTGAAAGGCTGAATCGTGAATATAGTACGTTTAATGAAGAAACATATAAAGGTGAAGAAATTCGTAAAGCATTTCAGTTAGCCATCTTAAAAGGAATGAAAGAAGGCGTACAAGCGAATCACGAAATGACACCTGATGCAGTGGGTATGTTCATGAGCTACTTATTCCATAAGTTTATGCAAGGTCAAAATGAAATTACTGTGTTAGACCCTGCAATTGGAACAGGTAACTTAATGACTACAGTGTTTAATAGCGCCAAAGAAGGACTAACAATGAGTGGGTTTGGTGTAGAAGTGGATGAAGTGCTAATTAAACTTGCTTTAGTAAATGCGAATTTACAAAAGCATGCAATCGAATTCTTCCATCAAGATGGACTAGCACCACTTTATATCGATCCGGTTGATGCAGTCGTTTCAGATTTACCCATTGGTTATTATCCAAATGAAATAGGTGCAAGTGAATATAAGTTAAAAGCAGATGAAGGAATGTCATATGCCCACCACTTATTTATTGAACAAAGTGTGAAACATACGAAAGAAGGCGGGTACTTATTCTTCTTAGTACCGAACTTTATTTTTGAAAGTGATCAAGCACCAAAATTACATGCATTTATTAAAGAAACATGCTTTATTCAGGGGTTATTACAGCTACCTGTTTCCATGTTTAAAAACGAGAAAAATGCAAAAAGTATATTTGTTCTCCAAAAGAAAGGCCCTAGTGTAACGATGCCAAAACAGGCATTATTAGTGGAGTTACCTAAATTCTCCAACATGAAGGCGATGGAGGACATTATGGACCAATTAAATACTTGGTTTGCAACGCATAAATAAGGCTAGGTATATGTAACAGGGTTAGTAAATCATGTAGTACAGTTTTATATGATATGTTATATTTTTAAATATATACAAGATTTAACTGAATTTTTTTGAAATCTGTAATATATTTTTTTTCTTGGTGTTACAATTTTTTCACTTGAAATATATGTCGTACGATGTTTAAATTAAAATCGTGAGTATAAAATTTGCTAATGATGAAACGTTTTCATATTTAGTAAATTTGATCAGATAAAATCGAGCGGTTTGTGGAAACATCCACACAACTACCAAGAGAAAAAGGGGCGAAAGACTAGATGTCAAAAATCATCGCGATTAACGCAGGAAGCTCTTCCTTAAAATTCCAATTATTTGAAATGCCAAGTGAAACAGTATTAACAAAAGGTTTAGTAGAACGTATCGGTTTAGAAGATAGTATCTTCACTATTACTGTAGATGGCGAAAAACAAAAAGAAATTACAAACATTCCAGATCACGCAGTAGCAGTTAATATGCTTCTTAAAAAATTAACTGAAAACGGAATCGTTAAATCTCTAGATGAGATTGGCGGTATCGGTCACCGTGTTGTTCACGGCGGCGAAAAATTTGCTGACTCTGTTTTAATTACTGATGAAGTATTAGCAGATATCGAAGAATTAAGCGATTTAGCACCACTTCATAACCCAGCAAACGTTGTTGGTATTAAAGCATTCCAAGAAGTATTACCAAACGTACCAGCAGTAGCAGTATTCGATACAGCATTCCACCAAACAATGCCGGAATCTGCATTCCTATACAGCTTACCATATGAGTACTATGAAAAGTTCGGCATCCGTAAATACGGTTTCCACGGAACTTCTCATAAATATGTAACTGAGCGTGCGGCTGAATTATTAGGTCGTCCACTTGAAAGCTTAAGCTTACTTTCTTGTCACTTAGGTAACGGTGCAAGTATCGCAGCAGTAGAAGGCGGTAAATCTATCGATACTTCTATGGGCTTCACTCCACTTGCTGGTGTAACAATGGGTACACGTTCTGGTAACATTGACCCTGCGTTAATTCCATACATCATGGAAAAAACAGGCCAAACAGTAGAAGAAGTAGTTAGCGTGTTAAACAAGAAGAGTGGTATGTTAGGTCTTACTGGTTACTCTAGTGACCTACGTGACATCATTGCGAAAGAAGAAGAAGGCGACCACCGTGCGAAAGTAGCACTTGATGTATTCGTAAGCCGTATCCACAAATACATCGGTTCTTACACTGCTCGTATGAAAGGTGTAGACGCAATCATCTTCACAGCTGGTGTAGGTGAAAACAGTGCAATTATTCGTGAGCGCGTATTAGAAGGCCTTGAGTACATGGGCGTATACTTCGACGTAAAACGTAATAACGTATTTGGTGAAGAAGCATTCATCAGCTTCCCGCACTCTCCAGTAAAAATTATCGTAATTCCAACTGACGAAGAAGTTATGATCGCTCGTGACGTACTACGTCTTGGAAACATTGGTTAATATATGAAAAGAAAGACGAGATCCTATAGGATCTCGTCTTTTTTCTTTTGGATATAGTTTAAAATTCCATCTGGATATAATACTTTCTTCTCCTGAATGAATGCAGTAATGGGAATCCATTTCGCATATGATACTGTTTGCTCATCTTGTATATTCATTTTTTTCATTTCATATAGTGATGTATCTAATAAGCGTAAAGAATATAGCTGAATGATTTCATGACCAATTTCTCCATTAAGATGAAAGATGTTTTCTAAGCAGCCTAAATAATTGGTGATTTCTACTTCTGCATGAAGCTCTTCTTGAAATTCACGAATAACGGTATGTGCTGATTCTTCACCAAGTTCAATTGATCCGCCAAGAGGTCGGTAAAACGTTTCATCTGCTGTATGATATTCTTGTACGAGAAGGCGACCGTGATGTATAGCAAGACCAAAAGCTTTTGCACGTGGATACATATACAATCACTCCTTATTTATTTTGTATAAGGAAGATTATAATGTGTTTTGTAGTAAAAGGTGTCATGTATTTAAGAATATGGTCTAATCGTAATCCCATCAAATAAGTTGCTCCAAAATGCTTCATTGTACTGAAATACATCCATAATAGGGCATTTTATAACACAAATATTTTGTAATCCCCAATCTTCTTGGATGATAGTTGGTACATCTTCAGGGATTAATAATAGGACGGAGAATGTATGTGTAACGATTTGAGATAAAATGTGTTCCAAGGAACGTGCTTCTTCGTATGTTCCTCCAGTTCGAATAAACAATATGGATTGTGCTGTGTCAATTGTAGTTAGAAAACGATTAATTCGATGCTCATAGTTTAACTTAATTTCTGTATAAGAAGGCCAAGAAGTTGGTGTGTTTACATCTGTTTTAAAGTCGTGGCAAGAGTCAATTTCATATAGGTTGTCACGGAGTCTTAATTTCGCACCATCATCCGAAAATGAGATGAAGGATAAGTTTTCGAACTGTAAAAAACGGTCAAATCGATTTTGTAATAATACATTCACTTTTTCTAATGAAGGGCTTAGCATAAAATCGATAACACCAAAAAATGGTGATAATTCGAATTGATATAATGCCCAAGCAGGCCAGCAGTTTTGTCCTAAGCTGAATACTGCGTTATATTCTTTTTTTATATTGGATAGATTCATCTGATTCATCTCATCCTTTTTGCTAATATTTTATGTCATGAAAAAATGGTGTGTGAATAAAGATAGACAAGCATATTTGCAAAGAATAAGCAGAAATATGTTACAATAGAAAAAAATCAAACGAGGTGGTTGTTACGATGCGATCGAAGCGAGAACAAGCCATTTTAGACAATATAAAAGAATGGGAATTGCAATTAGTTGAGCAAGAAGCGACTGATTTTCAAAAAGTGTTTGATAAATGGGTGCATAGTACAATTGCGAAATTACCTGAGAAAAAACGAAAAGATTTCTTTACGAAAGCAGATGGATGGCTCTTTCATTTGCATGCATTGATTCAAAGTTCACAATCGCAGTTAGAGGCGCGTAATCGTATTTTAGGAACGTCGAGATTATTCGATGAATCAATTGAGCAACTAGAGGATTTAAAAGCATTATCTATTGATCAATTAACATACATAGCAGAGCAGCAAACAGCACGACATCGTTTATATTCATTCGTACAAGGCGGAGCGACGGGTGCTGGAGGTTTATTATTATTAACAGCTGATTTTCCGGTTATGATTGCGTTAAATGTGAAGGCTGTCCAACTTATTGCAACATCATTTGGGCATGATGTGAACAAGCCTTATGAAATGATGCTTGCATTAAAGGTCTTTCATGCATCCTTACTACCAGGAAGACTTCAGCAATACGCATGGTACAATTTACTGCAAGAGCTAGAGCAAGAAGATTCGTTCTTCTATGAAGGAGACGAAGCGGTGTTGCAACCAGCTTCTACTGAAGTTGTGCTAAAACAAATTTTGAAAACATTTTCGATTTATGCTCTTCGTCGTAAATTATTCCAGGGTATTCCGGTAATTGGAATGGCAATCGGATCTACAGTGAATTATCGTTTAACGAGAAACGTTACTGAATTTGCAAATAGATTTTATCAAGTGCGTCATATAGTCGAGAAGGAAAAAAGAGCGTAAAAAAGCGAGAGGCCGAAGCCTTTCGCTTTTTAATTTGTTGCATGCTTTTTGGACATTGGAATAGATACTGGTTGCTTTTCTTCTGCTTTTTCTGTTTTTGGATAATAAATTAAATCCAATGTTTTTGCCTGTACGGCAATCGAAAGAATAGTAAAAGCAATTTCTGTCCAATTTAAATAATATAATGAAAGCGCAAGAACAATCGCGTCAAAGACAAAGAAAATTTGCCCAATTGTAAAACGTGTTTTTTTACTTAATACAATTGTTAAAATGTCGTCTCCGCCGGTTGCACCGCCAAATCGCAATATAAAACCGAGTCCAATACCAGCTAACGCACCGCCAACTACTGCAGCTATAAATAAATTGTTTGATAAATCGACCGTAAATGGAGAATAATTTTCCATAAGAGAATAAAATACTCCGAATGAAATTGAACCTAAGAATGAATAGCCAACCATTTTTCTACCTAACAATGAAGCACATAGTAGAATAATTGGGATATCCATCATTACAGTTGAAATAGATGGTGAAATATCATAAAAATTTTGGATGAATAGTGCGATACCTACAAAGCCACCTTCTGTTAAGTGGTTTTGGAAGTGAATGTGATATAGCGCTGCTGCTAAAATAAATGAACCGATTAAAACCATAAAAACTTCTTTAATAATTTGTCGACTTTGGATGTTCCTCATCGTTATTCCTTCTTTCCGTAGTTAGTAGTCCTTTTTGTGTTGTAAACTAACTACGAGCTCACATGTAGCTTCAGTTAGTTTACGAAAAAAACTAACTACGCTATATGTCGCTGAAGAAATAACGAATAATCCTCTCGTCCATCAATTCTCCCTACTTTCGTTTTAGTTTAAGTCTTAAAACGACTAAACAAAACGTGGAGTAGGATTCTTCATTTAGCAATCCTGCTCTTCTTTGTTTTGTTTAGCTAGTAACAATTAAGCCCTAAACAAAACGCTATGTGTAAGAAGAGTCTTTTTTTTGCCAAATTATCCTTCGGGCAATCATAATTTCCCCACTCTCGTATTTTTTTCGCTAGACTAAAGTATCTGAGCTGAAAAATACGCTACGTGTATGATTCGTCAATACGATGCCACATGCTCCTTCGAGCGATCATGATATCAAAATCCCTTCCTTCAAGATTTATATTATTATATCATACTTTCAAAAAATGTATGCGGATGGAAACCGACAATAAACGGAGGAAATCTACAAAAATTGTTATGTTTAAATATTTTTGTAGAAAAGCCTAAGTTATTTTGCAGAATTGGACAGTTTTTTTAGTTTGTCCAATAAGTAAGAAAAGAAGAGTTTTTATTCAGTTGTATTCTTATCATCACTTTTATCTTTAAAAAACGCATCCCAGCTAATTACACTTAAAAAAGTTAAAGCGATAATAACGAAAGCACGCATAAGTTTGAACCTCCTTTTGTACATAGTATATGAATCGTTCACTTTGGAATGTGTCATTTTTTTACAAGTCTTAACTATTATGAGAGTATATTAATATAGATGGATGAAAGGGGGAATGAGAATATGCTAAAAGACATGTTTAAAAGAAAAGAATTAACATGTGTTTCATGTCAGAAAAAGATTCAATATGAAGAAGAGCTCGTCGCTTTTGTAAAGTTGCCGAAAGAAAGAAGTATATTAGTTGGACCGTTTGATGTGTGCTTGGCGAAAACAGCGCAAGAAATGTATTGTAAATCGTGTTACGACAAAAAAGCATGACCCAAAGTAATTGAGGGGCATGCTTTTTTTATTGGTGTGCTTTTCCCTCAGATACATTTTGAGTGAGTCGATACCAAAGCCAAAGATCGTTAATGATGGAAGCAAGATCGGCAATTTCTGAATTCAGTTTGCAAGAAATTTCGAAGTCTTCTTCGTTATTTAAATGATGCTGTTTTGCATTAATAGAGTACTCGAGTTCTTTTATTCGATCCGGAATCTTTCCGCGAACTTGTTCCCATTTCAATAAAATAGCATGCTGCATTTTTTCGGGGATATCTTCCCAATCTTCTCGTAAATGCGGAATTTCAATTCCTAGATGATCATCGTATAAGAAATACTTTTCCATAAGTTCACCCCCGTTTTCCTGCTTATATTGTACAAAAAAACAGAAAGAAGTTCGACGAAATTGTTTGAAAAAATTTGAAAATGACTCTTGATACATTTTGTAAAAGGTGTTAAAGTGTGAATTATTATAAAAGAAAATGAATATTTATTCTTTAGGGGGATGCAAAATGGAGAAGAAGAAAGTTGTATTAGCATATTCTGGGGGTCTTGATACTTCCGTTGCAATTAAATGGTTACAAGAGAAGAATTATGATATTATCGCGCTTTGTTTAGACTTAGGGGAAGGTAAAGACTTAGCATTTGTAAAAGAAAAGGCACTTTCAGTAGGTGCAATTAAATCATATATGATTGATGTTCAAGAGGAATTTGCAAATGAATATGCATTGATGGCGATGCAAGCGCACACGTTATACGAAGGGAAATACCCTCTCGTTTCAGCGTTATCACGTCCGCTTATCGCGAAGAAATTAGTAGAGATTGCAGAACAAGAAGGAGCGACTGCAGTTGCACATGGATGTACAGGGAAAGGGAATGATCAAGTTCGTTTTGAAGTTTCTATTCAAGCGTTAAATCCTTACTTAGAAGTGATTGCGCCTGTACGTGAATGGAAATGGTCACGTGAAGAAGAAATTGCATATGCAAAAGAAAACAATGTACCAATTCCGATTAATTTAGATAGCCCATTTTCAATCGATCAAAACTTATGGGGACGTAGCAATGAATGTGGCATTTTAGAAGATCCATGGGCAGCGCCGCCAGAAGATGCATATGAGATGACATTGGCATTAGAAGATACACCGAATAAACCCGAGTTTGTAGAAATTGGTTTTGAAGCAGGCGTACCCACTACTTTAAATGGTACTGCCTATCCACTTTCAGAACTTATTAAAACGTTAAATGCACTTGCTGGAAAACATGGCGTTGGACGTATCGATCACGTCGAAAATCGTCTTGTCGGTATTAAATCACGTGAAGTATACGAATGCCCAGCAGCAATGACATTAATTACGGCGCATAAGGAACTAGAAGATTTAACACTCGTAAAAGAAGTAGCGCATTTTAAACCGATGATTGAGCAGAAAATAACAGAACTTATTTATAACGGTTTATGGTTCTCGCCTTTAAAACAAGCGCTTAACGCTTTCTTACAAGAAACGCAAAAGAATGTAACAGGTACAGTGCGCGTGAAATTATTTAAAGGCCATGCGATTGTAGAAGGGCGTAAATCTGAGTACTCTTTATACGATGAAAAACTAGCAACATATACTGCCCAGGACGAGTTTAATCATGATGCAGCAGTTGGATTCATTTCATTATTCGGTTTACCAACAAAAGTATACAGCCAAGTGAATCAAAAGAAGGTGGAAGCGTGAGCAAACTTTGGGGTGGACGTTTTACAGAAGAAGCGGAAGCATGGGTTGAAGAGTTCGGAGCATCCATCTCCTTCGATCAACAATTAGTAAATCAAGATATTAACGGAAGTATTGCACACGTAACGATGCTAGCAAAGCAAGGCATCGTTACGGAAGAAGAAGCAGAGAAAATAAAGATAGGTCTTCAATATTTATTAGAAGAAGCGAAACGAAATAAATTGCATTTTTCAGTTGAAGCGGAAGACATTCATTTAAATATCGAAAAGATGTTAATTGAAAAAATCGGTGAAGTAGGCGGGAAACTTCATACTGGCCGAAGTCGTAACGATCAAGTAGCGACTGATATGCATTTATATTTAAAAGAAAAAGTAGAACATATTATAAAAGCTACAAAACAATTGCAAACTGTTCTTGTTCATCAAGCAGAAAATAATATTGAAACAATTATGCCTGGTTATACACATTTACAGCGTGCCCAGCCGATTTCATTTGCTCATCATATTCTCGCTTACTTTTGGATGCTAGAGCGCGATGTGAATCGTTATGAAGATTCGTTAAAGCGTATTAACATTTCCCCGTTAGGAGCAGGAGCGTTAGCTGGGACAACATTCCCGATTGACCGAGAATATAGCGCGGAGCTTCTTGGATTTAGTGGAATCTATGAAAATAGCTTAGATGCAGTAAGCGATCGTGATTTCATACTGGAGTTCCTAAGTAACTCATCTATCCTCATGATGCACTTATCACGCTTTTGCGAAGAACTTATTTTATGGAGCAGCCAAGAGTTTCAGTTTATTGAAATGAGCGATCAATACGCAACCGGAAGCAGCATTATGCCACAAAAGAAAAATCCAGATATGGCGGAACTAATCCGCGGTAAAACAGGCAGAGTGTACGGTAATTTATTTAGTTTACTTACAGTCATGAAAGGATTACCGCTCGCATACAATAAAGACTTGCAAGAAGATAAAGAAGGAATGTTTGATACAGTAAAAACAGTAGAAGGCTGCCTTCATATTATGGCAGGCATGTTAGAGACGATGACTGTAAACAAAGAAAAAATGGGGCAAGCTGTGACGCAAGATTTCTCTAACGCAACAGAAATTGCCGACTACTTAGCAAACAAAGGACTACCATTCCGTCAAGCTCATGAAATTGTTGGAAAGCTAGTGCTGCACTGCACACAAAAAGGAATTTATTTAGTAGATGTACCACTAGCAACGTATAAAGAAATGAGCTCGTTATTTGAAGAAGATTTGTATGAAGTGCTGTCACCATATGCAGCTGTAAAGCGTCGTAACAGTGCTGGCGGGACTGGGTTTGAGCAAATTGAAAAAGCTTTGGAGAAGGCGAAGGGATTAGTTGGAGAGATTGTAGGAATTAAATGATGTATGAGATAGAAGGTAAGGTGCTTTTTATAGAAAGCACCTTACCTTTTTGTATCTAGATTTTTACAGGAGTATTTATCATTTCATACTCATAAAATGATGTTTCTCATGTATCGCTAATAGTTGAATAGATTGAATCAAATTAGGATAGCGAGCAATTGGATCTAAAAATACGATATGTCCTGCAATATTTTCTTCTATATTTTGAACGAGTTTTTTTATTTCATTTGTTTCACGTGTAAGTAATTCTTCTAATTGAGTTACATTCATAGATTGATAGACTTTTTTTGAAGGGATTAAAATCCAAGGTGCTTTCATTCCTTTGCTATGTTTTTCTTTATATTCGGCATAAATGTCATGTATTTCAGTGGCAAATGGGGCGTTTTTTCTTAGCTTTGCATAAGGGATAAGGATGAACGAGAATTTAATTGCTACTTTGAGCATTTTTGTAATTAAATATAAGTGATAAAAATGCTCCCCAATAGACCATTTTCCATTCTGTCGGCGATACCATAGTTCTTCTTGAGATAGTGAATGGAGATGAGGAAGGAACTCGTTCCTTTGTACATGTAATGTATGAAAATGTTTTGAGATATTTTCAGATTTCATATTTTGACACCCTCCACATTTTTCCTAATTATAGCATTTTTCGTGTGGATGTAAGTAGTCCTAGAGCAATTTGCTCTAGGCCTACAATGTATCGATTAATCATACTTATGTCGATCTTCCGTAATTCGAATATACTCAATATCCATCAAATCTCTAAGCAGTGCACCGTTACTTAGTTCAACTCCATGTTTCTCTTTAAAATGAGTACGAATCGTATCTAACATTTCGATTTCTTTCCCATTCACATCTAAAATAATACGTTCAGAATCATCCATATAGCATCCTCCTTTTTTAAACATATATATTTTGTCCGGCTATTTCTAAAAAATGTATGTTAATGTAATGTTAGGAAATAAGAAAGGGTTGGAAAATGAGACGTATTTATTTTATAGGGCTAATTTTGTACACATTAATTGTATTACATGTAGCATTCCCAAATATGTTTTCATTTAAGGATGTAGAAACAGTACACGTTGGGATATTTATCTTTACTCTATTTATAGTAGATTGCTGTATTTCAATATGGCTTTCGAAAAGAAAACATGTACAAGATAAAAAAGAAATGGAACGAAAAAAGAGAAAACGTTCCTTTTGGATGATGACTTACTGTTTGTCTTTAGTGCTTACTGCTGTCTTTTTTAGTGAGCATATTCCGTTAGAAAGATTAAATATTGGATTTGGAGCGTTCGTATTTGCATATTATTTTTTCATGCATTTTCTTCCTTATATGAAAGAAAGGCGAGGAGAAGAGGAAGAGCCTCTTGTAGAAGAAGCGAGAGAGCATAAGAGAATAGAAAAAGACATAAAGAAACTCAGAGAACAAAAATGGTATTTAAAATATAAAATTATATATGTTCTTTGCTTTATCACACCGCCAATCGGTTATTTGTATGTATTCTTCCTTCGTAAAAAGATGACAGAAGATGCACGACAATCGTATTTAACCGTTGCGACGATCATGATGGCATTATGGTCTTTGAAGTTCTTACCGCCATATGTGTTGGCAATTGTTATTGTTGTTGTGGTTTGTCTTGTGTTTATAGTGAAGTATGTGAAATGAAAAACACCAAGCCCATGTGGACTTGGTGTTTTATTTATAAATTAAAGATCACCTTGCTCCTCATCACCACGAACAACAAGGACATCGCATTTCGCATAGCGAATAATATGTTCAGAGACGCTACCAATTAGGAAACGTTCAACAGCATTTAAACCAGTTGCACCACACATAATTAAATCTACTTTATGATTTGGAGCGATTTCTTTTGAAATTTTAGATTTAGGATTACCGAATTCTAATACAGTTTCAATTTTTTCAAGGCCAGCTTCAAGCGCAGTTTTTTTGTAGTCTTCTAATAAGTCTTCTGCAAATAGATTTGCACGTTCAGCAATTGCACGGCTATAAGCTTCTACTGCTGAGTATGCTTTTACATCAACGATATGAGCAATTGTTAATGTTGCATTGTTGCGTTTTGCGACTTGAATTGCCTTTTTAAAGGCTTTTTCTGCTTCTTTAGAACCATCTACCGCGATTAAAATATTTGTATATGTATTATTCATAGTAAATTCCTCCCAATCATTTTTATTACCGTTTACAACTTTATTATAAAACAAATTTTGGTAATGTGCTTGCCAGAAACGTTACAGAATTTTGAAAACTCTGTTTCGATTCATTTTAGTTGTAATTGGTGCGAGAACTTGTTACATATGAAGTATAGCAATTTAAAAGGAGGCATGTTTGTGAGACACGCGCTCATTACAGCCGGTACGAAAGGTTTAGGAAAGCAAGTAACAGAAAAGTTATTGGCTAAAGGATATTCAGTAACAGTAACATATCATAGCGATATAGCTGCTATGGAAACGATGAAAGAAACATATAAAAATATGGAAGAGCGTCTACAATTCGTGCAAGCGGATGTCACGAAAAAGGAAGATTTACATAAAATAGTAGAAGAAGCGATAAGCCGTTTTGGCAAAATTGACTTTTTAATTAATAATGCTGGTCCATATGTATTTGAACGAAAAAAGTTAGTCGATTATGAAGAAGACGAATGGAATGAAATGATTCAGGGTAATTTAACAGCGGTATTTCATTTGTTGAAACTTGTCGTTCCGATTATGAGAAAACAGAATTTTGGCCGTATTATTAATTACGGATTCCAAGGGGCAGATAGTGCACCGGGATGGATTTATCGTTCAGCATTTGCAGCAGCGAAAGTAGGACTTGTTTCATTAACGAAAACAGTTGCTTATGAAGAAGCGGAATATGGTATTACTGCAAACATGGTATGTCCTGGTGATATTATTGGTGATATGAAAGAAGCGACAATTCAAGAAGCACGTCAGTTGAAAGAACGTAACACACCAATTGGTAGATCTGGAACAGGTGAAGATATCGCAAGAACGATTTCGTTTTTATGTGAAGACGATTCCGATATGATTACTGGCACAATTATTGAAGTAACTGGTGCAGTAGATGTTATTCATAGACATCGATAGAGAAAAATAAAGTGAAGTTTCGAATAATTGGACAGTTTATCCTGTATGCAAAGAGGTGCGGATAATACTGTCCTTTCATCTAAGAATAAATCTATCGGAAAACTTGTATTATTTTTTGTCAAATATTGAGATATTATGTTAAAATATAAGAGTGTAGAAAGCGCTTTAAAAAACGATTCAGGGGTCATTTCAAAACTCAAGGGGGAACTAATCATGCGTATCGGTATTCCAACAGAAATTAAAAACAATGAAAACCGCGTGGCAATGACGCCAGCGGGAGCAGTACATTTAGTACAAAATGGTCATGAAGTTTTTGTTCAAAAAGGAGCAGGTTTAGGATCTGGCTTTACAGATGAAGAATACGTACAAGCTGGTGCGAAACTTGTTGAAACTGCTGAAGAAGCATGGAATCAAGATATGGTTATGAAGGTAAAAGAGCCAGTTGCAAGTGAATACGGCTATTTCCGTGAAGGTTTAATTTTATTCACATACTTACACTTAGCTCCAGAACCAGAATTAACGAAAGCATTAATTGATAACAAAGTTGTATCAATTGCATACGAAACAGTACAATTAGACAATCGTTCACTACCATTACTTGCACCTATGAGTGAAGTAGCTGGTCGTATGTCTGCACAAATCGGTGCACAATTCCTTGAGAAAAACAAAGGTGGTAAAGGTATTTTACTTGCAGGCGTTCCAGGGGTAAAACGCGGCAAAGTAACAATTATCGGCGGTGGTCAAGCTGGTACAAACGCAGCGAAGATTGCAGTAGGTTTAGGTGCAGATGTAACAATCATTGACTTAAGTGCAGAACGTCTTCGTCAACTAGATGATATTTTCGGTAACCAAGTAAAAACGTTAATGTCTAATCCATACAACATTGCAGAAGCTGTAAAAGAATCTGACCTTGTAATTGGTGCGGTATTAATTCCAGGTGCAAAAGCGCCAAAACTTGTAACAGAAGAAATGATTCAATCAATGGAACCAGGTTCTGTCGTTGTAGATATCGCGATTGACCAAGGTGGTATTTTCGAAACAACTGATCGTATTACAACTCATGACAACCCAACTTACGAAAAACATGGCGTTGTTCATTATGCAGTTGCTAATATGCCAGGTGCGGTTCCACGTACATCAACTCTTGCATTAACAAACGTAACAGTACCATATGCAGTACAAATTGCGAACAAAGGCTACAAAGATGCTTGCTTAGGTAACACTGCATTATTAAAAGGTATTAACACATTAGATGGATATGTAACATTCGAAGCAGTTGCAGAAGCGCACGGCTTACAATACGCTGATGCGAAAGAGCTCCTTGAAAAAGCTCCTGCTTTATCATAATAGAAATACATTTGAGACCTTCCTTTATGAGGAGGGTCTTTTTTTATGGAGAAATAACAGGTGAATAATTGTTATTTATTGGTGTAAATCGATTTTTATTATGATAATTTAGAATTATATAACAAAAAGAGGGGATTCAATGGGGAGCAAAAAGAGGAAGAAAAAGCAAGTTAAGAGACAAAAGTATATGAAGAGAAAACAGGAACAGAACATACCTTTTTCAAAAAAAGTAGTCCTTATGATAGAAAAAGTATTTCGATATATTTGTATGTTCTTGTATGTAATTTTTTGTGTGTTTTTATGTGGGATGGTTAATAGTTTGGGGATAACCCCTAATGTTATTGAAGGTATTTTTGGCGTTATGCTTGTTATGGTAGAAGGAATCTTATTCTTTATATTATTTGATAAGGTTTGGCCTAGTCATGAAAGTAAAAAAGATAGAAAAAGAAGCAAAAAATCTTCATCCAATTCAAGCTCATCAAGTGGATTCGGTGACTACAGTAGCAACGATTGTAGCAGCTCAAGTGATGGTGGAGGAGATTGCGGTGGTGGTGGAGACTAAGCTAGTTTTTCAGAAGAACGATTAATGAAAGGATGAGACGAAATATGCAGACAGTAAATCTATTAGAGTTAACAAAAGACATTCAAGATCAACATAAAAACTTCGTCGTTTCAAATGTAAATAATCATTGCTTACGAATCGCCGTATTTACTGGTGAATATGATTGGCACTATCATTCTAAGTCGGATGAATTATTTATTGTGCTAGAGGGAGAACTACTTATCGATTTTGAAGATGGAGAAACAGCAGTTTTAAAGCCGAATGATTCTATTTTAATTCCAGCGTGTACGATTCATAGAACGAGAGCATTAAAGAGAACAGTAAATCTTTGTTTTGAAAATATAGAAGCTGATACGATTAAAGTGGAGCAGTTATGAAAAAATTATCTGTAGCCGAGTATAGAAAAATCATTCCGATTTTGGAAAGTAATACAAGAACGACGACATTTGCTTATGCGGTATGTGACCAAATGATAGATGGTGAGATTTTTGCCAACGAGAAGTTAACAGCAGGATTAATTCGTACAGTTAATGGTATCTATTATTTATTTGGTCATACGGATGATCAAAATTATAATGAAGATTTATTGATGTATTTAAAAATGGCTATTGAAAAAACAGAGAAGAGATTTACACTATTCGCTTCAAGTGAAGAGTGGGAAATGATGATTGAGGGGCGTTTTAGTAATGTACTTCGGAATATGCCACGAATGAAATTCCAAAGAGAAATCTTTGAAGAGCGAACACAAGATGCAAATAAAAATACATATGAAGTGAAGCGTATTGATAAAAGTGATATAGAACGAAGCAGTGAATTTACAGAGAAGTATTATAAAGAATATTGGGGATCAAAAGAACTATTTTTGAACGGTGGTTTCGGATTTTGTATAGAACAAGGTGGGATGATTATAGCTGAATGCGTCTCAATATTTAGAGGGAATAGTTTTGCTGAAATCGATATTGCTACGCATAAAGCATATCAAGGGAAAGGATTAGCTCAAGCTGTTGCGACACGGTTCGTTGAGCATTGCATGCAAAATGATATTACACCGTGCTGGGATTGTTATGTAGATAATATTCCTTCGCAAAAATTAGCTCGTAAATTAAGTTTTCATAATCCAATAGAATATAGATTGTTTGTACGGAAGAAAACGGGGGAATAAAAATGAATGTGGAGTTAACGAGATTTAAAGTGAAACAAGGTAAAAGTCATCGTGTAGACGAATGGATGCGGCTTCTTAATGACAATATGAAAGAAGTGCTTTTGACACTAAACGACGAAAAGATGTACGTTGAGACAATTTTCCGGGAAATAAGAGATGGAGAAGAATACTTATATTGGTATTCTGTGCAAGGAGAAGGCGGGGCTCTTGTCGAAAATTCTCATCATGAAATTGATAAAAAGCACTTGGAATTTTGGCATGAATGTATTGATGAAGAAGCACCATCTGTTGATATGAAAACAGAAGTCGTTATGATTCAAGATGTTGTGAAAGAAGCGATGAAATAATAGAATAGTACTTTTGAGAGAAGCGCATCAAAATAGATGTGCTTTTTTATTTTGAAAAAAATTATAGAAAAGCTGTATACATTTTACGCTCTCAAACGTTGAGTATATAGAAAGGAGAGCAGGATGAGCCATGATACGTTTGAAACATTATTAATAGAGAAGTCAAAAGCTGTGTTTGGATATTTAATTAAGATTGGAGCAGATAGAAAAGAAGCAGAGGATATTGTGCAAGATACGTTGTACAAAGCTTTATTACTTATGGAGGAAATACCGTTAGAGCATTTAACGCCGTGGCTCTTTAGAGTTGCGATCAATCAGCATCGAGATTTACACCGGAAAGAAAAAAGACTAAATCCCATTGCGATTGAATCTGTTGTTCTTATTGGTCAAAAGTCGTTAGATGAAGTGCTTTTAACAAGTGAATTACAAGGCGAGGTACAAGAAACATTGGAGACGATGACGGAGGATTATCGTCATATTTTACTGTTGAAATATGAATATGAACTATCTTATAAGGAAATTGCCATTTTATTAAGTATGAAAGAAGATACAGTAAAAACAAGTTTGTACCGTGCAAGAAATCAATTTAAAAAATTGTATAGGAGGAGAAACGATGAGTCGGAAGGACTTTGATTTGAATATGGATGATAAGCAGATGAAAGTTTTGATGAAGAGAGCGAAGCGGAAGCAACTTTGGAGAAATTGGCTTATTTCTATTTGTGCGTCCATTATTGTTATAGTAAGTTTGTTTTTGGGAGCAGCTTACTTTTCTCAGCAAACGTTTAGAAAAATGGAAAGAGAAATGAATGCGCTACATATGGTTCAAGGGCCTAATATCCGTTTCAGCGGAAGTATGTATTTAAGCCTTGGTATGACAGGAAGTACAGTAATATATAACTCTTATAAAAATATAGCCGGTCAACCAGTGAAATGGGTAAATGATATATACGAATCTGGTATATGGGATTATAGTATGAAACACTACAATGGTGAGCTTGTTAGTTTAGATGAGGAAAAAAGAGGTGAAGAGGCTGTTACGATACCAGATTATAATGTGCAAACAATGCAAAGGGAAATGAGGTTTTATTTACCTTTCGTTACTTATAAAAATTATGTAGATGACCTGAAAAATATTGGGGATTTGCAAAATAAAGTTGCAGAAGTAGCCTTATCTTTTGATAAATCGTATACAGCTGAACAAATTACTGAGATGCTTCCGAAAAGTGTACAGCCAGTTTGGTTTTGGGTAGATACATATAATGAACAGAAAAGTGATTCTTATGTAGGGTTAAAAGATCCTAAAAATGGCGCAATATTAAATGCGGAAATGGCTAAAAATGTTTTTGGATTTGAAGGAAGTTATGCAAAAGTAAAAGAAGATGTGAAAAACGATTTAACAATAAACTCAAAAGAGTTTCTATACCAAATGAAGTATTTAGCAAAAAATAGTGAAGGTATACCAAGTGATTATTTTGAACAATATTATAAAGAAATAAAAAACACCGAACCAAAAGACTTACAAATATACGGTGTAGTCGTAACAGGCAAAACAGAGGATTTACAAAGTTTACAAGGAGCACAATATATTAAGGCTGCTGTTAGAGGTGTAACAGTTGAGAAATATTGATTACAAGAGATTAATGTGAATAATCAGAAAACTTGTGTTATAATATGGGAAAAGGAGGTTTATATGAGGCAAATACATGGAGCAATTTATATTTACATAACAATGTTTTTCGTGGCGATATCTTATGGATTAGGGCACGTGTATTCGCATCCTATACTAACTTTTTTAAGCGGAGCATGTATGGCGTTTGCGCTTCTTGTCCACCTTTTCTCAGTTTGGATCGTGAAATTTCAATTAAATATTAGTGAAATAGAAGAAGGCACTTTTTGAGTAGCCTTCTTTTTTTAATAATATTTTGGAAGCTCTTGTAGCAATTTTTCAATTTCGCATTCTGTTTCTTCATATATAGACAGTGCGCGTAGTCTGAAGAATAAGCTGCGCAAGAAAGATTTAATATTTCCGTATAGGTACTCGTACGATTCAATATGTAATGTTTGTTTTTGGACGAGTAATTGAGCTACTGAATCATGAAGGGCTAATATGAGTACTTCTTCTTTTAGACCACTTTGGAGCATTGCGACAATCGGATAAACGAGGCGCTCGTCTTCTTCATATTTGTAGTAAATAGAATGGACACAAACTTTGTTTAATAAAGTTTGTAATATTTCTTCGTAATATAAAGTTTCCAGTTTAGGACTACGAACAAGCGCTTCAAATGTATCAGAAGCGTGAGCGATACTATGTGCCCAGCCGTGGTCTTGCACATATCCGCGGAAATCATGCTCGTTGTTCATATATAGCACTAAACGATCTTTTACATGTAAAAGATCAGCCTGTGATAAGAAATTATGATTTGTATCGGCATCAATAATGAGTGCAATTAATAATGTTGTAAATGCGCGGGTAAATACCGCATCTTCGTCATCCGAATGAATCTTATACAATAAATACTTGTCACTGATGCTTTCTAATAATAGTTTCTGTAAGTGTGTGTGTGAAATATAATCCTTCTTGATGAGATGATAAAAAGTAGAGTAAATAAGTTTGTCTCTTAAATAACTATCAGTAACACCGATATGCTCAAGCATGCTGGAACTTAAAGAATCAATATGAAGTGTGTTATCTATGATGTAATTATTATTGCGAATTTCTTCTAACTGTTGTTGCAACATATAAACCTCCTATTTTAGAAAATTCTGTATTTTTATAATATAATAAGAGGAAGAAATAGACAATAAATAAGTGCTTTTGAATGGAGGGGCATGATGAAGAGAGCATTATTCTTTTTTATTAGTATTTTCTTTTTAGGAAGTTGTTCGATTTCGTATGTTACTTTTTCTAGCGAGAGCAAAAGTTGGAAGGGACAATATAAAGGCCATATTAAGGATGACAGTGAAGATGGAGTGTTTACATTTCAGTATAAGGGCGGAGATGGAAATACAGAATTTAAAAATTTGGAGATTGTTATTAATGAAGAGCTTAGTACAATAACGCAAACGTAAGAAGTCCATAAAGGAGCAAGGATTGAAATGAAATCTTCTTGTGTAAGTTGTGCGCCTTTATCTAAAGATGAACCGATAGAGGTTGTGATGAAATGGGATGATAAGTATGAGGAGAAGATGGTGTTAAATTTGAAATAGCCTAGAGTAGGGAGTTAAAAATGAATAGGCATATGAAAAGCTTTATGTTTCTAAGTGTATTTTTAATCATATTATCAGCGTGCACTACAAAACAAGTAAAGGTAAAAAAAGTACCTGAAGAAGGATATGTCATAGTAAGAAATGATACGGTATTTTTCGTCAGTGATAAAACGTTTGAAACAAAAATAGAGTTGCAAAATTATATAGAACAACAAATGAATAAAGAGTATCCATCACATATAGTTTTGAGTTTTAAAGATAAAGGTGCATATAAACAGTTAAAAACAGGGGATAAAATAAAAGTATGGTCTTCTCAAACGCTTGAAAGTTATCCAGCGAAAATGATTGTAGAGAAATTTGAAATAGTAGAGAAATAGAAAAAGGCAGCAATCACGCTGCCTTTTTTCTTACTTCACAAATTGTAATTCTTTCGGGAATTTCGTTAAAATTTCTGATCCGTCTTTTGTGATGTAAATATCATCTTCAATACGAACGCCACCCACGTTTGGTACGTAAATACCTGGCTCGATTGTGAAGACCATACCTTCTTTTAATGGAGACTCGTTACCAGCTTTTACATCTGGATATTCGTGTACGCTAATTCCAAGTCCGTGACCAAGGCGGTGCGGGAAGAAGTCGCCGTAACCTGCATCTGCGATAACAGAACGAGCAGCGTTGTCGATTGCGCCAAGTGTAACACCAGGTTTACATGCTTCAACTGCTTGTAGTTGTCCAGCAAGTACAGTGTTATAAATGCGAGTTTGTTCTTCAGAAATGTCACCGAATGCTACTGTACGTGTAATGTCAGAGCAATAACCATCAATGATTACGCCTAAATCAAATAGTACGAAATCGCCGCGTTTCATTTTGTTTGCACCTGGAATACCGTGTGGAAGAGCAGAGTTAGCACCTGCTAATACCATCGTATCGAATGACATTTTATGTATGCCTTTTGTTTTTAATTCGTGTTCGATAATTGCTAATACTTCTAGCTCGCTACGATCTTCTTTAATTGCATTTACACCAACTTCAACAGCGTAGTCCGCCATTTTAGCTGCTTCGCGTAAAATAGAAAGTTCTTTTTCATCTTTAATTAAACGAAGTTCACGAACTTTCTCCTCAGCTGATTTGAAAGCTGCATTTGGGAATAGTTTTGTTAATTCTTCGTAACGTTCTACGTTTAAATGTTCTTTTTCAATCGCAACTGCGTTTGCATTGATACCGCGGTCTTTAATTGCTTTTGCAATCATATCCCATGGTCTGTCAGTATCAGTAAATCCGATAATCTCATGTGCCCAGCCAGCGTTACGTGCTTGGCCTTCTTCCATTTTAGGACAAATTAAAATAGGCTCTTTTTCTTGGAATACAAACATACCAAGAAGTCTTTCGTGTGGTTCACAGTGGAAGTTTGTCATGTAGAAGACGTTCGGTGTAGAAGTTAAGAACGCAGCTTCTACGTTTTTTTCTTTTAGCCATTGCATTAAATTTTCTAATCTAGCATTCATCGATTGGCACCCCCGAGATATTTAATTACAAATATAACTTTACATCGTAGGAAAGTGTTATGACAAGTAAATCGATGTTAGAAAAGACAGGGAATTGAAAAATCATGTAGAATAAAAAGTGAGAATGTGAATAGGGAGGAATGTAATAATGAAAGTATCTTATCATGGGCATTCAGTTGTAAAGATCGAAACAAATGGAAAAGTGATTTTAATTGATCCATTTTTAACGGGCAATCCGAAAACAGATTTAAAGGCTGAAGATGTAAAAGTAGATGCGATTCTTTTATCGCACGGACATGGTGATCATGTTGGAGATACAGTAGAGCTTGCGAAGAAAAATAACGCAGTTGTTGTAGCACCATTTGAACTAGCGACATTTTTAAGTTGGCAAGGTGTAAAAACACATCCGATGCATATCGGTGGTTCACATGAATTTGACTTCGGAAAAGTGAAGTTTACACAAGCATTCCACGGCTCTAGTTATATTGATGAAGAAAATAAGACGATTACATATACAGGTATGCCAGCAGGTATTTTATTTACAGCAGAAGAAAAAACTGTGTACCATGCAGGAGATACTGCTCTATTCTCTGATATGAAATTAATTGGGGAACTACATAACATTGATGTAGCATTTTTACCGATTGGTGATAATTTCACAATGGGACCAGAAGATGCTATTTTAGCAGCAAAATGGGTTCAGGCGAAAACTGTTGTACCGATGCATTACAATACGTTCCCAGTAATTGAACAAGATCCATATCAATTTGTAGAAAAGCTACAAAATGGTACAGGGAAAGTATTAGAAGCTGGAGAAAGTATTACACTATAGAAAAGAAACCCTTCATTTGAAAAAGACAAGTGAAGGGTTTTTATGTGTGTAGGACAGCTTTTAAAGGTTGTACTTGTTTTGATGATTCTTTTCTTTTTGGAAGTGGTTGTTCAGGTGTTTCATTTAATTCCATTGTAACTTTTTTCCCGTCTACGAAAGCTAAAAATACAGCACCTACAACTTCTAATAATTTTTTCATCATTTATTCGCTCCTTTGTTTCATTTCTTGTCTTCATTGTATATGGAAGCGGCTGGACAAACTATCGAACGAGATGACAATACCATTACATTGTTGTAATAGAAGAAGTGGTGTAATGTAAGGCGTATTTTGTTATAAAAAAAATAGTACAGATATACAAAGAGAGAGTGTAACAGTTTTGAAAATATAGTATACTGAAAATACAACACATGAAGAATTTAGGGAAAAGAAAGTATGGTGAAACCATTTGGCTACCAAGCATAACCAAATTTTAGAACATATTAATAGCCTGCCAGTAGGGCATAAAATTTCTGTAAGGCAAATTGCAAAAGATTTGAGTGTAAGTGAAGGTACAGCTTATCGTGCAATTAAAGATGCAGAAAATAAAGGGTATGTTAGTACGATTGAACGTGTCGGAACAATTCGAATTGAACAAAAGAAGAAAGAAAATATTGAAAAGCTGACATATGCAGAAGTCGTTAACATTGTCGATGGTCAAGTACTTGGAGGCAGAGAAGGACTGCATAAAACGTTAAATAAATTCGTAATCGGGGCAATGAAATTAGAAGCGATGATGCGCTATACAGAAGCTGGAAACTTACTTATTGTCGGTAATCGTACGAATGCACATCAATTAGCGTTAGAAACTGGAGCTGCGGTGTTAATTACGGGCGGATTTGATACGGAAGATCATGTGAAGAAATTAGCAGATGAATTAAAACTGCCGATTATTTCAAGTAGTTACGATACATTTACAGTTGCAACGTTAATTAACCGTGCGATTTACGATCAGCTTATTAAGAAAGAAATTGTACTCGTTGAAGATATTTTAACGCCAATTGAAGAAACGTTATATTTAAAACCAAATGATACAGTGCAGCAATGGCATGCATATAACGAAGAGACGATGCACGGAAGGTATCCAATTGTTGATGAAAATAAAAAGGTATTAGGTATTGTGACTTCTAAGGATATGATTGGTGTTGCAAAAGAAACACCAATTGATAAAGTAATGACAAGGCATCCAATTACGGTAAATGGAAAAATGTCTGTCGCGGCTGCGGCACGTATGATGGTGTGGGAAGGTATTGAGTTACTTCCTGTTGTTGATGAAGGAAATAAGTTGCAAGGTATTATTAGCCGTCAAGATGTACTTCAGGCGTTGCAAATGATTCAGCGTCAACCACAAGTCGGCGAAACAATTGATGATATTGTAACGAATCAATTTATGACGCCGAAAGAAGCGAAAAATGAACATCTATATCAATTTTCAGTGACGCCGCAAATGACGAACTCGATCGGAACGTTATCGTACGGTGTATTCGCAACGATTGTGACGGAAGCAACGAATCGCGTTATTCGTGCGCAAAAGAAGAGCGACTTAATTGTTGAGAACTTAACAATTTATTTCGTAAAACCAGTTCAAATTGACAATGTTGTATCGGTTCATCCGAAAGTATTAGAAATTGGACGTAAATTTGGTAAGGTGGATGTAGAAGTACATCATGAAGGTAATGTTGTCGGGAAAGCATTACTTATGGTGCAGTTAATCGATAAATAAAAAAATGGAGCAAGCCGCTTTGGTTTGTTCCATTTTTTTTTTTTAGAACGCTACAGTAGGGAGTTTTTAAATTTAGTTAGCAACTGAATCTATCACTTTCTATTTCATATTTATAAGTATGGGCATGCAATCACTTGAAGATGCTTGAACAATAATTGTGGAGGTGTCGAATGGGAGTAATAGTTCTCTTTTTGGGGGTAGTATTTGCAATAACTTTTCATGTGTTAACACATAGAAGAATGGATGCAAAGAAAAAGAAATTGTATGTAGTAAGTTTGATTTTCGCTATTATTTGTTCCTTTATTCCTATAACTGGAGAAAATAAGAGCGATTTTCTTTACTTTGGTATACCAGTAGAAAATTTCATTTATTATGGCGGATGGGAAATTTCTTTTAATCCATTAGGCTTTTTTGTTAACTTTATTTTGTTTTATTTGGTTTTGAAATTATTATTTAAGCTACGCAAGAGTTCAGGTAGAGAAGTGAAAAAATAGCAGGATATGTATCAGTACGGATAGAAAAGTAGCTGTTAGTCGATTACGCTACTAATCATTAAGAGATAACAATCGTGTAATTGGATAGGGAAACGATGCTTCACTATATGAACTAGGGGGAAAAGAATGGATTTTCACACTAAAGAGCAGTTATGTAAGCAATATAATTTAAATCGTCTTACGGAAGTTTCATTGTTGCATGGGGGAGAAAATCAAACATATATATTCGAATCGGACAAAAATAAATTTGTAGTTAGGCAGTATAGAGAAGGACGTTATATAGCCGAGCAAATAGAGGCTGAAATACATTGGTTAATAGCGATGCAAAAACAAATGTTAGTACCAGAAGTAGTTGCAAATAAAAATGGTGATTGGATCACGTCTGTTATGAAAGATGAGGGAAGTATGCAGTATTTTGTTGTCTTTAGGTTTATAAACGGAAGTGAAATTTTAGAACCAAGGGATAGGGACTATGAAAAACTCGGATCATTAATGCGAATGTTTCATGAAAAAACAAATGAAGTGCTCAAAAGAGTGCCGCAAACTTGGAGAGGTTATGAAAGGCCTATATATAGCGAGAAAAAGACAATTCACGAGCCTTTACAACGTTTATTACATACTTCGTTTTTATCTTATGCGGAAAAAAATAAATGCTTGAGAATTGCAGAAAGAATACAAGAACTTACAAATTCAACTCAACTAGGAGAAAAACAATTTGTTCATGGCGATATGCATTTTGGCAATGTTCTTGTAGATAAAGAGGATTGGTATTTACTCGATTTTGATGAATGTGGATTTGGGTATAAAGAGTTTGATATTGGTGTTCCAAGATTGCATTTAATTGCTTCGGGACAGTTAGAAGAAGTATGGGGGAACTTCATGATGGGATATGGGGAAAATATTTCGGAAGCAGCCATTCGACTTGGGACCGCTTCAAGAATCTTTTATATGGCCGGAAAAATACCATTAAGACTTGATATTGAACCGATTAAAAAGAATCCCGGAAGTTTTATTCGGCGATATATTCAGTATGCTGAAGAAGAATTATGCGGAGAGACAATTGTGTGATAAAAAAACAGAATATTAATTCATTTAGATTCTAGACTATGGTATAATTGAATTGTAATAAAATGGATTTCTGGAAGGTGGTATGCATTATGTCATCAACAGTACTCTTTTTTGGTAGTATCGCACTATTTTACTTTCTTGTGATGATACCGCTTCAATATTTATACTTACAAGGATTACATGAAAAAAAGAAACGAACAGGATTATCTCAGCGAGAGCTATATGAAAAAATGTCTTTTGAAGAAGAACAATTACATTTTCACGTACAAGGTAACCCCTTTAATATACCATCTGCATTTGTTGCATATATGATTTTAAAAGTTAGGGGACGTAAAAAAGCATCACAATGTTGATGCTTTTTTACGTTTCTTCAGACAGATTCAGCTTCTTCCACTGCTAATGGTAAGAAATGTTTATATTGGCGAAATCCATTAAATATACTTGCACTACCAAATAGAACAAATAAGACACCAACGATAATACGAGCAGTTGAAAGGTCTAAAAAGAATTGGTTTATCCCGAAGAATAAGACGAATGAACCGAGTGCCATTGCGGATTTTCCTGAGAGCCAACCTTTCTCCATTGGGCGGTTTGTACGAAAGTATTTTGTTTTGTAGAAGAGGTACAACATAAATGAGACGATAATACAGAAGACTAATACTGGCATAATGCACACTCCCATCGCTTTATGAAAAATAATAGTGGAGAAAAATAAATATCTAAACTTTCTAACTTTTATTATAATGCAATTGTTCGCATGTATGAAATACTTTCCGTTATAATGGAAGATAAAGTGAAGAAGTTGAGTAAAAAGGAGATTATACATATGCATGAGCAAATTTTAGGAGCTATTAAAGAGTTTGATACAATTATTATTCACCGTCATGTGCGTCCAGATCCAGATGCGTTAGGTTCACAGGGCGGTCTTAGTACCATTCTACAAGAATCGTTTCCAGAGAAAAATATTTATACGGTTGGGTACAATGAACCGTCACTAGAATATTTACGAGTAATGGATGATATTGAAGATAGTGTATATGAAAATGCACTTGTTATCGTATGTGATACAGCGAACCAAGAACGTGTTGACGATCAACGTTATGCAAAAGGGAAGATGTTAATTAAAATTGACCATCATCCGAATGAAGATCCGTACGGAGATATTACGTGGGTAGATACGACAGCAAGTTCTACAAGTGAAATGATTTATGAGTTTTACAGTTATGGAAAAGATAAAGGATTACAGATAACGAAAGAAGCAGCACGTCTTATTTTAGCAGGTATTGTTGGGGATACAGGTCGTTTCTTATTCCCGAATACAACAGCAAAAACACTTCGTTACGTGAGTGAGCTTGTTGATATGGATGTGGAATTTACAGATTTATACAACGAAATGTATAAGACGAAAGAAAAGATTGCTCGTTTAAACGGCTATATTTTACAAAACTTTACGATGGTAGAAGAAGGAGCAGCTTACATTAAATTAACGAAAGAAGTATTAGAAAAGTTTGATGTACTTCCTTCTGAGGCATCTGGTGTTGTTGGAGCACTTGGTAATATTGATGGATTAAAGGCGTGGGTTCTATTTTTAGAGGAAGATGACGTGATTCGTGTTCGTCTTCGCTCAAAAGGACCAGTGATAAATAAATTAGCAATGCAATATAATGGCGGAGGGCATCCGATGGCTTCTGGTGCAAAAGCATCTTCTTGGGAAGAAGCGGATCGTCTTTTTGCTGATTTACGTGAGCTGTGTAGATAAGAGATTATATATGAAAACGAAAAGAAGGAGCGCGCTAAAGCCTCCTTCTTTATTTTTCTTTCTCTATCGTAATGCTAATTTCAAGCACTGTATCAAAAGATATTGTATCGACTTTGAAGCGGTATAGCCGATCGTAATGTTTGTACGTTTTGTTTTCGATTACCTTTTTGAGTAGGTCTTTATTTTTGGCTATACTTTGAATGTTTTTCGTTAAAAGATGTTGGAGGTCATTATGGATAGATGTAGTCATATTTTCAAGTGTAAGGTTGTCTAAATCGTATTTTTCTCGATTTATAAGTTTTATTTTAATCTCTTGAATGGTTAAGAGCCGTTTATTTTCAGTATTCAATTTTTCTTGATCTTCGAGAAGGACGTGGAGCTTTGCTTCTTGTTTTTCTATAATTTCTTTTTGTTCTGCTATTTTAATAGCTTGTTCTTCTTGAAAAACACCGTATATGTACAAAAAAATAAACCAGCTCAGCACGCCTCCAACAGCAGCACCAGCTAAAACTAAATACCATCTTTTTGCTGTATTGGCACTTGGTACTCTCATACATGTTCCTGCGTTAGCCATTTAATAATAGTAAGACCCGTTTGCATACCACCCGTTGCGAAAAAAATAAGGAGAATTTGTTTTACGATATCTTTCATATCTCCGCCAAAGAAACTTCTTTCAAAGCTATAAAAAGTATCAAATGTGCCGCCAATCGCTGCAACGAGTGCCCAAATTCTTAAATTTTGGGCGAATTGATTAATGTAAGTTAGAGTTGGTTTTCCGATAAGAAATGCACCAAATCCACCAATTAATGAACCGCCAAGTATAACCCCAAAGGCAATAAAGTAACTAATAATAAGCAGAGAGAAAAAAGTATGTTCTCTTACATCCATCGTCATTCTCCTTTCTTCTTCATATATATGGACAAAGTATAAGAAGTATGTTTTGATTTCCGCTTTCCTCTTCACCTATAATAAAAGTAGTCAAATAGGTAAAGAGAGGGTACAACAGTGAAGTTTGTGCATTTACAATGTCAAACCGTTTTTAGTTTATTAAAAAGTGCTTGTAAAATTGATGAGCTTGTAGTCAGAGCGAAAGAGCTTGGGTTTTCATCACTTGCTATTACGGACGAAAATGTTATGTATGGCGTTATTCCGTTTTATAAAGCATGTAAGAAACATGGCATACATCCTATTATCGGCTTAACGGCTGCTATTTTTAGTGAAGAAGAAGAAAAATCTTATCCGCTTGTTTTACTTGCGGAAAATGAAATAGGTTATCAAAATTTATTAAAGATTTCTAGTAGCATTATGACGAAGTCAAAAGAAGGTATTCCGAAAAAGTGGCTTGCCCATTATGCGAAAGGATTAATTGCCATTTCACCAGGTAAAGATGGGGAAATTGAACAATTATTATTAGAAGACAAAGAGAGTCAGGCTGAAGAGGTAGCTCGCATGTATCAAAGCATGTTTGGCAATTTTTATATGAGTTTGCAGCATCATGCGATTCAAGATGAATTGGTTCTGCAAGAGAAATTACCTGAATTTATGAGTAGGATAAATGTTCCAGTCGTTGCAACGAACGATGTACGCTACATCAATCAAAGTGACGCACTTGTTCATGAATGCTTATTATCCGTTGAAAGTGGAACGAAAATGACTGATCCAGATAGGCCGAGAATGAAAACGGATCAGTATTATTTAAAGTCAACGGATGAAATGGAAGCACTATTTTCGCATGCTGAGGAAGCGATTCAAAATACAATAAAAATTGCAGAAAGTTGCCAAGTAGAAATTCCTTTCCATGTAAATCAATTACCGAAATTTCCTGTTCCAGCTAACGAGACGAATGATATGTATTTACGCCGCGTTTGTGAAGAAGGATTGCAGAAACGTTATGGTACGCCGAAAGAAATGCATATAAAGCGTTTGAACCATGAATTAAATGTGATTTCTAGTATGGGATTTAGTGATTATTTCCTCATCGTATGGGATTTTATGAAGTATGCGCATGAAAATCATATTTTAACAGGACCAGGGCGTGGATCCGCGGCTGGCTCACTCGTTTCTTATGTATTAGAAATTACAGATATTGATCCAATTGAATACGATCTATTATTTGAACGATTTTTAAACCCCGAGCGTGTGACACTTCCAGATATTGATATCGATTTTCCGGATATAAGACGTGATGAGATGATTCGATATGTGAAAGATAAATATGGTCAGCTTCGTGTTGCTCAAATTGTAACGTTCGGGACGCTGGCAGCGAAAGCGGCAATTAGAGATATTGCGCGTGTAATGGGGCTTCCGCCGCGAGATATTGACATATTCTCAAAACTTATCCCATCAAAGCTTGGTATAACGTTAAAAGATGCATATGAGGAATCGCAATCACTCCGTGAGTTTATACAAGGAAACCTTCTGCATGAGCGTGTGTTTGAAATTGCAAAACGTGTAGAAGGCTTACCACGTCATACATCTATTCATGCAGCTGGCGTTATTATGAGCCAAGAGCCATTAACCGGAAGTGTTGCGATTCAAGAAGGGCATAACGATGTGTATGTTACGCAATACCCAGCTGATGCATTAGAAGAACTTGGGTTGCTCAAGATGGACTTTTTAGGATTACGTAATTTAACGTTACTTGAAAATATTATAAAGTTTATCGTGGAAAAAACGGGAACACAGATTGATATAAGAAATTTACCACTTCAAGATGAAAAGACGTTCCAATTGTTAGGTAGAGGGGATACAACAGGTGTATTCCAGCTTGAATCAGGTGGTATGCGAAATGTACTTCGCGGGTTAAAGCCGAATGAATTTGAAGATATTGTCGCTGTCAACTCGTTATATAGACCGGGACCGATGGAACAAATTCCGACCTTTATTGAATCAAAGCACGGAAAAAGAAAAATTGAATATTTACATCCAGACTTAAAGCCAATTCTAGAAAGAACGTACGGTGTCATTGTATACCAAGAACAAATTATGCAAATTGCATCGAAGTTAGCGGGATTCTCGCTTGGAGAAGCAGATTTATTACGCCGTGCAGTGAGTAAAAAAAATCGTGATATTTTACATCAGGAACGTAAGCATTTTGTGCAAGGTTGTTTACAAAATGGTTATGACGAGACATCTGCTGAGGAAATTTACGATTTAATTGTAAGATTTGCGAATTACGGTTTTAACCGAAGTCACGCAGTAGCCTACAGTATGATTGGATATCAGCTTGCTTACTTAAAAGCGAATTATCCGCTGGAATTTATGACGGCACTATTATCGAGTGCAATTGGAAATGAAGATAAGATTGTGCAGTATATACGAGAAACGAAGCGGAAAGGTTTTCATGTTTTGCCGCCATCTCTTCAGAGAAGTGGTTACAATTTTCAAATAGAAGGCAATGCGATACGTTACAGTTTACTTTCCATTCGAAACATCGGAATGGCTACAGTGACAGCATTACTCGAAGAACGAGAGAAAAAAATGTTTGAAGATTTATTTGAATTTTGTCTTCGCATGCCATCAAAATTTGTGACAGAGCGAAATTTAGAGGCGTTCGTCTGGTCTGGATGTTTTGACGATTTTGGTGTTTCGAGAACGAATTTGTGGAAAAGTCTTAAAGGAGCGGTAGAATACGCAAATCTTGCACGTGATTTAGGAGATGCTGTTCCAAAATCAAAATACGTACAAGGAGAAGAGCTTTCTTTTATTGAACAGTTAAATAAAGAAAAGGAAGCACTAGGTTTTTATTTATCGAGCTATCCGACGGCGCAGTATGTGAAGTTAGCGAAAGAATTAGAAATTCCATCTCTCGCTCAGGCGATGCGGCATAAGAAAAAGGTACAAAGAGCGATCGTGTATATAACAAGTGTAAGAGTGATTCGTACGAAAAAGTTGCAGAAGATGGCGTTTATTACATTTTGTGATCAAAATGATGAAATGGAAGCAGTTCTTTTCCCCGAAACATATATACATTTCTCAGATAGGTTACAAGAAGGAGCAATTGTTTTAGTTGACGGCATGATTGAGCTTAGAAATCATAAGTTGCAATGGATTGTAAATGGACTATATCCGTTAGAAGAAATGGATGTGTATGAAGAAAAGAAAGATGCATCTGTTTACGTGAAATTGCCGTCTCAGTACGAGAAAAAGCTATTAAATCAGGTTACTAAAATATTGTTTGACTATTCGGGTTTTGCGAAAGTACTAATTTATTATGAAAAGGAACATAAAATGGTACAATTATCTCGGAGTTTATCGATCCATCCAAGTGAAGAATGTTTAGGAGCACTTCGTAAAATTGTCGGGGAAGAAAATGTGGTTGTGAAAATATAATGGACAATTTCCCTACACTTCGATTATTATAGTAGTAGTGTTCGTGGTCAGACCACTTGGAGAAATTGATATCAGCTAGAATAATTTGAGGAGAGTGGATAGTTTGTCAACACTTCGTGAAGAAGCACTTCACATGCATAAAGTGCATCAAGGAAAATTAGAAACTGTATCAAAAGTAAAAGTAGAAAATGCAAAAGATTTAAGTCTTGCATATTCTCCAGGGGTTGCAGAACCTTGTAAAGAAATTTATGACGATAAAAGTAAGGTATATGAATATACGATGAAGGGAAATATGGTAGCAGTTGTGACTGATGGAACGGCTGTGCTTGGTCTTGGTAACATTGGACCTGAAGCATCTCTTCCAGTAATGGAAGGTAAAGCTGTACTATTCAAGAGCTTTGCTGGTGTAGATGCATTCCCAATTGCCTTAAATACAAACGATGTAGATAAAATTGTTGAAACTGTAAAATTAATGGAGCCAACTTTTGGCGGCGTTAACTTAGAGGATATCGCAGCACCAAACTGCTTCATTATTGAAGAACGTTTGAAAAAAGAAACAAATATTCCTATCTTCCATGATGATCAACACGGAACAGCTATCGTAACAGTAGCAGGTCTTGTGAACGCGGTAAAACTAGTTGGAAAGAAAATGTCTGACATTAAAGTTGTCGCAAATGGCGCAGGTGCAGCAGGTATTGCAATTATTAAACTTTTATATCGCTATGGTGTACGCGACATTGTTATGTGTGATCGTAAAGGCGCGATCTATGAGGGTCGTCCTACAGGTATGAATCCGGTGAAGGATGAAGTTGCAAAATATACAAATAAGAATCGTATCGAAGGTTCTTTAGCTGATGTTGTACAAGGTGCGGACGTATTCATTGGTGTATCTGCAGAAGGTGCATTAACAGAAGAGATGGTTCGTACAATGAATGACGACGCAATTATTTTTGCAATGGCGAATCCAGTTCCAGAAATTATGCCAGAATTGGCAAAAGCAGCGGGCGCAGCTGTTGTTGGAACAGGTCGTTCTGACTTCGCAAACCAAGTAAATAATGTACTAGCGTTCCCTGGTATTTTCCGCGGTGCACTTGACGTACATGCGACACAAATTAACGAAGAAATGAAGATGGCAGCTGTACAGGCTATTGCTGAGCTTGTAGCAGAAGATGAGTTAAATGCAGACTATATCATTCCAGCACCGTTTGACGCGCGTGTAGCGCCTCAAGTGGCAGCTTACGTTGCGAAAGCTGCGATGGAGACAGGAGTAGCTCGCCGTCAAGTGGATCCAAATGAAGTTGCTGAGAAAACAAAACAATTAGCGCTGATTGGTAAAGAATAAGCGAGGAATTTCCATTGACATCATCAAATACAAAAGTATATCTCGAAATTGTAAAGAAAATCCGTTCCATTATGGAAGAGGATGGATTGGTAGCAGGGGATCGTTTACCGTCTGAGCGTGAGTTAAGTTCACGTTTAAATGTAGGGCGTTCCTCTGTAAGAGAAGCGTTGCGTGCTTTAGAACTGGTAGGGTTAATTGAAACGAGACGTGGTGAAGGGACGTTTATTCGAAACTTTTACGATAACGGTCTTGTACAATTGATTGCTCCGTTCTTGCTGCAAGATGAGAAAACAATTCGTGATTTATTACAAACAAAACGATTGCTTGAGAAAGATATGATCCGAATTGTATGTAATTTACCGAAAGAAACGTTTTCTAAAGTGCTAAGTAAATTACATCAAGTGCTTGAAGGAAATGAAAATTCGATTCCGACGCTTCATCAAACGTTCTTTAAAACACTTATTGAACAAGTCGATAATTATTTACTATATCGCATTTGGATGATCGTAAATGATTACGTATCAACTCTTTCTTGTAAAGTTTCAGGAGATTCTATCGATATGTATAGAAAGCTTTACGCTACTTTGGAAGGAAAACAAGAAAATGATGCACTAAAAATTTACGATGAATTAGTAGAGAATATACAGTTTCACTCGTAATGTATAAAATTTGTCGAAATGACCATGACACGTTATGACAAACATTCTATCGCGTAGCGGTTAAAGTTAAACGTAAAGAGTGAGGTTATTAGACAGATTGAGAAGATAAGGCTAACATCAAACTTTGGTGTTAGCCCAATTTTCTTCTTACGCTAACCTTAGCTCTCAACGAAGGGGGTCAAATTGTGCTAAGAGATTTATTCGTGAAAAAGAAAAAGTACGCTGCAATACCTTCAGAACAAGTACGAAAAGATGTACCAGATGGCGTTATGACAAAATGTCCGAAATGTAAAAAAATCATGTATACAAAAGAGCTTCTAAAAAATTTAAAAGTATGTGTGAATTGTGGATATCATCATCCTATGAATGCATGGGAACGTCTTGATAGTATATTGGACGAAGGGTCATTCCGGGAGTATGACAAAGAAATGGTTTCATTAAATCCACTCGGGTTTCCAGGATATGAAGAGAAACTAGAGAGCGATCGTAAGAAGACTGAATTGAACGAAGCGGTTGTAACTGGTGAAGGAACAATTGATGACATGCTTGTTGTTGTTGCAGTAATGGATTCTCGTTTTCGAATGGGGAGTATGGGCTCTGTTGTAGGAGAAAAAATTGCCCGTGCGGTTGAAAAGGCATATGACTTACAAGTTCCATTTATTATCTTTACTGCTTCGGGTGGTGCCCGTATGCAAGAAGGGATATTAAGTTTAATGCAAATGGCAAAAACAAGCGTAGCTTTGAAAAAGCATAGTAATGCAGGAGGATTATTTATTTCTGTTATGACTCACCCAACGACGGGCGGGGTTTCAGCGAGTTTCGCTTCACTTGGTGATTATAATCTTGCAGAACCAGGGGCACTAATCGGATTTGCTGGTAGACGTGTAATTGAACAAACTGTGCGCGAGAAACTACCGGAAGATTTCCAAACGGCAGAATTCTTACTAGAACATGGTCAATTAGATGCTGTGGTGCATCGTGATGATATGAGAGAATCGCTTCGCAAGATTTTAGAAGTTCATCAAGGAGGGGAAATGGCTGTATGGCAGAGCTAGAATTTGAAAAACCAGTTGTTGAGCTAAGAAATAAGATTCGTGAACTGAAAGACTATACGAAAAACAGCCAGATGGATTTCAGTGAGGAGATTCGTATTTTGGAAGACAAGCTAGAAAATTTAGAGGAAGATATATACGGCAATATGAAAGTATGGGACCGTGTTCAAATTGCTCGTCATGCGGAACGACCGACAACGCTCGATTATATTGAGCACTTATTTACTGATTTTTTTGAATGTCATGGAGATCGTCTATTTGGCGATGATGCAGCGATTGTCGGCGGCATTGCGAAGTATAAAGGGATGCCTGTAACTGTAATTGGGCATCAACGCGGAAAAGATACGAAAGAAAATATTCGCCGTAATTTTGGGATGCCTCATCCAGAAGGATATCGAAAAGCATTACGTTTAATGAAGCAGGCAGAAAAGTTCAATCGTCCAATTATTTGTTTTATTGATACGAAAGGAGCTTATCCTGGTAAAGCTGCTGAAGAACGTGGTCAAAGTGAAGCTATCGCTCGCAATTTATTTGAAATGGCAGGATTAACAGTACCTGTTATTTGTATCGTTATCGGCGAAGGTGGTAGTGGTGGTGCACTAGGTCTTGGGGTAGGGGATTACATTCATATGCTAGAAAATTCCACTTATTCTGTTATTACACCAGAGGGTGCAGCGGCAATTCTTTGGAAAGATGCAGGAAAAGCGAAGGAAGCTGCAGAGGCGATGAGAATTACAGCAGCAGATTTGAAAGAATTAGGTGTAATTGACGAAATTATTCCAGAGACAAAAGGTGGAGCACACCGTAATATTTTGAAACAGTCAGAAAATATAGACTTAATGATTAGAAAAACTTTTGAACAATTAAACGGAATTTCGAAAGATGAATTAATCGAAAAACGTTATGAAAAATATATGAAAATTGGGCAAGTTTCGTTTTCAAACGCTTCCATTTGGATAAAATAAGAAAAGCGTGCGTTCCACTTCGCGAATGCACGTTTTTATTATGAAAAGACACATCTTCTCCATTGTATTTTTATATTTTTTCGTGTTATTTTATTATAAGGCAAATAATCTTTATGAGGTGAGTACAAATGAAACGTATTGGTGTATTAACAAGTGGTGGAGATTCACCTGGTATGAATGCTGCCATTCGTGCAGTTGTTCGTAAAGCGATTTTCCATGATATTGAAGTATATGGTATTTACCATGGATACGCTGGATTAATTTCTGGTCATATTGAAAAATTAGAACTAGGTTCTGTTGGCGATATTATCCACCGCGGTGGTACAAAATTATATACAGCAAGATGTCCTGAGTTTAAAGACCCAGAAGTACGACTAAAAGGTATCGAGCAATTAAAGAAACACGGTATCGAAGGACTTGTTGTTATTGGTGGAGATGGTTCTTACCAAGGCGCTAAAAAATTAACTGAACAAGGATTCCCATGTGTTGGTGTACCAGGTACAATCGACAATGATATCCCTGGAACAGACTTCACAATTGGTTTCGATACAGCTTTAAACACTGTTATTGATGCAATTGATAAAATTCGTGACACAGCTACATCTCATGAACGTACATATGTTATCGAAGTAATGGGACGTCATGCTGGAGATATCGCATTATGGGCTGGTTTAGCTGATGGTGCTGAAACAATTTTAATTCCAGAAGAAGAGTATGACATGGAAGATGTTATTGCTCGTCTGAAGCGTGGTAGTGAACGTGGTAAAAAACACAGTATTATCATTGTGGCTGAAGGTGTTGGAAGTGCAATTGACATCGGTAAGCATATTGAAGAAGCGACAAACTTTGATACTCGTGTAACTGTGTTAGGTCACGTACAACGTGGTGGATCACCAAGTGCACAAGACCGTGTATTAGCAAGTCGTCTTGGCGCAAGAGCAGTTGAATTATTAATTGCTGGTAAAGGTGGACGTTGTGTAGGTATTCAAGATAATAAACTTGTTGATCATGACATTATCGAAGCGTTAGCTCAAAAGCATACAATCGATAAAGATATGTATCAATTATCTAAAGAATTATCCATCTAATCGGCGTAATGTCGGATATTTGGGAACGGTTTCATAATTTTCGGAGGTGCAATATGCGTAAAACTAAAATTGTATGTACTATAGGTCCTGCTAGTGAAAGTATTGAAAAATTAGAGCAATTAATCGAAGCAGGTATGAACGTTGCTCGTTTAAACTTCTCTCATGGTAGCCATGAAGAGCACGGCGCTCGTATTAAAAACATTCGTGAAGCTTCAAAGAAAACTGGTAAAACAGTTGGTATCTTACTTGATACAAAAGGTCCAGAAATCCGTACTCACGACTTCGTAGACGGACAAGCTGAGCTTGTAACAGGTGCAGAAGTAGTTCTTTCTACTGAGCAAGTATTAGGTACTGCAGAGAAGTTCTCTGTATCTTATGCTGGTCTTTATGACGATGTTGACCCAGGTTCTCGTATTCTAATCGATGACGGTCTTATCGAACTAGAAGTAATCGAAAAAGCCGACGGAAACATCCGTACAAAAGTTCTTAACAGCGGAACTGTAAAAAATAAAAAAGGCGTTAACGTACCAAACGTAAGCATTAAGCTTCCTGGTATCACTGAAAAAGACGTAAAAGATATCATTTTCGGTATCGAGCAAAAAGTTGATTTCATCGCAGCTTCATTCGTACGTAAAGCGTCTGACGTATTAGAAATTCGCGAATTATTAGAAGAGCATAACGCTCAATACATCCAAATCGTACCAAAAATCGAAAACCAAGAGGGTATCGATAATATCGATTCAATCTTAGAAGTTTCTGACGGTTTAATGGTAGCTCGTGGTGATATGGGTGTAGAAATTCCACCAGAAGAAGTACCATTAGTACAAAAACGTCTAATCAAAAAATGTAACGTGTTAGGTAAACCAGTTATTACTGCGACACAAATGTTAGATTCTATGCAACGTAACCCACGTCCAACTCGTGCGGAAGCAAGTGACGTAGCTAACGCAATCTTCGATGGTACAGATGCAATCATGCTTTCAGGTGAAACAGCTGCTGGACAATACCCAGTAGAAGCAGTAACAATGATGGCTAACATTGCAGTACGTGTTGAAAAATCATTACAATACGAAGATATGTTCAAAAAACGTATTAAAGAGTTCACTCCAACAATTACAGATGCAATTAGTCAATCTGTTGCACATACAGCACTTGCTCTTGATGTAGCTGCAATCGTAGCTCCAACAGAAAGTGGATATACTGCGAAAATGATCTCTAAATATCGTCCAAAATCTCCAATCGTAGCTGTAACATCTGACGAGCAAGTAGGACGTCGTCTTGCACTTGTTTGGGGTGTACAAGCATTTATGGCTGAGAAGCGCGCAGCTTCAACTGACGAAATGTTAGATACAGCAATTCAAACAGGTATGGATGCAGGTCTAATCGGACTTGGAGATACTGTAGTAATCACTGCTGGTGTACCAGTTGCTGAAACTGGTACAACAAACTTAATGAAAATCCACGTTGTTGGTGAAGAAGTTGCTAAAGGGCAAGGAATCGGTCGTAAAGCTGCAAAAGGTAAAGTAGTTGTAGCGAAAACAGCTGCTGAAGCTGTAGCGAACGTAAACGAAGGTGATATCCTTGTTACAACAAGCACTGATAAAGATATGATTCCTGCAATCGAAAAAGCTGCTGCTCTAGTTGTAGAAGAAGGCGGTTTAACAAGCCATGCGGCTGTTGTAGGTGTATCAATCGGTATTCCTGTTATCGTTGGTGTAAACGGCGTAACAGCAACTTTAAAAAATGGCCAAGAAGTAACAGTTGATGCAGCACGCGGAATTGTTTATAATGGACATGCGGAAGTGCTATAAGTAATACGGAGAGAAGGATCGGAGTCCTTCTCTTTTTTTTACACAAAAATGAGGTAAAACTAGCTTAAGACGTCTGGAATTGCTTTTAAAAGCTGTTTATTATGAAGTTTGATAAGAAAGTGCATTCGGCTTTTATATGGTGTATATGGACGTTGTTAGGGTGTTTAAAGTGGATAGTATGTGAGAGGAGTGTGGAACTGTGAAGTGGTTACTATTCTTGTTTATATTAATACCGGCGATTGAGATTACAGTCTTAATTGGATCGAGTCATGTAATAGGTTTATGGTCTACGTTCGCTATGATTGTATTTACGGGTGTTGTAGGTGTGTATTTGGCGAAAAGGCAAGGTTTTAAAGTGCTTGGAGAGATTCAATCTAAGCTGAATAGAGGAGAAATGCCAGGAGGAGCGGTCCTAGATGGTATTTTTATCTTTATAGGAGGTGTTCTTTTAGTACTTCCTGGATATGTAACGGATATAGTAGGTTTGATCTTTGTTATCCCTATGACGAGGGCTTTATTGAAGCCGTTTGTTATGAAGTGGATAGAATGGAAGTTTAGAAAGAACTCTACTATTATTGTGCAGAAATAGTGCTTAGATTATAGCGATCTAAGCACTATTTTTTGTCTATAAAAGGATGAGAGGGATGGTTAAAGGTCCATTAATTAAAATTTAGTGATTGTGCAGATGAAATTCTTAAAGGTTAAAGTTTTATCCCGCTTTAATGGGCAGTAAGACCCCCACCTCAAAATTCAGCGAAAGCAAAGAAGTTAGGAGAGGGTCGGGCTGCCCATTAAAGTCCGATTGGTGAGGGCTAATAATCAGTGGGGGATGAAGAAAACCCCCGCTGACTAAAGTTTCACTTTATTTGCTGTATATTTTTCGATTGGATCTGTGATTTGAGGAGTTAGTAGTTGTTAATGAGTCTGTTTTAGAATAATTCCTTTGAACTGAAGTTTGATTTGTATATAAAAAGAATGAATTGATGTGGAAATGCTAAAAGTGATCGGTGAAATACTTAGTTTAAGTCTAATTCTATGCGATTTTGTATATTTATTCATTTACATAAAAAGTAATAAATGTAAGTAATAATTATAAAAATAATAGAATAAATATGTAAAAATACCTCGAAATATATATTTTCTATGCAAAAAACAAGAAAACTATCCTTTTTGGGGTTCCGTTCTCTTGTTGTGTGTGATGAGTATGAAAAATAAGTACAAGGAATAATCAGTGGGAAATTCCCACTGATTCTATGTAAGTTTTTGTTGTATATGAATTAGAAACTATTATTTTGAAGGTGAGCCTTTAATATATTTCCACAAATCATGGAACACACGAGCTTTGTGCAATGTATTAAGTAGTACTAAGGTGACTGGACCGATGATTAATCCTAAAAAGCCAAAGAGTTTAAAGCCGACAAATAGAGCGATCAGTGTTGCTAATGGATCGAGGCCTATATTAGAAGAAAGTACTTTAGGCTCCATAATTTGTCTTTGGACAATCACGACGATGTATAAAATGAGAAGACCAATGGCGAAAGCAGTGTCGCCAGTGAAAAATACGTATATAACCCAAGGAACGAAAACAGCTCCTGTTCCTAAATACGGGAGTAAATCTACAACCCCTGTAATAATCGCGATAGTAATGGCGTATGGTACGCGTAATATTAACAGTCCGATTAGTACAATGACAGTTGTCATAGATACGAGTGTAAGTTGTGCTTTAACAAAACCGAATAAAGCTTTTCTTAAATCGACAAAAATCGTTTTTCCGTAGCCATGAACACGGTTGGGTAAAAATTTTCTTACTTTCTGAGCAAGACGATGCCAATCGTAACTAATGAAGAAAGTGGCTAATAAAACGAATACAAGTACAGTTAAAGTTGTTGGTAATGCACTAATGAAATTTGTTAATCCACTTATAATAGCGGTTAAAAGTTCTTTCATTTGCGTCGTTGCTTCTGTTCCTAAGTTTTGAATGTTTTGTGTAATCGTATAGCGCTGTGGTTCCCCAAGATGATTAAATTTAGAAATTAAATCATCATAGAGAGGCATAATATGATTAAGTGCAAATTGCTGAGCGAATGCAACGATATCCGGAAATTTTACTGTAACAAGTTGTAGTAAGTATGTTGTAGCAGATATGGCTTCTGTTACAAGGTATGTAACGAGTCCGACGATAGCTCCGAATACGAGAATTAAGCTAACGAGTACTGCGAGTGCGCGAGGAAATTGTAGTTTTTGATTAAGGAAATTGACGACAGGATTAATCAAATAAGCAAATGCGAAAGCGATAATGAAAGGGTAGATAAGTCCTGACATATATAGTAATACATAGAATCCGGCTACCGTCGCTACAATGACAAATATGAGTCGCAATATTATATATAGTAAGTTTCGATTCAAAGATGTATACCTCCCATTCCAATTTGGATTATCCTAATTCGTGCAACTTATAACGAGTGTGCCCCACTGATTAAAGTTTCACTTTACCCCGCCATTTGCGGGCAAGTAAATCTCCTATCAAAAGTGCGGCTGGATCAAAGGAGTTAGATGGAGATAAACTGCCCGTAAAAGCCCGATTGGTGAAGGCTAATAATCAGTGGAAAATACCCCACTGATTAAAGTTTCACTTTATGTTATAGTGGAATGATGGATTTTTCCTGCTTTTTCAGTACGTGAGTGACTGGGAAAGCTTGGTGTTGATGCTTCTACTATATGGTAAAAACTTCATTTTCTCTTCTTTTTATTTTACCTGTTTCTTATTAGAAAAGAAAGGAGAGACGACCGTTTTTAAAAATGTATACATGTTTAAATTTTGATGGTGAAAGTCTCAGTTTTTCATTTTGAAATACGTAAAAAAATGAAGTGGTTTATGTTGAATAGGCATCGATATAGCATGTATAACGATAGGTTTAAAGGTATTTTTATTTGGAAATGAGTTCATTATTTTCAGAAAGGAAGTGTAAACATGATTAGTCAGTCAACGTTATTTTTATTCATACTACTTATTATAGGACTTATTGCGAAAAATCAATCGCTAACTGTAGCTATTGGTGTGTTATTTTTATTGAAATTTACGTTTCTAGGAGATAAAGTTTTTCCATATTTACAAACGAAAGGAATTAACCTCGGTGTTACGGTTATTACAATAGCAGTACTCGTACCGATCGCGACGGGGGAGATAGGTTTTAAACAACTTGGGGAAGCAGCGAAATCGTATTATGCATGGATTGCTTTAGCTTCAGGGGTGGCGGTTGCTTTGTTAGCGAAAGGCGGCGTACAATTATTGACGACGGATCCTCATATTACAACTGCGCTCGTTTTCGGGACAATTATAGCGGTTGCTTTATTTAATGGAGTTGCTGTAGGCCCGTTAATTGGGGCTGGAATTGCCTACGCAGTGATGAGTATTATACAGATGTTTAAATAAGGAATTTTATAGTAATATAAAAATTTTGAATTCTTTCTGTTCACAAAAGTCAGATAATTGTTTATAATAGGATTAGAAACTTTGCAAAGTTACATAACAGCCGAGACTTTACACCAGATAAAATAAAAACAACATAAAACAATTTTATAATGATATTGTTTTATGTTGTTTTTATCATAAAACTCTTCGGAATTAATTTTCCTCACTAACTTGTTGTTTTGAGCGTGAGGATTCGGGGAGACATTCACGCTCATGCTTTCCATGTAAACAATGGACAATAAGAGGGGAACATCGCAACAAATTTGCATGATCGTGCATTTTGCTTGCCTAAAGAGTGAACGGGCGTTCATAATTCAAAAGGGAAGCAAATAGATATAAGGAGCAAGGTTGGGAGAATTTTCAGGAAAAGGAGAGAATGTCATGACTGTTATTCGAGGTTTAGAAGGGGTAGTAGCAACAACATCATCTGTGAGCTCTATTATTGATGATACATTAACTTATGTTGGGTATAATATTGATGATTTAGCTGAGAATGCTACATTTGAAGAAGTAGTATACTTATTATGGCATCGCAAGCTTCCTAACGAACAAGAACTAGAGAAATTTAAAGGGACTGTATCGGAATACTATAAAGTGCCAGGTGAGATTTTAACATATTTAAAACAAGTAGATTTAAAAATCGCACATCCGATGTCTGTTTTACGAACTGCAATTTCCATGCTATCATTATACGATGAGAGCGCTGAAATTATGGATGAAAAGTCCAATTATTTGAAAGCGGTTAAATTACAGGCTCAAGTGGGAACTTTAGTTGCTGCTTATGCAAGAATTCGTAAAGGTTTAGATGTTGTTGAACCTAGAAATGATTTATCGTTAGCTGCAAACTTCTTGTACATGTTAAATGATCGCGAGCCAAATGAAGTTGAAATTGAAGCTTTTGATAAGGCGCTTGTACTTCACGCAGATCATGAGTTAAACGCTTCTACATTTACTGCGCGCGTTTGTGTAGCTACACTTTCAGATGTATATTCTGGTATTACAGCAGCAATCGGTGCGTTAAAAGGTCCTCTTCACGGCGGGGCAAATGAAAATGTAATGAAGATGTTAACTGAAATTGGCGAAGAAGAAAATGTAGAATCATATATTCATAATGCTCTTCAAAATAAAGTGAAAATCATGGGCTTTGGCCACCGTGTATATGAGCAAGGTGATCCACGTGCAAAACATTTACGTGAAATGTCCAAGAGATTATGCGTGCTTTTAGGAGAAGACAAATGGTATAATATGTCTATCAAAATTGAAGACATTGTAACAAAAGAAAAAGGTCTTCCACCAAATGTTGATTTCTATTCAGCTTCTGTATACCATTGTTTAGGAATTGACCATGACTTATTTACACCTATCTTTGCAATTAGCCGTATGTCAGGCTGGTTAGCTCATATTCTAGAACAATATGAAAACAACCGTTTAATCCGTCCACGTGCTGATTATAATGGACCAACACATCAAGTGTACGTTCCAATTGCACAACGATAAGCGAAAAACACTATTTTGATAGTGAAAATACGCTTTCAAAAGTCTGATTTTTTCGGGAAGATGTAATGATTAGAATATTTTAATTTGACTAACGGTTTGAACTGAGGGGTTATTCCCTCAGTTTCATACATATGAAATTTCAAACATGGGGGTTATCACATTGACGACAGGTGAAAAAATTACTGTAACTAATGGTGTTATGAATGTACCAAACAATCCGATTATTCCATTTATTGAAGGAGATGGAATTGGTCCTGATATTTGGGCAGCTGCATCTCGAGTACTAGAAGCGGCAGTTGAAAAAGCTTATGATGGTGAGAAGAAAATTGTTTGGAAAGAAGTGCTTGCAGGGGAAAAAGCATTTAACCAAACAGGCGAGTGGTTGCCAGAAGAAACTTTAAATTTAATCCGTGAGTATTTAATCGCGATTAAAGGTCCACTTACAACTCCAGTTGGCGGTGGTATTCGTTCTCTAAACGTAGCACTTCGTCAAGAATTAGATTTATACGTATGTCTACGTCCAGTTCGTTATTTTGAAGGTGTTCCTTCACCTGTAAAACGTCCGGAAGATACTGATATGGTTATTTTCCGTGAAAATACAGAAGACATTTACGCTGGAATTGAATATGCACAAGGATCTCCAGAAGCAGAAAAAGTTCTTGCTTTCTTAAAAGAAGCAATGGGTGTTAATAAAATCCGCTTCCCAGAAACATCTGGAATTGGTATTAAACCAATCTCAGAAGAAGGGACAAAGCGTCTTGTTCGTGCTGCAATTCAATATGCAATTAACGAAAAACGCTCTTCTGTTACATTAGTTCATAAAGGAAACATTATGAAATTTACAGAAGGTGCTTTCAAAAACTGGGGTTACGAAGTAGCGGAACAAGAATTCGGCGACAAAGTATTTACTTGGGCTGAATATGATCGTATCGTTGAGAAAGATGGTAAAGATGCAGCGAATAAAGCGATGGCAGATGCTGAAGTGGCTGGAAAAATCATCGTAAAAGATTCTATTGCAGACATCTTCCTACAACAAATTTTAACTCGCCCACGTGAGTTCGATGTTGTTGCAACAATGAACTTAAACGGAGACTACATCTCTGATGCACTTGCTGCACAAGTAGGTGGAATTGGTATTGCACCTGGTGCAAACATTAACTATGTAACTGGACATGCTATCTTTGAAGCTACACACGGTACAGCTCCAAAATATGCAGGTTTAGATAAAGTAAACCCATCTTCAGTTCTTCTTTCTGGTGTATTATTATTAGAACACTTAGGATGGAACGAAGCTGCGAAATTAGTAACTGCTTCTGTTGAGAAAACAATTGCTTCAAAAGTAGTAACTTATGATTTCGCACGCTTAATGGAAGGTGCAACGGAAGTGAAATGTTCTGAGTTCGCTAATGAACTTATTAAAAACATGGATGTAGCGATAATCAAAAACGCATAATTAAAGCGGGGGGTAAATTATGACAATCAAACGCAAGAAAGTTTCAGTCATCGGTGCAGGATTTACAGGAGCAACAACAGCATTCTTATTAGCACAAAAAGAACTTGCAGATGTTGTATTAGTGGACATTCCACAACTGGAAAATCCAACAAAAGGGAAAGCGTTGGATATGTTAGAAGCGAGCCCAGTACAAGGTTTTGATGCTAACATTATTGGAACATCTGATTACGCAGATACTGCTGATTCTGACGTTGTTGTGATTACAGCGGGTATTGCGCGTAAACCTGGTATGAGCCGTGATGACTTAGTAGCAACAAACTCTAAAATTATGAAAAGTATTACGCGCGACATTGCAAAACATTCACCAAATGCAATTATTGTTGTATTAACAAATCCGGTTGATGCAATGACATATTCTGTATTTAAAGAAGCAGGATTCCCGAAAGAGCGTGTTATCGGTCAATCGGGCGTATTAGATACAGCTCGTTTCCGTACATTCATCGCACAAGAATTGAATCTTTCTGTGAAAGATATTACAGGATTTGTTCTTGGTGGACACGGTGACGATATGGTACCTCTTGTACGTTATTCTTATGCAGGTGGAATTCCGTTAGAAACGTTAATTCCGAAAGAGCGTTTAGAAGCAATCGTAGAACGTACCCGTAAAGGTGGCGGCGAGATTGTAGGCTTATTAGGAAACGGTAGTGCATATTACGCACCAGCTGCTTCTTTAGTTGAAATGACAGAAGCAATATTAAAAGATCAACGCCGTGTATTACCGGCTATTGCGTACCTTGAAGGTGAATATGGTTATAGTGACCTTTATTTAGGGGTACCAGTAATTTTAGGTGGTAACGGAATTGAAAAAATTATTGAATTAGAACTTCTTGCAGATGAAAAAGAAGCGTTAGATCGCTCTGTAGAATCTGTACGTAATGTTATGAAGGTTCTTGTTTAATAATTAAATATAAGTAGAAAAAGATTCGGGGCCCCGAATCTTTTTCTACTATATATGCAAATGTTTTTTTGAAATAATATGAAAACGCTATCATTTGGTGTATCCTATAATGAAACTATAGATTTATACTATACATTGCCCTCGTCATAGTAAATTTCGGATCAAGTATCGCTTTTAGTAGGATAATAAGGTGAAAAAATCGGAGGGGGTTGTAACATGTTAAAGAAAAAAGTTCAAATTGGTCGTAAAATGGATGAAATTACAGTAGGAGAGAAATTATCTATCACTGAAAAAATTGAGGATAAAGATTTGTTATTGTACTTAGGTTTAACGAATGATGCCAATCCATTATATATTCAGCATGATTACGCATCCCAAACTCCGTATGAAAAGCCGATTGTACCAAGCATTATGCTAACTGGAATGATTACAACGGCAGTTACGAAATATTTACCAGGTCCAGGTAGTCATATTACGAGAAAGGACCTTACGTTCGTGAAGCATGTTCACCATTATGAAACGTTACAAATCCACTTTGAAGTTGTGGCTGTTTCTGAGGAGGAGCATACAATTGATATGCTTGTATCTGCTCATGATGAAAAAGGAGAAACGGTTGTAAAAGGTTCATTAACAGTAACGCCGCCTTTCAAATCAGTTTCTATTATGGAAAAAGCATTAGATAATTTTTAAAAAGTAAAAATGTGAATAGCGCTAGCATACCTTTCTATAAGGGAGCTAGCGCTATTTTAGTTAAAGAATCCCTGTGAGAATCCTTCAGCGAAATCTGAACAACCTGTTTTAATCGTATCCCAGCTTGGGGCGTTGAATGTAAGAATACACGTTACTATTAAAGATAGAATAGGTAGTAATAGTCGCATAATAGAGTCTCCTTATCTTTTATATACGGATTTTAAGATTAACAATTTTTACTATATCGTGATTTAATAATTTAAGTCAATGAAAGGAGTGGTTTTTTAGATGAAATGGAAAAGAGAAGACGTTATTTTTGAAACGATGAGAGAAGCTGAAGTGTGGGCGGACGGGGTCGCGAATGAAATGTATGGAAGAGTATTTGGTGGATATGAAACGCCGGACTATAAAATAGCGTATGCTCTTTCGTTTTTACTAGCGCAAAATCGGGAATTCAATATTCATACGGAAGTAGAATGGAATGAAAATATAGAAGTATATAAAGTATGGATAACAACACGTTAATTGGAGTGGATGAGTAATAACGATAGAACAATCTGAATCCATGTATAGACAATTATATTGAGAGGGACCTTGTTTTCTAGTATGATGAGAATAACGGGGAAAATACTAGGATGAAGAAGGTTTCAAGTCTATAACTTGGAGGAAAAGAATGAACAATCGTATTTTAGTAGTTGATGATGAGGAGTTTATCTTAACTTTAATTGAATTTAATTTACAACAAGCTGGGTTTGAGGTTATAACAGCGATGGATGGAGAAATGGCGCTTCAAAAAGCGACAACAGAACGCCCAGATTTAATTATATTAGATTTAATGCTTCCAAAAATGGATGGTATGGAAGTGTGTAAAGAATTACGATTGCAGCGCGTTATGACGCCGATTTTAATGTTAACAGCAAAAGATGATGAATTTGATAAGGTGCTAGGTCTTGAACTAGGGGCGGATGATTATATGACGAAGCCGTTTAGTCCAAGGGAAGTTGTTGCACGTGTGAAGGCGATTTTGCGCCGTACAAAATTGCAGCAAGAAGAACAAGTTACAGAAACGTCAGATGAAGAAAGCATCACGATTGCTGAACTTAAAATTTTACCAGAGTTTTATGAAGCTTATTTCCAAGGAAGAAAGCTTGAATTAACACCAAAAGAATTTGAATTACTTGTTTATCTTGCGAAAAATAAGAGTCGTGTGTTGACACGTGATCAATTATTAAGTGCTGTATGGAATTATGATTTTGCTGGTGATACACGAATTGTTGACGTTCATATTAGCCATTTGCGCGATAAAATTGAACAAAATACGAAAAAACCGACGTACATTAAAACGATACGTGGTTTAGGATATAAATTAGAGGAGCCAAAAGGGGATGAATAAATTTCGTTCCAGGCTTCTTTTTACATTTGTTTCTCTTATTGTTTTTATTTTAGTAGGACTAGGTTTATTGTTGGAAACCGTATTTGAAAACTATTATATAGATCATGCAAAAGAGAGAATGGTAAAAGAGACAGAGTATGTTGCTGTATTAGCAGAAGAACAAGGTTTTGATGATGTTTTAAAAAATCCGTACGTATTTGAAAAGTTAGAAGAAAAAATATCAGCTTCTATTATGTTTTTGGATGAAAAAAAGAACGTTCAATATAGCGGAGGAGAACAGTCTGCGTTTAGCCAAGGGATAATGAAAGAACTTTCTTCTGAAACGACAAAACAAAGAAATAAAGTCATTACGAAAGAAACAGATCAAAATAATGAATTTTATCATGCAGTGTTCGTGCAAGATGTAGCAGGGAAACAAGGTTACATTTTGGTGAAAAGTACAATTGAGCCTTTGAAAGCTGTTCATCAAAAAACGTGGGGATTATTAATTATCGGATTTGTTATTGCGTGTCTTGTAGTCGTATTTTTAGGTATGAGAATTACAGGGCAATATATTAGGCCGATTGAATCCGTTACGAAAGTTGCTATCGAATTAGCGAAGGGCAATTATAAAGCACGCGCTTATGAAAGTCATTCAGATGAAACGGGAATGTTAAGTAAGGCGATTAATATTTTAGCTCGTAATTTACAAGAGATGACACTTGAACAAGAAATGCAACAAGATCGTCTGCATACGTTAATTGAAAATATGGGAAGTGGAATGATTTTAATTGATAGCCGCGGTTATATAAACCTTGTGAATCGTTCGTATAAAGAAACTTTCCATGTAACAGATGAAGAATATTTAGATCGTTTATATTATGAATCGTTTCATCATCCAGAAATTATAGAGCTTGTGGAAGAAATCTTTATGACAGAAGTGAAAGTGCGTAAACAAATGTTATTACCACTTGGAATTGAGCGAAAGCATTTCGAAGTATATGGAGCACCGATTATCGGAACGAACCATGAATGGAAAGGGATTGTCCTTGTATTCCATGACATTACTGAGTTAAAGAAGTTAGAACAAATGAGAAAAGACTTTTTAGCGAATGTTTCTCATGAACTAAAGACGCCGATTACTTCTATTAAAGGTTTTTCAGAAACGCTCTTGGACGGTGCTATGGATAATAAGAAATTCTGCGAACATTTCTTACACATTATTTTAAAAGAAAGTGAACGCATGCAAGGGTTAATTGAAGATTTATTAGATTTATCAAAGATTGAGCAACAAGGATTTAAATTGAGTATGGGAACCGTCGATATGAAGGGACTTCTTGAAGACATTCATATGGTGCTTGATAACAAAGCGGGAGAAAAAGAAATCTCTTTACAAGTAAATGCGCTAAAACGAGTCTCTGTCATTGGAGATCCAAGTCGTTTAAAGCAAATCTTTATTAATTTAATTAATAATGCAATCGTATATACGCCGGCTGGAGGCGTTGTTTCTGTAGAATTAGCAGAAGATAAATATAATGCTTATATAAAAGTTTCGGATACTGGAATTGGTATTAGTAAAGATGAAATTCCGCGTATTTTTGAACGCTTTTACCGAGTGGATAAGGCGAGAAGTAGAAATACTGGTGGTACAGGCCTTGGATTATCGATTGTAAAGCATTTAGTCGAGGCGCATCACGGTACGATTACAGTGGATAGTGAAGTTGGGGAAGGGACAACATTTACAGTTGTTTTACCAAAATCAGCAACTGAAAAATAGGATGAAGGATGTTTACAATATATTAACAATGGCTTAATTAAATATTAATAAAGCTCTGTTAATATAATACATGAAAACCCCTTCATCCAAGGAGTAATTTTGGACGAGAATAGTTATGCTGTTCTCGTCACTTCCCTTTTATATTAGTAAACGTTTTTATATATGATAGAAAATAGCCGTTATTTTTCTTCTCTCTATTAGTCATGTTAATATAGAGAGAGGAAAGGAACGGTTTTTTTCTGTGAAAAAAATCATTTCAAATTTGCATGGGGAGGTTTCTGATTTGGAAAAAAAGGTCGTATTAGTAGATGGTAATAATATCGCGTATCGTGCTTTCTTTGCACTACCGCTTTTAAATAACGACAAAGGTATACATACGAACGCAATTTACGGTTTTACAATGATGTTAATGAGAATATTAGAGGAAGAAAAACCGACGCATATGTTAGTAGCGTTTGATGCGGGGAAAACGACATTCCGTCATAAAACGTATAGTGATTATAAAGGAGGACGTCAAAAGACTCCACCTGAATTATCAGAGCAATTCCCGTTTATTCGTGAGATGCTGGATGCATTCAATGTACCGCGTTATGAGCTTGAAAATTATGAAGCGGATGACATTATGGGAACGTTAGCGAAAGAAGCGAGTGAACAAGGAGCGAATGTAAAAGTTATTTCAGGAGATAAAGATTTACTTCAACTTGTTTCTGATAACACGCTTGTATGTATTCCTCGAAAAGGGATTACGGAAGTAGATGAATATACGAAAGAAGCTTTATTTGAGAAATACAGCTTATCACCAAAGCAAATTATCGATATGAAAGGTTTAATGGGAGACCAATCAGATAATATTCCAGGTGTACCAGGAGTTGGTGAAAAAACTGCGATTAAATTGTTAACACAGTTTGGAACGGTTGAAGAAGTGTATGAAAATATAGATCAAGTAAGCGGGAAGAAATTAAAAGAAAAACTGGAAGCAAATAAAGACCAAGCTCTTATGAGTAAAGATCTGGCAACTATTATTACAGATGCGCCGATTACAGTGCATGTGGATGATATGGAGTATAAAGGGTATGAAGCAAGTGATGTCATTCCGATGTTTGAGAATTTAGGGTTTACATCTCTTTTAAATAAATTAGGTGTTACGCCAGAAGAAACGGCTCCAGCTGAATTAGATGATATTACATTTGATATTGTGGAAGAAGTTACAGATGAGATGCTTCAGCAAGATAGTGCGCTTATTGTTGAAGTGCAAGAAGATAACTATCATAAAGCAGACATTCAAGGTTTCGGTATTCAAAATGAAAATGGCTGTTATTTTATTCAAACAGACATCGCTCTTAAGTCAGACGCTTTTAAAGAGTGGCTTGCATATGGAGAAATGAGGAAGCATACATTTGATGCGAAGCGTGCGATCGTTGCACTGAAATGGAACGGTATAGATATGCAAGGGATTGATTTTGATCTATTAATCGCTGCTTATTTACTTGATCCGGCTGATACGGATAAAGATTTCCGTACTGTAGCGAAAATGAAAGAAACGCATGCTGTGAAATCTGATGAAGAAGTTTACGGAAAAGGTGCGAAGCGCGCTGTTCCAGAGCTAGACGTAGTAGCGGAGCATGTAGCTCGTAAAGTGCATGTATTATACGATGTAAAGCAAACATTCGTTGAAGAGTTAGAAAAGAATGAACAATATGAACTGTTTACCGAGTTAGAATTACCACTTGCACGTGTATTAGCTGATATGGAAGTGAAAGGTGTAAAAGTTGATACAGAGCGTCTTCGTAATATGGGAGATGAGCTTGCAGGTAGATTAAAGGAAATGGAACAGGAAATTTATAAGCTTGCGGGAACAGAATTTAATATTAATTCACCGAAGCAGCTTGGTGTTATTCTGTTTGAGAACTTAAACTTACCAGTTATTAAAAAGACGAAAACAGGTTATTCTACGTCAGCTGATGTACTAGATAAGCTGATGGATCATCATGAAATTATTCCAAACATTTTACATTACCGTCAATTAGGGAAACTAAACTCAACGTATATTGAAGGTTTATTAAAAGTTGTACATGAAGACACATCTAAAATCCATACTCGTTTCAATCAAGTATTAACGCAAACGGGCCGATTAAGTTCAACGGATCCAAACTTGCAAAATATCCCGATTCGATTAGAAGAAGGAAGAAAGATTCGTCAGGCATTCGTTCCATCAGAAGAAGGATGGATTATGTACGCAGCGGATTATTCACAAATTGAACTTCGTGTATTAGCTCATATTGCAAATGATAAAGGGCTAGTTGACGCATTCCAACATGACATGGATATTCATACGAAAACAGCTATGGATGTATTTGGCGTTGAAAAAGATGAAGTGACTTCAAATATGAGAAGACAAGCGAAAGCTGTTAACTTCGGAATTGTGTATGGTATTAGTGATTATGGTCTTTCACAAAACTTAGGAATTACAAGAAAAGCAGCAGCGGAATTTATTGAAAAGTATTTAGAAAGTTTCCCTGGTGTACAAGAATACATGGATGACATCGTAAAAGATGCGAAGCAAAAAGGATATGTGGCTACATTATTAAATCGCCGCCGTTACATTCCGGAAATCACGAGTCGTAATTTCAATTTACGTAGCTTTGCTGAGCGTACAGCTATGAATACGCCAATTCAAGGTACTGCAGCAGATATTATTAAAAAAGCGATGATTATTATGGCAGATCGTTTAGAAGAAGAAGGATTACAAGCTCGTCTTCTTCTGCAAGTACACGATGAATTGATATTTGAAGCACCAAAAGAAGAAATTGAAAAATTAGAGAAGCTTGTACCAGAAGTAATGGAGCATGCAATTGAACTCGCAGTTCCGCTAAAAGTTGATTATTCTTACGGTCCAACTTGGTACGACGCAAAATAAGGAAGTGATGAAATGCCTGAATTACCAGAGGTTGAAAACGTCAGACGGACACTTGAAAATCTTGTAACAGGAAAAACAATTGAGGATGTCATTGTTACCTATCCAAAAATAGTAAAACGACCGGATGATGTAGAAATCTTTAAAGAAATGCTTAGAGGCGAGAAGATTGAAAATATAAAGCGAAGAGGAAAGTTTTTGCTTTTATATGTAACGAATTATGTTATTGTTTCACATTTGCGTATGGAAGGTAAGTTTTTACTGCATCAAGAGGATGAGCCAATTGATAAGCATACGCACGTCCGTTTCTTATTTACAGATGGAACGGAATTACATTATAAAGATGTGAGAAAGTTTGGGACGATGCACCTCTTTAAAAAAGGTGAAGAGTTGAATCAAATGCCTCTTGCTGACTTAGGTCCGGAGCCATTTGATGCTGAATTGACACCACAGTATTTACAAGAAAGATTGCAAAAGACGAATCGTAAAATAAAAGTTGTATTATTAGACCAACGTCTTTTAGTGGGGCTTGGAAATATATATGTAGATGAAGTTTTATTCCGTTCTCAAATTCACCCAGAGCGAGAAGCATCGTCTTTAACAGCAGAAGAAATCGAGCGAATTTATGAGGCGACTATTACAACGCTAGGCGAAGCAGTGAAGCGTGGCGGTAGTACAATTCGAACGTATATCAACTCGCAAGGGCAAATTGGTTCGTTCCAGGAACTTCTAAATGTATACGGAAAAAAAGGAGAACCGTGTGTAACTTGCGGTGCGATATTAGAAAAAACAGTTGTTGGCGGAAGAGGAACGCATTATTGCCCGATTTGTCAGCCAAGAATATAGAAAAGAGATAACATCGGATAGGCATTTGTCATATACATACAGCAGAGCTATGTATAAGGGAGGAGCTTACCGATGTACCTTTATTTATCTCTTATTTTATTAGCTTTTACATTAAGCTTAGATAGCTGTAGTGTAGGGCTAACATATGGTTTAAGAAGTGTAAGAATTCCACTAAGATCAATTATAATTATCGGAATGTGTTCAGCGGCTGTTATGCTTGTTTCAATGGGAATTGGACATATGATCGCAAAAATATTTTCACCTGTTATCGCAACGCGTATCGGTGGGCTTGTTCTTATTGGAATAGGAATTTGGGTATTATACCAATTTTTTCGAAGTGAGAAAAAAGAAGAACCGAAGCAAGAGGAGAAGGTTTGGAAATTAGAAATCGCTTCACTCGGGCTAGTGATCCAAATTTTACGGAAACCGACTGTCGCAGATTTCGATAAATCAGGCACCATTTCTGCAGGAGAAGCATTGCTTCTTGGTATCGCTCTTTCTGTAGATTCGTTTGGTGCTGGAATTGGTGCATCTTTATTAGGGTATGCACCTGCAATGATGGCAATATTAGTTGCGGTTATGAGTTCTTTGTTTTTATTTATCGGAATGAAACTTGGGACGGTTTTATCAAATATGAAATGGTTACAAAAATTTACATTCCTGCCTGGGGTATTACTCATTATTATTGGAATTTGGAAAATGTAAGTATGGGCGTGGAACATTAGTTTCGCGCCTTTTATATTGTGAGGAGGATTATGATGACAGTAGTAATTGGATTAACAGGAGGCATTGCAAGTGGAAAAAGTACAGTGTCTCAAATGTTTCGTGAACTAAGTATACCAGTTATTGATGCAGATATTATTGCGCGAGAAGTTGTAGAACGAGGAAAACCAGCGTATAACAAAATTGTAGAAGTGTTTGGAACGGAAGTATTACAAGAAGATGGAGAGCTGGATCGTCCAAAATTAGGAAGTGTTGTTTTCTATAATGAAGAAAAACGATTGCAGTTAAATAAAATTGTTCACCCTGCAGTGCGTGAGGAAATGAATAGGCAAAAGGAAATGTACATAAAAGAAAATGCGCAAGCGGTTGTGTTAGATATTCCTCTCTTATTTGAAAGTAAATTAACAAGTCTTGTTGACCGCGTATTAGTCGTAGCAGTTAAGCCGCATACGCAATTAGAACGTTTAATGAAACGAAATAATTTTTCAGAAGAAGAAGCAACAGCTCGTATTCAATCTCAAATGCCGTTAGAAGAAAAAGTGAAACATGCAGATGAAGTGATAAATAATGATGGCACAATTATGGGAACGAAAACACAATTACAGGTGATTTTAAAGAATTGGAACATTATTGACTAAAAAATTGTGAAATTAATGAAAATGCTTAGTGACATATCCCCTTTTTGTGTTATACTATTATTGGGATTGGAGATAAATAGTATAACGCATTCAAGGGGGATAACATATTATGACTCGTGTGGCAATTAATGGATTTGGACGTATTGGGAGAATGGTATTTCGTCAGGCAATAAAAGAAAGTGCATTCGAAATTGTAGCAATCAATGCAAGCTATCCATCTGAAACGTTAGCACATTTAATTAAATATGATACAGTTCACGGCAAGTTTGACGGAACAGTAGAAGCATTTGAAGATCACTTATTAGTTGATGGGAAAATGATTCGCCTTTTAAACAACCGCGATCCAAAGGAATTGCCTTGGACAGATCTAGGTGTTGAAGTTGTAATTGAAGCAACTGGTAAATTTAATTCAAAAGAAAAAGCAATTCTTCATGTTGAAGCTGGAGCGAAAAAAGTTATTTTAACAGCGCCTGGTAAAAACGAAGATGTAACAATTGTAGTTGGTGTGAACGAAGACCAATTAGATATTACAAAACATACTGTTATTTCAAATGCATCTTGTACAACAAACTGTTTAGCGCCTGTTGTTAAGGTGTTAGATGAGCAGTTTGGAATTGAAAACGGTTTAATGACGACAGTTCACGCTTATACAAATGACCAAAAAAATATTGATAACCCACATAAAGATTTAAGAAGAGCACGTGCTTGCGGACAATCAATTATTCCGACAACGACAGGTGCTGCGAAAGCGCTAGCAAAAGTTCTTCCACATTTAAATGGAAAACTTCATGGTATGGCACTTCGTGTACCAACACCAAACGTGTCTCTTGTTGACTTAGTAGTAGATGTAAAACGTGATGTGACAGTTGAAGCTATTAACGAGGCGTTCAAAACTGTTGCAAATGGTGCGCTTAAAGGCATCGTAGAATTCAGTGAAGAGCCTTTAGTATCTATTGACTTTAATACAAATACACACTCAGCTATCATTGATGGTTTATCTACAATGGTAATGGGTGACCGTAAAGTGAAAGTACTTGCTTGGTATGATAACGAGTGGGGTTACTCTCGTCGTGTTGTAGATCTTGTAACGTTAGTTGTTGAAGAATTAGCGAAACAAAAAAATGTGCAACATATTTAAGTGAATAAGGGAGAGGGCAAGTGAATATTTGCCCTCTTTTTTTTAATTTTTTCTGAAAAGGAAAAAATTATAGGAGTATATTTTCGGAAGTGGACATACCACAAAACGTTGGGATTACTGTATTTGTGAATCATTTATTTTTTTTAGGGAAAAGTAAAGAGGAAAATATGACAGAAAATCGAAAAAACTGTTGTTGCAAAATGAAAATAAACAAAGTATACTAACACTCGTAAACTTAAGAGCTGAGGTACGTAGTCACTACTTAAAGGGTTAGGACCTCTCTGGACTAACTTTCCCCCGTGGTAGTGGAGCAAGCCAAATTGCAAATTAGTTTTCAATTCGAACAGTTAGAATAAATTTACAAGGGGGAACTGTAGAATGGATACTATGGATACGATGGGTCGTCACGTGATCGCTGAACTTTGGGATTGCGATTTCGACAAGCTTAATGACATGCCGTATATTGAACAATTATTTGTGGATGCAGCACTAAGAGCTGGTGCTGAAGTGCGTGAGGTAGCTTTCCATAAATTTGCACCACAAGGTGTAAGTGGAGTAGTAATTATCTCGGAATCACATTTAACAATTCATAGCTTTCCGGAGCACGGTTACGCAAGTATTGATGTTTATACTTGTGGGGATCGTATTGATCCAAATGTTGCTGCAGAATATATTGCAGAAGGTTTAAACGCGAAAACGCGTGAGAGCATCGAGCTTCCTCGAGGCACTGGTAGCTTCGAAATTAAGCAGAGAGAAACAAAAGCTCTTTAAAAAAGAACATAATTGATTTAAAATGTAAAGAGGTGTATAATGCACCTCTTTTTTAGTTTATAAAAAAGGGAAAATATAACGTACTCGTTAGTTGAATAAATGGAGCTCTTACGAATAAGGTAGCATTCCATCTACCATCTTATTTTCGAAAATGAGATGATAAAATAATGCGCTTCAACTTAAAGTGGTAAGAGAGTTAGAATGAGTTATATAATAATGTATATATATTGTCAGATGAAGTAAGTAGAGAAAAATAAAGAGTATAGTGTAAAGGAGTGAATATATTGCGTTGTCCATCCTGTTCTCATAATGGTACAAGAGTGTTAGATTCGCGTCCGGTAGACGAGGGGCGCTCTATTCGAAGAAGGAGAGAGTGTGAAAGCTGTTTAAGCCGCTTTACGACATTTGAAAGAGTAGAAGAGTCACCTCTTATCGTTGTAAAAAAAGAAGGTACACGAGAAGAGTTTAATAAAGAAAAGATTTTACGTGGGTTAATTAAAGCGTGTGAAAAAAGACCAGTATCTTTAAGACAATTAGAGGAAGTAACTCAAAGTGTGGAACGTGAACTTCGTAATTTAGGTATATCAGAAGTGAAAAGTGATATGATTGGTGAAATTGTTATGGAAGAACTCCGTGATATCGACGATGTTGCTTACGTGCGTTTTGCTTCTGTATATCGCCAATTTAAAGATTTAAATGTATTTATTGAAGAATTAAAAGATATACTGCAAAAAGAAAGAGAGTAGAATTTGTATTGTATTCTCTTTACATACCGTAAGTAATGAGATAAGAGAGCTAGAAGCGAAAGCTAATAGCTCTTTTTCGCTAAGAAATTATATAATGAAGAGTGAATGAAGTAGAGGATAGATTGGATGAGAGAAAGGAAAAGCAAGAATGGAAAAACAGTCATGGATGGAGCTATTGCCGATTGATCGTTATAAAGTAAGTGCGAAAGGATTATTGCATAATTACGACCGAAAAGTGTTAACGATGTTGTATCAGCCGTTAATAGGTAGTAGAGCTTTTAGCTTGTACATGACGCTATGGGGAGAGTTAGAGCAAGACCGTGTGTTTGGAAAAGAGAATACGCATCATTCCCTTATGGTGACCATGCAAATGCAACTTCCTGAAATATATGAGGAACGAGTAAAGTTAGAGGCAATTGGGCTTTTGAAAGTATATATTAAGAAAGAAAAAGATATTCGAATGTTTATATATGAGCTACAACCACCTTTATCTCCGAAGCAGTTTTTTGATGATATTGTTTTAAGTATCTTTTTATACAATCGATTGAGTCGGACAAAATATAATCAAGTAAAGCAATATTTCTTAGAAGAAGAATTTGATTTTGTATCTTATGAAAATGTGACGCGTTCTTTTAATGATGTGTTTGGTTCGTTTAATCCAGGACAGCTTGAGCATGCGCAGGAAGACCTTCGTATTCCAAGAACGACAGCAATGCCAAGTAATGAAAAGGGAGACGCTCCGAAAGTTTGGAATGATTTCTTTGATTTCTCCTTATTTGTAGATGGATTGTCCGCTCTTGTTCCTAAAAAGGCGATTACAGATCAAGTGCGAGAATGTGTCATTACACTTGCTTACGTGTATGATGTAGATGTGTTATCAATGCAAAATATCGTTCTTGGTGCGGTGACAGAGATACAGACAATTGATATCGAAAGGCTTAGAAAAGGAGCACGTGATTGGTATCAGTTCGAAAACGGTCAAGCGTTACCTGTATTAAGCGAAAGAGTACAGCCTCACGCTGCACGTATGATGAAAGAGAAAGAGCCTTCTACGCAAGAAGAGATGTTAATCAAACAGTTAGAGGAAATCTCACCAAAGCAACTATTGAAAGAAATCTCTGGCGGTGCAGAGGCAACGAAAGCTGACTTGCAAATCGTTGAAGATGTAATGATCAATCAAAAATTAACGCCAGGTGTTGTGAATGTACTTATTTATTATGTTATGCTACGCTCGGATATGAAACTTGCGAAAACGTATGTGGAGAAGATTGCGGGACATTGGGCACGTAAAAAGGTCGGTACAGTAGCTGAAGCAATGGCATTAGCGAAAGAAGAGAATCGTCAATATCAAGACTGGGCTGAGACGAAGAAAAAAGGTCGTACGTCGAAGAAAACGGTACGACAAGAAATGGTACCAGATTGGTTGAAAGAAGAGCCGAAAGAACAACCGAAAGAACAACCGAAAGAAACAGTGAAGAAAGATGTAAGTAAGAAAAAAGATGCAAGTACGTTAGATGATGAACGAAAACGACTAGAAGAAGTGTTAAAAAAATATAAGCGTGATTAATAGAAGAGAATGAACGCTCTTTGAGGTGAGAAAATGGAGCATATTCAAAATTCATTTGCAAAGTTAATGGAAAATGAAAATTTTAAAAATAGATATGAAGTATTAAAGGCGGAAGTAATGGCACATCCGCGTGTGAAAGAATTTATAGACGAACATAAAGGTGAAGTAACAACTTCTATGATTGAGCGCAGTCTTGTGAAATTATACGAATATATTGGACAAAGTGTAGGTTGCGCGGATTGTCCGGATTTAGGTTCGTGTAAAAACATGCTGCAAGGATATGAGCCAAAGCTCGTTATCCAAGGAAAGATGATCGATATTCAATACGATCGTTGCGTTAGAAAAGTAGCATATGATGAGAGAAAGAAATATGAAAAGCTCGTTCAAAGTGTATATATGCCAACTGACATTTTACAGGCAACGATGGAAAACTTGGATCCATCAGATTTAGATGCGCGTATTGATGCAATTGGTGCAGCTAATGAATTTTTAAGTACATATGAACCTGGTAAAAAAGTACAAGGTTTATATTTGTACGGTAAATTTGGTGTAGGGAAAACGTATTTGTTAGGAGCAATTGCGAATGAGCTTGCTCGAAAGAAAATAAGTTCGATGCTCGTATACTTCCCTGAATTTTTACGTGAAATTAAAAGTTCGATTCAAGATAATTCAATTGGGGAAAAGATTGATGCGGTGAAACGTGTACAAGTTTTAATGTTAGATGACATTGGAGCGGAAGCAATGTCAAGCTTTGTGCGTGATGATGTGCTTGGTGCGATTTTGCAATTCCGCATGTTAGAGAACTTACCGACGTTCTTTACGTCTAACTTTGATTTCAAGGAATTGGAACATCATTTAACGTATACACAACGCGGTGAAGCAGAACAAATGAAAGCAGCGCGTATTATGGAACGAATTAAATATTTAGCAAAGCCAATTCCAATTGGCGGGAAAAACCGACGTCATAAGTAAAGAGCAAGCTGAGAAGCTTGCTCTTTTTTTGTATTAACGCTTTTCGAATTAGTTGAATTGTAAAATGTTATTGAAAATTCCTAGTAGCTTGTATCATTTTTTTCTCCCTCCCTTAATATATATAAAATTAGCAAGCCATATCGAGTGGATTTTTTAACGATAAGAAATGTAATTCTACTAAGAGTGAACTTCACGTGGAACGGACTCTTATAGGATTTGTAACGTATAGATACAGTCCTTTAGAGCAGGGATAAAAGGGGGGACAAAAGTGATTGAAATTTGCTTCGAAGAAAAAAATGATGCTATGCATGTATATAGACAACTACTGAAAAGAGCGGAACTATTATATAAGGAAACGAGTGTGTATTTACAGGAACAAAAAGTGGTGATTCATATACCAGTATGTGAATCCAATTATATTGAAAAGATTTTATTGCCAGTAATGGTATATTTCATTGTGAATGTGAAACAAAATGAGTGGATATATACAATCTTAAAAGAGAAGTTTTTTTATGAAGAAGAGGAAGAGTGTCATCAAATATTGCATATGGCACATGAGGTTTTAAAGGGAAGAAGAAAAGGGATTGCTCGTGAATTAACGCGTCACACGTTTGAATCATATATTAAAACCTCTTTAAATAACTGGCTTTGTGATCCGCTTTCGTTCTCGTTTTCATCATATGTTCGTTTTCGCCTTCGTACATATAGGGAAATGGTAGCTAAGCTTGCTGAAGTGTCAATTGATGAGTATAAGTTGGAACAAGAATATCAAATGTTTATTGAGACACTAAGGCAACAAGTGCGTAGCCGGAAATCACGTTTGTCCTGCGTGCATCTTATTTTTGATGAAAGCTTTATTTTCTATGATGATAAAGGTAGACGTTTAAAACAGGAGAAATTGGTCCAATATATAGATGAGGAATTATTGAAGCAAAAGGATGTATATATTGATACGAAAGTAATTGCACCACTGCTCTCTATCTCGCCAAAAAAAATTTATTTATACACGAAAGAACAAGACCATAATATGATTATTACTTTGCGAAATATATTTCAAGAACGGGTACAATTACATGGATTACATGAGTTTGAGCGCAATGTGAAAAATTTAAAAAATAAAGGTAACGCCCTTGATTTTCTAAGTTTTTGAGCATATAATTACCTACATAAATGAAATATATTGAAATGTCATGATGAGGACATGAGTAGTTTTCTACGATTTTCAGAGAGGGAAGCCTTAGGGTGTGAGCTTCCTAGTACGGGATTATTACTTACCACCTCTAAACTTTAGCAGTGAACGTTTTTTCTAGTAATTGCTAACGGACAACACCGTTATGTTGAACTTGAGCAATTAACAATAAGGTTAATTGGAACAAGGGTGGAACCACGAATTCAACACTCGTCCCTTTTTACGGGATGAGTGTTTTTTATTTTGAAAAAAAGAGGAGTGACCAGTGATGGCAGATGTAGTTAAAATTACTTTCCCTGATGGAGCTGTGAAGGAGTTTCCAAAAGGCGTAACAACTGAAGAAATCGCAGCTTCTATTAGCCCAGGCTTAAAGAAAAAAGCTGTGGCTGGAAAATTAAACGATGAGATGATCGATCTTGTTACACCAATCGAAGAAGATGGTGCAGTTTCTATTATTACATTAGATTCTGAAGATGGCTTATACATTTTACGCCACTCAACAGCCCACCTTTTAGCACAAGCGTTAAAACGTTTATATAAAGATGTTAAGGTTGAGCTTGGCATTGGTCCAGTAATTGAAAATGGCTTCTACTACGATATTGATATGGAAGAAGCAATTACAGTTGAAGACTTCAAGAAAATTGAAAAAGAAATGCAAAAAATTGTGAACGAGAACTTAGAAATCGTTCGTCATGAAGTACCACGTGCAGAAGCAATTCGTCGTTTTGAAGAAATCGGCGATGAGTTAAAATTAGATTTAATTAACGATCTTCCAGAAGATGCTGTTATTTCAATCTATGAGCAAGGCGAATTCTTCGACCTTTGCCGTGGTGTTCACCTTCCATCTACAGGGAAAATTAAAGTATTTAAATTATTAAGCGTTGCGGGTGCTTACTGGCGCGGCGATAGCAATAATAAAATGCTACAACGTATTTACGGTACTGCATTCGTTAAGAAAGCAGAATTAGATGAGCACTTACGTATGCTTGAAGAAGCGAAAGAGCGCGATCACCGTAAATTAGGTAAAGAATTAAAATTATTTACTAATAGCCAAAAAGTAGGACAAGGTTTACCACTTTGGTTACCAAAGGGTGCAACAATCCGCCGCATTATCGAGCGTTACATCGTTGATAAAGAAGCAAGCTTAGGCTATGATCACGTATACACTCCAGTACTAGGAAGCAGAGAGCTTTATGAAACTTCTGGTCACTGGAACCACTACCGTGATGGTATGTTCCCATCAATGGAAATGGATAATGAAGAGTTAGTTCTTCGTCCAATGAACTGCCCTCACCACATGATGGTTTATAAAAACGATATTCACAGCTATCGTGAATTACCAATCCGTATTGCGGAACTTGGAACAATGCACCGTTATGAAATGTCAGGTGCGTTATCTGGATTACAACGTGTACGCGGAATGACTTTAAACGATGCGCACATTTTCGTTCGCCCAGATCAAATTAAAGAAGAGTTAAAACGTGTTGTAAACTTAACTCTAGAAGTATACAAAGATTTCGGTTTAGAGAACTATTCATTCCGTCTATCTTATCGTGACCCAGCTGATACTAAAAAGTATTATGCTGATGATGAGATGTGGGAAAAAGCACAAGGTATGTTAAAAGAAGCTATGGATGAAATGGGTCTTGATTACTATGAAGCTGAAGGTGAAGCAGCATTCTACGGTCCAAAACTTGACGTTCAAGTTCGTACTGCTCTTGGAAAAGATGAAACACTTTCAACTGTACAATTAGACTTCTTACTTCCAGAACGCTTTGAATTAGCTTACGTTGGTGAAGACGGTAAACAACATCGTCCAGTTGTAATTCACCGTGGTGTTGTATCAACTATGGAACGTTTCGTAGCCTTCTTAATTGAAGAATACAAAGGTGCATTCCCAACTTGGTTAGCTCCAGTTCAAGCACAAGTAATTCCAGTTTCTCCGCAAGTACATTTAGATTATGCGAAGAAAGTACAAGATGAGTTACGCCGTGCTGGTATCCGTGTTGAATTAGACACTCGTGAAGAGAAAATTGGTTACAAAATCCGTGAAGCGCAAATGCAAAAAATTCCGTACATGCTTGTAGTAGGTGACAATGAAGTAACTGAAAACGGCGTAAACGTACGTAAATATGGTGAACAAAAATCAGAAACAATAGCATTAGATGCTTTTGTTGATATGATTAAAGTAGAAGGAAAACGATAAGAAAAAGCCGCGGTATACCGCGGCTTTCTTATGTATTATAGAAAAGAAAAATTAGAAAAAATAACCAAACAATACTTATCGTAAAAAAGTATTGCAAGTATGTTAGTTGTTTGTTACAATATTTCTTGTTGTTAGTAAAACACATCGCGTCTTCTTGACAGACGTCATGTCCTATGATAAACTCATCAAGGATAATAGAATATTGTTTTGTGGAACAAGTAGAAGCCCCGCTTCTCACCTGATGGACGCATTCGCAGTTTACAGGTAAATGTATTTCTTACTTAAGATTTTACAAGTGTGGGTGTCGTATGCCCGCACTTTTTTTGTCGGGTTCTATGACTACAAACTATGTTCTGAGAAAACCTTGGAGGTGGCTTACTATTAGCAAGGATATGATGATTAACGAGCAAATTCGTGCACGTGAAGTACGTTTAGTTGGTGCAAATGGCGATCAACTTGGAATCAAGTCTCGTAATGACGCTTTAGACTTAGCTGCAAATCTTAATCTTGATTTAGTATTAGTTGCTCCAAATGCGAAACCGCCAGTATGCCGCATTATGGACTACGGTAAATTCCGCTTTGAGCAACAGAAGAAAGAAAAAGAACAGCGCAAAAATCAAAAAGTAATTAGCATGAAAGAAGTTCGTTTAAGTCCAACAATTGATGAACATGACTTTAACACAAAACTTCGTAATGCTATCAAGTTTTTAGAGAAAGGCGACAAGGTTAAAGCGTCAATTCGCTTTAAAGGACGTGCCATTACTCATAAAGAAATCGGTCAACGTGTTTTAGATCGCTTCTCAGAAGCTTGTGCTGAAGTTAGTACAATCGAATCTAAGCCTAAAATGGAAGGACGCAGTATGTTCTTAGTTTTAGCACCGAAAAACGATAAGTAATAGATAGAGGAGGAAATACCTATGCCTAAACAAAAAACTCATCGCGGCGCTGCAAAGCGTTTCAAAAAGACTGGATCAGGTAAACTGAAACGTTCTCACGCTTACACAAGCCATTTATTCGCTAACAAATCTACAAAAGCTAAACGTAAACTACGTAAAGCTGGTGTAGTAAGCGCTGGTGACTTCAAACGCATTCGTCAAATGCTTGACAACTTAAAATAAGTTCGGCTGATATATAGAACAATTAGGAGGTAATATTATGCCAAGAGTAAAAGGTGGTACAGTTACTCGTCAACGTCGTAAAAAAGTAATTAAATTAGCAAAAGGTTACTACGGTTCAAAAAATACATTATTCAAGGTTGCTAACCAACAGGTTATGAAATCTCTAATGTATGCATTCCGTGACCGCCGTCAAAAGAAACGTGACTTCCGTAAATTATGGATTACACGTATCAACGCAGCAGCTCGTATGAATGGTCTTTCTTACAGCCGCTTAATGCACGGTCTTAAAAATGCTGGCATCGAAGTTAACCGCAAGATGCTTGCTGACTTAGCTGTTCATGACGAAAAAGCTTTCGCTGAATTAGCAACAGTTGCAAAAAACAACATTAACTAATTAATTAGTTGAAACCTTAGAAGATTTCTCTTCTAAGGTTTTTTGTTTGTATACAAAGAGAAATATGTCGTTATAGATATGACAAAACCAATATAAAAGCTATAGTAATATAGAAGAATATATATATGAAGCCAGGAGAATCCTCCTGGCTTCTTTTAATTATCACCCTCTGGAAAGAAGAGTATCTTTCCTACCTGAAACGACACTGCTATAATGGAAAGATGATATGGAACTTTCATCAGATAAAATAACATTTTTATTAGTAGGCAATTCCTGGATAATTATTAACTATCACCAATCGGAGTGAACAATCTAATCGTGATGATTGAAACGTATTTGTAAATTAAGGACAAGCTATTTTGTAAAGAGGTAGATAGCTGACTTATTAATAAGAAACGAAAAATAATAATGAACTTTGAGATGAAACAACATTGTTGCGTAAAATGCGATGTTGGAGGAGGACAATAGAATGGACTTACTACAACTATTTAAATTACAAAAAGAATTAGATGACCGTATTGCGAAGGAGCATGACTTACAACCGAAAAAGTTGTTAAAAGAAAAAATGTTAGCTCTTCTTGTAGAAATTGGAGAACTTGCAAATGAAACACGTTGTTTTAAATATTGGAGCAACAAACCAGCATCAGAACGTGAAGTAATACTAGAAGAATACGTAGATGGTTTACATTTTATTTTATCAATCGGAATTGATTTAGGTATTGATAAAAACTTCCTATTCTATAAGTGTGCACAGACGAATAAAACACAAGTAGAAATTTTCTTAGACACATATGCGAAGGTAATTCGTTTTACAGATCAACCATCTATTACGAACTATATTGAATTATTTACAAGCTACCTTCGACTTGGACAAGCGCTTGAGTTTGAACAAGAAGAGATCGAAAAGGCATACTTAGATAAAAACGAAGTAAATCATCAGCGTCAAACACAAGGATACTAAGTTAATTTTTGAATATTTCAATTTCCTTTTGTATAATGAAGTGACTGAAGAAAAAGGAGGGTGTTGGCAATGACAAAATTAGACGAGACATTGACAATGCTAAAAGAATTAACAGATGCACGTGGTATTGCGGGTAACGAACGTGAACCACGCGAAGTAATGAAGAAATATATTGAGCCGTTTGCAGACGAGCTTTCTACTGATAATTTAGGAAGTTTAGTTGCGAAAAAAGTAGGGGAAGAAAACGGCCCGAAAATTATGGTTGCAGGTCATTTAGATGAAGTTGGCTTTATGATTACGCAAATTGATGACAAAGGGTTCCTTCGTTTCCAAACAGTTGGTGGCTGGTGGTCACAAGTTATGCTTGCGCAGCGCGTGACAATTGTAACGCGTAAAGGAGATGTAACAGGTGTAATCGGTTCAAAACCACCGCACATCTTACCTCCAGAAGCGCGTAAAAAGCCAGTTGAAATTAAAGACATGTTCATTGATATTGGTGCTTCTAGCCAAGAAGAAGCAATGGAGTGGGGCGTACGACCAGGAGATCAAGTTGTACCTTATTTTGAATTCCAAGTGATGAAGAATGAAAAAATGTTACTTGCAAAAGCATGGGATAACCGAATTGGTTGTGCAATTGCAATTGACGTATTAAAACAATTAAAAGATGAAAAGCATCCAAACGTTGTATACGGCGTAGGGACTGTACAAGAAGAAGTCGGTCTTCGTGGTGCGAAAACATCTGCAAACTATATTAAACCAGATATCGCATTCGCAGTAGATGTTGGTATCGCTGGTGACACACCGGGGGTAACGTTAAAAGAAGCGCAAAGTAAAATGGGTGATGGACCACAGATCATTTTATATGATGCTTCTGTTATCGGTCATACCGGTTTACGTGACTTTGTAGTTGATGTTGCTGATGAATTACAAATCCCGTATCAATATGATTCAGTAGCGGGCGGCGGAACGGATGCAGGTGCAATCCATATTGCTGTAAATGGTATTCCGTCTATGGCAATAACGATTGCAACTCGTTACATTCATTCTCATGCGGCAATGTTACACCGTGATGACTATGAAAATGCAGTGAAGTTAATTGTAGAAGTTATTAAACGTCTTGATAAAGAGGCTGTACATAACATTACATTTAATTAATAGAAAAAGCGAAGGAGTTTCTCCTTCGCTTTTTTATGTTTTAAAAAGGTCTCTCTAATCCTGCCGCAGTATGAGCTCCTAAAATAATTAAAAGAGTTAATTGCATAGCCATAAAATGCGGTGTATATATCATCCCTCTTTTTAGCCATGACATAATCATGCCGATATGAGCTCCTGTCACATAACTAATTAAAATATCACGAGGAACCATAAGATCTTTATCATCGGGCTGTGAAATAGATAAGCTTAATGTTAAATGTGTTTGTATCGTTTTCATCATTTTATAAGAGTAATTTCCAGCAGCTTTATCGCCAAGCATAACGTTATAGAAGTTCGCATTTTCTGCTATATGCTCGAACAAAGCTAAAAATGTCGGATGTGGTGAATCAAAAGTAAGTTGAAATTCTTCTTTATTTCTATTTTTTGGTTTAATAACTTCGGCTAACTTCTCTAACATTTCTTCGATGCTTTTGTCTAATAAGTCATATTTATCATGGTAATGACTATAAAACGTAGCACGATTTACTGGAGCACGTTCTGCAATATGTTGAACAGTTACATCGTCAAATCCTTTTTCGCCTACTAAAGCGACAAAAGCATCCTGTATGAGTTGTCTCGTCCGCTTTACACGTGGATCATTTGTATTTTTAATAGACATTTTTACTTCCCCTCGTTTAATTTTCTATACTTAAACAACATATTGGTATTATATTGTTGTTTAAGCGACATTTCATACGTAAATTGTCGGTTGTAGATTTAAAATAATTATTTATAATTATAAACGATAGTCCTTCAGAAATCAGCACCGCTCGCAGGTAGATAAATTTCGATTTACACCGCAGATGGTGTGATTTTTTTGTTTAAAAGTTAATATAATTAACAATTAAACAGTCTAAACAATAAGGACATAAATAGTTTAGAAAAAAATTATATGCGATATAAGGAGAGGAATGCAATGAATCAGTTTCGAAGAATGGTGATTATTAACATTATCACATTAATTGTACTAGTTGGCGGCGGTATTGGCGGTTATTACTATTACAATCAAGCGGAAAATTACTTAAAAACAGACAATGCAAAAATTGATGGAAAGGTAATTCCGATTGCATCACCAGTAGCAGGTAAATTAACTGACTGGAAAGCTGAAGTAGGTAAGAACTACAATGAGAACGATAAATTAGGTGCTGTTACTGTAGCGGCAGCAAATGGAGAACAAACAGTAGATGTAACAATTCCACAAAATGCAACAGTTGTACAATCAAACGCGACGACAAATGCTTTCGTTGGAGCAGGTAGCCCAATTGCTTACGCATTTGATATGAACAATTTATGGGTAACGGCAAACATTGAAGAAACAGATGTTGACGATGTACAAAAAGGTCAAGACGTAGATGTGTATGTAGATGCATACCCAGATACAACGTTATCTGGAAAAGTAGAGCAAGTTGGATTAACAACAGCGAACACATTCTCTATGTTACCATCAAGCAACGCAACAGCGAACTATACAAAAGTAACACAAGTAGTACCAGTTAAAATTTCTTTAGATCATAGTAAATCAGTAAATATTGTTCCTGGAATGAATGTGTCAGTTCGTATTCATAAGTAAGGGGGAGATGAGATGTCCTCAATTGCAATTGCAGGATATGCACTATTTTGTATAATCGTCTTCTTCCTTGTAAATCGTCTTTTACGAAAGAAAAAAACGAACGTGGGAGAAGAAAAAGTCCCAGCCGTAAATAAAATAGAAGTAAGTAAGGTAGAAACAGAAGAGAAAGAAATTGAACGAGAGCAAGAATCGAAAATTTCTAATGTAGTTGAGTTAGAAACAGGCAAGCAAGAAGAAGTAAAAGAAGAAACAGAAGTGCCGAAAAAACAAATGTCTACGCCTGTAGAGAATGTGAACGTAAAAGCAGTTGTAGCTGTATTAATTCTCGGCATGTTCGTTTCTATTTTAAACCAAACAATCATTAACGTTGCATTGCCTCCATTAATGAATGAATTTAACGTATCAACTTCAACAGCACAATGGTTAATTACAGGTTTCATGCTTGTAAATGGTATTTTAGTACCGATTAGTGCCTTTTTAGTTTCGCGATTTACGTATCGTAAATTATTCGTAGCAGCAATGTTATTCTTCACGGTAGGATCTATCATTTGTGCTATTTCAGGAAACTTTACAATGATGATGACGGGCCGCGTTATTCAAGCGGTTGGTGCGGGTATTTTAATGCCGGTTGGTATGAATATCTTCATGACATTATTCCCGCCTCATAAGCGCGGAGCAGCGATGGGATTACTAGGTGTAGCGATGATTTTAGCACCAGCTATCGGGCCAACTGTAACAGGTTGGGTGATTGAAAATTACAGCTGGAACTTAATGTTCTATGCGATGTTTATTATCGGTTTAATTATTACGTTCTTATCTTTAAAATTCTTTACACTAGCTCAGCCAGTGTCTAAAACGAAATTAGATATATTTGGTGTTGTTAGTTCAAGTATTGGACTAGGAAGCTTATTGTACGGATTTAGTGAAGCTGGAAATAATAGTTGGACTAGCGCAGAAGTTATTATTTCACTTGTTATCGGTGTAATTGGTTTAGCGTTATTTATTTGGAGAGAGTTAACAACGGACAATAAAATGCTTGATTTACAAGTGTTTAAATACCCAGTATTTACTTTTACTTTAGTAATTAATGCAATCGTTACGATGGCGTTATTCGGAGGTATGTTATTGCTTCCGGTATATCTGCAAAACATTCGTGGTTTCACACCGATTGAATCAGGATTATTATTACTACCAGGATCTTTAATTATGGGGATCATGGGACCTATTGCAGGTAAACTATTTGATAAGTATGGTATTCGTCCGTTAGCGATTGTTGGATTAGCCATTACAACATTTGCGACATACGAATTCACAACGTTATCGATGGATACACCGTATAGCGTTATTATGATGGATTATATTATACGTTCAATTGGTATGTCATTCATTATGATGCCAATTATGACAGCTGGTATGAACGCGCTACCGATGAAATTAATTTCTCACGGTACAGCGACGCAAAATACGTCAAGGCAAGTAGCTGGTTCAATCGGAACAGCGATTTTAATTACACTTATGACGCAACAAACAACTGCTCACGTAGCAGATTACGGCAACATGTTAACAACTTCGAATCCAATTTTAGTTGATAAAGTACATGGCATGGGGCAAAGCTTAGCGGCCTTAGCTGGATCAGCGCAAGCAGGAGATGCGATGAGCACGCAACTATTATATGGACAAATTTCAAAGCTATCTGCAATTAACGGTATTAACGATGCCTTCTTAATTGCAACGATACTCGCAGGAATTGCTTGGGTGTTATCGTTCTTCTTACCATCAGGTAATAAAACAAATAGAAAAGCAGGGAATTAATTTCCCTGCTTTTTTGTCTTGTTAAAGAGTTAAATATAAAAAATGATAACCAGTTACGGAGCACAGCCCTGTTATAAACAAAATCGTTCCCATAGTATGAATACTTGATATTTGTCTTCCGCTTATAATAGCTAATAGTCCAGCTAAAGAGAAGAACCCCAATATAAAGTTCCTTAAATTGGAATGATCCCCTCTAAATCCATTCCATAACCTATATAAATGATAGGAACAAAGATAAGTGATATGCTAATGAAACCAGCTATAATTAAAAAAATACCAATGATGAATTGGCATAACATTAAAGTAAGAGCTAAAATCATCCAAATTAATATTCCAAACCCTTCTGTATCACCTCCGATAAAATATTATATATAGAATGAATCTCCTACAGACATAAGTACCCAGAAGAAAACCCCTAATATGCCGACGATAAAAATAATGAATCCCATATTACGTATACTTTTAATCTTTGTTTGTAATCCACTTAACCCTGCCGAAAATCCAGTTAAAGAAAACAGTATCCAATATAAAGTAGTTGAAATAGGGAGGATTGTATTGCTCTCCACTCCCATGCCCCAAAAAACAAAAGGTAGTGTGACAAAGGAGAAGCTAAGTAGCCCCATGAAACCAGCAAATAATTTACGATGTTTCATGCTAGTAACAATTAAAAAAATACCACCGAAAAATCCACATAAAACAAGAAGTGGCATATAAACAACCCAAAGTAAGCTAAACATATATAATCTCCTTCTATGTAATGAGTTATATTTTACTACATGAGGTTTATTTTGGATATTATTAATAAATATGTATAATTTGATAGAAATGAGAAGTAACGATACGAATTAATAGATATAGAGAACGTTAGAGAGGAGGGTGCATATGAAAATTACAGAAGAGAACGTTGCAATGCAGCTAAGGAAAAAGAATGAAAAAGCATTATACTTTATTATCGACCAATACGGCGGGCTTATAAAAAGTATTATTCAGAAGCATTTAGCTTCGTTTCAAGATGTGCAAGAGGAATGTATGGATGATGTGTTGTTGGCAATTTGGAATCATATTGAAAAGTATGATGAAGAGAAAAATACTTTGAAAAATTGGATTGCGGCTATTACAAAATATAAATCTATCGACTATGCGAGGAAATATACGAAAGCGATAAATGAAAAAGGGTTGGATCAAATAGGTGAAATAGCGATGCATACCGATACGACTAAAAATGAAATTAGTAATGATATGGAACATATATTAGATCATTTAAAGAAGAACGATAAAGAAATCTTTATGAAGCATTACGTGGAAGAAGATAGTGTAGAACATATTGCAGAGAAAATGGGAGTGAAAACTTCTTTTATATACAATCGTCTATCACGAGGACGGAAGAAGTTAAGGTCATTATTTTTACATAACCGGATGAAATAAATAAGAAAAGAGGTGAAGGAAATGAAAGATCCATATGAAATGTTAAATGATATAAAAATGGATGAGAATGAATATGAAGCAGTTCATTTAACTCACATAGAGAAACAGAAAATAAAAAAACGAATTCATAAAAAAATAAAAAAGAATAAAGCCCATACGAAACGGAATGTAGCTATTGTAACATCGGCTGCGGCATTATTTATTATGATGATGACTGTAGATATGAGAAGGATGATTGCGGATATACCGTTAATCGGAAGCAAAATGGAAGACTACGTAAACAGTAGAGGTGAACCTTTAAAAGAATATAAAACGACAATAGGACAAACAGTTTATGATAACGGTGTAGAAGTGCGGTTAGATGAAGTGATGATAGATGAAGGGCAGATTCTTGTTAATAGTACGTTTAAGTCTAACAATGTTAATCTAGAGGGGATTTTTTTACCGCACCCAGATGTTTATATAAATGGAAAAGAGTTAAATGGTAGTGGTGGTGGAGGTAAACAAAAAGTAAATGATTATACATACACATTTTTTACTACTACAAATTTGAAAGATTCACAAATGAATCCAATGGAATTGGATGGGGAACTAGATATACAAATTGTATATAGAAGACTTATGCCGTTAAAAGGTAAAACATCAATAAAAGGAGAATGGGGCTTTTCTTTTAAAGCATCTGGAGACAAAATAAAAGCTGAAACGAAAACAATACCAATTCATAAACATTTTAAATTAGAAAATGGTCAAAAAATAGAAGTGGAAGATTTAAAAGTGTCTCCTATATCTGCGAATTTGAACTATAAGATGTTGAACGGAACAAAGTTAGATGTAACATTTATCGGAAAAGATCAAGATGGGAAAGAGCTAAAATCGGTTTCAGGACATACACTATCGAAAAATAGTTATTGGCGATTTGAAAAATTAGAGGATAATGTAACGAAAATTGTACTGACGCCTGTTCTAACCTCTGGTGAAGAGGGAGAAAAGAAAACGAATGATCGAAAAGTGTTAACAGAAGAAGAGTTTGAAGTTGTTATAAAAGAGTAAAGAGAGGTATCGTGATGATACCCCTCTTTATCCTAAAAAGGCTAACATATTATTCATAATATGAAGTAATATAGCTGGAATAATGGATTTTGTTTTTTTGCATAAAATGGCCATAAATAGACCCATGATGAACATACTAAACATCACACCAGTTGAGTATATATGACCTATTCCGAAGAGGAAGCTAGACCCAAACGCTGCAATCCAAAAGGGGAAGCGCTGTTGTAGGAAGTGAAGAATAATACCGCGGACTATAAGTTCTTCAAAAATAGGTACAAGTATAGCGCCACCTATTAGTAATAATAGCTTGTATTGTTTTAACATTTCTAGGTCTAAAGCGGATGACTGCTCTTTTACCGCATCAGGAAAAATATTATTAATTATAAATATGTCATTAACGATATGTAATCCATAAAAAAGAATGATATAGATGTATGTGCTTACTTTTTTTAATGCTGTAAAGTTTAGTGTTGGGACAATTAAATTTCTTAATGGCTTATATGCATAAATTAAAATTAATAAAATGCACAATACAAATAAATGCCTCCCAAAAGTAGTAAGTGATTTTGTTAAAGCAATTTGTTTTGGATCGGTTAAACCTTCTGTATAAATAACGGTAGGAAGACCTATAAAGAGGTCGGCTAGGAATCCTGTTCCCCAAATCGCAAAAACGAGTGAAAATAGAAATTGTGAGAGTGACATAGGATGTTTTTGTTGGTAAGTTAGTTGCGTGGCTTGTATAATAGTGAATCACCTATCCTTTCGTTTTTAATAGTTATATATAAAGATTATAGAATGTTTATACAGAAAAGTCATCATTGTAGTAAAAAAGATATGGTGAAGCTACTATTTACAGACAGTAATAATTTTATATGGATGTTCTGTACAAATGGTTTGTCTAAAAGTGTTAACGGAAGAGTTTATAATTGTGATAAAAGAGTAAAGAGAGGTATTGTGATACCTCTCTTAAGGTAAAAAAGCAATTATGTTGGTCAAAATATGTAATATTATAGCTGGAATAATAGATTTAGTTTGTTTGTACAATAAACAAGCGAAAATTCCAGTCACAAATGCACTAACCATAATTCCTACAGAATACGTATGGGCAATACCGAAAAGTAAACTGGAGAGAATTGCAGCTGGCCAAAAAGTAAACTTTTCTTCAAAAAAACGAAGAAAAATACCTCTGCATATAAGTTCTTCAAAAATAGGCGCAAAAATTCCACCAGCTAGAAGTAAGAGAAGTGGATAGTGCTCTAGTGTTGAAAGTTGTAATGCATTAGACTGTTCTTGTATGGATGAAGGGAATAATTTATCTAGCACAAACATATCTACAAACAAGGTGATTACATAATAAATGAGAACATAGATGTACATCCGAAAAGATTTTAAAACTCGAAAATCGAATATAGGTAATACTAGTTCTTTCAGTGGTTTATATTTCGTGATAAATGCAATTAGTAAAAGTAAGGCAACTAATTCATAACTTACATTTTCTATGGAATTAAGCAAAAATTTATTTGTATTTGGGTTAATGTATCCATATAACTCAATAGGTAAAAATGTAAGAATTATATTTATTAATGAGAGACATGGAAAGAGAATGAATAAAACTCCAAGAAATTGTAACCATGACATAGAGTATTTTTTTTCATAAGGAAGTTGTGTAGCGGGTTGCATATGTAAAATCACCTCTTTATATTTGTATATTTGATTATAAAGCATCTTGTTTTCGAGTGTAATATTAAAATATTACATATAAAGGTGTATTTTCCATAAAATAATAAAAGAGGTATCACCCTATAGTGATGCCTCTTTCTCATTGATAACTATGTTCTGCCTTGTTATTTGATTTTGATTGCTCTATTTGCAATTCACGCTCTACTAATCGATCTAACTGCTGAATAGCTTTTAATGCTTTTTCATAAGAAATTGTTCTATAATGGTGCGCTCCGCCCGGTTCTTCATCTGCTTCGTCTGCCCATTTAATAATGTTTTGAAGAGATGTTCTTTCAATTTCTTGTTGTACTAAGAAAGAATCTGTATGAAGAAGAATTGCGATAGAAATTTCTTTTGCTAGTTTCGGATGTTCTCCTAATCTAATAAGCAATTTATGAGCTCGTTCTGCTCCTTTAATTGCGTGTATATCATTCTTTTTGTATAAATCATAGTCCCATTCGCCGCCTGTGTACCACGTATGATGTCCGATATCATGAAGGAAACCAGCTTTTGTAGCAGCATCGACTGAGGCGTGATGTTTTTTAGCTAAGTGAAACGCATGGTAAGCGACAGCAATCGCGTGGACCATCCCAGAACGATTTACGTATTTTTGTGTAATATGGTGTTTAAAAATTTGTTCAAGCGTAATACGGTGCATAAAACATTCACTCCTTTTATCTAATGGTGTCTGTGAAGAAAATCGATCGGTTTAAATGTATTTTGAACATTGTACTCCATACGGGTAGCGTTAGTAAAGTAGAAATGTTTAGGAGAAGAAAAAATTTTTTCCGTAAAAAAATCACCTTGGCCTATGCAAAGGTGATTTTCAAATTGCTTATTTTTTTAATCCTTGCTCTAGTGTTTCTAGCATTTCGTGTTTTTCATTTTCATCAGCGTTTTTCCAAATGACTTCAAATAAAACACCAAGACCTGGCAGCATTTTTTCTTCACCGCTTTGAATGGCATCGACAATTGTTTCTTGTAATTGATCTTGTGAATTTCCAGATACATTCGCTAATACAGCACCGCGTAAATTAAAACTCATTCTTTTCACCTCTTCTTCAGAATTGAAACTGACGTTAGTTTTTGTTCTTTTTTATGTAAATATGTATGAAAAATAGGCTATAATGATAAGACAAGAAGAGAGGGAAATACATATTATGAAAAACATTGATTCAGTACAAAATCCGCGTGTGAAGCAGTGGAAAAAGCTGCAAACGAAAAAAGAGCGTGATAAAAAAGGTTTATTTTTTGTAGAAGGATTCCACTTAGTGGAGGAAGCTTTAAAGGCAGGAATTGTAACGGAACTTATCGTTTCAGATCAGACAGACCTTCCGAAAGATTGGACAGTTAATGATGTAGAAATGTATATCGTACCTGAAGCTATCGTAAAAGTACTTCGTGAAACAGAAACGACGCAAGGTGTATTTGCTGTTTGTGAAAAGCATGAGAAGGAAGTAGCTCTTGATGGGAAGTTTCTTTTATTAGACGGCCTGCAAGACCCAGGTAACTTAGGGACAATTATTCGTACAGCTGATGCAGCTGGTATTCATGCCGTTGTGCTTGGAGAAGGATGCGTTGATGCATATAATAGTAAAGTACTTCGCTCTACACAAGGTTCTATTTTCCATTTGCCAGTTGTAAAAGGTAACTTAGAAGAATGGGTAGACAAGTTAAAAGAACATAACGTTCCTGTATATGGAACAGCACTTGAAAATGGAGTTCCGTATGGTGAAGTAACACCAGCCGGTAGTTTTGCATTAATTGTAGGAAATGAAGGAAATGGCGTAAGCCAAGAAATTCTTGCGAAAACGGATCAAAACTTGTATATTCCGATTTACGGCGGGGCAGAATCATTAAATGTTGCGGTTGCAGCAGGGATTTTAACGTATTATTTGCAAAGCCCAGTTGCGAACAAATAAAAAACTTCTTATAATAAGTTGAAGTATATTATATTAAAAGTTAAATAACGAAAAACGTTGATAGAGAAGAGTAACTTACAAAATCGCCATATAGGGAGAGAATGCCTTAGACTGAAAGCATTCTTATGGTAGACGGAAGTGAATTCACCTCTGGAGTTGACGCCAGGACCATATATATGTAAAGGCGTTCCGGTCAGAATTGATCGTTATAACTAATGAGTGGGCAGACTTGTTCTGTCAATTTAGGGTGGTACCGCGAATTTACCTCGTCCCTTTTTGGGAGCGAGGTTTTTTTATTTTTAAAATTAGGAGGGTTCCAAATGGAAGCACGTTTAAAAGAGCTAAAACAAAAAGCGTTAGAGCTTATTGAAGAAGCGAAAGAGCTAAAAGGCTTAAACGACGTACGCGTAGCGTATTTAGGAAAAAAAGGCCCAATTACAGAAGTATTACGCGGCATGGGGAAATTATCAGCAGAAGAGCGTCCACGTATGGGAGCATTAGTAAATGAAGTACGTGAAGCGATCCAAACGCGTCTAGACGACAAAATCAGTAACTTAGAAAAAGCAGTAATTGAAGCGAAATTAGCTACTGAAACAATTGATGTTACATTACCAGGTCGCCCTGTTGAAACAGGTTGTCACCATCCGTTAACAGCTGTTGTTGAACAAATTGAAGATGTATTCATCGGTATGGGTTATGAAGTAGCTGAAGGAACAGAAGTAGAAAAAGATTATTACAACTTCGAAGCATTAAACTTACCGAAAGATCACCCAGCGCGTGATATGCAAGATACATTCTACATTACAGAAGAAACATTACTACGTACACATACATCTTCTGTGCAAGCACGTACAATGGAAAACAATAAAGAAAAAGGCCCGATCAAAATTATTTGTCCTGGTAAAGTGTATCGCCGTGATGACGATGATGCGACTCATTCACACCAGTTCATGCAAATTGAAGGTCTTGTAATTGATAAAAACATTCGCATGAGTGACTTAAAAGGTACACTGCAAGTATTCGTGAAAAAGATGTTCGGTGAAGACCGTGAAATCCGTCTTCGTCCAAGTTTCTTCCCATTCACTGAGCCGTCTGTAGAGATGGATATTTCTTGTATGATGTGTCACGGCAAAGGTTGCGGCACTTGTAAAGGAACTGGTTGGATCGAAATTTTAGGCGCAGGTATGGTTCACCCGAACGTACTTGAAATGGCTGGTTATGATTCAAAAGAATATCAAGGTTTCGCATTCGGTATGGGCGCAGAGCGTATCGCAATGTTGAAATACGGCGTAGATGACATTCGTCATTTCTATACAAATGATGTACGTTTCTTACAACAATTCAAACGAGCTTAAGGGAAGGAGAGGATAAGTATGTTCGTATCATATCGTTGGTTACAAGAGTATGTAGATATTAAAGATGTAACAGCACAAGAACTAGCAGACAAAATCACGAAAAGTGGTATTGAAGTAGAAGGTGTTGAAGTATTAAATAAAGGTGTAAAAGGTGTTGTAGTTGGTCACGTATTAGAATGTGAAAAACACCCAGAAGCTGATAAATTAAGCAAATGCTTAATCGATATCGGTGAAGAAGAGCCAGTTCAAATTATTTGTGGAGCTGCTAACATTGCAAAAGGTTTAAAAGTACCAGTTGCAAAAGTTGGAGCTGTACTTCCTGGCAACTTCAAAATTAAAAAAGCAAAACTACGTGGAGAAGCTTCTCACGGTATGGTTTGTGCTCTTCAAGAGCTTGGTATTGATGGGAAACTAGTTGCGAAAGAATACGCAGACGGTATCTTCATCTTCCCAAGTGACGCTGAAGTTGGTGCAGATGCACTTGAAATTTTAAACTTACATGATGAAGTACTTGAGCTTGGTTTAACACCAAACCGTGCAGATTGCTTAAACATGTTAGGTGTTGCATATGAAGTCGCTGCTATTTACGGCCGTGAAGTAAAACTTCCAGCTATCGACTTACAAGAAACAGCAGAAAAAACTGCTGATTACATTTCTGTAAGTGTAGAAGCGAAAGAAGAAAATCCATTATACATTGCAAAAATGGTAAAGAACGTAAAGATTGGTCCATCACCAATGTGGATGCAAACTCGCCTTATGGCAGCTGGCATTCGTCCAATTAGCAACGTAGTTGATATTACAAACTACATTTTAATGGAATACGGTCAACCGTTACATGCATTCGATTACGATAAATTAGGTTCAAAAGAAATCGTTGTTCGTCTTGCAAAAGAAGGCGAAAAAATTGAAACATTAGATGATCAAGAGCGTACATTACAAAGCCACCACCTTGTAATTACAAACGGAACAAAAGCTTTAGCTGTCGCTGGTGTAATGGGTGGAGCTGATTCTGAAGTTACAAATGAGACAGTAAACGTTTTAATCGAATCTGCATACTTTGCAGGTCAAACAGTGCGCCGTACATCAAAAGACTTAGGTCTTCGTAGTGAATCAAGTGCACGTTTCGAAAAAGGAATCGACCCAACACGTACATTTGAAGCAATTCAACATGCAGCTGCTTTAATGGCGAAATACGCTGGCGGAGAAGCACTTGAAGGTGTAGTAGAAGCTGACAACTTACAAGTACAAGAGCGTACAGTATCTGTTACTGCTGAAAAAGTAAACCGTGTACTAGGTACAAATATTTCTGCAAGTGAAATGGGTACAATGTTCACAAACTTAAAATTCCCATTCACAGAAGTAGAAGGAACATTCCATGTAAATGTACCAGCGCGTCGTCCTGATATTACAATTTCAGAAGACTTAGTAGAAGAAGTAGGCCGTCTATACGGTTATGACCACATTCCAGTTACATTACCTTCTGGAACGATGACACGTGGTAAATTAACAGCAGCACAAACGAAACGTCGTAAAGTACGTCGCTTCTTAGAAGGTGCTGGTTTATATGAAGCAATCACGTATTCATTAACAAGCGCTGACAAAGCGAAACAATATATGGTTGAGCCAAACGAAAAGGCGCCTGTAGCTCTTGCACTTCCAATGAGTGAAGAGCGTAGCCAACTTCGTTTAAGCTTAGTGCCACAATTGTTAGAAGCAGTTTCATACAATGTCGCTCGTAAAAACGATAGCGTTGCTTTATACGAAGTAGGTTCTATCTTCTTACCGACAGAAGAAGGAGAACTTCCGAAAGAAGAACAACATCTTGCAGGTGTTATGACAGGTCTTGCTCTTCACCATGCATGGCAAGGTGAGAAAAAAATAGTAGACTTCTTCGTTGTGAAAGGTGTACTAGAAGGATTATTCGATGTACTTGGCGTTTCAAACCAAATTACTTATGCACCAGCAAAACGTGAAGGTATGCACCCAGGTCGTACAGCTGACATCGTATTAGATGGCGAAGTAATTGGTTTCATCGGTCAATTGCACCCAGAAGCAGAAAAACAATTAGATGTGAAAAATACATTCGTATTCGAATTATCTCTTGTAAAAGTATTCGGTGCAGATGCAGAAGAAACTTACTACGCAGCGATCCCACGTTTCCCATCTATGACGCGTGATATGGCTGTTGTCGTAACGAAAGAAACAAAAGCTGGCGAAATGAAGCAAGTTATTGCTGAAGCTGGTGGAGAACTTCTGAAAGACGTAACGCTATTCGACTTATACGAAGGTGAAAAAATGGAAGAAGGCAAGAAATCACTTGCATTCTCTATGACTTACTTCGATGCAGAACGTACGTTAACAGACGAAGAAGTAACAGAAGCACATAACCGTGTATTAACAACGGTAGAAGAGAAATTTGGTGCGGAGTTACGTAAGTAATAAAAAATTGCCGGATTAAGTCCGGCAATTTTTTTGTGGCACGATTGTCGAAAAATGTTGGTAAGTCGATATATTACAAAAATCGCTGATATATTTTTTGGCATCTTGCATCTTTCTCTCGAATGTAGTACATTAATTTTAGTTTAACAAAATGAAAGACGATGATAAGGAAAAGTAGTATATACTATAATCCAAAGCGAATCAGGGACGGTGAGAGCCTGATGAGGCGGTATATGTGAAGAACACCTTGGAGTTGCTAACCGAAATTGAATCTTGTATTCAAGAGTAGACTTAGACGGGAATCCGGCCTGTTACAAACCGGGAAGTATGTATTACATACGAGTTAAAGTTGGTCTTTATGACAAATTGGGTGGTACCGCGAAGTTTAACCTTTCGTCCCTTTATGGATGAAAGGTTTTTTTGTATTTAAATATATGAGCAAAGGAGAATTTCACTATGGAAAACACATTAGTAAAAAGTCTGTATAGAGATACAGATAAATACGCAGGTCAAACAGTACAAGTATCAGGGTGGATTCGTAACTTACGTGATTCAAAAGCATTTGGTTTCATCGAATTAAACGACGGTAGCTTCTTCAAAAGCGTTCAAATCGTTTTCGATACAGAGTTAGAAAACTTCAAAGAAATTGCAAAACTTCCACTTAGCTCTTCAGTTAAAGTAGAAGGTAAGGTAATTGCAACGCCTGGAGCGAAGCAACCATTTGAAATTAAAGCAGAAAAAATTGATATCGAGGGCTTATCAGATTCTGATTACCCACTTCAAAAGAAACGTCACACGTTTGAATACTTACGTACAATTGCTCACTTACGTCCAAGAACAAACGCATTCTCTGCAACGTTCCGCGTACGTTCTATCGCAGCATTTGCGATTCACCAATTCTTCCAAGAGCGTGGATTCGTACATGTTCACACACCAATCATCACTGGTAGTGATACAGAAGGTGCAGGCGAAATGTTCCGCGTAACAACGCAAGATTTAAACAATGTACCAAAAGGCGAAGACGGACAAGTTGATGAATCGAAAGACTTCTTCGGCAAAGAAACAAACTTAACAGTAAGTGGACAGCTGAACGCTGAAGCTTATGCATTAGCATTCCGTGATGTATACACATTCGGACCTACATTCCGTGCAGAAAACTCTAACACAACTCGCCACGCTGCTGAGTTCTGGATGGTTGAGCCTGAGATTGCATTCGCTGAACTAGGTGACGTAATGAACCTTACAGAAGATATGCTGAAATACGCAATGAAATACGTATTAGAGCATGCACCAGAAGAAATGGCATTCTTCAACAGCTTCGTTGATAAAACAGTTCTAGAGCGCATGAACAACGTAATTAACTCTGACTTCGGTCGTATCACATATACAGAAGCAATTAAAGTGCTTCAAGAGTCAGGTGCTGACTTCAAATACCCAGTAGAATGGGGTATTGACTTACAAACAGAGCACGAAAGATACTTATCAGAAGAGATCTTCAAACGCCCTGTATTCGTAACTGACTATCCAAAAGACATTAAAGCATTCTACATGCGCTTAAATGAAGACGGTAAAACAGTAGCTGCTACTGACCTTCTAGTTCCTGGCATCGGCGAATTAATCGGCGGAAGTCAACGTGAAGAAAGAATGGACGTTTTAGTAGACAGAATTAAAGAATTAGGTATGAACGAAGAGGACTACTGGTGGTACTTAGAACTTAGAAAATACGGCGGTACAAAACACGCTGGATTCGGTCTAGGTTTCGAGCGCTTCCTAATGTACATCACTGGTATGGCTAACATCCGTGACGTAATTCCATTCCCAAGAACTCCAGGTTCTTCTGAATTCTAAAATATAAAAAAGCGAGAGGATTTCCTCTCGCTTTTTATTTTGCATAGTTTATTACCTCATAGCAAAAAGTAACGCGAAGGGGTGAATATAAATGAGTAAAAAAGTGAAAAAAGATCATTCAAGATCAAGCCTTGGCTCTCCAGAAGTAGAAGGACAAGGAACGACGACACATGAAACCGGTTCGTATAAAGTATCTTCATCAAATAAGAAGCAGAAACAAAGCTAACTTAAAAAAAGGAGCGTCTTGGCGACTCTCCTTTTTTATGTATTACATCTTGTTATCATTAATCTCTTTTGTAATGTTATCTACATCTTTGTCTAATCGATCTAAATAGAAAAACCACATGAAGCTCATGAACACGTAATAGATGGCCATCACACCAAGGCTATCAGATATATTTTCGAATGTGGATTTAGTAGTGAAAAAAGCTCCCCAAATGGTAGAAATAGTGAGGAAAGAAAGTGGGCCCACGAGGTGTACGAGAACATATAATAACTTTTTAACTTTTACAGCATTCATATGAAAAACCTCCTTTTTCTAATCATACATTCAAGTTCCTCACAGAAGTGCTGTAGTTTTGCTGGATTATGTATTAACAAGCGGGCATCGTGTTTTCCGATAAAGTGAAACTTTAATCAGTGGGGGGGGGCATCCCCCCACTGATTATTAGCCCTCACCAATCGGACTTTAATGGGCAGCCCGCCCCCCACCTAACTTCTTTGCATTCGCTGCATTTTGAGGTGGGGGTCTTACTGCCCATTAAAGCGGGATAAATCTTTGAATTCGAAAGTTTAATAAGAAAGAACGGCCATAACGCTCTATTAAATCGTTGAACTCTCGTTGCTCACTGAGTAGCTGAATATTTTCTCTAATTTCAAACTGTCTTTCGTGTGGATCGCCTAGTAAAATATTTAGAATCATTTGTAGAAGTAGCAATGGGAATCTCCTCCTATGTTAGAATAATCTGTATATTATAATTATAACAAAACTATAAGGACAATAGTAGGGTGAAACAAAAAACAGGAGTTTGTAGGCTCCTGTTTTTGTCGATACTATTTTAGTAAGCGAAGCGCCTTCTCCGTATTAGCGAAATGCAGTTTCACAAACTCAGGTAATCGTTCTTTACCAAGCTTTTGAATTAATTTAGCGGCTGCAATATCAACTTTTTTACCAGCACCTTTCGGAAGTGGCATACCAGCTTTTTTGCTTAGTTCGTCAAATTGTTTTACGAATGAGTAACGAGCTAAAATAGAGGCAGCAGCTACTGCTAAATGGACGCTTTCGCCTTTCGTCGCGAAATAAACATTTTCACGCTGTACCTGTTTTTGTTTAGCTAAATATTTGTAGTATGTATCAGGTTGTGTGAATTGATCGATTAAGACGCCTTCAGGTTTTGTAGGTGCAATTTTTGCTAATAAGTTTGTAATAGCTTTATTATGTAGTAGAGCTTTTAACTTACCTTGGTTGTTTCCTTTATCAAATAGCTCGTTATATTTTTCATTATGAAGGACAAGAGAGCTGTAAGGAACAACGTGTAGAAGTTGTTTCGCAATGGCAGAAATTTGATCGTCATTTAAGTTTTTAGAGTCTTTTACACCAAGTTCTTTTAAAAGTGGAATTTGCTTAGCGTCCACATATACAGCAACGACTGTCATCGGTCCGAAGAAATCACCAGTACCAACTTCATCTGACCCTACGATAGACATTGTACCGATGGAAGCGGGCGGTGCATAACGGTGTGAATCGACAGATTTTTTTACAGCTGTTTTCGGTGTTTGAGAGACAGATTGCCAACGAGAAGCTTCCGCTTCAGCTCGACCTCCTTGGAACATTACTTTTCCTGATTTATAAGCTGTAATTGTGCAAGATGGCACCTTTGCCATGAAGATTCCGCCTTGTGGGGTTTTTGGGCTAAGCGCTTGTTTATATTGTTGTTTCATGTCTTCAATTACTGTAGAACTTGTTTGTATTACGATAGAATTTGACAAGATGGTCGCTCCTTTTTTTATATTGTTATTTTTATCATATCGGATTGTTCTTTCTGTTTCCATAATATGATGGTTCATGGTATGATAAACTTTAGGATTCTGTACGTGATTGGAGGCCGGTGAGTTGTCACAACAAAAGGGAAAGAAAAGTCGAATTAATGTAGAAATCTATGGTCAACAATATTCAGTTGTTGGCGATGAAAGTACAAGTCATATCCGCATGGTAGCAGCGATTGTGGATGATAAAATGCGCGAACTCAATGCCAAGAATCCTTCGCTTGACACGAGTAGATTAGCGGTATTGACGGCGGTAAACGTCATACACGATTACATAAAATTAAAAGAAGAACATGAGAAATTGAAAGAAAGTATGACAAAAAAAGGAATGGAATAACATGATTGATATTATTATCATTTTACTGCTTGTTATGGGATTTTTCCTCGGCTTACGCAGAGGGTTTATCTTGCAACTTGTAAAGTTAACAAGCTTTATTATCGCATACCTTGTTGCATACTGGTACTGTAAAGATTTAGCGCCAGCACTTGCGAAATTTATTCCGTATCCATTTGATAAAAATGTATCTGTTCCAGAATGGATTGATGCAAATAATATTGAAACAGTATTTTATCAAGCACTTGCGTTTATCGTATTATTTATTATTACAAAAATCGCCCTTTCATTACTTGGTAATTTGTTAAATATGTTTGCAGAAATACCGGTTTTAAAGCAAGTCAATGCGTTTGCGGGGGCAATCCTCGGATTTTTAGAAGTGTATATTATTTTGTTTGTTTTAATTATCGTTGGAAACATTCTTCCGATTGAACAACTACAAACACCATTACAAAAATCATCAATCAGCAAAATAATTGTAGACGATACACCGATTCTTTCTGAAAAGGTGAAGGAACTATGGCAGACAGGTAGCAGAGTATAACTTCTCTTTTTTCGGAAAGAGGAGTTTTTTTCTATGAAAGAAAGGCGGGGCAATGATGAAAGTAAATAAAAAACAAGTTATTAAATTATTAGAGACAATCGGCCTGTTTATGGAATTAAAGGGCGCGAATCCATTTAAAATATCTGCATTTCGTAAAGCGGCAGCAGCACTAGAAAGTGATGATCGCAGTCTTTCTGAGATTGAAGATTTCACGAAGATTCCCGGCATTGGAAAAGGAACAGCAGCAGTTATTCAAGAATATATAGAATCGGGAACATCTGAAGTGTTACAAGAGCTTGAACAAGAAGTGCCAAGTAGCTTATTACCATTATTAAAATTGCCAGGCCTTGGTGGTAAAAAGGTAGCTAAGTTATATAAAGAACTTGGTGTTGTTGATATGGAATCGCTAAAAGCGGTTTGTGAGGAAAATAAAGTACAAGCTTTAGCAGGTTTTGGTAAGAAGACAGAAGAGAAAATATTAGAAGCAATCGATCAAGTAGGAACTCGTCCAGAGCGTTTACCAATCGCGATGGTATTGCCTATTGCCGGGGAAATAGAGGAGAAATTGTCGAATATTGCGGAAGTAATTCGTTTCTCTCGCGCTGGTAGTTTGCGCCGTGTTCGCGAGACAGTGAAAGATTTAGATTTCATTATTGCGACGACAGAATCAGCTACAGTACGTGAGCATTTACTGCAATTTGATAATATGATCGAAGTAATCGCAAGTGGAGATACGAAAGTTTCTGTTCGTCTTCAGTATGAATATGATATTTCAATCGATTTCCGTTTAGTAAAACCAGAAGAATTTATTACAACCCTTCACCATTTCACAGGATCAAAAGACCATAACGTAAAAATGCGTCAAATCGCGAAAGATAGAGGCGAGAAAATTAGTGAGTACGGTGTAGAAAACTTAGAAACAGGTGAAGTGAAGACATTTGAAACAGAAGAGGAATTCTTTGCTCATTTCGGTCTTCCATTTATCCCGCCAGAAGTGCGTGAAGATGGAAAAGAAATTGAGTTAATTAAAGAGTATCCAAACTTAATTCAGTTCTCTGATATACAAGGTGATTTACATATGCATACAACATGGAGTGACGGTGCCTTTTCAATTGAAGAGATGGTACAGGCGTGCCGTGCTCGTGGATATAAGTTTATGGCAATTACTGATCACTCACAATACTTGAAAGTGGCGAATGGTTTAACGAAAGAGCGTCTTCGTGAACAAGCGAAAGAAATTGAACGTATGAATGAAAAGTATCCAGACATTACAATTTTACGCGGAATTGAAATGGACATTTTACCAGATGCCTCGCTTGATTTTGATGATGAAGTATTAGCAGAATTAGATTATGTCATTGGAGCGATTCACTCTAGCTTCTCGCAAGACCGTGAGACGATTATGAAACGTCTTCGCGCTGCGTTAGAGAATAAGCATGTCACAATGATTGCTCATCCGACAGGACGTCTTCTTGGACGCCGTGAGGGATATGATGTAGATACGGATTTATTAATTGAACTCGCAAAAGAAACAAATACAGTTTTAGAATTAAATGCGAATCCAAATCGTCTAGATTTAAGTGCGAAATTATTAAAACAAGCACAAGATGTTGGGGTAAAAGTAGCGATTAATACGGATGCTCATACGCTTGAAATGCTAGAAGATATGGAAACAGGTGTAGCGGCAGCACGTAAAGGTTGGATTCAAAAAGATAACGTGATTAACACGTGGGATATTGAACGTTTATTAGACTATATTAAACGTAATAAGTAACACAAGGGGGACCTGCAACATGTTAGAAAGAACGTTGCGTGTATTAGAATACAATAAAGTAAAAGAACAATTACTTGAACATACAGCTTCTTCACTTGGTCGTGACAAAGTGAAGCATTTAGTGCCGAGCACTGATTTTGAAGAAATTGTAGAAATGCAAGATACAACGGATGAAGCAGCGAAAGTCATTCGTTTAAAAGGTAGTGCACCATTAGGTGGTATTACGGATATTCGCTCAAATGTGAAGCGTGCAAAGATTGGAAGTATGTTAAGCCCAAATGAACTGCTTGATATCGCGAATACGATGTATGGTAGTCGTAATATGAAACGTTTCATTGAAGATATGGTTGATAATGGTGTCGAGCTTCCAATTTTAGAAACGCATGTCGCTCAAATTGTATCTTTATATGATTTAGAAAAGAAAATTACAAATTGCATCGGTGATGGCGGTGAAGTAGTCGATAGCGCAAGTGATAAACTGCGTGGTATTCGTACTCAAATTCGTACTGCGGAAAGTCGCATTCGTGAGAAGTTAGAAAACATGACGCGTTCTTCAAACGCACAAAAGATGCTATCTGACTCGATTGTAACGATTCGTAACGAACGTTACGTAATCCCAGTAAAACAAGAATACCGCGGCGTATATGGCGGTATTGTTCACGATCAATCAGCTTCTGGGCAAACGCTATTTATTGAACCGCAAGTCATTGTAGAGTTAAATAACGCGCTTCAAGAAGCACGAGTGAAAGAAAAACAAGAAATTGAACGTATCTTATTGATGTTAACAGAAGAAGTGGCAGTAGAAGCGGATATCGTTTTATCTAACGTAGAAGTAGTTGCGAATCTTGACTTCATCTTTGCGAAAGCTTTCTATGCGAAGCGTATTAAAGCGACGAAGCCAATCGTAAATAACGAGCGTTATATGGACTTAAGACAAGCGCGTCATCCGCTTATTGATCCAGAAATTATCGTGCCAAATAATATTATGTTGGGGAAAGATTTCACGACAATTGTTATTACAGGACCGAATACAGGTGGTAAAACAGTTACGCTGAAAACAGTTGGTATTTGTGTATTAATGGCGCAATCTGGTCTTCACATTCCAGTAATGGACGAGTCAGAGATTTGTGTATTTAAAAATATCTTTGCTGATATCGGTGATGAGCAATCGATTGAACAAAGTTTAAGTACGTTCTCCTCACATATGGTGAACATTGTTGATATTTTAGAAAAAGCTGATTTCGAAAGCTTAGTTTTATTCGATGAATTAGGTGCTGGAACAGACCCACAAGAAGGGGCTGCACTAGCAATTTCAATTTTAGATGAAGTATGTAATCGCGGTGCTCGCGTTGTTGCTACGACGCATTACCCAGAATTAAAAGCATACGGATATAACCGCGAACAAGTTATTAATGCGAGCGTTGAGTTCGACGTGAACACGTTAAGCCCAACGTATAAATTATTAATTGGTGTACCAGGACGTAGTAATGCCTTCGAAATTTCAAAACGCCTTGGGCTATCTGATCGCGTGATTGATCAAGCTCGTAATCACATTAGTACAGATACAAACAAAATTGAAAATATGATTGCGAAGTTAGAAGAAAGTCAAAAGAACGCAGAGCGTGACTGGAACGAAGCAGAAGCACTTCGCAAGCAATCTGAAAAACTTCATCGCGATTTACAACGTCAAATCATTGAATTTAACGAAGATCGTGATGAACGATTATTAAAAGCGCAAAAAGAAGGTGAAGAAAAAGTCGAAGCTGCAAAGAAAGAAGCAGAAGGCATTATTCAAGAACTTCGTCAATTGCGTAAAGCACAGCTTGCAAACGTGAAAGATCATGAGCTAATTGAAGCGAAGAGCCGTCTAGAAGGCGCAGCGCCAGAGCTTGTGAAGAAACAAAAAGTAAACGTGAAAAACACTGCGCCGAAACAACAGTTACGTGCAGGTGATGAAGTAAAAGTATTAACATTCGGTCAAAAAGGCCAACTACTTGAAAAAGTAAGTGATACAGAGTGGAGCGTACAAATCGGTATTCTAAAGATGAAAGTAAAAGAGTCTAACATGGAATACATTAATACGCCAAAGCAAACAGAGAAAAAAGCAGTTGCAACAGTAAAGGGTAGAAACTACCACGTTTCATTAGAACTTGACCTTCGTGGTGAACGATTTGAAAATGCAATGGCGCGCGTCGAGAAATATTTAGACGATGCCCAGCTCGCAAGCTATCCTCGCGTATCAATCATTCACGGTAAAGGAACAGGAGCACTTCGCCAAGGTGTACAAGATTACTTGAAGAAGCACCGCGGTGTGAAAAACTTCCGTTACGGTGACATGGGCGAGGGAGGCCTAGGCGTAACAGTTGTCGAATTAAAATAGAAAACAACGAAACAAAGGGGAAACCATTATATGTTTATGGACAAACTTGCAAAAGTATTGTTAGCTTGTTGCGGAATATTTTTGGTGATTGGGGTTATTTATTTAGTTGTTTTTGCAAAGTAAACGAGCGTCAATCGTGGCATAATGATATTGCCATAGATTGACGCTTTTAATATATGTGAAAAGGAATAAAACATGAAAATCAACCAATACATAAGTGAAGCAAAATCTTGCTCAAGACGTGAAACAGATCGCCTTATTAAAGCAGGACGAGCTGCAATTAACGGTGAAATTTGTACTCACGGGGCAATTGTTAATGATGGTGATGTTGTAACGATTGATGGACAAGTTATTGCAAAGGAAGAGAAAGAAAAGGTGTATATCGCTTTTCATAAACCAGTTGGTATTACTTGCACAGCAGCCGATCATATTGAAGATAATATTATTGAGTATATTAATTACCCAGAGCGTATTTTTCCTGTTGGGCGATTAGATAAAGCGTCGGAAGGCCTTATTTTATTAACGAATGACGGCGGGATTGCAAATCAAATTTTACACGGAAATCATGAGCACGAGAAAGAATATATCGTTACGGTAGATAAGCCGTTTACAGATTGGTTTATTGATGAGATGTCCAGCGGTGTAAAGATTAAAGATGGAATGACGAAGCCATGTAAAGTGACGAGAGTGGATCAGTCTACATTTCGAATCATTTTAACGCAAGGAATGAACAGACAAATTCGTAGAATGAGCCGTGCTTTCGGGTTTACTGTAACGAAGCTAAAGCGAGTTCGTATTATGAATATAGAGCTAAATGGACTGGAATCTGGAAAGTGGCGGGATATTACAGCTGAAGAATTAGAAATATTAATAGGACAGTTATAGGGAGGGGAAATTTTCTCCCTATATTTTTTTGTCAGAAAAAATAAAACTATTGATTTTTTTAAAAGTAGCCCATATAATAAAAAACAACAAGTTTCGACAAGATATTTTATAAAAGTAATGATGAGGACATGAGTTGTTTTTTACGATTCTCAGAGAGGGAAGCCTAGGCTGTGAGCTTCCTAATACGGACAGACAAACTTACCACCTCTAAACTTCAAGAGTGAACTGCATGATGCATTGTAATTCTTGGCGGATAAAACCGTTATCAATTTACACGAGCTATAAAATGAGCTTATTTTGTTATAAATTCATTTTATTAGAATAAGGGTGGAACCACGATTTCAACACTCGTCCCTTTGTTAGGGACGGGTGTTTTTTGCGTTCTTTTACGGGGAAGTATGCTTGAAAGAGGATATGTGACGGATTTTAATTCAGAATATTTTGTTAATTAATTATTTAGGAGGTTAGTAGAAATGAAATCATCTTTAAAGTTTTCTGAGATGTTTGCAATAAGTTTAATGTTATTTGCACTATTTTTCGGTGCAGGTAATATGATTTTCCCGCCGGCTTTAGGGCAAGGTGCTGGAACAGATGTATGGATTGCGTTGTTTGGTTTTATCGTAACAGGTGTTGGCTTGCCTTTATTAGGAGTTATCGTTATAGCTCTAAAGGGAGATATTAATGAGTTAGCCGGGCGTGTACACCCTGTATTCGCACTAGTTTTTATCACTGCAATTTATTTATGTTTAGGCGTATTCGTAAGTGTTCCACGTACAGGAACTGTTGCTTATGAAATGAGTATGGCACCGTTTTTACCAAGTGAGATAGCTAGTCAATCGTATCCACTTGTTATCTTTACATTCATTTTCTTTGCTGTAACTTTCTATTTAGCTTTAAATCCATCAAAATTAGTGGGCCGCATTGGTAAAGTATTAACTCCAATTTTATTAGCTGTTATTGCAATTATCGTAGTGAAAGCACTTATTACACCAATTGGGGAATTTGGCGCACCGACAGAAGCATATAGTGCTCCGCTCTTTAAAGGTTTTATTGATGGATATTTAACTTTAGATGGACTTGCAGCACTTGTTTTCGGTAATGTTGTCATTCATGCTTTAAAAGAAAAAGGTGTTACAAATAAGAACAGCATTGCAAAAGTAACAATCTTTGCAGGATTTATTGCAGCACTTGGATTACTTCTAGTTTATTTAGCGCTTGCTTACCTTGGAGCTTCTAGTGTGTCACTTGGAATGGGAGCAAACGGAGGAATTATTTTAACAAACGTTGTAACTCATTTATTTGGTAGCTACGGAACTCTATTACTAGGAATCGCAATTACAGCAGCATGTTTAACAACTTCTGTAGGTATTGTTGCAGCTTGTGGTGATTATTTTTCTTCCTTATTACCAAAGCTTTCTTATCAAAAAGTCGTTTTCATTTTCTGTGTATTAGCATTTATGGTAGCGAATCTTGGGTTAACTCAGTTAAATGCATTAGCATTACCGATTTTAATTGCCATTTACCCAATTGGTATCGTGCTAATTGTATTATCACTTGTTGAAAACTATATTCGTCTTCCTTTAGTAATGTATGTAGGTGGTATTGTAGGAGCGTTCATGATCAGCTTCTTTGATGGATTGCACAATGCAAACCTTCAAATTGCGGCATTAGCACCTATTTTAAATAAGGTTCCATTATATAGTGTAGGGATTGGTTGGTTAGTTCCTGCTCTAGTAGGTATTGTAATTGGATATGTTATTTCTTTGTTTCAAAAGCAAGAAGTTGCTGTAGAAAAATAGTGAAAAGAGGCTTTCTATGAAAGAAAGCCTCTTTTTTTGTAGAAAAAGCCGTATATAGAGAAATTTAGATATTTAAAATTTTATACGTAATATAGTTGACAAAAAAATTATGAGTAGGCTAAGATTGACTTAGTTGTGGAAATATTGGAAGGAAGTGAGGGAAAAGGGGTTTCTATAACTATAGTGTTGTTATGGGAAGAGGTGAAAGAAGAGGAGAAGAGATAGTTTATTTTTTTGATTTACATTGAGAATGATAATCAATAAATACGTTTTATAATTTTTTCTCAGTTTCTATGCCTTTGTATAAGGAATAGGGTGAGATATTATTTTTAACATTCAATGAGAATGATAATCAATAATACTTATGTTACATAAAAGAATGCTAATTAAATAATGGGTAGAAGAGATTATTTTTTTCTTATAAATTGAGAATAATTATCATTTTCAAAAAAGAAATGAAAGATAACCAAGGAGGAAACAAGAAAAATGAAAAAGGTTTCTGTATTACCCGCTTTTATTATAACGTTCGTATGTATGCTAGCTTTTCTTGTAATGCCATACGGGAATGCTTCAGCAAAACTAGCTGATGGTACTTACGATATTAATTACGTAATTCAAAAAGCGGAAAATGATTCAGCTTCAATGGCAAATGACTATTTTGAAAAGCCGGCAAAATTAATAGTGAAAAACGGTGAGATGAGAGTACAAGTTCCGATGAATCATAGTGCTTGGATTACAGAATTTAAAGCACCAGAAAACGGGAATTTTGTTGATGCGAAAGTTGTTAGTAAAGATGAATCGGCAGATAAAAGAACAGTAGAGTTTAAAGTAGATGATCTATCCAAACCGGCAGCTGTAAAAATTCATGTTGTTGTACCAAATGCAAACTATGACCACCACTACACAATTCGTTTTGCTTTTGATGCAAATGTAAAAGCTGTAGGTGGCGATAACGGCGTAGCTGCTACAACAAAAAATAATGATCAAGCGAAAACAGATACACAAGTAAAAGAAGAGAAAACAAAAGTAGGGAGTAAGGAAACAGCTAAAGAAGTGAACAAAGAAACAAAAAATGAAAATGGAAAAGCTGAAAAAACAGATAATCCAAAAACAGGCGATGAAGCACGTATTGGATTGTTTGCAGCGTTAATTTTTATTTCAGGTGCTTTCTTAATTCGTAAAGTGAAATTGAGTAAATAAATCTTTTGAAGGGTGATGAATATATGTTTAAACAATTTAAAATGATTATTGCCGTATTTGCTGTTTTATTTACGTTTATTGCAACACTAGGTTTACAAGATGCAAAGGCTGCTACAAAACTAGCTGATGGAAAATATAATATTGCTTTTACTGTATGGAAAGGCGATAAAGATGAATCGTCTAGAATGAATAGTTATTTTGAAAGCCCAGCAACATTAACAGTTAAAAATGGAAAACAATATGTTTCATTTAAAGTGAAAGATAGTGCTTCTATTAAAAGTTTCCAAGTAGAAAAAGATGGTCAATTTGTAGAAACAACCGTGCTAAGTGAAAACAAAAAAGATAATACAAGAGTAGTAGAATTTGAAGTTGCTGACTTGTCAAAAAAACTAAATGGCAAGGTGAAAATTAATATTCCAATTATTAATTATAATGCTTCATATGATATTCGCTTTGTATTTGATGGGAACAGTATTAAATAATTTTCAAAAGGGAGAGTCGTTCCATTGAACAGGTATACAAAAATTATTGTTGCTATGTTTTTAATGATATTTACATTCGTATCAACATTACAACCACTTGCAGTTCAAGCAGCTACCAAGCTGGCTGACGGTGAATATTCAATTGGGTTCAAAGTTTTAAAAGATACATCAGATGAAGAATCGATGATGAATCAATATTCAGTAAGCCCCGGGACTTTAAAAGTGAAGGATGGGAAAAAGAAAGTATCCTTTACATTAACGAATAGTTCATGGATTACGAAGTTTGAAACAGAAAAAGCAGGTAAGCTAGTTGCGACAAATGTAATTAGTGAAGATAAAGAAAAAGATACAAGAGTAGTAGAATTTGATGTAGAAGATGTAGAGAAGGTATTAAATGCAAAAGTAAAAGTAGATATTGATTTTTTAAATTATCATCATGAGTACGACGTTCGTATTGCATTTGATCAAAATAGTATTACACCGATTCATGTGGAACAACCAAATGAAAAAGAGGACCCAGCTAATAAGCCAGATCCAAATGAAAAACCGGATCCAAGTCAGAAGCCCGACCAAAAGCCTGACCCAGATCAACAACCAAATTCTAACACAATTAAAGATGGAGAGTACAGCATTCCATTTAAAGTGTTAAAAAATCAAACAGATGAAGAATCTAAGATGAATACTTACATGGTAAATCCAGGAGTATTAAAAGTAGAAAACGGTAAGAAAAAAGCAATTGTAACATTAAAAAGTAGCTCATTAATTAAAAATTTCCGAACGGAAAAAGATGGTGCATTTGTTGATGCAAAAGTAGTGAGTGAAAATAAAGAAAAAGATACAAGAGTAGTAGAGTTCGAAGTAGCTGATTTATCAAAAAAACTAAATGCAAAAGTATTTATTGAGATGGCATCAAGAAATTATAAACAAACGCATGATGTACAACTTTTATTTGAACAAGATAAACTTGAACAAATTAAAAATGAAGAGAAAAAACCAGAAGTAGAAAAACCAGAAGTAGAAAAACCAGAAGTAGAAAAACCAGAAGTAGAAAAACCAGAAGTAGAAAAACCAGAAGTAGAAAAACCGGAAGTAGAAAAACCGGAAGTAGAAAAACCGGAAGTAGAAAAGCCAGATGCTGAAACAATTAAAGATGGTGAATACAGCATCAATTTTAAAGCGTTAAAAGATCAAACAGACGAAATTTCAATGATGAACACATATACAAAAAGTCCAGGTGTGCTAAAAGTAAAAGATGGTAAGAAGTATGTATCATTTACGTTAACGAACAGTTCTTGGATTACAAAATTTGAATTTGAGAAAAATGGTTCGTTTGTTAATGCAAGTGTATTAAGTGAAGATAAAAAAGCTGATACACGCGTAGTGGAAGTAGAAGTAGACGATTTATCTAAAAAGTTAAATGCAAAAGTAAAAGTAGATATCGATTCAATGAATTATCATCATTTCTACGACATTCAATTTGCATTTGATAAAGGTAGCATTAAACCGCTAGATAACCAAGGTGGAAACAACAACCAAGGTGGAAACAACAACCAAGGTGGAAACAACAACCAAGGTGGAAACAACAACCAAGGTGGAAACGATAACCAAGGTGGAAACGATAACCAAGGTGGAAACGATAACCAAGGTGGAAACAACAACCAAGGCGGAAACGATAACCAAGGTAATAACACAACCATTGATCCAAAAGCTCTTAAAGATGGTGCATACAGCATTGGTTTTAAAGTTTTAAAAGATCAAACAGAAGAAATTTCAATGATGAACACATATACAAAGAGTCCAGCTGTACTAAAAGTGAAAGACGGTAAGAAGTATGTATCGTTTACATTAACGAATAGTGCATGGATTACAAAGTTTGAGTTTGAGAAGAATGGTTCTTTTGTTAATGCAAAAGTGTTAAGTGAGAATAAAGAGCAAAATACAAAAGTAGTAGAGTTAGAAGTAGATGATTTATCGGAAAAATTAAATGCAAAAGTAAAAGTAGATATTGATGCAATGAATTATCACCATTTCTACGATGTTCAATTTGTATTTGATCAAAATAGTATTAAAGCATTAGATAACCAGGGCGGAAACGATAATCAAGGTGGAAACGATAATCAAGGTGGAAACGACAACCAAGTCGGAAATGACAACCAGGGCGGAAACGACAACCAAGGTGGAAATAATACACCAAAAGTAATAGTTGATCCAAAAAATTTAGTAGATGGTCAATATGATATTCCATTTAAAGTGTTAAAAGATAAAACAAATGAGCTTTCAAAGATGCATGATTATACTGTACATCCAGCCAAATTAATCGTTAAAGATGGTAAAAAGTACATTGAGATGACGCTTAAAAATAGTGCGTGGATTACGAAATTCCAAACAGAAAAAGATGGTTTATTTGCTGATGCAAAACTAGTAAGTGAAGATAAAAATGCAAATACGAGAGTAGTACAATTTGAAGTAAGTGATTTATTTGAAAAATTAAATGCAAAAGTAAAAGTAGATATTAATGAAATGAACTATCATCATTTCTACGATGTTCAAATTCAATTTGATACAAACAATATTGGTGCATTAGGAACGATTAAAGAGGATCCAAAAAAAGATCCGAAAAATGATCCGAACAACCCAATAATTACACCGAAAGTAGATAATGTGAAAAAAGTAGATACGCCTGATTTTAACCGAAATGCAGATGATAGGAAGAAAAAAGAAGGCCAAAAAAATGATCCGAAAAAAGAGAAAAACTCAAAAACGGCAGATACAGCACAACTAGGTTTATACATGGTGCTACTGCTAGGATCACTTGCTTTACTAGTTCGTAAATATAGAGCGGGTAGATTGTAATTTTTGAAGTCTTGATGCGTGTTCGCGTGCATCAAGACTTGTTTCATATTGTTTGGAAAGGAGTGGTGATTGAGAGTGAAGAAAATTGCAAGTGTACTAATGGCTATCATTTTATTAGTGAGTATAGCTGGATGCTCCGCGCCAAAAAAAGAAGCAGCAAAACAGGTGAAGAGTGAGAGTAAAGAGAGAGTTGTTGCCACGACAGTCGCTATTACTGAAATTATGGATGCATTAGAAGTAGATTTAGTTGGTGTTCCAACGAGTACGAAAGATTTACCAAAGAGATATAAAGGTTTACCTGAAGTCGGGAATCCGATGAGTCCTGATATGGAAAAGGTAAAATCATTAAAGCCGTCAGAAGTATTATCTGTGACAACACTTGAATATGAATTAAAGCCAATTTTTGATGGTATAGGTATGAAAGCAAACTTTGTAGACTTAACTAGTTTGAAAAATATGCAAAATTCCATTAGTAATTTAGGTAAGCAATATGGACGTGAAAAGCAGGCTGAAGCAGTTGTAACGAAGTTAGATAAAAAGGTTGCTAGTATTCAAAAAGAAGTAAAAGGAAAGAAAGAACCGACAGTACTTATTTTATTAGGTGTGCCGGGGAGTTATTTAGTAGCGACAGAGCATTCTTACATTGGAGATTTAGTGAAGCAATTAGGCGGTAAAAACATTGTACAAGGTGAGCAAGTAGAGTATTTAGCCTCTAATACAGAGTATTTAAAAAAAGCAGATCCGGACATTATTTTACGAGCAGCACATGGTATGCCTGATGAAGTTGTAAAAATGTTTGATAAAGAATTTAAAACAAATGATATTTGGAAACACTTCGCTGCAGTTAAAAATAATCGTGTTTACGATTTGGAAGAGCGTTTATTTGGAACGACAGGAAATTTAGAAGCAATTGAAGCGTTAGATGAATTGAAAAAAATGATGTATCCGTGATGCATTTTAATATAAAGGAAGAGTGGAATGAATAAAAAAACTTGGAGTTTCTTCATTGTTACTGTATTACTTATTGTTATGACATCATTGTCAGCAATGAAAGGGAGTTTAGAAATAGGGATAGTGGACCTTGTACAAGGGATATTTACAGGGGACAATGAAGATGTTGAAGTAATTAAAGATTTACGTTTCCCGCGTATTATTATTGCACTGTTCACCGGAGCAGCTCTTGCTGTTTCAGGTGTGCTTTTTCAAGCTGTTATGAAAAATCCACTTGCTGATGCTGGCGTAATCGGTATATCTTCAGGGGCAAGTTTTATGACCCTTGTTATTATTACGTTATTTCCTCAATTCTTTTTCTGGACACCAGTATTCGCCTTTTTAGGTGGTGCGTTTGCGTGTTATCTCGTTTATGCATTTTCATGGAAGTCAGGGTTAAGTCCACTTCGCATTATTTTAGTGGGTATAGCTATTAATGCGATGTTCACTGGCTTAAATGAATCGTTCATTACGATTTGCGGATATTTCATTAAGAGTATTAAGCAAACGACGACTTCTAACATAACGATGAAGACGTGGGGCGATGTAGAAATAATGGTTACCTATGGAACAATTGGCCTTATTCTTGCTCTGTTTGTAGGAGCTTGGTGTAATCTATTATCGTTACAAGATAAGACTGCGAAAAACTTAGGTTTGCACGTGACGAGAGTTCGTCTTATTATCTCTGCTATTGCAGTACTTTTAGCGGCAGTATCAACAGCGATTGCAGGTGTTATTGCTTTCGTAGGATTGCTCGTTCCGCACATTTCAAGACAACTAGTCGGTTCAGATCATAAAGTATTAATTCCATTTTCTGCTCTTGCAGGAGCGTTATTAATTTTGACTGCGGATACAATTGGAAGGTTAATTGTGCCACCTAACGAAATTCCAGCGGCGACGATTATGGCAGTTATTGGTGGCCCATTCTTAATATTCTTGCTTAGAAAGAGTGATAAAGTTCATGGAAATTAAAAATGTAACCTTTTCGTATGATAATGTAACAGATCGATTAAAATCGGTTAGTAGTGAAATAGAAATTGGTAAAATTACAACAATTATTGGTCCAAACGGTTGCGGGAAATCGACATTACTTGGCGTAATGTCAAGAAATCACGATCCTCGTAGCGGAGAGGTAATACTGGATGGAAAGGCGATTAGCCAATATAAACCGAAAGAGTTTGCTAGAAAATTAGCTGTTGTCCATCAACAAAATGAAGCACCGGCAGATATGACGGTAGAGAAATTAACAAGTTTTGGTCGTATGCCTCATAAAAATATTTTTTCCTCGCAAACTGATGAAGATAGAGACGCGATCGAAAGGGCTTTAGCATGTACGAATTTGCTAAATAAACGTGATAAAGAGATTCACGCTTTATCTGGTGGCGAAAGACAACGTGTCTGGATTGCTATGACGTTAGCTCAGAAAACACCAATGCTCTTTTTAGATGAACCGACAACTTATTTAGATATTTATTATCAACTTGAAATATTAGAGCTAGTAAAAGAGTTAAATGAAGTACATGGATTGACGATTGTTATGGTATTACACGATATTAATCAGGCAATTCGCTATAGTGATCATATCATCGTTATGAAAGACGGCGAGATTGTTACGAAAGGTAAGCCGGATGATGTTGTGACAGAAAGTATGATAAAGACGATATACGGTGTAGATGTCGTTGTAAAGCAAGATGAAGATACAGGATTGTATATGGTCCCAATGGGTATTTAAATATGCGAACAATCCGTTTTGAGGTGATAATTTGAGTAGTAAAAAAGAACGGAAGAAGAATTCTTTTTTTCAACGAATACTTACAGTTGTTTTTTTAGGTACCTTTTTCTATTCAGTATATGAATTAGGTGATATTTTCATGGATTACTATGAAAATCGTAAAGTAATGGCCGAAGCACAAAGCATTTATCAAAAAAGTCCGATAGAAGAGCAATCACAAGACGGGGAAGTGCGTAAACAATTCAAAGCTCTGCAGCAAATTAACGAAGAAATAGTTGGATGGATTACGATGGATGATACACAAATTAATTATCCAATCGTTCAAGCGAAAGACAATGATTACTATTTGTTCCGTAATTATAAAGGTGAAGATATGAGAGCAGGAAGCATCTTTATGGACTATCGTAATGATGTGAAATCTCAAAATCGAAATACGATTTTATATGGTCACCGTATGAAAGATGGTTCTATGTTTGGAAGTTTAAAGAAAATGTTAGATGAGGAATTCTTCATGTCACATCGTAAATTATATTATGATACATTATTTGAAGGATATGATCTTGAAGTGTTCTCGGTGTATACAACAACAACTGATTTTTATTACATTGAAACGGATTTTAGCAGTGATATGGAATACGCATCATTTTTGGAGAAAATTCAAGAGAAATCGCTGTACAAAACGGATACAAAATTGACAGCAAGTGATCAAATCGTAACACTTTCGACGTGTGACTATGCACTTGATCCGGAAGCAGGAAGGTTAGTCGTACATGCGAAACTAGTAAAAAGAAAATAAATAAAAAAGTATAGAATATGAGAAGTGGTAACGCTCCTCATATTCTATACTTAAAAAAAGAAATATGTTTACTGTGCTGCAGCCATTGGCATACGTACAACTTTCACATCATAGTAAGAGATTTTGTTATCAAGAATATAATCTGGCATTCCACCTTGATGGGAGTGAGCAGCTTTAAATGCTGGGCTCTTCGTCCAACCTTGGAAATCTTCTTTTGCATTCCAGCGTGTGCTAATTGTTACTTCATCATAATCAACTGTATTTTGTGTTAGAAGCACTTCTAATCCTAAAAAGCCTGGCATTGTTTCGACTTGACCTACTTTATTAAAACGATCAATTAATTTATGTCCATTACCCTTTGTAATTTTAGCTGTATTTGTAACAATAATCATGTTTATTCCTCCTATTAAATGTAGCCTTTATTTTCGAGAACTCATATACATTAAATGATAATGAAAATCATTATCATTGTCAATGGTAAATATGGAATATATAAGTATTTTTTCTATTATGTTGGACAGTAACAATTTTAGTTCAAAATGTAGTAAACATGTGGCAGTTAAGCGAGGGAATGAGCGAGTTGTACTAGCAAAGCAATAATATGGTATAGTGAAACGAGGCTGTTTTTTCAGTCTCGTTTTTTAAATGCTTCCTGTAGAGAAAGCATGCAAATGGAAAGGAAGTTATTATATGCGATCAGAAGTAACTGTAAAAATAAAACCGAAATTTATAAAAGAAATTAAAAGTGGATATCCGCTTATTTTAAAAGATGCGATTCAAAATTTAAATGATGTTCAGAAAGAAGGAACAATCATTAAAGTAGTAGATGAGAAGAACCAATTTATCGGAAAAGGCTATTATGGAAAACAAAATAAAGGATACGGCTGGATTTTAACGAGAAAAGAGAGTGAACAAATTAATCAAACTTTCTTTGAAAGTAAAATAAAATCAGCCTTACATAAAAGAAAGCAATTTTACAAATCAAGTGATACGACAGCATTCCGCGCCCTAAACGGTGAAGGTGATGGTCTTGGAGGCTTAATCATTGATTATTATGACGGTTATTATGTAGTAAGTTGGTATAGTGAAGGGATTTATACTTTCAGAGATGAGATTATCGCAGCTCTTCAAAAAGTAGCAAACTTTAAAGGCATTTATGAGAAAAAGCGTTTTGATACGAAAGGTAAATACATTGAAGGCGATGATTTCGTAGCAGGAGAGCGCGGTGAGTTCCCGCTTATCGTAAAAGAGAATGGTGTGAACTTTGCTGTTTATTTAAATGACGGAGCGATGGTTGGTGTATTTTTAGATCAGCGTAACGTTCGAAAACAAATTCGTGATAAGTATGCAAAGGGAAGAACCGTTTTAAATATGTTCTCTTATACAGGTGCTTTCTCCGTATTTGCAGCGCTTGGTGGAGCGAGCAAAACGACGAGTGTAGATCTTGCAAATCGTAGTTTAAGTAAAACGATTGAGCAGTTTAGTGTAAATGAAGTTGATTATGAAGCGCAAGATATTATTGTAGAAGATGTTTTTCTGTACTTCAAATATGCAGCGAAGAAAAAGATGAAGTTCGATATGGTTGTATTAGACCCTCCAAGCTTTGCACGCTCGAAAAAATATACATTTAGTGCAGCAAAAGATTATAAAAATTTATTAAAAGAAACAATTGCCATTACCGAAAATAACGGTATTATCGTTGCTTCTACAAATTGTAGTGCATTCGATATGAAAAAGTTTAAAGGCTTTATCGATACAGCCTTTAAAGAAATGAATGGTAAATATAAAATATTAGAAGAACATTCTTTACCAGAAGATTTCCGTACAATCGATCAATTTAAAGAAGGAGACTATTTAAAAGTAGTTTTCATCGAGAAAATTAAAGGGTAATAAAGAAAAAGGAGCTCGCGTTTACTTGAGCTCCTTTTCTTATTGAACGATATTTTGTACTCTACCGACTTGCCCGTCCTGCAATCGCACTTTAATGCCATGCGGATGAGAAGGGGAGTTCGTTAAAATATCTTTTACAATGCCACGTGTTAATTTGCCAGTTCGTTGATCTTGTTTTAATACAATATCAACTTCAAGGCCGGGTGCGATATTAGAACGTTTTTGTCCGTTCATTTATACACCTGTACGTCTACGTTGGTTGTTTGTCTTTTTCGTTTGTTGGTTTTGTAGTTTTTTTGTTTCTTGACTTTGGTTTTTTGCATTTTGACCATTACCGTTACCTTGCTTTTTCTTTGCAAGTTGTTCGCGCATTAAATCAGCTAAGCTTACTTTTTTGTTTTCTGACATGATAAGTCTCCTTTATATAAAGTTAATTATGAACTATCGTAGTAAATTTCATCATATCATTGTTAGGGAAGGAAGGGAAGTTGGTTTGAAAATTCATATAATTCTTCACAGTATTCATTCGTTACGATACAATTAAAATGCTAATGTTTGTAAAAAAGGGGATAGACATATGTCGCATCATATTTTATTAGTTGAAGATGATATTTCAATTCAAGAGATGGTGGAAAAGTATTTAATAAAAGAAGGTTTTCAAGTAACAATTGCGTCTGATGGAGAAGAGGGCGTGAACACATATTTAAAAGGTTCATTTGATTTAATTATTCTTGATATTATGATGCCAAAGCTAGATGGCTTAGAGGTTGTGCGAATCATTCGAGAAAAAAGTGCTGTCCCGATTTTAATGATGTCGGCAAAAGATACAGATGTTGATAAAGCTGTTGGATTAGGACTTGGAGCAGATGATTATATTTGTAAGCCATTTTCTATGATTGAATTAGCTGCACGTGTAAAGGCAGGTATTCGGAGGTCTACGAAATATTCGGCTACAGAATCAATAGAAGAAAAGATGATTCAAATTGGTGATCTAACAATCGATCCAATTAATTTTACGGTTGAAAAAAACGGGAAGCCTCTCAAACTTACTTTAAAAGAATTTGAGATTCTAAAACTGTTTGTAAAAAATCAAAATCGTGTATTTACAAAAGCACAAATATATACACTAATTTGGAACGAAGAGTATTACGGTGACGATAACGTTATTAATGTTCATATGAGAAGGTTGCGTGAGAAAATCGAAAGTGATCCATCTAATCCAGAATACATTAAAACGTTATGGGGTATCGGTTATAAGTTGGAAGTGATGTAATATGGTCAATTTGTTAATAAGTATTATTTTTATATTGTTATGTATCATTTATATACAATATAAAATGAGGAAAAATAGTAATAAAAATTTGAGATACACATATGAAAAATTAGAAAGTATTGTTAATGAAAAAACAGGCGAGACGTTACTCGTTATGACAGATGATCTAGAATTGCAAAAATTATTAGTGGCAATTAATCAATTATTAGATGCAAAACAGAAAACAAATGCAGATCATGCGAAAGTAGAAATTTCGATGAGAAAAATGCTTTCAAATATTTCACATGACTTGAAAACACCGCTAACAGTTATTCTTGGATATACAGAAATGTTAAATAAGGATAAAACGATGGGTAAAGAAGAACAACAAATATTACTTGAAAAGGTGCATGTGAAAACACTAGAAGTAATGGAACTAATTCATAAGTTTTTTGACTTAGCAAAATTAGAATCTGGTGACAAAGCAATCGAGATGACAAAAGTGAATATGAATGAAGTTTGTCGTGAGAAGATTTTATCTTTTTATGATTTAGTGACGTCCAAAGGTTTTCATGTTCATATTGATATACCAGAAAGAAATATATATGCACTTGGAAATGTAGAAGTATTAGGTAGGGTATTGAACAATTTAATATCAAATGCAATTACATATGGAGACGATGGAAAGATACTGGGTATGACGTTAAGAGATGATGAAACGAATGTGTATATAGACGTATGGGATAAAGGAAAAGGAATTGATGAATCTCATATTGATAAAGTGTTTGAGCGTATGTACACACTTGAAGATTCGAGAAATAGATTGTACCAAGGAAGCGGTTTAGGGTTAACGATTACGAAAAGACTGGTGGAAGCGATGGATGGAAAAATTCATCTTTCTAGTAAGCCGTATGAAAAAACAATTTTTACAGTTGCATTAAAAAAGATGCAGTTTTAGCTTGTAGAGAAGTAGATTCTACAAGCTTTTTTTTCAGCGTAAGGAATTTGTAAGAAACGGGTAAGAAAAAAGAGATTTCCGTTGTCTATTATAAAAATATAAAGTAGTGCGAAAGGGGAAAGTGACATGACCTATATATTAAAAACGAATCAGTTAACGAAAGTGTTTAAAGGGAAAGAAGTTATTTCTAGCGTTAACATGCATGTAAAAAAAGGAGAAATATACGGTTTCTTAGGACCGAATGGTGCTGGTAAAACAACGATTATGAAAATGATTACAAATTTAATAAAACCGACGAGCGGTGAGATTGAAATTTTAGGTGAGAAGTTAACAGACACATCTTATGAAGTATTAAAAAGAATGGGGACAATTATTGAATATCCAATCTTTTATGATAAATTAACGGCGAAAGAAAACTTAGAATTACATTGTGAATATATGGGCTATTACGATAAAAATGAAATTGACCATGCATTACATTTAGTGAAACTGCAAGGGATAGATAATAAAAAAGTAAAAGATTTTTCATTGGGAATGAAACAACGACTTGGTATTGCAAGGGCAATCGTGACAAAGCCCGAATTGCTCATTTTAGACGAACCCATAAACGGTTTAGATCCAATTGGTATTAAAGAGTTACGAGACTTATTTAAAATGCTCTGCAAAGAATATGGCATTACATTATTAGTTTCTAGTCATATTTTAGGTGAGATGGAATTAATGGCGGATACAATTGGTGTAATTCAAAATGGAAAACTAATAAAAGAAGTTTCAATGAAGAGTATTAACGGAAAACAAACAGAGTACATTGAAATTACTGTTCCTGATGTGAAGCGTGCAGCTTATATTTTAGAAGATAAACTCGGTATAAAAAATTACAAAATAATGAGCGGAAATATGATTCGTGTGTATGAATTGAAGGTGACGCAGCAAGCCATTTCAAAAGCACTTATTATGAATGATGTGGAAATTGAAAGTATTAATAAGAAACATAGTTCCTTAGAGGAATATTTCTTAAATGTAATGGATGGAGAGGGCATTCATGCTTAATGAATTGTGGCTGAACCTGGTAAGTGGATTAATCGTAATGTTTATAAGTGGAATTTTATATTATAGGAAACCAGAGCGGAAATGGTTGTTAATTCTACTAGTAATAGGAATGTTAAGCGTAGTTACTGCTGGAATTAGAATGTTAGCAGTGTAGAGACAGGTTTATAAAGAATGGAGGCGTGGTTTATATGTTTAAATTAATGAAACTCGAATGGAAAAAACATAAATTATCTAGTTATTTTAAAGGAGCAGCGATTGGTATTATAGCAATTTTTGCTGCGGTAAGTCTTATGGCATGGTCATCTAAAGTAGAGGATGAGTTGATGTTCTCTAGCTATATGGAATACATGTCTTTAGCAAATATTTTTATTAGAATTACATTTATTATTTTTGCATCGGTTATTTTATCACGTTTAGTGATTGATGAATACAAGAACAAAACAATACAGCTACTATTTATGTACCCACTACAAAGGAAAATGCTAATGAGAGCGAAATTAGCAATTGTTTTTAGTTTTTGCTTTGTGAGCACGATAATCGCAACATTTATTATTAGTTTGCTCATATTCTGTATGAATCCAATAATAGGAATACTTGAAACGCCTGTTACGGTGGGGGAAATAATAGCTACCGTTCCAACTACTATTATAAGTGCATTTATGATATCTGGTATAAGTTTAATTCCTTTATTTTTTGGAATGAGAAAGAAATCGACACCGACAACGATTACTTCAGCAGTAATAATTGGTATGCTGATTAATGGTAACTATGGTCCTGGAAGCGGTCAAGTAAGTATGTTTGATTTTATAGCTATCCCAATCGTGCTCTGTTTATTAGGAATTTTCATTAGCTATCTATCGTTCCGTAAAATTGACAAGATCGATGTGGCGTGAAGCAAGCCTAAAACAAAAACGAACTGGGGTATGAATGGTGAAAAAAATAATAGTAATTGCAATATTATTCATTACAATTGCTAGTGTAGTTTTTGGTTTTAAGGTATTTCAGGGGAAAGATTTTAAGAAAGAAAAGTCTTTTGAGATCAATAATATAAAAGAAATAGAAGTAGACAATGAAAATTGGGATATTGAAATTAAAAGTACAGACGCTAATAAAATAGTAATTTCCGCTCAAGGTGAACAAGTAGATAAAATAGATCCTGTCAAAATAGAAAATGACGAAAATAAAATTGGGATTAAACAAAAACAAAAGATGAACAGATTTTTTAATGGTTTTACGTTTAGGAAGAAAAATAGTATATGTATAGCTATTCCGAAGAAAGAAATAGATAAAATTGTAGTAAATAATAAATCGGGTGATGTGAAAATAAGAGATATAGTAGTAAAAAGTATCATGACAAAAGGCAAGTCTGGAGATGAAATGATTGTAGGACTATCAGCCGAGAAAGGTGAATTCATATCGCAAAGTGGAGAGTTAGTTTTAAAAGGTAGTTCAGTACAAGAATTAAATATAAAGTCTACGACTGGTGATAACTATATAACAAATGTAAGTAACTCAAATATGAACATTACTTCAACATCTGGGGAAGTATTACTGAAAGATATGACAGAAGGAAAATCATTATTTATAGAAACAAAATCAGGTGATATTGGCGTACGGTATAAAGGTGTCCCGGCATCAGTAAAGCTTAAGGCTAAAAGTAATTCGGCTGACGTAATAGTAGATTTAAAAGGACTTAAAAAAGATAAAAATACAGAAAAAATAAAAGCAGGAACGATTGGTGATGCAAAAAATGAAGCGAAGATTTTAAGTGAAACGGGAGTCATTTATATTGATTAAGCCCAAGGAGGAAGGAGGAATATCATGCTACGCCTTATGAAGCTAGAATTGAAAAAGTTTAAGTTTGGATGGTATTTGAGGGGAGCAGTTATTGCAAATATCATTATACTGGCATTATTAATCTTTGTTAGTTTCGTTGCACAAATAGAAGGAGATCCAGAAATAAGAGATCCACAGACAATTTTGTTAATGGCTAGTGCGTCAGTAAGAGCAACATTTATTATTTTTGGTAGTGTATTAATTGCAAGGTTAATAATTGGCGAATATAAAAATAAAACAATACTACTTATGTTTTCTTATCCTATTAACCGACAGAAAATGATGGCTAGTAAGTTGGCTATTACAGCGATAGTAACATTTATAACAGTTATTGTATCTAACATTTTAGTAGTAGGAATTTTCTTTGGGCTAGATAGTTATTTTTCAATTCTTCCTAATTCATTCACAGTAGATCAATTGCTGCAAGAAGGAATAAAACTAGTTCCTTTAGCCACTGCAACTGCGGGGATGAGTTTAATCCCATTATATTTCGGAATGCGTAAACGTTCAGTGCCAACTACAATTGTTTCATCTCTTATCGTTGTCTCAATTGCAATGAATAGCAACCCAGCGTTTTCTACAGCAACTTTTCTTCCCCTTCAACTAGCACTCGCAGCAATTGGAGTTGTGATTGCATATTACGGAATAAAAAATATAGAGAAGGAAGATATAACTGTATGATAAGAATACGTAAAAAAGAGTTGGCGTTACACCAACTCTTTTTGTATATGTATGCTTCGTTACTACTCTGTAAATTTAGAGTGTGTGCTTAAATACTTTTGCACTCCTGGAGAAATGTTAAAGTTATTAGGACTTTTATATTCGATAGTAAACTCGCCGTTGGTACTTGTTTCAAAGGAGATTGCATAGCTATTCATTTTAGCATCGTAAGAAGTGTTTTTGACTTCTGAATCTAGATTAAAATATTTTGTAATATACTCTTTTGATTCCGTAATTGCTGCTTGTTTTCCCCAAGGGGTACCATAATAGGTGAAATAAATAGATACACTAATAACTCCAATAATAGAAGTTAATAAACTAGTTCCCAGAGCTATTTTTTTATTTTTTGTATTCATTTTAACCTATATATTCCATAAAACAACCATTTTTAAAAAATAGTTTCACATGAAACAAGTTACAGAAAAAGACAAGATGTGTAAACACCTTGTCTTTTTCTGTTGTTACATTTTAGGTGCTTCCATTCCAGCGGCAGCCCATTCTTCTTTTGCGGGACCATACACGCCAGGAACTGTTAAGCCAGCTTGTCTCATTAAAACGGTCATTTGTCCGCGGTGGTGATTTTGATGATTAATAAGTGTCATTAAAAATATAGAATTCGGCATAGGGCGACCAAAGAAGTCATTAATAGTTGCTAAATCTTTATCAGTCCATTTACTTTGAAGTGCTTCAACGAAAGCCGCGTTCACTTTAAGATACCCATCTGCAATTGTTTTTGCAGAAGTTGGTACAGGATAATCTTTCGTTTCTCCTTCAAACTTAAGCCCTGTGCCAGATAGTATAACTGGAATTGCCGTCACGATATGCCAAGCAACTCTGCCTAACGTCCAGTGCCCAGGTGCAATTTCTTGTGACAAAGATTCGTCGGTTAATGCATCGAGCATCTTTTGAGTAGATTCAGCCTCGTATGTCCATGATTGCAAGAAGCCTTCAATAGTTTGATACATAGTTATCCCCCCCTAGTTATGTTCATAGATTAAGTTCGTGAGAGATCATAGAATCCCTTGTTACATAAGCAATACTTAATTAAGCATTGCTATAATATAAAAATAATTAGAAAATATTTGTAAAAGTGTCAGAAAACGAATGTGCTCATTCGTATATATAACGAATAGAGAATGGGACAAAGAGTGGTGATCAGGGTGAAAGATATAGAAATAGTAGAAGGTCTTCGAAAACAAGATATGTTAGCATTACATACAGCAATTGATCGATATGGAGATTTAATTTATAGGGTAGTTCATAGTGTTTTAGATACGGCGCATAGTAAGGTGTTAGTGGATGAATGTGTTGATGATATTTTATTAATCGTTTGGTACAACATTAGTAGTTATGATGAAAATCGTGGGAAGTTTAGAAATTGGCTTATATCTGTTGCGAAGTTTAAAGCCATTGACTATAAACGAAAAAGTAATAAGGTTTACCAATTACAAGAGTTTCAGCAAGAGATATATGAAGAAGGAAAAAATATTGAACTAATAAAAGAAGAGCGTGATTATAATTTTTACGTTTTAATTAATGAATTGAATGAAGAAGATAAGAAAATTTTTATAAAAAGGTATTTAGATGAATATAGTGTACAAGAAATAGCGCTTGAATTCGGTATGACAAGAGATACGGTGTATAGTAGGCTTTCAAGAGGGAGAAAGAAATTGAAGGAGATGTTGGGAGGGAATAGAGATGAATAAAGAAAAATTAATTCAGGAATTAAATAATTTGCAGTATAGTGATGATTTTGTAGATGACGATATAAATGGTGAAAGAATAGATAAAAAGAAAATAAATCGTACAAAAGAAGTTGTAACAAAAAATATTTTAATGAAACGGTGTCATGAGGTTGTACAAGAAGGGTTACAGAGAAGTGAAGAGGTTTTATATAGTATGTTTGCTGAAAATCCTCGCGTGAAAAATTGGCAGACAGGAACAGCGATGAGCTTAGGGGTAGGCGTTCTTGCGATGAATTTCGGTATTAATAATATGCTAATCGTTACAAATGAACGATTGTACGTGTTTTTTGTTGATCGTTATTATAATGACGTCGATTTAAAAGTATGTTTATTAAATGAAATAGCTTCTATGAAAACAATATTAGATCGTAAAGGTGGAAGTGAATTTCTTTATATAAAGTATAAAAATAATAAAGAATATATATTGTTAGGAAATGCTGATGATTACAGAGAGCTATTTCAAATAATAGGTGGGCTGAAAATAGCAAGCGGAATAGAATTAAGGTTACAAGATAAGAAGTTAAAGAGACAGTTAACTTTAAAACGAAGTGTGTTTAATATAATCATGTATTCACTTGTTATATATTTTATATACAAAGCTTATATTAATTTTATACCATAATAGGAAAAGACGGCTTCATATATATGCAGCCGTCTTTTAATTAATTTTCTTCCTATGCTTCCCTATCACCCCTAAGAAATAAGGCGCTCCAAGTACAACGAATTTTTTCGCTGGTTTATCAAATTTTGTTTCCCCTTCAGCATATTTAATTGTTATAGCCTGCTTTGTATTGTCTGTCGTTTTTACCTTTTTCTCCTCTTTTTGCTGTCCACATTCAACAGCGAATAGAAGAACAACCGTGAAAATACTAAGAAATTTCTTTATCTTTTGCTCGAAATAAGTTTTTATTCGTAATTATCTTCTTAAAATTTTGATGAAAAATAATTAATTATACAGATATTGCTATGTAAAGTTAAAATCCATATGTGTATGAAGAATTTAGAAAAGGAATTTCATTTAACTAGAGAGGCGAAAGTACAAGCAAAAGGGGTAAGAATCGCATGTAATAATTATTAGAATGTACGGAGTAAAGTTGTTCTGTGTTATTTGATAGGTGTTTTTTTATTTGTTGTTTATACTTAAAAGATTGAATTTGAAGGAAGGGATCAACATGTCTTCATGGCGCAATAATATAAATGGGTATTGTGAGTGTAATAATCAAAATGGTGTACATGTTGATTCGTGTTGTTTTAGTTGCGATGGGACAGTTCCTAAGCTAGGGACAACGGGTCCGACGGGAGCAACCGGAGTAACGGGTCCAACAGGAGCAACCGGAGTAACAGGTCCAACGGGAGCGACAGGGGTAACAGGAGCGACGGGAGTAACAGGAGCAACGGGTCCAACGGGAGCGACAGGAATAACGGGAGCAACCGGAGCAACCGGAGCAACCGGAGCAACC
>NZ_MAOE01000003.1 GCF_001884185.1 Bacillus albus
TTGACACTCCCACGGCTAAAGCCGCAAGTCCTACACCTTACGGTGTAACGGATGGGATTCTTGAATGACTAACCGTTCGCAGTTCATTTCTGTTTTGAACAGCCTTCAAGATGAGGGTGTGCCATCACCCCTCCTAAGACAGACCATATAGGTTCTTAGGCTGATTGACTATTACCATCAATCACAGTTGCGTAGCGAATGTTCATCGCCCCAACGATATCACGGTGCTTCTCAAATCCACATTGGCACTTATATTTTCTATCTTGTGCTTTGTTCTTTTCAGAACACTTCGGACATGTTTGACTTGTATAAGAAGGGTTCACATATTCGGTCTTTATACCAACTAATTTCGCTTTGTACTCGATGAATTTCGCTAGACGAAAGAATGACCAAGTGTGTAGATTTCTTTCGTTTTTACGGCTTGTTCGTGCCGTCTGTCTAATGTTCGTTAGTTGCTCTAATCGAATGACAGAGATATTATTATTCGTTGCGAAATCAACGATTTCACGACTCACTTTGTGGTCTTGGTCTTGCATCCATCTTTGTTCTTTATCATCAAGTTGCCGAAGGGCATTCAATTTCTTGGCTTCTCCTAACTTTTTGCGAATACTACGAAACTTACGTTTCATATATTTATTTTGTCTACCGTTTCCGAAGAAACGAACCTTATCATCGTTTGTGATGGCCACTGCAGGAACTTTGAGACCTAAGTCCACTCCTAAAAT
>NZ_MAOE01000004.1 GCF_001884185.1 Bacillus albus
GTCCGGTACAATATCGAACTCATGCCCTAAAGGCTGCCTAATGAAACGACCTGTCTAACTTTATGGGGTCAGTTCATTCCGTTATGGAAGATTGGCTGTTTTTCTACTATATAAACAGTTTTATTGTTAACATTTGTTTGTAAGTGAATACATGCATTTGATTCAATGAGTATTACTGTGCCGGAATAGAAACAATCTCCTCTTGTTCTTCAGGTTTAACAAGTGCATAACGCTCCCAGGCTCTACTTTTCCAGCGGAAGAACATAATAATCGCACGTGTCCATTCATCAATAGCAATTGCTAACCAAATACCAACGAGCCCCATGTCTAAATGGAAGGCGAAAAAGTAACCGAGCGGTAAGCTCATTAATACCATGGAGAATGCGCCGATTAAAACTGGGTACTTTGCATCGCCAGCTGCGCGAAGTGAATTGATAATGACGATGTTCATCGTACGCCCTGTTTCAAGTAGTACACTTAATAAAAGAACGCTTGCACCTAACGCGATAATGTGCGGATTATCTGTAAATAGTCCCATTAATTGTGTGCGGAACGTAATAACGAGAGCGACCATACATAAAGTGACACCAATTGCCCATTTTACACTTTTCCATACTCGTTCATACGCTTCGTCTTTTTCGCCACCGCCAACGAGGCGCCCGATAATAATGGCTGTTCCCATACCGATTGCAATAGCGAATAAATAAGTGAACATAGAAATGTTCGTAGCGTATTGTCTAGCCGCTAATGATTCCGTTCCTAAGTATGTTGCATAGTATAAGAAGACAATTTGGCAAGCTTGATACATAACCTGCTCAAATGCAGATGGAATCCCGATCTTTAAAATTTTTCCGATGTATTCTTTTGATAAGGTGAAGTAATATTGTAATTTCACACGGTATTCCATAACGCGGTACAGTAACCAGAAGAAAACGATAAGTGCGATTAATCTGCTGACAGCAGAAGAAATGGCAGCCCCTTGTACACCGAGCTCTGGGAAACCAAATTTCCCGAAAATAAGTACGTAGTTTCCAGCGATATGAATAATGTTCATTCCAAGTGAAATAAACATCGCTTGCTTTGTGAAGCCATGTACGCGGATAATTGCGGCTAATGAATTAATAATAGCCTGAAGGAAAATAGCCCCTCCGACGATGGATAAATAGCTTTGCGCATACATGAGTACATCGCCTTGTAAGTTCATTGCCATCATCATATGTTTTGAAAATAAAAGAAAACCAGCGCTTATAACGAGTCCGACCACTAAATTTAATGTGACGGCTAAAGCTGATATTTTAGATGCTTCCATAAAACGTTTGGAACCGAGGTATTGAGATACGACGATAGCTGCGCCGTTCCCGATGACTTCTAGTACCAAAATAGCGATATGGAGGTATTGATTCGCTGCACCAACCCCGGATACAGCATCGTCTGATAATGCACTTAACATGAAAGTATCAGCGATCCCCATTAACATAAATAGAAAAACTTCTAGAAAAATAGGCCATGTTAATAAGAATAAACTTAATTTCTCTGTCGGCCCGTTTTTTGCCTGAATTGCTGTCATGTCCGTCCCCTCTTTACCGATATCTATTTTTAGCAAAGTGTATCGTAACATACTTTCTTATCCTTTGCACTCATTTTAACCTACATATCTTTATTATGAAGGGGGCGCTATTTTATGATAAAAAGAGAAGGATAATTATGCAGGAAGTATTATAAAATATAAAATTTATTTTTCTCTGATAATTTAGAAAAATATAAAAATAATTATTTTCAACACGTTAGTAAGGATAATCAGCAATATGAAACGTTTACAAAGGTTTATTTTTTAATAGAAAATTTTAATGAAATAGAAATATAAATATACAAAAAATATATTTGTGTGTATAATATGAATTGTTAGAACATATATATATTTCTATTTGTTTGAAAATGAAAGGGCTAACATTTTTGTGGAGGGTGGAAGTATGAAAAAAAAGATGCCAGTATTTGTAGTATCAACAGTAGCGATGAGCATGATGTTAGGGGCATGTAGCTATCAAAAAGATGAACCGCAAGCGAACGCAAAAGGGGATAGCGGGAAAAGCGGTGCGAAGCAAGTTATTAATCTAACAGAAGTGTCTGAAATTCCGACAATGGATACAACACTTGCCTCGGATGCTGCTTCTTCAAAAGTTATGAATAATACAATGGAAGGGCTATATCGACTTGGGAAAGGCGATAAGTTAGTTCCGGGTGTAGCGAAATCCCATACGAAATCTGAAGATGGTAAAAAATATACATTTAAATTACGTGAAGACGCTAAATGGTCGAATGGTGATCCTGTAACAGCAAAAGATTTTGTATATGCATGGCAAAGAGCTGTTAACCCTGATACGGCTGCGAAATCAGGATATATTATGCTAGATGTGAAAAATGCAGAGAAAATTAATAAAAGAGAGCTATCACCGGATCAATTAGGTGTAAAAGCGATAGATGACCATACATTTGAAGTTGAATTGGATAATCCAGTTCCATATTTTCTTGATTTAACGGTGTACCCACTATTTTTCCCATTAAATGAGAAGTATATGAAAGAACAGGGAGAAAAATTTGGCTTGGAAGCAAATACAACTTTGTATAACGGTCCATTTGTATTAAATGAATGGAAACATGAACAAAGTTTCCAATTAAAGAAAAATCCAAGCTATTGGGATCAAAAAGAAGTGAAATTAGAAGAAGTTAATTTTAATGTTGTAAAAGATACAGGAGCAGCTGTTAATTTGTATAATACGAATGCGATTGACAGAGTCGGTTTATCAGCGGAATTAGTTGATAAGTATAAAGGGCAAAAAGATTTTAAAACAATTAATGATCCAACTGTATTCTTCTTACGTTTTAATCAAAAAAATCCAGCTTTAGCTAACAAAAATATTCGTAAGGCTATTTCTAGTGCATACGATCGAGATGGTATTGGTGAAGTTATTTTAAACAACGGTTCTAAGGGAGCTTACGGTTTAGTACCATCTGATTTTGTTAAGGGACCAGATAAGCAGGATTTCAGAAAAGAAAATGGAAAACTTTCAAAAGTAGATGTGAAGGAAGCTAAAAAATTCTGGGAGGCAGGAAAGAAAGAATTAGGTAAGGATAAAATAGAACTAGAATTTTTAAACTTTGATAATGAAGAATCTAAGAAAATTGGTGAGTATGTAAAGGGAGAATTAGAAAAGAATTTACCAGGTCTAACAGTAACAATTAAAATGCAACCATTTGCACAAAAATTAAAACTAGAAGATAGTGGACAATTTGATATTTCATTTACTGGATGGGGACCTGATTTCCCTGATGCAATCACATTCCTTGATATGTTTATAACAGATGGTTCACAAAATAAAATGAGTTATTCTAATGCCCAGTATGATGGCCTAATTAAAAAGGCAAAGCAAGAGGGTTCAGATGTAAAAGGACGTTGGAATGACCTGTTAAAAGCGGAAAAAATCTTATTTGAGGATGCAGCAATTGCACCAGTATTCCAACGCGGTAGATCTATATTAGAAAGAGAAACAATTAAAGATGTCTATATCCACAAATATGGCGGCGAATTAAGCTTTAAGTGGGCATCCGTAGAAAAATAAAAAAAGCAGGCTAACCGCCTGCTTTTTTTAATACGTACGTTTCTTATAAATACCTTTCCCGCCGACCTCGTTCCAGCCAGATTGTACATCCAAACTTTTATTAACAAACTTCATCTTTTCTTTTCCGCCAAAGAGTTTTTCACCAATGCTATTTGTAATGACACCAATCAATGCTGTTATTCCGATGATGAGGGCAGCAACAGTGACAAAATCAATAAAAAAAGCAATCATTTGCAAATTCCCCCTTTGCCTGTCTGTATTTTTATTGTATGAGATAAAAGATAAAAAAGAAAGAAATGTCAGAAAAATATTTAGTTTATTTTCCAAATCATATGGACATGAATGAGAATGTTTGTTAAAATAAGAACAAATGTTCTTGTTGATTCTCACTTGTATAGTCTTACATTTCATAATTGATTTATCAAGAAAAGGTAAGAAAACGTTCTCTTTTTCACAGAAAAGATTATGGGAAAATAACTATAAATCATATGAAAAATCTATGAAAAGCAAGCGTTAATAGGGTTGGGTATTATTGTTAAAGAACAGCTGAAATGAGTGTAGTCATGTTACATAGCAGTGGAATACACGGAAGAGTTTTCTCAATTAGAAGGAAATTTACTGTATATTTCTTGCAAAATCTATTGTATAATGATTATAGAAGTTACTTATTAAAAGTAATTGTTGTTTGCTAAAAGTTGTTGCTTACATGAAATGCGATTTTTTGCACTTTATTATAAGACAAGGTATCGCAAAAAATTGCTGAATTTAGAAATTTAAACTGTAATTAGTACAGAATTTGTACTCTTTAAGGAGAGTGAGCTTTGTATGGTAACATTATATAGTTCTCCAAGCTGTACGTCTTGTAGAAAGGCGAAATTATGGCTAGAGGAAAATCATATTCCTTATACAGAACGTAATATTTTCTCAGATCCATTAACGATTGAGGAAATTAAAGAGATTTTACGTATGACAGAAAGCGGAACGGATGAGATTATTTCTACTCGTTCGAAAGTTTTCCAAGAATTAAATGTAAACTTAGAGTCTTTACCACTTCAAGATTTATATAAGATGATTCGTGACTATCCAGGGATTTTACGTCGTCCAATTATGATTGACGAGAAACGCCTTCAAGTAGGTTACAATGAAGACGAAATCCGCCGTTTCTTACCACGTACAGTAAGAACATTCCAATTACGTGAAGCACAGCGTCTTGTAAATTAATTATAATAATATGAAAACCTTCTACTTATTATATAGTAGAAGGTTTTTTTTAATGTTTCACATTCCGTAATCGAACTTGTTGAACGATAGTACCGATGCATAAAATGGTGAAAATAAATAAGTAAGGAATGCTTGCAGTGAAACTTGGGTTGTTATGAAAAAAAGTTGCAAGTCTGTCTTCATGTGTGACCATTTTTCCTGCTGTATAAGCGAGAATTGCCGCCCCGCAATAAATGAGGAATGGAAAGCGTTCCATAAGTATTAAAATAAGTTTGCTGCCCCAAATAATAATCGGGATAGAAATGAGTAAGCCGATTATTACAAGTAAAAACCTTCCGTGAGCTGCCCCTGCAATGGCAATAACGTTGTCAAATCCCATAACAAGGTCCGCGAATACAATTGTACGCACAGCTTGAAATAAAGTTGTTTTTCCTTGAATAGAAGAAAGATCGTTGCTATTATCAGTTAGTAAATTTACTGCAATTAATGTAAGTAAAATCCCGCCGATCAGTTGCAGAAATGGAATGTCGAGTAAATAGACAGCTAGTATAGTAAGGACAATCCTTAGTACGATTGCTAAAAGAGTACCGATCAAAATGGCTTTATTTCGTTTTGATTCAGGTAAATTTCGGCTAGCAAGTGCGATGACAATTGCGTTGTCACCACCTAATACAACATCGATACCGACAATCATTAGTACAGATGTTAAAAACTCTAAGTCCATTCGTCTGCCTCCATTTATGATGTTTTAATAAGCGAACTATATGTATGTGGTGAAGTGAGAGACTACATCATCTTCTCAAATAAAAGTTTCACTTTAGTACAGTGTACGGGGGAAGGTGGAAATGTATGTCCAAATTTTTTATGAGTGAGAAATCGCTATAATGATATATTTATGTAGACCATCGAATGAAGATAGGCATATAACTATTTTTGTAAAATAAATCGATTTTATTTCCATTCTGGAGAATCTTATCATAAAATGAGAGTACAAGAATCTATTGATTTGTCATATGAGTGGGGAATCCCTTCATAACAATTCTAAGCAGGAAGGGAGAGTTGTATTTTGGATATTGAAAGAATTAATGACCATACGATGAAATTTTTTATTACGTACATTGATATAGAGGACAGAGGCTTTAATCGTGAGGAGATTTGGTACGACCGCGAAAGAAGCGAAGAGCTCTTTTGGGAAATGATGGACGAAGCTCGTGATCATGACGATTTCTTTATTGATGGACCGTTATGGATTCAAGTGCAAGCAGTCGATAAAGGGATTGAAGTACTTGTAACGAAAGCAGAGCTTTCAAAGGATGGACAAAAGTTAGAACTACCTATAGGTGTAGATAAAATTATAGACATTCCGTTAGATGAAGGCATTGAATCATTATTCCAGCAAGAATTAGTGGAAGAGGTAGAAGAACAAGCAGGCACAAACTTTAACGAAGATGGTACGTTTGGCTTTTTAATTAAGTTTAATGATTTTGAAGATGTCATATCATTAAGCCACCGTCTTATCTTTGAAGATATAAAAGATGAGCTGTATTCATTTGAGAACCGCTATTATGTATATGTGGAATTCGATGAAGTGCTACATGATGAGGAAGAAATTGATCGTATTTTAAGTATTGTTTTAGAATACGGAGAAGAATCAACTTTAACAATTCATCGTGTAAGTGAGTATGGAAAACAAATTGTGAAAGAGCATGCACTTGAAACAATTCGCAATAATTTTCCTGCTAAAACGTAGGCCGATTTCTGTAGTATGAAATCGGCTTTTTATATGAAGAATAGGAAAGCTTTCTTAGTAAGGAGGTAAGAGATGAAAAATACGTTAAAGTTGATTTTCTTTGTTTTACTATTGTTCGCATTATTTGTTTCGTTACGTATGTTTATTGACGTAGCATTTTATTCGGATGTAATCGGAATAAAAGATGTTTCGATTTTAGGTATTATTAGTATTTTATTTACGGTATCTGCATTTTTAATTGGCTGCGTTATTTTCCTAGAGAACCGTCATCCGTCTAAAACACTTACATGGCTCATTGTGTTAGGGATTTTTCCGGTGTTTGGATTCTTCGCTTATTTATTATTCGGACAGAACTTTCGGAGGAAGAGAATGTTCCAAAAGAAGGCGTTGCTCGATGAACAAGCGTTTTTACAATATAAGGGGCATGAAGATTACGAGGAACGAATTTTGCGCAATCATAAGCATCAAGAGCTGTTATTTCGTTTAGCGGATCGTTTAGGCGCTTTAAATATTTCATTTCAAACTGAAACGAGAACATTAACAAATGGAGATGAAACGTTTCAGGCTATTTTAGATGGATTAAAACGGGCGAAACATCACATTCATATGGAATATTACATTGTACGTGATGATAAGCTTGGAACCGAAATTAAAGATATTTTAATACAAAAATCAAAAGAAGGCGTAGTCGTTCGTTTTTTATATGATGCGGTTGGAAGTTTTAGATTATCGAATTCGTATATTGAAGAATTAAACGATGCAGGTGTCGAAATGATTCCGTTCTTTCCTGTGCGCTTTCCGATTTTAAACGATAAGATTAATTACCGAAATCACCGAAAAATCGTAATTATCGATGGAAATGAAGGATTTGTAGGTGGATTAAATATTGGTGATGAATATTTAGGAAAGGATAAGTATTTCGGCTTTTGGCGAGACACACATTTATATTTGCGTGGTGAAGCTGTTCAAAGCTTGCAACTTATTTTCCTTCAAGATTGGTTTTATATGACTGGTGAGGCTGTGCTCGCCCCTGAATATTTACAAGCGAAAGCAGTTGAGGGAGATCATTGGGGAGGCGTGCAGCTCGTTGCAGGTGGACCGGATAATAAATGGGAAACAATTAAACATTTATACTTTGCTATGATTGCTTCCGCGCGGAAATCCATTTGGATTGCGACGCCGTATTTCATTCCGGATGATGATATTTTATCCGCTTTAAAGGTAGCTGCGCTTGCTGGTATTGATGTTCGTTTGTTAATGCCGAGTAAGCCTGATAAGCGCACTGTCTTTTATGCATCGAGATCGTACTTCCCAGAGCTTTTAGATGCAGGGGTAAAGATATATGAATATGAAAAAGGTTTTCTTCATAGTAAAGTTGTTATTGTCGATTCTGATTTAGCTTCAATCGGGACAGCTAATATGGATATGAGAAGTTTTCATTTGAACTTTGAAGTAAATGCTTTTTTATATGATACAGATAGCATTCGAAAACTTGTTCAAGATTTTAAAGAGGATATAGAAGAATCCAGTGAAATTCATGTTGATCGTTTTCATAAAAGGCGTCTTCATAGACGAATTGTTGAATCAACGTATCGATTATTATCGCCTTTATTATAAAAAGAGATGTCCGAAATTGGGACATCTCTTTTTTAAAAGGAATTTGTAATAAATTGTAGAATATAAGGAGCTGAAAGGGTGTGATTACGATGTTTATCGCCAAAAGAGAAAACGGAGAAAAAATTCATCTACTCTATCATCATGATGAAGAGCTTTTACACCGTATGCGTAAAAGGGAAAGTTTCTTTTGTGTAGCTTGCGGGAAGGAAGTGCAAATGAAATTAGGGAAGCAAAAAAGCTGGCATTTTGCTCATAAAAAAATGGATGCGTGCCTTGCCTTTTATGAAGCAGAATCTATGTATCATAGGCACGGTAAAGAATTACTATATAGATGGTTCAAACATCAAAATTTTCATGTAGATATAGAGCATTATTTGCCAGAGATTCAGCAACGACCAGATATTTTCATAGAGAGAGCAGGGAGAAAAATTGCGATTGAATACCAATGCGCAAATCTCTCTATAGAACAGCTGTACAAACGAACCTATTCGTATTGGCGAGCTGGTATACAGGTCATTTGGATCATTGGTGGAAATCAATTGAAAAAGCACTCTGCATATTGGATGAAATTCTCCTCTCTTATGGCTTTCTCCTTACAATCTTATCCTCAGCCACTTCTTATTTTCTTCTGTTCGAAACAAAAATCATTTATGAGGTGCGCGTTTCTCACTTTGTTTTCTACAAGCGTCTCTTTCTCACATATTATATATTTACCAACTGAAACGACTACTTTTGAAATGCTCTTTTCTCCTGTTCCATTCAAAAAAGAAATATTAGACCGAGAATGGAAGCAGCGAAAGGACTATTTTCGAAAAAATGCGTTGCCTATTTGGAATTATAATCATAAGTCACTATTACGCCTCTTGTATCAATGTAAATGTACCCCAGCAAATTTCCCTTCTGAAATTGGTGTGCCGCTCCCGTCCTCATTCGCTTTTCAAACAAATCCATTTATATGGCAAGCTTTTCTATATATGAAGTGTATAGGTAAGCTTGCAGTAGGGGAGTGTATTTCCCTCGAGTATGCGTGTAGCTATGTGAAAAAGTATACGAAAAGGCGGATGCTCCCGTACTTTTCACCAAATATATGGAAAGTAGCAGTTACTGAGTATATGACATTTTTATGTTATGCAGGTGTATTACGTAAAGTAGGGACTTATAAATACCGGAAAATAAGGGGGATAGCTATGTTAAAAACTGAAGAGGAAGTTATAAAATATGATGCAATTTGCTTAGCGTATGCCTTATCTTTATTTGAGGCAAAGTACAACATGAGAGAAGGAAAAGGGGATATAATAAAGACTGATCGTGAAGGAATTACATAAGAAAAATCGAATTGTATGTAAGTAGAGATATTTAAAGGAGGGCTTAAAGGATGTCTGAACAAAACACAGCAAAAACATTACCGGATCGCAACGAGATTGAAGAATCAAGTACGTGGCGATTAGAAGATATTTTCCAAACAGATGCAGAATGGGAAAAAGAATTCCAAGCTATTAAAGAGCTATTACCGAAGTTAACTGAATTTAAAGGGAAACTTGGTGACTCTGCGAACAATTTACTTGAAGCATTGCAATATGAAGATGAAATTTCAATGCGATTAGGTAAGTTATATACATATGCACATATGCGTTACGATCAAGATACAACAAACTCTGTGTATCAAGCATTAAATGACCGCGCAACAAATTTATATTCACAAGTATCTAGTAGCACAGCATATATTGTGCCTGAAATTTTATCGATTTCAGAAGATACACTGCAAACATTCTTGAAAGAAAATAGAGACTTAAGTGTATATGAGCATGCGTTAGAAGAGATTACGCGTCAACGCCCTCACGTATTATCTGAAGCGGAAGAAGCTTTATTAGCAGAAGCATCTGAAGTAATGAGTGCGTCAAGTAATACCTTTGGTATGTTGAATAATGCGGATTTGAAATTCCCATCTATTAAAGGCGAGGATGGAGAAGAAATAGAAATTACACATGGTCGTTACATTCAGTTTTTAGAAAGTGATGATCGTCGTGTACGCGAAGATGCGTTCAAAGCTGTATATGAAACGTACAAAAAATATAAGAACACATTTGCAAGTACATTAAGCGGAGCTGTGAAACGTAATAATTTCAATGCCCGAGTTCGCAAATACGATTCTGCACGTCAAGCTGCATTAAGTAATAATAATATTCCTGAAGCGGTGTATGATCAACTTGTTGAATCTGTAAATGATAATTTACACTTGCTACATCGTTACATTGATATTCGTAAGCGTGCACTAGGGCTTGATGAGCTTCATATGTATGATTTATATACACCACTTGTACCAGAAGTGAAAATGAACGTGAAGTATGAAGAAGCACAAGACATGTTATTAAAGTCTTTAAATGTGCTTGGTGATGAGTATGTTGATATTTTAAAAGAAGCATATGAAAATCGCTGGGTAGATGTGTATGAGAATAAAGGAAAACGAAGCGGAGCATATTCATCTGGTGCATATGGAACAAATCCGTATATTTTAATGAACTGGCATGATGATGTAAATAATTTATTTACACTTGCTCATGAGTTTGGTCATTCGGTGCATAGTTACTACACAAGAAAAACGCAACCGCACGTATACGGTGACTATTCAATCTTCGTTGCGGAAGTAGCATCAACTTGTAATGAAGCGCTTCTAAACGATTATTTATTAAAAACGACAGAAGATAAGAAAGAGCGTCTATACTTATTAAATCATTATTTAGAAGGATTCCGTGGTACTGTATTCCGTCAAACGATGTTTGCAGAGTTTGAGCATATTGTTCATAAGAAAGTACAAGAGGGACATGCGGTTACGCCAGACATGTTAACAGAGATTTACTATGATTTAAATAAGAAATATTTCGGTGATGCTTTAGTAATCGATGAAGAAATTGGTTTAGAGTGGTCTCGTATTCCGCACTTCTACTACAACTATTACGTATACCAATACGCAACAGGCTTTAGTGCAGCGACGGCTCTATCTAAACAAATTTTAGAAGAAGGGCAACCAGCAGTAGAACGTTACATTAATGAGTTCTTAAAAGCAGGAAGCTCAGATTACCCAATTGAAGTGCTGAAAAAAGCTGGGGTAGATATGGCATCTCCAGAACCAGTAAAAGAAGCATTGCAAGTATTTGAAGAGAAATTAAATGAATTAGAAGCATTATTATTTGAAGAGAAGTAATAGAAAAGACGAGGAATTTGCCTCGTCTTTTTCTTGATATTATTTTGTCGATATTTGTCGAAAAAATAAAGCGAATGGTCTTCTTTTTTCTAAATTAGAAGGCAGTTTTACAGTTCATTAAAACCCTTTAAATCGTTTTTTATGGTTGAAATAAGAGAGAGCGATGACAATGACTCCAAATAAAAGAGGGAAGGCAATAATTTTAGGAAAAGCTTGTAGTAGAGAGAGGATGTACAAGAAAAAAGAAACGATGACAGCTAGAATGATAAGTAAAATATACGTTTTTTTCATACAAAACACCTCCAAAATAGCTTTTTTATAGCTTATTCAAAAATGAAAACGTTTAGAATGTGACAAAAGTGTGAAATTCGACAAAAGGGGTTGTCATCTGACGTCGAATCTTGTAATATAATAAGCGTGAACGAATTCACATACAAACATATACCCCTTTGTTTGAACGTGAAAATTTCTCCCATCCCCTTTAATATTTTTATAAGCCGTAAAGAAGAAGACCTGGTGTTTACACCAGGTCTTTTTCTTTTGCTATCCATTTCCAATAACGCTCACATTTTACGTCAATCATTTGTACTTTTCGTTTCAGTTGTAATTTTTTTAGTTCACGCTCGATTTCTTGCTGCGAGCAGTCATATATAAATGCTACTTCTTTTGAAGATATAAATTGCGTTGCTTCTAGTAATACCTCTAAAGGTGGTAATGGTTCTGGCTCAATTTCACATTTTACAAGTTCTTTTAATAATTGTACGTATACGTCATAGGAATACGTTCCAGCGATTTTAATACCTTCTTCATCTGAATTCGCATGAAAAAATACGAGAGAAGGTATTTCTGTAATATGCATCTCATTTGTGAATTTCAAGTCACATTGGAAAGCCTTTTTTGCGCTAGCTGAATATAGGTCTTTTTTAAATTCTTCTACATCAATATCGCTATCTTTTGCGCATGCAAGTAATAATTCGCAGTTAGGATTTGATACATTTTCAAGGAAAATGTATTCTTGGAGTTTTCGCAAAAACTTCGAACCTGCTTTTCGGCCTTGCAACTCCGCAGCCTTAATTGCCATCGAAACTAAATATGGTGTTGACGATGCCTCTTGCATATGTACCTTTCCATCACATGAAAAACCTTGTAAACTTGTTGTCTTTTCCCACACAAATCGAATATTAGCAGGTTTATTCCATTTGTGTGAGGAAGCGTTCGTTCCGTCCACTTTTCCTGTTACGATATGACGAATCGAGAAGTATTTCCCATATTCAAGCCATAGTTTAATAATAAAAGGTTCAATTTCCCAGCAATCTTTACAAAGTGGATCAATAAATAAATATGCTTCTACAGACTTATGTTCACATGAGGAAGGAGATGGCATATTGATATGCTTTGCTTCCTGTTTATCCATTATATTTCACCTGTTTCGTTTGGAGTATTAACCATATGCTGAGCAGTTAATGCTAAACGTTCAAAAACGAACTCTCTTATATGACCGTGCACTCCTGTGTCATCCATTGCTTGTTCCATACATGATAGCCAAGCCTCTGCTCGTTTTGGCGTAATCTCAAACGGGAGATGGCGTGCTCTTAACATAGGATGACCATGTTCTTCAGTGTACAAATTAGGACCACCTAAATATTGTGTTAAAAATTGTTTCTGCTTCCTAGCGGTTTCTGTTAAATCATCCGGGAAGATGGGAGATAGGTCAGGGTGCTTACTGACATAGGAATAAAATGTATCTACTAATATTGCAATGCATTGTTCACCGCCAATTGCTTCAAATGGTGTCATCGGTTGCTTGCTCATCCTTTATAAACTCCTTTTTCCATGAAATGTATATCTATTGTAGCAATGGAATGTTAGGGAGGGCAAATAAATAGCCTTCATAACGCTCTTTGCTTATTCTACAGATGTAAAAAAATCTTTTCCTTTTCAAAAGTGAGATGTATCCACTAGTAGAATGTATTCACTAGTGGAATTTTCACTTTAGCGTGCTTTGTTTTGTTTGGCAAGGAAAAAGCGTTTTACTTTATTATTTGTATGACGGATTGGTATGTCGTATTGCTTTAATAAATGCATAAATGCGGCTTTGCCTGTTTCTTCATCTTGCACTTCAAATTCAATTTCATAATCATCGTGATTGTAATAGAAACTATGGTCAAAGACAAGCGTTCCGCCTTCAAATAACGTTTCGGCTCTTTCAGTTGTTAAACTACCCATATAAGTTAAAGCAGAAACAGGAATTTGTAATTTGTGTAGTTGATCCATTACAGCCCCTTGAATGATTACGTTTGTTTCCATCATCATGTTTGCTTCTTCTGCTGTTACGACTTGATGTGTTTCTAACAAGCCGACTTCTGCAGGTTGTTTCAATGTTAATGTATAAGTTTCTCCTTTATGACGAATACGAAGTGCAGAGCCAGCTTCTTTTAACGAGAAGTTCGGTGTTTCAAAGTAATGATTCACCTGTTTCGTAAATACTTCAATAGAGAATGATTTACATAATGTACCGAATTCTTCTTCTGTAACAATATTTTTAAATTCAATTTCAATTTCTTGTGTCATTGTATGCGCTCCTTTTGAAAAATAATTCTTTACACATTATCGCTTTTTCACAAATTTGGTTCAATGTTTTATTTGTTTGCGTCCATGTTATGATACAATAATACTGTTAAGTACGACAGGAAGTTGAGATGGAGGAGTTAGAGCATGCAAAATAAAATCCAAGTTAAGAGCGTAGAAAAGAGAGAGAATGCTCTTATTTTTTGTGCGGAAAATAGTGAAATAGAGGTAAAGGAGTTAAGTGCACGTAATCACGTACTTGTAGACTCAGACAATTTATCATTTTTATATATCTTAGAAAATGAATCATCTTTCATTTATGTAAGTATTCCGCACACATGCTGGGAAGCAATGCATGAAGCGATGAATAACGATGCGGTTATGTTCGTTCGCGTAAATGACATTGAAATAGAATTAGAAGGATTAAAAGAAGAAGTAGAGTATTTAGTTGAAAATATTGAAGGTAATGCAAATTACGGAGAAGAACTAGTAACTGCTGTAGAAAAAGTATTTCTATAAGCAAATGGATTGATTTTGGTGGTGGTTGAAATGAATCGAAATTGGGAAGAATTTTTAGCACCTTACCACCAAGCGGTGGCAGAGCTGAAAGTGAAACTAAAAGGAATGCGTACTCAATTTGCAATGTTAACAGAGCATTCTCCAATTGAGTTTGTAACAGGAAGGGTAAAGTCGGTTGCAAGTATTATTGATAAAGCGGAGAAGAGAAATGTACCGCTAGACCGGCTAAGAGAAGATATGCAAGATATCGCAGGCCTTCGTATGATGTGTCAATTTGTTGATGAGATTAAGCCTGTTGTAGAATATCTTCGAAAACGAAATGACTTTGAAATTGTGGAAGAACGTGATTATGTTACGCAAAAGAAAGATAGTGGTTATCGTTCTTATCACGTTGTCATTAGTTACCCAGTTCAAACGATTCAGGGTGAAAAAAAAGTATTGGTAGAAATCCAAATACGCACGCTAGCAATGAACTTTTGGGCAACAATTGAGCATTCTTTAAATTATAAATATAGTGGACGTTTTCCTGAAGATATAAAAATACGCTTGCAACGTGCAGCGGAAGCAGCATTTTTATTAGATGAAGAAATGTCTTCTATCCGTCTTGAAATTCAAGAAGCGCAGAAAGCTTTTTCAAGAAAGCAAGAAACGAAAGATTCCGAATCATAAACTAAAGGGTGTTGGGCGATGAAATTTACAATTATGTCAAAGGGAGATCAATCATCAGATGCACTGGCAAGCACGATGAAAGAATACTTGCTAGATTTCGGATTTATAATGGATGAAAAGGAACCCGATATTGTAATTTCTGTTGGGGGAGATGGAACGCTTTTATATGCGTTTCATCGTTATAATAATCGATTGGCTGAAACGGCATTTGTTGGTGTACATACAGGTCATTTAGGTTTCTATGCAGATTGGTTACCGACAGAAGTAGAGAAATTAGTAATTGCAATTGCTAAAACACCATTCCAAGTGGTGGAATATCCGCTTTTAGAAGTGATAATTCGCTATGTGAATGGGAGTAAAGAGTCGCAGTATTTAGCGATGAATGAAGCGACTGTGAAAAGTGCAGAAGGTACATTAGTCACAGAAGTGGAAATACGCGGAGAGTACTTTGAAACGTTCCGTGGTGATGGCCTTTGTATTTCTACTCCTTCGGGAAGTACTGCGTATAATAAGGCGCTTGGTGGAGCAATTATTCACCCATCTATTGAAGCGATTCAAATTGCAGAAATGGCATCTATTAATAACCGTGTGTTTCGTACGGTAGGTTCGCCTCTCGTACTGCCGAAACATCATACATGTGTGTTGAAGCCAGCTGCAGGAATGAACTTACAAATTACGGTGGACCATTTAACAATGGTTCATCAAGATGTGAAATCAATTCAGTATCGCGTTGCAAATGAAAAAGTACGATTTGTTCGTTTCCGTCCATTCCCGTTCTGGAAACGGGTTCGTGACTCGTTTGTTGCAGATAAATAGAAAGGGTTTATATATTTGAACAGATTTACATTGAAATGGGATATAGAATCGGCCGAAGAGGGAACTTTAGTTAGAGAATTTTTAAAAACGAAAGGGATTTCTAAAGCCGCATTAACGGATATAAAGTTTCACGGCGGAGCTATTGAAGTAAATGGTCAGCATGCGAGCGTTCGTCATCAGTTGCAAGCTGGTGAGGAAATACGTGTCTTTTTTCCAGTGGAGGAAAGAAGTGAAGGGATGATTGCAGAAGATATCCCTTTATGCATTGTATATGAAGATGATGCGGTTCTTGTCATAAACAAAGAGGCGAACATGTCAACGATTCCGTCTAGAGAACATCCGGCAGGAAGTGTTGCGAATGCGCTTTTATCTCATTATGATAAGCAGCATCTTGCAAGTACGGTGCACATCGTAACAAGGTTAGATCGTGATACTTCAGGGCTTATGCTTATTGCAAAAAATCGTTTCGTACATCATCTTTTATCGAAACAGCATCAACAAAAAGCTGTGAAAAGAACGTATGAAGCGCTCGTTCATGGTGAGATGATAGAACAAGAAGGAACGATTGACGCACCGATTGGACGAAAATCGGATAGCATTATTGAGCGAACCGTTTGTGAGGAGGGGCAAAGAGCAATTACTCATTTTAGAGTGATTGCTAGCGCCAACCATAAGACGCATGTATCGCTTGAGCTTGATACAGGAAGAACGCACCAAATTCGTGTACATATGGCGCATATAGGACATCCGTTACTTGGCGATACTTTATATGGTGGAAAAAGGGATGAAGTGAAACGACAAGCGCTTCACAGTACAACCTTGACGTTTTATCATCCTATTTTAGAGAAAGAAATGTCTTTCACTACAACGATTCCAAGCGATATGCAAGCAGTATTAACACATATTTAAAAAGGGAACAAAATTCTTATGTAGCGAAGAATTTTGTTCCCTTTTTTCTTAGCGGAATAATATTAAAACTTGGTTTTCATCCGTGCGCTTTATAACGAAAAAGCCACTTTCGGATTTTGTAGCAATGCCATCGTTATTTGGACGACAATATCCATGCGTTTCGCAAGTGCCGTCATCACGTACTAACATTTGTCCAATTAATCCGACAGGAAGCCACTCGGCGCGATCTTTTCTTGCTACATATTTGCGAGTTGGATCCCATTCTGTATTTAAAAGAGGTTGTATTTCTTCGGTTTCCGTCCATACATATTGGCGTTTTCCAAAGTTATCTGTTTTATAACGTTTTTCCCAACTTAAAGCCCCGCTATTTCCTATAAGGGCAGGGGTTGCACTAGATATTCCTAAAATGAACGAGTCGTGTGAAGTAGCTATCCGAATTTTTTCTTCGCTACTAAATGTAACGAAATAACCGACATCAATAGGTTTATGATCTTCGGTTTCAAACATTTGTGCAAAATCCGTTCCACTTGCATTGTAAGACGCACCCTCAATGTACATTTCTCCATTATGGGCAAGCCATTTAGCCCCGATATTATGGTCGGTGTCGCTTACACCATTTGCAATAAACCAAGAATAAGCTTCTTCTGCAGTGCCGAAGCGCCCCATAATATGGCTACCTGCAAAATGAGCTGTTGATGTATGATGACCTTCCGCATGAGAAGAGGATCCGTTAGCGATAGTTGCGGTTCCTTCTGCGTGTGCTGCTTCGCCTAAAGCAATCGTCTGTTTACCCTCTGCATGAGAATAAGCTCCGCCTGCTGTCGTTTCACTTCCCTCACTATGCGAACTATGTCCAGTTGCTTTTGAGTTTGATCCCTCTGCATGAGAGAAAGAACCTTTTGCGTGTGTTAATAAGCCTTCCGCATGTGCTGCCATGCCCTCCGCATGAGAGTGAAGCCCTTCCGCATATGCATATCGGCCGCCCCTTTTAACTTTTGTATTTTCAGGTGTAGGTGTCTCAATTATGAGTGGTTTTTCAGTTTGTATATCATTCGATGAAGCCAATGCCTCTTTTATTTTTTTTACTTTGTTTATAATAGCAGCTGGAATTTCTGGTTCCACTTTTTTATTTATTGCTGCAGGAATATTTTTTTCCGTATTTTCCTCAGTTTGCTCAGAATGTAGTACCTGTTCATCAGGATTAGAGAGAGGTATATCTTTTTGCTGCATCTTTACTTTTCTACGATCAATTATGCGGCTCATTACAGCATTTTCTAAAGAGACATATTTTGGTCTTGCTTTGCTTTTTTTTAATGACTCTTGTTTTTCCAGTTCTTCTATAGCTGCAGCTCGAATGCAGCACCAGTTGTTAATTCCGTACATGGGATGATATAGAGCCGGAAATTTTCTTTTTTGTTTAGAAGATTTTTTCTTCATTCTGTCACCTCCTGCGACATTATATGCCGTGTAATTAAAAAAAGATGCACCTTATTGCATCTTTTTTTAATTACTTTATCTAGTTTTTATAGGAGATACGGCTAAATAATCCGGCAATCCCCTCGTAATTTATGAATTGTACCTAGGTAAGGATAGTTATGAAATTGGGCGGAATTTCTCAGGGACAAAAGGCAGGGAAGAAGGGACGGAAACAGTCTCCATCTCAGGATAACGTAATCCGGTTAAATTGCCGCCAAATACAGCGCCAGTATCAATATTGACTGTTTGATTTACAAAGCGAGGTTCTTTTACTGGTGTATGTCCATATACAATCCAAGCTTGCCCCTTATACTCCTTCGCCCAGTCGCGACGGACAGGTGAGCCGTCAGCATGCTTTTCTCCTGTAATATCGCCATATAATACAAAGGTTTGTACTTTTTTATCTTGTCTTCCTATGTAATCTTGCCGAATCCCAGCGTGACATACAATTATTCTTTTTTCATCTAGTATGTGATATAAAGGGGATTGTTCATAAAGGGTGATGAACTTTTCTTTTATAATGTTTTGCTTATGAGAAGGTAGTGCTTCATATTCGGCAACAGTTGTTTCAAGTCCGTGAGCGATTGTCACATTACGCCCAAGGAAAAATCGGTATAGTTTATTACAGTGATTTCCAGGAGCATAATAAGCTTCTTTTTTATTTATGACAAGTTCCCATACAATTTCGATCATACGTAATGAATGGGGACCACGATCTGTAATATCACCAACGAATGCAAGCTTACGATTTTCGGCATGAACCGGTAGGCCACTATCCCAGTTATATCCTAGTTTCGTCGTTAAATTTTGAAACTCTTGCAAGCACCCGTGAATATCCCCTATAATGTCATATTTCATATTTAAACCTCCAACATATTTTTCATTAGTATATCTAAAAAAGGATAGAGATAAAAATATACCACTTTTTGTATGGTTCATTTAAACATAAAGGTTTTCGTTCTTGAGCGAACATTTAAAATAAATCCAATCGCAATCATATATGTAAGTAACGAACTTCCTCCATAGCTCATAAGGGGCAATGTTATCCCTGTAATAGGGAGTAATCCAATTGTCATCCCGATATTTTGGAATACTTGAAAAGTAAACATTCCGATTGTACCGGCACAAATATAACTACCGAAAGGATCATTACTTTCCAAAGCGATATGAATCATACGGAAAATGAGTATGAAAAAAAGTGAAATAATGACACTTGCACCTAAAAAGCCGAATTGTTCAGCGACATTAGTGAAAATAAAATCTGTATGTGGTTCTGGAAAGTATACTTGTCCATTTTCCCAACCTTTTCCTTGCATTTCTCCTGATCCAGTAGCTAAGAATGCTTGTCTTAATTGATAGCCTTGTGAATCATATTCGTAAGGCGCTAACCAGCCATAGAAGCGGTTTAATTGATATTCTTTTAAAATGTGTGCTTTAAAGAACTCTGTATGAGAAAAAAATATATATATTAATGTAGAACCCGCTGTGACAATGCCGGAGACTAACCCGAAAATAAAACGCCATCGTATACCAGAAACGAGTATCATTGCTGCGAGCATAGCTGAAATGACCATCGTGTTTCCTAAATCAGGTTCCTTTGCAATAAGTAGTAGTGGTGGCAAACTTGTTGCGAATATTTTTCCGATTAATAAAAAATCATCGCGTATTGTTCGAAAAAAATATTTTTCATTGTGATCTGCTATAATTCGCCCAATGACGATAATTAAGAATAATTTCATAATCTCAGAAGGTTGGAAGTTACCGATGCCCGGTAATTGGTACCAAGCAGTGGCACCTTTAATCGTTACAGTTCCTGGGATTTTGAGTTCCAGTCCGATGAGAAATACCATTGCAAATCCATATAAATACCATGCGATTTGTTTATAACGATCAAAGTCAATAATCATAATGGCGATGATTGCTATCATTCCAATGATATACCATTGAATTTGCTTCAGTACAAAATTTATATTTTTAAAAATCGGTGGTAAAGATGGCTGTGCGCTTGCAATAGCAAAACAACTAAGGGTCCCAATTGTAAGTAAAATCAGTATCAATATGTAATCTATTTGATATTGAGAATTTTTGTCTTTCACCGTACGAGGTCCTTTCTATTCTCTCCGTGTAATAAAAATAAGACACTATTATCATATTAACGATTTTAAGTTGTTTCGTTTATTATCTCACTACTTGTGGACAGTAATACTTCCACCTCAAAATTCAGCGAAAGCAAAGAAGTTAGGTGGAAGATAGCCAGCCTGTAACAATTTTTACTTTATAGATTATGTCAGATAACAAACTGGAAAGAATTTTGTTAGGCAAAAAGCAAGGTTGAAATTGTTTCAACCTTGCTACTGAGGAGTATGAATCTGTAATTCATTTTGGATGGATTGAAGACAATAAAGCAGCCGAGGTTGCGTATCTTTTGCTAAGTCTGGATTAGCCTTGTAGTATTGAAGTGATCCGGTAATCCAATGCAAGGCACAATGTATTCCAGAGAGGTAATCTTCACGTTTTTGTAAAAAACCGTACTTTCGTGAAGTAAGAATGAGATGAGTAAAATCTTCTGTTCCTTCTAATAATTTTTGATGAAGTTGTTGACCGCTGTGATAACGAAAACTGCTGAGTGGTTCGGCAATATATACTGCTTTTCCTTTTGATAGTAAATGCACCCATGGAGCCATATCAACAGAACAATTATATGTTCTGTTATTTAATGTGCCAAATTTTTCAGTTAAGAATAATTTATTAAATAATATGGTTGTAGGTTCTCCGATTACATTCGTGCTTGTTTGCAACATCTTATTTCCGAGTTGTATGCCATCGATTATTGTATCTGTTTGAAAAAGTTGAACTGTAGGGGGAGCATCTGCTATGATAGTTCCGTCTTCATTGATTAGTTTCCAGTAGGAAGTAACAAGTACAATTTCATTTTCTACATTTTGCTGAAAATAGGCCATCATTTTTTCTATTTTTTCATGATGGAAGAGATCATCATCCATTAAATAGTTTACGTATACACCATTTGCACGTTCTAATAACATAAGGTCATTATGAAACTGCCCTAATGTAGATGTGTTGCGAATGTAGGTGATATGATCGTAGTTTGGTAAGTATTGTGTACGTATTCTTAAAAAAGTTTCTCCTGCATTTTTCCATTTAGATGAAAAATAGTAGAGGATGAAATATCTTGAAAAGCTCGATTGGTATTTCTCGCAATAATTTACCAATGAATGTGAGTTTATACTCATATAAAGGGAAACAGCGTGTTTATTCTTTACGCCAATATACACTTAAATTGTCAATAGGAATAAGAGGTGCCTTAATACTATATTTTTCTCTAAAATCAAATATAGCTGCTTTACATGTAGGTAGAGCAAAATCATCAATTATAATAAATCCACCTGGCGAAACTTTATCATATAAATTTGTTAAACTATCCATTGTAGATTCATACATATCTCCATCTAATCTAGCAAGTGCAATTTTCTCGATAGGTGCACTAGGTAAAGTATCTTTGAACCATCCTTTTAAAAACTGCACTTGATTATCTAATAAATCGTATTTTTTAAAATTTTTTTGCACTTCTTCTAATGGAACTCTTAAATAATCATATTGATACAATGTATCATCTTTATCTTGAGGATAATTTTTTATATCTGGTTTAGGAAGACCTTCAAAAGAATCAGCAACCCATACTTTACGATTTGTTAATTCGTAAGCTTTTAAAAACCCCCGCATAAAAATACAAGCTCCACCTCTCCATACTCCTGTTTCAATAAAATCTCCATCAATATTTTCTTTTATTATTGTCTCCATAGCATTATGTAATTGATTTATGCGTAAACGTCCAATCATACTATGGGCTGCTTTTGGCCAATCTTCTCCTAATGTTCTATCCTCTTTTGAAAAATTCTTTTTAACTATATCTAAATTTAAAGCTTCTACATACGCTTTAATTATAGGGTCAACAGGAAAAGTAATTGGTTCATAAGGTAAGTTTTGAGATATATGCAATGTTCCGGGTAAATAAGGTTCATATTCTTCCCAAATTTCAAATAAAATTGTTTTCTTTAATAATTCAAGATACAACTGAATAGCTGTTTTATTTTGCATAAGAGTCCCTCCTAAAAAATTATATACAATAGTATGAGTATGTGAAAAAAGTTGAATTCATGAATAAAAAAGGCAGTAAAACTTAGAAAAGTTTTACTGCCAATAAAACAGGTTATGCTACTTTTTCTATAATGATGGACGCATTTACACCAAGAGCAAGCGATAATCCAAGTCCAGTAGAAATAACGTCAATTATAGCTGGTGTTACGATTGGTGTAATAGCTTGCACGACCATCGTTGCTCCAACTGCAACAAGACTTACGCCAGTTCCTGGAACTGGAGCTCCATTTACGTGGATTTCGAGACCGCCTAACAAGTTAATTAATGAAGTGTATACAATTACTGTGATTTTATAGAATCCAGTTTGACTAATAAAGAAGGTAGTAGGATTTAATTGTGTAATTGCTGTACCAAAACTTGCTCCAGGTGTATTAAATGTGACTGGAGTGTTAACACCAAGGGTGACACCAAGACCAGAGTTGAAAGCATACAACCCTGCAGGAAGTCCCAATCCACTTGGTCCAGTCGGCCCAGTAGGTCCAGTCGGCCCAGTAGGTCCAGTAGGTCCAGTAGGTCCAGTCGGCCCAGTCGGTCCAGTC
>NZ_MAOE01000005.1 GCF_001884185.1 Bacillus albus
TTGGTGGTAATGTTGGTCCCACAAAATTAGGGTCTAACGCACTAGCTGATAAAACTTCTTCTGGGTTTAAATCATTTGAAAAATTTTCGTTTGACATAAATTCACCTCCATAAAGCTTTCATTATATAGTAGATGCAAAACCCGAAGAAAATGACACGGACATATGAATTATTTAAAAGAATTATATAAAGCTTGAACATTATCAATTTTTTTGGAAAGTTTTTGTGTTCTTCCACATATGATTGAGTTTGAAGAGGGTGATAACTGTGAGAGAAAAGGAGATTACAATTAGTTTATGTATGATTGTTCGAGATGAAGAACTCACGATTGGAAGATGTTTGGAATCTGTTCAGCAACTTGTAGATGAAATCATCATTGTTGATACAGGATCGATAGATCGAACGAAAGAAATTGTAGCAGACTACACATCCGATATATATGAATTTCAATGGATTGATGACTTTGCGGCGGCTAGAAATTTTTCATTCTCTAAGGCTACGCAAGAGTATATCTTTTGGATGGATGCTGACGATGTTTTGACGGAAGAGGCACAAGAGGAATTTAAAATATTAAAACGAGAGCTAGAGGAAACGGTCGATGCGGTATCGATGCCTTATCATCTTGTTATGGATTCGAACGGCAAACCTTTATATGCTTCAAGACGTCACCGGCTTGTGAAACGAGAAAGACAATTTCAGTGGTTTGGCAAAGTGCATGAATATTTGGCTGTATCTGGAGAGATTTTCAAGAGTGGTGTGGCAATTACGCATAGAAAAGAAAAGAAGCCGACGGATCGGAATTTCAAAATTTTTCAAAATACAATGAAGAACGGAGAAGAATTAACGCCAAGAGATATTTTTTATTATGCGAATGAATGTACAGATCACCAAAAGTATCGTGAAGCTATTCCTTTATACGAAATGTTTTTAGAAAATGGAAAGGGTTGGAAGGAAGATAACATTTATGCTTGTGGCAAGTTAGGAGATTGTTACGCCCAACTTGCAGAGTGGGAAAAGGCAATTGAAGCGTGTGTAAAGTCTTTTTTATATGATATTCCAAGAGGAGAAGTTTGTACACGCTTGGGAAATATATATAGGGAGCTGCAAAGATATAATGAAGCAATATTTTGGTATAAATTAGCAACGGAAGTTCCGGTACCAACAGATTCTCCTTTCCATAGTCCTGCAAGTTATACGTGGATTCCGTATTTGCAAATGTGCATATGCTATAGCCGTATTGGAGAGCATGAAAAGGCTTATTATTACAATGAGTTGGCAGCAGCATATGTGCCGAATGATGCTGCTATTGAATACAACCGTAAATATTTTAGAAATTTGTTTCAAAAAGAATGAGAGTACGTAATTACGCAAGGGGATGGGCAGGGAAAGGTAGAATTTGAAATTTTGGTTATAGAACACGTCTTGCTAAACTATAATACTATAAGCACGCATTATAATATGCGAGAGTGAGGACCTGTGTGTTAATGATTATTATTATTTTAAATCAAAATCAATTACACAAAAAAGTGTACGAATAGTATGAGAAGATCTACAAAATAAGGGAGTTATGAATGAATGTAGGGTTTCCTCGCGGTTGTAATTAAGAAATTAAGAAAATGAAAGGCGTTGAAGAGAATCAGGAAGCAGTACGGACTGCTAAGCAAGTTGTTTTGACAACGCATATGACTCTTCATGATTTACATAAAACATTTCTAGTCAATATGTTTGTTACTATTCTACTTTCAAGCCTTCCTCATTGTGAATATATGCGAGTTTTGATAAAAGGAATTGCTCATTGATTGAAAAAATATTGTGTTTTTACTATTAATAGGAAATATTATAATCGAGTTGAACAGCGATTTTTTCATAATAGAGAAAACAACATGGAAGACAAAGAGAGACATAGTTTAGAAGGGATGAATGTTATGCATCGTATTGTAATTTGTTATATACAAAATTCATTATGGGTAAGGAGGGAAGCTCAATGAGTAAAGAAGAATCTTCTTTATATCAAGAAAAGCCTGATTTTTATTATGGTGGTGCAAATCCTAAATTATTAAAACATATAAAAGATGAGTGGAAAGAAGTGCTTGATATTGGGTGTGCTGAAGGTGGTTTAGGAGCAATAATAAAAGCAAAGGGAATACGTGTCTCCGGGATTGAAGCTTTTCCAAATGCTGCACAAAAAGCGAGTGAAAGGCTTGATCACGTCCTTCAAGGTAATATTGAAACGATGGAGTTACCATATAAGCCGGAACAATTTGATTGTATCGTTTTTGGAGATGTATTAGAGCACTTATTTGATCCATGGGCGGTTTTGGAAAAAGTAAAACCATATTTAAAGCAGGGTGGTGTCATTTTAACGAGTATACCAAATGTCGCTCACATTTCAGTATTAACGTCTTTAATTGCTGGGAATTGGACGTATACAGACTATGGTTTAATGGATAAAACACATATTCGTTTTTTTACATTTAACGAAATGTTGCGTTTGTTTTTTAATTCAGGTTTTAATATTAAGAATGTTGATCGTATATATGTTGACCATGACAGCTATCTTCCACTTATTGAAGATTTAAGTGAAATTTGTAAAAAATATAACATCGGAAGTGGGTTTATAGCTGAAACAATTGTATTTCAATATGTCATTGAAGCGGAGAAATTGTAAGTATGAATACGGGTGAAAAAACAATTTTATTTGTTACTTGTGTAAACGATCAGAAAATGTATGCAAAATGTGTGAATCATATCCTAAATTTGGCGGTACCAGATTCGTACAAAGTAGAGTTTTTTCCCATTCAAAGAGCAGAAAGCATGACAAGTGGGTATAACAAAGCAGTTTCACACCCGGCAAAATATAAAGTGTATTTACACCAAGATGTATTCATTGTAAATCATGGGTTTTTATATGAACTTCTCCGATTGTTTAATTCTCATGAAAATTTAGGAATGATTGGTATGGTTGGAGCGCAGTATGTTCCACCAAATGGACTATGGCACGAAGGGAGAGGCGTTGTCGGTAAAGTAGTGGGGTATATGAATGATCTATTTTATATGGCGACACAAGAGAAAGCGTATCATGAAGCTAAAACATTTATTCCTGTGGAAGCAATTGATGGATTGCTAATGGCCACACAGTATGATGTGCCGTGGCGCGATGATCTTTTTGACGGATTTCATTTTTATGATTTGTCGCAATCATTTGAATTCCGTAAAGCGGGGTATACAGTGGGAGTTCCTGCTCAGCGTGATGCTTGGTGTATTCATTATCATATTAGTTTAAATATGGAACACTATGAGAAATATCGTCAAATTTTTGTAGAGCATTACATGTTGGATTCAAATTCCTGAACGTGAAAGAAAGGATTACAAGGATGAAAGAAAAGACGATTTTGGTAGTCGTTTGTGTGAACAATGAAGAGCTTTTTGAACAATGTGAGCGGCAAATTAAAAATGTCATTGTCCCACCTGGATTTCAAGTTCGGATATTCCCGATATATAATGCAAAAAACATGACAAGTGCATATAATCAAGCACTTTCATATCCAGCGAAATATAAAGTGTATTTGCATCAAGATACGTTTATTATTAATCGTAACTTATTTATGGATTTAATTTCTATTTTTGCATCTAATGAAAAACTTGGTTTGATTGGAGTGGCTGGGTGTCAGTATTTACCTCAGAATGGTATATGGTGGGAAGGGAAAAATTTAGTCGGGCAAGTGATTGAATATAGAAGAAAAAACTATCAGTTATTAAGTTTTGAAAAGGAATTTTACGAATCCAAAACCTTTACTTCAGTGCAAGCGATTGATGGATTATTAATGGTCACACAATATGATTTACCGTGGCGTGAAGATTTATTTGATGGATTTCATTTTTACGATGTTTCTCAGTCATTAGAATTTAGAAAAGCAGGTTATTTAGTTGGTATTCCTAACCAAACGAGGATATGGTGCATTCATTATAACGGCGATGAATTTGACTCGATTGCTTATGAGAAATATCGCCAAGTTCTCGTGAAGCATTATATGGATTCTACACCTCCAACATAAAGGAGAGATTGAGATGAAGGGAATTATTTTAGCGGGAGGAACAGGATCAAGACTATATCCAATTACGAAAGTGACAAATAAGCATCTACTTCCAGTTGGACGTTATCCGATGATTTATCATGCGGTATACAAATTAAAACAGTGTGAAATTACTGATATTATGGTGGTTACTGGAAAAGAACATATGGGAGATGTTGTTAATTTTTTAGGGAGTGGCTATGATTTTGGAGTATCGTTTACCTATCGTGTGCAAGATTACGCGGGAGGTATTGCAGAGGCCTTAGGGTTATGCGAATATTTCGTTGGTGATAATCGAATGCTGGTTATACTTGGTGACAATATTTTTTCGGATGAGCTGGGTCCATATGTAGAGGAATATATGGAGCAAGAGCAAGGGGCAAAAGTATTGCTACAAAAGGTGGAAGATCCAGCAAGATTTGGTGTACCATCTATCGAACATGGAAAGATTATCGAGATTGAGGAAAAACCGAAAGAACCAAAAAGTCCATATGCAGTTACAGGGATTTATATGTATGATGCACAAGTATTTTCATATATTAAGCATTTAAAACCATCAGCAAGGGGAGAACTTGAAATTACAGATATAAACAATTGGTATTTGAAAAGAGGCGTACTTACTTATAATGAGATGAGCGGCTGGTGGACGGATGCTGGAACTCATACTTCTCTTCAAACAGCAAATGTATTTGCACGGGATATAGACTTTGGGAAACAGTTTAATGGGGAATAGGTGAGAGAATGGAAGTCATTGAAACGTATTTTACTGGTGTGAAATTGTTGGAACCGCAATTGTTTCAAGATGACCGTGGTTTTTTTACAGAAAGCTATAATAAGAAAACATTAGAACAGATTGGCGCTACACATACATTTATTCAAGATAATATTTCCTATTCTGCTAAAGCAGGTACAATTCGAGGATTACATTTTCAAAAAGAACCAAAAGCACAAACAAAACTTGTTCAAGTCGTGCAAGGTGCAATTTATGATGTAATTGTCGATTTGCGTACTGAATCGCCCACATATAGACAATGGCAAGGGTATATTTTAAGTGCCGATAATCACAGGCAACTGCTTGTTCCAAAGGGATTTGCTCATGGTTTTTGCACGCTTGTTCCGGAAACAATTGTTATGTATAAAGTCGATGAGTATTATAGTCCTATGCATGATAGCGGAATTCATTGGGATGATGAACAATTAGCAGTTCTTTGGCCAGTAAAGGAGCCGATTTTATCAGAAAAAGATCAATTACTCCCAAAAATTAGTGAGTGTGAAGATATTAAGTAGGAGAGTTGTACATGAATATATTAGTAACTGGTGGAGCTGGATTTATTGGTAGTAACTTTATACATTATATGTTACGAGCATATGAAACATATCGCATCATAAATTATGATGCTTTAACTTATAGTGGGAATCTTGAAAACTTACATTCTGTTGATCCAGATTCCCGCTATTCTTTTATAAAAGGGGACATTCAAAATCGTGAACTTGTAGAATATGTTATTCAGCGGTATGAAGTGCAAGCGATTGTAAATTTCGCAGCGGAATCACATGTAGATCGCAGTATTGAAAATCCGATACCTTTCTATAATACAAACGTAATTGGTACAGTAATATTATTAGAATTAGTAAAAAAATATCCTCATATTAAATTGGTGCAAGTATCAACAGATGAGGTATACGGTTCTTTAGGGGACGAAGGGAAATTTACAGAACAAACTCCTTTAGATCCAAGTAGTCCATACTCTTCTAGTAAGGCAAGTGCCGATATGATTGCTCTATCCTATTATAAAACGTATCAATTGCCGATTATTGTGACACGCTGTTCCAATAACTATGGACCATATCAATATCCTGAAAAGTTGATTCCGCTCATGATTACGAACGCACTCGAAGGAAAAAAGCTACCGTTATACGGAGATGGATTGAATATACGAGATTGGCTTCATGTGAATGATCATTGTAGTGCGATTGATGTTGTACTGCATAAAGGGAATTTTGGAGAAGTGTACAACATTGGTGGAAATAATGAAAAAGCAAATATAGATGTAGTGGAACAGATTATGAGTTTACTGGGAAAAACAAAACAAGATCTTCGGTTTGTTGCAGATCGATTAGGGCATGATCGTCGCTATGCAATTGACGCAACAAAAATGAAAGAAGAGTTAGGATGGGGACCGCAGTATACATTTGAACAAGGCTTACAAGAAACGGTTAAGTGGTATAAAGATAATGGGGAATGGTGGAAGCCATTAAAGGAACGATAAGGGGTTCGCAGATGAAAGAACGGATTATTGTAACAGGAGCAAATGGTCAATTGGGAAAACAAATGGTGGAAGAGTTAAGTCCAGATTTGTATGAAGTGTATCCATTTGATAAGAATGGATTAGATATTACGAATATGTCTCAAGTCATGCGTATCTTGAAACAAATACATCCTCACGTTATCATTCATTGCGCTGCTTATACAAAAGTAGATGCAGCAGAGGAAGAAGAAGATTTAGCTTATTTAGTAAATGCAATTGGTACGAGAAATGTAGCAGTTGTCTCTCAAAATCTGGGAGCGAAATTTGTTTATATAAGTACGGATTATGTATTTCCTGGTAATAAGATGGATGGGTATCATGAGTTTTATACGCCAGCACCAGTGAATGTATACGGTGCGTCGAAATATGCAGGAGAGCTGTTTGTAAAAGATTTACACAATCAATATTTTATTATTCGCACGTCATGGCTTTATGGGAAATATGGAAACAACTTTGTGAAAAACATGATGCGACTAGGAGAAGAGAAAGAAAGTTTATCTATTGTTGCTGACCAAGTGGGGTCTCCCACGTATGTAAAGGATTTAATTGCTGTAATAAAAAAACTCATTGTTACATCATTATACGGCACATATCATGTATCGAATAGTGGATCGTGTTCTTGGTATGAGTTCGCTAAGGAAATTTTTTCTCAATCCAACAAAGAAGTAAAAGTTTTGCCTGTATCTACAGAAGAATTCGGAGCAAAGGCGCCTAGGCCTAAGTACTCAATTTTTCAACATAGAATGTTACATTTAAATGGTTTTTCAAAAATGCCTTCTTGGGAAGAAGGGTTAGAGAGCTTTTTTATAGAAACAAAAAGTCACTAGCAAAATTTAAGTTAGTGACTTTTTTGTTTGCCTTTAAGAGGTTTTATGATACTATAATTATAGTATCAGGTACTAATAACAAGTATAAGTATTTCTGGGAGGATATATCATGGAACTATTACAAGGGAAAACATTTGTTGTTATGGGCGTTGCGAACCAAAGAAGTATTGCGTGGGGAATTGCTCGCTCTTTGCATAATGCAGGTGCAAAATTAATCTTCACATATGCAGGAGAACGTTTAGAGAGAAACGTTCGTGAATTAGCGGACACATTAGAAGGACAAGAATCACTTGTATTACCTTGTGATGTAACAAATGATGAAGAACTTACAGCTTGCTTTGAAACAATCAAGCAAGAAGTTGGTACAATTCACGGTGTAGCGCACTGTATTGCTTTTGCAAATCGTGACGACTTAAAAGGTGAATTTGTAGACACTTCTCGCGATGGATTTTTACTTGCACAAAATATTAGTGCATTCTCTTTAACAGCTGTAGCAAGAGAAGCGAAGAAAGTAATGACAGAAGGCGGAAATATTTTAACTTTAACATACCTTGGCGGCGAACGTGTTGTGAAAAACTATAACGTTATGGGTGTTGCAAAAGCTTCATTAGAAGCTAGCGTAAAATATTTAGCCAACGATTTAGGACAACATGGCATTCGCGTAAATGCTATTTCTGCAGGACCAATTCGTACATTATCTGCAAAAGGTGTAGGCGACTTTAACTCAATCTTAAGAGAAATTGAGGAGCGCGCACCACTTCGCCGTACAACAACTCCAGAAGAAGTTGGGGATACAGCAGTATTTTTATTCAGTGACTTAGCACGCGGTGTAACGGGAGAAAACATTCACGTTGATTCAGGATATCATATTTTAGGATAAATATTGATTTAGTTTTTTAAAGACAGTCTCTAAATGTGAACTGACCCCATAAAGTTAGACAGGTCGTTTCATTAGGCAGCCTTTAGGGCATGAGTTCGATATTGTACCGG
>NZ_MAOE01000006.1 GCF_001884185.1 Bacillus albus
CGAGCTCCGATAGAATATCGAATCTCGATGGCTGCTTAGTCTTTTTAATACTGTCTACTTGACAGGGATAAGACCAGCAAATGTTTGTAGATGAAAGCTCAACACGTAAAACAGAAGAAATCGATGAAAAGATAGTAATGCGTTCTTTTATAAATACACTACCATATAGAGAGTTAATGATTTGGGATATGTATTCAAATCATCTGTCACAAGAAAGTATTGGTGAACGTGTTGGGGTTACTCAGACTCAAATTAGTCGAATTCTAAAATAAACCAATCCAAGAGCTACAGCTTTCTGGAAAGCGCAGGGGGTGGCAACGTAGTACCAATTTTGAATTTTGTTGAAAAGAAGGAACTGGGGAATATGTAAAAGACTTTGAAAGGTCCATAAAAAAAGAATTCAGTAAAACTCTGAATTCTTCTACATGTATTTTTATTTTTTAATCCATTTAGAAATAATAGGATAATGAAAGTCTTTTTCTTGTAGCACATATAAAATTCCTTTTATAGGTCCGAAAATTAACAAAAGAAGCAGTATTAGATATAAAGGAGCTATTCCGAAAATAATCAAAGCGTTGTTTGAAGCTAAATCTAAATTAGAAAAAGATAACAGTAAGATTCTTATTACGAATAGATTCCAAATCATTGTAATTATCCAAATGAATAGTTGATAAAAAACGGCTTCAAGAATATTTCTTCGAATGTCGTGTGATTTGCATAAGAAATAAAAAATCAATGGTATATAAAAAATTGTGACACTAAAGAAAATAAGAATAAAAAAAGATAATACGGTAAGAAAATGCATAATTAATTTTATGTTCTTTTCTTGAGTTAGGATCATTAAGGTCCTCCTATATGTATGAGATTTGTTGTGCTTATTAATATTTATGCTGTAGATAATTATAACATAAAAATTAATTGTAATAGGATGCTGCATCGAAAAGAACACGTATTAAATTAAACAAAAGCGTTATTTAAAACTGTTCATGAAGCAAGAGCACTACCGAAAGTGCTCTTAGAAAATACATTTTATATTCTGTTTTGAGCTACGATCTTAATATTCTCTGGTGGAATGATATCTTGAATTTTTTCTTTTAAATCTACTTGGACCATTTCTTCAAGATGTTCAAGTGAAACTTCAAAGTTTATGCATTCCGCAGTTGCGATGCTTAATAAAGAATAATTTTCATTCTTTTTAACAACAAGATATTGCGATTGATCTGTTATTACTATACACCCTTGTTGAATGCCTAATTTACGATTGTCTTCAAAAGTCATAAATGTTTCTCCTTTTATATGTATTGCCGATAAATAGTTTACTACATAAATACATTGGTTCATATTGAGAAACCTTACATTAGTATTACAATTTTATAAGGTTTCTGAATATCTTGTGGCCTAGTAATAAGGAGAGTGTTAAAAGGTTCAATTGAATATTTAACAAAATCCTTATTTGCGCGACACGTTTCCTTATAAGTGTGTAAACACGAAATAGGAGGGTTATCAATTTGATAACAACAACTGATTGACTGAAAGTAGGAATGAAAGCCGTCAGGTTGAGCTGAAACTACTTATCTAATACTCCTACATGCAAGGCGTGATAGTAGTCACAAATTGTATGAAGCTAGGTAAAGTCGGCTGAACAAAACCTAAGTGAGAAATCATATGGTAATGGATAGGCCGGGATGCTACAAAATATCTATGGTGAGAATGTCCGACAGGACTGACGAACTTGCGAATGTACGGGTCTAAACGATTAATACATTAGAAATGTGTATGTTGTCGATGACGACGTTATCTACCGAAAAGTAAGATTAAATAATATGAAATTCGGGACATCTGACGATGAGGATGTAAAGATAACAGGCTCACAGCAAACATCTAAGGATATATGTATAGCTAAGTCAATCGGAACGTGGTAAGCGAGAAACTGTCATCAACGTCTACTAGCAGGCAGGTGCATATAAGGTTCTAACGAACCGAAATTACTTTATTCTCGTGAAGGTGGGGACACAGTACCGGCGAAGCATGTAATAAATGTGGAGGGATAGTCCCTAGTCTTGTTCTTTGAAAACTAAATTAACTAGATGTAACTCACAGGATCGAGTAAGATGATGGGACTTTTCGTAAGAAAGGGGAATTAACACATCGGTGAGTACAACATTACGACATGCAGAATATTACAACATGCAAAAAGTGTTTGATGACTTATATCAACGTAGCGAAAATAATGCGACTAAAGGTATAAATTTATATCAACACATCATATCAAAAGAAAATATTCTACTGGCATATAGAAACATAAAGGCTAACACCGGCTCTAAAACTGAAGGAACAGATGGTATTACAATCGACCATTATAAAATGGAAGATGTAGGTTCTTTTGTTGATAATATAAGAAAAGCTCTTATAAACTACAAACCCAATACGGTACGTAGGGTAGAAATACCTAAACCAAACGGGAAGAAACGACCATTAGGAATACCTACAATGAGAGATAGATTGATTCAGCAAATGTTCAAACAGGTTCTAGAACCAATATGCGAAGCAAAGTTTTACCTATCGCAACGGTTACAGCGTATATAAACAAGGAAGAGCCTGATATGGCTCTCAGGCTCTTCCCTCAATAGCAAAGAGTAAGTCTTTTAATTACTCTTTGTTCATATAGTAAAATATTGTTAACGAAAATCCAAGGCTCTTTATATTGAGAAATAAAGAAGAATTATTATAAAAAAACTCATCTTTTTTCGTAAATAAAAGAGCAACAAGCAAAAGCTAACTGCTCAATACAAAGAGATACAAAGTAAACTACTTCAAACGAGTTAAGATATACAGCCTATATACAGTATTGACGGGAAATTTATTTTAAATCCAATTTACTTAAAGTAAATATCCCTACAGATATAATGGCTGCGCCTACTGCAGAACCTATCCAGTCTCTCAAGCTTAATGTATTTAAAGGTGTATCTGTTAGATCCATAATTAAAAAGATAGCAAAAATTAATATACCGAATGCTAAGCCTCCCCGAAATGTTTGTAACGATTTAATAATCTTCTGTCGGAATTTGTTCATATAACTCACCCTTACTAATACTTTTAATTTTTATAAATAAATTATTGCATGTATGAACATTGAAAGTACGAAATATGCACTATTGCATACTAAACCCCCAAAAAATAATCCATTCAAAAGTAAATAGATTGAATGGAGGGGAACCGTATCGTATGAATCAAAAGGAAATTAGTATTATGTATGATCGTAGCTTTACCTATGTTGGAAAGCTTAAAAAGAAGTGGGAAAGTGAGGAGAAATGGAAAGGACCGACTGATATGAGAGAAATAAAAAATACTAGGATTTTTCCTAGCATTCAATGTAATTATTGTTTACTATGATTTGAATATGAAGAGAATGAGTTTGAACTACCCCCACTTTCACTTCGTTTAGAAGTGAGGGATTCCTAAGTAAAGAGTTCTATCGAACTCTAATTGAT
>NZ_MAOE01000007.1 GCF_001884185.1 Bacillus albus
CCCGGTACAATACCGGACTCACTTTTATCAAGCTGCCTAATGAAATAACCGTGTCTAACTTTTAGGGGTCACTTCATAATCCCTACTCTTTTTTACTTTTATTCGATATGATAAACATTCATTTAAAGACGCTTGCTCTTTATATTTTCCCTCTTCAAAGTCATACGCTCCTTCTGGGAAAATTCCAACTATACTGAAATGAGCCTCTACACATAAATTACTAATCTCATCAATCGTATAGCAACGTAAAGATTGTGTCACGATATCATTTGAAGAATCTGTTTCCCACCAGTGGTCCAGCATCCTAGCATTTTCACTATCATATTCATATTTTCGCATTGCAGAATATATCGGCATTTCTTGTCCATTTGCTGTTTCCCAATATAATGGTTGATAAATATCAATAAATGCACACCCATCATCTTTCAACCAACTATGGATGCGTTTTAATAAAAATAATTGTTCTGCATCCGTTCCTACACCAAATCCATCCAAATAAGTAACGACATCGAACTTTTCTTCAAAATTAATTTTATAAAAATCAGCGCAATGAATAGCAATATCATTAGTAGAATGTTCTTTCGCAAACATAACTAACTCTCGTACAAGCTCAACTGTAGTCATCTTTACATTCAAATTAGACATCGCTCTTGCAAATCCACCATTTCCTGCTCCTAGCTCTAACATCGACTGAAATGTATATCCAACTTGTTCTTGTACTTCTTTAGCAACTTCCTGTAACCAATTTTCATTATTTACATCATAGCTTAGTAGTTCAAATTGTTTTTTATAAAATTCTTTTACATTTGATTCGTTCATTAATATTCTCCTCCTGTATATTATTTTTCTACTACAGGTGAGAAACTAAATTTCTGATACCCATGAAAAATCCTCCTTTTGATTTTCCTATATTTTCATTTTATCTAAATAATAAGAATTTTTAAAGTACTAAAATAAAATAAGCAGATAATGGATGTTCCCACTATCTGCTTCTACGGCTGCCTTTATTATCCTTGTTGATGCTTCACCCAATCACCAGAAATGATAACTTTCTTTAGCATCTCTTTATCTTGAGCGACATACACAAATGCACGTATTTCTCTATCACCTAAATAAATTGTTTCGGTGATTCGGTCATATAAATCACTCTCTGCATTACCTGTGTATTCTTCCAGTTCATCTAATTTTTGCAGTACATCATCACTCACTTCATAAACTTCTCCATATACTTTATCCTTATTTGAACAAATCATCGCTGGATACCCTTCGTTTGTATCAAATAATTTGCCATACGTCCATGCCCCGCCTGCGATGCATTTTGCACCTTGCATAAAATGAGCATTCGTTTGCTCTTTTCTTAACGTGCCATACACAAAAACGTGATACATATATCCCTGTCCCCTTTATCCCGCTTTAATGGGCAGTAAGACCCCCACCTCAAAATTCAGCGAAAGCAAAGAAGTTAGGTGGGGGTCGGGCTGCCCATAA
>NZ_MAOE01000008.1 GCF_001884185.1 Bacillus albus
TCAACTAATAATCAGTGGGGGATGAAGAAAACCCCCACTGATTAAAGTTTCATTTTATATGTCTCTACTTTCTAATTTGTAAATAAGCACGAATCATAAAGTAACTCACTTCATTTGGAAGTTGTTCCTTAATCGATTTCAGACCACCCTCTGCATTTTGAACGGCAGTTTCAATCAGTGATTCATATTGTGCAGGCACAAAACTGTTCCAGTCCACTTCCATTCCATCTTCAAAACAACGAATTAAATGATTTTCAATTGTTTGCCTTGATAAGCTACGTTCTTTCGCAATTTCATTTAAATCAATGCCCTGTTTATACATTTCATACGTTTCTAGATGAGAATTTGCTGAAGCTTTCCCTGACTTTTTCCGCTCTGTCACCACTTCTGTCTTAACTGTTTCAGCATAGTTTGGGTTTTCCTCAATAAAGTGCTGAACTGCTTGTAAAAAGTGCGAACCATACTTCACAAGTTTATGTTCGCCAATCCCTTTTACAGTTAAGAGTTCAGAGTCACTTTGCGGCATTTTCGCGCACATATCTTTCAACGTTTGGTCAGAGAAAATAACGAATGGAGGTACACCTTCTCCTTGCGCAATTTCTTTACGTACTTCGCGAAGTACTTCAAATAAAGGATGATCTTGAACAATTTGTCTCGTCTCTACTCGTTCTTTACGTAAAACATTCTCTTTATCAAGTAACACTTCTTTCCCTTTTTCTGTTACTTTTAATGTCGGATACGTACCATGTTCAACTGCGATTAACTCATCTGAAATTAAAAACTCAATAAATTCACTAACTTCTTTTACACTACGATTTGATAGTAAGCCGTATGTTGGTAAAGTATGAAAATTAAATTCAATCACTTTCTTATTTTTCGAACCAGTTAACACTTGTGCGATCATTTGTTTTCCAAATCGTTGGTTCGTCCTAATCATACAAGATAGAACCATTTGTGATTCTCTCGTCACATCGATACTTTCGCGGTCGTCCGTACAATTACCGCAGCGGCCACAATCTTCTTTCGGCTCTTCTCCAAAGTATTGCAAAATAAATGATTGTAAACATTGTTCTGTATGACAGTAGTCAGTCATATTTTGCAGTTTTTCAAGTTCATTTGAAAAACGAGATTCTCCTGTCGATTGGTCAATTAAAAACCGCTGTACTTGCACATCTTGAGAAGAATATAGCAATATACATGCACTATCTAAACCGTCACGTCCTGCACGTCCTGCTTCTTGGTAATAACTTTCCATGTTTTTTGGCAGTTGATAATGGATAACGTAACGAATATTCGATTTATCAATCCCCATTCCGAATGCAGATGTCGCTACCATTACGCTCACTTCATCACGTAAAAAGAGTTCTTGCTGCTCATTTCGATCGTTATCACTCATACCAGCATGATATTTTGAAACAGAAACTCCCGCTTTCATTAAATCCTCATATAATTGATCAACTACTTTTCTAGTAGCCGCATATATAATCCCAGATTCTTTTTGATTTTGACGAATATAATCCGCTAAATATGCATGACGATCTTGTCCTTTAATAACAGAAAATGATAAGTTCTCACGCTCAAAAGTTGTCATAATCGTGTTTTCTTGATTAATTCCAAGCGTATTGCAAATATCATCACGCACTTGTGGTGTTGCCGTAGCAGTTAATGCTAATACGAGTGGCTTCTCTGGAAGATAATCTAATATGCGGTGTATATGTAAATAACTTGGACGGAAATCATGTCCCCACTGCGAAATACAGTGCGCCTCATCAATTGCAATCATCGGGATTTTCATATCGATAAGTTGGTCAACAAACTCCATTGAATCAAGTCGCTCAGGCGCTACATAAAGTAACTTATAATGGCCTTGTTTCGCTAATTGAATTCGTTGATTCGCTTCTGTAATAGAAATAGAACTATTAATATAAGTAGCTGAAATACCGTTTTGTACTAATGTATCTACTTGGTCTTTCATAAGTGATATTAATGGTGATATAACTAACGTCGTTCCTTCGAATACTAATGCGGGGATTTGATAACAAATTGACTTACCACCGCCCGTAGGCATAATACAAACCGTATCTTTCCCATCTAATACATTTTTAATTGTTTCATCTTGTCCTCTTCGGAATGACGAATAACCGAAATAAGACGCTAAAAGTTCTTGTGCTTTTGTAAACAAAAAAGAGTCACCTGCTTTTCTTTATCTTTCATCTACTCCTATTATATCATCACTTAAGCGTCTTGAAAGTGATGAATACATGACTAGCAGCTTGCTTTTTCATTATTTTATGCTTCTTTATGTTTTAAAGGTTGATAGCCACTAAAAAAATTTCAGGATAAATACACATTTTATTAACCTTCCTTGAATACTACTAATCTTATACATATGAATTTAGGAGGTTACTATATGAAGCACTGTAATATTAGTTCCATTAAGCAGAAAGCAGTACCGAATCAACTCCAATTCTCAAATCATGGTGCATGGAAATATGAATCGTATTATAAGTACCAGCCATTATTTTCTTATAGAAAACTTTTTTATTTTCTTTCTCGACTTTTTAAACGTTAATTCGTGTGCCAAATATATCATTCACAAAAATTTTTTCAATATATACCTTATAGACTTAATACAATACAATTGATATCATATGAAATATTCTATTGGATAAACCCTTTAAGTTGACCTGCTTATATAAGCAGGCCTTTTTTGATTATTTTATATTTCAGTACACTTTTTGTTGTGCTTGTAAATCTTTTCTCCATTTTATAATCATACTCCACTCACAACAAATGGTGATAATCACAAAAGTAAACTATAAATGTTCAATATTTAATTATTCAATTCTTTTTTTCTCAATACACAAAACGTTTTTCAATTGTTACTATAAAGGTACTCCAGATGAGTTTTTGCTCATCAACATTATCTAGTTAAAGGGATCTGCCGCGGGAAGCAGATCCCTTTGATGACTGTATTAAAGACCCACTTTCATTTGGACACATTTACCAGGTTTTTTTAAGTGAATTTTATGATAATATTACGTAGTCGAGTCCGACATCTCGGCAATACCCTTTAGAGGCTCTGCAACTTCCCTTGCAGAGCCTCTTTTACTTTGTATTCATTTTATTTATATATAACACAATTGAATTATTTACCTTTTCTATATGAATTTCTGAAATTAATCTAGGACACGTAACTAAAAATAAATTCCCATCATACTTTGATTTATACATGTTCAAAGGAGTGTTACTGTTTATGTATACTTATTGGCAATCGTATTACTCCCCTTATCAAAACCCTTATGTAAACTTCGATACATCTGTACGTAATTACCGAATTAGTAAAAACGAGAACTTTTTAAAAGGTTATATGCGTTCTTTATGGGAACAACATGTCGCTTGGACGAGATTAGCTATTATAAGTATTGTCTTTCATTTACCAGACGTTAACGTAACAGTTGGGCGTCTCCTTCAAAACGCCACACATATGGGACTATCTCTAGAACCATTCTATGGTGAGGATGCTGTGAAAAAATATAGTGCACTCATTAAAGACCACTTAGTCATTGCTGCGGATCTTGTTAAAGCTGCAAAAGCTGGTGATCAAAGTGCAGCTGCTGCTATAGAGAAAAAATGGTACGCTAACGGTGATGAAATTGTGACATTTCTTACTAGCATCAACCCCTATATAGAAAAAGAAGAATTTAGAAAAATGTTTTATGAACATTTAGCATTAACAAAAGCAGAAGCACTTGCCTTCCTAAATAAAGATTTTGAAGCAAGCATAAAACTATACGATAAAATTGAAAAAGAAGCTTTAGAAATGTCCGACATGATAACAAACGCAATCGTAAAACAATTCCCGCAAGTGTTTCAATAATAATAAGCCGATTTGAAAAAACAAATCGGCTTATTAAACTTTCTATCAGTGAAATTTCACCTCGCCTCTTTACATTTAACGCATATCGATATATTTTATTAATATCCGTTTTTTATAGGAGGAAATTTTTTGATTAACGCCATTGGTCTCGTATTTATACTCACAAATAAACACGAGAAAAAGAAGAAAGTTTATCTAAATGAAAAATTCGCATTAATAGACATTATTGATTCTAAGGAAGTAATTGATGATGAAGGAAACTCACTAGTAGAACTAACATGTAAATACAGTATTTATCTAGATGAAAAATATTATTGTAAATCTCTCGATGATTATACTGGACAAGTATTTCCGTTCTTGAGCGCTAAAATAGGAAAAGGTCTTCTCAGAAACTTAAATTACTATTTCTCTTACGTTGATGCCTATGATAAAAAACCACCCGTTAAAGAAATTAGACCACTTATGAAACAAGTAACGAACAGATAGTGTAAAATACGCAAAAAAGAAAGCATCTAACTTTAGATGCTTTCTTTTTTGAATCTAGAACTCGTTAAGTTCTATCCTTCTTCTAAAAATATGTATCTAGGCATACTTTTAATTAAAAACATTGGAGGATTAAACTGAATGAAATACTCAGAATCGATTGTTAGTAAACGGCTCCGAACATTGAAAATATGTAGTATGTTTATCGTGCTAGTTTTAATCGCATGGCTTGGATATACAAAATTACTTTATGATAATGGGTTTCTTCAAGAAAAGAAGAATTCTGTTGAAGTAATGAATACTAGTATTACAGGTGAAATCGAACAGAATTTTCATGTGAACTTACAAGGTTATCGTAAAACAGACCTTGATACTATAATAGATGCAAGTAAAACCGATCCGAGCGAACTATCATTAATCGAGCTAATTAATACTTCTTGTTCGCGAGATTGCATAGGTGAACCATTGACATATGTGGATGAGAAAAATGGATATATCTTTTATGCGGATTCTACCGGAACTAATGTAGCTATACAGATTAAAAAACAAGATACGTGGGAAATTGTAAAAAAATCTGTTCAAGATGAAATTTAATATTATAAAATTAAAGAGTACGTAACGTACTCTTTTTTATTATTAATACCCTTCATGTTTACAATGACATTTTTCACAATCACACTTCGGTTTCTCCTTGCAGCAACACTCGTCACAATCGCATTTCGGTTTCTCTTTGCAACGACATTCGTGACAATTCCTGCATTTACATCCACATCTTCCGAACATTAAATCGTCCCAAAATGAACGCCTGCAATTACAATGATTCCCCATAAACATACCTCCTCCTAAATAGAATTCATCATATTCTATGATGAAAAGTAGAAAGAGGTTTGTTTGCTAGTCTATATTCTAGTTTTATAAGTATAGTTATAAATGATATACTTTTCTATTAGTTGAACCTTATATATTTATAGGAACTACTACAAAGAAAAAAGCCCAATAGTGATATTATCCCCTTTAGGTAGACAGTGTGAAAAAGACCATGTATACACATGGATGTTACACTATTACTTGGAGGGGATTTTTCATGGCCAAAAAAGGTACAACATTTAATACATACTTAAATGAGATAAAGTTATCAGCTGTTCAAAGTTATTTAAATGGGGAAGGAAGCTACGATATGATAGCGGAGAAATATCAAATTAGAAGCTCTACACAACTTAAAAATTGGGTGAAAAAAATATAAAGAATGTGGTGAAATTACAGATACTCGTGGGGAAAATAATAAAATGAAAGGTATACCGAACCCTTTAAAAGGTAAACGGATTCATTTTAAAACTGTTGAAGAAGAGCGTGATTACTATAAGGCTCAGGTTGAATATTTA
>NZ_MAOE01000009.1 GCF_001884185.1 Bacillus albus
CGTGTCGGCGGTTCGATTCCGTCCCGAGCCACTCTCAGGATATTAAGTGGGCCCACTTAATATCCTTTTTATTTGTGTAATTTTACAAAATTGAGTAGTTATTTTAAAATAGAATGAGGAGCCTCTAGCAGTTGAAGCTAGAGGTTTTTCTATAGATCGTATAGGATTCCGTGTAAAAGTGGATCATACATGAGTCTGTGAGAATAGAGGAGAAAGTACTTAAGCAAAAGATGCGGTCATATAGGGACATACTATGTAGACATCAATGTGTTTAGGGATATTGACCATATTTTTACCCCGCTATTTACCGGACAGTAAGATCCTACCTCAAAATTCAGCGAAGGTAAAGAAGTCGGGTGCGGGATCAACCGCCCGTAAATGCCCAATTGGTGAGGGCTAATAATCGGTGGGGGATGAAACTCCCAACGATTAAAGTTTCACTTTATAAGGAGGAAATAGACGATGATGGGAAAGAAAATTTTAGTAGTTGATGATGAAAAGCCGATTGCGGATATTTTGAAGTTCAACCTAGAAAAAGAAGGTTTTGAAATTGTAATGGCGCATGATGGTGATGAAGCAATTGAAAAAGCAAATGAAGAACAGCCAGATATGGTTTTATTAGATATTATGCTACCAGGTAAGGATGGCTTAGAGGTTTGCCGTGAAATACGTAAAAGTTCAGAAATGCCGATTATTATGCTTACAGCGAAGGACTCTGAAATTGATAAAGTATTAGGACTTGAGCTTGGTGCAGATGATTATGTAACGAAGCCATTTAGTACGAGAGAATTACTTGCTCGTGTGAAGGCGAATTTACGTCGCCATCAACAAGGTGGTGCTGCAGAAAAAGAAGAGAATACGGAAATGGTTATTGGACCAATTGTTATTAATCCAAATGCGTATAGTGTAACGAAACGTGAGGAAAATATTGAACTTACACATCGTGAATTTGAGCTACTACATTATTTAGCGAAGCATTTAGGACAAGTTATGACACGCGAACATTTATTGCAAACAGTTTGGGGTTATGACTACTTTGGAGATGTACGTACAGTGGATGTAACAGTGCGTCGTTTACGTGAAAAAATTGAAGATAATCCAAGTCATCCTACATTAATTGTCACTAGACGTGGAGTAGGATATTACTTGCGTGACCCAGAGCAGGAATAGTATATGAAGAAAGTCGGTTTTTTTCAATCTATTCATTTAAAATTTGTACTCATATATATGCTATTAATATTGATAGCAATGCAGGTTATTGGTGTATATTTCGTAAGAGAGTTAGAAAAGAGTCTTGTGCAAGGTTTTAGAGACTCTTTAACGCAGCAAACGAACTTATTAGCATATAACTTGAAACAAGAGTTTAAAAAAAGTTATACAAAAGCAGAAACAGAGTCAACAGATGAAACGATTAAAACTTCAATTCGAAAATTTGCCTCTGATCGAAAGAAAGATATTCAAGAGGTAAGTGTGTTTGATTCGCATAGAAAGTTACTCGCTATTTCAGATGAGTCAAAGCAAAATAAGGTAAATAGAACATCAACAGATATAGCTGTTCAACGGGTATTGGTACAAAAGAAGCCAGAAGTAAAAATTGAGAAGGATGGTCGTACAGGCCATCGCGTACAAGTTATGCTTACTCCGATTCTAGATGATAACGGCAAAGATGCACTTGGTGTTATTTACATTGTTGCATCTATGGAAGATGTTTATAAACAGATGAAGGATATTAATCAAATTTTTGCGACTGGAACCGTTATTGCATTACTCGTAACAGCTGTACTTGGAATTTTGTTAGCTCAAACGATTACGAGACCAATCTCAGATATGCGAAGACAAGCGATTGAAATGGCAAAAGGAAACTATTCAAGAAAAGTAAAAGTGCATAGCCATGATGAAATTGGACAACTAGCATTATCTTTCAATAATTTATCAAAAAAATTACAACAAGCTCGTTCTTCAACGGAAAGTGAAAGACGTAAATTGTCATCCGTTTTATCACATATGACAGATGGGGTAATTGCTACTGACCGAAAAGGGGACATTATTTTATTAAATGATCCTGCGGAAAAGATGTTAAATGTTTCGCGTGAAACGGCACTCGATCAATCTGTTTTAGAAGTATTAGGGATACAAGAAGAATTTACGCTCGATCATTTATACGAAGAACCTGATTCTGTTTTATTAGATTTTAGTACGAGAAATGAGCCATATATTTTACGTGCTAGTTTCTCTGTTATTCAAAAAGAGACAGGGAAAGCAAATGGTTTAATCGCCGTGTTATATGATGTAACTGAGCAGGAGCGTATAGAAAGGGAACGCCGTGAGTTCGTGGCAAACGTTTCTCATGAATTAAGAACACCGTTAACAACGATGCGCAGTTACTTAGAGGCACTTACGGACGGTGCGTGGCAAGATCCGAATATTGCACCGCAATTTTTAACAGTTACACAAGAAGAAACAGAAAGAATGATTAGACTTGTAAATGCGTTATTGCAACTATCTAAACTTGATAGTACAGAACATCGTTTAATGAAAGAATGGGTCGACTTTACTGACTTCTTTAATAACGTTATTGATCGTTTTGAAATGTCTAAAGAGCAAAACGTAAGCTTCAAACGATCTTTCTCTAAGAAATCTCGATTTATTGATATGGATACGGATAAAATTACGCAAGTATTGTATAACATTATTTCGAATGCATTGAAGTATTCACCAGAAGGTGGAACAGTAACATATCGCTTACGAGATCGCGGTGAATTATTAGAGATTAGTGTAAGCGACCAAGGAATGGGTATTCCGAAAGAAAACGTCGATAAAATCTTTGAACGTTTTTACCGCGTAGATAAAGCACGTTCAAGACAAATGGGTGGCACAGGACTTGGATTAGCGATTGCAAAAGAAATGATTGAGGCACATGGTGGCTCGATTTGGGCGAAGAGTGAGGAAGGAAAAGGGACAACTATTTATTTCACATTGCCAATGGCAGCGGATGAAGAGGACGATTGGGAATGAGTATGGAAAATGTTAAAACAATCGTTTTAATTAATTTAGTTGTAATTAGCCTATTTCTTACTTTTAACTTATGGACGTATGTGCCAGATTCCACGTCTATGCAAAACGCAAAATTTGTACAGGGGAATGAAGGAACTACTCAAACTAAAATTGCTGATGTTGTCCGCCCTACTTCTATCATCGTGCATAAAGATAAAAATCATTATGGGAGCAAGAGAGAAGGAGATATAGAATCAATCTATAAACCTTTGGAAGCAGGGGAATTACATGATTTCAAAGAAATATCGATTGCTAAGGCTGATTTCCTTTCTTATGTACATGGTGAAGGTAAAATTGAACTTATTTTTCCTACCAATATCCCATTTGATGCAGTTAAGTCTATGTTTAATATGAAAGAAAAAAGTATAGATAAACCTAAACATTTTAATCGAATTATTCTTGATCCCTCTAGAAGTAGGGATCAAGAAATTAAAATTAATTTTGTTTCTGATGGTGATAACTCTAGAGTATATGAAGCAAAATTAAGTGGTGTGTATTTAAAAGATATTGTAAATGCACAAAATCAATTTATAGTATCAGCAAAGCCTTATTTTGACTATCAAATTAATGATATGAAAAAAATATTTTTACCAGATGGAACGACGGAATTAAGTAATATAACATATATTTCATCTAATTTAGCGGTTGATACATTTAAGAATGCTCTGTTTAGTGATCCTCGTTATTTAAGCCCGATTACCGAGAAATCGAAAGAAACATTTACAGATGGTATTAGGTCCATGGAGATTGAAAATGATCGTCATATGCTAAAGTATAAAAATTCTTCTGTTTCAAGTGAAAAAACGACAGATAATTTAATGCTTTTACAAAAAAGCTTTGATTTTGTAAATGGTCACAGTGGGAGTCTGGATTCATATCGTTTGGACTATATGAATAAAGGACAGACAGTATTCCGTTTACATGAAGATGGATATTCCGTATTCAATACAGATGGATTAGCTGAGTTGAGGCAAATATGGGGATCCGAAGAAGTAATGGAATATGAAAGACCATTGTTGTCTTTAAATACGAAGGGGATAGAACAGAAGGTTACTCTTCCGTCAGGTCACGTTGTGATAACATCCTTAGAAAATAATGCCGTTGTAGATAAACGACTCATTAAAGACATTGGTATTGGATACAAATTATCACTAGATGGACAAGTAGCACGACTACAGCCAATTTGGTATGTAAAGTTTGTTGAAGATGAAGCTGGCAAACAAAAAATATATGAGTGGAGTGAGGGAGGACTAAATGGATTGGGATCGGATTAAAACCATATTTATTGTGACCTTTTTTGTTTTGGACCTCTTTCTCATTTTTCAATTCATTCAAAAGCAAGATAGTAATCAATTGGAGCTTATTGCAGAAACAAAGATAGATCAAGAATTAAAAGCAAACAAAATTACTATGGGTAATTTCCCTAAAGAATCGAAAAAAGAGGCATTTATTAGGGCAGAAAACAAGGCATTTAAAGAAGAAGATATACAGTCTTTAAAAAATCAAACAGCGCACATACAAAATATGTACAAGATAGAAAGTAAGCTAAAAGAGCCCTTTTTAAATACAAAATCATTATCTAAAGATAAGTATAGTGATTTTTTGAAGAACTATGTATTGGATGGACAAAAGTATGAATTTGGCGCGATGAAAGACTCCAAAATTTACTTTTTCCAAAAATATAAAGATAAGCCTATTTTCTATAACGATCAGGCAATGATTGTTGTGGAATTAAATGAAAAAAATGAACTTGTGTCATACACGCAGACGATGCTAACGGATTTAAAAGAAATGGGCGAAAGTGAAAAAACGAAACAGCAAGAACTTATTACTGCCCAAACGGCTTTAGAAAATCTGTATTTAAAAAATAAAGTTCATGGGAATACACATGTAAAAGAAGCACAAATTGGTTATGCGACCCTTACCGCATCTACTTCTAATAACCAAGTACTCGCTCCAACATGGAATTTAAAAACGGAGCAGAAGCAGGACTTCTTTGTAAATGCAATTGAAGGACAAGTTATGGAATTAGGGGAAAAGGAAAATCAAGTGGTTGATGAACATACTGGAGTGAGAAAGAATGGGTTTGCATTTTAGCGTACTTGCAAGTGGAAGTACAGGGAATATGCTATATGTAGGAACAGATGAAAAGAAATTACTCGTCGATGCAGGTTTAAGTGGTAAAGCAACAGAGGCTTTATTTAAACAGGCAGAATTAAATATAAATGATGTATCAGGTATTCTTGTAACACATGAACATAGTGATCATATTAAAGGATTAGGTGTATTGGCACGTAAATATGATTTACCTGTTTATGCAAATGAGAAAACATGGAATGCAATGGAACATTTAATAGGAAATATCCCAACTGAGCAAAAATTTATTTTCTCAGTTGGGGATGTGAAAACATTTGGTGATATTGAGGTCGAGTCATTTGGCGTTTCTCATGACGCCGCAGAGCCGATGTTCTATGCTTTTCATAACAATAATAGAAAGTTAGCCCTTATTACAGATACGGGATACGTAAGTGACCGTATGAAAGGTGTTATTAAGGGAGCTAATGCTTTCGTATTTGAAAGTAATCATGACGTGGAGATGCTTCGTATGGGACGTTATCCATGGAGTATTAAGCGACGTATTTTAAGTGATGTAGGGCACGTTTGTAATGAGGACGCTGCATTAGCGATGGCAGATGTGATTACAGACGAGACAAAACATATTTATTTAGCGCATTTAAGTCTAGATAATAACATGAAAGAACTAGCACGTATGTCAGTGTCACAAGTATTAGAGGAAAAAGGATTTGGAGTGGGAGAAGCCTTTGAAATTCACGATACAGATCCAAAAATGCCGACAAAAATTCAATACGTATAATTCTTCATTTTAGTAAACAATAAAGGTGAATATAGTTGTTTTCAGGAAGATAGGTGAACAAATATGTCCTTTATTGATGAAGAAAATTATCGTATGAAACGTGCAAGGAAAAAGAAGCATAAAGGTATTGTTATTTCTAGCATAGCAGGAACAATTGTAGGAGCTTCGTTATTTGCATTTGGAGCTCCATTATTTGCAAATGATGCAGGCACGCTTCCACAAGCTGAAGCAAGTGGCAGTAATATGGCCCAAGCGCAGGGAATTAAACAAATTAGCTTTGTGGATGCTGTTGATCGTGCGTCTGAAGCTGTTGTTGGCGTTATTAATATTCAACGAGATAATTTTTCAGAGGCAGATTCAGAAGCTGGTACAGGATCGGGTGTAATTTATAAAAAGGCAGATGGCCAAGCTTATATTGTAACGAATAATCATGTTGTTGCTGGGGCGAATCGTATTGAAGTAAGTTTAAGTGACGGTAAGAAAGTTCCAGGAAAAGTATTAGGAACTGATGTAGTCACAGATTTGGCCGTACTACAAATAGATGCAAAGCATGTGAAAAAGGTAATTGAAATTGGTGACTCTAATACTGTTCGTAGAGGAGAACCAGTCATTGCGATTGGAAACCCGCTTGGGCTACAATTTTCTGGAACTGTCACACAAGGTATTATTTCAGCTAATGAACGTATTGTCCCTGTAGATTTAGATCAAGATGGACATTATGATTGGCAAGTTGAAGTATTGCAAACAGACGCAGCAATTAACCCAGGTAATAGTGGTGGTGCGCTTGTAAATGCGGCAGGTCAATTAATTGGCATTAACTCAATGAAAATTGCAGCAAAAGAAGTAGAAGGAATTGGACTAGCTATTCCTGTTACTAGAGCTGTTCCTATTATGAATGAATTAGAGAAGTACGGAAAAGTAAGAAGACCGTATGTTGGAATTGAACTTAGATCGTTAAACGAGATTCCAAATTACCATTGGTCAAAAACATTACATTTACCAGCTAATGTAACAGAAGGAGTTTGCATTTTAGATGTGAAAAGTCCTTCGCCAGGTGTAGATGCTGGTTTACGAGAACACGATGTGATTGTAGCAGTTGATGGAAAACCGGTTCGCGATATTATCGGTTTCCGTACGGCCTTATATGATAAAAAAATTAATGATAAAATGACTCTTACATTTTATCGTGGTACAAAACGAGCAACAACAACGGTTAAGCTAGGCATTCAAAAGTATTAAAAACAGGAGGGCCTACCTCCTGTTTTCTATTGTAGAAAAGTGAGGTGAAGAATATGAATTTACCTTGTTGTTTAGAACATGTTGAATTAGCTTTAGATATCATTGTGGATGAGTGTGAAGTTGCACCGGTTATCAACAATGTGGATAACTCAGAAAAAGAGAAAAAAACATGTGAATTTTGTCAAAATGAGGCGACATATGTTGTATCGAACACAGATTCTCACACAATATGTGGGTAATATTTGTGGATATGTGGATAACTCTTGTGGATAACATGTTTGTAAGGTGGGGAATACGTGTGAATATCTCGATTATTTCAATTGGGAAATTAAAAGAAAAATATTTAAAACAAGGTATAGCAGAATACTTAAAACGATTATCTGCATACGCAAAAGTAGAAGTAATTGAATTACCAGATGAAAAGGCACCAGAAAATTTAAGTGAAGCAGAAATGTTAATTGTAAAAGAAAAAGAAGGTATACGTATACTGGATAAAATTTCTGATGATACGCATGTTATTGCGCTAGCGATAGAAGGAAAACAAAAATCATCAGAAGAATTTGCAGTAAGCTTAGATCGTCTTGCTACATATGGAAAGAGTAAAGTTGCCTTTGTAATTGGTGGATCACTTGGACTAAGTTCAGAAGTAATGAAGCGTTCAAACGAATCACTTTCTTTTTCAAAGATGACATTACCACACCAATTAATGCGATTAGTATTGCTTGAGCAAGTGTATAGAGCGTTTCGTATTAATCGTGGAGAACCGTATCATAAATAGTAATAGTACATTCAAACGGCTACAGATGTGGCCGTTTTCTATATTTCCTAAAATAAGTATGTTTCTATTTCTAAAAAAATGTGATGTAATATGAAGAGGAAAAAAGTACAAGTAGTCATAGAAGTGAGGAATTAAAGGTGAAGAAGTTTAAAAAGTTTTACTTGGAGATTACGAGTGTGTGTAATCTTGCGTGCAGCTTTTGTCCGCCGACGGAAAGGCAGAAGCAGTTCATTTCTGTGGAGGATTTTGCGAAAAGATTAGACCAAATTAAACCTCACACAGACTACATTTATTTGCACGTGAAGGGTGAGCCGTTGCTGCATCCAAAAATAGATCAACTGTTAGATTTAAGCCATGAAAAAGGGTTTAAAGTTAATATTACAACGAACGGAACGTTAATTAATAAGAGAAGGCATAGACTGTTAAATAAGCCTGCTCTAAGACAAATGAATTTTTCATTGCACAGTTTTGATGGACACCCAGGTTCGCAAGATAAAGAGGGCTATGTAAGAAGTATACTTTCCTTCATTAGAGAGGCGACAAGTCAATCAGATTTAATTGTTTCACTTAGATTATGGAATTTAACGCAAGATAATAAAACAAATGCTGAAATCGAGAAAAATAGAGAGTTATTATCCATCATTGAAAATGAGTTTGATCTATCTTATCAAATCGAAGAGAAGCTTACACCAGGAAAAGGTATAAAAATTGCGGAACGTGTCTTTATTAATCAAGACTATGAATTCCAGTGGCCAGCATTACATGAAGAAGAGGATGATGGAAAAGGATTCTGTCACGGTCTTCGAAATCAGGCTGGAATTTTAGCGAACGGAACAGTTATTCCTTGCTGTTTAGATGGTGAAGGGATTATTAACCTTGGAAATATTAATACTGACTCATTTTCTAACATTATAGAAGGTGAAAGAGCGACAAACATTGTCGATGGATTTTCGAAAAGGGTTGCAGTCGAAGAGTTATGCAGAAAATGTGGATACCGTAAAAGGTTTGGAAAGTAAATATGAAATAAGCCCTCATAAAACGAGGGCTTATTTTTTATCCTGCTATTTGCCGGGCAGTAAGACCCCCACCTCAAAATTCAGCGGAAGCAAAGAAGTTAGGTGGGGAGCGGGCTGCCCGTAAAAGCCCGATTGGTGAGGGCTAATAATCAGTAGGGGATGGACGCCCCCCACTGATTAAAGTTTCACTTTATTCTTGATAAGAGCGCTCTAATTCATCAATTAAGGAACCGACGTAAGAAACGGCCCTGCGGATTGCATCTGGTTTTGACATATCTACTCCGGCATGTTTCATTAATTCAAGTGGTTTCATTGTACCACCAGCGCGAAGTACATCTAACCAGCGGTCAACAGCAGGTTGTCCCTCCTCTTTAATCATTTGAGCTACCGCAGTAGATGCAGTGAGGCCGGCGGAATAGGTGTAAGAATATAAGCCCATATAATAATGAGGTTGACGCATCCAAGTTAAGCCAGCACCTTCGTCAATTTCTACAGAATTTCCCCAGAATGTAGAAAGTACATTTGTTTTTATTTCAGTTAAAGTTGTAGCTGTAAGGGCTCCGCCTTCTTCTGCTAGCGTGTATACTCTTCTTTGATATTCTCCCTCAAGTAAATGGGTAACAAAGTTATGATAATATGTGCCGAGTAGTTGCAGAATTACCCATCTGCGCATTCTCTTATCGTCATTCGTCGCTAATAAATGCTGGGCTAATAGTAATTCATTCATTGTAGACGGTGCCTCAACAAAGTACATAGATGGACGTACGTTCATAATACGCTGGTTTTTATTTGCTAAATAAAAATGACCAGCATGCCCAAATTCATGAGCTAATGTGAAGCAGCCACGCATCGTATTTTGCCATGTAATTAAAATATATGGATGAGAACCATACGGGCTTGAACAAAATGCCCCAGTTGATTTCCCTACATTATCTGCAAGATCGACCCATCTTTCTTTAAATCCTTTTTCGATAATGGAACTATATTCATCGCCTAACACTTGTAAAGAATCTTGAATGAGTTTTCCAGCTTCTTCATAAGTAATTGCCGGATTAAATTCGGGATCTAATGGTGCATGTAAGTCACAGAAAAGCATTTGATCGAGTCCTAATACTTTCTTTTTTAAATCTGCAAAGCGGCGCATATGAGGCGCTAATTCTTTATAAATAATATCAAGTTGATTGTTATACATTTCAAGTGGAACTTTTTGAGGTTCTAGAAGCATATGAGTAACAGATTCAAATTTGCGTAAGCGAGAAAGTGTCACTTGTTTTTTTACTTCAGTCGCATATGTTGTTGCCACTGTATTTTTATATCGTTTCAACGTGGAAACAAATGATGAGTATGCTTTCCTACGTATGTCTACGTTTGGGGAAAACTCATATTTACTTTCAAATAATGCAAATGATACAGGGAGTTCGTTTCCTTGTTCATCTTGTATGGAGGTAAAATCCATATCGGCTAATTTAGTCATACCGTAAATTTTGTATGGAGAACTATGTACTTCGCCAAGTGCAGCAAGAGCTTCTTCTGTTTCAGGAGAGAGCGTGTGTTGCCTTTTTTGTAGTATGTCTAGTAATGATTTACGGAAAGGTTCGAGCTTTGTTTCTTCAGTTAAATATTTTTCAATTGTTCCTTCGTCAAATGAGAGGATTTCATTATGGATAAAGGATAGTGCAGTATGTACTTTCGTCCATAAAGCAGCAATTTTGGAAGAGTTCGCTTGAACAATTGGATTTGTACGGTCAGTAGATTCTTTTAAATTTGCGTAGGAGTATAATTTTGTTAACTTCATTAAAAGCTCTTCTTCTAAAAGTAGGCAATGTAATAAGGTAGTCGGGCTAGTGTGTAATTGGCCTTTAAACATATCAAGTTTTTTTATATCATCTGTTAATACAAGTAATGCAGTTTCCCACTCTTTATCAGATTCGTATAAATGAGAGAGGTCCCATGTTAGTTCAGTAGGGACTTCTGCTCGAATATGGCGTTTCTCAATTGTATTTTTCATTTGTTATATCCCCCTTGTTATAAGTATATAAAAGTATGATACTAGAAAATTCAGTAAAATGAAAATATTTTACATTTTTATACATGAAAAAGAAGGACAAGCATAGAATGCTTGCCCTTCGAGTTAAATTTAAAAATTAATATACTTTATCACCGTTGAAAATAGAGTTTTTCACGACTACATAATCTACAGTACGAATTGAGTCTAATTTTGTTCCACCAGCGTAAGAGATAGAAGATTGAAGATCTTGTTCCATTTCAACTAAAGTGTCTTCTAAAGAACCTTTATGCTCAACGAACATTTTCTTACCTTCAACGTTTTTCTTCTCACCTTTTTGGAATTCAGAAGCTGAACCGAAGTACTCTTTATAAAGTTTTCCATCTTTTTCGATTGTTTCCCCTGGAGACTCTTCATGACCAGCGAATAGAGAACCGATCATAACCATAGTCGCCCCAAATCGAATAGATTTAGCTACGTCGCCGTGTGTACGAATACCACCATCAGCGATAATTGGCTTACTTGCAGCTTTTGCACACCAGCGAAGTGCAGCTAGCTGCCAACCGCCAGTTCCAAAGCCTGTTTTAATTTTAGTAATACAAACCTTACCAGGTCCAATACCAACTTTTGTTGCGTCAGCACCAGCATTTTCTAATTCTCTTACCGCTTCTGGAGTTCCAACGTTTCCAGCGATAACGAAGCTTTCTGGTAAATGCTTCTTAATATGTTGAATCATGTTGATTACAGCATTAGAATGTCCATGCGCGATATCAATCGTGATATATTCAGGCGTAAGGTGCTCAGCAGCTAATTGCTGTACGAATTCATATTCGTCCTCTTTTACACCAACGCTAATAGAAGCGATTAATCCACGTGATTGCATATCTCTAATGAATGAGATTCGTTTCTCTGGTTGGAAACGATGCATGATATAGAAGTAATTATTTTCAGCTAAATAAGTTGCGATTCTTTCATCAATAATCGTTTGCATATTTGCAGGTACGACAGGTAATTTAAATTTATGTTTTCCTAAAGTGACAGTTGTATCACATTCAGAGCGGCTATTTACAATACATTTTGCAGGAATTAATTGAATATCTTCATAGTCGAATACGTTTTCCATCATTTACACCCCTAAAATACGAATATTTTATTCAGTTTGTTTAAAAATGTTCGTCCAAAGGATAATTTACATTATTTTCACTCATAAGTCAAAGGTTTTCATGTTTACATTTGAAAATTGAATTTTAGCTACGTATTTTGTAAGTTCATGTAATGGAAATGTGTTTAAACATAGTATTATTTGATGTAAAATTATGTTTGGAAAATAAAAGTTTAATAGGTAAATTTAGGAGGGGTGCTAATGAAGCGTCTAGTATATATGGATTGGTTGCGAGTATTAGCAACAATCGCAGTAGTTACAATTCACGTTGCGGCTGGTTATGTTTCAGTGTTAGATGCAAATAACGCTTCACGCTGGATGGCTGGTAATCTATTTGAATCGATTTCACGTGCGAGTGTGCCGATTTTTGTAATGATTAGTGGAGCTTTATTGTTAAAAGGAACGAAAGATATTTCAGTCGGGGAGTTTTTACAGAAGCGCGCGAGTAAAGTAATTATTCCTTTTATAGCTTGGAGCACTATATTTTATGCATATGGAGCATATGCAGGCTATTTCCCGGCCTCTTTAAAGCAAGGGATTAAGCACTTTTTAACGGATACTATTGGCGGACATTTATGGTTCTTATACATGATTGTAGGGATATATTTAATTACACCTCTACTGAAAATCTTTGTGAAGAACGCCAAAAAAAGAGAGATAGAATACTTTTTAATTTTATGGTTATATGCGTCTGTTATAGTCAATTTAGTGAAATATTATTATCCTATCAACTTTAATATTGAATTATTTTACGTTACGAATTATGTAGGGTACTTCCTACTTGGTTATTACTTATCTAATTACGATATTTTGAAAAAATGGAGAAATATTTCTTACGTTGGAGGACTTGTAGGATTTATTAGTACATTCTTTATTACGTATTACTATACAGTAAAGGCAAATGGACAGTTAGACCAGTTTTGGTATGGATATTTTGCGCCAGGCGTTGTACTGATGGCGATTGGATTATTTGTATTTTTCAAATATGCTTTCCAAAAATCAGAAAGAGAATTGCCATTGTTATTCCGTTTTATAAATCAAGCAAGCCTTGGAATTTATATTCTTCACTTCTTCTTATTAAATAACTTGTTGTACATGGTTTTCCCTAAAGTAAATGAACGTGTACATGCAATATTGGCAATACCTATTAATGTAACGATTACAATTGTTCTTAGTATGGTAATTACGTTAGTATTGCAAAGAATACCAGTTGTGAAAAAACTAGTTCCATAAAAATGAATATGGTATAGATAGGGCAGACTTATTATTAAGGCTGCCCTTTACTATTTTAAAATTATATGTAGATAAATTTAGGCTGAAACGAATTAAAAACAGTGGATTAATATAGTATCTTACTATAGTCTAAAGTGAGGTATGAAGAACAGAATAGGTTAAATATAAAATCAAATGAGGTTAATATATGAGTAAAAAAAGCTTTAGTAATTATGCATTAAGTAAAGAAGTGAGACGAGCACTTACTGGTTTAGGATATGAGCATCCAACAGAAGTGCAAGGAGAGGTTATTCCAGTTGCATTGCAAAAGAAGGACCTTGTTGTAAAATCACAAACAGGTAGTGGGAAAACGGCTTCGTTCGGTATACCACTTTGTGAAATGGTAGAGTGGGAAGAAAATAAACCACAAGCATTAGTTTTAACACCGACGAGGGAACTTGCTGTTCAAGTAAAAGAAGATATTACGAATATAGGGCGATTCAAAAGAATTAAAGCTGCTGCAATTTATGGTAAATCGCCATTTGCACGTCAAAAATTAGAGCTAAAACAAAAGACGCATATTGTAGTAGGGACTCCAGGGCGTGTGTTAGATCATATTGAAAAGGGAACTCTTTCTTTAGAGCGATTAAAATATTTAGTGATTGATGAAGCAGATGAAATGTTAAATATGGGCTTTATCGATCAAGTAGAGGCAATTATTGATGAATTACCTGCAAAAAGAATGACAATGCTATTTTCAGCAACATTACCGGAAGATGTTGAAAAGTTATCACGTACATATATGAATGTACCAACTCATATTGAAATTAAAGCGGCTGGAATTACAACGGATAAAATTGAACATACTCTGTTTGAAGTAAGGGAAGAAGAGAAGCTTTCACTCCTTAAAGACGTAACGATGATTGAAAATCCAGACAGTTGCATTGTTTTTTGTCGTACACAAGAAAATGTAGACCATGTATATAGACAGCTAAAACGAGTTAATTATCCTTGTGACAAAATACACGGTGGTATGGTACAGGAAGATCGTTTTGAAGTTATGGATGATTTTAGAAAAGGAAAATTCCGTTATTTAGTAGCAACTGATGTAGCTGCGAGAGGAATTGATATTGATAATATTACACATGTTATTAATTACGATATTCCATTAGAAAAAGAAAGCTATGTACACCGTACGGGAAGAACGGGACGAGCTGGTAATAGCGGAAAGGCCATTACATTTATAACGCCTTATGAAAATAGATTTTTAGAAGAAATTGAAGAATATATCGGATTTGAAATTCCAAAAGTATTGGCACCTTCAAAAGAAGAAGTTATAAAAGGGAAAGCTGTATTTGAAGAAAAAATACATGCTAAACCAATTATAAAGAAAGATAAAAATGCGGATATAAATAAAGGAATTATGAAACTGTACTTTAATGGCGGGAAGAAAAAGAAGATTAGGGCGGTAGATTTCGTCGGCACCATTGCTAAAATCCAAGGTGTTTCGGCTGAAGATATAGGCATTATTACAATACAAGATAATGTTTCTTATGTTGAAATATTAAACGGAAAAGGACCACTCGTTTTAAAGGTTATGAGAAATACAACGATAAAAGGTAAACAATTGAAAGTTCATGAGGCAATTAAATAAATGAAAATATCCACTTTAAAGGTGGATATTTTTTTGAGGCTTATTTATAGAGCGGATAATTTGAATGGACCTTAACTAATACGTAATTGACGATTGTTTTTTTGTATGTTAGTATATTTATTTGATTTTTTTATACCATTGAATGGGAATTTGTTAATTCGTTTAGAGGGATATTTTTATATAAGCAATTCGATTTTTAATTCAATTGTTGTAAGCTATAAAAAGTAAGGACGGTGTTTTGTTTAATGAATTTTACTCAAGATAGGTGGAGTTTAAAATGGCTTCATTTTTATTTGATTGTAGTAGTTGTTGCATCTCTTTTATTACGTTTATATTTAGCATTTCATTTAGAAGGGTATGAACGAGATCAACTATTTTTTGTGGATTGGATGAATACAGTAGGTAAATATGGACTAGGTGATGTGTATGCACATGGAGATTTAGTAAACTATCCGCCATTTTTTTTAGCTCTCTTAGGTATTTATGGAGGTATATTGTCGTTTTTTAATACATATGTGGAAGCTGCGGGTGTTTTAATTCGAGTCCCATCCATTGTATTTGAAGTAGTAGCTATAATTATTTTTGCTATAGTTTCTAAAAGGATAGACAATTCGATTGTGAGAGCAGTATTAGTAACATTTTTCGCATTTAGTCCAGCCGTTATAGTGGATGGAACTATTTGGGGTCAAGTAGATATGCTACATAGTATACTGATGGTTAGTTCTATTTTATTACTAATGTCTAAGCCAACTTGGTCTGGTGCTATTTACGCTATAGCGTTACTAGCTAAATTTCAATCAATCGTAATTGCGCCTGTGTTTGCTATGTATTTCTTAAAAATCATTTGGGAAAAAAGGGAAGGTAAGCAATTAGTTAAATTTATAATAGGGTTCTGTATCCCATTATTAATATTCGGTCTTTATTTCGCAGCCCATGGAACATTTATTACTATGTTAACACAAGCATATTTAAATGCGGTGGGTACTTTCCCAACGGTAACTGTATTTGCTATGAATATTTGGTATTACGCAATTGGTACGGATCCTAATATGGTGGACACGATTCAAGTTGTACCACATATTACATTGAAAACAGTTGGGTTAATACTCTTGTCTATTGCAGCGGCATTAACTTGCTTATATGTCTTTTTCCATCGTCATATGAATACGGCAGTTCTAATGAAAGCCGCGACTTTTATAAGTTTTGCGTTCTTTATGTTACCTACGCAAATACATGAGAGATATGCTTTCCCAGCGTTAGTATTTGTACTCTTTTTACTGCTATATGAAATGAAGTGGACAGGAATAGCTTTAGGATTAACGTTAACAATCTTTTTAAATATAGTAATGGTCTTGTATGCGGGCTTTAATACGAATATGGGAATGTTTATCGTTACTATTAATGTTTTTATTTTCTATGCTATGTGTAAATTATTAGTAAAAGAGTGTTGTGATCGCTTTGAATTGCTAATAAATAAACAATAAAAATTATAATGTTAGAAAAAAGTACATTTTGCCAGTATGCAAAATGTACTTTTTTTTGAAAGAGTAAAATCTCAATAGAAAATAATACAATCATTCGGATAGTTGAAGTTCATTTTTATAGTTATTAGGATCCTTTTAAATCATCAATCAACTTCTCAGCTAAGCGCCTATACATATTACTCATCGACACAAATGATGTTAGTAATAAAAATTTCTCTAGGTCCGGATCTTCTAAAGAAGAAATTTCACTTACTTCTGAAACACGGCTATTTACGTCTTGTGTAAAGCTTTCGACGTTATTTTCGGTAAGAGAAAGATACTCTTTATATAGTGTATTTAATTTGAATGAATCGTCGTGTAATAAAGATTCATTTATATTTTCTAAGGAGCTTTTTATGTCATTAATGGAAAGAGCCCCTTTTAATTGATAAATTAGGCTGATTAAAATCATATGCTCTTTTGAGTATTTTTTATTTTTGATTGGAATAAATAATTTCCCTTTTGCATAATTGTTAATCATTGTTTTTGTTAATACTTTTTCGTCATCAGTTCTTGTTGTATCTGCATAAGTATTTTCAAATAGTTGGACAACCTGGTCTACATACAAGTCGACATTTGGAATATCTTCAAGCGTAATATTCTTTTCTAAATGTAATGTTTCAAGTAATTTATTTATATTTTCCACGTAGAACCCCTCGCTTTTATAACATAGTGGAGCGTAATGTTTAGTTTATCTCTAAATATGGTATTACGAAACAAATGAATTGTAAATGTTGACCTATAGTGATAATGTGTATATAATTACATGTAGTTATTGAAACTACATGTAATTATATGAGGGGTGTTTATGTGAATGCTTATATAAGAGAACCGGTTAATGCTTTTACCCATTTGGGAGGAGCTGTATTATCATTTATTGCATTATTAGCTATGCTTGTAAAAGTTTCTATTAATATGCCGTCTTTTGCGGCAATTACAGCTGTTATTTTATTTGGTATCGGAATGATGGTTCTGTATACAGCATCAGCTGTATATCATAGTGTTGTAGCCAGTGAACGTGTTATTTATTTCTTTAGGAAGCTTGATCACTCTATGATTTTTATATTGATTGCAGGTACATATGCACCATTTTGTTTAATTACATTACATTCTGCAAACGGTCTATTATTATTTTGTTTAGTGTATGCAACTGCCATTTGTGGTATTGTTTTTAAAATGTTTTGGTTTAGTTGCCCGAGATGGTTATCAACAGCCATTTATATTACAATGGGTTGGTTAATTGTACTATTTTTTGCACCGTTAGCTGCTAACTTAAGTGCAGGAGGTATCGTGCTTCTAGTGCTTGGAGGCATTCTTTATACAATTGGTGGATTTATTTATGGAACAAAACCAAAATGGTTAGAGTTTAAACATATGGGGCATCATGAAATTTTTCACATTTTCGTATTATTGGGAAGCCTCGCCCACTTTTTAAGTGTTTATTGTTACGTAATTTAACGATATGAGATTTCTAAGCGATTTTTATTTTCTTGATTAATAAAAAAAGATATAGACACATATGTATGTTGAAGAGTTACATAACGTAAAGGTTATGTGGCTCTTTTTTATATAAATCATAATAAAAATAAATTTTTAGAATTATCAGTATTTTTTGTGGTAGGATAGATGTGTATTGAGGTTATAAAATTTTATAATTAATAATTAGTGGGGGACTATATATATGGCGATACTTATAACGGGTGGAGCAGGATATATTGGTAGTCATACGTGTATAGAATTATTAAATAATAATTATAAAATTATAGTCGTAGATAATCTTTCGAATAGTTCAATCGAGTCTTTAAATCGAGTAAAAGAAATAACAGGAAAACAATTTGAATTTTATAAAGAAAGTGTTCTAAATCGTGAAAAAATGAATGAGATTTTTTTACAAAATAACATTGAAGCGGTTATACATTTTGCTGGATTTAAAGCAGTAGGAGAATCGACTACAATTCCTCTTACATATTATTATAATAATATAATAAGTACAATCATACTATGTGATGTGATGCAGAAACATAATGTTAAAAAATTTATTTTTAGTTCATCTGCAACTGTATATGGAATTCCAAAAACATCACCAATTACAGAAGAATTTCCGCTGAGTGTGACAAATCCATATGGACAAACAAAACTAATGATTGAGCAGATGATGCGTGATGTAGCAAAAGCTGATGATGAATGGAGTATTGCATTACTTCGTTATTTCAATCCATTTGGAGCACATAAAAGTGGTCGTATTGGAGAAGATCCAAATGGAATTCCAAATAATTTAATGCCATATGTAACGCAGGTAGCGGTAGGTAAGTTAAAGGAGCTAAATATATTCGGAAACGACTATCCAACAAAAGATGGGACCGGTGTCCGTGACTATATTCACGTTGTTGACCTTGCAAAAGGACATGTAAAGGCACTCGAGAAAGTACTTGGGACGAAAGGAATCGAGGCATATAATCTTGGCACAGGTAAAGGGTATAGTGTTTTGGAGATGGTAAAGGCTTTTGAGAAGGTTTCGGGTAAAAAGATTCCTTATAAAGTGATTGGGCGTCGTCCTGGTGATGTAGCAATATGTTTTGCTGATGTATCTAAGGCGAAACGAGAATTAGGGTGGGAAGCGGAATATGGATTAGAAGAGATGTGCATAGATTCTTGGAGATGGCAGGTAAATAATAAAAACGGCTATCAAATGATTTAAGGTAGTTAGTAGATCGTTCTCTTATTTCGTTGCTTGAGATCAGTAATATGTTCAATGGAGGAAAGAGAACATATTACTGATCATAGCGTTTGAATAGCAACTAGTTCTATAGAAGAAAGGACTCTTAATGAATGCGAACAAGTTGTTTATGATAAACTGTATTACCTTCTTGGCTTGCATAAGGCGGTAGGCCTCGTCCGAAACAATTTGCAATAATGTTAGAGTGAGGAGGATAAGAAATACGAATTTCATACAAATTAATAGCTTCATCTAGATTAGCATAAAATACTGCTAGGTTGTTACCTTCTAAAAGGTATGGGAATTCTACCACTGTATCTTCACCAATGAGTACAGGTAATTTTACAGGATTAGAATAGTTAGACCAATCCCATACTTCTATATTTACATAGTGTGCGTAATATGCATCTAAATTTACAATGTTTATTACTGCTGAAACTGTTGCAGGTTCTCTTGTTAATACACCTGTTGAATGAATAACAGATTGATGTGGATAATGAGGAGGCATAAATATCAGACCTTTCTAATTTAATATGATTTTACAATATTCTATGCAGAGCATTGATAGAAGGAGATAGGTAAAATGCATTATTCTATCAATTTTTTATAGAGATCAAAAATGTAATATTGAATAATATTCCAATACTTGTATCATTGTTAAAGTGCGTTTATAATCAAATAATCCTATTAGCTTTTTAATTGAATTACGTATTATTGAAAGCGTTTTTATTGCGTGATACATTTTGATTGAAATCATTACTGTATGACATGCATGAAAGGGATTTTTTTATTGCTTTTTAAGGTAGGAAGTCTGACTTATTTTCGAAAAAACTTTGTATGTAGTTGTAAGTAAGAAGGAAAATAAGGAATAATATAATTTTTACACGATAGGGAGGGTACGGTGTGAAAATATAAGGTTTTCACATGAGGATATATGGGTTATGTAGGATTATTACTTTCGGGTGCAGCTTTATTTTTAAATAGTTTCGTTATATTAGGAAAAGCAGAGATGAAAAGTGCGGGTGTTTTTAATTTATTTGTAGGTGCACTACAAATTATTATCCCGTTCTATTTGATCATGATTTCTGACCAAAGCAATTGGACGGTATATTCATATGCAGCTACTTTCTTATTTGGATTAACCTATTTATATGTAGGTGTTACTTTTATAAAAGGAATGGATAGTAGCGGTCTAGGATGGTTTTGTATTTGGGTAGCAATTATTGCTTTATTCTATATGGTTGTTTCATTTGTTCAATTCCACGATGTTGTTAATGCATTAACATGGTTTATGTGGGCATTACTTTGGTACTTATTCTTTGTATTAAATACACAAAAAAAGAATATCAATCAATATCTTGGAAGAATTGCCTTCGTACAATCATGGGTAACATTGACGTTGCCTTCGCTCTTTTATTTTATGGGAGTATGGGGAGAGGGATTCGTATATGAGCTATGGGTTTATGTATCTGTAATTTCTATTTTATACTTCTGTTATTGTATTTATAAATATCGAGTACGTTAATATATTTTCTGTAGAAAAGCATGGAATCGTTAAACGAATTTCATGCTTTTTTTATATTAGCATTTATAATAGAGAGGGAGTATTTTACAATTTATCAAAATGGGGATGATGAAATTGAAAAAAGTATTGGTACTAGGGGGAACAAGATTTTTTGGTAAACATTTAGTAGAAGCACTTTTGCAAAATGGACACGATGTAACGATTGCGACAAGAGGAATTACGGAGGATTCTTTTGGTAGTAGAGTAAACAGATTTATTGTAGATAGAGAAGATGGAAAACAACTAGCAGAGTGTCTAGAAGATAAAAGTTATGATATCGTATATGATAATTTATGCTATAGTTCGAATGCGGCGAAGATAATATGTGAAGTATTACAAGGAAAAACGAAGAAATACGTTATGACATCTTCAATGGCCGTCTATGAACCTGCAATAAGCTTATCAGAAGAAGACTTCAATCCGTACGAGTATGTTATTACATATGGGGATAGGAAGGATTTTAATTATGGTGAAGGCAAGCGATTAGCTGAAGCTGTTGTATTTCAACAAGCAACATTCCCAGTTGTTGCAGTGCGTTTTCCAGTTGTTATTGGAGAAAATGATTATACGAAAAGATTACAATTTTATGTTGAGCATATTGTAAGGCAAGAACCTATCGCTGTGAATTATTTAGATGGAGAGTTGTCATTTATACATGAAAAAGAAGCAGGAGAATTTTTAGCTTGGTGCGGGATAGAAAGTATAGAAGGGCCAATGAATGCTTGTAGCAACGGGGTAGTTTCTACTAGCGAAGTTATTCACTTCATAGAAGAAACTACGGGATTAAACGCACTCGTTCAAGAAGTAGGAGATCATGTAGCGCCTTATAATGAAGTGATTAATTGTACATTACATAATGGAAAAGCTAGTGAATTAGGATTCCCGTTCCGAGAGTTGAAAGTAGAGATAGAACAAGTATTACGTTATTACATACATGCAATGGAATAATCATAAATCCCCCGGTGGCAATCCGGGGGATTCTGGAGGATTTCGACAATACTAATTTTACATTACCAAATTTACCTTATACGCACGACTAATGTGTTTGTGATTGAATTGCTTGTAAATACTTTTCATTTACCCGGTCCCAGTTCACCGTATGCCACCAGTTGGTAACAAATTCTGGACGCCGATTTTGATACTTTAAATAATAGGCATGTTCCCATACATCGATGACGAGTAATGGAATCTTACCTTCTTGCAGAGGTGTATCTTGATTAGGTGTACTCATAACAGTAAGTTCTTCACCATCAAGGACAAGCCATCCATAGCCACTTCCAAAACGGCTAATTGCTGCTTTGGACAGTTGATCTTTTAAGTTGTCAAAGGTATTGAAATAATAATCAATTACTTTTGCAACGTCTCCATTAGGCTCGCCGCCACCTCGTGGGCTCATTACTTCCCAAAAAAGACTATGACAATAGTGACCACCACCGTTATTTCTGACAGCTGTAACAATTTCCTTTGGTAAAGTTTCTAAATTACATAGTAACTCTTCTAAAGATTTATTATGTAATTCCGTATAGTTTTCTAAAGCGGCATTCAAATTATTTACGTATGTCGCATGATGCTTTCCGTGATGAATAGAAAGTGTATTGCTATCAATATATGGCTCTAGTTCATCATAGTCATATGAAAGTTTTGGCAATTGAAATGAAGACATGACATTCCCTCCTTTCTCATTAAAAGTTGGTCTAGGTAAAAATAATTTACCTGAGTCAAAAATACACCTATTTTTTACATAAGTCAATAGTAATCTCTTTAATTTTCTGAAAAATATTACAATAAAAGTAACACTTCGACTTTCATTTGTGACTCTTATTCTTTTTGCTTATACTGTAAAGTAGTAACGTTTTGTTGGAATAGAAGGAGATTGTTTATGAGTAAAACGAAACAATTAATAGAGGAAGCGAGTCAGTTTATTAGGATTTGCTATAAAGAGCTTAATAAAGAACAATTCATGGAAGAACGCATGAAAGAAATTCAAGTTGAGATAGAGAAGACGGGGACGTATGAGCATACATTTGAAGAACTTGTTCATGGATCGCGCATGGCATGGCGCAATAGTAATCGATGTATCGGAAGACTATTTTGGAGTAAGATGCACATATTAGATGCACGTGAAGTAAATGATGAGGAAGGTGTATATAATGCATTAATTCATCATATTAAATATGCAACGAATGACGGAAAAGTAAAACCGACCATTACAATTTTTAAGCAATATCAAGGTGAGGAAAATAATATAAGAATTTATAATCACCAATTGATTCGATATGCAGGATATAAAACAGAGATGGGAGTGATTGGTGACTCTCATTCCGCTGCGTTTACGGATTTTTGTCAGGAGCTTGGCTGGCAAGGAGAAGGCACGCATTATGATGTATTGCCACTGGTGTTTTCTGTCGATGGAAAAGAACCTGTATATAAAGAAATTCCTAAAAAAGAAGTGAAAGAGGTACCGATTGAACATCCAGAGTATCCAATCTCATCTTTAGGAGTAAAGTGGTATGGAGTACCGATGATTTCAGATATGCGTCTAGAGATTGGTGGTATTTCTTATACTGCTGCTCCGTTCAATGGATGGTATATGGGTACGGAAATTGGGGCCCGTAATTTAGCGGATCATGATCGTTATAATTTACTGCCAGCCGTTGCAGAGATGATGAATCTCGATACTTCTAGAAATGGTACGTTATGGAAAGATAAGGCGTTAATTGAATTGAATGTGGCTGTTTTACATTCCTTTAAAAAACAAGGAGTTAGTATTGTGGACCATCATACTGCTGCACAACAATTTCAGCAATTTGAGAAACAAGAAGCCGCTTGTGGACGGGTTGTAACAGGGAATTGGGTGTGGCTCATTCCACCGTTATCTCCAGCTACCACTCATATTTATCATAAACCGTATCCGAATGAAATTTTGAAGCCGAATTTCTTTCATAAATGATACTTAGTATAGTTTTTTTCTGCGAAATATAATTTTTTTAATTACTGTTACGTAGCAAATGGAAGCCTTTACGCTCGGTTATTTTTGGAAGGAGCTTTTTGAACGAAGCAGTTCCTTATGTTATAATCAAATTTCTGTTTCGAAGACCTTATAGAAATATAAGGTCTTTTGTTTTGCTTTTTTATGTAATAGGAATAGAAATTTTCTTTTAAATAAGGGATTTAGCATATTTTTAGGGACAACATAAGTGTGTAGAAAATCGATAAATTATTATGCTTATATAATCATTATGTTTTGGGTGTAAACGATAAAACATAATAAAGTTGTTTTTTTAGATTGCTGAGGAAGGAGGAAGTATAAATGAGAATGAAGAGTCGAAAAACAGATTGGCCTGTATTTCTTATTAGTGGTGGCTCACTTTTATTATTTGTAATTGCAGTTATTTTAAATAAAAGTTACGTAGAGGGAGTCATTAATAGAAGTTTTGCAGCTTCGATTAAATATTTTGGTGCCTTTTGGCAAGTTTTATTAATTGGTACATTCGTTGTGGCAATGTGTATGGCGTTCTCGAAATATGGGAGAGTTAAACTTGGGGGATTAGAAAAACCTGAGATTAGTACGACAAAATGGCTCGCTATTATTATGTCTACATTACTTGCCGGAGGTGGCGTTTTTTGGGCAGCCGCAGAGCCGATGTACCATTTGATGACGGTGCCACCGATACATGAAGGTATAACTGCTGGAACGCAAGAAGCGGTAATGCCTGCTTTAGCACAAAGTTATATGCACTGGGGGTTCCTCGCTTGGACGATTTTAGGTACAATTAGTGCGGTAGTTATGATGTACGGACATTATCATAAAGGTATGCCGTTAAAACCTCGAACGCTTTTATATCCTATTTTTGGAGAGAAATTGCGAAAGAGTTGGCTTGGAACAATGATTGATGTATTTGCCATTATTGCGGTAGCTGCAGGGACGATTGGTCCAATCGGATTTTTAGGACTACAAGCAAGTTATGGGCTACAAGCATTGTTTAATATTCCTGATGTGTTTACGACTCAATTAGCTATTATTGTTTGTGTAGTAGCTGTTTCTACTATATCTGCGGTAACTGGTATTGATAAAGGGATTCAAATTATAAGTAATTTAAATGTTAGGTTAGCAGTTTTATTAATGCTATTCGTATTACTGTTTGGACCAGGTGGATTTATTATTGATTCATTTGTTTCTTCGTTTGGATCTTATATAAATGAATTTATTCCAATGAGCACATATCGTGGTGATACAGGTTGGTTAGGATCGTGGACAATCTTTTTCTGGGGATGGTTTATTGGATACGGACCGATGATGGCAATTTTAGTGAGCCGTATTTCAAGAGGAAGAACAATCCGAGAAATCATCGTTGCAATTGGAATTATTGCACCTATTATTACAACATTTTGGTTTACTATACTAGGGGGATCAGGTGTATTTTATGAGTTAATGAATCCTGGTTCTATATCGACAGCATTAAGTGAATCTGGTATGCCAGCGGCTATGATTGCAATTACAGAGCAACTGCCACTCTCTAATATTATTGGACCCGCGTTTCTTTTATTAACAATTTTATTTGTAGTAACAACAGGAGATTCAATGGCGTATTCGATTTCAATGGCAGTGACTGGAGATGGAGACCCTAGAATTAGTTTGCGAGTGTTTTGGTCGCTTATTATGGGAACAGTTGCAGCGATTCTTTTATACATGGGTGAGGGAAGTATTAATGCGTTGCAATCATTCATCGTAGTAACAGCTGTCCCGGTATCCATTCTATTATTCCCAATGCTATGGTTAGCGCCAAAAGTTGCAGGGGAATTAGCTTTAAAGCAAGGTATTGTAAAAGAAGAAGAGAAAACCTCCTTCTTGTTCCAAAAAGCTAGTAAATCAAAATAAAGAATTGTATTTATATAAAAAGAGGAAGCATCTCATTTGAGATACTTCCTCTTTCCTATTTATCCAACTATGTTTCTTGAAGGATATAGTTTCAATCTATTCTAATACTTTATCTTTCGTCTCTGGAACACATAATAGCATCGTAACTAAACCGATTGGATAGATAATGAAGATGAGAGATAATGCTCCCATTAAATTACCACCTGCAGCAAGCAATCCAATAATAACCGGTCCAAATCCAGCTAAACCACGTCCTGTACCGAAAATAAAGTTTTCTGCTGTAGAGCGAGCTTCAGCAGGATAGTTTTCAGCTAAAACTGCTCCGAATCCTCCCATCATGCCATTTGCAAAAAATCCAAGCAATGCGCTTCCCCATAACAATAATGTTGAGTCTGTGAATAAGAAGAAGTAAATGAGACAGTATATAGTACCACCGACATAATAGATTGTAAAAGTTTTACGGCGACCAATTTTATCGGCTAGAATACCGAAAGTTGCAATCCCAATTAGCATGCCAATCGTAGAGATGAACATCCAACCGCTCGCCTTTGCTAATGTGTAGTTATATTTATTTGCTAAAATAGTTGGCATCCATGTAAAGATGCCATAATATCCGAAGTTCTGGATGAATGACATAATAATAAGACCAATTGTTGTTATCGTTACTTTTTTATTTGCAAATAACTTTCGAAGTGGGAACTTTTTCATTTGCTTTAGTTGTTCTGTTTCAGTAGTTGTTAAATTACCTTCAACCTCTTTTTTTAACAACTCTTTTTTGTATCGTTGTTTTTGTTCCCATATTTTCGGTTCACTTAAACTTTTGCGTACATAAACAGCTAATAGAGCGGGAATGAGTCCGAATAAGAAAACAGCTCTCCATCCAAAATGCGGGACGATAAATGCTGGAAGGAGTGAAGCGACTAGTACGCCAAATTGCCATCCAAGTGCAACAACCGATGTCGCCTTAGCGCGCATTTCTTTCGACCATGTTTCAGTTACGATGGCCATCCCAATCCCGAATTCACCACCAACTCCCATTCCAACTAAAAAGCGAAGAATTAATAATTGCCAATAATCTGTTGCGAAATAAATGAGTGCTGTTGCGAGTGAGAATAGTAAGATTGTGAAGGCCATTGTACGGATACGCCCAAATAAATCAGCGATAAATCCAAACAAATAGGACCCGATTAGCATCCCTATTGTAGTAGCTAATGTTAAGTTTCCACCTTCAACAGGGCTTAAATGAAATTCTTTTAAAATGTAGACGAGTACGAAAGATAAGAGCAACATATCTAAGCCTTCTGCTGCATATCCTAGCGCAGAACCAAATAATGTTTTATATCTTTTCTCTTTCGTCTCCTCTGTTGTTGATTGTACATCAGTAGTGACGTTCATCATTACTCCTCCTTGTTTTCTTCTACAGTCGCTATGGAAGAATAACAAAAGGCCTTCTCACCTGATATGATGAGAAGGCCAAAAAGTCATACGTATCCCTAAAAAAGGACATACGTATAGTATATTCCGACTTCCTTCTCAACCTCACGGGGTTGGGTTAAAGGACTGTATTATATTACTTTATTTTTAGCACTCTTCTATTACATTGTCAAATAAAGAGGGAGTTTTTATGTGTAAAATATTTCAAAAGATATTTCATTCTCCTTGACGTCCACTTCATTATTTTCCCATAATAAAACTAACTCATATAAAAAGGAATGAATCACAGATGCTAAATTTAGTACTTATGATGATTGAACGTGTCGGACTTATTGTTATTTTAGGATTTTTACTTTCTCATATTAAAACGTTCAGACGCCTACTTCATAAGCAAGATGGATATGTAGATAAGCTTAAGCTTATTTGTATTTTTTCAGTGTTTACAATTGTAAGCAATTACACAGGAATTGAAATTGCCGGGAATACAATTATGAAAGAAAATTGGCTACAAAGCGTTTCATCATCTAGTACCATTGCGAATACACGTATTATGGGTGTTGGAATTAGTGGATTGCTTGGTGGTCCTATCGTCGGCATTGGAGTAGGGTCGATTGCGGGTATTCATCGTTATATGCTTGGCGGGACGACAGCGCTAAGCTGTGCAATTTCGTCAATTTTAGCAGGTATTATAACAGGGTATATTGGATACATCTTTAAAAAATATAATCGTACAATTACACCTAAATTTTCAGCGGTTTTAAGTGTGTTTATCGTTTCGTTAGAAATGATTATGATTTTATTAATTGTAGAGGATGGAATTAGCATCGTGAAAACAATTGCGATACCAATGATCCTTGTAAATAGTTTCGGAAGCTTTATTTTACTTTCTATGATACAAGCTATTTTGCGCCAAGAAGAAAATGCGAAAGCTTTGCAAACGCATAAAGTATTAAGAATTGCTGACAAAACATTACCATATTTCCGCCGCGGATTAACAGAAGATTCTTGTAAACATGTGGCACAAATTATTCACCGCTTTACGGGAACAGATGCGGTATCCTTAACAGATACAGAGAAAATATTAGCTCACGTTGGATTAGCATCAGATCACCATATTCCTTCACATAGCTTAATAACTGGTTTATCGAAAGAAGTGTTGAACACAGGGAAAATAATGAAGGCGAAATCGCGTGAAGTTATTAATTGCCAGCATGAAAGGTGTCCATTACAAGCGGCGGTTGTTATTCCACTTACTTCACATGGGAATACGATAGGAACATTAAAGCTTTACTTTAAGAACTCTAATCAATTAAGTCGTGTGGAAGAAGAGTTAGCGGAGGGGCTGGCAAAAATATTCTCTACACAGCTTGAGTTAGGTGAAGCAGAGTTACAAAGTAAGTTATTGCAAGATGCAGAAATAAAAGCGTTACAAGCACAAATCAATCCGCACTTTTTATTTAATGCAATTAATACCGTATCGGCTTTATGTCGAACAGATGTAGAGAAAGCGAGAAAATTATTATTACAGCTTAGCGTGTACTTCCGTTGTAATTTGCAAGGGGCACGCCAATTGCTTATTCCATTAGAACAAGAGTTAAATCATGTACATGCATATTTATCGTTAGAACAAGCGAGGTTTCCGAATAAGTATGAAGTGAAGATGTACATTGAGGAAGAGCTAAAGACGACCTTAGTTCCACCATTCGTACTGCAGTTATTAGTTGAAAATGCATTGCGCCATGCTTTTCCGAAAAAGCAGCCAGTGTGCCAAGTTGAGATACATGTGTTTGAAGAAGAGGAGATGGTTCATTTTGAAGTGCAAGATAATGGACAAGGGATTGAGAGTGAACGTCTAGGACAATTAGGAAAAATGGTAGTTCCATCAAAGAAAGGGACTGGAACGGCTTTATATAACATTAATGAACGACTTATCGGGTTATTTGGGAAAGAGACAATGCTTCAAATTGAAAGTGAATTAGAGCAAGGGACAAAAATCTCCTTCGTAATCCCGAAAAAAGTAGGGGAGGAAAAACGGAGTGTTAAAAGTATTAGTAGTTGACGATGAAATGTTAGCACGTGATGAATTGAAATATTTATTAGAACAAACGAAAGAAGTAGAAATAATTGGTGAGGCTGATTGTGTAGAAGACGCATTAGAAGAGCTAATGAAAAACAAACCAGATATCGTTTTTCTAGATATTCAGTTATCTGATGATAACGGATTTGAAATCGCAAATATATTAAAGAAAATGAAAAATCCACCTGCAATTGTGTTTGCGACTGCCTACGATCAATACGCACTGCAAGCGTTTGAAGTAGATGCGTTAGACTACATTTTAAAGCCATTTGATGAAGAACGTATCGTACAGACATTAAAGAAATATAAAAAGCAAAAACAAATAAAATTAGAAACAAAACAGGAAGTAAAGAGTGTAGATGTAACGACGGAGATGCATAAATTAGCATTACCAATTGAGGAATCGATCGTACTTGTGAATATTGAAGATATTATATATGTAGGACTTGTGGACGGAAAAGTGACAGTAAAAACGATGAAGGAAACATATGTAACACATGATACACTTGTCATTTTGGAAAAGAAGTTACCGCAAGCAAGTTTTATGCGTGTTCATCGTAGTTTTATTGCAAATATTAATCATATTACGGAAATACAACCGTGGTTTAATTCTACTTATAATTTAATTATGAAAGAAGGATCAAAAGTACCCGTTAGCCGTACATATGCAAAAGAACTCAAAAAGCTGCTTCGTATTTAAGAAGTAGCTTTTTGCATTTCATCTGCCTATTTTTGTAACTAATTTTGTATATTCGACGTTCTAATGTGTAAGCGCTTACAGTTTCGTTTGTATCTTATACAATAAAGGTACCAAATCGAAAGAGGTGGCCAAAATGAGTACGAAAAAAGTATATAGTTTCTTATCACAAGCATTCATATTTTCAGCTATTATGTTAGTTTCTAATATTATTGCAACACATTTACCAATTCCTATGCCTTCATCGGTGATTGGATTAGTCATTTTATTTAGCCTATTATGTTTAAAAATTATTAAATTAGAGCAAGTTGAATCACTTGGAACAGCTTTAACAGGTATTATCGGATTCCTTTTCGTCCCATCAGGTATTTCAGTTATTAAATCTCTTGGTGTAATGGGACAATATTTTGTACAAATTTTAACTGTAATTGTTGTCGCAACAGTTATTTTACTCGCTGTAACAGGGTTATTTGCACAATTCATTTTAGGAAAAGACGATAAAGAAACAAAAGATACAAAAGAATTGAAAGTAGTAAATAAAGGACGCAAGCACGGAAAAGTTGCGTAACCGACTTAGTGTATATTGTTAGGAGGGAATGAACATGGCAAGCACAATGACTCCATATTTCGGAATCGTCGTTTCATTAATAGCATACGGAATCGGAACATTATTATTTAAGCATTCAAAAGGATTCTTTTTATTCACACCATTATTCGTAGCGATGGTATTAGGAATTGTCTTTCTAAAAGTAGGTAATTTTACTTTTGAAGAATATAATACTGGTGGAAAAATGATTAGTTTCTTCTTAGAGCCAGCAACAATCGCGTTTGCAATTCCATTATATAAACAAGTGGATAAGTTAAAAAAATATTGGTGGCAAATTTTATCGGCTATCGTAGTTGGATCTATTTGCTCAGTAATTGTCGTGTTCATTGTTGCAAAAGCAATTAGTTTAGATACAGCGGTAATGAATTCAATGTTACCACAAGCAGCAACAACAGCAATTGCATTACCGATCTCTGAAAGTATTGGTGGTATACCAGCAATTACATCGTTTGCAGTTATTTTTAACGCAGTTATTGTATACGCATTAGGAGCATTATTCTTAAAAACATTTAGAGTAAAACATCCAATTGCAAAAGGTTTGGCACTTGGAACAGCAGGTCACGCATTAGGAGTGGCAGTAGGAATTGAAATGGGTGAAGTAGAGGCAGCTATGGCAAGTATTGCGGTAACGGTAGTTGGGGTTGTAACTGTAGTTGTCATACCGATGTTTATGCCATTCATTGGCTAGTAAAACTTACTTAAAAAATGAGAAAAGCAAGCTATTTGTAGGACAGATTTCTACTGATAGCTTGCTTTTTATGTTACAGTAGTGGTAAGACCTATTTTAACAAAATGTAAGTTTCCTTAAATCTTCATTAATACTGTGTAGAATACGTTTTGAATTAGGTCATTGTATTGTAAAATAAGAAGTAAGCTACTATAAGGTCTGCTAAGGGAGACATATAATAAGTTTATAAAAATCTTCATATGAATGAATAATTAAAGGTAGAGAAGAGAGAAAAAATCTACTTATTAACGTTTTACTTTATAGGACAGGAGAGAGTACTCGTCGATTATGCAAATAAAAAACCTGTTTCAAAGCAAAGGATTTCAGAGGTTACTCGTATTAGTAATACTTGCTCTCGTGTTATACGGGCTGCAAAGTATGTTGAATTTAATTTTAATTACGTTTATTCTCACGTATTTAATGGATCGATTCCAAAAGTTTATTTCCCGCAAATTAGATCATTTCATGCCTATTAATCGAAAAATTATTATAGCGTTTCTATATGTAATGTTAATTGGTGGAATTGCCATTACGCTATTTAAATATTTACCAGTATTAACGATACAAATTTCACAACTGATTTACCAATTCAATGTATTTTTAAGAAACCCACCAGATAGTGAACTAATTAAGTATGCAGTTAATGCTGTCAATCATATGGAGCTTTCTAAATATGTAGGACAAGGCGTAGACATTTTGTATAAATCGATTACGAATGTTGGTAAATTTGGCCTTCAAGTTTTACTTTCTTTAATTTTGAGTTTGTTTTTCTTATTAGAAAAATCTCGTATTGTCGGTTTTACTGCAAAGTTTAAAGAAAGCAGGCTTGCAATTTTCTATACTGAAATTGAGTACTTCGGAAAGAAATTTGCACGTTCATTTGGAAAGGTAATCGAAGCGCAATTTTTAATTGCTGTTGTTAACTGTGTTCTTTCAGTTATCGCATTATGGATATTAGGATTTCCGCAATTATTAGGTTTAGCATTAATGATTTTCTTGCTTGGATTAATTCCAGTAGCGGGGGTTATCATTTCGTTATTCCCACTTTGTATGATTGCTTACAATATTGGTGGTATTATGTACGTTGTTTATATTTTGGTTATCGTAACAGTGATTCATGCGCTTGAAAGTTACGTATTAAATCCGAAGTTTATGTCGCAAAAAACAAATTTACCGATTTTCTATACTTTTATGGTATTAATTTTCTCAGAGCATTTCTTAGGTGTATGGGGACTGATTATCGGTATTCCAATCTTCATTTTCTTACTAGATGTTTTAGATGTGACAAGTGATGAAATGGAGAAGGATATTGGAACAAAATAAAGTGAAGTAGAGAAAAAGCATCGATGTTCGATGCTTTTTCTTTTATAACATGATGTTCCTTATGCCATACTGTAAGAAGAACATAGAATAGGGGTGAAAGAATGACTGTAAATGAAAAGGTAGAGTTAGCTACATTTGCTGGAGGATGTTTCTGGTGTATGGTTTCGCCATTTGAAGAGATGGAAGGGATTATAAAAGTTGTTTCGGGCTATACAGGTGGTCATAAAGAGAATCCGACATATAAAGAAGTATGTTCAGAAACGACGGGACATTATGAGGCAGTACAAATTACATTTGACGCAAATAAAATGCCGTATGAGGAGTTATTAAATATATATTGGAGACAAATTGATCCGACTGATGTAGGTGGGCAATTCCACGACCGCGGACAGTCTTATGAAACAGTGATTTTTTATCATAATGAAGAGCAACATAAAAAAGCAGAGGCCTCAAAAGCAGAGCTTGCAAAGAGTGGACGCTTTTCAAAGCCAATTGCAACAAAAATATTGCCAGCAGCTACGTTTTATCCAGCTGAAGACTATCACCAAGGATATCATAAGAAAAATACATTCCGCTACGAGCTATACCGTAAAGGCTCGGGACGAGATGCTTTTATTAAGCAACATTGGCCAAAAGATAATGCTCATTTAAAAGAAAAACTAAATGAGATGCAGTTTTATGTAACGCAGGAAAATGGTACAGAACCACCATTTCGAAATGAGTATTGGAATCATAAAGAAGAAGGGCTTTATGTAGATATCGTTTCAGGAGAACCGTTATTTACTTCTTTAGATAAGTTTGATAGCGGGTGTGGATGGCCTAGTTTTACGAAACCAGTTATGTCAGCTAGTGTGAAAGAAAAAATGGATGTAAGTCATAATATGACGCGTACAGAAGTGAGAAGTAAGGAAGGAGATTCACATCTTGGGCACGTATTTCCAGACGGTCCAGGACCAGAGGGTCTTCGTTACTGTATTAACTCCGCAGCCCTTCGATTTATTCCAAAAGAGGAATTAGAGAAAGAAGGCTATGGTGATTTCCTAATCTTGTTCGGAAACAAAAAATAACCTCGCATTTAGCGAGGTTATTTTTTGTTATTTTGCTTTTTTCTTCTTGAACTTGCTTAATATTTCATAAACGATTGGAACAATAAGAAGTGTTAATAACGTTGAACTTGTTAATCCACCGATTACTGTTACACCAAGTCCTTTAGAAATTAAGCCGCTACCTTCAAATCCTAATGCAAGCGGGATAAGAGCCCCGATTGTTGCAATTGCAGTCATTAAAATCGGGCGAAGGCGTGTTGCACCAGCTTCTAATAAAGCTTCACGTGTTGATAGACCTTCATTTTCTTTATGAATAACGCGGTCGATAAGCACGATTGCGTTTGTTACAACGATACCGATTAACATAAGCGCACCAATCATTGCAGATACACTTAATGTTTCACCAGAGATTAATAAGGCAACAAGAGCTCCGATAATTGTAAATGGTAGCGAGAATAAAATTGCGAATGGTGCAAGGGCACCGCCAAATGTAACGACAAGAACGAAGTATACAATGGCAATCGCAGCTAACATCGCTAAGCCAAGTTGCTTGAATGATTCTTCAATATCTTTTGTAACGCCGCCCATAGAAACATCTACGCCAGAAGGAAGATCCATTTTATCCACTTCTTTTTGAACAGCAGCAGATGCTTTTGAAACGTCATCAGATGTTAGTTTTGCGCTTACTTCCGCATAAACACGACCGTCGCGGTGTTTCACTGTATTTGAAGTTTCCCCTTCTTTTACAGTCATCACATCTTTCACAGCCACTTCATTACCAAGTGGTGTTGTAAGCTTTCGATTTGTTAAGTCATCGATTGTTTCATATTGTTGTTTTTCAGCTTCTACATATACATTAACGTCTTTACCATCTTTTTTAATTGTTGTCAGAACAGGGCGATCATGTTGATTAGAAAGTCCCATTCCAATTTGCGCCGCCGTTAGACCCATTTTACTTAGCTTTTCCTGATCTGCGACTAAAGTGTACTCTGCATACGTTTTTGCGATACTAGAGTCTATATCTTTTAAGTCTTTGTTTTTCTTCATTATGTTTTGAATATCTTTTACGACAGGCTTAATGTCTTCCGAGCTATCTCCGTACACGTATAGTTTAATTTCGTTACTGCCGCCACTTGCTCCGAAATCTTGGTTTTTCCATTCGCCTTTTCCAGACATCTTCTGTAAATCTTTAACGACCTGTTCTTTCTCTTTTTCGAAGTTTTTCGTGTCGTTATCATATTGCACGAAGAACATTGCCTGGTTTGATTGACCAGGACTCATTGGGTTTTCGCCACCTAATGAGAATTGAATTGTTTTGACGTCTTTATTATCTTGGAAATGCTTCTCAGCTTTCGTTGCAATTTTTTCAACGTCTTCTAACGTTTGACCTGGTTCAGGGTTGTACGTTGCAATGATCATTTTTTCTTCTTCAGATGGTAAGAAGCTTACACCGATAACTGGCACAAGTGCAAGACTACCAACTAATAGAAGAACAGCAATACTTGATGTAATGATTTTATGATTTAAAGCCCATGCAAGTATACGTTTATACCCGTTTGCTAATTTACTTGGTTTTTCTTCATGATGTACTTCTTTTTCCCTCATGCTCTCTTTCTTAAATAAAGAGTGAGCTAGCATAGGTACGATTGTAACTGCCACTAGTAACGATGCTAATAAAGCGAAGACAATAGTTAAGGCGAATGGTAAGAACATTTCACCAATCATACCTTTTACTAGTCCAAGCGGTAAAAATACAGCAATCGTTACAATGGTAGAAGACATAATTGGGATAAACATTTCCTTCGTAGCTTCACGAATTAAATCTTTCCCGCGCAACTTTTCTTCTGATAACGACATACGTCGGTAAATATTTTCAATAACAACAATGGAGTCATCCACAACGCGCCCGATAGCGACTGTCATTGCTCCGAGTGTCATAATGTTAAGTGTAATATCCATTTGTTTTATGACTAATACAGCAATTAATAAAGAAAGTGGTATGGAAACGACTGAGATTAATGTTGTTCGGATATTTCGTAGGAACAGCATAATAATAACAATCGCGAAGATAGCACCGAAAATAGCTTTGCTCAGCATTGTTTCTACTGATTTCTCAATAGGTGCACCCTGGTCAAATGTTGAAATAATCTCTAAGTCTTTATATTTTTTCTCAAGTTCTTTTACTTTATCTTTCACTGCATTTACAACATCAACTGTATTCGCATCAGCAGCTTTTACAATTTGAATTCCAATTGCTTCTTTTCCATTTGTACGGGAAATAGATTCTGCTTTTCCGACTTCTTTAATGTCAGCAATTTCGTCTAATGTAACTGTCGGAATCCCGTTCATAGCGGCTGGATTCATTTGCGGCATTTGTGCGCCAGCATTTTGACTACCTTGACCGCTCGGCGATGAAGGTATAGCCGGGATCTTTAATTCTTTTAATGCTTTCATTGTTGTAATATTGCCATCTACAACAACTGATTTTTCCGTGTCTTTAAATGTATATAAGCCAAGTGGTAAAGATACGTCCGATCCTTTAATTACATTCTTTACAGTATCTTCACTTAAACCTAATTCTTTCATCTTATCTTTCTTGAAGACAAGTTGTACTTCATCTACTTGTTGACCTGAAATTTGAACAGATGCGACTCCATCAAGTCCTTTTAATCCTGGAACAACATTTTTTTCTACACTTTCAGTTAAGGTAGCTAAAGATTCATTTTTACTTGCTACGCTTAATGAAATAACAGGAAAGGCATTGAAGTTTACACGTGAAACTTTCGGATCCTTTACGCCTTCTGGCAGTTTCACATTTGCGAGTGCTTCTTTAATTTCTGTTTCAGCCTTTTCCATATTTTTATCAAAATCATATTCTACTTGAATAGAAGATGCATTTTGAAAAGATGATGAACTAACAACGTTTACACCACTTAAATTTTGCAGTTGCTCTTCCATCGGTTTTGAAACTTTATCAGCTACTTCTTCTGGTGTAGCACCAGGATAAACCGTGGTTACTGTTACAACAGGTGTTGTAATATCAGGAATTGTTTCCAGCTTCATATTTAGCCCAGAATAAATACCTGCAATGGTAACGATAATGGTTAGTAGCCAAACTGCGAACTTATTTTTTAACGAAAAATTAATAATTTTGTTCATGTTTGCGCTCCCTTTGTATTATATTGACCAACTGGTCAGTCTAATACATAATATAACTGACTGATTGGTCAGCCGTCAATGAAAAGGGATGGTATAATACATTCATAATAAGATGCGAGATTAAATTTAGGAGAGACATGATATGAAAGAAAAAGAGCGTTTAATTATAGAGATGGCTATGAAGTTATTTGCGACTAAGGGTGTAAATGCGACATCAGTGCAGGAAATTGTGACGGCTTGTGGTATATCTAAGGGAGCTTTCTATTTATACTTTAAATCGAAAGAGGAGCTTTTATTAGCAACACTTCGATATTACTATGACAAGATTCAAAATAAAATGATGGATATTGAAAAAGAGTCGTTATTGCCACGTGAAAAATTTTCAAAACAATTGCATTGCCAGTTTAATGATATACAGAAGCATAAAGAATTCATTATTATGCATGCACGGGAAAATGCTATTCCATTTAATAAAGAAGTAGAAGAATTTATGATGCGGATGAAGTTAGAGTCTCACGCATTTTATCGGAATAGTTTACTGTCTATTTATGGTGATAAGGTTATGCCATATTTATTAGATTTAGTCATTATGGTAGAAGGCATATGCCGTGGATATTTAGAACTAATTATTTTACAAGCGCCAGAAATAGACTTATCTTACGTCTCTGCGTTTATTTTGAAAAGAGTAGACGATTTAGTAGATGGATTGGTAGAATCTTCAGAAGAACCTGTGTTACATGAAGAAAAGCTTGGAGAATTTCTTTGTAAATCAGAACTTATTAAGGAACAGGTTAAAGAACATTTTTTAAAAGAAATTATTACATTTAAACGTACATTAGCAGATCAATTAGAAAATGATGAATTACTTGTTACATTAGATGTCTTAGAGGCGGAGATGAGGATGCAAAATCCAAGAATTCCAGTTATCCAAGGGATGTTGTTTAATTTAGAGGCATATCCAGCTTTAAAAGAGTTTCGTTTGAGGCTTATGGGCTATTACAATATAAAAAGGTAACAATGATCGTTTTCATTGTTACCTTTTTATTATGCATTCACTTTTTCTTTCGTTTGTGTAGTCTCTTCTTGCTCAATATTGATTGTCTCTTTTACGATATAAATCGGACGGTTCTTACTTTCGTCATAAATACGAGCAATATATTGGCCAACGATTCCAAGACCAAGTAACTGAATACCGCTAAAGAATGTAATAGCGACCATAATAGATGCCCAACCTGTTTGCGTGCCAGTGCCAATAATTTTCACAGTGATTGTATATAGTAAAACAATTATTGAAATGAGAACAGATAATAAGCCTAAAGTCATAACGATACGTAACGGTTTTGTTGAAAATGCAATAATGCCATCAGATGCAAATTTAATCATTTTCTTTAATGGGTATTTTGTTTCGCCAGCAAAGCGCTCATCGCGTTCATATTCAACATACGTTTGACGGAAGCCAACCCAAGACATCATACCGCGGATAAAGCGATTGCGCTCAGTCATTTGATTGAAAACATCAGCTACTTTACGATCGATGATTCGGAAATCACCAGTATCTTTTGGGATATCGATATCAGACATGTAGTTTAAGAATTTATAGAAATATTTAGCTGTTAAAAGTTTAAACCAAGTTTCACCTTTACGTTGTTTGCGTTTTGCATAAACAACTTCATATCCTTCTTCCCATTTTGCAATAAGTTCAGGAATAACTTCAGGTGGATCTTGTAAATCAGCATCTATAATTACGATAGCGTCACCTTTTGCAGCAGCAATACCAGCTGTAACAGCTACTTGATGCCCAAAGTTACGTGCGAAGTTAACGATTTTCGTTCGGTAATCGTTTGCCGCAATCTCAGATAAGATCTCCATTGTACGGTCTGTGCTACCGTCGTTTACAAAGACAAATTCATAGTTAATATTATTTTGAAGCATAACGGACTTTAGACGGTTATAACATTCCTGTGCTACTTCTTCCTCGAAGTACATAGGAACTACAACCGAAATTAATTTTTGCATGTTGTATCCTCCGTAATTTTAATAAGTTTTTTAAGTTTAATTAGTGGCCTTTTCAGTTTGGTTGAATGTCCAAATTTTATTAAGGACAAAATTGATAACCATTCCGACACCAATTGCGAAGATTTGTGCAATTAATGCATTAAAGGTAAGTTTATCTACTAATATAAATAAACATAATGTATTAAAAGCCAATACAATTAAATTTACAGTTAGAAATTTAAAGAACATTGACGTGCTTTTATTATTAGGTTTAAACACCCAATTTTTATTCCAATAGTAGCTATTGGCAACACCAATTAAATAGGCAATGGTATTTGCAATAAGGTAGTTCATCCCGAATTTTAATAATATCCAAAAGCTAATAATTGTAATGAGTGTATTAAAGATCCCTACTAAACCAAACTTTAAGAGTTTCTCCATAATAGTATCCTCAACTTTATAAAATATATAAATAAAACAGGAAATGTAGAAAGGTTCTCCTACATAACAACTATCAATTATAGCATAGTTTATATTGAAACGTTAATGCAATTGAGTAAATCTAATGTTTTGATAATTTAAACGTATAATTGGAAGTATATACTTATATTTATAATCATTTATTCAATTGTTTTAATGTGAAGGGTTGAATATGGAAAGCCCAACCTAATTCATGTATAGTGATGTGTGATGTGGTTTGTACGTTATTATCGGGGATACTTGAACATGTATTAAGATGATAAAGTTCTTCAGTTTTATACAGTATATAACGGCATTTTTGTACCAATGTTTAAAGGAGTAGAGTGTATTGAAATTATTTTTAAAAGGGTTATCGACTCTTTCTACACGTGCAGTATACATGATATATGTCTTTTTTGCCTCAATATTAGTTGTGGATTATTTTTCAGATACGCAAAAATATAATTACACAATGATAGTAACTGGGGTTGTATTTTTATGTACAATTGGGTTTTATGTACTTAGAAAAGGTTCTTTATATCTAGAAAAATTAAATGAGAAAAAATGCTTTTTTGTGTTAGTAATTATTTGCTTAGCAGTTAAATTAACTTGGGTTCTTACATACAAAATTCAGCCATTAGTTGATTATGCTACATTTTATTATACTGCAGAAGCATTGAGTAAAGAATTTGTTATTGATAATAATTATATTGCATTATTTCCCCATATTTTTGGTTACGCCTCATTTTTAAGTATTTTCTTAAAAATATTTGGAGCTAGTCATATGGTAGCGCCTATCGTAAATGTTGTTTTAACTACAATATCAATGGGGTTAATATATGTTATATCTAGAAAAATTGGTGGAGTTAGAACAGCTATAACAGCTAGTGTTTTATGGATAGTATTGCCTTCACAAACGATTTATAACATGTTTGCATTGTCAGAGCCGTTGTATTGTACAATACTATTATTAATTTGGGCAGTTATGATAAGTGTTCATGAGAAGATTCACAATATAAGTATAAAAAAATTACTTGTGTACTCAATTTTATTAGCGGCACTACTTGCATTAATGAATATGGTACGACCAATTGCAGCTGTTCCAATTATAGCCCTAGTCATATGGTTATTTATTATCAACACGAAGCACATAGGAAATAAAAAAATATTATTAAATAAGGTAGTATATGTAGGGGTTATCGTTATTGGATATGTTATTTTTTCCTCGGCGATCAATCAGTATATAACATTACGTTTAGGTGAAGAGATAGCATCAGCACCAGGATATAATATTTATGTAGGATTCAATCAGGCGGAATCTGGGAAATGGAATATGCCAGATGCAGAATTGTTGTTTGAGTATAATAATAGACCAGGGTGGACTGCTGAGGATTCTCAACAAAAAATGCTAGAAGAGGCGAAGAACAGAATACTAAACGACAATATCGATTTTATGAAATTATTTTCGGATAAATTCTTTGTCTTTTTAAGTGAAGATAGTGCGGCAGTTTCTTACGCCGAGCCTGCACTAGATAATGTAGTAAGATATACCGTGGCATCTAATATTTTTTATTACTTCTTAATTGTGACTTCAATATTAGGTGTATTAATAATGATAAAAAATAAAACTAAATCTATTCTATTTATGATTTGCTTATATACAATAGGGTTAACAATGGCGCAGTTATTAGTAGAAGTGGCATCAAGATATCATTATTCGGCTACAATACCTATGATAATTTTGTCCGCCTTTGGTATAAATTACGCTTACAATAAAAAAGAAAATATAGATATAAATAAAAAGGCATGAGTTCGGTATTGCACCGGGCTCATGCCTTTTCTATTTGTTTTCGATTATTTTAATAATTAAATACTTATTAATTAAAGTTAAACTTTTGAGGACTTTCTGTTCGATATAAATCGATAGCATAAATATAGCCCGTAACTTTGAATAATCGTAAAGCTCGGAATGATGAAGTATCGGTACCTTGTTTGGTATTCAATTAAGAAATGAACCGTTATGTAACCGATTATCAATAATAAAAATAGTGTATAATGCGTGTTATTTTGCTTAGTCAATACGAGATAAAGAAGCGCTAATGTGCTAAAGAACATAGCTGTAATGTACATATACTTTTCATATTTCGTAAGGTCATCTTTTAAAGTAATCATATCATTATCTGTGTTCCCAAGTGTCAGTAAACTCCATAATGGAGCGGAGTCATAATCTGCCCACATGAGTGTGAACTTATCACCAAATAAAGATAAAACTTTTTGTGGATCAGCCAGTCGTTCTTGAATTAGCTTCTTTTCAGCAGCTTTGCGTTCTTCACCGATTTCAAGGGACATAATATATTCTGCATCTGCTGCAGAATAGCCACCCTTTGTTTCATGGTTAAACCCTACTGTGAATTTCCAGAGAGGATCACGGTTAGATAGCGGATATTGTGTAATTCCAGCAGATATAAATGAATAACTTATAATGTAGTGTACAAGGTAAAATACGACGAAAATTCCACAAAGTTTTTTAATGGAAGTGAAGATATCTTGTTTTGATTTCCCTAATATACCTTGTAAAAAAACATAAATAGTTACTGCAATTAGGATGATAGCACCGAGCGGGCGCATTATATCACCTAAAGAAAGCGAAATCCCTATAAAAATCCACATATATTTATGACTTAAGCCTTTTGTAATTAGTAAATAAAACCCAAGATAAAATAAGAAGGTAGCCAGATGTTGATTTGTTAGGACTGAGCTTAATACGATGCTTGGGATATAGATTGCATATAGTAAACCAGCCACACGTCCAGACCACTCGTTAAATATGTGAGAAGTTATTTTGTAAATGAGTAATGTTGTTCCTGTACAATATAATACGTTTAAGAACTTTAGAAGGAAGGTTCCTTCGCCAAATAAATTAATAATAAAAGCTTGGTACATTGTGAATCCAAGTTGATAAACCCATGAAGTATAATATGTACTTTGGGCAAAACTAAAATCTCCTTTAGTTGCTTGCACGGCACCATTGTACATCATAGCAAAATCTGATTCGACAGGAGTTTGGATATTAAGAACCCAGATGAATCGAATAGAGAAAGCTAAAATGATAAGTGAAATAGTGAATATTAGTTTTGACATATATTTGTTAGAAATATAGCCAACTAATAAAAATAGAAGCCCTATCATAATAATAATTGGGACTATAATAAGTAAACGAGTGTTGGCTTGTCCTCTAACTACGTATACTGATTGCCATGTAATAGCTGCAGAAATAATGAGACATAGCACTAACAAGGATTTCACACAAAATGTATTAAGTTTTAGAAAAAATGGACTTTTCATTATAAGTAAAAACTCCTTATTGAATTTAATTGCTATTTTAAGGGGAAATCCTTTTACACACTAGGTGTGTAAAAGGATGGTTTCAGGTGATTAAGAATTTTCTTGGGACCATTTTTCTACATCCCAAGTTTTTGTTACCCAATCTTCATAAAATTCCGGTTCGTGGCATACAAGAAGAATTGTTCCTTTGTATGCTTTCATCGCTTTTTTCAGCTCTTCTTTTGCTGTAACATCAAGGTGGTTTGTTGGCTCATCAAAGAGTAGCCAGTTACTTTCTTCACCCATTAGTTTACATAAACGAACTTTTGCCTGTTCGCCACCGCTTAATTGATTCAACGGACGAGAAATGTGTTCATTTTTCAAACCACATTTCGCTAACATTGCACGTACTTGATGTTGATCTAAGCTAGGGAATGTATTCCAAACATCATCAATTGGTGTTATATTATCAGCTTTTACTTCTTGCTCGAAGTATGATGGGTTTAAGAAGTCACCAAGACTAGTTTTCCCGCTTAATGGTTTAATCTTACCTAAAATCGTTTTTAATAGTGTTGACTTACCGACACCATTACATCCAACAATTGCAATTTTTTCACCACGTTCAATTGTCATCGTTAATTTCGGTAATAACGGATGTGTATATCCAATTTCTACATTTTCCCCTTCGAAGACAAATCGGCTACTTGCACGACTTTCTTTAAAGGAGAACTCAGGCTTGATAGCTGTTTCAGGACGATCGATACGCTCCATGCGATCAAGTTGTTTTTGACGGCTCTTTGCACGACCTGTCGTTGAGTAACGAGCTTTATTTTTTGCAATAAAATCTTCTTGCTTTTTAATAAATTCTCGCTGCTTTTCATAAGCGTTAATATGTTGATTTTTGTTGATTTCTGCCAGCTCTAAGAATTTTTCATATGTCGCTGTATAACGCGTCATTTTTGTAAATTCTAGATGGAAAATAACATCAACACATTTATTCATAAATTCCGTATCATGGGAAATTAATAGGAATGCATGTGGATATTCTTTTAAATAATTTGTTAACCAATGAATATGTTCAACGTCTAAATAGTTGGTAGGTTCATCTAATAGTAATACTTCCGGTTGCTCAAGTAGTAACTTTGCAAGTAATACTTTTGTACGTTGTCCACCACTTAATGCTGCAACATCACGATCTAGACCAATTGCATCAATTCCAAGACCACGTGCAGCTTCTTCGATTTTAATATCTAATAAATAGAAACCGCCTGCTTCAAGAGCATCTTGTATTTCTGCCATTTGCTCAAGTAGTTCTTCTAATTCTTCTGGTGTAGCAGTTCCCATTTTTTCTGTAACTTCATTTAATGCTTTTTCTTTTTCAAATAAAGGTAAAAATGCATCTGCTAATACTTCACGAATTGTGCGACCAGGCGTTAAAATTGTATGTTGGTCTAAATACCCATAATTTGTACCAGGCGTCCATTCAACGCGCCCTTCATCATGGATAAGTTGACCAGTGATTATATTCATAAATGTTGATTTACCAACACCGTTTGCTCCGACTAATCCAACGTGTTCTCCTGCAAGTAAGCGCATGGATACATCTTTAAATAATGTGCGATCACCAAATGTATGGCCTAATTTCTCAACTGTTAATAAGCTCATAATGTCCTCCGTTCATTTCTAAATAGTGTCTTGAATCATGATACTAAATTCTTTGATATAATGCTATCATTTCAAAAATGTATATTTTTGAAAAAAAAATTTTTGTATTATTCTGTCTGAAGCTCCATATTTATGAGGGACTAAAAGAAACAATTTTATATACGAATAATAATGGTAAATAAAAAGTCGCTTTCTTTCTCATAAATTCGAGGAAGAAAGCGACCTTTATCTCGGATTAACACGCTGTAAAATCTCTGTTGATTAAAGTTTAACCTTATGCTATGTTCTTGCCGAGCTTTTTATTTACGAATCCTAAAAGTAACCCGCGTATTTGTGGATCAATGGCAAGACCGATAATGCCGTACAATATACCAGTAAGCGTTAAAGCTACTAGTGGTGGCAAGCTAATTAATATTGTACGGTATAGAACGAAACTAATTATAAATGCGAGACTATTAAATATAATTCCTTTAAATAATAGCCCGAAACCTTTACGGACAAATAAAGTAAATCCAATTAATAAAGTAACTTCAGTAAGGACAGCCGCTATAGAAGCTCCCATCACTCCAAATCTGCTACCTAAGATGATATAACTTATGATGGCAACAACCAATCCAATTCCCATTATTGTCGCACGCTTCCACTGTTGTCCGATTGTTGTTAAGTTATCGGCAAGTGGATAGTTGATAGATTGTAAAATGACCATAAAGGCTAAAATTGCAAGAGCGTCACCAGCTGGTGCATATTTTTCACCTAATAAAGTAACAATCCAAAAACTTGGATCAGCAATAAATGGGATAGCAATTCCCATACCTAAGAAGGACATAAGTTTTAATTCAAACTGAGATAGTTTTCTATGTTCTTCAATATTTTTTTCATTTCCGAAAGCGAATAATTTTGGATAAAAGGCTGCTGCAATTACACCTGGGATTTGGTAAAGTACAGCAGGTATTTTATAGGCAGCCCCAAAGAATCCAACTTGCTCATTCGCTGAAACTTTTTCTAATATAATAGGACCTAACTGCGGTAAAAGCATAATAATAATGCCATTGATTGTGAAAATAAGCAGTTGATCTAAAATTCCTTTGTCCCAGCCTTTATGAACTTTTGTATGGCGGAGTACCATTAAGAAGGCGATAAGCCCTGTTACAAGGCTAGATATTCCATACATGGCAGCGACCATCATAAGTGACCATTTAAATGACATCCCTAGCATAAGAGCGGCTGCGGCTGTCACACCTTGTAGTACAGAAATAATTGCTGTAAATTGCATACGCTCTGTTACTTGGAAATAAGCCATCCCCACACCTTGTAAAGTGGCTCCAAACATGGTTGGTAGTACGACCCAATATACCATGGCACGTAAGTAAGCATCAGTGTAGAAGAACTGAGCGAAAATAGCGAAGAGTACAGAAATTACGATAGCTAACACTAAACGAATCCGTAAATAACTACTTATTAATACGCTAATGTTAGCGTCGCTTCTCGTTCCTTCACGCATAAACGTATGTGTCAAACCTGCATCTGTAAAATAACAAATGACAGCGGAAACTGCTAATGCAACTGTAAACATCCCATACTCATCTGGTGAAACATATCTTGCAAAGAGAATGGTTGCAATAGCAAGTACAAATCGAACGGTGATATTTCCTACAAAGAGGTAGGAGGCATTTTTAAGGATTTTGTTTGTTTTCATGGAAAAAGACCTTTCTATTCGTCGGGACATGCTCGTCCTATTTGTAAATTTAATTTGTTTACGGAAAGACTGTTTAAAAGCATATTCAATTATTTAAGAAAATAAAAATTTGATGCGTACAAACCAAAGCATCGCATATAACTTTTTGCTTCGTTTCCCATTTTTTGAATAGATTTTACGACAATATTTCTTTATATCACTTTTAATTAACTGAACCTTTGATTTATCTAATTTAGGGTGTCCTTTAATATATATACAAGCATTGTTAATGACTGTATATGGGAATAGATAAGTTTCAAGGATTTCAATCAGTTCCGTAGAATCATCAGTGATTAAGTCTTTTGATTTATTATGAATCCAATCTTTCATTCGATTAAATACTTCTAATTCTTTTGTCGTTTTTAACTCATAATCTTTATAATTTGAAGAAAGATTTCCTCCTGATAGAATTCGATAATATGTTAAATATTCATCCACATAACATACATTTGTTACACTCATTAATTTAAAAAGGAATTCTAAGTCTTCTCCCCAGCTACAACCTGGTGTGAAACGAATAGTATGATCCATTACGATGGATTTTTTGAAAATCCATGTACTTGTTTGAGCAAAAACTTGATGTGTTAAGAAAGCCTTTGTCATATTCCCTTTTACAAAGTTTGTCGTGTTTTCAACTTTTTCACCAGTCTCTTCGTAAAAGTTCATATACCCACAATAACAGGCGTTCATATTACTTTTCTGCATGCTTGTGATTTGCTTTTCTATTTTTGTTGGATGCCATAAATCGTCACTATCAAGAAACGAAATATATTCTCCACTTGCATTTTCAATTCCTGTATTACGAGCAACGGAAACGCCTTGATTTTCTTGTAAGATATATTTTATTTGTTCAGGGTATTTTTTCTTGAGATTTTTAACGATAGAAGATGATTGATCTTTACTTCCATCATCAACAATTACAATTTCAATATTTTTATATGTTTGATTCAGTATTGATTCCATCGTTTCTTCAATGTATTTTTCCGCATTATACAGCGGGACAATAACGGAAACGAGTTGAGTTTGTTCCATCATATAATTATTATCTCCTCAAATTTTTTATGTTGTACATTATATAGGCCTTTTGCAAGGAAGAAGATTACAAGAACATCTGTATAAGTTTACCGCATATAAACTTTGTAAATCAACACTATGTATTTTATATAAAAAAACCTTCCTTTTGAATTTGTAAAAAGGAAGGTAAATCAGTTATTACATACTCCAAGGTTTACTCAATGTTAATACTTCAGCCATTTCTTTGCTTTTTAAACGTCCTTTTTTTCTATTTTCTGCACGCTCCGAACCAGTTGTGTGTAGCCAATGCTCTTCTTCCGTTTCAGGTAGTACTTGTGGAACAGACGAAGGTTTTCCATCTTTTAATGCGACGAATGTAATGAAACATGTTGCAGCTATTCTACGCTCGCCTGCTAATAAATTCTCAGCAATTACTTTTACGAATACTTCCATTGAAGATTTTCCTGTATAACATACGAATGCTTCGTAACAAACAGAATCTGCTTGGTGAATTGGAGTTAAAAAGTCAACAGAATCGATAGATGCCGTTACGCAATGTTTACGGCTATGTCGTGCAGCTGCAATTGAAGCGATACTATCAATTTCTGCTAATAATTTCCCTCCGAAAAGTGTTTGATGATTATTTAAATCATTTGGAAAAACACGTGTTGTTTTAATTGCTTTGGATTCTCGCATGAATTTCTTTTCCATATGGTCAGCCCCTATTTTCTGTTTTCAATCAGAATGACATGTATTGTAAGTGGAGTACAAAAATATTAAAAATCAATAGATATTTAACGAAGTAAAGAATTCCAGAAGAGAGTTAGCAAAACTTCTGTATTTGTATTCATGTAACTGAAAGAAAATTTATCATTATATAAAGTGTAGTGTAAAAGAGGATTCGCTTACATTGCAAGTGAAAAAATTAGGACCCTATATTTGTCATAGAAATTCCCTATCAGCGGTATGCCTATTCATGATAGAATCGTTTTGTTATGAATGGAAATAGAGGTGCAATGGACATATGAATCATATACAAACAAATTTTTCGTCTTTTTTTAGTAAAATAATGATTGGTGCGATGTTTGCATTTTTTGTTTATAGTTGTTGGTCTGCGTTTGAAATAAGCAAACAATTTTTTGGCGACAATGCAACAAGTGTAACAATCGTATTAGTTATTTTTGTTATTCTCATGCTGTTAGTGGCATCGATTTTACAGTATCGTTTTACAGATAAACAATTCCTTATTTTTCTTATTAGTGCATCTATAGTTGTGAGAATTAGTATGGTTTTATTTGTAGATGTCCCGATAATCGGTGATATGAAAGCGATGTTTGAGTCTGCAAAGCAGATTGCGATTGGTAATAGCGTAGAGAATGTAGCGCAATTACCTTTTATTATTTATGAATCAATTATTATTCGTGTATTTGGCGATACAGTATTTGCATTGCAGTTATTTAATATTTTATTTTGCACAGGGACTGCATTTTTCATTTATCGTATTGCAGAAATGATTTTTGGTGAAGAATGCGGCCGTATTGCGTCTGTGTTTTACGCTTTATATATACCGAATATATTTATGAGCTCCTTATTAACAGCAGAATCGCTTGCAATATTTTTATTTTATTTGGCTTGTTACATACTTTTATATAAAGGTTTCGATCATCCTTACATGTGGGTGCTTTCAGCAATTTTATTTGCATGTAGTAATATGATTCTCCCAATCGGATTATTTCTTCCTATTTTTATTGCTATATATGTGTTGTTAATTGAATTATTTCAATCAGCAATGAAGCAAAAAGTATTATTAAAGATGATAGGGATACTTATTTTATTTTATAGTGCTCATTTTGGTGTGAGTTATGGAATTCAGACAATGGGAATGGCACAATATACAATTTCAAATGAGACGTATGTTCAATCTGTTTTAATTGGAAAAGGTCAAAATGAGGAAAAAATAAATAAGAATCAAAGCGTAACAGAGCATATTGATCAAAAGTTAAAAGAAATTGAAGAGGAAAGATTTACACTTTTAAAGCCAGTAATAAATCAATTCTCAGGTGAGGGAATACATTCCATTCTATTTAAATGTGAAAAACTTATATACATAGCGGTAACATTGTTTATGTCGATAGCTTTATTACACTTTCTTATTAAGAAACAACAAAACGAAGGATATATGTTGTTCTTGTTGTTGATTAGCGGATATGTATTGTTAAGACTCTTCCAAGTAAATACGGCATATTACAATCTTATCGTGCCAGCCTTGTTTATTTTGCAAAGCTTTGGTGTTTATATGAGTTATGTGTACTGTCAAAAAATATTCTTCAGAAAATAAAAAGAATCCAGTTTGGATTCTTTTTTTTCATGGAAGATGAGGACTGAGAGTCAGCAGAGATGAAGAATCTCTACTGACATAAGCTTCACTCTATCGGTTTAATTCTAGTTGTAAACTATCAGCTGTTAGAGCCATTTGTGAGGAATCTTCTTGAATTCTTTTCATTACTTGTGAAATAGTTTCTAACTCATTTTCAATTTTTTTATTCTGTTCTTTCGAGTTAAACATATCCTTTACAATTTCTTGGAAGTATTGATCTGTTGCAGACATGCTATCCGTTCCTTCAGATACGAGGGAGCTAATTTGTTTCACTGAAGAAGAGACACGAATAATTTGTTCATTTGTTTTTTCGACGAGCTTTGTAACGTTGAATATAGATTCTTTCGTTTGCTCTGATAACTTTCGAATTTCTCCAGCTACAACGGAAAAGCCTTTACCAAATTCCCCAGCTCGTGCAGATTCAATGGCAGCATTTAGTGCGAGTAAATTTGTTTGCTCTGCAATGGATTTTACAATATCTATAATTTCGTTAATTTTATTAGAAATATCGAGAAGTTCATGAGTATCTGTAATAATCGTTTCCATGTTCGCTTGAATGTATTCCATTCGTTTATTTTGCTCATTTAATTGCTCTTTACCTTTATTCGCTTTTTCTTCTGATGTTGTAGCTAATGATGTACCTGTTTTGGCAATTCCTACAATCGTTTCAGATTTAGCGGTTAACTGTTGAATAGAAGCGCTCGTTTTCTCAGATACAGATGCTAGTTCTGTTGCAATATGCGTAATGGTCATAGCTGTTATTTCTTTTTCTTTTTCATGTTCCTTTTGCATTCTTTCATATTCAGATTCATAAGCCGCAATAACGAGTTCTTGTTCAAGAGCGAATAATTTATTTATTACGTTTATAGAATAAGAAAAATCGTCAATTGTTGTAATTTTCGTTTTTAAAATCTTCATGATAGAGCGGAATAATTCTTGATAAGCGGCAGTATACCATTTTCTATGTAACCCAATTTGTACATGTCTTTTGGCAATTCTAACACGTTGTTCAATAAAGTCTTCATGCATATCTCCGCTAAATAATTCTTTTATATGTGTTTTTAAAGTTTGCTTTAGTTTTGGAATAGAGCTATAACGCTCGATAATCGTGATTAAATTAGGCTGTTTTGTAATATTGGCATAGAATTTTTCCGTAATCCAATCAATTTCTTCATAAATAAAGGGCTGTAGTACCTTTACGATCTGTAAATCTTCTTTTGAAATATGTAGCATATCCATTTGAATTTTCAGTTCAGAATTAGTAGGAACGTTAAAAGTGATTTGTTGATTCTTACTTAATTCAAGTATACTGACGTTTGTTTTATTGTTATGTTTTTTAAAAACCCCAAGCATCGTTCTTCCCCCTGTTTGTAAAGCGTTTTCATTTTTGGTTCTAATATAATTATATATTTTTATATACAATTACTCTATATTAGTGTGTAGAATAGTATATAAATTAAGAGAATTCTAGGTAGAATTCTCTTAATGACCCTTATTAATTTTAGCATGTGTTTTAAAGAAAACGGGGAAATGTACATTATATATGACAGTGACAACACGAATAACGAATGTTACTAGTAAACAAACATAGAAAGCTAATACGTGTGCCCCCATTGAATATGTGATTAGGAAACTAATTGCCCCTAAAATAGAAGCGATTGCGTAAATTTCTTTTCGGAATACGTAGGGGATATCTTGGGCGCAAATGTCACGCAAAATACCGCCGCCAATACCTGTAATGACCCCCATTGAAACAACTAAAAATGAGGCGTCAACATGATGTGACATTGCCGCATTTGCCCCAATAGCTGTAAAAACACCTAAGCCAACAGCATCAGAGAGCATAATAACGACTTGCAGTTTATTGATACGTTCAAAAAACATACAAGTAAATAATGCTGATAATACGCTTACGAAAAAGTAAATGGGTTTAACAAATGCGACGGGAGGCAGGTTACCGATCATAATATCACGAATAATACCGCCGCCGAGCGCAGTAGCTACAGCTAAACAAAGGACACCGAATAAATCTAAATCTTTTTTTAAACCAACTAATGTACCGGAAATAGCAGCGGCGATAATGCCAAGAAACGTAAATATGTCGATTAATAACATTGCTGTAATCCCTTCCTCCTAAAGATGTTCCAGAGAAAAAATATACACTAAAGTTATGTAAATAACAATGCATTTTCGTTACATGTAGAAAAAAAGAAAAAATGAGGAAAGAAAGCGCTTGAAAATGCAAATATGCTTTTTCTATAAGGGTAAGGTTAGAGAGAAATGTGAGACGTTTAATTAAAAAATATATGTTATAATAAATATTTGAGATAAGAAAAAAATATTAACTGTATAGATTGAAATTAGGTAATAGTTATGGAGGTTCTAGATGTTAAGCGAAAATAGTAAAAGTAATAAATTTGAAAATTTTCTACTAATCTTTATTTTGTTGCAACCGATTTTAGATTTGCTTACAGCGTTCTGTATCATGGTTTTAAAAATTGATACGACCATTGGAGTTATTACACGCTTATTCGTTATGTTCCTAGGCGGGATATATATTTTAATTCAAACGAAGAAACAAGGAAATATAAAATATATATTGTATATAATCTTAGTAGGAATAGTCTTCACTATCGGATTGGTAAATAACAAGCTTACAAAAAACCCTATGGTACTTACAGAAGAAATTAAGTTTATAGCAAAAGCTTTATATCCGTTTGTTATGCTTACTTGTTATGTGTTTGTATTTAAGTCTTTAAAAGAAAAAAGCCATTCAAAAATGCGTGACTATATTACGTATGCATCGCTAATTATTGGGGTAGTCATGGTAGCTTCGATTGCTACTGGAACAGATTACAATAATTATGAATGGTTAAAATTAGGATCACGCGGTTGGTTTTATGCAGGTAATGAGTTAGGATCTATTTTAGCCATCATGTGTCCGATTGTTATTTTATATTCAATTGAAAAAACAAAAAATATGAGCAAAATATACTATTGGATTCCTTCTATTTTAGTTATTTTTTCATTATTTGCAGTTGGTACGAAGGTTGGCATAGGAGCAATCTTTGGTTCAATGGCTATCGCAGTTGTTATGTGCTTTATTCAAGCATTTACACAGCGTAAAGATGGAAAGAAAAATGCCTATTTATTAAATGGTTTTCTTGCAATAACTGTATTTGTGGGCATAATGGCATATACACCTTTTTCACCATTTTTAAAAAATATGGGGATTCATGTTCAATTAATTGAAGAACAACAGACAGCGAAAAAGGAAGAGAAAAAGAAAGAAGAAGCTAAGGAGCATAAACCTCCTGTTACAGAAAAAGAGAAAGTGAAAGAAAAAGAAAAAGAAAAAGTTGCAGAGAAAAAAGAAGAAACGCAAGCTATTATTTTCAGTGGGCGTCAATTATTTGAGCAAATGTATAAAGATTTCTATAAAGAAGCCCCAATGTCTCAAAAATTATTAGGTATGGGTTATGCAGGTAACTATAAAGCCGATCCAAAATTAATTGAACGTGACTTCCACGATTGGTTCTATTCTTTCGGAATCATAGGGTTCATTTTACTTGTAATTCCATTCTTATACTTCGGTATTAAATTTATTGCATGTATATTTACTAAATTTAAAGAAATATTCACTGTGAAATATGCAATGGTAGTTGCATCGATACTTCTCGGATTAGGTATCTCATTTATAGCTGGTCATATTTTAATGTCACCTGGAGTGAGTTTCTTCTTAGTATTAATCATGGCATATTTAATAGTTGACTTGGAAATTGAATGATAGAAAAATAAAAGCTAGCATATGTTAGCTTTTATTTTGTTATAGTAAATAAAAAGAAAAAAATGGGGGATGTAAGAAATGAAAGTGTTGCATATGAATGCTGGTGCAGAAGAAGGTGGGGGGAAAACACATATTATTTCACTTTTATCTCAGTTTTCAAAGGAAGAAGTGGAATTAATGGTATTTGAAGAAGGTGCGATTGCTAGAGAGGCGAGAAACCTTGGTATTCAAGTGCATGTTTTTACCCAATCATCTCGGTACGACCTATCAATTCTTTCAAAAATAAAAGCATTTATTAATGAAAATCAATTTGACATTGTGCATACACATGGCGCACGAGCAAATTTCTATCTCTCCCTCTTGAAAAAAGGTATAAAAGCGAAATGGATAATGACTGTCCACAGTGATCCAACTTTGGATTTTATGAAGAGGGGATTAAAAGGATGGGTATTTACGAAGTTAAATTTACGTTCTTTCAGGAAGGTAGATTTGTTCTTTGCAATTACGGAGAACTTTAAGCGAAATATAATAAAACTAGGTGTACCAGAAGAGAAGATTTGTACGGTTTATAATGGGATTGAGTATGATAGTACGCCAGTAAAACCTTATGATAAGAGTGAATTTGGCATCGGTGAAGGAGTATTTACAGCCATTCAAGTAGCGCGTCTTCATCCTGTTAAAGGTCATGATATTTTATTTGAAGCGTTGCGAAAAATTAAAATTCCAAATATAAAAGTGCTCTTACTTGGTGATGGGCCTATAGAAGCAGAATTAAAAGAGATGGCGAAACAAAAGGGCGTAGAGGATAAGGTGATGTTTCTAGGTTTTCGTACAGATTCAAAAGAATTATATGCATCTGCACACATTAATTTGCTAACCTCTTATAGCGAAAGTTTCCCTCTCGTTTTATTAGAAGCAGCTAATCAACGTTTAACATCTATTGCAACAAATGTAGGCGATATGAAAAAGTTAATAGTTGATGATACGTATGGATGGATTGTACCGATTGGTGATGTAGATTCGTTAGCAAAAGCGTTAGAAAATGCTTACGAAAAATGGTTGAATGGTGAATTAGAAGCGATGGGAAATCGTTTATATACTCACGCATCTACTCATTTCTCGCTAAAGAATTTGTATGAAGATACTTATAATGCATATAAAAAACTTTTACTGAAATAGAGAGGATAGTTAATCATGGAAGTAAAAACGGTTGATATTCTAGGTGTTCCTTTTTCTACAATGACAATGGATGAAACAATCCAATATTTGAAGGGGCAACTAGAATTGGAGCGAACGCATACTTTTCAGGTAGTAACAGCAAATCCTGAAATTGTTATGTGTGCAAAAAAGGATGAAGCATTCCATCAAACATTATTAAATGCAGATTTAATTACACCTGATGGTATTGGAGTTGTAAAAGCAAGTGGTATGTTAGGTACACCTGTAAAGGAACGTGTAGCAGGTTTTGATTTAATGTGTAATTTATTTGCGAAGCTATCAGAAGAGAATAAACCAGTATCTGTTTTCTTACTTGGTGCAAAACCGCATGTTGTACAAGCTGCAGCAGATCATTTAACGAAGACGTATTCAGCTGTATCAATTGTTGGTATACAAGATGGTTATTTTAAACAAGAGGAAGAAGAGAATATTGTTTCTCGTATTCAAGAAGCAAAGCCAGACTTATTACTTGTCGCACTTGGTTTCCCAAGACAAGAGAACTTTATCCAAACTAATAGGCATCGTTTAGAAACAAAAATGGCTGTTGGAGTGGGCGGAAGTTTAGATGTATGGGCTGGAGAAGTAAAACGCGCACCAAAATGGATTCAGGCTATCCATTTAGAGTGGTTTTATAGATTGTGTAGTAATCCAACGCGCTGGCGTCGTCAGTTAGTATTAGCGGAGTTTTTAAAAGAAGTCATGCGTTCGAAAAAGTAGCGTCCTATCGCTACTTTTTTATTTAGCTATTTTTAATAAAGTGTGGCTTTGTTCATCCACCACTGATTGTTACCTCCCATTAATTGGGGTTAATTTTCAATCTAATCTCTTTGCTCCAGCTGAATTTTGAGGCAGGAGTCTTACTGCCCTAAGGTAGTGGGATAAGTATTTTAATTTTCGGGCATGATGAAGGAGAATTTTTTACACGAAAGTATTTTACTTATACAATTCACACATGTAAAATGATGTGTAAAGACAGCTGTGTAAGGAGGACTTCATGTGGGCAAGGTGAAAGAAATTTCGAAGCGAAAGCTACTTGGTATAGCCGGGCTTGGATGGCTATTTGACGCAATGGATGTTGGAATGCTTTCATTCGTAATGGTAGCATTGCAAAAAGATTGGGGATTAAGTACGCAAGAAATGGGCTGGATAGGCAGTATTAATTCAATTGGTATGGCAGTCGGAGCGCTTGTTTTTGGCATACTATCAGATAAAATAGGACGGAAATCAGTCTTTATTATTACATTATTACTATTTTCTATCGGTAGTGGTTTAACTGCTTTAACGACGACGCTTGCGATGTTCCTTGTGCTACGATTTTTAATTGGTATGGGGCTTGGCGGAGAGCTTCCGGTTGCTTCTACATTAGTATCAGAGAGCGTTGAAGCGCATGAACGTGGCAAAATAGTTGTGCTATTAGAAAGTTTTTGGGCAGGTGGATGGCTAATTGCAGCTCTTATCTCGTATTTTGTTATTCCGAAATATGGTTGGGAAGTTGCGATGATATTGAGTGCGGTTCCGGCACTATATGCTTTATATTTAAGATGGAATTTACCGGATTCTCCGAGATTCGAAAAGGTTGAAAAAAGACCGTCCGTTATCGAAAATATAAAATCAGTTTGGTCTGGGGGATACCGTAAGGCAACAATTATGTTATGGATTCTATGGTTTTCTGTTGTCTTTTCCTATTATGGAATGTTCCTTTGGTTACCTAGTGTAATGGTATTAAAAGGATTTAGTTTAATAAAAAGTTTCCAATACGTACTTATTATGACGTTAGCTCAATTGCCAGGGTATTTCACAGCTGCTTGGTTTATTGAACGTCTTGGTCGTAAGTTTGTTTTAGTTACGTATTTAATCGGTACAGCGTGCAGTGCTTACTTGTTTGGAGTAGCAGAGTCATTAACGGTATTAATTGTAGCAGGCATGTTACTATCCTTCTTTAATTTAGGTGCTTGGGGTGCATTATATGCCTATACACCTGAACAGTATCCAACAGTTATTCGTGGTACAGGTGCAGGAATGGCGGCAGCATTTGGTCGTATTGGAGGTATTCTTGGGCCATTATTAGTAGGATATTTGGTTGCTTCACAGGCTTCACTATCACTAATATTTACGATTTTCTGTGGATCAATTTTAATTGGCGTATTTGCTGTAATTCTACTCGGACAAGAAACGAAACAACGAGAATTAGTATAAGGTGAGACTTTAATCAGTGAGGGATTTATTCCCGCGCTGATTATGGGTTCTTACCAATAGTGGAATAAAAGGGCAGGGGGAACCGTGAAGGTTTCCTTTTTTCTGTTTTTTTAGATAAATAGTGGTATAGTAAGAAAAAGGGAATGTTCCTTATAAAAGCGAATGTATACAACAGGACATACGGACAAAAGAATTAGGTGGTTGAAGAAATGAAAATTTTACTGATCATGGAAGAAGCAGAAGAGCGAAGAAATTTAGCTGAAAAATTCACTGAAAATATAAGGAATGTAGAATGTTTTGAAGCAAATACAGGGACAGAATCATTACTTATCATGAAAAAGCATATGCCGGATTTTGTTTTTTTAAATTCGAAATTACTAGATGGAACAGGTTTTGAATATGCAAGTTTATTACGTGAAGTAAATTGTTATACGAAATTTATTTTTATGGGTGAAGATATCGAAGATTCCATTACGGCATTTCGTTTTCAAGCATTTTATTATTTACTACGCCCGTTTCGCGAAGAAGATTTGCAATTCCTTTTATATAGAATGGGTAAAGAGCAAGGCGAGAAAGCAAAGAGTCATTTACGAAAACTATCGATAGAAGGTCAAGAGGGAATTCGGTATATTTTCCCTGAAGATATTGTATATATAAGCAAAAATAAGGAAAACAAAACGGTTTCAATTTATACAACAAATAATCAGTATATTTCAACATATACACTTCAGGAACTGGAAAATAAGCTAAATGCATACGATTTTTTACGTGTGCATAAAAGCTATTTAATTAATATGTCATATGTACAAGAACTAAAACCTTATTATAATGGCACATACAATTTGTATTTAGATAAATATGATGAGCAACCAATTCCAGTTAGTCGTAATTATGTGAAAAAACTCCGAAATAAAATTGAATTGTAGCAGATAATGCGAAATTTTTAACATGATAAACTAAAAATCCTTCATGATAGGGAGGATTTAAATTAAATATTCAGAAAATTTAGTACAATCCCACTAAGAAATAGTATTGGGGGGATTGTATGTGAAAACATTGAAGTCGATTTTACTTTGGGGAGTTATTGCAGCAGTAGGAGCAAGTGCTTTTGGTGTAATAGCTTTATCACAAGGTGAAACTATAAATGCCGTGTGGCTCTTAGTAGCTGCGGTATGTGTGTATGCAGTTGCTTATCGCTTTTATAGTAGATTTATAGCGAGAAAGGTATTCGGTTTAGATAATAATCGGCAAACGCCAGCCCATACATTAAACGATGGAAAAGATTATGTTCCGACAAATAAGTGGGTATTATTTGGCCACCATTTTGCAGCAATTGCTGGAGCGGGCCCTTTAGTAGGACCGATTTTGGCGGCACAAATGGGATATTTACCAGGGACAATATGGATTATTGTTGGTGTAGTTGTCGCTGGAGCTGTGCAAGATTTTGTAATTTTATTTGCTTCAATGAGACGAAATGGTAAATCTTTAGGAGAAATGATTAAAGATGAAATCGGTCCTGTTACAGGGCTTATTGCAATGATAGGTATTTTAGGTATTATGATTATTTTATTAGCGGTATTAGCATTAGTAGTAGTAAAGGCGCTTGTCGGAAGCCCTTGGGGAATGTTTACAATAGCAGCGACAATTCCTATCGCTATTTTAATGGGAGTGTATATGCGCTACATTAGGCCTGGACGGGTTGGTGAAGGATCAGCAATCGGAATTATTCTACTTATATTGTCTCTTATCGGTGGACAGTATGTAGCGGAACATCCAACGCTTGCAAGTATGTTCACGTTTAGTGGCGAAACGATTGCTATTATGCTTATTGTATATGGATTTATCGCATCAGCATTGCCGGTTTGGATGCTTTTAGCACCGCGTGACTACTTAAGCACATTTTTAAAAGTCGGAACAATTGTAGGGTTAGCGATCGGTATTTTAATTGTAGCGCCAGATTTACAAATGCCAGCAGTTTCGAAATTTATTGATGGAACTGGTCCAGTATTCTCCGGAAACTTATTCCCGTTCTTATTTATTACAATTGCTTGTGGTGCGGTGTCTGGATTCCATGCTCTCGTTTCATCAGGTACGACGCCAAAAATGATTGAACAAGAAGGGCACGCACAGCCAATTGGTTATGGAGCAATGTTAATGGAATCATTTGTAGCGGCAATGGCGATGATTGCAGCTTGTGTATTAACACCGGGCACTTATTTTGCAATTAATAGTCCCGCAGCACTTATCGGTACGGATGTCTCGCAGGCAGCTCAAGTTATTTCTTCATGGGGATTTGCTATCACACCAAATGAACTAAAAGATCTCGCTGTAAACGTTGGTGAGCAAACGATTTTATCACGTACAGGTGGTGCGCCAACATTAGCGATAGGTATGGCATATATTTTCTCGCAAGTAATAGGTGGAACGGCCATGATGGCATTTTGGTATCATTTTGCAATCCTCTTTGAAGCACTATTCATTTTAACAACAATTGATGCTGGAACGCGTGTAGGCCGATTTATGATTCAAGATATTTTAGGGCATGTATATAAGCCATTTGGGAAAACGGATTCTACATTAGCGAATGTAATAGCTACAACGTTATGTGTATTAGGATGGGGCTATTTCTTATACCAAGGGGTAGTTGATCCGCTTGGTGGAATTAATACATTATGGCCACTTTTCGGTATTGCAAACCAAATGTTAGCGGGTATTGCCTTATTACTGGGAACGACAATTTTGTTCAAAATGGGGAAAAAGGCATATGTTTGGGTAACGCTTATCCCGACTGTCGGATTGCTTATTGTAACGATGACGGCGGGTTATCAAAAGCTATTTCATGAAAATCCTAAAATAGGATTTCTATCTCATGCAAAGGTATTTCAAGGGGCATTAGATGAAGGAAAAGTGTTAGCACCAGCTAAAAATGTCGCTCAAATGAAACAAATTATTTTTAATGATTATATTGATGCAGCGCTTTGCGGGATTTTTATGATCGTTGTAATTGCTGTATTAATTTCTGCAATTCGGATTTGGATTCAAGTGTTAAGAAATAAGCCAATGCCGCTAAAAGAGGCACCATATATACCTAGAGATGAAAGTGAGTCGAGGAACTATGCTTAAAAAATTGTGGCAAGTATGGGGACAAAGAAAACACTTTATTAGTTTACTTGTTGGGGTACCAAGCTATGAAACATATGTAGAGCATATGAAAAAGCATCATCCAGAAGAAGAAGTTGTATGTCAAAAGCAGTTTTTTGCAGAAGCGCAAGAAGCTAGATTTAATGCAAAGGGCGGAAAGATATCACGCTGTTGTTAATGCAAAGGGCGAATTTTCGTCCTTTTTTATTTTTGCTGTTTCACGTGGAACAGCAAAAATAAATAAAAAACTTTGGGAATTATAGGTATTTCGTATACAATAAAATAAGGAAAGGGATAGATAGAAAAGTAGGGAGATTATTTTATGTTAAAGGACTTATTTGTAAATACAACAATTATTCTTTCCTTTATTTTTGTTGGAGGTCAGATTTTAAGAGATAGGCCGTTAAAAGAAGAGTTCTCTTTTTGGCAGAAATGTGTAGTAGGTATTATTACTGGAATGTTAAGTGTATTGTTGATGTACTTTGGTGTACATATTGAAAATATTATGTTGGATCTACGCTATTTAGCGGTTATTTTGGCAATTATAATTGGAGGTCCGATAGCTAGTAGTATAACAGTTACGATTATTTTGATCACCCGATTATTTTTAACTGAGTATTCTTTAGCCTCTGAATTGGCTTGTTATACGATTATATTGATAGGTGTTGGGATTACTTTCATTTGGCGGATGAAAGCCTCTATATTTACAAAGTGGATCTGGTTTAATGTATATAGTTTATTTATTTTAGCAGTGCCACTTTCTATTTTATTTAAGGATATGTCTATAGTAGCACTATATTTAGTTTGTAGTAGTGTTACAGCATATATCACATTTATAAGCGCAAATTATGTATTGCAATCCAATGAGTTGTTTCAAACGATGAAGCAATATGCAACGATAGATGCATTGACAGGTTTAGGAAACGTAAGACAGTTTGATTTAGAGATGAATCGTCATATCGGTAATAAGCGTATGAAAAATGATTCACTTTGTTTACTACTTATAGATATTGATCACTTTAAATCTGTAAATGATACGTATGGGCATCCAGCAGGAGACGAAGTGTTAAAACAAATAGGGTGTATTTTAAGAGAAATTTCAACGTTTCCAGATTTGGCTTTTCGAAAGGGCGGAGAGGAGTTCGCGCTCTTGATACCGAAAAAGGGATTAGCTTATGGAATGCGTATGGGAGAACAAGTACGTACAGCTGTTGAAAACCATTCATTTCAATTATTAAATGGAACAAGCATAAAAATTACAGTTTCAGTAGGTATTTCAGTGTATGAAGAATCACCAGATCAATTTATTCAAGCTGCTGATGATGCATTATATTACTCCAAAAGAAATGGCAGAAATCAGGTTAGTTCTGCATCTTAAAGATAGGATGACCAGAAGAGTTTATAAAAAAACACCCACAGAGAGAAAATACACACTGAAGTGAACCCGAATAGTGGTACATGAAAAAAACACCTCCTGAATTCGCATACTAAGTATGCAAATTCAATGGA
>NZ_MAOE01000010.1 GCF_001884185.1 Bacillus albus
TAGCACTCCGTATCCAACCTCACTTTCATCCCATGCCTAAAGGCGATGGGCTTTCTCGTTCGGGAAGGACTGTAAATAAAGCAACTCTCCCCATCCATGCGGAGCAAGTCGATTACATATTTGCTTGACTTGTTCTTTTAATGATGACATTATTTTCTTCCTTTCATGAAAGAAGTGGAGCAATACATACTATTATCACCAATATATTAAGTTCTTTAATTTCGGATAGCACACTTAATGATTTGAATATACCTCATTCTTAGCTCCTGAAAAAATATCACTTATATGAATTACTAGGGAACATGGTTGATGGGTCTATTAATATAATAAATTCTGTATAAACTTATTTACAAATATCACTGTTACAGTTCTCAAGACATAGGATTCTTTACTCTTCCTTTTTCTAAAATTTTTCGTTTTTATTATGAATAGATTTTATGATTTAACAAACAATATATCTTGAATGACCAATTTTATTAAGGAAAAGGAGTGATAAATATATGTCAAATATTTATCAGGAAATATGGGATGCAGATATGCTTGGAAATGGGATACAACCTACATTTAATAAAGATAATGTAGATAACAACAAGGGCTATGTATTAGTTGAACCTACAAAAGTTAGAACAAAAGAAGAAAAACAAGACCATATGTTAATAAAAGAAGTACACATACCAAATAGTAAAATACAATCATATGATTTAGTTAAAAAATTATTTAATAATTTCTTTTTAAATCCACACTTAAGAGAAGATAATACTGTTGAAGAACAAAAAGAAGTAGATGAACTTTTAAAGTACGCTATACAATCTAATCCTATGAAGCTTTGTAGAACTTTTGTTGAAACAAGAAAAGGTACGAGTTTATCTGATGAACAATGGTATACGTATTTGCATAACATATGGTTTTTACAGTTCAACAGCAAATCTGGTGTAAACCTAAGTGGGTTTGAACATGTATTCGTTGGAGAAAAAAAGAAAAAAGGCAGTAGTCTAAGTGGATATCATTTCTGGTATAAGTATTATCTGGAAGATCAACTTGGAGAAAATGATAAAATTACTTATTTAGGTCCACGAGATAAAAATTCAGTTCCCGACGTCATTACTTTTGCTTTCACGTTAGAAGCTTCAGACGTTCAAACTGATAGTAATTTACTATATAAACCGAAGGGTGGCTTTTTTATAGGTATTAGTCCCGAAGGATTATTAGCTCTAGGAGCAGCTCGTTTTGCTGACACACTTAGCGAACATCATACAATTGAGTTAAATAATCAAAATTATGACTTAGCATTATATTCTTTTGGAAAACGATCTATGAGAACCTTCTTCCCTATGTACCAGTAAGAAACTTTTCTATATTTTTGCCACTAAAAAACAAAGATATAGTACCTTATTAATAAATTTTGTAAAATTATTATGCTCAAGATAATAAAGATTATACGTCTTATGTGAAATAATTAATTTTTCACCTTATAGAATAATCCTAAAAATAGATCATAAAACCGAACATCAAAACTACCTATTTTCTTTATTTTTTAAAGTCCCGTAGTGTATTTCACTACTTCGATTAAGCATAATTATTAATAATCTTTGTAGATTGATAAAAAAGTTATTTAATTGTGTTTTTTATCATTGAGTTAAATACTCTCAAAAAAAGTGAGTATTTAACTTGATGAAACTATTCACTAACAGGTAATTTTGAATGTGAAATTTTACTCAACAAAGAATACATTGTTACAAATTCGTTACATCCGTATATACAGTTTAAGTATACTTCGGGATATCTTCCCCCTTCTACTGTACATATCCATTTAGAGAGATTAGAAAATAACGTTTATATTCTTCATAATCAATTGAAACATCAAGAAATAAAAACGCTACAAGAATTTTTTTAAAAAAATGGGATAACATCAAGGGAGGTACAAGATAGAAATGAAAAACACGAAACAGCAAGACCAAGAAAGCAAAGTACATTCTAAGAAGCCGCTGATTGCCACGCTCGAAACGAATTTAGAACGAATTCAATCCGAGGAACGAGCATATTATGATGCAGCACGAGATGAAGAGGATATCAAGAAGTATTATACAGAAATAAATCCTCATGAAACGAACGGCAAGGCTTTATTTCAGCAACTCTCTGAATTGCTAGAGAATACACACAGCACAAAAGTACGCTATTCCAATAGCGATGAGCATTTAAAAACATGGGTCGATTTACATGGAGATGGTTCCTTACGAAGCATTTACTCTGGAAAAGAGGCGGAGCCTAGAGTTGTTATTGAGGAGAGTCTTACGCAATTGACAGCGGATGTAACTACATCTACAGGGCATATTGCAAACATCGAGCACGTAGTTCCGCAGTCTTGGTTTAATGAGCAAGAGCCTATGAGAGGAGATATGCATCACTTATTTTACTGTGAAAAAGAATGTAATAACAAAAGAGGTAACAAGGTGTATAAGGATTTCGCCGACTACACCCCAGAGGAATTTCGTACAGAATGGGTACTCGATGAGTGTGGAAAAGGCGAAGGCGGAAGTGGTGAGGAAGGCGGCGTCTTCGAACCCGAATATGGTAAGGGTTTCGTAGCCCGCGCGATGCTATACTTCTTCCTGCGTTATCCCGATGCCGTCGATGCAAACATTCACGGTAAGATCGATACAAACGTGTTGCTTCAATGGCATAAACAGGATCCTCCAGGACACTTGTACGAAAAGCATCGCAACCAAGCAATTTTCGACATTCAGGGAAACCGCAACCCTTTAATTGATCTTCCCGAGCTGGCGGAGATCATCGATTTTGGAGTATTTCACCAATAACATTAAAAGAAAGGTTGTGATTCTATATGTCAATAGCGAATCGGAATGAGGATACAGTCAATCTGCTCCCCTTCCAAACAAAAGAGGTCAACCGACCAATCAAGGAAATTCCTAAAGGTGTTCAAATGATTCAAGCCCCGCAATTCTGGGAAAATGGTAACTATGGCCAAGGTGTAACCATCGCCGTTCTTGATACCGGCTGTGATGTTAATCATCCCGACCTGCGCGACAGAATTATCGACGGGAGAAATTTCACCGACGATGACAACGGAGCTGTTGACAACTATAAAGACTATAACGGTCACGGAACCCATGTTGCAGGTACCATTGCTGCTTCCAAGAATGATAACGGCGTTGTCGGAGTCGCTCCTAAAGCAAACCTGCTAATTCTCAAGGTACTAAATCGTCATGGTTCTGGTAAACCAGAATGGATTGTTCGTGCCATAGAATACGCCATTCAGCAGAACGTCCATATCATCACCATGTCGTTATCTACCACCAAAGATAATCCGAAGATTCACAAAGTAATTCAGCAAGCGGTAGGACAAGGTATTATCGTCACTTGTGCTGCTGGTAACGGTGGGAGATCCGAATTGCGCTACCCGGCAGGATATAACGAAGCTACCTCCGTCGGTGCAGTTGATTTTACTGGCAAAGCAGCCGATTTCCTATCCAGCAACAACGAAGTGGATTTGACAGCTCCCGGGGTAAACATTTTGTCTGCATACCCCCTCGATTTGGTATCGGATCCGAGTAATCCGTACAAAGTATTATCTGGTACCTCGATGGCTACACCTCATGTGGCCGGGGCTTTGGCGCTTTTGCTGAATTATTGTAAATCCCCCGATCAATTCAACCGACAGCTGACAGAGGATGAGTTGTATGCACAGCTGGTCAAGCACACCGTTCCCTTAGGTACGGAAAAATCGATAGAAGGAAACGGACTGCTATTCCTTACAGCTCCAGCTTTACTTGCGGAGTATTGGAAGCAGAATCCACCAGATTTAACCCCTTATCTTTAATCGAACATTGGGAACTCTTATCAGTTGAATTAAAGTAACAAAATATACAACAGGGCGTATTTCGTATGGAGCATGCCCTGTTGCTAGACTAAATTTGGAATCGTACTCGATTGGCTTGCAGCTCAATGATTCTGCAGAGCCCAGGAATCCTACATAGAGGCGTTCTGCTTTGACACTCCCACGGCTAAAGCCGCAAGCTGACTAACGTCAGTGGGATTCTTACTACCAAAGGCGAAGTCCATTTCTGGTATCGCTGACGTGCAAGATTGCGGTGTGCCATCACCACTCCCACAACAGACCATATAGGTTCGTGGGCTACGGTACTGTGACCATACCGTACAGATTGTTAGTTCTCAAATGTTTTTACGTCTTGTTCTTGACGACTTAATACATTTTACGGAGTAGAAGAATTTGCTACTCCAACCTCATATGTATTCTGTTTTCAGAGAACAGTCGTTTTAAAGTCTTTTGCATGACTATGAATAGAGTATACCATGTTTTGCTATGCAAAAACGATACTTTCATCCCACGTCTAAAGACGGACTAAAGTCCTGTGTGGGCTTTCTCGTATCATAAGTTCTGTAATTTCTGCCATACCTATTTATGATCTATAATTAATTAAGGAGTGTTTATATGAATTATTCCGAAATCCCATTTGAAGTCAAACTACTGCTTGATGCAAACCAAGTGCTGACTGAAGAGAATCAACTTCAGTTAGACCAATTAGACATGGAAATTCAAGAAATTGATATGTTCGACATTCTTTTTTTGGATAGCCCAGATTTAACTTTGTATCAGAATGGCTGGATTATACGCGGACGATTAAAGACGATTAAAGACGAATGGGAACTAACCTTTAAGTACAGAATCGAGCTTTCGCAAAGCGAGGAGCCGGCGATCGCTTTGGAGCAAGCATTGCAAGCTGCAGCTTCGTCAGGCTTTGATTTATCCGACCCGAACTATGAATTAGAATTAGAGTGGAGTGAGGAACAAAAAACGCTTAGTTTGTCCTACAAGGTTAACATCCCAATCGCTTCTCCTGACAGGAGTGAAGCGTGGAGAGATCTTATTATGCAACATGCGCCTCAGCCGCTCCGTTTAAAGGAATGGGAGAGACTGGATTTTTCAAAACTCGTAAATCAATTAAATGTTTTAGGCCCAATACGAGCACAAAAAAACAAAGGAAACTGGCATGGCTTAAAAACGAGTGTCGAAAGCTGGTATATCACAAATGGTACAATTGTTGAAATTTCTTTAAAGGCTAAAGGCGGCGAAGATGCAAGAGAGAAACGAGAACAACTGAAACAACAACTCAAGGATAAGAAGCTGATGACGGGACAAAGCTTCTCAAAAACACAGTGGGCATTGTGGCGAATAATTAGACCCACACAAAATCCATTTTCTTTGCTTCAAACAGGAGGATACAATTTATATTTTCGGCACGCGCAGCCTGAAAATACAAGCAGCGAGAATGCCTCTCTTAGCGAAACTGGTCTAGAACAGGCAAGAAAAATAGGAAGACTGTTAGTTGATAGACATATCCCGATTCAAATTCCTGTCCGTTCCAGTCCAATTAATCGAGCAATGCAAACCGCTCAGAATGCATTCGGAGAAGAACAAGTTCAGCTAGATGATCGCCTTTTCCAACCCAAATTGTCGAAATTACTTGAATCAACGCCGGAAGTAGGAAAAAATCAAGTATTTATTGCTCATCGCTTTACGTCTGATAACCCGCTTACAGAACGACTTGATGAAATGAACATGGTTCTGATTAAACCGCTGGGAGCCGGCAGTGGATATAGACTTGAGCAGGTATATGATTTGTTAGCAGAATCAATCATTAGGTACGATCATTTGTAGCAATTTATCTGGGGGTGATTTGTGTTTTTAAATTTTTAACGATTTCCCCGAAAGAATTCTCCTTCCTCAAGCGTGTGAAGGGCGTAGCCTAACGGTAGGTGGGAGATGAATTTCGGTTTGGCGTAGACACAAGGTTTTGCATTTTATGTTGCCCCTGATATAATCAGTCTTATAAATTATAAAGGTTGGTATATCAATGAAATTAGATAGTAATAACCATTCAGTATTCTCGTTGTATTATCACCTTGTATTGGTCGTGAAATAAAGAAGAAATGTATTTGATGATAATATGTCAGACTATGCAAAAGACATGTTTGTTCGCCTATCTGAAAGCTATAACATCACATTAGTTGAATGGATTCCTAAGTAAAGATTTCGATCGAAATCTTTACTTAGGCTATCCCCGCAGCCCTTGCGGTTAGAAGCCTTATCGCTTCATTCTTTAGATTGATACTTGCGTTAATATCCCTATCATGACGTGTTTGACATGAAGAGCAAACACATTTATGCAGGTTTAGATTTTTAACCTCTTTATTTTGATATCCACAACAAGAACATAATTGGCTGGAAGCAAATGTTTTCGATGCGACAACGACTTGTTTGTCATACCATTTTGCTTTGTATTCTAACATGGCTCGAAACTGTGACCATGATACTTCACTAATTGCTTTTGCTAACTTATGATTCTTTCACATATTCAATACTTGCAAATCCTCTATACTCTTCAATTTTGGATTTGGAGAAAACCCATAAACTGCATCTGGATTTTCAAGTATATCTTTTACTGCCTTTGGATTATCCATAGGGTTATTCTTATAAGCAAATTCAGTATCAACCTTAACCCCCCTACTTGTCATATACTGGTAAGCCCCTTTCGGAGAATGCTACCCTCCCTCTGTGACATTTCCTACTCCAGCTATAACGAAGCCGTTTCCCTCACCTAGGATCCATTTGTACTCCAGTAATGTTTTTATTGCGTGCTGTATTTTTCATTCCCCTGCAAAAAGGTTGTTTTTACGGTTGTAGCACCTTTGTTCCATAGGCTTCCGATTTTGTCGGCAAATCCTTTTGCTGTGGAGGCTACAAAATTTACTCCCTTTTTTACTTTGTGGCTGGCTGTTTTTATGCCATCGACAGCTGCTTTTTAATAGATCTTTTTATTTTCTCAATCTAAAAAAATATTAATTTTTTATTTATTAGATCTTATTTCTATACTGAGATAAAAAAAGCACTTGTTGTCTTTCATAGACAATCAAGTGCTTTAAGTTCATATGTTTTTAAGTAGCATTAATTTTGTAAGTTTATAGTAGTATGACACCTTTTATATGTCTTGACAACTACTACGTTAAAACTTACGAGTTTGTACGATTTCGTTAGTTTTATGTCCATTCCATGTGTTTATATTCATCGCCATGTAAAATGTCATCTCGCCTAAGCTCGTACTTCGTTTTCTATTCTATCATTGCACGTAATACTCTATGATAGTACAACCATCATAGAGTATTTACTTTTTTAACAGTTTATTTTTTTTCATCCATCTTCTGCTTTAAATATTCAGCAATTTCAGTTTGCCCAAATTCTCTAGCATATTCATATGCATCCAAATTCTTAATACTCTCTCCAGTATATCTAATTGAAATATCTATTCCTTTTTCAACTAGAAACTCAACTACTTCTTTATGCCCACCATAAATTGCTCCAAATAATGGATTTCTTTTCGCTAAGCTCACATCTAATTCTGCGCCGGTCTCTATTAAATACTTTACTATCTCCAAATGCCCCTCTCCTGCTGCTAAATTTAATGCAGAAGCATCAAATGTACCACCTTTAGCATCAATATCTATACCTTTATTAATTAGATACTCAACTATTTCAAGGTGTCCTTTCTTGGCAGCTACATGTAACCACGTGCCAAATGAAGTCATTGTGTTTAAAATTTCATTATCATCACCTATTAATTGTTTTACTTCATTAGTATCCCCCAATTTAATTGCATTCCTTATTGCTTTGTTTACAATTTTTTTATCCAAAACATATCCTCCTTAAATTCAATTATCTTCTGCTAGCTAATTCACCTAATTCTTCAAGAGCTTCAACGATATCGTCAAGCTCACCACCCTCAAATTCAACAGCCCTTAATCGAGTTACGACATTCTCCAAAGCATCAAAACTATGTTGTCCTATTACAGCATTTGGTGCCCAAACAAGGTTTTCTTTACCAATTATTAGATCTATTCCATACCTTCTTAATATTTCTTGACCTTCTTGAACCAGTTCTTGTTGCTTCTGACGAAGGCCTTTTTTAAATAAAGATTGCCTCTTCAAATATTAACTACTATAATTACAAGTAAATTAAAACAAACTTAAAAGGAATGAATTCTTTACTATACAGAATTCATTCCTCACTAGTTGCTTAAAATATTTATCTAACTCTTTAGTTTCAATTCACATTCAATATCCCCTAAACATACATTAAATTTAAATTTCCCTCCATATTTTTAAATTCCTAAAAATGATGGAAAGCTAGCATACCCTGCAAGCTTATGCTGAATACCACTCTTCCGTAGAAAAATTATCAGCATTTGAATTTCCTTCTAACTCCCATTCGCTAATAAAATTAATTATTTCTCCTAAAATTAGATTTATATCATGATTTTTTATAATCAAACCTCTATGATTATTCCAAGTCAAATCAATTTCGATATTTATATTCAACTCATCCTCACATTTACTTAAAAAGTCATTCATTACTAAGGTAAAACATAAATTTACAAAATTATCAGAAACCCAAATTACGGATGAATCATCATTAACCTTCTCTATTCTAAATCTTAAATTATTGTATGCAATCCACTTTATATTACCTTGTATTTTTTCTTCTTTCATAATTATTTTCCTCCCATACTATGAAATAATCCTGTCAAGACATCCATTGCTGGATTTGTTTTTAAACTGCCATATATCACATCTTCCCATGAACCATACTTTTTATAAAGTTGTTCAGGTGTAGGTCCTTCTGCCCTGCCATATTCAAGAATATTTCTTTCTTTCATTGCATTCAATCCATCTAAATTATTAGATTTTATATACGTTTCCATTCTTCCTTGATTTCGCTCTTCAACTTTCAATCTAGCAATTTCCTCCATAGATAGCCCATCATTTTGAAGATTTTTAATATCTTGTTCTAGTTGTATTCTTTTTTGTTGTATTTTTTCATGATACTTTATTCTTTCGCTTCTTGCATAAGCTACTTCATCACCATTTGTCCAGTCTACCCCAAACTTATTTAAGGCAGATTCCTTCTTAGGTGAATATCCATATACAGCTTCAGTATTTCCCTCAATCTCCTTTGCTATCTTAGGATTATCTAATGGATTTCGAAGTTTAGAATTTATTTCTCTTCTGGTACCACCAGCCTCGACTATATCATCAGGATAATTGCTTACAGTTTTACCCGTACCCTTATTTCCACTAGAACTGACCTCGCCTTTAGCAAACTGATGAGTTGATAGCTTTTCTTCAACTCGATGAAAATCAGGTGTATCAAATTTATAGCGTATATTATTTGCACCTGCATAGGCAAATTGATTTTTTGGCATTAGAATATTATTCAACATGTCAACACTTTGCTTAAACTTATCTAAAGTTATTACGTTTTTAGTGCCTTGTATAAAATTTACACTTTCACTAAGTTTTGAGGTTTTGCCTAACGTTGAAACTTTATCTACACCTTTTGTTCCTACAAATAATTCAGCGATTGCTAACTTAACTTGCATCTCTACATTTCCATACCATTTAGCTCTGCTATTCCAATCTCCATTTACAACATCTTGATTCCACGAATCAGAAATAGCTTGTTCTACAGCAGCAAATGTTTCGTCGATGTGAGAAAGAGCATACACAGCACCCTCAACACTATCTATTGGATGTAAAATTGTGTTTAATATTCCTTTAAGTTCAGCTCACACCGCTTCATTTTGCCCTTTTTTGTAGTTGTAATATTGCCCAATAAGGGGAGTGTTTTCTATCTGGTGAATAAACTTTTCGTACAACTGATCCATCGCTTCAACGTTATTTCCAACAGTATCTTTAAATTTATCGAACAACGATTCTTCTATAATACTGATTTCTTCAGAATGATGTTTTTTTTCTTCTGTAATTGCTTGGATAGAAGTCGTCCATTCCATATTCAAGCCCTGTGTACTAAATGTACCGCTAACAGGACTAAATCCTTGCCCACTTTGAACTTCGGCAAGACCAGTAGCAATACTAGCTGCTAATTGAAGGGCCGTGCTGTAGTTATTACTGGATGTATAATTGAATTCATATAAATGCTCTAATTTTTCTTCAAGTTTTTTTCTCATCTCAACTAAAACAGCTACAATTGCGTCTATACCAGGCATTGGTGTAGCTTCATCTATCACTTCTATACTTGCAATCATTTGATTGATTTCTTGAATTTGCTCTCTTACTTCTTGTTCGATTACATCCGTGGAAGCAACTTGTGATTGAAAATCTCTTGGAAAAGCATCATTTTGACGAATTAATTCTTCACATAAATAAATAATACCCTGTGCTAAAGGACGAAAGGTTTGGACAAAAAATATTTTTGCACTACTATATGTTCGTCCTTGCAGAACCGTATCAGTTGCAAAAGCATCAATCGACTGAATGACTTGTTCCATGCCTTGAATAGTAGCGGTACATACAGCATTCATGCTTTGAGTCTGATTTTGTACTTCCCCTAAATACATATTTAAACTCATGCTTTGTCCTCCCTTTTTAATTGCTGTTGCCTATAAATAAGGTTGGTTTCTAAATCAATAAGATCGCATCTTTCTTTAAGCAATATTTCTTTGTGATTTTCCAATTCAAGTAATGATTTCCGCTCGATATGTTCCGATTCTTGAAGCTTATTTATAAAAATTAGAAAATTCTCTATCACCATGCCATGTTTTTTAAAATCCTATTAAATAAACGATTATTTCGATTTCTCAATTCGTGAAATCCTATTACCGCTCGTCTCTGGATTTGAATCGCAGCTTGATTTCGACTCTGTTTTTTAAATATTATCCGAAATCCTTAATTTAATTGATTTATTTTCTTTTCAATCTTTTGATCCATCTTTTTCTTCCTCTCCTTCTCTCACTACTGTAGATTATCACATTAGTGAAATGTCTTTTGTAATTCGTTATCCATTCTTTCAAACTCCTTAGCTGCTGAATGAATATTATCAACTGCTTGTTGAAAGGTCCCACAAAATTGTCTAGTCAAATCCAGCATTTGTTGATTCGTTTTTTGTGTTTGAGCATTAACAGATAGTGTAGTACGACTCGCCTTTGTTATAGAAAGATTTGTCGCACTTTGGATTGTATCCGAAGCATTTTTCATCGATGTAGCGATCTGTTTAGCTGTTTGAAAATTACTTTGAAAGTTCTCCATTATTTACACCCACTTTATTTATAAAATCATATAGAAAATTATACCATGTAAGAATATTTCAATGTATCAAATATTTTTAGTAAAGAAATGTATAAGCTATAGGTGAATCAGGCGTGGAAGGCAGACTAGTAAAAACTGTCGAAATATATAACCCATTTAAGGGTACATGATCGTAAATAACAGATTTAAATACAGAAAGATGAGGAAATAATTCAGTCTCATTAAACATTGAACTACCCCCACTTTCACTTCGTTTAGAAGTGAAAGTGGGGGTAGTTCAAATCTTTATAAACAAATTTCACAAAATTCATTGCATGAATGAAACAAAAGATTATGTTTTAAAGTAATTAATTCAAAAAAGCCTTGTAACATATTACAAGACTTTTTGAATTGGTATATACATTATAGATGGATACTTTTATTTTCTTAAAATTAAGACCAAACCCATTGCTCTTTATTTGTATTCTGTTTAATTTTATCGTTAATTTTTTGTATATGGTCATATGTTGTTTTATCCATTCCATGGAAATTAGATCCATCATGAAAATCTACTCGAACCATATCACCTATATTAAATTGTTGCCCCTGCGTTAACTCTACATAAACAAGATCATTTTTCCCATTTTTAGAAGGGTATGTGACAGCTACATAATCGGTATAATCTTTGTCTATTTTTGTGATTTCTCCGATTACAAAATTAGGTTGACCATCTTCTTTTTCATACATTCCTGGTTTCAATGTTGTACCTTCTTTTTCTAAAGACTCAGTACTAGTACTATAATCATTAATTTGCGTTTTAACTTTTTCTACTTTTGCATTTACAGCTATAGGTGGTATGGATCTCGCCCAAAAATCACTTTCTACTTTCACTAAGTCATTAACCTTAAAGTTATGAGTGTTTTTTAGAGGGACACGAAGATCTGCTGGATTTCCGTTATTATCTATATATGTAACTAATAACTCATTAGAAGAAACTTCACTTACATGCCCTACTGTATATTGTTCGTAGTTTCCAGGACCTAATTCAAAATGCTTAACAGAATTAGCCGTTAAACTTGTAGTAAATGCGTTTTGAAGTAATGGACCATTACTATTTACTTTTACATATTCACCTGGTTTTGCATTTGCTTGAAAATCAGTATAAATAGTTACACTTTCATTTAATTCTTTACTTTCAATGATAAAATACTTTGACTGTACTTCTATTACTTTCCCCTCAACTGTAGTGTTGAACTCTTGCACAGCTGCACTTGCTGTTATTGAATCTAATCCTGGTATGTTGCTTCCTGTAAATGCTGCAAATCCTAATGCACCAGCTAAAATGACTTTCTTCATATGCTAAAACATCTCCAATCATATCTATTCACTAAATGATTTTAATTATCAATTAGCATGTAATCATTATAGTTACACCTTTTAAAGAACGTCAATAAAAATATCCTTACACTTTTGTAAGTTAATAAGGTTAATAATATTGAAAGAAAATTTTTCATGGAGTGAATTTTTTATGTTTATTATTGAATAAAAATAAATTACTAGTAAATAATGCTAAATATTGCTCTTTTATTTAATCTAGACAGCCCTCTCATTACATAGGATTAAAAACAAATTTATTCATCCTTTTAGTTATTATAATGAGTAATTATTCACCTTATATAATAATTACTTAGTATATTATTAACACGGTTATCTTACAAAAATGTAATTCTTTTTTAATTGACACTCGTACATACGAGTAACTATACTAGTTACACACGCTTGGTGAACATATCAAATAGTCCCTTACTACAAGTGTATGTCTGTGAATTCTTTTCGAAATAATATTTTGAATCAACCATATATTATTTATCTGTAATATAGTGATGATACCAACCCAATCTATTAAACTAGGTCATATTACTTATGAGTTTAACTATAAATGATAGGTTTACCAAGCTGTAATAATTTTTAGGAGTGTTACATTTTGAAATACAAATTAATTGCTACAGGAATTCTTGCTGGAAGTCTACTATCCTACTCATCTAGTGCATTTGCAAATACTCACAAATTCCCAGATGTTCCTGCATGGGCTGACAAATCCGTTAATTATTTAGTTGATAAAAAAGTATTAAGTGGGTATCCAGATGGCACTTTTGGCTCAAGCGATTCATTAGATCGAGCTGCTGCTGCAACCATTATGACAAAAGCTCTAGATATACAAGTTGACTTTGATGCAAAACCATCCTTTATAGATTCTCAAAATCATTGGGCAACCCCTTATATTGCTGCTGCTGAAAAGGCAGGAATCATTAAAGGTGAAGGAAATGGAATATTCAATCCCTCAGGAAAAGTTACTCGTGCCGCTATGGCAGCAATGCTAGTAAATGCATATAAGTTACAAGATATTACAAATAATAATGGACAAATTACTTTTCATGATTTAAAAGGACATTGGGGTGAAAAACATGCAAACATTTTAATACAAGCGGAAATTTCTAAGGGCACTGAAGATGGCAATAGCTGGTCTCCTAATAGACCGATTACTCGTGCAGAGGCTGCACAATTTCTTGCAAAATCTGATCAAATCCACCACCAAGCAAAACAAGTAGAAAATACTGTAGTTGGAGTAATAAATGATTCAGACTCTTATTATGTGACTGTTACATATAAAGATGCTAATGGAAATAATCAAGATGTTACTATAGACTTCCCGAATGGTAATAACTCTAACTTTAAAAACGGTGACAAAGTTAAAGTTGCTAACAAAAATCAATGGAAACATCAAAAAATCTATGGACAAACTGTATTTTATACTGATGTAAATTCTATTTCTAAAGTAAATGAAGAATCTAACAAACAACAAGAAAACCATGTAGTTGGGGTAATAAATGATTCAGATTCTTATTATGTGACTGTTGCATATAAAGATGCTAATGGAAATAATCAAGAAGTTACTATAGACTTCCCAAATGGTAGCAACTCTAACTTTAAAAACGGTGACAAAGTTAAAGTAACTAACAAAAATCAATGGAAACATCAAAAAATCTATGGACAAACTGTATTTTATACTGATGCAAATTCTATTTCTAAAATAAATGAAGAATCTAACAAACAACAAGAAAACCATGTAATGAGTAAAGATAAAGAACAAAAACTCTTAGCACAATTAAAAAAACGTTCTGGTGCAGTGACAAAAAAATCCGAAGATAGCCTAGAAATTTCAAGTGAAAATCAAACCATTCGTGCCCATGTTAATCCAAAAGTACTACCAAACATTCAGATAGGTGATACAGTAAATGTTTATGCTCAAGCATTTGAAATGGCCCCTATTCTTCTAAAGGACTTACCTTTCGAGGCAAGAAACGCGATTATTCAAAAAGGAAATGAACAAAATATTTTAGAGAATCAATACAAAAAAATCACAGGAAATGTTACAGGGAAATCTGATAATTCAATCTTAGTTTCAAGTAACAACATAACTTATGAAGTTGAAACTTCAACCGAAGTATTACAAGATATTGTAATCGGTGATACGGTAAACGTTTATGCTGCATCTTTTGAGTTTAGCCCTATCTTACTTGCTGGTGTCCCTGTAAAAGCTATGTCTCCTATTGTTGAAAAAACAAACTAATGTTCAACATTCTATAAATTTGTTGACTTCATCCGAAAAGAACTCCTAAGTAACATAGGAGTTCTTTTTATGAAGTTCTATTTTTTCTATCGTACTCGTAAGACCTAGTATATTAATCTTGATTTACTATCTGTCCAACAGTAACTATCTTATTTTTATTTCTGTAAGTTTTTATCATTTTAGCCAAGAAGACTCCTTCCTCAAGGAACGCGAAGTGAGTAGGTGGGAGATGAATTGGCTTCGAACAAGGGATGGCAGGAAGCCATCCTAATTGTTCGACATACATAAAGTGTTACTTCACTATATATCGAATGTATGTTTGGTGTATAATGGTCATATACCGAAATGGAGGTGAATCAAATGATAATTAATAAATCCTTTAAGTTTCGTATCTATCCAAA
>NZ_MAOE01000011.1 GCF_001884185.1 Bacillus albus
CACAAGCCTATGGTGGTGGAAAAATCCTCTATCTCTAAGTAGATAAACATATAGTCTGCGCTCATGTGAAAACATGAGAAGTTCATAAGAGAACTGGCTAAGGAATTGCGCCCTTAGTTGAACGAGATAAATTTAATTAAATCTATCAAACTTCATTGAAAACATCGAACATACGTGCTATGTTAGATTCAATGAGGTGAGAATAATAATGAAATTTTCACGAGTTAGTCAAGTATCAGAATTAACAGGTTTGCATCCGAGTAGTCTCAGGAGAATGCTGGTGGAACATGCTATGATTCAGAAGAACAAATCTTTCATTAAAGGAGTTACATTCTGATGATATTGGCGAAGAAAGTTAGACTGATTCCGACGCCTGAACAAGAAAAAGTGCTTAGAAACCATGCCGGTGCTGCAAGATTTGCTTATAACTATTGTAAAAGAATGAGTGATAGATACTATAAGCTATTTGGAAAATCTGTTTCACAGTTAGCTTTACAGAAACGATTTACAAAGATCAAGAAGCGAAAGCGATATGAGTGGTTAAAAGACATTAATGCACAAGTTCCTAAACAGGCTTCAAAGGATTTTGACAAGGCGCGAAAAAATTCGTTCAAAAAGTACAAAAATGGTTATCACACTTCTTATAAATCCAAAAAAGATGTAATCCAAGGATTTTATGCCAATTATGAAAGACTGATTATAGGAAAGAAAGTAGTTCATATTCAGTCCATTGG
>NZ_MAOE01000012.1 GCF_001884185.1 Bacillus albus
ATAATAAACCACCAGAACCATTGTCACTAGAACCGTTGCCGCCCGAACCGTTACCGCCTGAGCCGTTACCGCCTGAGCCATTGCCACCGGAACCATTACCGCCTGAGCCATTGCCATCAGAACCGTTACCACCGGAACCGTTGCCACCTGAGCCACTGCCATCAGAACCACTATCGTCCTGAGAACCATTGTTTCCTGGTGGTTTATTATTATCTTTTGAGTTACCTTCTGCTAAATGATCGTTATTTTGTACAATTGCGTTTGTTGCTGGAGAGAAGTTTTCCGTTGCTGCATTACCGATATTTAACCCACTAAAAAAAGATAAAGAGAGTGTTGATGCTAAAATGAAGATTTTCGTCATTGTTTTCCTCCTAAGAAATTAATATTCCATCTAAAATACATCCCTTTGTAATATTTCTTAGGAAAAAGAGTTTTATGCAAAAAAAACTATATATAGAAAAAGGTGGTGTATTTCTAAAGAGAGAAAGGAGTTAGTGTAAATTCTTTATAATAAGTAGAGCGGGGGGAGTTTCACACTCATTATAGTAGAGGAAGTGACAGCAGATGAAAGAATATATTGCATTTGATATTGGTGGTACACAAATTAAATATGGAATTGTTTCAGAAACGGGAGTAGTACTAAAGCATAAAACAGTTCCAACAGAAATTCAGTTTGGTGGAGAACAAATCATTCAAAAAATTATTCTCCTATCCAAACAATTAATGAATGAACATACTATTTCGGGAATTGGCATTAGTACTGCGGGAATTGTTAATATTCATAAAGGGGTTGTAACGGGAGGAGTGGAGCATATTCCGAACTACGCGACTATTCCTATCATTGATAGATTACAAGGGGTATTACAAGTTCCTGTGTCCGTTGAAAATGATGTAAATTGTGCAGCTTTGGGAGAGAAATGGAAAGGTATTGGAAACGGAAAGAGAAATTTTATTATGCTTACTCTTGGAACAGGTGTTGGAGGAGCAATTTTTATAGATGGAGAGTTGTACCGAGGACATTCATTTAGTGCTGGTGAATGGGGAAATATGTTAATAGAAGGGAAAACGTTTGAAGAGGTTGCTTCCATTTCAGGGTTAATTCATCTTGTACGAAAATATAAAGGTGAAAGTGATTGGAATGGAAAAACGATTTTCGAATTGTATGATAAAGGCGATAGGGAAGTGACGCAAGCTGTTGAAGTTTTCTTTAAACATTTAGCTATTGGAATTAGTAATCTTGCTTATAGTTTTAATCCAGAAATGATTGTTATAGGTGGCGGAATTACTGATAGAGGAAATAAGTTCTTAAAAGAAGTAAAAGAAGAGGTAGAAAAATATTTAAATAAGGAGATTTATAGTAATTGCGAGATTGAGCTTGCGCAAAACGGTAATTGCGCAGGAATGATTGGTTCTATTTACCACTTCTTACATCATCATAAGTAAGTTATATGAATGTTTTCATATAACTGAGAATTTATCCTTTTTATCACTAGGTAAATAATGCTACAATATAAGGGAAGAATACAATATTTTCCGTCTTGGAAAATGCTTTGTAGAAAGGAAGAAACTTCATGCCTATTATTTTAGAAAAAGGTCAAAAGATCGATTTAACGAAAGGACAACCAAAAGTAGCAAAACTACAGGTTGGCTTAGGCTGGGATCCAATTGGGCAATCAGGTGGGTTTCTGTCTTCATTATTTGGAAGTAAACCAAATGTAGATTGTGATGCATCTGTTGTTATGTTAGAAGGGGATCGTTTTTTAAACAAAAACGATTTAGTTTACTTCGGAAACAAGCTTTCTACTTGTGGTAGTATTATTCATTCAGGAGATAATTTAACAGGTGAAGGCGCTGGTGATGACGAAACAATTTTCGTAGAATTACATAAAGTTCCGAGCCGTATTAATCGTTTAGTATTTGTTGTAAATATTTATGACTGTGTAAATCGTCGTCAAGATTTCGGGATGATTCGTAATGCGTATATTCGTATTCAAAACCCGCAAACTGGTGAAGAATTAGCGCGCTATAATTTATCGGATAATTATGCTGGCAAAACGACTCTAATTGCAGGTGAAATGTATCGCCACGGAAGTGAATGGAAGTTTTCAGCTGTTGGAGAAGGCACACAAGACAAAAACTTAAGTGAGATTGTATCACGTTATCAATAAAATAAACCGAGGAGGAATTGTGTATGGCATCAATTTCATTGAAAAAAGGACAAAAGGTAGACTTAACAAAAACGAATCCAGGTCTTTCGAAAGTTCTTGTAGGACTTGGTTGGGATACGAATCGTTATGACGGACAAAACGATTTTGATTTAGATGTTAGTATTTTCTTAGTAGGTGCTAACGGTAAAGTTTCAGGTGCAGAGGATTTCGTCTTCTATAATAACCCAAAAGGTGCGAATGGTGCTGTAGAGCATTTAGGAGATAACCGAACTGGTGAAGGTGAAGGCGATGATGAATCGATTAAAGTAGATTTAAAAAATGTACCTGCACATATCGAACGTATTTGTTTCACAATTACAATTTACGATGGAGAAGGTCGTAGCCAAAACTTCGGACAAGTTTCTAACTCTTTTGTACGTATTTTAGATGAAGAAAAGAATGCAGAGTTAATTCGTTACGACTTAGGAGAAGATTTCTCTATTGAAACAGCTGTTGTAGTAGGTGAATTATACCGTCATGCAGGTGACTGGAAGTTCAATGCAATCGGAAGTGGATTCCAAGGTGGATTAGCGTCTCTATGTAATAACTTTGGTTTAGATGTAGAGTAATAGATTAATAAATCCATCAGTGAAACGTATGTTTACTGATGGATTTATTTTTAAAAATTAAATTATAGAGGTGAATATAAATGGTTATTCAATTGCAAAAAGGACAGAAGATTGATTTAGGCAAGACAAGCCCAGGTTTAACAAAAGCAGTAATTGGTCTTGGGTGGGATATTAAATCTTACGACGGTGGATCAGATTTCGATTTAGATGCATCAGCATTCCTATTAGATGCGAACGGAAAATGCACGAAGGAAACTGATTTTATCTTCTATAATAATTTACAGTCTCCTTGTGGATCTGTTCTACATACAGGAGATAACCGCACAGGTGAAGGTGAAGGTGACGATGAGCAACTTGTTGTGGACTTAAAGAAAGTTCCAGCAGATGTGCACAAAATTGCTATTACAGTTACAATTTATGATGCAGAAGGCCGTAGTCAAAACTTTGGACAAGTAGGAAATGCATTCGTTCGTTTAGCGAATGAAGAAACGAACGAAGAAGTTCTTCGTTTTGATTTAGGGGAAGATTTCTCCATTGAAACAGCAGTTGTCTTTTGTGAATTATACCGTCATAATGGACAGTGGAAGTTTAATGCAGTAGGAAGTGGATTCCAAGGTGGTTTAGGTGCGCTTGTAAGAGCGTATGGCTTGGATGCATAGAAAGGAAACGATATTCGTTTCCTTTTTTTGACCTTTCTATAAATCTAGCAAAGAATAGGGGATAAAGGTAAGATGAGTATTTTGCAAGGAATCCTTGATACGTATGCTCAGTTTTTCGACTTGGACATGTGGATTAAAGTGTTGCAGGATCCAGTATCTTGGGGATTAATTGGTACACTTGTTGTACTTGAAGGATTGTTATCTGCTGATAACGCACTTGTATTAGCAGTAATGGTAAAACACCTTCCGGAAGAAAAACGTAAAAAAGCATTATTCTATGGACTTATTGGAGCTTATGTATTCCGATTTATTGCAATTGGAATTGGAATGTTCTTAATTAAATTATGGTGGGTAAAAGTGTTAGGTGCACTTTACTTAGCATGGCTTTCAGTTAAATACTTCATTGATAAAAGAAAAGGTAATGCAGAAGAAGAGGAAGCTCATGGTATGAACCAAAATAGTATTCTCTTCAGAATGTTTGGTGTCTTCTGGGGAACAGTTGCGATGGTTGAATTAATGGATATCGCGTTCTCTGTAGATAGCGTACTTGCTGCATTTGGTGTATCAAATGAAGTTTGGATTTTATTATTAGGTGGAATGCTCGGTATTTTAATGATGCGCGGTATCGCTGGCGTATTCTTAAAGTTGTTAGAGCGTATTCCAGAACTGGAAACGACAGCATATATTTTAATCCTAATTATTGCAGCAAAAATGTTATTGTCTGTTATTCATATTGAAGTAAGCCATACGCTATTCTTTATCATTTTAGTTGTAGCATTTGGAGCAACATTCATACTTCACTACATGAAGAATTCTGGACAAGCTAAAGAAGAAGTTGCAGCTACTAGAGAAGATAATAAATAATTGAAATGGGTTTGCTCGTTTTACGAGCGCCCATTTTTTATAACCAAAAATAGTTTATAATAGAAGGAAGACTTAGAAAAAGTAAATGTTTTTGGAGGTGAACTGTTGTGTTTTCACGTTTTACACTTCAACCATATGCATTAAAAGATGAATCAGATTTAAAGCAATTTGAAACACTCTTAGAAAAACGCCCACAGTATGAGCTGACAGAGAATGAGATGAAATTTAGTTATATAGCATGTCGAATCCTTGGAGTTCCTAATGATGTAGATGAATATTTTAATGAACTGTTTGATTATAGTGAAGCGAAAGGGATTGAAGTTTTACACGAACAAAATTTAAACAAAGTGATTGATTCGGAAAAGCTTCGTCACATTCAAGAAGTGTTCGGATTACATCAAGAAGCACCAAATGGTCTGACAGTAAATAGGTTAGTGGCGCACTTATCTGGGAAACAACTTTTGCCGAAAGTAGACAATCCTGATTTACAGCATTATATACATACGACGTTTATTTCTGTATTGAAATTATATGAGAAACAACATAATCAATCTTTAAAGACAGAAGGCTTCCGTCGTTTCTTAATCGACATGATTAAATTAAGCGAAAATTACGTAGCGAAGTGGTTCTCTACGATTAACTATAAGAAACAAATGCCGCGTATCGTTTGGTACGGTGATGCACAGGAAAGTCGTATATATTTCTTATACTTTCTTATTATGCTCGGCTGCGATGTACTTTATTATCATCCAGAAGGAAAAGATGGATTTGAGAATGTTGATGAAGAGGGAAGAACTTTTATTGTGTCTCATCCAGGTCGCATTTCTCTTGAACCATTTCCAGACCGCCGCCGCGAGCGTGTGGCAACAGTAGCATATCAAGCTTCAAAAGAAATTGAACAAGTACTGCACCACGATAATTCACTATTGTACAAGCCGTGGCAATTCCGTTCCTATACGCCTGTAGCTCGTACATTAAAAACAACATACGATGAACTCTTTTTAATTACGAAAGAAAAGGCGTTTGTACGCCCGACATTCTTTGTTGAAAATAAACACATTTATATTCCTTCCTTATTTGCGAAAATATCAGGTGTTTCAAAGAATGATAAAGAATATTTTCAGCGATTAAAGGCTGTTACATCGTTTGATAACAGTTTATTAATTAATACATTCCCGTTTACGAAAGAACAAAAAGCAAATTTCCAATATCATTATCGAGATGCATTAGACCGCGGGGGGAAATTACATCCAGATTTAATTATGAACAGTCATTGGTGGCCGCATAAACGATTGCCAGAGGGATTACAACATGGTATTGCAGAAGCAATCATCCATACGTGTGAAAGTGAGATGTGTAAACCAATCGCAAAAGAGACGAAACAAGATGTAGCACTATATGTTTTCGCACAACTTTCTCAAATACCACCGAATATTTTAGAACAGCTTGAGAAATTTGATTATTCACAAGATGTACCAAAAATTGTTATATTTAATAATGAGAAGAGTGGAGAACTAACTCGTTCTGATGCTGTTTTATTACTATTTTTAAATCAAATAGGAGTAGATGTATTCCACTTCAATCCGACAGGAAGAAACGATATTGAACCGTATATTGAAGCGGAGGCATTTGATTCACATTGGCTTGAAGAGGTTAATTTCGATCTTGAGTTTCATGGTTCATCAGCCTATAAAAATTTATCACAAACAATAAAAGGACTATTTCGTCCATTTTTATAAGGAAAGGGAGAATACCATATGAATAACCCAGTCGTACTAGATTCGAAAACAGAATTAAATGAGCAAACAGCACAAGATGTTCGCTTGCAACTTAGACAAGATGCGGATGTACAACGTATTTATAATGCGGTAGATATTAAAGATCAATTAGAATTAATTGAACTTGGAAAAGAACCTTCGATGGAAATTTCACGTTTTGCTGATCAAATTTTACATACAATGTCATTATCAAAAATAGAAGATTCGGGTGAATTATTAAAACAACTTGGTAAAATTATGGACCGATTTGATAGCAAAGACTTTGCGGAAGAGAAAAGCGGTTTCTTCTCACGTATGTTCAAAAAAGCGGATAAAATGATTGAACAAATCTTTAGCAAGTACCAAACGATGGGCCGCGAAATTGATAAAGTATATGTGGAAATTACGAAGTATCAAGATGAAATGAAAAAATCAATTGGTACGTTAGACGGTTTATATGAGCAAAACTTAAAATATTACTTAGACTTAGAAAAATACGTAGTAGCAGGGGAAATGTTATTAGAGCGTTTAAATACAGAGCTAGTTCCGATGTATGAAGAGCGTGTACGTAACAATGACCAATTAGCAGGTATCGAATTAGAGTCACTTAAAAACTCTGTTGAAATTTTAGAACAGCGTATTGATGATTTAGAGAAAGCACGTATGGTTGCGTTACTGACAGCACCACAAATACGTATGATTCAACGTGGTAACAATAAATTAATTGGTAAAATTAATACAGCATTTATTACGACAATTCCTATCTTTAAAAATGGTATCATTCAAGCGGTAAATGCGAAGCGTCAAAAGCTTGTTGCAGATTCCATGGCTGAACTGGATCGCCGTACAAATGAATTACTTAAGAAGAATGCACAAAATATCGCAACGCAAAGCGTGGAAGTAGCGAGATTATCAGGTTCTTCTAGCATTAAGATGGAAACACTTGAGGAAACTTGGAACATTATTTCAAGAGGTATGCAAGAAACACAACAAATTGAAGAACAAAATAAACGTGAGCGTGAAGAAAGCCGCAAACGTATGGCTACATTAACAGAGAACATTAAAAAAGAATTACAAGGATAAAGGAAAAGGCGATGAGGAATAGTCCTCATTGCCTTTTAGTTTCTCTTCACTAATTTAATAATCTCATTCACAACAAGCGGAATGATACTTAATAAGAGAACAAATCCCCAATCTCGCAGCGTTAATGCATGCACACCGAATATATTTGCAAGAGGTGGGATAGAGATGATACAAACTTGCATAAGAATACCGATAAGAAGAGAGAAGACTAAATATTTATTTGTAAATACCCCAATTGAAAAAATGGATTTCGTTCTTGAACGCAAGTTAAATGAATGAACGAGCTGAGAAAAACTAAGAACGACAAATGCCATCGTTTGAGCGTGTAATAGAGCATCCTCATCAATTCGCTCTGGGAAGAGAGGGAATAAATTTGTATCTCCGGTATAGAATTTTGCTCCAGCGATAAAGGCTATTAGTGTTAACAGTCCAATGACAGCCCCATTAAAAATAAGAAAAGGAACACTACCACTAAATAAGCTTTCTTTCGCATGTCGTGGTTTTTCCTTCATCACATCTGGATCTTCAGGATCAACCCCAAGTGATAATGCAGGCAGTGTATCTGTAATTAAATTCACCCACAAAATGTGAATAGGTCGTAGTGGTGTTGCCCAGCCGAGTAAAATGGCTAAAAATAAAGCGATAATTTCTCCAAAGTTACAAGAGAGTAGGAAGAGGATTGATTTTTTTATGTTCCGATAAATATTTCTACCTTCCTCAACAGCTTTCACGATAGATGAGAAATTATCATCTGTTAACACAACATCCGCAGCACCTTTTGCAACGTCTGTTCCTGTAATGCCCATCGCTACGCCAACATCAGCTTGCTTTAAAGATGGAGCGTCATTGACGCCATCACCAGTCATAGAAACAATATTTCCTTTCGCGCGTAATGCCTTTACAATTTTCACTTTGTGCTCTGGAGAGACCCTGGCGAATACATGTAAGTGATTAATTTTGCTTGCTAGCTCTGTATCTGAAATGTTATCTAATTCAGTTCCAATCATAATTTCAGATATTTCTTCAGCAATACCAAGTTCTTTAGCAATCGCAAAGGCGGTATCTTTATGGTCTCCAGTAATCATAACTGTGCGAATACCGGCTTTTTTACATTCTGTAATGGAATCTTTTACTTCAGTTCGCGGTGGATCAATCATACCGACAAGACCAATAAATGTGAGGTTGTCTTCAAGATGATCTATATCCACATTGCTTGAATTGTATTGCTTAAATGCGAATGAAAGTACTCTTAAAGCTTCTCGAGACATTGCCCCGGCAGCTTCTAATATTTGATTTTTATCAGCCTCTGTTAAACCCTCTATTTTCCCGTTTTTAAATATGCGAGTGCATCGAGGTAAGAGCTTATCGATAGCACCTTTCGTCATACTATAGTAGCTTTCATCGTATGTATGCACAGTTGACATCATTTTACGATCTGAATCGAAAGGCATCTCGTTAACGCGCTCATGTATCTTTTCTAAATAATCTTTTTGCATGTTAAAAGTGCGTCCAGCAACGAGAAGAGCAATTTCGGTCGGGTCTCCGGTTTGTGATTCGTTATTGTAAGACGCATCGTTACATAGCACCATATTTTCTAACAGTAGACGTTGCGCATCATTATTTACATTTAAATTTTCTAATTGATCATATGCGTTATCACTATAAAAGTGAGTAACGGTCATTTTATTTTGTGTTAACGTACCTGTTTTATCTGAACAAATAATTGTGACAGAACCGAGAGCTTCAACAGCTGGTAGTTTCCGAATGATGACGTTTTGTTTAATCATGCGCTGCACACCAATTGCAAGAACGATGGAAACGATAGCTGGCAAGCCTTCTGGAATAGCTGCAACGGCTAAACTAATAGCAGTCATAAACATTTCTAACGTATCTCGCCCTTGGAAAAATCCGATGAGAAACATAACGATACAAATCGCTACAGCGACAAAGCCTAAATATTTTCCGACTTGTGCTAAGCTTTTTTGAAGTGGTGTCATATCATCGTCTGCTTCATGTAAAAGAGTAGCAATCTTACCAATTTGTGATTTCATGCCAGTTTCAACAGCAACACCGACGCCTCTTCCGTATGTTACAAGAGTAGACATAAAGGCCATATTTTTTTGATCGCCAAGTGGTACTTGTTCATCACTTTGCATGGAAGGGTGGTAGATTGCCTCTTTATCAACAGGTACAGATTCACCAGTTAGAGCAGATTCTTCAACTTTTAGATTTGCGGTTTCGATCAGGCGTAAATCGCATGGGATATATCGTCCAGCGTCGAGCATAACGATATCACCGGGAACGACGTGCTCAGATGGAATTTCTTTTAGTTCGCCATTTCGTTTGACGATAGCTTTAGGTGTCGCCATCTTTTTCAATGCCTCTAAAGCTTGTTCTGCTTTCGATTCTTGGACGACGCCAATAACAGCGTTTAAAACTACAACGAGCGCGATAATACTTGCATCAGCCCATTCACCTACAAAGGCTGAAATAAGGGCAGCAATAATAAGGACATATACGAGAACGTCATTGATTTGGGCGAAAATACGCTGCCATAATGTGCGTTTTTGTTTTGTAGCTAATTCATTAAAACCGTATTGCTGTAAACGTTCATTTACAACTTCATCTGTTAAACCGTGTTGTTCATTTGTTTCTAAGTCGATTAATGTTTGATCTTTCGTCTTACTGTACCAATTGCTCATAAGTAAGCACCTCCAGTAAAAACAATTAGCAATGGTAGTGTTGCTATTATTTGTGAGTAGTATGTATGGAGAAAAAATCTAAGATGAGGTTCTACTTCTATTGTACAATATTTTACAGTTGGTTGAGGGAAAGAGAAGAGTTGTCATGAATTTGTTGGAAATAAAAAAGAGCCTCGTAAGCGAGGCTTTTTACTTTTTAATTAATGTACCTAATTCTTCTGTAATAGCTTGCATTTCACTAATGCTGAATGTTTCACGCTTCATCACATGCTCATAAATGTCACGTAAGTCTTCGTACATTTCTTCATTAAAGCTAGCAGCTCTCATCGCTCCAGCATTAACCATACGTAATTTTTCTTTAATAGCTTCGACCATATATTCAACGTTTTCTTCTGACTTTACGGATAAATCCACCGAAGTGTCCCCCTTTAAAATAACATAAGGCTATCTTAACATTTTTTATCATTTTCGTTAATGAATCTTTTCAATCCTATTAAATTAGTGGGGATTTCCTTTATATTCACTAATTGGTTGTTTATACTATAAGTATATATAAAGAAATGCACCAAGAAGGGAAGAAACAAAATATGGTTCAAGTATTGTTTGTTTGTCTTGGGAACATTTGCCGTTCTCCGATGGCAGAAGCGATTTTTCGAGATCTTGTCGTAAAAGAGGGACTCGAAGAGAAAATTGTCATTGATTCTGCAGGAACTGGAGATTGGCATGTTGGCCATCCGCCACATAAAGGAACACAAAAAATTTTAAAAGAAAATGCAGTCACTTTTGAAGGAATTAAAGCAAGGCAAGTAGAAAAAGAAGACTTAACAAAGTTTGATTATATTATTGCCATGGACAACAAGAATATAGCAGATTTAAAAAGTTTAGGTGAAACTGGAGGCTATATTGGTAGGCTGTCCGATTTTGTTCCAGACGGTGGCTGGACAGACGTTCCCGACCCTTACTATACAGGGAATTTCCAAGAAGTATATGACCTTGTAACAGAAGGGTGTGCAAAGCTATTAGCTTTCATTCGAAATGAACAAGGAATATGAGGAAGCTTAGAAAGAAATACTTTCTAACATAAGAAATGAAAGGGTGAAGGAATATGGCAAAGAAAAATAATATTGCTCGAAACATTGCGATTGGTGTAGCTGCAGGTGTAGCTGTATCTATGTTGAAGAAAGAAAACCGTGAAAAAGTAAAAAATACGGCGGAAAAAGCAAAAACAAAGATGATTGAAATTGGTGAAAATGCAAAGATCAAAGAAAAAGTGCAAACTGTTACAGATAAAGGACGCGAACTTGCTGATTTAAATGTAGTGAAAGCGAAAGTAGCAGAAATTAAAAAATTGACGCCATCTGTTGTAGAGACGTTAAAAGAAACGAAAGAAATTTTTAGTAAGAAAAAGGTTGAGCCAGCAGAGAAGCCAGAAACGATTGAAATTCAAGCTGTATCTACAAAGGTAGATGAGCTGAAAGCAGAGGAAGAGCCAGTAGTTGCTGAAGATGGCGGTATGAAAGAAGCGCGTGAACTATTTATGAAAGACTCAAATGCAGAGGAAAAAAAAACTGAAGCGTACATTGAGTTAAAGCAAGATAAAGAAGAGAAGAAAAGCGTTTAAACATATATGAGAAAAATTTTAGAAAAGGTGAGGAGACATCGTACTTATTCGTTTGGTAAAGATTTGTATGACCGAACGATGCGCGATGATGTAGCGGGCTTGGCAGCACAGCTCGCTTATTTCTTCTTGCTTGCGATTTTTCCTGGGCTTGTTTTCTTAATTACGCTTCTTGGATTCATTGACCTTCAAACAGAAAGTGTGCTCAACTTATTAGAACCATACGTACCCGAAGATGCAATGTCTTTAATTGAAGTAAACGTTGATAAAGTTGTTAATGAGCAAAATGGTGGTTTATTATCATTTGGTTTATTATCGATGCTATGGTTTGCTTCAAACGGGGTAAATGCGGTTATGAATGCTTTTAACCGTGCGTATGATGTAACAGAAACACGTTCCTTTATTAAAACGAGAGCTTTATCTATTGTGTTTACGTTAGCAATCATTTTTATGATTGTGTTTGCGCTAATTGTTCCAGTGTTTGGACAAGTCATTGGAGCAGCGGTATTTAAAGCAATTGGTTTATCAGATAGTTTTTCTTACGTGTGGAGTATTACGCGGTTAGTAGCGAGTTTCTTCGTGTTATTTGCATTGTTTAGTTTTTTATATACATTTGCACCAGATCGAAAGTTAAAAAGAAGAGAAGTCATTTCAGGAGCGACATTTGCTACTGTAGGATGGATTGTGGTATCGTACTCATTTGCGTATTATGTAGATAAGTTTGCGAATTACGCCAATACATATGGTGGTCTCGGTGGTATTATTATTTTAATGTTATGGTTTTACTTAACTGGATGGGTAATTTTACTTGGCGGTGAAATTAATGGTTTACTCCATCATTATAGAACGGGTGACAATAATTCCCGTAATGAAAAATGACCTCTTGTTCCATAATAATAGGGAACAGGGGGGATATTTCATGAGTAATAATAAAAAGAATCACAACAATAAAAATAACAATAAACAAAAGAGCAGTTCGCATCCTAAGCATAAAACGAGTAGTAGTGCGAACGGACATAATAGCTACCATTAAAAAAAAACGGGTCCTCTATGAGGGACCCGTTTTTTTTTAATGGGCAGTAAGACCCCCACCTCAAAATTCAGCGAAAGCAAAGAAGTTAGGTGGGGGTCGGGCTGCCCATAA
>NZ_MAOE01000013.1 GCF_001884185.1 Bacillus albus
GGAGCGACAGGAATAACAGGAGCAACGGGTCCAACAGGGGCAACAGGAGCGACGGGTCCAACCGGAGCAACAGGAATAACGGGAGCAACCGGAGCAACCGGAGTAACAGGTCCAACGGGAGCGACAGGGGCAACAGGCTCAACCGGTCCAACAGGTACAAGTATCACAGCGACGTATGCATTTGCAAATAATACGTCGGGAACAGCGATATCGGTACTTCTCGGTGGAACGAATGTCCCACTTCCAAATAATCAAAACATCGGTCCAGGAATTACTGTTTCTGGTGGGAATACAGTATTTACAGTTGCAAATGCTGGAAATTATTACATTTCATATTCGATTAATATAACAGCTTCATTATTGGTCAGTTCACGGATTACAATTAATGGAGCACCACTTGCTGGGACGATCAATTCTCCTGCGTTAGCAACTACATCATTTAGCGCAACAATTATTACAACTCTTGCAGCAGGAGATGCTATTAGTTTGCAACTATTTGGTTTGTTAGCTGTCGCAACATTATCAACAACTACACCAGGAGCTGTATTAACGATAATAAGATTAAGCTAAATAATAACTCTCTTACTTTTTTAAGATTAGGAGGGTTTTTACATATAATAAGAAGTTAATGAAGTAAAGCATAGTTATATAAAAGTCAGAATATTATGATTGTAACGTTATGGTGACTATAATATAATGAAAACAACCTCATGAATGAACATTCATTTATTTTTGATGTATTTGAAGGGGGAATGAAGGTGGAAAAACCATGGTTGAAAAGTTATCCAGAGGAAATTCCAAGTACGATTTCTTATGATATTCAGCCGCTTCATAAATATGTAGAACTGATGGCTTCTCGCTATCCAGAAAAGAAAGCGCTTCACTTTTTGGGGAAGGATATTACATTTTCACACTTCCATGATAAGGTGAAGAGGTTTGCAAATTATCTTCAAAAGCTTGGTGTGGAAAAGGGTGATCGAGTTGCTATTATGTTGCCGAATTGTCCGCAAGCTGTAATTGGTTATTACGGTACATTACTTGCAGGAGGTATCGTAGTACAAACAAATCCATTGTATACAGAAAGAGAATTAGAATATCAGCTTCATGACTCGGGAGCAAAAGTAATTCTTTGTCTCGATTTAGTATTTCCAAGAGTAACGAATGTTCAATCTGCTACAAAAATTGAGCATATTATCGTAACTCGTATTGCTGACTTTTTACCATTCCCTAAAAATCTATTGTATCCATTCGTGCAGAAAAAACAGTCGAATTTAGTTGTGAAAGTATCAGAGAGTGAAACGATTCACCTTTGGAATTCAGTAGAAAAAGAAGTGAATACGGATGTTGAAGTGCCGTGTGATCCAGAAAATGATTTAGCTCTTTTACAGTATACAGGAGGAACAACTGGATTTCCGAAAGGCGTTATGTTAACGCATAAAAACCTCGTATCCAACACGTTGATGGGGATTCATTGGTTATATAATTGTAAAGAAGGAGAAGAAGTCGTTCTTGGGGTTCTTCCATTTTTCCACGTGTACGGTATGACGGCTGTTATGAATTTGAGTGTTATGCAAGGATACAAAATGGTTCTTATTCCAAAGTTTGATATGAAAATGGTTTTTGAAGCGATTAAGAAGCATAAAGTGACATTGTTTCCAGGGGCACCAACTATTTATATCGCTCTTTTAAATAGCCCGCTTTTAAAAGGATACGATATTTCTTCTATTCGTGCTTGTATTAGTGGATCAGCACCACTGCCAGTAGAAGTACAGGAAAATTTTGAAACAGTTACAGGTGGTAAATTAGTAGAGGGATATGGTTTAACAGAATCATCTCCGGTTACACATAGTAATTTTTTATGGGAAAAGCGAGTGCCAGGTAGCATCGGGGTTCCATGGCCAGATACAGAAGCAATCATTATGTCGCTTGAAACTGGAGAGGCATTACCACCAGGGGAAATTGGTGAAATTGTAGTAAAAGGTCCTCAAATTATGAAGGGGTATTGGAATAAGCCAGAAGAAACAGCCGCTGTATTACAAGATGGATGGCTCCATACAGGGGATGTTGGTTACATGGATGAAGATGGCTTCTTCTATGTGAAAGATCGTAAGAAAGATATGATTGTTGCGAGTGGATTTAATGTATATCCTCGTGAAGTAGAAGAGGTATTATATGAGCATGAAAAAGTGCAAGAAGTAGTGACGATTGGTGTTCCCGATCCGTACCGGGGAGAGACAGTTAAAGCATTTGTTGTGTTAAAAGAAGGTGCGGAGTGCTCTGAGGAAGAATTAAATCAGTTTGCGCGTAAATATTTAGCTGCCTATAAAGTGCCGAAAGTATATGAGTTTAGAGATGAACTGCCGAAAACGACAGTCGGGAAAATTTTACGTCGTGTCTTAATAGATGAAGAGAAAAGAAAGAGTGAGGATGAGCAAACGGGCTAAGGCCCTTTCTTTTTGAAAAAATAGGATTGACACTTTTCTAAATAGTCAGTATTATAAGAATATGAATGACTATTCATTCAGTCATCTTCTTGAAGGGGACAGTAAAGTGAAGAAAAATAGACCGAAATACAATCAAATTATTGATGCGGCAGTCATTGTGATTGCGGAGAATGGGTACCACCAAGCGCAAGTTTCTAAAATAGCAAAGCAAGCTGGGGTAGCTGATGGCACGATTTATTTATATTTTAAAAATAAAGAAGATATATTAATATCCTTATTCCAAGAGAAGATGGGAGAATTTGTCGAAACAATTCGTCAAAAAACAGCAGGAATTGAAAGCGCTGTATCGAAGTTATTCATGTTGGTAGAAACGCACTTCTTACTGTTGTCGCAAAATGATCCTCTTGCTATCGTTACGCAATTAGAGCTAAGACAGTCCAATCAAGACTTACGCCTGAAAATAAATGAAGTATTAAAAGGCTACTTACAAGTTATGGATGAGATTTTAGAGACAGGTATAAAGCAAGGTGAATTCCAAGCGGATTTAAATGTTCGCGTGGCAAGACAAATGATCTTTGGAACAGTAGATGAAGTTGTGACCAATTGGGTAATGAGCGATCATAAGTATGATCTGGTCGCACTTTCAAAAACGGTACACGGGCTACTTATTGCAGCTTGTGGTTATCGTCAATAATGGGAGGGATCATGTTGAAATTCCTATCTGTAAGAGTTGAAGATCATATCGCGGTGGCGACGTTAAATCATGCGCCAGCCAACGCGATGTCTTCACAAGTTATGCATGACGTTACTGAATTAATTGATCAAGTGGAGAAGGATGATAACATTCGTGTTGTCGTTATTCACGGTGAAGGGCGCTTCTTCTCGGCGGGAGCAGATATTAAAGAATTTACATCTGTTACTGAAGCGAAGCAAGCGACTGAATTAGCGCAGCTTGGACAAGTTACGTTTGAGCGCGTTGAAAAATGTTCAAAACCAGTTATCGCGGCAATTCATGGAGCGGCACTTGGCGGCGGCCTTGAGTTTGCTATGTCTTGCCACATGCGCTTTGCAACTGAAAGTGCAAAACTTGGTTTACCTGAATTAACACTTGGATTAATTCCTGGATTTGCAGGTACACAGCGATTACCGCGTTATGTTGGGAAAGCGAAAGCTTGTGAAATGATGTTAACAAGTACACCCATTACTGGTGCAGAAGCATTAAAATGGGGACTAGTTAACGGAGTTTTTGCTGAAGAAACATTTTTAGATGATACGCTTAAAGTTGCAAAACAGATTGCTGGAAAAAGCCCAGCGACGACTCGTGCTGTACTAGAGTTATTGCAAACGACGAAATCGTCTCATTATTATGAAGGTGTACAACGCGAAGCTCAAATTTTTGGTGAAGTATTTACGAGTGAAGATGGAAGAGAAGGTGTAGCAGCGTTTTTAGAAAAACGTAAGCCTTCATTTAGCGGCAGGTAGTTCAATTATTTTTTTAATATAAATTAACAGAAAATTAAAATTGATAGAATCTTTCTGAAAAACAAGGGGGTAAATGGAATGAACATCTACGTACTCATGAAACGAACATTTGATACAGAAGAAAAAATCGTAATTAAAAACGGTGCAATTTACGATGGCGAAGCGGAATTCATCATCAACCCTTACGATGAATATGCAATTGAAGAAGCAATTCAAGTAAGAGACGCACAAGGTGGAGAAGTTACTGTCGTAACAGTTGGTGGCGAAGATAGTGAGAAAGAACTTCGTACGGCGTTAGCGATGGGCTGCGATAAAGCGGTATTAATTAATATTGAAGATGATGTAGAAAATGGTGACCAGTTCACGACAGCAAAAGTGCTTGCTGAATATTTAAAAGATAAAGATGTAGATTTAATTTTAGGCGGAAACGTTGCAATTGATGGTGCATCTGGACAAGTAGGTCCACGTGTAGCTGAAGCGTTAAATATTCCGTACGTAACGACAATTACAAAACTTGAAATTGACGGTACAAACGTGAAGATTGAACGTGATGTTGAAGGTGATACAGAAGTGATTGAAACTTCATTACCAGTTTTAGTAACAGCACAGCAAGGTTTGAATGAACCGCGCTACCCATCGCTTCCAGGTATTATGAAGGCGAAGAAAAAGCCACTAGAAGAATTAGAATTAGATGATTTAGATTTAGAAGAAGATGATGTGGAAGCAAAGACAAAAACAATTGAAATCTATTTGCCTCCTAAGAAAGATGCAGGAAAAGTGTTACAAGGCGAGCTGCAAGATCAAGTAAAAGAACTTGTATCGTTGCTCCATACAGAAGCGAAAGTAATCTAATAAAATACGAAATTATATATGCAGGAGGGAAAATCTATGGCTCGTAAAGTATTAGTAATGGGTGAAGTTCGTGATGGATCGCTACGTAACGTTTCGTTTGAAGCGGTAGCAGCAGCAAAAACAATTGCAGAAGGCGGTGAAGTAGTAGGTCTTCTAGTTGGAGACAGCGTTGCCTCTTTTGCAAATGAATTGATTCATTACGGTGCAGATCGCGTTGTGACAGTTGAAAATGATAAATTAAAATCATATACATCTGACGGTTATGCACAAGCGTTTTTAGCTGTATATGCTGAAGAAAATCCAGAAGGTATTGTATTTGGACATACAGCACTTGGTAAAGATTTATCTCCAAAATTAGCAGCGAAGCTTGAAGCTGGTCTAGTTTCTGACGTAACTGCTTTAGAAGTTGAAGGTGGAAATGTTATCTTCACTCGTCCAATTTACTCTGGTAAAGCGTTTGAGAAGAAGATTGTAACAGACGGCATCTTATTTGCGACTGTGCGTCCAAATAACATTGCAACGCTTGAAAAAGATGAGTCTCGCAGTGGTGATGTGTCTTCTATTACAGTAGATGTGAAAGATCTACGTACAATCATTCAAGATGTCGTCCGTAAGACAGCAGAAGGTGTTGACCTTTCTGAAGCGAAAGTTATTATCGCTGGCGGACGCGGTGTGAAGAGTGAAGAAGGATTCAAGCCATTAAAAGAGTTAGCTGACGTATTAGGCGGCGCTGTTGGAGCATCTCGTGGTGCTTGTGACGCTGAGTATTGCGATTACTCATTACAAATTGGTCAAACTGGTAAAGTTGTTACGCCAGACTTATACATTGCATGCGGTATTTCTGGTGCAATTCAGCATTTAGCTGGTATGTCTAACTCAAAAATAATCGTTGCGATTAATAAAGACCCAGAAGCAAGCATCTTCAAAGTAGCTGACTATGGTATTGTTGGCGATCTATTTGAAGTCGTACCTCTTTTAACAGAAGAGTTTAAAAAGTTAAAAGTACATTCATGATTTGAGTACCCTTGAGTTCCAAGTGAAGTACCCCTATATATAGAAAAAGGTGAGAGATCCCCTGTCTCTCATCTTTTTAGTATTTTATCCGTATTTTTATATAGTATAAAGGAACACTTTTTTGTTACAATACATAACGATACATATTATTCGCCACGTATATAAGTTAATGTTATACTCTTGGTAGAATATACTTGAAGGAGGAAATAAAATGGCAATTGTAAACGCAAATGACCAAAGCTTCGCAGCTGAAACTAGCGAAGGTGTTGTATTATTAGATTTCTGGGCACCTTGGTGTGGACCTTGTAAAATGATCGCTCCTGTATTAGAGGAAATTGATGCAGAACTAGGCGAAAAAGTAAAAGTAGTAAAAGTAGACGTGGATGAAAACCAAGAAACTGCTCGTCAATTCGAAGTAATGAGCATTCCAGCTCTTTTCGTATTAAAAGACGGTAAAGTAGTTGATCAAGCGTTAGGTTACAAACCGAAAGAAGCGTTAGTAGAATTAGTTTCTAAACACTTCTAAAATAAAGGGCTACCATTTGGTAGCTTTTTTTATTTTCCTTTTTTACACCTTTCCGTTACAATAAAAGAACGTATGTTGGGTGTTTTGGCATAGTATGTTTTCAAGTGAAAATAAAAATGCTAAGCATGTAGAAATGGAGGGTAACGAGTGCACGAACATTTAAAGGAAAAATTGGCTATTTTACCAGATCAACCTGGTTGTTATTTAATGAAAGATAAGCAAGGAACGGTTATATATGTCGGAAAGGCAAAAGTGCTTAAAAATCGTGTGCGCTCGTACTTTACTGGTTCACATGATGGAAAAACACTTCGGCTTGTAGGAGAAATTGTAGATTTTGAATATATTGTAACCTCCTCAAATCTAGAGGCTCTTATTTTAGAGTTAAACTTAATAAAAAAACATGATCCAAAATATAATATTCAATTAAAAGATGATAAAACATATCCTTTTATTAAAATTACGGCTGAGAAACAGCCGCGATTACTCATTACGCGAAACGTAAAAAAGGATAAGGGAAAATATTTTGGTCCTTATCCGAATGCACAATCAGCTCATGAAACGAAAAAACTGCTAGATCGTATGTATCCGCTTCGTAAGTGCTCAAATATGCCCGATAAAGTTTGTTTATATTATCATATGGGGCAATGTTTAGCACCTTGTGTGAAAGAAGTGACGGAAGAACAAAATAAAGAAATTGTAGATGAAATTATTAAGTTTTTAAATGGTGGACATAAAGAAGTTCGTTCAGAATTAGAAACAAAGATGTATGAAGCTTCAGAGAAACTAGAATTTGAACGTGCAAAAGAGTTGCGCGATCAAATTGCGCATATCGATGCGATTATGGAAAAACAAAAGATGATTATGAGTGATTTAGTGGATCGTGATGTATTTGGCTATGCAGTTGATAAAGGTTGGATGTGTGTTCAAGTTTTCTTCGTTCGAAAAGGAAAGTTAATTGAACGTGATGTTTCTATGTTTCCAATCTACGATGAACCAGAAGAGGGATTTTTAACGTTTATCGGTCAATTTTATGAAAACAGTAGTCATTTTAAACCGAAGGAAATTGTCGTTCCAGGAAGTATCGATTCAGAATTAGTAGAGCGCTTTTTAGAAGTGGAAGCGACGCAGCCGAAACGTGGTAAGAAAAAAGATCTTGTAGAATTGGCAAATAAAAATGCGAAGATTGCTCTTGAGGAAAAATTCTATTTAATTGAACGTGATGAAGAGCGAACGATTAAAGCGGTAGAAAATTTAGGGAAGCAGCTTGGGATTGAAACACCTTATCGTATTGAAGCGTTTGATAACTCAAATATTCAAGGGACAAATCCTGTTTCGGCAATGATTGCTTTTATTGATGGGAAACCGGCTAAGAAAGAATATAGGAAATATAAAATTAAAACGGTGCAAGGACCAGATGATTATGAGTCTATGAGAGAAGTTGTGAGACGTCGTTATACAAGGGCGCTGAAAGAGAGTTTACCTTTACCAGACTTAATCATTATTGATGGCGGAAAAGGCCATTTGGCAGCTGTAAGTGATGTTCTAGAAAATGAACTCGGTTTATACATTCCGATGGCAGGGCTTGTAAAAGATGACAAACATAAAACATCCCATTTAATTATTGGAGATCCACCTGAACCTGTGATGCTGGAGAGAAATAGCCAAGAATTTTATTTATTGCAGCGTATTCAAGATGAAGTGCATCGATTTGCAATTACATTCCATCGTCAATTACACGGAAAATCTGTCATTCAATCGGCACTCGATGATATTCCTGGAATTGGAGATAAACGAAAAAAGATATTGCTGAAACATTTTGGGTCGCTAAAAAAGATGAAAGAAGCTTCTGTAACAGAATTTGTCGAAGCAGGTATGCCGAAAAATGTCGCAGAGACGATTTATACTTATTTAGCGAATAAGAAGACGTTGTAGTTTACAACGTCTTCTATTTTCTGATATAATTTCTGAAGATTTAAAATAAAGATAACTGAATGAAAATACAAAAAAGTCAACTAAACTTATATGTCTAGTTGACTGTAGGTAATGCTACACTTCAATGAGATCTTTTATATCCCATTTCACAAGAAATGTAATAGAGTCTGAACGTTTTTTCTTTTCTTCATAGGACTCTGCAACGACGTTTCGTTGCTTTTGAATTTGTTCAGCGATGAATCCAGCTTCTAATTGATAAGAAGAATGTCTTTTTTGTTTTTGACGTTCAACAATGAGTGTGCCTTTAAGTTGGAACTGCATTTCACGACGCTTATGTTCAATAATGCTTAAAGTGCCCCAGCCAGCTTTTTCAAAGAACTGAATGACTTCTTCAATTGTTTCTAGTGGATATTTTCTTGCAAGATTTCTACCGGACCAGTACAAAATACCATCTAAATCGTTACCGATTAAATCAGGTAGTAATTCTTCACGTAGCAATTCATAAGCGAAGGCGTTCAATGAAACATCTTCTAAAGATGTTGTATCGATTGTATTTTTACTCACAATATTCCCCTCTTTCTATAGGGATTATTATATAACATTTCTCATTTATAAAAACAGATTTTTCTTTAGGAAAATCTGAATATATAAGAAGAAAAAAAGAATTGGCAAATTATATGCAAATTATGTATACGTTTTCTTGACGCTTCGACAAAAATAGGAGTAAAATGAACTTGGTATCAAATTATGCTGAAATATTTCGAATAATTTTTTCAGTTTTTCTTATGCCAATAGTGAAAAAACATTATTGCCATAAACTAATCTGAAAACAGCAGTCAATCACTCAAGGGGGGTAATGGGGACATGAAAGGCCGCGAGTATACGTTTCGTAAGTGGCACTCATTAATGGGGGTCATCCCGGTTGGTGTCTTTTTGACGCAACATTTAATTGTAAACAACTTTGCAACACGAGGAGCAGAGGCTTTTAACAAAGCTGCAGGCTTTATGGAGCTCCTTCCATTCCGGTATGCGCTAGAAATTTTCATTATCTTTTTACCAATACTGTACCATGCTATATATGGCTTATATATTGCATTTACAGCTAAGAACAATGCGGTTTCTTACGGTTATTTCCGTAACTGGATGTTCGTCTTCCAAAGAATTTCAGGTATCGTTACGCTGATCTTCATTTCTTGGCATGTCTGGGAAACTCGTATTCAAGCAATGTTAGGTAAAGAGGTAAACTATGATATGATGGCAGATATTTTAAACAATCCAGCTATGTTTGCATTCTACTTAGTTGGTGTTGTTTCAACAATTTTCCACTTTGCAAATGGACTATGGACATTCTGCATCAGCTGGGGAATTACAGTATCTCCACGTTCACAAAGAATCTCTACTTATGTAACATTAGCTATTTTCTTAGGTCTATCTTATGTAGGTGTGAGTGCATTATTAGCGTTCATCGATCCACAGCTAGCAAACCAGTAAGGAGTGGGAGAGCATGAAAGGGAAACTTATAGTAGTCGGCGGTGGCTTGGCTGGCTTAATGGCAACGATTAAAGCGGCGGAAGCAGGAGTAAATGTTGAACTGTTCTCTTTAGTACCAGTAAAACGTTCGCATTCTGTATGTGCCCAAGGTGGAATTAACGGTGCCGTAAATACGAAAGGTGAAGGGGATTCTCCATGGATCCACTTTGACGATACAATTTATGGTGGGGATTTCTTAGCGAACCAACCACCAGTTAAAGCAATGTGTGAAGCAGCACCTGGTATCATCCATTTAATGGACCGTATGGGTGTTATGTTCAACCGTACGGAAGAAGGACTTCTTGATTTCCGTCGTTTTGGTGGAACACAACATCACCGTACAGCATTTGCTGGTGCAACGACTGGACAGCAATTACTATACGCATTAGATGAGCAAGTACGTCGTCATGAAGTAGCAGGACTTGTAACGAAATATGAAGGTTGGGATTTCTTACGAGCTGTTGTTGATGACGAAGGTGTGTGCCGAGGAATCGTTGCACAAGACTTACAAACTATGGAGATTAAAAGTTTCCAAGCTGATGCCGTGATTATGGCAACAGGGGGCCCTGGTATCATCTTTGGAAAATCAACTAACTCTATTATTAATACAGGTACAGCAGCTTCTGCTGTATATCAACAAGGCGCATATTATGCAAACGGTGAGTTCATTCAAATTCACCCAACGGCAATTCCTGGAGACGATAAATTACGTCTTATGAGTGAATCAGCACGTGGTGAAGGTGGACGTGTTTGGACATATAAAGATGGTAAACCATGGTACTTCTTAGAAGAAAAATATCCGGCTTACGGAAACCTTGTACCTCGTGATATTGCAACGCGTGAAATCTTTGATGTTTGCGTAGAGCAAAAACTAGGTATTAACGGTGAAAACATGGTGTACTTAGATCTTTCTCATAAAGATCCGAAAGAACTAGATATTAAACTTGGTGGAATTATTGAAATCTATGAGAAGTTTACAGGAGATGACCCTCGTAAACTACCAATGAAAATCTTCCCAGCTGTTCACTATTCTATGGGTGGACTATGGGTTGATTATAAGCAGATGACAAGCATTCCAGGTTTATTTGCAGCAGGTGAGTGTGATTATTCTATGCACGGTGGTAACCGCCTTGGTGCGAACTCACTATTATCAGCAATTTACGGTGGTATGGTAGCAGGACCAAATGCAATTGAATATATGAAAGGTCTTACTAAATCATCAGATGCTGTTTCATCTACTGTGTATGAACAAAATGAATTGATCGAAACAGAGAAATTTAACAATATTTTAACGCTCGATGGTAATGAAAATGCGTATGTTCTTCATAAAGAGCTTGGAGAATGGATGACAGATAACGTTACAGTAGTTCGTGAAAATAAAAAGTTATTAGAAACAGATGCAAAAATTGAAGAGTTAATGGCTCGTTACAAACGTATTAACATTAATGATACAGCAAGATGGAGTAACCAAGGTGCTTCATTTACACGCCAACTTGCAAATATGTTTGAGTTAGCACGTGTTATTACAATTGGCGCATATAACCGTAATGAGAGCCGCGGGGCGCATTACAAACCTGAATTCCCAAATCGTGATGATGCAAACTTCTTAAAAACTACGATGGCGAAATTTGAAGGGGAAGGAAATGCACCAGCATTCCATTACGAAGACGTGGATGTTTCGTTAATTAAACCACGTAAACGTGACTATTCTTCAAAACATGATGTAGCTGCTAAGGGTGAAGAGAAGGGGGATAAACAACATGTCTGAGAAAACAATCCGCCTCATCATTACGAGACAAGACGGGCCAGATGCGCAAGCGTTTGACCAGGAGTTTGAAATTCCGTATCGTCCAAATATGAATATTATTTCGGCACTTATGGAAATTCGTCGTAATCCTGTTGATTCAAAAGGAAACGACACGACTCCGATTGCATGGGATATGAACTGTTTAGAGGAAGTATGTGGCGCATGTTCGATGGTGATTAACGGAAAACCACGTCAATCATGTACAGCGCTTATCGATCAATTAGAACAACCAATTCGCTTAAAGCCGATGAAGACATTCCCAGTTGTTCGTGACTTACAAGTTGACCGTAGTCGCATGTTTAATGCTCTAAAACGTGTTAAAGCTTGGATTCCAATTGATGGTACGTATGACCTAGGGCCAGGACCAAGAATGCCGGAGAAGAAACGTCAATGGGCTTATGAGCTTTCAAAATGTATGACATGTGGTGTTTGCTTAGAATCATGTCCAAACGTAAATAGTAAATCTGACTTTATCGGACCAGCACCGTTATCACAAGCTCGTTTATTCAACTCACATCCAACGGGTGAAATGCATAAAGCAGATCGCTTACGTGCAATTATGGGTGATGGAGGACTTGCAAACTGTGGTAACTCTCAAAACTGTGTGCAATCATGTCCAAAGGGTATTCCATTAACAACTTCAATTGCGGCATTAAACCGTGATACAACAATTCAATCGTTCAAAGATTTCTTTGGTAGCGACAATAACTATTAATAAATGTTGCCTCTTCATGTTGAAGAGGCAACATTTATAACTTTATTTTTCTGTTTATTCTGTATATTAAAAGGGCGAAAAGGAGAGGGAACAATGAAGAAGATTTCTTATATTGAAGACTTTGAGCAATGGGAAAGTGGTTTTTCATTTTACAACCCTGTAAAAGTTCGTTTTGGCGAAGTAGATATGTTTGGGCATGTAAATAATGTCGTTGCCTTTACCTACTTTGAAGAAGCGCGTATCGCATTATTTAAAGAACTTGGATTTATGCAAGAATGGACGCATGAATCTTCAGAAACGATGATTGTTGTTGCGGATTTACAATGTAATTTTATTAAGCAAATATATTTTGATGAAGAGTTGAAGGTGTATGTAAAAGCGGGATCGGTTGGGAATTCTTCTTTAGATTTGCATTATATGGTGAAGAACGCAGCAGGAGAAGCTTGCTTAGTTGGTCGTGGAATGATGGTCCAAGCATCGAAAAAAACGGGTAGAGGCGAACCGTGGCCTGAAGAGTGGAAGAAAAAATTACTACAATGATAGAGTGAAAGCAAATAAGAGAGCAATTTGCTCTCTTATTTTTTGTCTTCCATCGCTTCTTCTAATGTTAAATGATGTTTATATATGTATGTAGCGTATGGATTTCCAACGTAGCGTAAATGCCACGGTTCATATGAATATTCTGTTGTTTCTGTTTTATCCTCTAAATAACGGATGACAAAGCCAAATTCATGAGCATGTTCTGCAACCCATCTTCCTTCGGCTGTCTCTCCAAAAATAGGCTCTAATTGGAATCTAGCAGATTTTGAACTAATATCCATTGCTAAACCAGTTTGATGTTCACTCGTACCAGGAATGGCACTTACTGAATCAGCCTCAGCTTTTCCTTGACGTCTAACATATGTATCATGTAATGATTTTTGGCGTTTGTATGAACGATAACCAGATACAGCTGTAAGTTCAAGTCCTTCTTTCTTTGCCGCTACAAACATATCTTCAAGCGCATTTGCAGCATCTTTGCGCAGCAATGTTTTTTCTTTATCTTTTGGACTAGTAAATGGTACGTTTGGTCTTGTTAAGTCTTCAGGTATGTATCCGTCTGGTAGTTTTCTATGTTTATTTACTAATACAAGATTAGACTCTGGATTTGTTACAACGGAAAAATCATTGTCCAGCTTCTTTGCATTATGATCAGCTTTTGGAAAAGCGGGAATCTCTTCTTTTTGGTGGTTACTATGCTGTTGACTTTCGACAGCTTTCGCATTATTTTGTAGTGGTGATTTAGAACTAAAGTAAGCGAAAGAAGTGATACCGATTACAATAGTAGTGGCAGAAATAATAATTATCTTTTTCATGATGCCTTGTAATCACAATCCTTTCTTAATAAAATATGTATTGTTTTTATTATAAGTCTAGTTTGTTGAAAAAGAAATATAAGAGTCGTAACGTAATAGAAATGCAAAGAAAATGTCAGAAAATGTGTGAAAATGTAGTATTTTTTCATATAATTCATTTCTTATCTTTCATGAAATGAATTTTTTATGTAATATATATACATAAGAAGATATAGCGATTATCGAGGATAAAGAACTTCTTGTATAGACTAGGAGTGAATGGGAATGGATTTTGCAACAATTATTGGACTTATTTTAGGATTTGTAGCGGTAGTAGTAGGGATGGTCGTCAAGGGCGCTGACGTAACTGCCTTATTGAATCCTGCCGCAGCATTAATTATTTTTATCGGCACGTTTGCTGCAGTATGTATAGCCTTTCCGATGAATCAACTAAAAAGAGTTCCAAAATTATTTAAAGTTCTTTTTGGTTCAAATAAAAAGGATTTAAGTTATGAACAGTTGCTAGAATTGTTTGTTCATTGGACATCAGAAAGTAGAAAATACGGTATTTTGTCTTTAGAGCAACAATTAGACAAAATTCAAGATGAATTTCTTTTGCGTGGTATGAAATTTGTGATTGATGGCGTATCTGCAGAAGATTTAGAGCAAATTTTAGAAGCTGAATTAGAAGCGATTGAAGAAAGACATGCAAAAGGGGCTGCGATTTTTTCTCAAGCTGGTACGTATGCGCCAACATTAGGGGTTTTAGGTGCTGTTATTGGTCTTGTAGCTGCACTTGGCAATTTAACTGATATTGAAAAGTTAGGACACGCTATTTCAGGTGCATTTATTGCAACGATTTTTGGTATTTTCTCAGGTTATGTATTATGGCATCCATTTGCAAATAAGTTAAAACAAAAATCTGCAGCTGAAATCGAGAAAAAACGTTTAATCATTGATTGTTTATTAATGTTACAAGAAGGTACATATCCGTTTATTATGAAGAACCGCATTTTAGGTTCACTTTCTGCAACTGAGCGTAAAAAGCTAGAAAAAGGAGCAGAAAAAAATGCGGAGTAAGAAAAATAGAAGAGGCAAAAAGAAAAAACATGATGAGCATATCGACGAAACTTGGTTAATTCCATATTCTGATATGTTAACGTTGTTATTTGCATTGTTCATCGTTTTATTCGCAATGAGTAGTATAGATGCTGCGAAGTTTAAACAGATGGCAGTTGCTTTTCGAAGTGAATTAGCCGGTGGAACAGGCAACAAAGAATTTTTAAGTGATCAGAAGCCAAATGATGAAAAGGAATTATCAGCAAGTAGCCTTGAGGCAGAACAAACAAAAAAACAAGAAGAAGCTAGAGAAAAAGAAAAAAAAGAAATGGATGAATTGAAAGCATTACAAAAAAAGATTGATCAATATATTAATGAGAAACAATTATCCTCTTCTTTTCAAACTAAATTAACTGAAAAGGGATTAATGGTGACAATATTAGAGAATGTGCTGTTTGATTCGGGGAAAGCAGATGTGAAGTTAGAATCACTAGGGATTGCAAAAGAGATGTCTAGCTTACTTGTTTCAGCGTCACCTCGTGAGATTACAGTATCCGGTCATACAGATAATGTCCCTATTGCCAATGCGCAGTTTGCATCGAACTGGGAATTAAGTACGCAGCGGGCAGTTAATTTTATGCAAGTATTACTCCAAAATAAAGAATTACAACCAGAAAAATTTAGTACGATTGGTTACGGAGAATACCGTTCAATTGCCCCAAATGATACGCAAGAAGGAAAGGCGAAAAATAGACGTGTAGAAGTGTTTATTTTACCTTTAACGAGAAATATGCAATAAAGAGGATGGCGAATGCCATCCTCTTTTATTTTGCATCAAATGATTTTAAGTTGTCATGGCGGATTTTATCTTTTTCAGCATCTGATTTTTTGAAATCATAATCATATAAAGCGCCTTCCCAATCACCATACATTGGATTCGGGAAAATAATAAATTTCTCACCAAATTGTGCTTTTGAATCTGCTACTGCTTGATTACGATCTTTTACAGATTTCCCATCAAAACCAGTGAAATCAGATAAGTTATCACCGAAGAATAAGACGATATCATGTGTTTGAGAAACGAGTTCACGGCGTGTTTCTTTTCCTTTTTCTTTCGGATCTTGTAGTAATATATGTTCTTTCGTTGCTTGAGGAGCGCCTACACGCTCAAGATTTTTAATTGTTGCATCTAGTTGGTTTGTTTTACGATTTGAGATGTAGTAAATATCTACACCTTTAGACTCGGTATATTTTAAGAAATCAATTGCACCTGGAAGAGCCTCAGCTTCAGCTTTATTAATCCAGTCATCCCATTTATACGGATAGCCTTTTCCTGTCTTTACGCTCATTGCTTGATGAGGACTGTTATCTAAAACAGTTTCATCTAAATCAAGTACGATAGCAGGCTTTTTCTCTGTCCCTTTTGCAAGAGCTGCATCAAGCTTCAATTGACCGATATTGTACCCTTGGTAATAAAGTGCTTTCGTTTCACCGGCTGTTTGATACCATAAATCAGCCATTAGTTGCTGTTCCGTTAATTTTACTTTCTCTTCTTTCGCCACCGTTTTCTCTTGTGTTCCTGAACATGCTACAAGCGATGTAGATAGAACCGCTACAGATAATAAAGTGGTAATGCCCCTCTTCATCTTCATATGTATCCTCCTTGATGTTAGAAAATCAGTTAATATTATATATCGAAAAAAAATATTTTTCGTATGAACATTTGCATATTGTCTTTTGTATATATAGTAGTATGTCCTATATTAGAAAGATGAGAAAAAATGATGAGAATCATTTTGACAAGTTTTATTGTCGTAATGACAATTATAATTGACAAATAACGTGATATTATTTACAATTTTAACTAAATAGAACAAATGATGGATTAAGAGGATAAAGCGTAGTGCTATATTTTATCCTGCATAAACATAGTCTTTGAAAGAGAGTATGAATGATACTAAAGGGGAGGCTTTATACTTTGAGTTTACAAATTCAAAACTTAACGAAACTATTTGGAGAATCAAAAGCAGTTAACGGCTTGCAAATTTCGTTACCAAAAGGTGAAGTGCTAGGATTACTTGGCCGAAATGGTGCAGGAAAAACAACGACAATCAAAATGCTTCTCGGATTATTAACGCCTAATGAAGGCTCTATTACATGGGATGGAAAATCATTTGGGACTAGTGGGGTAACGATAGGATACTTACCAGAAGAAAGAGGTTTATATACAAAAAGTAGAGTAGTAGACCAGTTACGATATTTTGGTAGATTAGAAGGAATGACGAAAAAAGAAGTAGATCTTGCTATTGATCACTGGTTAGAGCGATTAGCAATACCGGAATATAAATTTAAAACGGCAGGAGAGCTTTCGAAAGGAAATCAGCAAAAAATCCAATTAATTGCTGCGCTTCTTCATAATCCTGAACTTCTCATTTTAGATGAACCATTTAGCGGACTGGATCCAGTGAATGCTGGGATGTTAGCTAGCATTATTGAAGAACAAGTACAGAGCGGAAAGACAATTATTTTATCAAGTCATCGTATGGAACAAGTAGAGGCTTTTTGCCAACATGTATGTATTTTGAAAAAAGGCGAAGCAGTCGTAAAAGGCCAATTACGTGATATAAAAAAAGAATATGGTTTCCGTAATTTAACGATTGAAGATACAGAAGAGAATGAGAAGGGATTAGAAGCTATTCATGTATCGTATGAAAAACAACAAGGCCTTCTTTATGTGCGAGTACAAGATGATGCAGAAGCTCTAAACATTTTACAACAATTACAAGAACAAGGTATTACTTTACGACAATTTAAAATGTTAGAGCCGACGTTAAACGAAATCTTTGTAGAGAGGGCGAAATAACGATGCGTAAATTTTCTCACGTATTTTCATTTTATTTCAGGGAAGCATTTTTATCTAAAAAATCATTAATTACGAGTGCGATTTTATTTTTAGTTGTGTTTGGACTTTTTGCCTTTAATCATTTCACAGCTGATAACGATAAAGGAAAAGATAAATTTGCTGTAGTAACAGAAAGTGATACTTATAAAGTGCAAGAAAGTGATGTAACAAAGTTACTTCCGTCTGCTAAAGTAACTGTAGAAAATAAGGATAAGTTTGATGAGCTACGTAAGCAAGTAGAAGATGGGGATTTAGATGGTTTATTCCGTATTACAGAAAAGAATGGTATTCCAGAAGTGACGTATATGTATAGTGGTTTTCCGAGCCAATCAACGGCCACACTTATGGCAAGTTATTTGAAGGAACAGTATACAGCGGTAATGATTGAAAAAAATAATGTATCTGCAGAAGTAGCAAAACAGTTACAGATGGAAATTCCGTTAAAACAAGAGGCAGTAAAGGATCATGCATCTTCCTTTGGAATTGGCTATGTTTTCTCGTTTGCTTTATATATGTTTATTATTGTGTTTGGAACTGCAATTGGGACGACGATAGCATCTGAAAAGTCGTCTCGTGTTATGGAGTTAATGCTTCCGAAAGTAAAACCATTAACAATGCTACATGCCAAAATTTTAGCAATTGTTTCTAGTGCATTACTATTACTTATTACTGCTTCCTTCGGTTTTCTTGTACCATATTTATTAGGTTGGGTAGACCTAGAAAATGCATCTTTAGTGGGACTTGCACTAGACTTTTCTAAGTTGGATGCTGTAGTAATTAGTATGTTCGTTGTATATTTTGTTACGGGCTACTTACTATATGCAATGTTATATGCAGCGGTTGGTGCTGTTGTATCAAAAATTGAGGATGTGCAATCTCTTTCGTTCCCAATTACAATGTTAGGTATAGCAGCATTTTTCATTAGTATTAAATCACTATTTGATCCGAATAGTACATTAGCTGTAGTTAGTTCGTATATTCCATTCTTTACACCTATGGTTACATTTTCAAGACTTGTAGCTGGAGAAGCTGGCACTGTAGAGATTATTGTGACGTTAGTCATTTTATTGGTGACTATTGCTATCGTCAATATGCTTGCAAGCCGCATTTACGTAAACGGTGTAATGAATTACTCAGACAAAGTGAAATTTAAAGATTTAGCGAAATTTATAAAGCGTCAATAATGAGAAAAAGCATGATTTCCTATTGAAATCATGCTTTTTCTTTATGTATAAATTAAAAATAGTATATAATAATAAGAGTCGTCTTTTAATAGAATGAATACAAAGGAGGGTGTGCAGATGGGGATTAGTAGTCGTTTTACAGTAGGTGTTCATATGCTGACATTACTTGCGATAGATCGAAACTCTCGCTGTACCTCTGAATGGATTGCCGGTAGTGTGAATACAAATCCAGTTGTGATTCGTCGCATTACAGGAATGTTGAAGAGAGCAGGACTTGTTGATGTACAAGCTGGTAAAGGTGGTACGACACTTGCTCGTGATTTAGAAGAAATTACATTACTTGATGTATATAAAGCAGTGGAAGTTGTAGAAGAAGGACAGCTATTTTCCTTCCATGAAAATCCCAACATTGAATGTCCAGTAGGAGCTAATATTCAATCAGTATTAGAAATTATTTTAATGCAAGCGCAAGAAGCGATGGAAAACGTACTTGCAAATGTAACGGTAGATCAGCTAGTTACAAATTTAAAGTCTAAAATGAAAGAGTAAAAAAGCGAGCATCCTCATAATGAGGGCTCGCCTTTTTTTATTCAGAAATATTGAAAATTCTATTTTTCAGTATTTAAAATGAATTTACCTACGATAGCTGCTACGATACCACCAAGAATTGGTGCGATGATGAATACCCATAGCTGAGAAAGTGCTTCTCCGCCAGCGAATAAAGCTGGGGCGATACTACGAGCTGGGTTAACAGAAGTTCCAGTTAACGGAATACCTAATAAGTGAACTAAAACTAATGTGAAACCAATTACTAATCCTGCTAGAGAAGAACTTCCTTTTTTACCTGTTACAGCAACGATCACTAAAATGAATACGAAAGTTAAAATAAATTCAACTAGAAATGCTCCAGATAAACCAAGAGTTCCAAAACCGTTTTGTCCTAAATTATCTAAAGGTGTTTTAGCAGATTTTAAAATTGTTACTAACGTTGCAGTTCCTAATAAACCACCTAAAATTTGAGCTAATACATAATAACAAAGTTCCATAGCGTTCATTCTTTTGTTGATGAACATAGCTACTGATACTGCTGGGTTAATGTGACATCCAGAAATTGTTCCGATGCTATATGCCATAGCCACAATAGATAGACCGAAAGCCATAGCGATTCCTAGTGTTCCAATTCCTTCAATTCCGCCGCCAATGACAGCTACTCCAGTTCCGAATAATACAAGTACAAATGTACCAATAAATTCAGCGATTGCTTTTTTTAACATAATTTACCTCCTATTGTTGCGCATGAAACGTATTATAACATAGGTTTTAGTATAAACAGCTAATGAAATACTATTCTGATAAGGGGGAATAGGGGGAAAATAAAAAAAGAGTGTGGTTCTTTGTTTATAGAACCACACTCTTTTTTATGCTGTTTTTCTCTGTTTAACGACTGGAACAGATCTATTTAAAATGCTATTTGCAACCATTCCCAACATAATAATAATCATTCCAAGTAGGGAAAGACCACCAGGAAATGAACCATTCAAGAAAATAATTTCGCCAAGTACGGTAAAAACCATCGTTCCAGCTTGCGTTGCTTCAACAGCTCCAAGCAGAGCGAGATTATCTTTTGCTAAGTCAGTAGCAAAGAAAAATGTCATTGTCGCTATAACGCCAGAACATAACGCTAACAAAAATCCTTGTAGCATTTGGCTTGATGTTGGAATACCTGTAGTAGAAAATCCGTATATACCAAGTAAAATTGTTATAGGAAGACTGCCTATTGCCATTCCTAATACACGTTGGAATGTATCAAGGCGCCCGCCAACAAGTTCCATCATTTTTCGGTTACCGAACGGATATAAGAAAGCAGCTAACACGACAGGTAAAAAACCTGAAATAAACTGAGTCATTGTAATGTGACCTGCTGCAGTTGCTTGCATACAAATTACACCAAGTAAAATAAATAATGCGACATATAAACTACGAAGTGGAATTTTTCCGCGTACAAGTTTCGTACCTGATTTCGTTTCTATTTTAACGAAAAATAATGGCGAGAGTAGTAAACCTGCTAATATCGTAACTTGCCAAGTTCCAGCAACGAGCCAAGCTGGAGAAAAGACAGCTGCAAAACTTAATAAAGAATAGAAACCAATACCAGCAACAGAACCCCACCCGATCCACGCCAATGGATGTTTCTTTAATTCTTCCCATAATCCCCTTAAGTTTTTGCGAAATAAAACGATAAGGAATAAAATAGGGAGAGCAAATAAAAAACGGAAGGAAGCTGTCCAAGCCCAGCTCGTTCCAGATACATTCATCGCTCGATTCATAATAAAGGTTGCAGAAAAAAAGGCTGATGATAAAAGGCCTAATAAAATTGCGCGCATGAAGTATGGCACTCCTTTCGAAATTTAATGATTATGTATAGTATAATATACTTTAAGTTTATAAAAGTAAACTATTTTATATTTTAAGGTGGTTGTATAGATGAAAGAACATGAAGATATGCAAACGAAAGAAGTCATTCAGCAAGTAGGTCAGTTATTAAGGCAAATTCGAAATGAGCAAAAATTAAGTTTAGAAGAATTAGCTCAAAAAACAGGGGTTAGTAAATTAACATTAGGAAAGATTGAAAGAGGCGAAACGAATCCGACATTAGCTGTCATTTGGAAAATAACGAAAGGGTTATCGATTCCTTTATCGAGATTGATGGTTGTTGGAGAACCGGTAGCTGTTGCGCGCTGCGGGGAAGGATTTGCAGTAGATGCAGGACAAGCGTGGCACTTAGAAACGATGTTCCGCTATACGAAAGAAACGGGAATGGAAATGCACCGTGCTTGTTTAAGATCGAATAGTATATATGAACCAGAAGCTCATCATGAAGGTGCGATTGAGCTTGTAACAGTAATGAAAGGGAAAGTATCGATTCAAGTAGAAAGCGATGTATACAAATTAAATGAGTTTGACTCTATTCAATTTGAAGCGAACAAGAAACATAGTTATAGAAATGAAGAAGATGAAGTAGCAGTATTACATTTAACGATGAAATATTCTTCATGAAAAAATCCCCTATAGAAAAACCTATAGGGGGATTTTTTATACGCTATGCTCAAATAAATGAAAGAATGTTATTAGTAAGAGCGTGGCATAAGTAATAAACAAATAAAATAAACTAAAAACCCCGTCCCAAAACATAAAACAGCAATGACCCAAAGTATACGAATGAGAGTAGAGCTAATATCAAAATATTCTCCTAAACCACCACATATACCAAATAGCATTTTATCAGTTTCGGATTTACATAACCTTTTTGACATCTTCCAATCCACTCCTTTTTATAGCAAACTATATACTTCTATTCTATATGGGAATTTATGAGAAGACTATGAGGTTGTATGACATTTTTTTAGGGAACGGTCATATTAATTGTCTAAATTTTCAGTTGATATTAAACTTATAGTAAGAGGTAACTTTTAATAAAGGGTGGGGGAAATAGAGATGACAGTATATTGGTTGACTAATGTAATGCTTGAAACAGGGTATACGTATGAAGAGGGGAGGGTTTCCAAAACAGAAACAGAGTTATGTAGCTTACTCATTGAAGACGGACGAATTAAAAAAATGATAGCAGGGGCTGTTCAAGAGGAAGGGGTACTAATTCTTGATGCTAATCGTTTATTAATTTTGCCGGCTTTCGAAGAGATGCATATTCATATTGATAAGACGTATTATAGTGGCCCTTGGAAAGCATGTATGCCAGCAGAGAATATTTTCACACGTTTTAATGAAGAAGAAAAAATTTTGCCGAAGCAATTAGCAACTGCTCAAGATAGGGCGGAAAATATGTTAGCGTTATTGCTTCGAAATGGTGCAACGAATATAAGAACGCATTGTAATGTTGATCCGGTAATTGGACTTGGTAATTTGGAGGCGACGTTAGCGGCGTTGGAAACATATAAAAATCAGGTTTCTGGTAGGATTGTTGCTTTTCCGCAACATGGATTATTGCGCAGTAATTCTGTGCAACTTGTGAAAGATGCGATGCGTATGGGGGCGCATCTAGTCGGTGGTGTGGATCCAGCTACAGTGGATAACGATATTGAAAAATCATTACATACTATTATGGATATCGCGGTAGAATTTAATGCAGATGTTGATATTCACCTGCATGATGCAAATAATCTTGGAACATTTACGATGAAGAGATTGGCAAGTTTAACAGAGGAGGCGGGGTGGCAAGGTCGCGTAACAATTAGTCATGCGCTTGGACTTGGTGGTGTTACAGATAAAGAAGCTGAAGAAGTGGCGGAAAGATTAGCCGCTTTAAACATTGATATTACTTCAACGGTACCAATTGGGAAACAAGTAATTCCAATTCCGTTATTAGATAAAAAAGGTGTGAAAGTTTCATTAGGAAATGATAGTATTACAGATCATTGGTCACCGTTTGGGACAGGTGATATGCTGCAAAAGGCAAATCGATTAGCCGAACGTTTCGGATGGAGTGACGAAAGGTCTTTAGGAAAAGCGCTTCGCTTTATTACGGGAGGGAAAGAAACATTAAATAGTGAAGGAAAGCGAACATGGCCGAATGTAGGAGATAAAGCGAGTTTTGTTTTGACGAATGCAACATGTGCTGCTGAAGCGGTAGCGCGTCAAACAGAGAAGCGTTTAGTCGTACATAAAGGAAATATTGTTGTTGGCAGTTTAAATGAGGTGGAATTAAATAATCTTGTGTAAAAGAATCGTTTAAATGTTTTGAGGAGGGTTCTAATTGTGAGTGTAGAACCTTTCTTTTTTATGCTTACAACATATTTTTTATAGGAAAGCTAGAAGGGATGAAAAGTTTGGACAATCAACATAATCAAAATCATATTATGGGAACTTTGCAATGGTTTATATTTTTATTAGCAAATTCAATTGCACTACCAATTGTCGTTGGCGGATTATTTCATCTTACGCCGGAAGAAATATTTTATTTAATGCAGCGTACATTTTTTGTAGTTGGTATATCATCTTTTTTACAAGGGTGGATTGGGCATAGACTGCCAATTGCAGATGGACCAGCTGGATCTTGGGTTGGCGTATTTACCGTACTTGCTTACGCAACTGTCGGACAAGATCAATTACATAATACATTGCAAATTTTAGAATTAGGAATGATAATTTCTGGTGTTATTTTAATAGGGTTAGGGGTAACTGGTTTTATCGGACGTATTTTATTTTTGTTTACGCCGCTTGTGACAGGGACGTTTTTACTTTTATTATGCTTACAATTGAGCGGTGTATTTTTAAAAGGAATGCTAGGAATTACTGCTACTGTTTCTCAAATCGATGGATTTACAGCGATAATTGCGTTTAGCATATTTCTTTTCGTTATTATACTATCTAACTTCGGAAAAGGTTTTGTCAAAAGTTATGCAGTTTTAATAGGATTAATTAGTGGGTGGATTCTTTTTCTCATTGCAGGAAAAGTGACGATTCCATCCCAAGTAACTCATTTTGTGCAACTTCCGCAAATATTTGCTTGGGGACTTCCAAAGTGGAATACAGGTATGGCTGTATCGAGTTTCGTCATGGTATGTATTTTAGTTTCAAATACAGTGGCGGCGATTATAGCAATTAATCAAGCTACTATTCAAAAAGGGACTATTGAGCAGAAACAGTTGAAGGATGGTACGTGGGTTGGAGGGATTTCACATATCATTTCTTCTGTATTTTCAACTGTAGGTGTCGTGCCGTTACCAGCAACGGCAGGGTTTATACGTTTAACGAAACAAAAATATATACGATCGTTCTTACTAGCATGTATGTTACTAGTCGTAATGTCGATGTTTCCGAGTGTTATTCGTTACTTAGCATCGTTACCATCGGCCGCCGCATCTGCGGTTTTAATGGCTTCATTCGTACAGCTAATTGGAATTGGGTTAAATA
>NZ_MAOE01000014.1 GCF_001884185.1 Bacillus albus
TGTTTCCTTTTAATAATCGTAAGCCATTCAAAATGACAAGAATTGTACTTCCTTCATGCCCAATAACACCGAATGGAAGAGCTAAAAATTGCAAGAAGTTTGAACAAATCAGCATTGCAATTACAGCTAGTGAAAAGATTACGTTTTGCTTTACAATACGGTTCATTCGTTTTGATAAACGGATTGCTTGGGAAAGTCGAGATAATTCGTTCTTCATAAGTACAACGTCTGCAGTTTCTAAAGCTACGTCTGTTCCTTCCCCCATTGCTACACCAATGCTAGCAGTAGCGAGTGCAGGGGCATCATTTATACCATCTCCGACCATTGCTACTGTCCCGTATTTTTCTTTTAGCTTTTTAATCGTTTCAACCTTTGTTTCTGGTAAGCATGATGCGTAATATTCCTTTATATTACTTTCAGAGGCAATAGCTTTTGCCGTTTCTTCATTATCTCCAGTAATCATAATGGCCTCGACACCGATGCTTTGTAATTCGCGAATAGCAGCTATTGTTTCTTGGCGAAGTGTATCTTTTAAAGCGATAAGTCCAAGAATGCCATCTTCATCACTAATATAAACGACAGTTTTACCTTCCTTTTCAAGTGAGGCAGAAATACCATTATGAAATGTCTTTGTTTCTTCAACGATAAAATCAGACTTACCTATTTTATAAGCCTTGTTTTCGAATATTCCTTTTAGCCCAAAACCAGTTACATCTTCAACATTTTCTGGTTTTTGTAATGTAATGTCATGCGCGTGTTGCGCATATTTCACGATAGATGCAGCTAAAGGATGTGTAGAGTGACTTTCAATTGCCGCTGTAATAGAAAGTACTTCTTTTTCGGTCATATTTTCTCGAACATATACATCTGTTACGGTAGGTTTTCCTTCTGTTAATGTTCCTGTTTTATCAAAGGCAATCGCTTTTACAGAAGCGAGGCGTTCTAAATGTATGCCACCTTTAAAAAGAATTCCGTTTCTTGCGCCGTTAGAAATTGCAGATAACGTTGCTGGTGTAATGGCAGCAACGAGTGCACAAGGAGATGCGACTACAAGCAAGATCATAGCGCGATAAAATGTTTCATTCCAGCTCCAATCCAGTAAGAAATGAGGAACGAACATCATAAGCGCAACAACGAGTAGTACACCTTTTACATATGTTCCTTCAAACTTTTCAATGAATAGTTGTGATGGTGATTTTTCACTTTGTGCACTTTGGACGAGACGGATAATCTTTTGGAATAATGTTTGATCGCTCGGCTTCGTAATTGTAACTTCGATAGCACCGCGTAAATTTACAGTACCAGCAAATACTTCATCGCCATGTTTTTTTTCATTTGGGATAGGTTCACCAGTAATCGCTGCCTCATCGATATTTGTTTCACCGCTATGAATCGTACCGTCAGCAGGAACGCGTTCACCTGGCTTAATTAAAATAATGTCGTTAATTTGTAATCGTCCAACAGGAACACGTTCTTCAGTTCCATTTGAAATACGTAATGCTTCTTCAGGTTGTAGATCAAGAAGCGCTGAAATTTCCTTTTGACTTTTACTTAATGTATAAGATTCCATCGCACCGCTTAGTGCGAAGATGAAGATTAAAATCGCGCCTTCTGCCCAGTAGCCAATGAGTGCAGCACCGATAGCAGCAAAGAGCATAAGCATTTCGACATTCAGCTCTTTCTCTTCAATTGTATCTTCAATACCTTCTTTCGCTTTTGCATATCCACCAACTATATAAGCAAGGATATAGCAAGTAATGCCTACATTCATTGCATCGTTCTTTGTGAATAACCAACCAGCTAAAATGAAAATACCAGATGCGATTGCAAATATAAGTTCATGATTTTTTTTTAATGTATCCCATAAAGAGGGATGAGAAATAGACCTTTGTACTTGTAATGTTTTTACTTCTGAGTTCATTACTACTCGCTCCTTCCAAATTCTTATTGAGAAAAATAATCAAAATCGAAACCCCTATAAAACGACGAAAGCTGCCATCCATAATGGATAGCAGCATTTCTGTTGAATCTGATTTTAATAGTTATTATGTTGTAATTATTCTATAGTATAGCATATGTTTTCGCTGGATGATATGTTTTTGTTTGCGTATAAACTGAAAACTTGTGTTTTCTCAATTCCTTTGGTATATATGAATACTGTTCATAAAAAGATCGGAAAGGAAGACAACAAGTGAAGACAGAGAAATTTTTTACTCATCCGATTGGCGTATTTATTGCTGCAATAGTAGCAACTTTTTTATGGGGAAGCGCATTCCCATTTATTAAATTAAGTTATGCCGAACTTGGAATTCAGCCACAAGAAGTTGGAGAGCAAATATTATTTGCTGGTTATCGTTTCTTTTTATCTGGAGTCATGCTCTTATTATTTTTTAAAGTGTTAGGAAAAGATATGAGCTTCAAAAAAGGAACAGGAAAGCAATTAGTACAAATTGGTTTATTTCAAACGTTTCTTCAATATATATGTTTTTATATTGGAATGAGTTATAGTTCTGGTATTGAAGGAGCTATCATTTCAGGAACATCATCATTCTTTCAAATTTTACTTGCTCACTTTCTATATAAAGATGATGCTCTCAATATGAGAAAAATAATTGGGGTCTCTATCGGCTTTTGTGGTGTCATTTTAGTAAATGTACCGAATGATGGTAGTTTGTCATTCGATTTCGGGATCGGTAGTTTATTACTTCTTAGTGCAGCAATGTTGTATTCATATGGAAACATATTGGCGAAAGAAGGTAGTAAAACATTAGATGTTGGCTATATGACAGCATACCAAATGATTTTTGGTTCTATCGGGTTATTATGTATAGGAGCTTTGCAAGTTGGAGTTATGCCATTTACATTTAGTGTACATGCAATATTTATGCTTATGTACTTATCTTTCTTATCCGCAGCAGGATTTTGCATTTGGAATACAATTATGAAGTATAATAAGGTTGGAAAAGTATCAATGTACATGTTCTTTATACCCGTATTTGGTGTATTATTATCGAGCATAATTTTAGGAGAAGCAATTCATTCATTCGTACTATTCGGTTTAGCTTGTGTAGCTGCGGGAATTATCGTGGTGAATCGGACGCCAGCTAAGCAAAAAATAGAGCAAGAAAAACAAGTAGCATAGACAACGAGAAAACGATTACAATGGAAGAACAGTACTGTTCTTCTTTTTTTATGTAGAAAAAGGATAATAGACTAGGTGTAACGAAAAAGGATACAAAAAGCATTTATTGAGGAGAACATGTTATGAATCTACTTTACATGGTGTTAATCGGACAAATCATTCTTTTTTTAATTGGTGCAATGTACGCGGTAGGACAGACAAAAAAGACAAGAAAGAATATGCCGTTACCGCTAGCGGTGCGTCTTATTCTTAGTTTTTCGTTAACAGCAAGTGCAATTTCGATATGGTTACAAGATCCATCAGTGGAGTATAGTACGTGGGTTGCACTAGGTATGACGTTATCAACTGTAGGAGATTTATTTATGGCAGGTTTGATTCCAATTGGTCACAGGTTAATTGGAGGGATGGTTACTTTTGCGCTTGCGCATTGTTTTTACGTAAAAGCATTTTTGCAAACAGGCATTTCATGGAATGGTTTTTGGATTGGTTTACTCGTATACGGACTCTTTCTCATTATAGGTTGGTTCTTCTTTATCCGAAATGAGAAACAAGATAAATTGTTTACGATAGGAGCTTTAATTTACGGACTGTGGGTTGGAGGAATGGCTTGCTTTGCGTTCGCCTTATACTATGAGAATACAGGAATATGGTGGATACCAGCTTTTGGTGGCTTACTATTTGTCATTTCTGATTTTATTATAGGCGTGACAGATATTGGAGGGCGCAAATTAAAGTATGAGCCACTTTGGATTTGGTTTACATATGTAGCGGCTCAAATGTGTATTGTATATGTGGGAATATAAAAAGATACTCTTGGAATAGTGGATAGAATATTTGAAGAGTATCTTTTTTACTATTTTCCTCCAGCCGAATTTTGAGAAGGTAGTTTTACTGTCCACAAATAGTAAAATAAATATAGAGTATAGTATTTAAAATAGGAAATTTATAAAAGTCCTATTGGTTCAACTAATAATCAGTGGGGGATGAAGAAAACCCCCACTGATTAAAGTTTCACTTTACGAGGAGAGTTATTTTTAAGTTTGTAATATTGCGATTTTATAATTCAGAATTTTGTGGAAATCATACAGTTGTAGTCCTTATAATAAAAGTAAAAAGATGATGAGATGGTGGAATGATGCAAAAGAAAAAACGTTTGCGTGAATTCTTTGGAACAATTGCAATTGCATGTTTGTTGGTATTTTTAGCGAAAATTTTTGTGTTTTTTCCTACGACTGTAAAAGGAGCGTCCATGAAGCCAACGTTGCAAGATGGGGATAAGGTGATTGTAAATAAGTTGGCAAAGCAATTTGAAAGTTATGGGAGAGAAGATATTATTGTTGTAAAGACGGATAATTTTTATGTGAAAAGGATTATTGGTTTGCCTGGCGATGTCATTGAGGTGAGAAACGATCAATTATATGTGAATCATGAAGTGATAGAGGAAGCGTATTTGTATAGTAATAGAAAACAAGCTGAAAAAAAACTTATGAATTTAACAGAGGACTTTGGACCGATTACTGTTCCTAAAAATAAGATTTTTGTTATGGGAGATAATCGCTTAATAAGCAGAGATAGTAGAAATGGTTTAGGGCTCATTGATAAAGCTGATGTATTAGGAGAATTAGCGGCAATTTATTATCCATTTGAACATATGAAAATAATAAATTAACGTAAAAAACCAAGCAAATTTCAGTTTGCTTGGTTTTTTCTGTTAAATCGTAGGAGACTCATTAAATTCATAGACGTTTTCATTGTTTTTGTTCGTACTTAAAACGAATTTGTGCTGCAATAGTTGTAGTTTAAAGAATGCTAACGGATCGTGGTAAGTTTCTGGGTTGCTTCTTAACGTTGCTAATGTTTGCTCGTCTTCTTGTATTTCAAGTTGGGCGGCTTCTACATTTTGTTTCAATATACTAAGTGGATCTTTAAAGAACATCATGATATCTCGTTCTAATGCACCTTCAAATACTTCAAATTGAAGGAAGAATTGTTTTGAGATTGTTTGAGCAATTTCCGTATAATCTTCCGTTTCAATATATTGTTTATATTTGTTTGCGAGCATAGATTGATTTTTTTGCATGTTACCAAATAGTTTTCCCGCACTCTTTAAGAAAAATTGTGTCGGTGTAAAGCGTAATAAAATATTGATGTTCGATACTGTAATTCTATTTGTCATACGTACAACATCTCGATTCCAATCATCTAGTAATTTGAAATCGCAAGGGAGTTTCATACGTTCTTCTTTATATAATTTATTAAACGTTTCACTCATTTCATCTAAATAAGATTGAGCTTGAATAAATTCATTATGCGCTGTTTCAATCCACTCTTGAATAAATCCAGTAAATTTAGGAAGAAGCACTTGCTGTACATGTTTTTGAATTCGTTCGTTCATCGCAGCATTTAATTCTTCATGAACTAATTTGAAGTCACTATCTTCTTGAACAAGGTCAGAACAGCTCTGCAATAATTCAGGAATTTGAGAATGGATGTCTCGTGTGATTTCTTCTTTCGTTAAAAGATAAGATTCTGTAATAGAACGAATTTTATCTTTTTCAAGAGCAGTAAGATTGTTAATAAATCCGTTTAGTTTTACTGAGATATGTTTATTCCAGCGTACTGATTTCACTAATGTGTTTTCTAATTCCACACGTTCATTTACAAGGTATGCGATTGTCTTTTGAGTAAACCATATTAGTTTTTCTATACGTTCTTGTTCTATGTCGCGTCCTGCTAGATTAGAAAGAATAGACTCTGTAACATCTCCAAGTTGCTGGCTACTCTCTTGTGAAGGAGAGTATGGGAAGAACTGCGCATTTGGGAAATGGATTTTCATCTTACTCATTAGTTTTTCATTATTGTCCGCACTATTTGTGTGTAATACGAAATGGATTTGTAAGTTTGGTACTTGTTCACGTAAATAAAGTAATGTATCAAGCTCTTCACCGTGTAATGGTGAAGCTGAATTTAATACGTAAATAAGGCTATCTGCTGCTTGTAAGTATTCAAAGTATGAGCTGTTTTTATCCACTTGTCCTTGAACAGATGGCGTAACAAGAAATGCAAACTTATTTTTTCTTAAAAATCTACTTGGTAATTTAATTTCTATACATTTTTTCTCAAGCTCTGATTCGGAAGGCGTAGCCATTATTTGATGGAATTCATCAAAATTCGGTATATTGTGTACATCTAACGCAGTGAATTCTGTTATTTCAGTTTGGCTATCATCTTTAAATAGAATAGGAGTTGTTACAGTCTCAGTTAAGATGTTCTCTCCTAATATTGAATTTACGAATGATGATTTATCATGGTCACTAGTTCCTGCTATTAGCAATTGTGTAACATTTAAATCACATAGTTCATGAACGAGTAACGTAAATTGATGACTTAAATCTACATCATTTTTTTCAGCCCATACAGCAATTGTTTCGAATAAATGAGAAACGGTTTCCATATTTACATTTGTTTCAGCTGTTGAATTAGAGAGGAGGGCTCCCGCACTTTTTACGAGTAATGACTCTAACGTTGTAGGTGAAACTTCATTCCACGCTAACACTGCAGCAGAGACAAATAAGGCATCTTTTGCTTTCGTTAAACTAAACCAATTTGTTAATAAATCAGGTACAAGACCTTGCATTTCATGCATGAAATGTTCACCAGTAATTAATTCAAAGTACGTATCTTGGTAGCGTTCAACAATTTCATGCCAATCGTCATTGTTGTCTGTTTCAATATGTAAGAATAAATGGTTTATTGTTTGAATCCAAGATAGATGTAATGTTTCATTTTGATAGCTGTTCCAAAGAGCAATAACAAGTTCTTTGAATTGGACTTGATCAATTGTATATAGAGCTTTTAAAGATTCATAGAAATATTCTGGTTTAATTTGTTTCGTAAATCCTTGATTCACATAATTGATTAAAGTGTCGAACCAGTGTAATGATTTTGTTCGAATTCCTTCTTGAACGGCAAGTTCAATGGCATTATTCCAATCTGCTTGTTTTTCATAGAATGAGCGAGCAATGGAAGTAATATTTGGATAGTCGGGTTGGAATGCAACAGCCTCACTAATCGTCTTAAATGCTAGACCTAAACGATCTTGTTCGATGTAAAGAGAAAGAAGTTGTAAGGAAACTTCCATTGTAAGAGTTGTATCTTCCGTTTGGATAGATTGATATATTTCTTCTGCCTTTGGCAAGAATCCTAGTTCAAAATAAGAATCTGCAATATTTTTGGTTGCCCAAAGTGCAAGTTCGTTATTTACTTTCTCCCATTTAAATATTGCTGCTTCAAAGTCTTTATTTTGGTAATAAAATTCACCTTGAGCAAAGCGGATATTAGAAATATTGGAGAATTCATTGGTAGATTCATTTATATATGCTTCACCGAGTACTTCTGATACTGGAGTAGAAGTTTCTTCTGTTAAAAATGTTTTATAATAAACTTTTTGGATAAATTGATTTTCAATGGTCATGTTCGTTCCCCCTGTATAATTTAGAAAAATGATGTTGTATGTAAAGGGTGCATGTTCTTTTAATAGGTAGAAGTTGCATTATATCGACCAAACTATGTTTTTGCTAGGTATATCATTTTTCCTGAGAGTTAAACCGTTGCGAAAAGTAACTTTCCTTTATTGTAACAAAAAAACAAGCATATGAATTTTTATTTTTTAATCCTGCTATTTGTGGATAGTAAGACTAGCACTTTAAAAATCGGTAAATACAAGGGAAGTGGGTGAAGGATGGGCGCATGATTGATGTGTGCTAAAGATTAGTGAGAATGAATAAATCTCTACTGATTAATTGTTTACTTTCGTCCCGCTAAAGGAATGGATAGAAGTAGAGTTCATTATAAAAACAATGTATAGTGAATATGTATACCATGTTTGTCTAAAAGATAGAAAGGGCACAATGTGGAATAACGATCGTGCATAGGATGTGTCTTCCGAATGGAACAACATATTGGCGAGTTAATCGCACATTATGGGTATTTTGGAATTATTATAGCTTTAGCTGGCGGGATTGTTGGATTACCAATACCAGACGAGTTTTTATTGACCTTCGTTGGTTATAACGTTTCAAAAGGCGTTATGTCAGGATCTGCTGCGTTTTTAAGTGGGATGGCTGGTGCGATGTTAGGTATTACATTAAGCTATATATTAGGTTTAAAACTTGGACTTCCTGTTTTAAAAAAATATGGGCCGAAGATTAGAATTAAAGAACATCACATTGAAAAAACACATATTTTATTTGAAAAATATGGCCCATTTCTTTTAATAATTGGTTACTTTATCCCAGGAGTACGCCATTTAACAGCGTATTTTGCTGGGATGTCGAATTTAACACTTTGGCGTTTTTGTTTGTACGCTTACGGTGGTGCGTTTATTTGGATCAGTGTTTTTATTGGGCTTGGCTGGAAGTTAGGAGAGAAGTGGCGTTTCGTTGAGTATAGTTTGCATCATTATGGAATATGGATTATATCCATTTCAGTAGTTGTTACATGTGTCGTATGGTTTTACATAAAGAAAAAGAAAAACCGCGAGTAGCGGTTTTTTTAGCTGAAAGCAATAAATAGTACACCGGCTGTAATAAAGACTACACCAACGCCAGTCATAAAGTTTAACTTTTCACCGAGTATAATCATCGCGAGAATGATAGAAAATACGACGCTTAATTTATCGACAGGAGCCACTTGTGAAACTTTCCCTGTTTTGAGGGCAAGAAAATAAAATAGCCATGACGAAGCACCTGCAACCCCGCTTAATGTGATAAAGAGCAGTGCTTTTTTATTTAGCAGTACGTCGCCAATATTTTGAAATTTACCTTGTATAATAATAACGCCTACCATAAATAATGCCATAATAATAGAACGAACCGTTGTCGCGACATTGGCATCGATTCCATCTAAACCAATCTTTCCGAAAATAGATACAAGGGCAGCAGCAATTGCTGATAATAGTGCGAATAAGAGCCACGAACTCATAGTAAAATTCCTCCAATCATACATTATTATACATGAAAACCATTCTCACGTATAAAGTGAAACTTTAATCAGTGGGATTTTACCGCCTTGCAAATAGCGGAATAAATAACGAAATAATCCCCACCTTATATTGCTAATAAGGTGGGGATTATTATACTACTCTGCAATTTCCTCATACAAAAAGTACGTTACATTATAAATATGTTCTACTTCATCGTCTGTCATAAATAATAATTCGTCACGCTCAATCCCTTTTTTCTTTTCAATAAACTCAATCATGTTTTTGCGTTCTTCTCTTTTCATCAATTTTATTTCTCCTCTCAATCTGTTTTAATACAGTTTATTTAAGTTACTGCTATTATATAACAGAATCTTTAGAAAGTTCCACCTATTTTATTGTTTTTTTCAGAAGAACTTTTCGACAAAACAAGCCCACCTAAAGGGGGCTTGTTTTGTTTTATAGTCGTAAAAACTCGGGCTCCGTCGTACCAGCACCATCGATGTAATAAATTGTGTCAGGATTGATTTTTATTAATACGTAATTAGGGTCTTCAGGACCAAGTAACCAACGTTTTAAGCTATTATTCCAAAACTTATTTTTTAATGTGGAGTCTTCCTCGATTGAAGCCAAGCCTTCCAGTTCAATATAATCTTCATCTAATTTTTTTCCTTCACGTCCAAGTAGTACATGTACATTTGGATTGTTTTCAATATCTGTTATCTTTTTTGATTTCCGATCTGTTGCAACATATAACACAAAATCTTCGTGGAAAAACATCATAAAAGCGCTATGAGGTTTATTTTCACGTACAGTAGATAATACACCAGTTCGTTGACCACAAATAATCGTTTCAATTTTTTCTTTTAAATGCATGTTTTTAACCCCTGTTCATAATTTATTGTTTTCTCTGTTTAAACGAGATAATTTGAATATCTTTCATACTGTTTTCTTCAATTCGATTTTTTAAACGTAATTGTGATGAAATCGGACAAGTTAGGAGAAGAATAATAATAATATCGAGGAGAAATACATACGATGGAAGGATGAAAAGCATGTTTAATAAAATATTTCTTATAGTAGCGCTTATAGGTGTACCCCTTTCTGTGCTTGGGAAAACGCTTCATTGGCCTCAAACAATTATGTTCGCTGTGTATTGCATTACGATTATCGCATTAGCGGGCTTTATGGGCAGAGCGACAGAAAGTTTGGCAATTGTTTCTGGACCTAGAATAGGCGGATTGTTAAATGCTACTTTCGGTAATGCTGTTGAACTAATCATTTCGATTTTTGCACTTCAGGCAGGGTTAATTGAAGTCGTGTTAGCTTCTTTAACGGGTTCTGTACTTGGAAATTTATTATTAGTAGGAGGACTTTCCTTCTTTGTAGGGGGACTTAAATATAAAAGACAAAGTTTTAATGTGTATGATGCAAGGCATAATTCAGCTTTATTAATCTTTGCTGTAGTAGTAGCTTTCGTTATTCCAGAGATTTTTTCAATGAAGATGGATGCTGGAAAGACGTATCAATTAAGTATTGGTGTTTCAATTATTATGATTATTATGTACCTTGCTGCATTGCTATTTAAGTTAGTTACGCACCGTGGTGTATATCAGCATAAAAGTGATGAAATCGCTCATGAGGAAGAACCAGAGTGGTCGAAAGGGAAAGCACTACTCATTTTAGCAATAGCGACAATTGCGGTCGCTTATGTGTCAGAGGCGCTCGTGCATACATTTGAGACAGTTGCAAAATCATTTGGTTGGTCAGAATTATTTATAGGGGTTATTATCGTTGCAATTGTTGGGAATGCAGCGGAACATGCATCTGCAATTATTATGGCGTATAAAAATAAAGTAAATATTGCAGTTGAGATTGCGATAGGTTCTACGTTACAAATTGCCATGTTTGTTGCTCCTGTATTAGTACTGCTTTCTATGTTCTTCACGCACAGGATGCCTTTAGTATTTACAATACCAGAACTTGTTTCTATGATTACAGCTGTTTTCTTAACGATTGCGATTTCAAATGACGGAGATACAAACTGGTTTGAAGGCGGTACGTTATTAGCGGCGTATGTCATTATGGGAATTGGTTTTTATTTATTATGAAAAATAGGCATAACAATTGTGCTCAGGGAAAACAATAAACGAAGTAGTATATATACCTTTACGTAGGAAGGAGCCAGACAGGTGAAACGAGTATACAGCATATGTCTTTCAACTATGGTCTCGTTTATTTTATTATTTCCTAACAGTGGCTTTGCAAAGACAACGGTAGAAACAAAAATGCCTTCATCTGTTTTAAATATTTCTAAAGACAATACGTTTCCAAATGATGCGCAAGATTTACCTCGTTTACAGCCGAGTAAATTTGCTCAAGAATTATTAAAAACAGCAAATATTAAAATTGAAAATCCGGACTTAATTCGAATGTTTAATGAAACGACAATTTCGAATGCGCCGCTTGCGGTAGGGTACCGAGCGAAGATTTATTTAGGGCAATGGGCTTTACATTATGAATCGATTGATACATCGGTTAATTGGGAATATAAACAAGTAAATCGCAATGTGTACGATAATCGCGGAGGAGATCGCCTATATCCACTACGCTATAAGCAAGAAACACAAAAGACGGTTGAAGGCGATTTAACAGCAGATATGAAAGATGCAGCAGATGTGAAAAAAATGATGCTTCTCAAAGCGCTTGAAAAAGTACAATTGCCACTTTCATTTAAAACGACTATTGGTTATGGTACAGGACATGAGCGAGTGTATAATATTAGTCCGAGTCAACTTGGATATTTATATGCTTATACACCAGCAGTAAATGAAAAAGGAAAAGTAACCTTTGGAGAAGTATACCTCGTATTAAAAGGAAATCAAAAAAGACTTGTTGTAAAAAATATTACATCTCAAGGAATTGGAGCTGCTATTCCAATTCATGATCATTTATATTTTAAATTCATTTCTTCTTCTCATTCGCAATAATATAAAAAACGTCAGCTTATAAGCTGACGTTTTTTTATAATGTAATATTTGCTGTTTTTGATAAGAAATCTTCGGTTGGATAGTAGCTGTTTTTTACAAGAACATTCGGTCCAAGACATTTTACTGCAGGACAGTGACAGCTTAATGATTTTGCTGTTTTTGAAGCGCTCCATTTTTCATACGCTTCTTGTAACGTATTTGTTTGAATGTTACCTAGAAGTGGAACATCACCAAAGTCCGTCACAATAATATTTCCATCAAAAATATTTACATTTAAACGAGAACGGCCATCTGGATCGTTACGAACAGTGACGTTTTTGCTCTCTTGTAATTTTTTAAATGTGGCAATGTCTCGCTCATCATCGCTACAAGCATAGAAAGGTAAAGTTCCAAATAACATCCATACATTTTCATCGCGAATTTCTAGTAAATGCTCAATTGCATCACGAATTTCAGCTTTCGTTAAAATCTCTAGATTACTCGCGAAGTCACTTGGATACATTGGGTGAACCTCATGACGTTTACATCCCATTTCGTCAACGATTTGACGATGAATATGTTCAATGTGTGGTAGAGTTCGTTTATTCAGCATCGTTTCGGCTGATACGAGTACACCTGCATCTGATAGAGCTTTACTATTTGTGATCATACGTTCAAATAATTTTGCACGTTGTTCATACGTAGGTTTACGCTCCATCATTGCAAATCCACCTTCAACGAAGTCGTCAATTGTTCCCCAGTTATGAGATATATGCAATACGTCTAAATAGGGAATAATTTGTTCGTAACGTGCTAAATCTATAGTTAAGTTTGAGTTGATTTGAGTGCGAACGCCTCGTTCATGGGCGTATTTTAAGAGTGGTGTTACATAGTTGTCGACGGATTTTTTTGAAAGCATAGGTTCTCCGCCAGTAATACTTAAAGAACGTAAATGAGGAATCTCATCTAATCGTTTTAATAAAAGATCCATCGGAAGCGGATTCGGGTCTTTCGGCTGTAACGTGTAACCAACAGCGCAATGCTCACAGCGCATATTGCATAACGTCGTTGTTGTAAACTCAACATTTGTTAATAGTAGTTTGCCGTACTCTTCAAGGTCCATATACGCTTCCCATGGATCGTAAGAAGGAGTAATCGGCTTCATTTTTTGTGATATCGTCATATGAAATACTCCTTTGACTATTGAAATAACAATTTGTCCATCCTCTATAATAGAAGAATATGCGCTTTTTATAAAGTGAAACTTTTTTGTGAAAAAAGAGAGAGGGCTTACATTTAAATGAATGACTGTGACAATATTGATGAATTTACATACCCATAGCAATCATTTTTGCGGTATAATAAAAGCAACTCGAATTAAAAGGAGAGTGCCTTCATGGGAAAAGCAATTCAAGATAAAGACACACAATTAGTATATTTAAAAGAACGTTTAAATATGTTCATTGAAGTAATTGATACAATTGAACCTGAAGAAGTAGAATTAGAAGATGTAGATCGTCTTCTTGCAATGCTAGATGAACTAGAATTAAAATGTGAGCAATTTAAAAAAGACGAATAATATATTAAAAAGGCTGCCAATTCTAATTTGGTAGCCTTTTTCTGTGCGGATAATAGAAGGACGATAGAAAAAGAGGTATAATCAAGTTGTGAAAAATTTCATTTATGCTTTAATAGCGTGAAATAAATAAAAGCTAAAGAGCATAACAATGGAATTTTCAGCTCATAACGTTTTGGTAGCGTTCACAATTGAGGGGGAAGTAACAATGGAAAAGCTTCAAGAAAGCATGTATCAACTAATTGTTGAAACGTCAACGAACTTACCGAAAGATGTTCGTCGTGCGATTCAACAAGCGAAAGAGCGAGAAAATGCAGGGACTCGTTCTGCGATGGCACTTGGCACAATTACCAATAATATTAAAATGGCTGATGATAACATCTCGCCAATTTGCCAAGATACAGGGATGCCAACGTTTAAAATTTATACACCAGTTGGTGTGAATCAATTAAAGTTGAAGGAAGCTATCTATAATGCGCTTGAGCGGGCGACAAAAGATGGTAAACTTCGTCCCAATTCTGTTGATTCTCTTTTTGGAGACAATAGTGGAAATAATTTAGGACCAGGTACACCGGTTATTAAGTTTGAACAATGGGAAAAAGATTATATTGATGCACGTTTAATCCTAAAGGGTGGTGGCTGTGAGAATAAAAATATTCAGTATAGTTTACCATGTGAACTAGAAGGACTTGGACGAGCTGGTCGTGATTTAGAAGGGATTCGTAAATGCCTTCTTCATGCAGTATATCAAGCACAAGGTCAAGGATGTAGTGCAGGTGTAATTGGTGTTGGTATCGGGGGAGACCGCACATCAGGTTACGAATTAGCAAAAAATCAATTATTCCGTACATTAGATGATGTCAATCCAATCCCAGAGTTACAACAACTTGAAGAGTACGTATTAGAAAATGCGAATAAGCTTGGTATTGGTACGATGGGATTTGGCGGAGAAACAACTTTACTTGGGTGTAAAATTGGCGTGTATAACCGTCTGCCAGCTAGTTTCTACGTATCTGTGGCGTATAATTGCTGGGCATACCGCCGCCTTGGCGTAACAATCCATCCTGAAACAGGTGAAATTATGGATTGGTTATATCAAGAAGGTGAAGATACACTGGAGCAAGAAGCACAAGAAAAAACAGAACAACGTGAGATTGTATTACAAGCACCAATTACAGAAGAGCAGATTCGTGAACTTCGCGTTGGTGATGTTGTAACAATTAATGGCATGATGTATACAGGTCGTGACGCAATTCATAAGTATTTAATGGATAACGATTGTCCAGTAGATTTAAATGGGCAAGTTATTTATCACTGTGGTCCAGTTGTCGTGAAAGATGAAAATGAAAACTGGCAAATTAAAGCGGCAGGTCCAACGACAAGTATTCGTGAAGAACCGTACCAAGGCGATATTATGAAGAAATTCGGTATTCGCGCTGTCATTGGAAAAGGTGGTATGGGTGCGAAAACATTAGCGGCTTTAGAAGAGCACGGTGGTGTATATTTAAATGCAATTGGCGGTGCAGCACAATACTATGCTGAATGTATTAAAGAAGTAAAAGATGTTGATTTCTTACAGTTTGGTATTCCAGAGGCAATGTGGCATTTACGTATCGAAGGATTTAAAGCAGTTGTAACGATGGATTCTCACGGTAATAGCTTACATGCAGATGTTGATAAAACATCACTTGAAAAATTAGCTAGCTTTAAAGAGCCAGTATTTAAGTAAACAAAAATGCATCTCGAATCATTCGAGATGCATTTTTTTGGTATATATAGAAAAACATGTTCAGCATGAAAGGATGTGCGGTAACAGAAACTACAAGTACGATTATATATGGAAAGGAGACTATTTATGAAATATAAATGGTTATATATCGGTCTCATTTTTTCAATTATGATGGCACTTGTTCCAGTTTCGGCATTAGCTTATACAAATACTCCACATAACTGGGGAATCCCACGCCCTAAAAATGAAACAGTACCAGATGCAGGAAAGTTATATACAGATTTGCTACAAAAAAATGGTGGGTTTTATTTAGGGGATACAAAGAAAAAAGATATTTATTTAACATTCGATAATGGATATGAAAATGGATACACAGGGAAAATCTTAGACGTATTAAAAGAGAAAAAAGTACCAGCAACTTTCTTTGTAACGGGGCACTACATTAAAACACAAAAAGATTTATTGTTAAGAATGAAAAATGAAGGACACATTATTGGAAACCATTCGTGGAGCCATCCTGATTTCACAGCGGTAAATGATGAGAAACTTCGTCAAGAATTAACGAGTGTAACGGAAGAAATTAAGAAAGTAACTGGGCAAAAAGAAGTAAAATATGTACGTCCTCCGCGCGGCGTATTCAGTGAAAGAACGTTAGCTCTTACGAAAGAAATGGGCTATTATAATGTATTTTGGTCACTTGCATTTTTGGATTGGAAAGTGGATGAACAAAGAGGATGGCAATATGCCCATAATAATGTAATGACGATGATTCATCCAGGATCTATTTTATTACTTCATGCAATATCAAAAGATAATGCAGAAGCACTTGCAAAAATCATTGATGATTTGCGCGAGAAAGGGTATGATTTTAAAAGTCTAGATGACTTAGTAAAAAGCAATCAACCGTAAGCATGTATGCTTGCGGTTTTCTCATGCTATAATGATGTGTAAAAAGGATGGGGAAACGTATGTGGAGTGAACATGTTACGTTAGAGTATCCGTATCATTTTGAAGAAGTATTAAAACGTTTATCTTTTGATCCTCTTAACGTCATTCAATTAGATGAGAAAGTTATTTATGTCCCGCTTTGTATAGATGAGGAACAGATTGTTGTTCGTCTGCAAGGGATTGGTACTGTTCAAAATCCACAGTTTTGGATTTCTAGTCAGACAGGAAATCCAGAGAAAGTCATGAAACGAATGAGGGCCATTTTTCATTGGAATGAACCGTTTCAAGATATACAAAATCATTTTTTAAACACATCATTACGTCCACTATTTGAAACATATGCGTATACTCCAATTATTTTAGAATTTGATTATTTTGCTTGTCTTCTTCGCTGTATCATTCATCAACAAATAAATTTGAAATTTGCTACTGTGTTAACAGAACAGTTTGTGAAACGATATGGAACAGAGAAGAATGGTGTATTCTTTTTCCCAACTCCAGAAAGAGTAGCAAACATTTCAATAGAGGAATTGAGAGAGCAGAAGTTTAGTCAGCGAAAAGCTGAATATATAGTAGGATTAGGTAGAAGTATTGTCAGCGGTACATTAAATTTAGCGAGTATAGAAACCAGGGCGGAAGAAGAGGTTTCAGCACAACTGTTACCAATTAGGGGGATTGGTATATGGACAGTGCAAAATTTTTTAATGTTTGGGCTTGGACGGAAAAATATGTTTCCGAAAGCGGACATTGGGATTCAGCGTGCAGTACAAGGTGTATTTCAATTAGATGATAAACCTGATGATGCATTTTTAGAAAAAGTGAAACAAGAGTGTGAACCATACTGCAGTTATGCAGCGTTATATTTATGGAAAAGTATAGAGTAGAGGTGTAATAATGATACAAAAGCAACATGAGAGTAAGTTGGAAGTTGGTCAAACGTTTCCTGTGACAATTAAACGTCTTGGGATTAACGGAGAAGGCGTTGGTTATTTTAAGAGACAAGTTGTTTTCATTCCAGGGGCATTACCAGGAGAAGAAGTTGTTGCTGAAACAACGAAAATTCAGCGTGGTTTCGCTGAAGCAAAAGTGAAAAAAGTTCGTAAAGCTTCACCACATCGTGTGAAAGCGCCATGTCCAGTATATGAAGAGTGCGGCGGTTGCCAATTGCAACATTTAGATTATAAAGAACAATTAAATCAAAAGCGTGATATCGTTGTACAAGCATTTGAGAAGTATATGAACAACAGTTTAGAAGAGAAAATTCGTCCAACGCTTGGTATGGAAAATCCATGGCATTATCGTAATAAGAGTCAACTACAAGTGGGACGTAAAGACGAAAAGGTTATTACAGGGCTGTATAAACAAAACTCACATCAGTTAATTGATATTGCTCATTGTATGATTCAACATAAAGCAACGAATGAAGCGACAAAAGTTGTAAGACGTATATTAGAAAAGTTAAATGTTTCTATTTATAATGAGAAAAAGCAAAAAGGTTTAGTACGTACGATTGTGACACGTACTGCAGTTCAAACAGGGGAAGTACAAGTTACACTTATTACAACAAAAGAAGAATTGCCAAATAAGGAGCAATTTATCGCAGAAGTACAAAAACAGATGCCAAGTGTGAAATCAATTATGCAAAACGTGAATTGGCGTAAAACATCTGTTATTTTCGGTGATAAAACATTTAAATTAGCTGGAAAAGAAGTAATTCAAGAAACACTTGGTGATTTATCATTTGAATTATCAGCACGTGCATTCTTCCAGTTGAATCCGGAACAAACGGTTGTTTTATATGATGAAGCGAAAAAAGCAGCAGCTTTAACAGGTGATGAGAAAATTGTAGATGCGTATTGTGGCGTTGGTACAATCGGTCTTTGGCTTGCAAATGATGCAGCGGAAGTACGTGGTATGGATGTAATTCCAGAAGCAATTGCAGATGCAAGAAAAAATGCGAAGCGTCACGGATTTACAAATACGAAATATGAAACAGGTAAAGCTGAACAATGGTTACCGAAATGGGTAAAAGAAGGATGGCGTCCAGATGTAATTGTTGTCGATCCACCTCGTACAGGTTGCGATGATAAATTACTGGAAACAATTTTAAAGGTGAAGCCGAAACAAGTTGTTTACGTATCTTGTAATCCTTCTTCATTAGCTCGTGATGTACAAGCATTAATGAAGAGTTATGAAGTGGAGTATGTGCAACCAGTTGATATGTTCCCGCATACAGCTCATGTAGAAAATGTAGTGAAGCTTGTTAGAAAGTAGAGTTTATTCATATTCCCTCACGATAGGAGGGAATATTTTCTATGAAGGAGAGTAAAATGAATAATTATAAATTAACGATTCAGTACGATGGTGCACGTTTTAAAGGATGGCAACGTCTCGGTAATAACGATAATACGATTCAAGGAAAAATCGAAAGTGTTATATCTGAAATGGTCGGAAAAGAAATTGAAATTATCGGTTGCAGTAGAACAGACGCCGGTGTGCATGCTTTGAATCAAGTTGCTAACTTTCAAAGTGATGAGAAGTTAGTGGAACATAAAGTGAAAAAATATTTGAATCAATATTTACCAAATGATATTAGCATTACGAACGTAGAAGAAGTACAAGACCGCTTCCATGCTCGTTACAATTCTAAAGCAAAAACATATCTTTATAAGATTTGGAATGAAGAGCATACAAATCCATTTATGCGTAAATACAGCATGCATGTGAATAAAAAATTAAATGTGAAAAGCATGAAAGAAGCTGCGAAACATTTAGTTGGTTCACATGACTTTACTGCATTTTCAAATGCGAAATCAAAGAAAAAGTCTATGGTTCGAGAAATATATACACTTGAAGTGATGGAAGAGGCAGGATTCGTACAAATTAGAGTAAGTGGTAACGGATTCCTTCATAACATGGTGCGAAAAATTGTTGGAGCATTAATTGAAGTTGGATTAGGACAATTAGATGCAGGAGCAATTCCGCATATTTTAGAGTCGAAACAACGTAATCAGATTAATTGCCTTGCTGAGGCGAGTGGTTTGTATTTGGAGAATGTTGAGTTTTAAAAGATATGGATATGAAAAAAGCACTCCTGTGAGTGCTTTTTTTATGCTGATGCAGTCGTTTTATCTTTTCGGAAAATTCTCATTAATCCTCCGATTAATAATAAAACACCTGGTAATAAGTAAATAACAGAAATACAAATAAATCCACCAATAGCAGCGATCGTCATCATAATACCGCCTACTTTAGTCTGTATATAATCAATTTTAAATTAAGTTTTGAGGTAGAGGGAATATAAAGAAAAAAACACGAGAGTAGTAAACATCTCGTGTTTAAATACGATAATTAACTTTGTCGGTTTAAGAAGATTTCTCTTTCTTCATCCGTATCTTCAAATTCCAAAAAGCAGCAAGCATAATAGCTGCAAAGGAGCCGCTAATTGTTGCTAATAGCTTTGCATAAGGATAGGTATTCATATTAATGAGTAGCATCATACATAGAAGGGTAGGGAAGAAGGCTAAGTATTGTAACAACTTTAATCTTTTATCATTACTCATATACATCGTTCCTTTCTAGTATGTTATATGTTTATTATAGCATATTTTACCAAATGTTTATTTGTACGTTAAAGCAGATTTATGCTGCATTAACAAGCAATAAAAGTCGAATTGGTGAGGGCTAGTAATCCACTGATTCAAGTTTCATTTCATATGTGTAAATGTAGTTTTTTAATTCGATATTGTAAGTTTTGTCTACTTAACCCTAAAAACTTTGCAGCTTGTGAGATATTACCGTGATATTCTTTTAGAATTTGATTGATGTAATTCTTTTCCATTGCTTCTATTGTGTGCTTTAACGTTTTAGGTGCATCAGTATCGTTATGAGTTAGGGAAGGTTGCAGATTGAATTTTTTTTTTATTCGTTCGCGAAAGCGAGTGGGAAGATGAAACGCTGTAATGATATTTTCATCTTCAACCAAGTTCATCGAACCTTCAATGATATGTTCCAATTCTCGTACGTTTCCGGGCCAATCATATGCATACAAGAATTCTCTTACATGTACATCTATATCTGTTACGCTAAGTCCAAATTGAATATTGTACTTTTCGATAAAGTGCTGAACAAGATCGGGAATATCTTCTTTCCGTTCGCGTAAAGGCGGGAGACATAAAGTAACGACGCTTAATCGGTAATATAAGTCTTCCCGTAATCGATTGTGTGTAATAGCTTCAAGAGGGTCTTCATTAATAGTTGCTATAATGCGAACGTCAATTTCTTTTTCTTGTGTGCCTCCGACTCTTCGTATTGTTTTTTCTTGTATAGCTCGCAGCAACTTTGCTTGAAGTGCTGGACTTAACGAATTGATCTCATCTAATAACAAAGTTCCTCCGTTCGCTTCTTCAAATAAACCAGCTTTATCGATAGCTCCTGTAAATGCACCTCGGTTCGTACCAAATAATAGGCTTTCCATGAGTGTATCAGGTATAGCGGCACAGTTTTGTGAAATAAACGGTTTGCCTGAACGCTGACTTTCATTATGGATACTTTGTGCAAATAGTTCTTTACCGGTCCCTGTTTCCCCTACAAGAAGTATGGATGAGGATGTGCGAATGACTCTTTTCGCTTCTGTAATGACGGATTGAATAGCACTAGAATCCCCGATTATGTGATCAAAGGTAAACTTGTTATTTATTTTTCGAGCAGGGCTCGTTTTCATCGTTTGTTTGGAATGGCTAATCTCTGTTGAAATTTCAATAGCGCCTTTAATTTTTCCATTTTCTATTATAGGGAAAGTATTGTTAATCGTCGTAATTTCTTGCCCTTTATTGTTAAAATACGTTTGTTTTATATTTTTGTTTGTTTTTCCTAATTTTAATGCCTCTATAAGAGTACTATTTTTATTTTCTTCAAATGCAAAGACTTCTAAAGGACTCTTATATAGCACATCTGAGCGTTCCATTGATTCAATTTCCATCATTTTGCGGTTGTAGATAATCGTTTTACTTTCCTCATTAATAATATGAATTCCGATATCGAGCTCATTGAGTAAAGTTTCATATAGCATATTCATTTCAATGATCTGTTTCAAATTAATTTCTTCTGTACGCATAGATTATCTTCTCCTCATTTCACCCTATGAAGACTGACTTTTTATAATTTTATTAAAATTCTTATAAAATCGCAAAATTTTTTTGCTATTTTCCTTTTAAAACTTCTCAAATGATAGAAAAATTTTGCGGTTATGAACATTTTTTTTTGAGAAACCTTCATTTTAAATAGGAATTGGAGATTGGTACGCATTTTGCATAAATAATAGTTGAAATCTCTAAAGGAGGGATATGCAACGTTTCAGTACCAATTAAAAAGAAGGAGGAGTTTATAAAGTGAAGACGGTTATAGAAGGCGTGTATAGTCCTTGTTACGGGAAAGTTGAGAAGTTATTTGTTACGGAAAGTTCTTACGTATACGAATGGGAGAAATTAGCGTTAATTGAAACAATAGATAAACAGAAAGTAGAAATTAAGGTAGGAATCAGTGGGTATATCGAGTCATTAGAAGTAGTAGAAGGACAAGCTATCGCTGATAAAAAGTTGTTAATAACAGTTAGGGATGATCTTTTAATAACAGGTAGTGATTAATACTATGTATTTTGCTCTTTTTAATAATTATTCTTATTATGAACATTTTTAAAAACGCTTACATGAAATGGGGGGGATTTATATGATGGATCAAAACCAAGGGTTAAAAAGGGAATTGAAAAGTAGGCACATATTTATGATTGCACTCGGAGGAGTTATTGGTACCGGTCTTTTTTTAGGATCTGGGTATACAATTCATGAGGCTGGGCCTGGAGGAGCGATTGTAGCGTATCTTGTTGGAGGATTTGTTATGTATTTAACGATGCTCTGTCTTGGAGAATTAGCTGTTGCGATGCCTGACGCAGGATCTTATCAAACGTATGCTACGAAGCACATTTCCCCTGCAGCAGGTTATGTAGTCGGATGGATGTCGTGGCTAAACTGGTCTGCTACGATAGGTATTGAACTAATTGCAGTTAGTATTTTAATGAAACGATGGTTTCCTGATGTACCGTCATGGATTTGGTGCGTAGTGTTTGCGGTACTACTTTTTGCTATCAACGCGTTATCTTCAAGAAGTTTTGCAGAAGTTGAATTTTGGTTTGCAAGTATTAAAGTTATTACAATCATTGCATTTATTATTTTCGGTGGGGCAGCAATGTTTGGTTTTCTAGATATGAAAGGAAATGAACCAGCACCGATGTTTTCTAGCTTTACCGAGTATGGTGGATTGTTTCCAAATGGGTTATCAGCGATTTTAATAACGATGATCGCAGTTAATTTCTCCTTTCAAGGAACGGAGCTTGTTGGTATTGCAGCTGGAGAGAGTGAAAATCCAGAAAAAACAATCCCAAAGGCAATTAATAATACAGTTTGGCGTATACTGGTGTTCTTTGTATTATCTATTTTCATTCTTGCAGGATTATTCCCATGGCAACAAGCGGGAGTGATAGAAAGTCCATTCGTAGTTGTATTTGATAAAATTGGTATTCCTTATGCAGCTGATATTATCAATTTCGTTATTATTACAGCAGTACTATCCGTTGCGAATTCAGGATTATATGCAACTTCTCGTATGCTATGGTCTATGTCTAATCAAGGAATGATCAGTCCGATTTTTGGTAAGTTATCTAAAAATGGTGTTCCTATTTATGCATTGATTGTAAGTACGATTGTAGGGTGTCTTTCATTACTATCAGGTATTTATGCGGAAGATACAGTTTATTTATGGCTGCTTTCTATTGCCGGATTTGGGGCGATATTAGTTTGGGCATCTATTGCTCTATCTAACTTATTAGCTAGAAGATCATATGTGAAGCAGGGCGGGGATGTGAAGGACTTGAAATTTAAGACACCGCTGTATCCGTTCGTACCACTGCTTGCTTTAGTATTAAATGTAACAGTAATTGTTGGTATGGCCTTTATTCCAGAACAAAGAATGGCATTGTATTGTGGTATTCCATTTATGATTGTTTGTTTACTGTTTTACCGTGCGACAAGAAATAAGGCACGTAAGGTAGAACATATTGAAAAGACAAAGACAACAGAAATAGAAAGTTTATAATAGTGATTAATTTGGAGACTGTAAAATTGTAAACAGTCTCTTTTTTTGTGAAAATAAAGCTGGAAACATACTACGTATGCAAAGGGGAATTAGTGATGAATGAAGAAGTTTCACAGCTATTAGAACAGATTGATCTACGAAAAGGTGAGTTACTAGAGCTTACAAAAACATTAATTCGTTTTGAAACACCAGCACCGCCGGCGAGAAATACAAATGAGGCGCAAGAATTTGTTGCCCATTTCCTAAGAAAACGAAATTTTAGTGTAGATAAATGGGATGTATATCCGAATGACCCGAACGTTGTTGGGGTGAAAAAAGGGGTAGAAAGTGACACGCATAAAAGTCTTATTATTAACGGACATATGGATGTAGCTGAAGTGTCAGCAGATGAGGCGTGGGAAACGAATCCGTTTGAGCCGTTTATAAAAGATGGTTGGTTAGTCGGACGTGGTGCGGCAGATATGAAAGGTGGACTGGCTGGAGCGCTATTTGCTATTCAGCTTTTTCAAGAAGCTGGCATTGAATTACCTGGAGATTTAATCTTTCAATCCGTAATTGGGGAAGAAGTTGGAGAGGCAGGTACACTTCAATGTTGCAAAAGAGGTTATGATGCTGATTTTGCAGTCGTAGTGGATACGAGTGATTTGCATATGCAAGGACAGGGCGGCGTAATTACTGGATGGATTACTGTGAAAAGTCCTCAGACGTTTCATGATGCAACACGCAGGAAAATGATCCATGCGGGAGGACGTTTATTCGGAGCGAGTGCGATTGAAAAAATGATGAAAATTGTACAAAGTTTACAAGAATTAGAGCGTCATTGGGCGGTTATGAAAACATATGAAGGGTATCCATCTGGAACAACAACAATTAATCCAGCTGTTATTGAGGGCGGACGACATGCAGCGTTTATTGCGGATGAGTGCCGATTATGGATCACGGTGCACTTTTATCCGAATGAAACACATGAACAAATAATAAAAGAAATTGAAGAGTATATTGGGAAAGTAGCGGCTGCCGATCCATGGTTAAGTGAAAATCCACCACAATTTAAGTGGGGCGGAGAATCAATGATTGTGGATCGTGGCGAAATTTTTCCTTCTTTAGAAATAGATAGTGAACATGCAGCTGTAAAAACGCTTAGCTCAGTACACGAATCAATTTTATCTCAAAATGCAATTTTAGATATGTCTGCAACGGTAACGGACGGTGGTTGGTTTAGTGAATTTCATATTCCGGCTGTTATTTACGGACCAGGTACATTAGAAGAAGCTCATTCAATAAATGAGAAAGTTGAAGTAGAACAGTTAATTGAATTTACAAAAGTAATAACAGCATTTATATATGAATGGTGTCATACGAAAAAATAGATTAGTATGTTGAAATCGTACAGGTATGTATACTTGTACGATTTTTTAGTGAACTATTTCAGAGTTGAATAGAAACAACTGAAATAGTTCTTTATTTTTCTATGTCTTTCGTTTGAGTTCGATTAATTTCTCTTTTGCTAATTCAACAGCAATTGCATCATCTAAATAGCCAATTGGAAAGAGGTAATCGGGAATAATATCTGTCGATAAAATGAAATACAGTAATGCACCTCCAAGAACTGCACGCTCTTCTCTTGGATTAGTTTCATTGCAAAATTGTTGATACATATCCGTTAATTGTTCAATGAAAGGACCAGCACTATCAATTTGTTCTAATTTGCTCGCGAAACTTTCATGGATACGTTTTTCACCTTCTGCTGTTTGAGCATATCGTTCATAGTTTTCAAGTTCTTGTTTTACGCGAGTTGTTGTGTAGTCGAAATCGAATAAGTTAGAGGATTGCAGCGTTTGTTGAATTGTATCAAGAGATGTGTACATATCCGTCTTTTCCTTATTAATGTGAGGAGAATCAGGATACATTTCATCAAAAAACAATTGAGGTGGAACTTGCAGACATTCTGCAAATTTTTGTAGATGCTTTTGCTTTGGCGGTTGTTTCCCATTCATAATTCTTGAGATTGTTGCGGGATCAATATTCGTCAGCATGCCGAGTTGGCGCATAGATAAGGCACGTTCTTTTAAAAGCTTTTTTATTAATCTACTAAGCCGCTCATTTGGATTTTCTTTAGGCATAGCGAAGGCACTCCTTTTTATTGTTGAAAAAATGTTGAGCATTTATTACATGTATATGAAACAGACAGGCACAGTTGCTCAACATTTTCATAAGATGCATGGAAAAGTGAGAAAAAGGGGTGGCTGTTTATGAGTACGGCAGGTCTATTTTCAATTTTTTTAATCGGGATTGCTTCTAATTTAGATAATGTAGGTGTTGGGATTGCATATGGCATTCGTAAAATCCGCATTTCGTGGTTTAACAATTTTATCATCGCATTTTTTGGTTTTTTATTTACTTTATTAGCTGGCTTTTTTGGAAACTGGATTGCGTTATTTATATCAGAGTTTACTGCAAACTTGATTGGAGCAATCGTTTTAGGGGTAATCGGGGTTTTTATTTTGTGCCAGCCTTTCTTGGGGCAAAGAAATACCGTAAGCTCTAACGATGGTAGTGTACTTATGGGAATTTTACGTGATCCAGAAAAAGCAGATTTTGATGGTTCTAAAACAATTAGTTTTTCAGAAGCAATTGTTTTAGGGATTGCATTATCTATTAATAATATTGCGGGTGGATTTGATGCTGGGGTAACAAACTTGAATCTGTGGCTTACAGCAACTATTTCTGGGGTGTTTAGTTTTATTTGTATTAGTGGTTTTGCGTATGTAGGGAAACGATTTTTAGCAGCATACTTAGGGAAATGGGCTACTGTTATTGCGGGAGTTTTATTAATTCTTATTGGGATTGATCAGTTGTTGTAAGGAGAACAGAAAACAATGTTCGAGTATTTCCTTGGAAATACGGCAAAGGATTGCATATGTCGACGTACTTTTCCCCATACTAATACGGATTTCTTTTAAAGAAAGGGGGATCCCTATGGGACGCGGAAAAGCATTTGATCATAAGAAAAAAGGGCATGACCATCAACCGCCTAAAGGTGCGTTCATTCATAAAGATGTAAATGAACATACTTTAGAAGAGGAAGAGCTACCAGTAAATATTGAGACGTATAAAAATAGTTTGAAAAAACATTAAAAGCACCTACATAGGTGCTTTTTAGCGTATATCTTCAATTAGTTGTTCAGATTCTTCGTGCATGCTGTATTCACTTAACACTTGAATGCAAAGCCACTTTAATTCTTCAATCGTATGTTCAAGTTCTTCAGGAAGTACATGATGAATGTCTTCAAGTCCCATTCCGAAATGAATAAGTTCAAGCACTTGATCATCGATGTTCCGGTCCATTAGCAGCTCAAGTACTTCTAAATTGAATATGTATCGGTGAGCTTCATCGAGTGAAACCACTTTTAACTTCAAGCTTTCTACAATACTCAATATAAAGAGAAGAATTGTTTTTTCAAGAACAGGTTGTTTTTCCATCTGAAATATTAGTTTCATCCTTCACACCTCCACATATAGCGCTAGGTTGTACTATACTATTCAGGGTGGGGGAGCAAATATGCATGATATAGAGAAACTTTCAGTACTGTTTTTGTAAGGGATTGGTAACTGATAAAGTTAAGGTTTTTATGGAATAAAAAAATCCTGCTAGTATAGCAGGATAACGCTAAATTAAAAAATACTCCAACCTTCTTGAGCAGAAAGAAGTTCAAGAATTTTAAAACCAGCGATACTATTTCCGTTTGCATCTAAAGCCGGTCCGAAAATACCAATTCCCATTTCTCCTTTTACGCAGCCGAAAATACCACCAGCTACACCACTTTTAGCTGGAATACCAACACGAATCGCAAATTCGCCAGACTCGTTATACATACCACATGTAACCATAAATGTTTTACAAATTTTTGTAATATGTTTAGGGATAATTTGTTTTTTCTTATATGGATCATAGCCATCCATAGCAAAAATTAAGCCGATACGAGCTAAATCAATACAGTTTACTTCAACTGCACATTGACGAGTGTATAAATCCATAAGTTCTTCAATATCACAATCGATAATTCCGTTTTGTTTCATATAGTAACAAAGTGAACGGTTTAAGTAAGCTGTCTCTAATTCTGAATTGGCAACTTTAGAAGAATAATTAATAGTAGGATTATCTGTTATTTCACGTACAAAATGAAGGATGCGCTCCATTTTTTCTTCATTATCTTTTCCTGCTAACATGCTTGTAATAGCTAGCGCTCCTGCATTAATCATTGGATTAAGTGGTTTAGAAGGACTTGTCGTTTCTAACTTAATAATAGAATTAAATGGATCGCCAGTTGGCTCCATTCCAACTTTAGAAAATACATATTCTTCACCACGATCTAAAAGGGCAAGTGCAAGTGTAATTACTTTTGAAATACTTTGAAGAGTAAATAGTGTTTGTGAGTTGCCAGCATGGATGTATTCTGTTTCTTTATGGAAAATGGCAATCCCTAAATCATCTGGATTTGCATTTCCTAGTTCGGGGATATAAGTAGCAAGCTTTCCTTTTTTCGTATATGGTTTTACTTGTTCTAACAACTGTTGTAAGTTGTTTGTTTCAATGCACTGCATAGTACCAACGCTCCTATTTCGAATTAACTAAGTTTACTTTTCCCGATATGCTCGGAAATAAATAATAACATGAAAAAGTGGAATGATAAAACGAAAGTTACATGTTCTATAGCAGGTCTTTCGTTTCGAGTATTTTGTAGTCAAAAAGGAGAATTTTCCTTTTATATAACAGTTTGGAAATAGGAGATTTATCCATAAAAAATTTGAAAATAAAAACTACACATCTATACAACTATATGTTATTATGGTTATGTAAATAGAAAGCGTTTTCTAAGGCGTACTTATAATGATAACGATTTCATAAATTTGATAGGGGGAATTAAAATGTTGCAGTTTCTACAACGTATTGGTAAAGCGTTAATGCTTCCAATCGCCGTACTACCAGCAGCAGGATTATTGCTTCGTTTAGGACAAGAAGACGTATTTAACATTCCTGTTATGGCACAGGCCGGTGCAGCAATTTTTGATAATTTAGCACTTATTTTTGCAATTGGTGTTGCAATCGGTTTGTCTGTTGACGGTAGTGGAGCAGCTGGACTTGCCGGAGCAATCGGATATCTTGTTTTACAAAATACAACGAATGCTCTAAGTAAGACATATTCAGCAGCAGAGTTAAATGATAAATTAAAAAGTGTTCAAGATTTAGTCGGCTCAGTAGACCCAACTAAATTAGCTGATACAATGACAAAGGTTTCAAAAGCAGCGGCGTTAACGCCGAAAATTAATATGGCCATACTCGGTGGTATTATTGCAGGGGTTGTTGCAGGATTACTATACAACAAATTCCATAAGATTAAACTACCAGAATGGTTAGGATTCTTTGCAGGAAAACGCTTTGTACCAATCATTACTTCAATCGTAATGCTTCTTTTAGGATTAGTATTCGGTCAAATTTGGCCAACAATTCAAAGTGGTATTGATGCAGTAGCACATGGTATCGTGAACTTAGGTTCAATTGGTGCTGGGTTATTCGGATTATTAAACCGTTTATTAATTCCAATCGGTTTACACCACGTAATGAACACATACTTCTGGTTCGTACTTGGTGACTTTACAAATGCAGCTGGTGATATCGTTCATGGTGATATTGCACGCTTCTTTGCAAAAGATCCATCAGCAGGTATGTTCATGACTGGTTTCTTCCCAATTATGATGTTCGGTTTACCAGCAGCATGTTTCGCAATGATTGCGGCTGCTAAACCAGAAAAACGTAAAATGGTTACAGGTATGTTAGGTGGTTTAGCATTAACTTCATTCTTAACTGGTATTACAGAGCCAATTGAATTCTCATTCATGTTCTTATCACCAGTATTATATGGTATTCATGCTGTATTAACAGGTCTGTCTCTATTCATTACAACAACACTTGGCATTCACGATGGTTTCTCATTTAGTGCCGGGGCAATCGATTACTTCTTAAACTTCGGTATTGCAACAAAACCATTGTTACTAGCAGGAATCGGTTTAATTTACGCAGCAATTTACTTTGTAGTATTCTACTTCTTAATTAAGAAGTTCGACCTAAAAACTCCTGGTCGTGAAGATGAAGAGGAAGTAGTTGAAGGCGAAGAAGCTCCAGTTGCAGGTTCAATTGGTGAAACTTACGTAGCAGCTTTAGGTGGAAAAGAAAACTTAACAGTTATTGATAACTGTGCAACACGTCTACGTTTACAAGTGAAAGATGCTGGTCAAGTAAACGAAGCAGCATTAAAACGTGCTGGTGCAAAAGGTGTTATGAAATTAAGTAATACGAGTGTCCAAGTTATCGTAGGTACAAATGTTGAATCTGTTGCCGATGATATGAAAAAACACGTATAAATAATGAGGTAAGAGGATATCCGAAAAGATTGATGACATCAATTTTTTAGAGGATATCCTCTTTTTTTGTTAACAATTTAACAGCAATCTTACTTTTGTAAATTTTCTTTTTCTTTTTTATACATATAGGTTGGTAATATGTGCAGTGCGTGATAAAGTAGGGATGACATAGAATGGAGTATCCATAATCTACTAAAAAAAATTAGTAGAGGGATTAAATTATTGTTGAGTAAGGGGAAAAAAGCAATCATGGATCAGGAAACAAATAATGCGAATGGGAAAGCACGTCGGCCGATTGTATACATAAAAAGAACAATCATTCTCGTCTTACTATTTTCAGTTGTATATTTCATGTATACAAAAATTGTTGCGGATAATAAGAAAGAAGAAACTTTAAAAGCAGCAGCAGAAATGAAGAAACAAGAAGAGCTAAAAAAGAAAGAAGAAAAAAAGAAGCAAGAGGCACAAAAACAAAAAGAGCAGGAAGAAAAAGTGAAGCAAGCGCAAGCTGTGGAGAAGCCTGCTGAGGGACCACCTCAAGAAATTAATGAAAACGCTCAATTAGATCAATATTTACAAAACGCAGGATTTAGCGGGACAGCTGTTATTGTGAAGAACGGAAAAGTTCTTTTGAATAAAGGATACGGTATGGCGAACAAAGAGAAACAAGTGCCGAATAATTCAGAGACAACTTTTTATATTGGATCTATTTCAAAGGCGTTTGTAGCGACTGCTATTATGCAATTAAAAGATCAAAATAAGTTAAACGTAGAGGATACGGTTGCAAAGTATATTCCAGATTTCCCTCAAGGTAATGGTATTCAGTTAAAACATTTACTAACACATACATCAGGTATCCCAGAGTATGAACAGGGAACAGAGGATATTTCTCATGAGGAATTGATAAAACGAATAGGAAAACAAAAGCGTGTTGGGAGTCCAGGGGAGAAATGGAAATATTCCGATTCGAACTATTCGATACTCGCCTACATTGCTGAGAAGGTAAGTGGACAACCGTTAGAAGAATATATTAAACAACATATTTTTGCTACTGCGGGTATGAAACACTCTGGTTTCGGTAAAGCGTTAGAGCAAACAAGGTTTCCATCGACAGGTTATAAAATAGTAAATAACAATATGACAACACCGAATATTCCAAGTATGTCACAACTATATGGTTGTGGTGATATATATACAAGTGCACATGATTTATATTTATTTAATGAAGCACTCTTCTCTGGAAAGTTAATTTCAAAAGAGAGCTATGATCAAATGTTTACAGGCGGAAAAAAAGATTACGGATTTGGATGGTACGTAGACCCGGGAAGTTATTCGAATCACGGTGTAATGCCAGGGTGGAATTGCTTAAATGGATTTAGTAAAAACGGAAGTGTGTATGTCGTTTTATTATCTAATATTCAAAACAATATTAAATCGTTTGGTAAAGTGAATAACGACATTTATACGATGTTGCGAAATATTGAAGTGTAAAAGACTATCCGATTGGATAGTCTTTTTTTGTGTGATTAGAAAAGATTGTTTCCTTGAAAAATGTATGTCTTACCTATCACACAAAAAGCCTGCTTTGTATACATTAAGATGTATGGATGTATTTTTAGAATTTAAAAATAATAGGAGGAGAAATATATGTGTCTGTTCGGTAAGTATTGGGAAAAGTTATCGAGATTGTTTAATAGGCAATTAGATTATTTTTTAGATAATAAGTTGCTACCTGCTGTGGAAAGACTTTTATTTTCACAAAACTTCGCGAGATTTATTCAAAGAAACTCTAAGCAAGCTACGGAAGAATTTATTGAATCAAGTAGATTTCAATCTATTATTTGTAACATTTTAAAAGAATGTAATACATCACCTTTTAAAGAAATTGCAGAGCAGTATTTGGGTAAAAACGTAGAAATTACTGTGACAGTTGGACAGTTAACGGGTGTGATTGTAGCGGTTGGAGATGATTTCTTAACACTGCAAGAAGGAATAGGAACAGAAGTTTTATTACCATTTACAAGTATTATATCAATTAAAGAAGCGTAAGAAAGGAGAGTTATATATGTTATTTACTGATGAATTACGTAACCATGTTGGTGAACTAGTGCAAGTTGTGACAGCTGTAGAAATCATTGCAGGCGTTCTTTTATCTGTGACGGATGGGGCAGTAATTGTTCGTACTTCTCCTTCTTATGGACCACCAGAAGATGTAGTTGTACGTATTCCTATTATTGCTTATGTTCGCTTGGAAGGGTAAGAGTGATACAAGTATGAGAGTGTCAGTTGTGATTCCAGTGCATAATGAAGCAAGTACTTTATCAAAAGTATTAGTAGAAGTGGAGAAGCTCGAGCCATATGAAATTATCGTAGTAGATAATGGATCGACAGACGGTACGAAAGAAATAGCGTTACAGCATAATTGCCGTGTAATTTATTATAGATATTCTCTTGGTAATGATGTGGGACGGGCAATTGGTGCTAGAGAAGCAAAAGGTGAAATTGTTTTATTTTTAGATGGCGATATCGTTATGAAAAGTGAAGAATTATACAATTTTATTAAAGGAATACAGCAAGGACATGAGATTGTTTTAAATAATTTAACATGGTCCGTTTATTTGAAGATGAGACCGCATTATACGACGGTTGGAAAATATATGTTAAACCGTTATTTGAACAAAAAAGAGTTTGTTGTAGGATCTTTAATTGCGATACCGCATGCGATAAGTCGTGAAGTGATTGAAAAACTAGGGTGGTGGAATTTAGCGGATCCAGCACTATTTCAAGCGATGGCGATGTCTAGAGGAGTAGATATTTCTGATATGGCTTCAGTTGATGTCATTTACACAAATAAAGTTCGTCCTGTCCATACGGGCACATCACCTGGCTCTCCTTATCCGAAAGCGACTAGTCGTATTATGGGTGATCATTTGCGAGCTTTACAATACGTAATCGAAACATACGGTAATCGTGGTGGTTTTTCAGAGGGCAATAAAGATAGGGAGTTTGTAGGAAAGTATAAACCAGTTTTATTACAAAAGAAAAAAGCGAAATATAGTGCCATTATCCCAGTATCAGAAGAGAAAACAACTATAAGGTCTGTTATACAAGAAGTGAAAAAAGCAGGTGTAGATGAAATTATAGTTGTTGCGAATGGAGCTGCCGTAAAGACCATTAAACAAGTAAAGCTAGAGAATGTTATTGTTGTTGAGTTGGAGGAAGTGGTTGGGCATAATGTAGCACGGGCGATAGGGGCCATGTATGCTACGGCAGATATTTGTTTATTTGTTGATAGTGATTTTGTTATTCTAGCAACAAATTTAATTCTATTTTTGCGCGCTATTGAAGATGGAAGTGATGTGGCATTAAATGATTTACAGTGTTTATTAGATATGTTTCATCCAGCAGATCCAATTAGCATGGGAAAATATTTTGTGAATTTGATAGCGAAGCGACCAGATTTATGGAATAACTCATTAACAGCAGTACCACACGCTATGCATAAAAAAGTAATAGAGAAAATTGGTTATGATTCTCTTGTGATTCCTCCATTAGCTCAGATGAAAGCTATTTTAGAAGGATTCTCTATTACAGCAGTAGAGTTAGTAGATGTTATAAAAATAAATCGAGTACGTCCAGAGCAACACGAATTTGTAAATGGGCGTATTTCAGCATTTGATCGTATTTTCGGTGATCAAATTGAGGCGATTGCGTATTTATTACAATGTACGGACGAACGCGGTGGCTTTACGGATGGAGATAGAGATAGAGATATCATTCAACAATTGAGAAGGGAAGAAGAGAATACAAATGAATAGTAGTAAAGTAGCTATTATTGGCTTAGGGTATGTTGGCCTTCCTTTAGCAGTTCATTTTGCAGAGAGAGGGCATACAGTACTTGGGTTAGATAAAGATATTAGAAAAATAGAATCAATTATAAAAGGAGAAAGTTATATTCCGGATGTTTCTTCTAAAGAGTTACAAAGTTTATTGGTGAAAAAAAAATTAATAGTGAACACACCGGATCAAGGCATTGCTGATTTTCAAAATAGTGATTATGTTATTGTTACTGTCCCGACTCCAATTAATGAACAAAGAGAACCAGACTTAAGTGCCCTCATTTCAGCCTCACATTATATACAACAAAATCTTCAAAAAGGACAAACCTTCATCTTTGAAAGCTCCACATATCCAGGTACACTCGAGGAAGTTATCATTCCTATTATTTCTCAAACGGGAAAAAAGGTAGGAGAAGATTTCTATATCGGATATTCCCCTGAGAGAATTGACCCGGCTAATAGTCACTATTCTGTTCAAACGATTCCAAAAGTTATTAGTGGACAAACAGAGAAGTGTAAACAAAAAGTACAGGAGTTGTATAGCACTACATTTGATGTAGTTGTTCCAGTTAGTTCTCCGAAAGTAGCGGAAATGTGTAAGTTATTTGAAAATATTCAGCGCCTAGTCAATATTTCATTAGTAAATGAGTTAAACACACTATGTGAAAGTTTAGGAATTGATTTTTATGAGGCGCTTGAAGCTGCGTCTACAAAACCGTTTGGATTTACCCCATATTGGCCAGGGCCAGGGATAGGGGGACACTGCATTCCAGTAGACCCTTTATATTTTCAATGGAGAATAAAAAAGAATGGAGCAATTAGTCAATTAATTGAGGCAGCACATGTAATTAATGAAGAAATGCCAGAGAAAATAGTCCGGAAGGTGAAAGGTGTTGTGCAATCACCTACGACGGTTTTAATTGTAGGGATTGCATATAAGAAAGATGTAAATGACTTAAGAGAATCACCAGCGTTGCCAATTATTGAATTGTTAATAAAAGAAGGGTATGAAATCGAATATCACGATCCATATATTTCTTCTGCAAAGTTTGAAGGTAAGGTGTACCAATCTGTTTCTTTGGATGAACAAGTCGTTAAACAAGCGGGTTGTATTTTAGTTTTAACTGATCACTCTAATATCGATTGGAAGCTTTTTAAAGGTATAAAGCGAGTAATAGATACACGTGGCATTATAAAGAAGGTGAGTGTATGAGTAAGAAATGTTTAATTACAGGTGGAGCAGGATTTATTGGTTCACATTTAGCTGAAGAGCTGGTGAAAAGAGGGTATGGGGTTACGATCGTTGATAACTTCTATAAAGGAAAAAATAAGTATCATGATGAGTTAATGAAAGAAATTCGGGTTATTCCAATAAGTGTTTTAGATAAAAATTCTATTTATGAATTAGTAAACCAACATGATGTCGTGTTTCATTTAGCAGCAATTTTAGGTGTGAAAACGACAATGGAAAAGAGTATAGAGCTTATTGAAACGAATTTTGATGGAACGAGAAACATTTTACAAGCAGCGCTAAATGGAAAGAAGAAAGTAGTCTTTGCGTCTACTTCAGAAGTATATGGTAAGGCAAAACCACCCTTTTCTGAAGAGGGGGATCGATTATACGGGGCAACTTCTAAAATACGTTGGAGTTATGCAGTGTGTAAAACATTAGAAGAGACATTATGTTTAGGATACGCTTTAGAAGGTTTACCTGTAACGATTGTTCGTTATTTTAATATTTATGGTCCAAGAGCGAAAGATGGTCCGTATGCGGGGGTAATCCCGCGATTTATCAGTGCGGCACTGCAAGGAGAAGACATTCTCGTATATGGAGATGGAGAGCAGACACGTTGCTTTACGTATGTAAGTGATGCGGTAGAAGCAACGATTCGAGCAATGGATGAAAAGGTGAATGGTGAAATTATTAACATAGGATCTGAGAATGAAAAGAGTATAAAAGAAGTAGCAGAAGTAATTAAAAAACTAACGAAATCTTCTTCGAAAATTGTCCAAGTTCCTTTTGAAGAGGTGTATCCACATGGCTTTGAAGAAATTCCAAATAGAAGACCGGATGTTGCGAAATTAAGAGAACTTGTTCAGTTTCAAGCGACGGTAACGTGGGAAGAAGGATTGAAAGAAACTATTAAGTGGTTCCGTGAAGAAAATAATGGCTAAGTCACTATCGGTCATTATACCTGTATGTAATGAAGCTGAAACGATTTCAGGTGTTATCCAATCGGCAAAAGGATTAAATCCAATAGAGATTATTGTAGTAGCAAACGGTTGTAACGATGGTACAGAAGAGGTTGCTGATTGTTTAGGGTGTAAAGTAATTAAGCATACGGAGCTACTAGGGAACGATGTTGGCCGCGCGGTTGGCGCAAAACACGCGATAGGTGATGTATTACTATTTATAGATGGTGATTTTGTTATTCCAACTTCAAAATTACAATTATTCCTGAATCCCATTTTACATGATCAGGCCGACATCGTTTTAAATAACTTAGATGCATTATTTTTAAAAAGGCAAAAACCCAATTCTATTACAGCATGGCGCCAAATATTAAATGCAATGTTAGAGCGTGAAGAATTAAAAATTGATTCCTTATTAGATGCACCTCATGCGTTGACGAAAGAAGTCGTTCAAAGTATTGGATATGAAAGCTTTGTTAATCCTATTGTCGCTCATTTACGCCTAGTTCAAAGCGAATGGAGAATTAGTCGGCATTGTGCAATTGACGTTATTACGCCAAATAAATTTCGGCCGACCGAGCATGATGCGTATGGTACGGGTCTTTCGCAATCTGAAAAACGGATGATAGGTGATCATATAGAAGCTGTAGCAGAGCGAATAGTAGGTAGCGATGAGCGCGGAGGATATTATGATGGAAATAGGAAAAGAGATAGTGTGTACCATACTTTAGATTTCGAAGATCTTTATCAAGGATGGGGCATTACATCTAAATTGTATAAAGGAAAGCAATTATCGGTCATTATTCCTGTACAAGATGAAGAGAAAACAATTGGAAATGTTATAGATGAACTTCGAAAAATTGAACCTTTTGAAATTATCGTTGTAGTAAATGGCTCGTCTGATCAAACCGCAACGATTGCAAAAGAAAAGGGAGCAACAACAATTGTATATAAAGAAGCACTTGGAAACGATGTAGGACGTTCACTTGGAACTTACTTTGCAAAAGGTGATATTGTGCTGTTTGTAGACGGTGACTTTGTTATCCCGGCTAGGGAACTATATCCTTTCGCAAAAGCTATTGCAGATGGAATGGATGTTGCATTAAATGATCTAAATCATTATTTAGATTTAAGAGTACCACTTCATCTTGTAACTGCATTTAAATATGCATTAAATTTAGCTTGTGATAGAAAAGATCTAGGAGTAGGCTCTCTTATTGCTGTACCCAATGCGTTTAGTCGTAAGTGCTTGAAAGAAATCGGTTATAGATCTTTACTGTCACCTTGTGTAGCGCAAGTGAAAGCGATTCTGTTAGGCTTTGAAATTGCATGTGTAAGTCGTGTAGAGGTCGATAAGATGAACCGTATTCGTCCCAGTGAACATTTTGCAAAAATAGGTCATCCTGCAGCTGTTTTGCGAATTATAGGTGATCATATAGAAGGATTAGAGCAATTAATTGTTTTAGAAGGTAATCGTGGCGGATTCTATGATGGGAATAGAAAAAGAGATGTTTTAGAGTAGTAACAAAAAAAGTGTACAACATATGTACACTTTTTTGTTCTGTTATAAAAACTATAACAGATTAGGAGATAAGAGTATTACAGCTCTACAATGGGTATTGTTCTTATATTACAAAATAGGACTCGTATATAAGGGTACCAAAAAAATACAATTAAGGGAAGTGTTAATTATAAAGACTTTTAAGTGAAGTTAACACTATGCGCATAGTAGTTTGCTCAACATTTCACAAACATGTCACAACTATTTCGTTCACTTTCGCCAAAAAGTAGTATTCTAAGTGTGTAAGCTGTTATATAAAAAATCTTAGTCCTGTACTAATCAAAAATGGAGGAGATTAGGATGACTCAAGTATTAGAAAATGTTAAAAACGCATGGGAAAACTTTAAAGGTGAAAAATGGAAAGCAGAGATTGATGTTCGCGATTTCATTTTAAATAATGTAAACGTTTTCGAAGGGGATGAATCTTTCTTAGCGGGAGCAACTGAAGCAACGAAACAACTTTGGGATCAAGTAATGGATTTAACAACGAAAGAACGTGAAAACGGTGGCGTTCTTGATATGGATACAAAAATTGTTTCTTCTATTACATCACATGAACCAGGATATTTAAATAAAGATATTGAAAAAGTAGTCGGTTTCCAAACTGAAAAACCATTTAAACGTTCTTTACAACCATATGGTGGTATTCGTATGGCGGAACAAGCTTGTGAATCTTATGGATACGAAATGGACAAAGAACTTAGTCGTATTTTTAGAGATTGGAGAAAAACTCATAACCAAGGTGTATTCGATGCTTATACACCAGAAATGAGAAATGCGCGTAAATCAGGTGTAATTACTGGTCTTCCAGATGCATACGGACGTGGACGTATTATCGGTGACTACCGACGCGTAGCATTATATGGTATTGATCATTTAATTGAAGCGAAAAAAGCAGATTTAAATTTAACTGGCGGTGTAATGAGCGAAGAGACAATGCGTTTACGCGAAGAGTTATCTGAGCAAATGCGTGCACTTCAAGAGTTAAAACAAATGGCTGCTTCTCATGGCTTTGATATTTCTAAGCCAGCAACAAACACGCAAGAAGCATTCCAATGGTTATACTTCGCATATCTTGCAGCAATTAAAGAGCAAAACGGAGCTGCAATGAGTCTTGGACGTACTTCTACATTCTTAGACATTTATATTGAAAGAGATTTAGCAAATGGTACTTTAACAGAAGAAGAAGTACAAGAAATTGTGGATCACTTCATTATGAAATTACGTCTTGTGAAATTTGCAAGAACACCTGATTATAATGAATTATTCTCTGGTGACCCAACTTGGGTAACTGAGTCTATCGGTGGTATGGCATTAGATGGTCGTCCATTAGTAACAAAGAACTCATTCCGTTTCTTGCATACATTAGATAATTTAGGACCAGCTCCAGAACCAAACTTAACAGTTCTTTGGTCTAAACAATTACCACAGAACTTTAAAAACTACTGTGCGAAAATGTCTATTAAAACATCAGCAATTCAATATGAAAATGATGACATTATGCGTGCTGACTACGGTGATGACTACGGAATTGCTTGTTGTGTATCTGCAATGAGAATTGGTAAACAAATGCAGTTCTTCGGCGCACGTGCAAACTTAGCAAAAGCATTACTATATGCGATTAACGGCGGTAAAGATGAAAAATCTAAAGCACAAGTTGGTCCAGAGTACGCACCAATTACTTCTGAAGTATTAGATTATGAAGAAGTTATGCATAAGTTTGATATGACAATGGAATGGTTAGCAGGTCTATATTTAAATACATTAAATGTTATTCACTACATGCACGATAAATATAGCTACGAACGTATTGAAATGGCACTTCATGATACAAATGTTCTTCGTACAATGGCAACAGGTATCGCGGGTCTATCTGTAGTAGCAGACTCTTTAAGTGCAATTAAGTATGCAAAAGTAAAACCAATTCGTGATGAAAACGGAATTGCAGTTGACTTTGAAATCGAAGGAGATTTCCCTAAATACGGTAACAATGATGACCGTGTAGATGAAATTGCTGTAAATCTTGTAAAAACATTTATGAATAAACTTCGTAAACATAAAACATACAGAAATTCTGTTCATACAATGTCGATCTTAACAATCACATCTAACGTTGTATACGGTAAGAAAACTGGTAACACTCCAGATGGTCGCCGTACTGGAGAACCATTTGCACCAGGTGCGAACCCAATGCATGGACGTGATACAAAAGGTGCATTAGCTTCATTATTATCTGTAGCTAAATTACCATATGAAGATGCACAAGATGGTATTTCTAACACATTCTCTATTATTCCAAAAGCACTTGGTAAAGAAGATGATGTACAAGTACGTAACTTAGTATCGATGCTTGATGGTTATGCAGTAAAAGAAGGACATCACTTAAATATTAACGTATTTAACCGTGAAACATTAATGGATGCAATGGAACATCCTGAAAAATATCCACAATTAACAATTCGCGTATCTGGTTACGCTGTAAACTTTATTAAATTAACTCGTGAACAACAAATTGATGTAATTAACCGTACAATGCATGAAAGCATGTAAGTGAAAAAGTGTCCCTCTGCATTTTATAAATAGCAGAGGGGGCTGTTTCAATAAAGGAGGAAGTAACATGGTAAAAGGAAGAATTCATTCTGTAGAGTCTTGTGGTACTGTTGATGGCCCAGGAATTCGTTATGTCATATTTACACAAGGGTGTTTATTACGTTGTCAATATTGTCATAATGCTGATACGTGGGAGATCGGTAAAGGAAAAGAAATAACAGTCGAAGAAGTAATGCAGGATGTGACATGTTACCTTCCTTTTATTGAAGCTTCCGGAGGTGGTATAACAGTTAGTGGTGGGGAACCATTATTACAGCTAGATTTCTTAATTGAATTATTTAAGAAATGTAAGGAAGCTGGAATTCATACAACAATTGACTCTTCGGGTGGTTGTTATTCTGAAGAACCAGAATTCCAAAATAAGCTAGATATTTTAATGGAGTACACAGATTTAGTTTTATTAGATTTGAAACATATTGATTCAAAGAAACATCGTAAATTAACAGGAAAACCAAATGAACATATTTTACAATTTGCTCGTTATTTATCGGATAAAAATAAACCGATTTGGGTACGACACGTATTAGTTCCTGGTATTACTGATAATGAAGAAGATCTACAAAAACTATCTAGCTTTATTCAAAGCTTGTCTAATGTTCAGAAAGTTGAAGTGTTACCATACCATAAGCTTGGTGTATATAAATGGGAGGCACTTGGGCATAAGTACCCACTAGCGAATGTAGAACCACCTACTGAAAAAAATGTAGAGCAAGCAAGACATATTTTACAAGCAGTCTAATCCAAATATTGGATTAGGCTTTTTGCTTTCTTTACAATAAAACCTAGAGTATGTATATAGAAAAGAGTATACTGAAAATAGAATATCCATATTTTTGTAAGGAATAAGTGGAGAAATTTACATAATTGTAAAGGGAAATCAAAATAGTAAAAAGAATTAAGAAGTAAAAGAGTGAGTATCATGAAATAGAGAACATTTGTAAGTTATTGCGAAAGCTCTTATAGGAAAGTATAATGTAAAGATATGAGCACAGATAGGATTAAGGGGTCAATCTTATATGCTTTGCATATCCACGACAGGTACATAGCTGAAAGAGAAATTTTAGAGTCTGTTTATGTAATTTTTAAGGAAAATGTTTTTCCTATTGTCGTATATGCAATATGGAGAAACAATAAGCTAGGAGTGGATTTGTTTGATAAAAAACCCCAAGGTTTTAATATTAACTGCACATTACGGTAATGGTCATGTGCAAGTAGCGAAAACATTAGAACAAACATTTCGCCAAAAAGGAATTAAAGATGTAATTGTATGCGATTTGTTCGGAGAATCACATCCAGTTATAACCGATATTACAAAATATTTATATTTAAAAAGTTATACAATAGGAAAAGAATTATATCGCTTGTTTTATTATGGCGTAGAAAAAATTTATGATAAAAAAATAGCCTCTTGGTATGCGAATTTCGGAAGAAAACGTTTGAAATTACTTTTACAAGCAGAGAAACCGGATATTGTTATTAATACCTTTCCGATTATAGCTGTACCAGAATTGAAAAAGCAAACAGGTATTTCAATTCCTGTGTATAACGTATTAACGGATTTTTGTGTGCACAAAATATGGATTCATCGGGAAGTAGATCGTTATTTTGTAGCAACTGATCACGTGAAAAAAGTTATGGTTGATATTGGTGTGCCTGCGGAACAAATTGTTGAAACTGGAATTCCGATTCGTAATAGTTTTGAGTTAAAGATCAATCCAGACATTATATATAATAAATATCAGTTATGTAAAAATAAAAAGATTTTACTAATCGTAGCAGGTGCTCATGGGGTATTAGGGAGTGTAAAAGAACTATGCCAATCATTTATGTCAGTACCTGATTTACAAGTAGTTGTCGTTTGTGGGAAAAATGAAGCATTAAAACAGGATTTATTAGGATTACAGGAAAACAATCCTGATGCATTAAAAGTATTTGGTTATGTTGAAAATATTGATGAATTATTCCGTGTTACTTCGTGTATGATTACGAAGCCAGGCGGTATTACGTTAAGTGAAGCGGCAGCATTGCAAGTACCTGTCATTTTATATAAGCCTGTTCCAGGGCAAGAAAATGAAAATGCGATGTACTTTGAAAGAAAAGGAGCGGCAATTGTCATTCGTGATGATAGTGAGGTTTTTGCAAAAACAGAGGCATTATTACAAGATGATATGAAGCTTCTTCAAATGAAAGAAGCGATGAAAAGCATTTATCGTCCGGAGCCAGCTTGTCATATTGTGGATACAATTTTGGCGGAAAATCATGTAAAGCCGAATCATATACCTATTAAATCACCTGCTCTTGCACAATCATTTACTTAATATGAAACCCTCTTTTTACTGTTTAAAGAGGGTTCTTTATTATTTTCTGAGATAAAGACTTATCCACATGAAGATTACGCTTCCATTAAACAGTAAAGTCGGAATATTAACAACTATATCCACATTGTCCACAATTTTTAGAAAAATATCCACAATTCTAACATCTGTTATGCGTTACAACATATAAACTTGTGAAGGGTTTGTGTAATTTATTCACAATTCTATAAATTCTGTGGATAACGTTATCCACAGAAAAAAGGTTCCTTATTTATAAGGAACCTTTTTTCTACTCTATCACGTAGAAAAAATATGTAATGAGAATGAATAATTAGGGGGGAGAACTTCTAATTATTCATTCTCACTTTAAATACTTTTCGAGCGATAACCCGCTACGCGATCTGCTTTACGAAATTCTCGTTGGTAGAGAACTTCTTGTGTACTAGATAATGCATTTTTTGCTTTGTCACGTTTCTTTTTATCCATTACAAATCACCTCGTGTCCTAAAGTCACTATCTATCGTTTCCAAAGACATCGGGTGATATACGTATATGTCAAAATGTTAATGGTTAATTATTTTTTCTAAAAATTTAGATTAAGCTTCTTTTAAGTGATGAGCATCTTGGAACGTTGTGTCTCGCATTGTAGCAAGTGTATATTGATCTTTTGGAATTTCATATAAGTTATATACTTCTTCATTCGCGTTAATTTCATCATAAACGGCTTTTCTTGTTTCGTTTGCTAGATTTACGTATTGTAATTTTTCGGCAGCTTTAATAGAGCGAATATTTATTTTGCGAATACGCATAAAGATTGTTTCAATATCTAATTCATAGAAAAGTTCGCTAAAAAATGAATCTTTTGCCAATTTATTATAGCCTTTTCCATGATAAGGTTTGCCAAGCCATGTTCCAAGGAATCCGGCTTTTTCTTGCACATCAAATAGAGTAATTGTTCCGATAGGGTTACCCCATTCATCTAAAATTGTGCGTGAAATTAGTTCCCCACGCTCTTCAGCTTCAATCGTTTGCTTTGTTAAAAATAAATATTCCTCATAAGAATAAGCCTTTTGACGCACAAAAGGGAAGACAGCTGGATCCACCATTAACTCGTATAGAACGTGGCTGTCGTGTAAGTCGCGTTTTTTTAACATACTAACTCCTCCTCACACGAGGGTAGCATGACGAAAAAACACCCCACCCTCGAAATTTTTATATCAATCTTTAAAAAATTTCGGGGTGGGAATCGAACCCACTAGAACCAGTTTCTAACGCTGGTGGCGCACCATTTGCCTTCCCCATTCATCAATTTGAAAATGATAATCACGACACAAATTGATTATGGTTTCATTCAGTTTATAATCGTATAATACTTTATCTAGTCAAAAAAATAAACTAGTTTTTTTTATTTTTTTTGTAAATTATTTTTCCGTCAATCATGGTTAGTACAGGCTTGGCTAAATAATGAAAAGGATGATGAGTCCATAACACGAGATCAGCGTCTTTTCCAACCTCAATGCTTCCAATTCTATCCTCTAAACGTAAATTTCGTGCTGGAAATATAGTGATTCCTTCTAATGCCGTTTTTTCGTCTAATCCTTCTCTTACTGCGACAGCAGCACAAACATTTAAATATTGAATGGGTGTATAAGGGTGATCTGTTGTTATAGAAACTTCCACTCCATTTTTCGATAATATATGGTAAGTATCCCATGTCTTGTTTTTTAGTTCGATTTTAGAACGGCGTGTAAGAGTGGGGCCAACTGAAACTTTCAAATTGTGTTTCGAAAGTTCTTCAACAATAAAGTGTCCTTCTGTACAATGTTCAATACGTAAATCGAGATTGAATTCTGTTGCAAAGCGTAGAGCAGAACTAATATCATCTGCTCGGTGAGCGTGGATACGTACGGGTATTTCGCGGCGTAATGCTTTTAAGATAGGAAGCATTCGAAAATCAGCTTCATGTCCGTAGTGCTGTGCTTCATAGAATGATTCCCGAAGTAACCCCATAATTCCCATACGTGTTATAGATTCTTTTGTTCCATTACTATGAACCTTTTTAGGATTTTCTCCAAAGGCAATCTTTAAGCCGGCAGGTTCTTGAATAATCATATGATCAATACAAGTTCCAGCTGTTTTTATTACACAAGTCGTACCACCGATAATGTTTTGACTTCCTGGCATAACGTGTACAGTTGTGATGCCATTTTGTACAGCATCTTGAAATGCAATATCAAGAGGGTGGATTCCGTCCAAAGAACGGATATGTGGTGTTGAAACTTCAGATGTTTCATTTGCATCATTGCCAGCCCAACCAGTACCTTCATCATAGAGACCAAGATGAGTATGAACATCGATAAATCCCGGTAAGAGATGAAGAGCACGTGCGTCTATTACTGTCATATCTTGAGTAGGTTGAATGGTAGGCTTGACCTCGGCAATTCGTTCCCCCATAACGAGTACATCCCCTTGAAATTTTGGGGATGTAATAGGGTAGACAATGGCTTGCTTGAGCAATATTTTCATAGGTACCTCATTTCTGTTACTTTATAATGTTAATGGAATTTAAGGGAAAGTAACGGAAAGATTATTTGTGTAATAATGCTTCGGATTCTAGAAAATAAAAATTTTGAAAGGGCCCCTGTAAAACTGTGTTTTAGAAGTACTACATTGTATGCGAAAGTATATTTTGTAATGCATGGTCTATTGCCGGAAATGTGTATTCATACCCATGCTCAATTGCTTTACTAGGTAATACATGTTGCCCTTCTAGTACAAGTATGCTCATCTCACCAAGTAAAGTGTGAAGCATAAATGAAGGGACAGGTAACCAATGAGGTTTTTTCATTATAGCTGCAATGGTTTCTCCAAATTCCTTCATTCTTATAGGTAAGGGAGCTGTGAGATTAAGAGGTCCATCAATTTCTTCTTTTTGTATGATGAAATCAATCAGGTGAACGACATCATCTATATGAATCCATGATAACCATTGGTTTCCAGATCCAATTGTACCTCCGATATAGAATTGATAGGGGAGTAGCATTTTTGGAAAAGCTCCTCCATCTGCACTTAATACGACTCCAAATCTTGCGTATACTGTTCGCATTCCGAGAGAACGAGCTTTAGATGCTTCTTGTTCCCATGAACATACTGTATTTGCTAAAAAGTCATCTCCAGGAGTCTCATGCTGTTCTGTAAAAGACTCGGTTTCAGACGTTCCATAGTATCCAATAGCGCTTGCGTTAATAAATGTGTGCGGTTTTATGTTGAGTGTCTGCAATTGTTTAATGAGTCCTTTTGTCGTTTGAATTCTACTGTTTAAAATGGCTTTCTTTTGTTTCTTTGTCCATCTACTATTAATAGATTCTCCAGCTAGATTAATAACTACATCGATAGAAGAGAGGGGGAAGGTTTGTAAATTTGGTGTCCATTGAACATACTGAAGGTTAGGGTCGGAAGTTTCAGTAGTTTTGTTTCGAGTGAGAATGTAAACCGTATGTCCTTTTTGAATGAAAAAAGTAGAAAGGTATTTACCGATAAAGCCGGTACCACCAGAAATTGCGATTTTCACAAGTATTTCCTCCTCATTATATATATTCTTGAAAAGAAAAAATGTTCCTCGACTATGTTAAAATAATAGAGAGGTGAGAGTATGGCTGTCATTACAAAAATAGAAGTCCAAAAACGATCGAAAGAACGATTTAATATTTATATTGATAAAGGTCAAGGTGAAGAGTACGGATTTAGTGTGAATGAAGTAATCTTAATAAAACACGGATTACAAAAGGGCTTAGAAATTGATGAAATAGCGTTAGGAAATATTTTGTACAATGAAGAGGTACAAAAAGCATATTTACAAGCAATCTCCTATTTATCCTATCAAATGAGGACGAAACTAGAAATAGAAGATTTTTTACGAAAAAAAGAAGTGGGACAGGCCATCATCTCTGAAGTCGTTTCGAAATTATTACATGACCGATATATTAATGATAAAGAGTACGCTGTTTTATATACGAGAACGCAAAGTAATGTAAATCGAAAAGGTCCCACTGTTATTAAAAGAGAGTTGTTGAATAAAGGTGTTCAGGATCTAATTATTACGCATAGTTTACAAGAATATCCGAAGGAAAAGCAAATTGAGAATGCTTTAATTCTTATAGAGAAGAAGAAAAAAGCTTATCAAAAGCATTCTTTTTTACAAATGAAGCTCAAGTTAGACGAGATGCTTGTTCGTAAAGGATATTCTAGAGATGTAATTCAAATTTGTTTAGAAGAATTGAAAGACGAAAAAGATGACGAAAAGCAACAAGAGGCGTTACACTATCATGGGAATAAATATTATGAGAAATATAAGAAGTATGATGGATGGACATTCGAAAATAAGATGAAACAAGCGTTATACCGCAAAGGATTCTCTATCGATGAAATAGAGGTATTTTTGCAAATGAAACGCGAAGAGGGATGAGGAGAATAAGATGAATATGCCAAAGCGCTACAGTGAAATGACACCACATGAGCTAAGGGAAGAAATTGGGCTTTTGAAAGAGCAAGCGATAAAAGCTGAGCAACTTGGAATTGTAAATGAGTTCGATGTATTAATGCGAAAGATAGCAATGGCCCGCGCTTATATGACTGACATAAACAAATTCCATATCGGTGAGACATACGAATTAGTAGAAGAACCTGGTATATTATTTGAAATTACGTACTTCAATGGGGTATTTGCTTGGGGACATAAGCAAAATGATAATGAAGAGATTGGAATACCGATTTCTTTATTGCAAGAAAAATAAAAACCAGAGAGCGAATATCTCTCTGGTTTTCATCTTTGGTAGGCGTTACAGGAGATAGGAGATTCTAAAATTGGCGTTTTTTACATTCGTTCGCCAATATAATGAGAGACTGGGTTTGTTGCGTCTGTCCGTTAACTTGCGCTTTAGCATGTTTCGGACGAGTCCACGTATGGTTAAATAATTCAGAACGACTATCTAAGCGATCACGGTAGCTCATCTTTATCACCTCGTGTAGGAAGTTGACTTACTTTGTATTACTCTTCCTGCTGATTTGCAGCACGCATACGTTCTTGTGGGTGCGTGTTAATTGTGCCGTTAGGTCGTTTCGAAGCGAAGCGTGATTTCGCTTTCGGCTGACCGTCGATTTTGCTGTTGTTTTTTGACTCAGACCAAAATTCGGCTTGTTTACCCATTGCGAACGCCCTCCTCATCATCAGTTGATACCTCTTGAAGAAGTATCAATTATAGAATGTGCAAAATAGAAGAAACTATCCTTTAGAAATGAAGGGATAAATAGGTAAAAGGAGATTAGAACATGAATGATATGTATGAAGCATTAACAAAAGAACTATTAGAAAAAAATGACAAACTTTCTTACGCACAAGCACGTGCGTGGGTTGAATTACTATGGGAAGATTTCCAAACAACTTATGCGAAATCAGGACGTTACCAAGGTGATGAAATGACTGAACAAGTGGTAAGAACATGGATTAATAATCATGGAGCGCGTCTTCATGAAATGCGTACAAATAATCCGAAATATAGCCATTTAATCAATCAAGAAGATCATTTGAAACATTAAAAAAAGCGACTTAAGTCGCTTTTTTTAATGTGGAAGTAACTCCAGTTTTTTTCGAAGTTTTTCTTCACTGAAAATCCATCCTGTATAGGAACTAATAATATTTAAATTATGATCGAGTTGAACGATCGCAACGAATGGATAATAATCTTTACTGCGATAGCGCAAATCAATGAATCGAACTTCGTAATAATGATCATAATCGAAAATGTCCCAGCGATACACAGGGGAGAAAGATAAAAATGCTGAGATGTTTTCATCTTGTTTAGCTGCGCGCATAATAGCATTGTCTGGGAACGGTACCCGGTCGAACTTATCATAGACCATGATGTTACCACGATGCCATCTAGCAACGTAGTAATAATCAGTTGTAACGATTGCTAAATGGTAATGATAAAATCGATAAGAAGGAGAAATGATTATCTTCTCAACATGTTTGAAACGTTTTTGTACAACGCTTCTTATATTTCTATGCATCATAATCCGTCCGATATAGTAAACAATCATCAATATATACGCTGCTAAGGCAGTATACCCTTTATGGGAACCTACAATCATACATGCAATTGCGAGTAGATGAATAAAGAAAATGACAGTATCGAATGTATTAATGATACCGAGCGCTACCCATTTTTTTGTGAAGGGCCGTAACGCCTGTGTACCGTAGGCATTAAAAATATCTACAAAGACATGAAGAAAGACGGCAATAAATGACCAAAGTAGTAGATGCAAGTATGGAGCGTCTGAAAAGAAGGCAAAAGAGATGCCACTTATAAGGAATGACCAAAGAATTACTGCAGGAATGGAATGAGTAATCCCGCGATGATTTCTTATATATTTAGCGTTATTACGCAATTTTAAAACTGTATCGATGTCAGGAATATTGGAACCGGCAATTGTAGCGAGCATAACTGCTTGTGGCCCAATATCACTTTGTGCTATGGCTGGATCTAACGTGGCCAAACTGCCTAGAGTAACGCCCATAACAAGGTGAGTGGCTGTGTCCATAGAAATCCACCTCCGTTTTTTATTAATGTAACTCTTTTTATTCGATACCTCAAGTCCTTTGCCTTCTATTTCCTATGTCATCTTACTTAAATTTTTTCCTAAAATCTTTATAATAGTACTTATATGCAAAAAAATGAGGGGGATCAAGTTTGACACTTGAAATATTAAATAATTTTAACATAGAGCAGTTTCAAAATGATTTAATTGGTTGGTTTGAAAAAGAGCAACGCGACTTACCGTGGCGTAAAAATAAAGATCCATATCGTGTTTGGGTTTCGGAAATTATGTTGCAGCAAACTAGGGTAGAAGCTGTAAAACCATATTACGCGAATTTCATGGGGAAGTTTCCTACTCTAGAAGCTTTGGCAAATGCTGATGATGAAGAAGTGTTAAAAGCATGGGAAGGTTTAGGGTATTATTCTAGAGCACGAAATTTACATGCGGCCGTAAAAGAAGTAAAAGAAGTATACGGCGGGATCGTACCGAGTGATGTAAAGAAAATTGAAAAATTAAAGGGAATCGGACCATATACAAAAGGTGCTATTTTAAGTATCGCATATGGTATACCAGAGCCGGCAGTTGATGGAAATGTTATGCGTGTATTATCCCGTATTTTATCCGTATGGGATGACATTGCAAAACCGAAAACGAGAAAAGTATTTGAAGAGATTGTGCGTGAAATTATTTCGGCTGAAAATCCATCTTATTTTAATCAAGGTTTGATGGAATTAGGGGCACTCATTTGCATTCCCAAAAATCCAGCATGCTTACTTTGTCCTGTACGTGAGCATTGCAGGGGGTATGCTGAAGGGGTTCAAAAAGAGTTACCAGTAAAAAGTAAAGCGAAAGCTCCTACGATGGTACCGATTGTTGCAGGAGTGCTTCAAACAGAAGATGGTCGTTACGTCATTAATAAACGTCCAAGTACCGGTTTATTAGCTAATATGTGGGAATTTCCGAATGTTGAACTTGGCGAAGGGATTCGTAATCAGAAGGAACAGCTTATAGATTATATGAAAGAAAAATTTGAGCTTTCGATTTCTATTGAAGAATACGCAATGAATGTACAACATACGTTTACCCATCGTACTTGGGATATATTCGTATTTTACGGAAAAGTAACTGGTGACATTGTTGAAACAGATACATTGAAATTTGTATCGAAAGAAGCATTTGAACAGTTACCTTTCTCGAAATCGCATCGTACAATTTATGAAAATTGCGTTGAGAAAATTACAATGCAATAAATAAAAAGTGTTCCCTAGATTGGGAACACTTTTTTAGTCGTAAGAAATTTTTGTCCCATGAGTCCAACTAGCCTCACCTTCTTGTAAACCGCCTCTTGTTTCAATTTGTATTATAATTTCTTTGTAAATACTTTGCCCTTCTGCATTTAAATAAGGCAAAATCTGTTGTAATGAATGATGAAAATAAGCTAATTCATCTTCTTTCCATTCACTTTTTGAAACCATCGTTAGCTCAGTCATATCGCGTCCTATATACATATTTTCACCTCCATTTTTTATAGTTTGAATGAGTAATAAGAGATATATGCGTAATTTTTTCAAAAGAAAATTGCGGATAGTTTCTAAGTGAATTGGTTACATTATTGGTTGTGGAGGTGAGAAAGATGAGTAAAAAACAACAAGGTTATAACAAGGCAACTTCTGGTGCTAGCATTCAAAGTACAAATGCTAGCTATGGTACAGAGTTTGCGACTGAAACAAATGTACAAGCGGTAAAACAAGCAAACGCACAATCAGAAGCAAAGAAAGCACAAGCTTCTGGTGCACAAAGTGCAAATGCTAGTTATGGTACTGAATTTGCAACTGAAACAGACGTGCATGCTGTGAAAAAACAAAATGCACAATCAGCTGCAAAACAATCACAATCTTCTAGTTCAAATCAGTAATGAAAGAAAAACACTTCTCTAATTCGGGAGAAGTGTTTTCTTTGTGCTTTGGTCATGGTAATGAAAATAAAGCGAACGACATAACTTCTAATAAGTCAACAAATGTAGTCAAAGGAGAAGGAAGTTAAAGATTAGAAATATGTAATGAGGAATAATAACTGATCAATAAATCTAAAAGGGGGTAAGTAATGAACGACTTTGATAAGTTGGTTGGAGAGCAATTGGAAACGATGGATGAGTTGTTGAAGTTACAAGCTCATCTAGAGAAGTATCAGCAAATTGAAATGAGCGAAAAGGATACGTGCGATAAAAAAGAATTACATTTTATACGCCAAGAAATATATAGAACAGAATTAGCACTCAAGTTATTACATGAGAAATTTGAAGAGCAAACAAATAGTGTGATTCAATCTTTTGAAACCGAAAAAATGATTTCGAATTTAGGATAAGACATATTGTTACCTTCTGGTAAAAGGTCCTTCTTTACATAGAAATAAGGAAGGGCTTTTTCTATTTCCATTTCCTTGTTTGTAAATAATTCAGTGGAGGCCCGGTTTCTATGGTATTCAGTTTGAAAATTGGAGTCTTGTCTCTTTAGTTTTAAAATTTTGACAAAAAAGTTATAATAGAAAAAAAGTGGATGCAGCTCAAAGGGCATTTGCAGTTGAAAGAAGGGAGCATATATGGGATTTCCCAAAGAAGGAGAAAAAGTACAAATACATAGTTATAAACATAATGGCTCCATTCATAGAATGTGGGAAGAGACAACGATTTTAAAAGGGACACAAAGTCTTGTAATCGGAGCGAATGATCGTACAGTAGTGACAGAATCAGATGGTCGAACGTGGATTACGCGTGAACCAGCAATTTGTTATTTTCATGCAAACTATTGGTTTAATGTAATTGGAATGTTAAGGGAAGAGGGCGTATATTATTATTGTAATTTAAGCTCACCTTTTGCATATGATTCTGAAGCGTTAAAGTATATTGATTATGATTTAGATATTAAAGTGTATCCAGATATGACATATACGCTTTTAGATGAAGATGAGTATGAAAAACATAGTCAGATTATGCAATATCCACCTGTGATTGATACGATTTTAAAACGAAATGTAGCACAATTAACACAATGGATTCATCAAAGAAAAGGACCATTTGCGCCAGACTTTGTAGATATGTGGTATGAGAGATATTTAATGTACAGAAATTAAAACAAACCTGCAGGGGATTTCCCGGCAGGTTTGTCCTATTAGAGGGGGGATTATGTGCAAGGTATAAAGAGATATTTGCAATTTGTTAAACCATATCGATGGCTTATTGCTATTACGATTATGATTGGTCTAGTTAAATTTGGCATCCCGCTTATTATGCCGTGGTTATTAAAGTATATTATTGATGATGTAATTCAGGGCGGAGGTTCACTTCAAGATAAAACGTCCCAACTAGTAACAGCAATTGGGATTGCTTTTTTTATTTTTGCAGTAGTAAGACCGCCAATTGAATATTATCGTCAATATTTCGCGCAGCGTATCGCAAATACAATACTATATGATTTGCGAAAACATATTTTTGGTCATTTGCAAAAGTTGAGTTTACGTTATTATTCGAATACAAAAACAGGCGAAATTATTTCACGTGTCATACATGATGTAGAACAAACGAAGGACTTTGTAATTACTGGTTTGATGAATGTTTGGTTAGATACAGCAACAATTGCTATTGCTATTATTGTTATGTTTTCTATGAATGTAAAATTGACATTTGTCGCACTATCAATTTTACCTATTTATGTAGTAGCAGTGAAATACTTTTTCGGGCGTCTTCGAAAATTGACGAAAGAGCGTTCACAAGCGTTAGCAACGATGCAAGGGTATTTACATGAGCGGATTCAAGGGATGCAAGTGACACGTAGCTTTGCATTAGAAGAGTATGAGGGGAAGCAGTTTGAAAAAAGAAATAATGAATTTTTGACGAAAGCGTTAACGCATACGAGTTGGACCGCGAGAACATTTTCGGCGGTAAATACGTTAACAGATTTAGGACCATTACTTGTAATCGGTTTTGCAGCATATGAGGTGGTTCAGGGGCAGTTAACGTTAGGGACTATGGTTGCCTTTGTCGGGTATATGGATAGTTTGTATAGTCCACTTCGTCGCCTTGTTAATTCTTCTACAACATTAACACAGTCTTTCGCATCGATGGATCGAGTGTTTGAACTGTTAGATGAAAAATACGATATTGTGAATGTGCCAAGTGCGGTACAAACGAAGAAATTAAATGGTGAAGTGATATTTGATAATGTATCTTTTCGCTACAATGCGGATGAAAAAGAGATATTACATAACCTTTCATTAACTATGTCGCCTGGAGAGAAGGTAGCACTTGTAGGAGCAAGTGGGGGAGGGAAGTCATCTCTTGCTAGTCTAATCCCACGTTTCTATGATGTTTCTTCCGGTGCAGTTTATGTAGATGGGATAGATGTCAGAAAGTATGATATGAGAAATTTACGTAGTCATATTGGAATTGTACTGCAAGATAATTTGTTATTTAGTGATACAATCGGGGCAAATATTTTATACGGAAATCCGAAAGCTACAGAGGAAGAAGTGATTGCAGCTGCCAAAGCTGCGCAAATTCATGATTTTATTATTGAGTTACCTGATGGTTATGATACTGTCGTTGGGGAACGCGGTGTGAAGTTATCCGGTGGACAAAGACAACGTGTAGCGATTGCACGAGTGTTTCTAAAGAATCCCTCGTTACTTATACTAGATGAAGCGACTTCTGCTTTAGATTTAGAAAATGAACGATATATTCAAGAAGCACTTCAGACGTTAGCTGCTGATCGTACGACGATTATAATCGCACATCGATTAGCAACAATTACGCATGTGGATACGATTATTTACATTGAAGATGGTGAAATTAAAGAAACAGGTTCTCATGAAGAATTAATGAAAAAAAGAGGATTTTATTACAACTTATATCAACTTCAACATATAACAGAAACAGCTCCTTTAGCGTAAAAGGAGCTGTTTTTTATTCGTCTTCTTTTTTATCGTCGATTTTAAGTTCTGCTTCTGGTTTATGGTATGTGTAGAAGCTATCCACAAGTAAATCTAAATGCTCTACTTCCTCGCTATAGTTAATAATAGCGGAAATAAGAGGGAAGAGGTGTAGCCATGTTTTATACGCTTCCTCATCGTCTTTGTTTTGATAATCCATAAAGATATCAATTAATTCTTGTTTACCTGTTTCAACTTCATCAAGCATTTCAACGGATTGTTGTTTTTTTGCTTTACCAATAAATTTTAATAAAACTTGTTCATGGTAATGCGTTAATGAATCAAGTTCATTCTGGATAGATTCTTGAAATTCTTCTGGCATATAGCGCAGTTCATTTTCCGTACGATGTAATGATTTTAACGTACTTAAAGCACGGCTTGTCGTTGCTAACATTTGTCTGAATAAAACGAGCTTACGAATTTTTGCGAACTGTACTTTTTTCGTGTAGCTTCTTTCTTCTTTATACAGCAAATAGTAGTGGTTTAGTTTGATCATTTTTTCTTTCATACGATCAATATCAGTTTTTAGCGTTGTAAAATCAGAAGCTTGCCTGCTATTCATTCGAATCCATTTTACAATTTCTTCTGTATTATCAACGATACGATGATATAGCTTTGTTTCGTATTTTGGCGGCATAAACACTAAATTTACAAGTGAAGCCGCGATAATTCCAATCATAATTGTCGCAAAGCGAAGTAAGGCAAAACTAAAGAAATCTTCGCCTTGATACTCCATAATGGCGATAACTGTTACTAAAGCAATTGATATTGTGTTTTCTAATCGTAATTGCAATGTAAGTGCAATTACTAATATACATGTTAATCCAATAATAAAAGGATTATGTCCAAAAGCAGTAGCAAATGCGATAGCGAATACCGCACCAATGACGTTTGCTTGAATTTGTTCAAGTGCAGTTAAATACGAACGGTATACAGACGGTTGAACAGCGAATATAGCTGAGATTCCTGCAAATACTGGACTCGGTAATTGAAGTAAAATACAAGCAAATAAAGCTAATGTGATGGCAATACCCGTTTTTAAAATGCGAGCACCAAGTTTCATACCCTTAATAAGATCCTTTCTCTTGTCATAATGAATGTACAACATGATACTATACATTCATTACAATATGTTAGCAAGTGATATTTTAGTGACGTTAATAAGAAATTGAGATTCATTTTATAATTTTTCCTAATTCTTTTTAAACATCAATTTTTAGTAAAAAAACCTGCTGAATTTCAGCAGGTTTCAAATTGTTACTATAGATTACTATGAGAAGTGTACTTCGTCAATTTATTCTTGAAAATGAAAGTAAGGGATATCACTCAGTTGATATAGATGGGTCAGCTTGCTCTTTTTTCGGGATAATTTCAAAAAACTGGTGCTGTATATCATCGAGTAACGGTGTTAATAAAGCAACTTCTTCGTATTGCTCATGTTCATTTAATACACGAATATAATCTAACAATAATTCAGTCACATCTTGCACACCATTTTTACTAATTGGTTGTAATGTAACATTTGCCCCTTTTGCGATTCTTCTTTTTAAGGCCTGTTCTGTTAAACCTAAGCTTGAATCATGACGTAAATAAACAACACCGCCAGTCATACCAGCGCAAATCCATGGACCAGGATCCCCTAAAACAAGCGCTCGCCCATTTGTCATATATTCAAAAGCGAAACCTTTAATATTAGAGTATGCTCCTATATTTCCTTGCTCTTTTTCACGGAGTGGCTTTGTCATGCGCCCTCCAATTATCATGTCTGCTCCAGAGAGGCGAATGCCAGCGCGAGCATCGGCGTTACCTTGAACGTATAGCGCTCCTTTTTGTGCACCGTATCCAAAACCTTTTCCGACAGAACCGTTATAATATATGCCGTCTTTTCCTTTTGCTTTCGTTATATAAATACCACCACCAAAGGAGGTTTTACCAATGCCATCTTGTGCACCGCCATTTACGTGTATAAATAAGTTCTCACTATTGTAAGCGCCTAATCCATTTCCAGGAATAGAGCCATTCGTATACTTTAATGTAAGTGGTTCAAGCTTCGTGTCTTCATATAATTTGCTACGAACGCGATAGCAAGATTCTAGACCGCCCATAACGCGTTGCTCTACGCCAACTCCTACTAATTCTTTCGAATGAGGGGAATGAACTGTTTCAAATTGTTTTTCTAGTAGGTCTTCTGTTTTTGTGACAGATGGATGTTCTATCGTTTGTAGTAAATTACATAAGTCTAATAAATTTTCGCCTCGAACTTGTTCTAATAAATCGGAACGCCCAACAATTTCTTGTAAATGTGTATAACCAAGATTTCCTGTTAATCGTTTTAGTTCTACGCCAAAAGTAGTGAATAAATGTAATAATCCAGCGACGGCGCTTTCTAATTCACGTGGGACGAAGCGGCGTAATCCGTGTTCTTTCGCCTGTGCTTCAGATTCAATTTGTGTTGCAATTCCGACATGACAAGTATCTAGATGACATCCGCGGCAAGTTGTACAGCCAATTGCAATCATCGATAATGTACCAAATCCAATACGGTTTGCCCCAAGAAGCATGATTTTTAAGGCATCATTCACACTTCGAATACCACCATCAGCCCAAATTTCTACTTTATGTCTCATATTCGCTTCTAATAAAGCATTGTGAGCGGCTTTAACGCCGATTTCTACAGGAAGCCCTACATGTTGCAATGCGTGAATACGTGCGGCACCTGTACCACCATCAAATCCGCTAATGTTAATAAAATCAGCACCAGCTTTTGCGATACCGACAGCAATTGTTCCAATGTTAGGGACGACAGGAACTTTTACAGCTACTTTCGCAAGTTGATTGGCCGTTTTAATTTCTGTAATCATTTGAGCTAAATCTTCAATGGAATAAATATCATGGTTGTTAGAAGGTGAAATTAAATCAGAGCCAATTGTAGCATTACGCGCTTCAGCGATTTTGGCTGTTACTTTTGAACCAGGCAAATGTCCGCCTTCACCAGGCTTGGCTCCTTGCCCAATTTTTATTTCAATTAAGTTTGATGAATTTAGTAGTTCGGCGTTTACACCAAATCGCCCAGATGCAACTTGTTGTCCACGTGTATGTGGATATTTTCCAATCATATCTTTAATTTCTCCGCCTTCACCGTTCAAACTAATCATATTTAGCTTGTTAGCTGCTTCTGCATATGCACGAAAGGCGACTTCATTTTGAGAACCGAATGACATGGAACTAATAATAAATGGTAAATCATGATTTTGAATGCGGATGGACACTTCTTCAGCCGGAACGATCTGTTTTGTTTCTTTCATTTGAACAAGATGTCTAATCGCGATTGGATTATTTTCTTCTAACTCACTTAATTTTTCACGGTAATCATCATAAGAGTTTCCTTTTGCAACATCACCAATTGCTTTCCAAATTCGCGGGAATATATGAAAAGATTTTCGCATTCTAACTTTAGGATCGTTATAATCATCTGCTCGCATTTGTGCATCTTCAGCAAGTGACTCAAGCGAAAAAGCTAAATTATTTGAGCCGAAGAAATTCGTAATTTGTAATATATTTGCGATTTCCTCATGTAATCCGATAGAAGAATAGAGGCGACCGTAACCACGTAATTCATGAATTCCAATTGTTGAAATGACTTTTTCTAGTCCTTTATTAAGTGCATGATATAAATTCGTAATTGGTGTTTTTGTCCCATCATTTACGGTTGCAAATAATAAATATGGATTAATACTATCCGCTCCTAATCCATACAATGTGACGATATCGTGTAAGGAACGAAGGGAACCAGAACGTATAACGAGAGAGCAGTTTCGGCGTAATTTATTTTCGCTTAATACTTGATGTACTTTAGCGGTAACTAAATGCGGATCAATCCATAACTGTTCATTTAGATGAGCGTTGGCATCGTCTATTAATAGTAGGGAAGCTCCATCGTTCACGGCTGTTATCGCTTCAGAACTAATTCGATTTAAGGCGCATTGTAAAGTTTCTGCTGGACTGAATGTAGCAGAGATTGTAGCGATAGAGCTATGAGTATTGAATAGCTGTATAAGTTGTTCGTACGTAATGGTGTGTAATTCCTCTGCAATAGATTGCGCTACACTTCCTTCTAAAATAATTGGGGAAAGCATCTCAACTACAAATGGTTGTTTAGCACCAGCCAATAAACTTGGACGTTCTCCAAGTATCGTTCGTGTGGAGAAGTGTTCGACCTCTCGATCACGATCGATTGCTGGATTTGTAACAACGGCTACACTTTCCTTAATGAAGTCAGCGATATTTCGTCTATCAGTATCGAGTGCAGCAAGTGGTGAGTCATGCCCAAGTGAGCGAATTGGCTCAACACCTTTTGTTGCCATTTGTTCAAGAAGCTGAATATGTTCACGATCCCATCCGAAAGCAACGTATTGCTTCGTTTCAACTTGCATAGGATCACATAATCCTTGGATTTCTTTCATTTCAGGAGTAGATAAGTTTAAATGATAATCTTTAGTATCAACTCGCTTTTTAAAACGGTCGTATACGTGAGTTTGGTATTTGTCATATTCATAAAGAATAAGCTCATCTTGTTCATTCCACTTTAGGCCGACCTTTTCCCCAGGAGCGAGTGGTTTCGGTTCAGCCACATATTCAGTTGGAGATACAACTCCAGGTTCAGAAGAGAAAATATAAGAACTCTCTGTCTCTACTTTCCAAACTGGTCGTAGTCCAAGGGAATCGACGCTGAAAACAGCTTCATCTTTATAACGTGAGATAATACCAGCTGGACCTTGTGCAAAATGGCCCCATGCTTCACGTATATACGTATATAAATCTTGTAAATGCGGTTCATAAAGTTTAATTTCATTAATAATTGGTGGGAATAGTATATCCATTGCTTCAAATAAGCTGTAGTCGTATTGAACAAGTAGAGTTTCTAAGGTGCGGTTTAAATCTTGGGAGTCACTGCCCCCAGCAGTAAGTGGAACATGAATCATGTCAGCTTGATCGCGTAATTTTGCAATCGTGTTAATTTCACCGTTATGTCCGAGAATGCTAAATGGTTGTACACGAAAAAAATTAGATAATGTATTAGTAGAATAGCGATTATGTCCTAATGTCATAGTTGAAGCGATCAGCGGATGTTGTAAATCATTATAATAAGCAACGAGTGTATCACCAGCACCTAGAACTTTATATACAACATGATCACGACTTAAGGAAGCAACATGAATCGCTTCGTTTTCCTCTATTTTTATCGTTACTGAAAATAATGTTTGCTCAATATTTTTAACTCCATTTTCTGCGATAAGGGCAACTTGCCAAAATAAAGGTTCTTCTTGTTTGCCAAGTGGACCGAGTGCATCGGAGTTTATTACATCATCACTTTCAAATATAATTGCAAAGTTTTCGTTGTTTAGTTGTGTACGAATATGATTTTTTAAATTAATTATATTTGCGCTTTTGTTTAGAAAAAAATGTCCAACGATAAAGTGGGGATGATCCACGATCGTTGGATTATATCCGCTACTTTTTAGTTTTTCACTCCAAAGTGCTTTTGGTACATCAATGTGAATGCCGATTCCATCGCCTTCACCATTAATGAAACCAGCTCTATGATTCATTTTGACGAGTGATTGTATGCAAAGGTCAATGTTTTCTTTTGTCGGAATTTTTCGTTTCTCCATAACGGAAACGATTCCACACGCATCATGTTCTGCATTTTTATAATCTCGAAATAAAGACGGTGTCCATGTATTTGTTTTATTGAGCATCCGTCAATCCCCCCTCTTATTGAAGTTTGAATAATCTTACTATTCGAGGCGTGAGCAGCCTTGTATACAAAGATAGTAAGGATATAAAAGAAAAATTAAACAGATAATTATGAATAATTATACTATTAATAAGGGATTTATGAAATAGAAAAAAGGAAAAAAGAAAGATGTGCTTTCTTTTTTCCTTTTAATGATGCGATTATTTATTGTCTGCTAAAGCAGCAAATGCTCTGCCTACAGCTTCAATTGTATATTCAATATCTTCTTTTGTATGTTCTGTCGTTAAGAACCATGCCTCATATTTAGAAGGTGCTAAGTTCACTCCTTCTTGAAGCATAAGCTTGAAGAATTTACCGAACATTTCACCGTCTGTATCTTGTGCTGCATCGTAATCTTCAATTGTATTTGTTGTGAAGTATACAGTTAAAGCACCTTTTAGTCGGTTTAATGTAATATCGATGTTATGTTTGGCAGCTTGCTCTAAAATTCCTTTTTCAAGCATTGCACCAAGTTCATCTAATTTTTCATAAAGCCCTTCTTGTTGAAGAACTTCTAAACAAGCAATACCAGATGCCATAGAAGCAGGATTTCCTGCCATTGTACCAGCTTGATATGCAGGTCCAAGAGGGGCAACTTGTTCCATAATTTCTTTCTTACCACCGTAAGCACCGATTGGAAGCCCACCGCCAATAACTTTACCAAGAGCTGTTAAGTCTGGTGTTACGCCAAGTAAGTCTTGGGCACCACCGTACATGAAGCGGAAAGCAGTAATAACTTCATCATAAATTACTAGTGCGCCAGCTTCGTGAACAAGTTCATTCACTTTCTCAAGGAAGCCAGGTTTTGGCTCTACAATACCGAAATTTCCAACAATTGGTTCTACAAGAATAGCTGCTACTTCATGTCCCCATTTATCTAATGCTTCTTTTAAAGTTTCTACATTATTAAATGGAACAGTAATAACTTCTTGAGCGATACTTTGTGGTACGCCGGCTGAGTCAGGAGTTCCTAGTGTAGAAGGACCAGATCCAGCTGCTACAAGTACTAAATCAGAATGACCGTGGTAACAACCAGCGAATTTCATAATTTTTGTGCGGCCTGTGTAAGCACGAGCGACACGAATTGTTGTCATTACTGCTTCAGTACCAGAGTTTACGAAACGGACTTTATCTAATGCGGGCATTGCTTCTTTTAACATTTTTGCAAATTTTACTTCTAGAGCTGTTGGTGTTCCGTAAAGTACACCATTTTCAGCAGCCGTTGTAATTGCTTTTGTAATGTGCGGGTGAGCATGTCCAGTAATAATAGGACCGTATGCTGCTAAATAATCGATATATTTATTTCCGTCTACATCCCAGAAATAAGCACCTTTTCCACGTTCCATAGCAACAGGAGCGCCGCCGCCAACTGCTTTAAAAGAACGAGAAGGACTATTAACGCCGCCAACGATATGTTCTAAAGCTTCTTTATGTAATGCTTCTGATTTTGTGAATTTCACTACCATTCATCTCCTTACAAAAATCTATGTATTATTCTAACATGTTTTTCGAAAAGACGTATTGTTTGTGATAGAGAAGGCAGTTGGGTAAACTATTCGTTGTGACATTTAGGAAGGGGGTCCGGTTATGAAATCGGTAATTGAGGTACAAGGGTTACGTAAAGAATTTACAGCCTATTCAAGTCGTCCAGGTTTAAAGGGTGCATTTCGCGATTTATTAAATCGTAATTATAAAATAGTACCAGCAGTAAATGACGTATCTTTTACTGTGAAACAAGGTGAAATGGTTGGATATATCGGTGAGAATGGTGCCGGTAAATCAACGACAATTAAAATGCTTACTGGGATTTTGACTCCGACATCAGGTGAGATTTTAGTAAATGGGATGAATCCGCATAAGCAGAGAGAAGAATTCGTAAGAACAATTGGTGTTGTTTTTGGTCAACGCTCGCAACTTTGGTGGGATATTGCTGTACAAGAATCGTTTCGTTTATTAAAAAAGGTGTACGGTGTATCAGACGCCCAGTATAAAGAGCATATGGAGCACGTGATTGAAACATTAGATATTGGGCCTTTATTAGATAAGCCAGTGAGAAAGTTATCTCTTGGTCAAAGAATGCGTTGTGAATTAGCGGCAGCATTAATTCATAATCCGCCGTTATTATTTTTAGATGAACCAACAATTGGTTTAGATGTACTTGTTAAATTGAAAATACGTGAATTTTTAAAAGAAATGAATGAACGTTATAAAACCACAATTTTATTAACAACCCATGATATTACTGATATTGAAGCTTTATGTGAGCGTGTCATCATGCTTGATGAAGGAAATATTATGTATGACGGTTCTTTAAATAATCTTCGTACGCAGTGGGGAGCAGAGAAGGAAATACATTTTCAATTTATTGCACCAGTTTCCTATCAAGCTTTATCAATGGTTATGCCAGATAGTCATGTCGTTTGGTCGAAAGCGAAAGAGGAAAACGCGTGGATTGCAAAAATACCGAATGAAGAAGTTATCATTTCAATGCTTATTTCTAAAGTAGTACAAGCCTTTCAAATTAAAGATTTAAAAATTAACGAAGTGTCTACAGAGGAAATTATTCGTAACATCTATGAAGAAGGTATTAAACATGGGTAAGTATATTGAAATGATTCGAATTCGCTTTTTAATGATGCTTGCGTATCGTACAAACTATTATAGCGGGATTTTAATTTATACAATTAATATCGGCGCGTATTATTTTTTATGGCAAGCAATTTATAGCGGAAAAGAGAATATTGAAAGTTTATCTATTTCGCAAATGACTACGTATATCGCAATTGCGTGGATGGCACGTGCCTTTTATTTTAATAATATAGACAGGGAAATTGCGATGGAGATTCAAGAAGGACGTGTAGCGGTAGAACTTATTCGTCCATATAACTATTTAGGGATGAAAGTGATGCAAGGTCTTGGTGAAGGAATATTTCGCTTTGCCTTCTTTTCAATTCCGGGTATGGTTATCGTTACCTTATTATTTTCATTGCAAATTACAACGAATTTTCAAACGTGGTTATATTTCTTCTTGTCTTTAATATTTAGTTTTATTATTAATACACAAATTAACTTAATGACGGGAATGCTAACATTCTTCTTATTTAATAATAGTGGAATTATGTATGCAAAACGTGTTGTTATTGATTTATTTTCAGGTTTATTATTACCAATTAGTTTTTATCCGTTATGGGCCCAGAAGGCAATGATGTTTTTACCGTTTCAGGCCATTAGTTATATTCCGAGTATGATTTTTTCAGAAGGTATACAAGGAAGTAAATTGTATGAGGCATTATTATTCCAAGTAATTTGGGCAATTGTACTTATTATTCCAATTGTACTCATGTGGAGAACGGCGAGAAAACGTCTAATTGTACAAGGGGGATGATGAGATGATATATATAAAACTATTTTTGCAGTATGCAAGCCAATATATAAAAACAAAATTGGAGTATCGGGGCGATTTTATCGTTGGATTACTTTCTGATTTATCACTACAGGCTGTTAATTTAATCTTTATTCTCGTTGTGTTTGGACATACACAAGCATTAAAAGGTTGGAGTAGAGAAGAAGTCATCTTTATTTATGGTTTCTTTTTAGTACCGTTTGCCATTTTCTCTGCTTTCTTTAACATATGGGACTTTAATGATCGTTACATTATTAAAGGAGAAATGGATCGTATATTAACGAGACCGATTCATAGTTTATTTCAAATTATATTAGAAAGAATGGAACTTGAATCTTTAATTGGAGCGATTACAGGGATGGTTGTAATGGGCTACGCAGCAGTGGAGTTGCAATTATCTTTTTACTGGTACGATTTCTTCTTATTCTTACTAATGGTAGGAGGGGGCGCACTTGTATATGGAGGGATATTTGTTACGCTTGCAAGCCTTGGTTTTTGGTCGGATGCGAAAAGTTCAATTATGCCGCTAATGTATAACATAGGTAACTATGGCCGTTATCCTGTTAATATTTATAACCGTGTGATTCGCTTCATTTTAACCTTTGTTCTACCATTTGCGTTTGTTGGAGTGTATCCAGCAGCATATTTCTTAAGAAAAACAGAGTGGAATAGTTATGCATTTGCAACACCATTTGTGGGTGTTATCTGTTTTACGATTGCAATCACTCTTTGGAATCAAGGGGTAAAAAGGTACCGTGGTGCTGGGAATTAATTATAGAAGCTTGTTTGTTTCTAAGGGATAAATCTAATGGCCGTCTCATACATATAAAATGAGGTGGAGGACATGTTATGGGGATTTATTCTATTAATTGCGGCAATCGCTATTTTGAGAAGTGTCCAATTGTTATGGAGTTCATATTCAGATTCTAGGCGATTCTTTTCGCTGTATAATTTAGCCTCCTTATTTCTAATTTATACAACGGTACTAATTGCGTTTGGGTTAAGTTATGTTGTATTAGAAGAAATGGGTTTTGCAGTTTTGAAAGAAGATGGAGAAAGCTTGCATGCCCAATCTTTTCAACTTGTAGAAATTTGTTTATATTTTAGCGCAGTTACTTTGTTGTCCGTTGGGTATGGTGATATAGCTCCGATTGGAATAGGGAGATGGATTGCGATTGCAGAAGCGCTAATTGGATATACATTACCGTTTGCTTTTGTAATGAGGTCTGTAATAGACAATGAAAAATAAGATAGCATTTGATATAGTAAAAGAAAAAAGTAGGAGTGATAACAATGATCACAGTCGGAGAAATGGCTCCAGAATTTACATTAGAGGGAAGTAACGGGGAACAAGTTCGCTTAGCTGATTTTCGTGGTAAAAATGTAGTTCTATATTTTTATCCGAAAGATATGACTCCAGGATGTACAACTGAAGCGTGTGATTTTCGAGATGCATATGGATTATTTCAAGAGAAAGATACAGTTATTCTTGGTGTAAGTCCTGATTCAGCGAACAGACATCTGAAATTCATTGAGAAGCATGAACTTCCATTTGTACTTTTAGTAGATGAAGATCATAAGGTAGCGGAATTGTACGATGTTTGGAAATTGAAAAAGAACTTTGGAAAAGAGTACATGGGAATTGAGCGTTCTACATTCCTTATTAATAAAGACGGTGAGCTTGTAAAAGAATGGCGTAAAGTGAAAGTGAAGGGACATATTGAAGATGTTCTTTCTTATATAAAATAAATTCAATTGGGAGATAAAATATATAGAAGTAAGGCGGGTGTCTATACATATTTTATCGTCTTACATAAAGTGAAGTGTAGGGCATACCTCCTCAGATGATAGTATTCCAAGTGCGATTATGTCGCACTTTTTTTCTATGTAAATGTATAGAAAATGGGGAAAGATATATAAGAATAAGGCTATGTACAAAAATAAACCACATACTTATAGTAGAAATATTGACGATTTATAAGAAAAGGAGTACACTCTTTATAAGAATTATAAAATAATAATCCGTATAGAATCGGGGTGCATGACGGTGGTCAAAGAAGAATTAAAAGAAGCGCTAGAAATGCTGAAAAATACGGGTGTACGCATTACTCCACAGCGTCATGCTATTTTAGAGTACCTTGTGGAATCTATGACGCACCCAACAGCGGATGACATTTATAAAGCATTAGAAGGTAAGTTTCCAAATATGAGTGTTGCAACTGTTTATAATAACTTACGTGTATTTAAAGAGGTTGGACTTGTAAAGGAATTAACTTATGGAGACGCTTCAAGTAGATTTGATTATGTTACAAGTCAACATTATCATGTGATTTGCGAAAAATGTGGTAAGATTGTTGATTTTCCTTATGGGGGTTTGGAACAGCTTGAAGAGGAAGCTGCGAAAACGACAGGCTTCGTTATTAATAGTCATCGCTTAGAAATTTATGGCGTTTGTCCAGAGTGTCATAAGGCGTAATATATAATAAAGAAAGAGGGAGACGTTTACGTCTCCCTCTTTCTTATGTTAGGTTCAGAAGGATTTAAAATGTTCAGTACACAACCTAATTTTGTAAGGATGCATTGTCCCCATATATACCTATGACTTATAGCTCTTCTTATTATATTTCTCATCAAATTCTTTTCCTTCTAGATTTCGATCCATTGTTAAAGGTTGATTGCAATGCATACATGCGTCAACGCGGCCGAGCATTTTTGTAGGTTTATCGCAGCTTGGACAAATGATTTGTACAGTTTTAGTGGATAGCATACCGATCCAAAAGTAAACGACAGTACTAGCGATAACAGCTAAAAAGCCAACCATCATAAATGTTGTCATAATAATAATGTTTTCACGGAAAAAGACTCCTAAGTATGCAATGAAGAGGCCGATAAATACTAAACTTAATGCAAAGGTCCGGATTTTATTGATTTTGTTTGAATACTTAATGCTCATTCTCACCACTCCTTATAACAATAATATAACATAAAATTTAGAATTTTCGATCGTTCGAAAACGTGCTAAAGTGATAAGATAGGAAATACGGAATGTGATGAAGAATGAAGGGAGACTTTAATGATTTTTGGAACATGTTTTTAAAGTTTTAACGGGATGTGAAATTTTTTTATGAAAAGTATTGACCCTGTATGTACTACATGATATATTAATAACCGTCGCTGATGCGGAAACGCAGAAAACGGCAAAAAAGAAAATGAAAAACTTAGTTGACATTAAAAAATGAAGATGTTAACATAAGGAAGTCGCAAATGAGCGACTAAGTAGTTCTTTGAAAACTGAACGAAACAAACA
>NZ_MAOE01000015.1 GCF_001884185.1 Bacillus albus
GAAGTGGATAGTATTGCGATTCAGTCGTCTGTTCGCAACCTTGCGGATGCGTATACACGATTTTTCAAAAAACAAAATAGTGCCCCCCGTTTCAAATCCAAGAAAAATAACGTACAATCTTATACCACAAAACAAACAAATGAAAACATTGCCATTGTAGGAAACAAAATAAAATTGCCAAAACTAGGTCTTGTTCGATTTGCCAAAAGTCGTGAAATAACGGGACGTATTGTAAATGCGACTGTTAGACGGAACCCTTCTGGCAGATATTTTGTGTCACTATTAGTTGAAACAGAAGTACAAGAACTTCCGAAAACACATTCTTACATTGGGATAGATGTAGGACTCAAAGATTTCGCTATTTTGTCAGATGGGAAACCCTATGAAAATCCGAAGTTTTTCCGATCATTAGAAGATAAGTTGGCGAAAGCACAGCGTGT
>NZ_MAOE01000016.1 GCF_001884185.1 Bacillus albus
TTGAACTACCCCCACTTTCACTTCGTTTAGAAGTGAGGGATTCCTAAGTAAAAAGTTCTATCGAACTCTAATTGATTAGGCTAACCCCGCAGTCCCTGCGGTTAGAAGTCTTATTGCTTCATTCTTTATATTGATACTTGCGTTAATATCCCTATCATGGTGTGTACGACAAGAAGGACAGTCCCATTTACGTAGGTTTAGATTTTTAACGTCTTTATTTTGATATCCACAGCAAGAACATAATTGGCTGGAAGCAAATGTTTTCGATACGACAATGACTTGTTTACCATACCATTTTGCTTTATATTCCAACATGGTTCGAAACTGTGACCAAGATACTTCACTAATTGCTTTTGCTAACTTACGATTTTTTAACATATTCGATACTTGCAAATCCTCTATACCGATAACATCGTGGTTTTTGATGATTTCAGTTGAGATTTTGTCTAAGTAATCTTTTCTAGCATTTGATATGTATTCATGAATTCTAGCTA
>NZ_MAOE01000017.1 GCF_001884185.1 Bacillus albus
ACCCATATTTTTATTTACAAAGTTTCTTGTATCTTCTTCAGTAAAAACCCCTTCAGGTATGTATTTCATAACATTGCTATCTGATGTATACTCATGAACAGCTTCCCAATCCTTGAATTCAAATTTCCGTATTAGTAATCTTTCTGCTTCTATAAACATTTACTTTTCTCCCCTCAAAAAATCGTTACTTTATTTCAGATTCACATTTAATC
>NZ_MAOE01000018.1 GCF_001884185.1 Bacillus albus
AAGAAATAAAAGAAGAAAAGCCGGAAGAACCGAAAGTAACAGAAGAGCCAAAAGAGTTAGAGAAGCCAGAAGTTACAGAAAAACCGGAAATCCATGTAACACCAGAAGAAGAGCAAGTTGAAGAAGAAACAACAGAAGAAATAAAAGAAGAAAAGCCGGAAGAACCGAAAGTAACAGAAGAGCCAAAAGAGTTAGAGAAGCCAGAAGTTAC
>NZ_MAOE01000019.1 GCF_001884185.1 Bacillus albus
AAGTAACAAAAGGTGACTTCGTAGGATCAGCAAGTGGAGCAGTAGTATTAACAGCATTAATCGTATTTCTATCAAGTGTATTAGTATAATAAAAGTTTTAAATCATACAAAATGAAAGGAGAATGAGGAATATGAACAGTGAACAGGTGTTACAAGTAACAAAAACAGATTTATTAGGATCATTAGGTGGAGCGGTAGTATTAACATCATTTATTCTATTCCTTGCAAAAGTATTAGTATGAGACATATAAATACAATCATTCAAAAAAAATAAAGACTCTAGCATATTAGTAAGCAGTTAATATGTTGGGGTCTTTTTTGTTTTCTTCTATATATCCCTCCAAGTATGAATAACCTTCCTTTATTTTAAAGAGAAAAAAGTCGAATTTTATATGTAAGAAAAAAAGAGGAATTTGACAGAAAAGATAGAAAATTTTAAAGGTCAGAATTTGTTAGCTTGCTAACTAATTTCTATTAATTGATGTTGGAAGCGTTTTCGGTTGGTTTTAATTATGGACCATTTAATCTATTTACAGGGGGATGAGGATTTTATGAAACAAAAATCTATGGATACGCTAGCTGCACAAATGGAGGACTTTTTTCCAGTACGTGATGTAGATCATTTGGAATTTTACGTAGGAAATGCAAAGCAATCAAGTTATTACCTTGCGAGAGCATTCGGATTCAAAATTGTGGCTTACTCTGGATTGGAAACTGGTAACCGTGAGAAAGTATCTTATGTTCTTGTGCAAAAAAATATGCGTTTCGTTGTGTCTGGGTCTTTAAGTAGCGACAATCGTATTGCAGAGTTTGTAAAGACTCATGGTGATGGTGTGAAAGATGTGGCATTACTTGTTGACGATGTTGATAAAGCATACTCGGAAGCAGTGAAACGTGGTGCCGTCGCAATTGCGCCACCTGTAGAGTTAACAGACGAGCACGGTACATTGAAAAAAGCAGTTATTGGTACGTATGGTGATACAATTCACACGCTTGTAGAGCGTAAAAATTATAAAGGAACATTTATGCCAGGATTTCAAAAGGCTGAGTTTGATATTCCGTTTGAAGAGTCAGGTTTAATTGCTGTAGACCATGTAGTTGGTAATGTTGAAAAAATGGAAGAGTGGGTTAGTTATTACGAGAACGTTATGGGCTTTAAACAAATGATCCATTTTGATGATGATGATATTAGTACAGAGTATTCAGCATTAATGTCGAAGGTTATGACAAATGGAAGTCGTATTAAGTTCCCAATTAATGAGCCAGCAGATGGAAAGAGAAAATCACAAATTCAAGAATATCTAGAGTTCTACAATGGAGCAGGTGTACAACATCTTGCTTTACTAACAAATGATATCGTTAAAACAGTAGAAGCGCTTCGTGCAAATGGTGTGGAGTTTTTAGATACACCAGATACTTACTATGATGAGTTAAGTGCACGAGTTGGAAAAATTGATGAGGAAATTGATAAGTTAAAAGAATTAAAGATCTTAGTAGATCGCGATGAGGAAGGATACTTACTACAAATCTTTACGAAGCCAATTGTAGATCGTCCAACTTTATTTATTGAAATCATTCAACGTAAAGGTTCTCGCGGATTTGGAGAAGGAAACTTTAAAGCATTATTCGAATCAATTGAAAGAGAACAAGAGCGTCGCGGAAATTTATAAAATTTATATCCACCAACAAGAATTCTTTTGTTGGTGGAAATTTCATTTTCATAGGGAGGAATCATGATGAAATTTGTTACATTTCGTCTTCCTTCAAAAGAAATGCGAGCGGGATGGCTTGAAGGTGACAAAGTAATTGATATGAATCTTGCTAGTGATGGGAAATTACCTTCTTCTATGTTCGCCTTTTTAGAGAAAGCGGATGAGTATGTAGAAGTATTACGTAATATTAAGAATCCGGAAAAGGGGATATATTCCTTAGAGGAAGTAAAATTAGCGGCGGCAATTCCTAATCCGAGTAGTATTCGGGATTTTTACGCGTTTGAACAGCATGTAAAAACAGCTCGTGGCCGAAGAGGGCTAGATGTTGTACCTGAATGGTACGATATACCGGTTTTTTATTTTACGAACCATCGTGCTGTAATTGGTCCGGATGATTTTGTAATCGGTCCGAAGAAATCTAAAAAACTTGATTATGAGCTAGAGATTGCTTGCGTAATTGGGAAAGAAGGATGCAATATTTCTCGTGAGCAAGCCGAGGAATACATTTTTGGTTATTGTATTATGAATGACTGGAGTGCAAGGGACTTACAAGCAACAGAAATGAAGGTAGGACTCGGTCCAGCGAAAGGAAAAGATTTTGCAACTTCATTAGGAGCGCACCTTGTTACGAAAGAGGAATTAGATGTTTATCGTAACGGTGACCGTTATGAGTTAGAGATGACTGCTCATGTAAATGGAAAGTTATTATCAAAGGGGAACTTCCAAGATATTTACTATACATTTGCTGAAATGATTGAACGTGCTTCGGAAGACGTTACGTTATATCCAGGCGATGTGATTGGTTCTGGGACAGTAGGAACAGGTTGTATTTTAGAACTGGGTACGGAAGAGTGGCTGCAAGATGGAGATGTTGTAGAGCTTACGATTACTGGTTTAGGTACATTACGTAATACGGTCAAAAAAGAAATGGAAGCAGGTGATGGGCATGTTTTATCGTCACATGGGGGAGCTACCTCATAAACGACATGTACAATTCCGTAAAAAAGATGGGTCGCTTTATCGCGAACAAGTAATGGGAACGAAAGGTTTTTCTGGTACACAATCTATTTTGTATCATCATTATATGCCAACCGAAGTATCGCATTCGGCATTATCGCATTCTTGTCAGTTGCAGTATGAAAAAGATGTAGCTCTTGCTCATCGCCACTTCCGCACGAAAGAAAATAAAAAAAATGGTGATGCAATAAGTGGAAGAAACTTCATACTTGGAAATGAAGATTTGTTAATTGGAGTAGTGAGTCCAACAGAAAAAATGGATTATTTCTACCGTAATGGTGATGGAGATGAAATGTTGTTTGTTCATTACGGAACAGGAAAAATTGAAACGATGTTTGGGACGATTCACTATAGAAAAGGTGATTATGTAACGATTCCAATTGGAACGATCTATCGTGTTATTCCAGATGAAGGAGAGACTAAGTTTCTTGTTGTAGAGGCAAATAGCCAAATTACAACGCCACGTCGCTATCGTAATGAATACGGACAATTGTTAGAGCATAGTCCGTTTTGTGAGAGGGATATTCGTGGCCCTGAAAAATTAGAGACATATGATGACAAAGGTGAGTTTGTTGTAATGACAAAGTCGAGAGGATATATGCATAAGCATGTTTTAGGGCACCATCCGTTAGATGTAGTTGGATGGGATGGTTATTTATATCCATGGGTCTTTAATATAGAGGACTTTGAACCAATTACAGGCCGTATTCATCAGCCACCTCCAGTACATCAAACGTTCGAAGGTCACAATTTCGTTATTTGCTCTTTCGTACCACGTTTATACGACTATCATCCAGAATCTATTCCGGCACCATATTATCATAGTAACGTGAATAGTGATGAAGTACTGTACTATGTAGAAGGAAACTTTATGAGCCGGAAAGGTGTAGAAGAAGGTTCTATTACACTTCATCCGAGCGGAATTCCTCATGGGCCACATCCTGGGAAAACAGAGGGAAGTATAGGGAAGAAAGAAACACTCGAACTAGCTGTTATGATAGACACATTCCGTCCACTTCGTATTGTAAAACAAGCACATGAAACAGAAGATGAAAAATATATGTATAGCTGGATTGAAGAGGGTTCATATACTGTGAAATAAGTAAAAAGAGGCATGCTCAATAAGTGAGCATGCCTCTTTTATGGAATCGACATGTATAATAATACCAAAAAAAGTTATAGAAAGATATATGGAAAGAAGGATAAAGAGAATGCGTATTCATAAGAATTTCTACTTATTTCGACAAAAGTATTGACTAAGAAAAGTGCTATGGGTAAAATGAAAAAGCGAATTAAAAATTTTCAGAAAATTTAAAACTTGGAGGAGCATGCTATGAAGCAAATTTTTCAAAAGAAGCCTATTGCAAAGTTAATGCAAGAGAGTAAACAAAAGACGTTAGCAAGAACATTGGGCGCATTGGATTTAACGATGCTTGGAATCGGGGCGATTGTTGGAACTGGTATTTTTGTTCTAACGGGCGTGGTAGCAGCGAAACATTCTGGACCAGCTATTATATTATCATTTGCGATAGCCGCGTTAGCTTGTGCCTTTGCTGCATTTTGTTATGCTGAATTTGCTTCTTCAGTTCCTGTCTCAGGCAGTGTGTATACGTACACATATGCGACGATGGGAGAAGTATTCGCATTTTTAATTGGATGGGACTTAATGCTGGAGTATTTACTTGCTACATCTGCTGTGGCAAACGGTTGGTCTGCGTATTTCCAATCTTTATTAAAGGGATTTGGAATCCATATTCCTACCATTCTCTCCTCAGCCCCAGGAACAGGAAAGGGTGGAATAATTGATTTACCTGCAGTTCTAATTATTTTAGTGATGACAGTTCTTTTATCTAGAGGTGTTCGTGAAAGTGCACGTGTAAATAATATTATGGTATTCATTAAAATAGCAGTAGTTCTTATTTTTATCTTTGCTGGTTTTAATTATGTGAAGCCTGAAAACTGGACACCTTTTATGCCGTTTGGTTTAGATGGTGTAATGGCTGGAGCTGCTACAGTGTTCTTTGCATTCATAGGGTTTGATGCAGTTTCAACGGCAGCAGAAGAAGTGAAACGCCCGCAACGTGATTTACCAATTGGCATTATTGCATCTTTATTAATTTGTACGGTTCTTTATATTGTTGTTTCACTTATTTTGACAGGAATTGTTCCATACGGACAGCTAAATATATCAGATCCAGTTGCTTTTGCACTTCAATTTATTGGACAAGATGGTTTGGCTGGAGTAATTTCGGTAGGAGCAATTACAGGGATTACGACAGTAATGTTAGTTATGATGTATGGGCAAGTACGTGTTTCGTATGCAATGAGTAGAGATGGATTATTGCCGAAGCGTCTTGCTAAAGTTCACCCTAAATTTAAAACACCGTTTTTAAATACATGGACAACGGGAATTATTGCAGCACTTATTTCAGGATTAATAGATTTAAATGTATTGGCGCATCTTGTAAATATGGGGACTTTATCAGCCTTTGCACTTGTAGCTGTTGCTGTTATTGTAATGAGAAGAACTCATCCTGATTTACCAAGAGCATTTAAGGCGCCGCTTGTACCATTTTTACCAGCGTTAACGGTAATTTTTTGTTTATACTTAATGCTTCAATTATCCGGAACAGCTTGGATTAGTTTTGGTATATGGATGGTTATCGGTATTGCGGTTTACTTCTTATATAGCCGAAAACATAGTGCGTTAAATAATAGTAAAGACGAAGACGATGTAGCAAATTTATAAGTAGAAAAATCCATCCTAATTCTGTTAGGGTGGATTTTTTGTTCTGAAAATTTACATTTTTCTGAATGTGTTATAAGATAATTGGTGGTGAACAAAGGGGGGGAATGATGAAAAACACGTGGCGTGAGTTAAGGGAGATGGACCGTAACGTATGGATACGGTTTATTGGTGAGACGTTAAATGGAATTGCAATGATGATGTTGATGCCTTTTTTTGCATTATATTTAAAAGATAAGGTAGATTCATTATTACAGGTTGGAGTTATTATGGCGCTTTCTCCAATTGCTGCAAGCTTTGGATCAATTATAGGGGGAAGAATTGCTGATATATATGGAAGAAAGCCGATTATGATATTTTCGATGACGAGTAATGCGGTATTAATGCTCGGTTTTTTATTTATAGAAGGATTTATTCCTTATGCGATTTTATCTGTTTTTTTAGGATTAAGTAACTCGTTATTTCATCCAGCTGCATCAGCGATGGTTGCGGATGTAACAGCGCCAGAAAAAAGAACAGAAGCATATGGTTTACTACGAATGGGGCACAATATAGGTGCAGCAATTGGCCCAATAATGGGCGCTTCGGTAGTTATGTTGTCGAAGAACCTCGTGTTTATTATTGCCTCGTCTACGATGTTATTTTATGCATTACTTGTATTCATTCTTATTCAAGAGACAATGCCAAAGAGTACGAGTAAAGAAGAGGATAAAGAAAAGGAATCAGGAGCAGTGTGGAAAATTGTATTGCGAGATAAAGCATTAATGATTTATTTATTAGCAGGTATCATTATTTCGATGGGATTTTCTCAAACAGAAGGCATGTTGCCACTGCACTTTGATAATGAAATGAAGGATATTTTTGGAACTAACAATCCATACCCATATTTAATGGCGCTAAACGGATTATTAGTTGTGTTGTTCCAATTTCAAATTTCAAAATGGGCCACAGATAAGCCTGTTGGAAAGACGATGTTATATGGTGCATGTTTGTTTGGGATTGGATTATTTTTTATAGGGTGGTTACCGAAGTGGTTTGGGGAATTTGATGCGAATGTTACAGTTATTTTAATAACACTAATGCTTGTGTATGCCGTATATACGTTAGGTGAGATGATTATGTCGCCTGTACAGATGACGTTTGTAGCAAATTTAGCTCCTGAACATTTGAGAGGGACTTATATGGGAGCTGCGAGTTTACAGTGGATTACAGGAAGCGCATTCGGTCCACTTCTTGGAGGTTTTTTATTAGATCAATTACTTGGCCACTTGCTATTTACAATTTTAGCTGTAGGATGTGTAGTTGCAGGTATTGTATATGTTTCTTTAGATCGTCTCGTTGAACAAAGGCAAAAGAGCACACTGACCAAACAATCTTCTTAATAAGTAGATGACATACACAAAAAGGAGATTTCTACATATTTTAGGTACATAACTAGATTGGGTTGCGATTTTATCCCACTTTAATGGGCAGTAAGACCCCCACTGATTAAAGTTTCACTTTATATATTTATGAAGAAAGTTAAGTGGAGAAGTGTAGAAAACCAATAAGTGGTGTCATTTAATTATTTGTGGAAGTTACATTTTATTTCAAATAGGAACTACCTATTTTTATAAAAAGTGCTAAAATAGAAAAATGAAAACAATTGGTTAGGGTGATTTCAGTGACAAAAATTAAATTAGGTTTATTATATGGTGGAAAATCAGCTGAGCATCAAGTTTCGCTACAAACGGCTCTTGCTGCTATTAAAGCATTAAATCAAGATAAATTCGAGATTCATCCAATTTATATTACAGAACAAGGTCAATGGGTTCGTGGTGAGCGTATTGAAGGCGAAGTAACAGATGTTGAAGTTCTAAAAATGAGCGGTGCAGAAAATGCGATTTCTCCGTTATCATTAAGCACAGAAATTATTCCATCTGCAGCTTCTGAGGAAAATGCTATCGACGTTATTTTCCCATTACTACATGGACCAAATGGTGAAGATGGAACGGTTCAAGGATTATTAGAATTAATGAACATTCCTTATGTTGGAAATGGTGTTTTAGCATCTGCAGCTGGTATGGATAAAGTTGTTATGAAAAACATCTTTGCAGAAGCTGGATTGAAACAAGCAAAATATGCATCATTCATTCGTAGCGCATGGGAAAAAGATCGTGAAACAGCATATGAAAAAGTAGAAGAAGTATTAGGATATCCTTGCTTTGTAAAACCAGCAAACCTTGGTTCAAGTGTTGGTATTAATAAGTGTAAAAACCGTGAAGAACTTGAGAATGCATTTGAAGAGGCGTTCCAATTTGACCGTAAAATTATTGTGGAAGAAAATATCGTTGGACGTGAAGTAGAAGTTGGTGTACTAGGTAATGATGAGCCGAAATGTTCAGTTGTAGGTGAAATCGTACCGAAAAAAGACTTCTATGATTATAAGTCGAAATACATCGATGGTGATACAGCGTTAATTATCCCAGCTGAAATGACAGAAGAAGAATCTAACGTTATTAAGCGAGATGCGATTATTGCATTCCAATCGTTAGACGGCGCTGGCTTAACAAGAGCTGATTTCTTCTTAACGCAAGATGGAGAAGTATATATAAACGAAGTGAATACGATGCCAGGATTTACGCCGTTTAGTATGTTCCCTCTACTATGGCAACATACTGGATTGCCGTATCCGGAATTAATTGAAGAGCTAATTCGTTTAGCAATTGATCGTCACGAAGAAAAACAAAAAATTAAATATACAATCTAACAAAAAAGGAGGAGGCACTATTCGCAGGAATAGTGCTTCCTCTATGTAAGGAGTGTTTTCATGATAAAGCGAACGTTAAAACAAGTAGAACAGATGATAAATGGTACGGGATTAGCAGAGCAATATGAGGGAACTACTATACAAGGAGTGTCTATTGATACGAGAAAAATCGAAAAAGGAAATCTATATGTTCCGATTCAAGGTGAACGTTTCGATGGACATGCTTTTGTAGATAAAGCTGTTGAAAATGGAGCAGTAGCGACGTTATGGATGAAAGATGTAGCGAATCCGCCTGAGAATCTTCCAGTTATTTTTGTAGAAGACACACTATCAGCATTGCAAATGTTAGCGAAAAACTATCGCGATCAATTGGATGTTAAAGTTATTGGTGTGACAGGTAGTAACGGTAAAACATCTACAAAAGATATTGTAACAAGTCTTCTTGCGACAAAATTCAAAGTTCAAAAAACAGAAGGAAACTTCAATAATCATATCGGGCTACCTCTTACTATTTTAAACTTAGAAGAAAATACAGAAGTAGCTGTATTAGAAATGGGAATGTCAAGCCGCGGGGAAATTGAATTCCTATCTAAGTTAGCCCGTCCAAATGCAGCTATCATTACGAACATTGGTGAGGCACATTTAATGGATTTAGGATCTCGTGAGGCTATTGCTGAAGCGAAATTAGAAATTGTGACAGGATTACAAGAAGGTGGAGTGTTCGTATATAACGGAGATGAGCCGTTATTAACGAATCGTGTTCCTGAAATGAATTTAATAGCTGAAACAGTTACGTTTGGTGATGCTAGAGCAAATGATTACTATCCAACGACTGTAACGTTACAAGCAACTGGGACACACTTTAAAATGAATAGAGAAGAAAATATTTCATTCTATCTACCAGTATTAGGGAAACACAATGTGTATAATACGCTTGCTTCTATGGCAATTGCGAAACATTTTGGTGTAACGTGGGAAGAGATGAAAGAAGGTTTAGTAACGCTTCAAATGACAGGCATGCGTATGGAAATTGTAAAAACAAACAGTGGATTAACAATTATCAACGATGCTTATAATGCAAGTCCTACGGCTATGGAAGCAGCATTCCACTTAATGAATGGTTTAGATGGATTTGCTAAAAAGATTGTTGTGCTTGGGGATATGCTAGAGCTTGGAAATCAAGAAGTACAATTTCATTATGAAGTAGGTAAATTAATCGATCCAGCAAAAATCGCATATGTGTTCACATATGGTAAATTAGGGGCTCAAATTGCTGAAGGCGCAAAAATTAATTTCCCTAATGAACGTGTAAAGGCGTATGATAATAAAGAAGAGTTAGTAAAAGAGTTGCAAGCAGTAGTCGACGCGAAAGATGTTGTATTAATAAAAGCATCTCGCGGGATGAAATTGGAAGAAGTAATTACGATGTTGAAATAATTGGAGTATATAAATAGGGATGATAGCTACGAAAATAGAAGAAACTTATAATAAGCGCTTACAGTAAATATAAAAAAATAAAAGTGAAGAAAAAAACTCTGAATATGAAAATAAGGTAACAGTTGGGTTTGCTTTTTACACATACAAAACTTATAATTGATAAAGTGTAATAACGTTTAGAAGTATTTTCGCGAAGAATATACGCCCGTTTATATACGTGAGCATTCAGGAAAAGGGCTTTTCCGCAAATTCGGAAAACGCCTTTTTTTAAATGATAAGTATAGGATAGAAAAGGAGAAGTAACATTGACAACATTTCGAGAATTAGGATTAAGTGAGTCTTTACTGCAATCTGTTGAAAGTATGGGCTTTGAAGAGGCTACGCCGATTCAAGCTGAAACAATTCCTCATGCATTGCAAGGTAAAGATATTATTGGGCAAGCACAAACAGGTACAGGGAAAACGGCAGCATTCGGATTACCACTATTAGACAAAGTGGATACAAATAAAGAATCAGTACAAGGTATTGTTATCGCGCCAACGCGTGAATTAGCAATCCAAGTTGGAGAAGAGCTATACAAAATTGGTAAACATAAACGCGTTCGTATTTTACCAATTTACGGTGGTCAAGATATTAACCGCCAAATTCGTGCTCTAAAAAAACACCCACACATTATTGTTGGTACGCCGGGTCGTATTTTAGATCATATTAACCGTAAAACACTTCGTCTACAAAACGTAGAGACAGTTGTTCTTGACGAAGCGGATGAAATGTTAAACATGGGCTTCATTGAAGACATTGAAGCAATTTTAACAGATGTGCCAGAAACGCATCAAACATTATTATTCTCAGCAACAATGCCAGATCCAATCCGTCGTATTGCTGAGCGTTTCATGACTGAGCCTCAACACATCAAAGTAAAAGCAAAAGAAGTAACAATGCCAAACATTCAGCAGTTCTATTTAGAAGTGCAAGAAAAGAAAAAGTTTGACGTATTAACACGCTTACTAGATATTCAATCTCCAGAACTTGCGATTGTATTCGGTCGTACGAAGCGTCGTGTTGATGAATTATCAGAAGCATTAAACTTACGTGGTTATGCTGCAGAAGGTATCCATGGTGATTTAACTCAGGCGAAACGTATGTCTGTACTACGTAAATTTAAAGAAGGTTCTATCGAAGTTCTTGTTGCAACAGACGTTGCTGCACGTGGTCTTGATATTTCAGGCGTAACACACGTATATAACTTCGATATTCCACAAGATCCAGAATCATACGTTCACCGTATTGGCCGTACTGGTCGTGCGGGTAAAAAAGGTATTGCAATGCTATTTGTAACGCCACGTGAATCAGGACAATTAAAAAATATCGAGCGTACAACAAAACGTAAAATGGACCGTATGGATGCACCGACACTTGACGAGGCACTAGAAGGTCAACAACGTTTAATCGCTGAAAAGCTTCAAAGCACAATTGAAAATGAAAACTTAGCATACTACAAGCGTATTGCAGAAGAAATGTTAGAAGAAAATGATTCTGTAACAGTAGTAGCTGCTGCTTTAAAAATGATGACAAAAGAGCCAGATACAACTCCAATCGCTTTAACGTCAGAACCACCAGTTGTTTCAAGAGGTGGCGGTTCTAAAAAACGCGGCGGTAACGGAGGCGGATACCGTGATGGTAACCGTAATCGTAGTCGTGATGGACGCGGTGGCGATGGTCGTAACCGTGACCGTAACCGTGATGGTCGTAATCGCGACGGTAACCGTGATCGTAATCGTGAAGGTAGCCGTGATGGTAACCGTGGTCGTCGTGGAGAAGGTCAAGGTCGCCCAGGATCTTCAAACGGACGCGGTGAAAGAAAACATCATAGCCGTAAGCCACAAGCTTAATAATAAAAAAAGAGAATGCCCTTTGCCGGCATTCTCTTTTTTTATTTCTGTAATTGTACATACTACATAATAACTTGTGTAGAAATGAGGTGCTACATGCTTGTAAGGCTTGGGTATGTCGCAATGAGTGTACATTTGAAAAACGCATCTCCATCTCAAACGATGACGTACGCGCAGTTTCAAAAAATAGATGATCGAGAAGCGGCGATTCGTAAGCTTGAAAGAATTGCGAATTCGAATTTGGAAAACTGTTTACGGTTATTAAAGCATAATAGAGGACATGATATATCGTTCTTTCGACTAAGTTCCAAGTTGATTCCTTTAGCGAATCATGAGGAGTTGTTAGACTGGAACTATATTCGCCCATTAAAAGAAAATTTAAAAGTACTAGGTGAATACGCTATTCGAATGAATATGCGTATTGATTTTCATCCAGATCATTTTGTTGTACTCAATTCACCTGAGGAGAGTATTTTTAAACAATCTGTAAAGACATTACAAATGCATAAAAAATTATTAAAAGGTATGGGAATTGAACATAAACAACGATGTGTATTACATGTGGGTGGAGGTTATAAAGATAAGGAGCTCGCATTAGAACGCTTTATAGAAAATTGGTCGAGTGTTCCGAGAGGTATACAAGAGATGATTATATTAGAAAATGATGACACGACATTTTCTTTAGAAGAAACATTGTATTTAGGTGAGAAATTAGATATTCCAGTCGTGTTCGATTTGCATCACCATATGATGAATCATGATCGAGAAGATTGGCATGAAGATTGGGCCCGTGTTGTACATACGTGGGAATCGTCTTTGTTACCAGTGAAAATGCACATTTCTAGCCCTAGAGAGGGAAAAGACCCGAGAGCGCATGCGGACTTTATTGATGTAGATACTTTTTTATCTTTTTTAAAAAAGATAAAGGGAAGTGTTCCGCAAATTGATTGTATGATTGAAGCGAAGAAGAAGGATGAGTCTTTATTTCAACTCATGAGAGATTTAAGTGAACAAACAGATGTGGAAATTGTCGATGGTGCGAGCTTTTATATTAAATGAGCTCTGCACCATCGAGTTTTTGCCCCGCTATTTGCGGGCAGTAAGACTCCCACCTTAAAAATTGGTGAATACGAGGGGGAGGTGGGAGTAGGGCTGCTCGTAAAAGCCCGATTGGTGAGGGTTAATAATCAGTGGGGATGGACCCCCCACTGATTAAAGTTTCACTTTATTAATAAAGGGGTGCAAATACCACCAATGATCAATCCTGTTAAATGGCTGATAGGATTAGCAGAGGGATTGAAGAAAGTGAATAGTAGTAATATACATATCATAATTGAAAAAATAGCGATGTCTCTTGGATTGGAAGAACGATATCGACTATACAGTAGAAATAATTGTGCACCTAGCAATCCGAAAATACCGCCAGATGCTCCGGCATGAATATATTCAAGAGGCATAATAAGATAAGAAGAAATATTTCCAAGAATGCCAGAAAGGAAAAAAATAATGATGAAAGAAAAGTGCCCTAGTTGTTTTTCAATAGAAGAGCCAAGCACAAATAAACAAATACTATTAGAAAGAAAATGTTGTAAGTCTACATGTACAAGTAAGGAAGTTATGAGACGCCACCATTCTCCTTTAGCGATATATTCATTATAGGCTGCCAGTGGAAAGAGAAAAAAGTCGCCTAACATAAACATGACTAATTGTATGAGAAGTAAAGCGATGACGATTGGTTGTAAGGAAATGCGGGCATATGGTATTAGCATGTTGTGAGTATCACTCCTTTTGCATCAGAAAGATTCTCTGTTATTCTTACAATATGAAAAAAGAAAGCTAAATAGAAGAAGGGGATTTTGAAATGATTGTAGGGATTGGAATCGATATTATTGAATTGAATCGAATTGAAAAAATGCTAGATGGAAAGCTTAAATTTATGGAACGTATTTTAACTGAAAGTGAACGTAATGTTGCTAAGGAGCTGAAGGGAAGTCGTCTTACAGAGTTTGTGGCCGGAAGATTTGCAGCAAAAGAGGCATATTCAAAAGCGGTAGGGACGGGTATCGGGAAAGAAGTAAGTTTTTTAGATATTGAAGTAAGAAACGATGATAGAGGTAAGCCTATTCTTATTGCAAGTACAGAGCATATTGTTCATTTATCAATTAGTCATAGTAGGGAATTTGCTGTCGCTCAAGTTGTTTTAGAAAGCTCGTCACGCTAGTCTGCATATTTTATATCTTTGTCTCATATATTTGTGGTAGCGATAAGGAAGGCACATCTTCCATTCATTTATAGGGGCAAAGGGGCTGAAGTGATGAAAAGGCGTCTGTTTTTAGTTCTTGTCGGTTTGTTAACCGTTTTTGTGTTGGCCGGTTGTATGGAAAAGAAACAAGATGATGTTGTGAGAGATTTAGAGGCGAAAGTCAAAGGGATGAAAAGTTATCAAGCTGAAGCAAAATTATCTATTAAAACAGGGAATGAGCCTCAGGAGTATAAGGTAGAAATATGGCATAAAGAACCTTCTTTTTATCGTGTGAATTTGCAAAATGCGAAAAAAGATCAAAGCCAAATTATTTTAAGAAATGAAGAAGGGGTATTTGTATTAACTCCAGCGCTTAATAAGAGTTTCCGTTTCCAAAGTGATTGGCCGCAAAATAGTAGCCAGGCTTACTTATATGAATCCCTTGTGAGAGATATTTTGCAGGATAAGAAAAACCTTACTTTTGAAAAAACAGATAAGTATTATATTTTTAAAACGAAAACAAACTATCAACATCAAAACATGTTACCGAAACAAGAGATTACGTTGAAGAAAAGTGATTTAACACCAGTTTCGGTAAAGTTAATGGATAATGATCAAAATGTTCTTGTGAAAGTAGATTTCTCAAAAGTGAAATTTGATGCGAAATTTGATAAAGGTGCATTTGATACGAAACAAAATATGTCTAGAGCGCAAGTAGATGTTCAAACGACAGCGAAAGAAGATAAACCATTTGCTATTTTGTATCCGCGTGATACGCCGCAAGGTATGGTTTTGAAAGATGAAAAAGAGTTGAAGACAGACAGTGGCAAGCGTGCGATACTCACATACACTGGAAGTAAGAAATCCTTTACTTTAATACAAGAAAAGGCAAAAGTTGCAGAAGCTTCGTCAGCGATCAGTGTGAGCGGAGAATTGGTTGATCTCGGATTTACAATTGGTGCATTGACGAAAGACTCTTTAACATGGTCGCATAACGGAGTAGAATATATGCTCGTGTCTAAAGGTTTAGAGCCGAAGGAGCTATTAATGGTTGCTCGTTCAGTTACAGAGAAGCAAGTGAAGTAAACTTCTTAGACGTGGTGATATATGTGCACCACGTCTTTTCTTAGTTTGAAGGGTGGATTTCATAAAAGAAGCATATAAAAGAATAAGCTTCGCATATCGTGTATAAGGAAGTGTATTTATGGAAGAAGCACCATTTTACCGTGACACTTGGGTGGAAGTGGATTTAGATGCGATCTATAACAATATTACACATATTAAAAATTTCATTCCAAGTGATGTAGAGATTTTTGCTGTAGTTAAAGCCAATGCATATGGACACGATTATGTACCGGTAGCCAAAACGGCATTAGAAGCAGGGGCGACAAGGTTAGCGGTTGCCTTTTTAGATGAAGCTTTAGTGCTTCGAAGGGCTGGTATTACTGTGCCAATTTTAGTGTTAGGTCCTTCTCCGCCTCGTGATGTCAATGTAGCTGCTGAAAATGATGTGGCGTTAACTGTTTTTCAAAAAGAATGGGTAGATGAAGCAATCAAACTTTGGGATGGTTCGTCTACAATGAAGTACCATATTAATTTCGATAGTGGTATGGGGAGAATTGGGATACGCGAACGTAAAGAATTAAAAGGCTTTTTAAAGAGTTTAGAAGGTGCACCGTTTTTAGAATTAGAAGGAGTTTATACACATTTTGCAACAGCGGATGAGGTGGAGACTTCTTACTTCGATAAGCAATATAACACATTTTTGGAGCAGTTAAGTTGGTTGAAAGAATTCGGAGTGGATCCTAAGTTTGTTCATACAGCTAATAGTGCTGCAACGCTACGTTTTCAAGGGATTACATTTAATGCAGTACGAATTGGCATTGCGATGTATGGGTTATCCCCGTCTGTAGAAATACGCCCTTTTTTACCGTTTCAATTAGAACCAGCGCTATCACTGCATACGAAAGTTGCACATATTAAGCAGGTGATTAAAGGGGATGGGATTAGTTATAACGTCACTTATCGAACGAAAACGGAAGAATGGATTGCGACCGTTGCAATTGGGTATGCGGATGGGTGGCTTAGAAGATTACAAGGATTTGAAGTGCTTGTAAATGGCAAAAGGGTACCGATTGTAGGGCGAGTAACGATGGATCAATTCATGATACACCTTCCTTGTGAAGTGCCTCTTGGTACGAAAGTTACGCTTATTGGAAGACAAGGTGATGAGTATATTAGTGCTACTGAGGTTGCTGAATATTCCGGGACTATTAATTATGAAATTATTGCAACGATAAGCTTCCGGGTGCCGAGAATATTTATACGAAATGGCAAGGTTGTAGAAGTAATCAATTATTTGAATAATATATAGAAGGTAGTATGATTTGCTTCTTGTCATTTGAGAGGACTGTTCATTGGTTGAGAATAAGTTCGTTTTTTGACGAGAAGCTTTTTACTTATCGTTACTTTTAATATGATTTAACGTGAATTTAGTGCAGAAACTCTTCCGTTTCTTGTTGTAATGAGATAAAAAATAAAAGAATATGAATGTTTTGTTTGTGAATTGGAAAACATAAGCAAGGAATAAGGAAGTCTTTGCAACAGGCTCCATACAATGGTATTATTACAATAGGTGTCATATATATATTTGGGTGTGTAGTTGACGGTGGAGGTGTATTTTTGTGTCCGAATCAAGTGTAACTACTGAAATCGTGGTTCGGTTGCCAAAGCAAATGGTAACGGAATTGGACGGAATTGGAAAACAAGAGAATAAGAATCGCCATGAACTAATTTGCCAGGCAACACAACTGTTATTGCGTCAACATAAGACGAAGAAACGCTACCAACATGAATCAATGCGACGTGGGTACATTGAAATGGGAAAAATTAATCTTGGTATTGCATCTGAAGCTTTCTTAGCAGAGTATGAAGCAGCTCATACAGTAGAACGCTTAGTTAGCGGGGGGTAATATTTTGATTGTAAAACGCGGCGACGTGTATTTTGCAGACCTTTCCCCAGTTGTTGGTTCTGAGCAAGGAGGCGTTCGTCCGGTTCTTGTCATTCAAAATGACATCGGAAATCGTTTTAGTCCAACGGTGATTGTAGCGGCTATTACTGCACAGATTCAAAAAGCTAAATTACCCACTCATGTGGAAATTGATGCGAAAAAGTACGGTTTTGAGAGAGATTCTGTTATTTTACTTGAGCAGATTCGAACAATCGATAAGCAGCGCTTAACGGACAAAATCACTCATTTAGATGAAGTGATGATGATTCGTGTAGATGAAGCGCTACAAATTAGTTTAGGACTAATAGATTTTTAAATCGGCAGTTTAAGTTGCTCTCTTTACAGGGCAACTTTTTTTTATTATAGAGGAGGTTACGGTTGTATATGGAAATGGTAGATAATCGACAAGCGTTAATGAAAATGTTAGTGAAGGAATTAGGCTTTACCGAAAAGCAAGTTCGTCATGTTATTCAATTAACAGAAGAAGGTAACACAGTTCCATTTATTGCTCGTTACCGAAAAGAATGGACAGGCTCTTTAGATGAAGTGCAAATTCGTACGATTTTAGAGAGATGGCAATATATGATGCAGCTTGAAGATAGGAAAGAAGAGGTTATTCGTCTTATTGATGAGAAGGGGAAACTGACAGGAGAGTTACGTCAGCAAATTGTGAAAGCTGCAAAGTTGCAAGAAGTAGAAGATTTATATCGTCCATATAAAGAGAAAAGAAGAACGAAAGCAACGATTGCGAAAGAAAAAGGACTAGAGCCATTAGCCGAATGGTTATTGTTATATAAGAAAGAAGATCCAAATCAGAAGGCAATGGAGTTTATTAACGCCGAGAAAGAAGTGCAATCTGCAGAAGAAGCGTTACAAGGTGCTCAAGACATTATTGCAGAAATCGTTTCAGATGAAGCATCGTATCGTAGTTGGATTCGGAATGTTACTTTTAGAAAAGGTGTTATGTCTTCGGCTGTAAAAGATGAAGAGAAAGATGAAAAGAATATATATGAAATGTATTACAGCTATGAAGAACCGTTGCAGAAAGTGGTACCGCATCGTGTATTAGCGATGAATCGCGGTGAGAAAGAAGATATATTGAGAGTTTCTGTTGTTCCACCAGTAGATGAGATAGTAACTTTCTTATATAAGAAAGTAATTCGTGATAACGATTCAAAAAGTGCACAGTATGTAAAGTTAGCAATTGAGGATGGTTATAAACGATTAATTCAATCGTCTATTGAAAGAGAGATTCGAAAAGAATTAACAGAAACAGCTGAGGAACAAGCAATACATATTTTCTCTGAGAACTTACGTAATTTGTTATTACAACCTCCAATGAAAGGGAAGGTTGTGTTAGCTGTAGACCCTGCATATAGAACGGGTTGTAAATTGGCTATTGTAGACGATACGGGGAAAGTTCTATATATTGATGTTATTTATCCGCATCCACCAGTGCGTAAATATGAAGATGCAAAAATGAAAGTTCTTTCTATTATAGATAAATATCAAGTTGAAATGATTGCGATTGGGAATGGTACAGCTTCTAGAGAATCAGAAGAATTTATAGTGGATGTATTACAAAATGTGAAACGAGAAGTCTTCTATATTATTGTGAATGAAGCTGGTGCGAGTGTGTATTCGGCTTCTGATTTAGCTCGTGAGGAATTCCCGGATTTACAGGTTGAAGAAAGAAGTGCGGTTTCTATCGGAAGACGTCTGCAAGATCCACTTGCTGAACTTGTAAAGATTGACCCTAAATCAGTTGGGGTTGGACAATACCAGCATGATGTATCTCAAAAGAGATTGAATGAATCGTTAACGTTTGTAGTAGAGACGGCAGTTAACCAAGTTGGGGTGAATGTAAATACAGCTTCAGTTGCGTTATTGCAATATGTTTCGGGTTTATCGAAAACTGTTGCGAAAAATATTGTAGCAAAGCGTGAAGAAGAAGGGAAGTTTACAAAACGAACAGACTTAAAGAAAATACCACGTCTAGGTGCGAAGACATATGAACAATGTATAGGTTTCTTACGTATATTAGAAGGGGCAAATCCGTTAGACCGAACGGGTATTCATCCAGAACAATATAAAAATGTTGAATTGTTATTGAAGAATCTAGGGCTATCAAAAGATGACGTAGGGAAACCACAATTACAAAAGAGCTTAGAAGAAGTGGAGATTTCTAAGTTGTCGCAAGAAACGGGAGTTGGAGAGCCTACATTAGTTGATATTATAGATGCACTCATTAGTCCGGAGCGAGATATGAGGGACGAGTTGCCTAAACCACTTCTGAAAAAAGGGATTTTGAAATTAGAAGATTTAAAACGTGGTATGGAACTGGAAGGAACAGTTCGTAACGTTGTTGATTTTGGTGCTTTTGTCGATGTAGGTGTAAAACAAGATGGTTTAGTACATATTTCTAAACTAAGCAAACAATACGTGAAGCATCCGTTAGATATTGTATCTGTCGGACAAATCGTTAAAGTATGGGTAGATGATATTGATACGAAAAAAGGTCGCGTTGCACTATCTATGTTGCCGATTGAATAGTAAAAGAAGAGAGCAGATAAAACTGCTCTTTTTTTAATAGGATAAAAAGTGTAATGAATTATGAGCTTTGATGTATTTTGCTATAATAAAACCAGCATTCATTTAGTAATTTAATTTGATACCGGTTTTTTTCGAAATATGCGCGTTGCATTTGTTTTTTGAGCCATGTAGGCATAGGAATCCCTCCTTGTTTAATCCTACTCTCAAAAATGTAAGGTACTATTGATGAGAGGTTGGTGAGTGGATTTCTATTTCTGCTATGTTTTTAGAAACCACGCTTCTTGAATGAGGATGGGTATATGTACTATTTAATATATGTATAAGAGAGGAGAAAAGTGTAAAAATATTTTTTTGTTTAGGAGGAATGAAAATGGATGAGCAAGAAATACAGCGGCTAGTGGAAGAAGTATCAATGCAATATTTCGGAATGCCGTTTGTACATAAGGCAATGTTTAATAGTAGGTTACGTACAACTGGTGGGCGTTATCTACTGAATACACACAATATTGAACTGAATTATCGATATTACGAAATGTATGGGGAAGAAGAATTAGTTGGGATCGTTAAACATGAACTTTGCCATTATCACTTACATATTACAGGGAGAGGGTATAAGCACAGGGATAAGGATTTTCGTGAACTATTAAAGGCAGTTGGTGCGCCGCGCTTTTGTAAACGAATGATGAATGAAGAGAGCGAAAAAAAGGTTTATATGTATGAATGTATGGAGTGTTTGCTTCAATATGTAAGAAGACGTCAAATAAATACAAAAAGATATGTCTGCGGAAAGTGTAAAGGGAAACTAATTCTGATAAAGAAAACATCTTGACAGTGAAAACGCAATCCAGTATATTATAAACATGTCACGTTTGTACAAGATGTTGTAAAAAACTTCTTGACTTACGATGAGAATTTTTATAAGATACAAATTATCTTCATTATTCCGCAGTAGCTCAGTGGTAGAGCTATCGGCTGTTAACCGATCGGTCGTAGGTTCGAGTCCTACCTGCGGA
>NZ_MAOE01000020.1 GCF_001884185.1 Bacillus albus
TCATGAACGATACCATCGCTACGTGTAGCAAAATCCTTCACTCCTAAATCAATCCCTAGACCTATTTTATTGAGTGCTAACTTTGTTGCCATTTCTTCCAATTCGCAAAGTACAGATACAAAATATCTTCCTGCTCTTTGATATACTGTGCCACTTTTTACAGTTGCATTTTTAGGGATATATCCATATTCTTTTAACCTTACCCAACCAATTGTAGGAACTTTGACTCTATGTCTTTCTATTGTCCAATCTGTTTTGTTGTTTTTCGGAAAGTAGCACTTCACATCTTGCTTCCTCTTTTTTTTATATCGTGGAAACTTAGATAAACCTTTTAAAAACCGCTTAAAAGCTTTATCTCCATTCATAATCGCTTGTTTTACCGCTTTGCTCGACACTTCTTTAATCCACTGGTCACACTCTTTTGTATGAATATTGTTCAGCCATTTGGAAAAGTCATAGCCACTAAGAAATTTCCCCTCCGACTCATATG
>NZ_MAOE01000021.1 GCF_001884185.1 Bacillus albus
TTCCGAAGAAACGAACCTTATCATCGTTTGTGATGGCCACTGCAGGAACTTTGAGACCTAAGTCCACTCCTAAAATCTTTGTTCCCATTTTTTCATTTGTAGGGATTGTGACAGACATTTGAGCGATCCATTTAGCAGATTTCTTTGTGATACGAAGTGTACCTAACTTATGTTTCAATAATTCAAAATTTCGATTGTATTTGCCAGTTAATAAAGCACGAATCTTGAACCGAGTTGACTTTCCATTTACCATAAAGGGCATTGAAATGTGTGTGAAGTCAAATGAATAGTTTTGATTATTCCACACGCAAACAGGTCTTTTTAGAATCGGAACAATTTTATATTTACTCTTTTTCACTTTTGTAGAAAATACACTTTTGGCATCTTTAATCGCTTGATTTTTAACCGCGCTTGGAAGGTTGGCTTTAATATCCTTTGTACTTTTCTTCGTGCTTTTCTTCGCTTCAACCATTTCAGATACCAGTGTATTAATGAGCTTGATATAATCGGAACTACTTTGTTCCAATAGCCGAATTTGTTCTTTTGTCGGAAGCAATTTAACTTTGACCGTGA
>NZ_MAOE01000022.1 GCF_001884185.1 Bacillus albus
ATGTAATCCAAGGATTTTATGCCAATTATGAAAGACTGATTATAGGAAAGAAAGTAGTTCATATTCAGTCCATTGGTGAAGTGAAAACAAGTCAACAACTACCAAGAAACAAAAAGCCATCCAATCCAAGAGTTACCTTTGATGGTCGTCACTGGTGGATTAGTGTAGGGTTCCAAGAAGATTTTGAATTCCAAGAACTAACCAATGAGTCGATTGGTGTGGATGTTGGTTTAAAAGAGCTGTTTGTAGCTTCTAATGGTATGAAAGAACGAAATATAAACAAAGATGCCCAGGTTAAAAAACTTTTGAAAAGGAAAAAGTCAGCGCAAAGAGATATGTCTAGGAGATTTAAAAAAGGTGTGAAAATTCAATCTGCCGGATATGAAAAAGCGAAAGCTGAGCACCTGCGGTTATCTAGGAAAATTACGAATATCCGAAATAACCATATCCATCAAGCAACAGCTAAATTGGTGAAAACCAAACCAATGAGGATTGTTGTGGAAGACTTATCTATCTCAAACCTGTTAAAAAACAAAAAACTATCGAAAGCATTTTCCTTTCAAAAATTAAACTTCTTCTTTCAATGTTTATCATACAAGTGCGAGAAGTA
>NZ_MAOE01000023.1 GCF_001884185.1 Bacillus albus
GACCGTGCTGACCATGATGACCGTGCTGACCATGATGACCGTGCTGACCATGATGACCGTGCTGACCATGATGACCTTGGTGCGTTTGATAAAGAACAGCTTGCGGATGAATGTGGTGGTGACCTTGGTGATGTACTTGTTGTTGATGACCATGGTGGCCGTGGTGACCGTGGTGGCCTTGATGATGGTGTCCATGATGACCTTGGTGACCTTGGTGATGATGGTGTCCATGGTGACCGTGGTGGCCTTGGTGATGATGGTGTCCATGATGGCCTTGGTGACCTTGATGGTGATGATGTCCATGATGACCGTGAACAACTTGCGGATATCCACCTATTCCTCCAGCTATAACACCGACTCCAGGTACCGGAAATCCTGTCTGTACGCCAGCTACTGATGTCGGAAAACTCCCTGTTACTGTAGGCATTCCAGCCCCTGATGTCGAAAAGCCTCCCATTGATGTAGGCATTCCAGTTTGTACGCCAGCTACCGATGTTGGAAATCCTCCTGCTGCTCCACCCATCCAGCTCGGAATTCCACCGTATCCTTGTTGGCCAGCTCCTCCCATTAACATCATTTGTTCATAACTACCCGATCCACCTCCGAAGAAGCCATGTGGTGCATTATTGTCCATCCCTTTCATTCCTTTCACCTCTTCTACTCAATTTAGCCTACCTTTTTTATCATATTTCCTATAGAAAAATAGGTGTTTGTCTGCACTAGAATTCCGCTTCTTTTTCTTCATTCATGATAAAATTAATTAACTGAATATTTTTTCTAGGAGGTATTTCTATTGAAAAACGTAACAAAGGCTTCTATCAATGACTTAGATGCAATCTTACATATAGATATTGATGTAATCGGAAATGATAGTAGACGAGATTATATTAAGGAGACTATTAATGAAGGTAGATGCATCATTGTAAAAGAAGATAATTCTATTTCCGGTTTTCTAACATACGATACAAATTTCTTTGGTTGTACTTTCCTCTCATTAATCATTGTTTCACCAACTAAAAGAAGGCGAGGCTATGCAAGCTCGTTAATCTCATATATGTTAAGTCATTCTCCTACTCAAAAAATCTTTTCTTCAACAAACAAATCGAATGAAAGTATGCATACAGTATTTCATTCGAACGGTTTTATACGCAGTGGCATGATTGAAAACTTAGATGAAGGTGATCCAGAGATTATTTTCTACACAAAAAAGCTCAGAGTATAAATACTCTGAGCTTTTATTTAGAATGAATTAGTTTGCAACAACGTTAACAAGTTTTCCAGGAACAACAATTACTTTACGAACTGTTTTCCCTTCAATTTGGTCTTGAATTGCTTCAAGTGCAAGTTGTTCCATTTCCTCTTTTGATGCGTCTTTACTCATTGTTAGTTTTGCGCGAACTTTACCCATAACTTGAACAACGATTTCAACTTCATCTTCTACAAGTTTAGACTCATCAAATGTTGGCCAGCTTGCATATGTGATTGTTTCATTGTATCCAAGTTTGCTCCATAGCTCTTCCCCGATGTGAGGTGCAACTGGTGCAATCATTTTTACGAAACCTTCTACATATTCTTTCGGAAGTGTTTCAGCTTTGTATGCATCGTTGATGAATACCATCATTTGAGAAATCGCTGTGTTGAAGCGAAGCTCTGCATAGTCTTCTGTCACTTTCTTCACTGTTTGGTGGTAAGCTTTTTCAAGCTCTTTATTTGGTGCATCCGTAATTTTCTCACTTAATTCACCGTTATCTTGAACGAATAGACGCCATACACGGTCTAGGAAACGACGAGCTCCGTCAAGACCATTTTCAGACCAAGCGATTGAAGCATCTAATGGTCCCATGAACATTTCGTATAGACGCAGTGTATCTGCACCGTGGCTTGCTACAATATCATCAGGGTTTACAACGTTACCTTTTGATTTACTCATTTTCTCGTTGTTTTCACCTAGAATCATACCTTGGTTGAATAATTGTTGGAACGGCTCTTTCGTTGGAACTACACCGATATCATATAATACTTTATGCCAGAAACGAGCATATAGTAAGTGAAGTACAGCGTGCTCTGCTCCGCCGATATAAATATCAACTGGAAGCCATTGTTTTACTTTTTCAGGATCTACAAGTGCTTCGCTATTGTTTGGATCGATATAACGTAGGTAATACCAGCAGCTACCAGCCCATTGTGGCATTGTGTTCGTTTCACGACGACCTTTTTTACCAGTTACAGGATCAACAACATTTACCCATTCTTCAATGTTAGCAAGTGGTGATTCACCTGTACCTGAAGGACGAATGTTTTCTGTTTTCGGAAGAACTAACGGTAATTCTTCTTCTTTCACAGCCGTCATTGTGCCATCTTCCCAGTGAATTACTGGAATTGGCTCACCCCAGTAACGTTGACGGCTAAATAACCAGTCACGTAGACGGTACGTTACTTTTTGATTTCCTGCGCTTGTTACTTCAAGCCATTCAATCATTTTTGCAATTGCTTCTTCTTTATTTAAACCATCAAGGAATGCTGAGTTTACGTGCGCACCATCACCTGTGTACACTTCTTTCGTAATGTCTCCGCCTTTTACAACTTCCTTCATTGGAAGATTGAATACTGATGCGAATTCATAGTCACGCTCATCGTGAGCTGGAACTGCCATTACAGCACCTGTTCCGTAAGTTGCAAGAACGTAATCAGCGATCCAGATTGGTAATTTCTCACCATTTACTGGGTTAACTGCGTAAGCACCAGTAAATACACCAGTTTTTTCTTTCGCAAGTTCTGTACGCTCTAGATCACTCTTCATTTTTACAGCGTTAATGTAAGCTTCTACCGCTTCTTTTTGTTCTGCTGTTGTAATTTCTGCAACAAGTGCATGTTCCGGAGCAAGTACACAGTATGTTGCACCAAATAGTGTATCAGGGCGCGTTGTGAAAACTGTGAATTTCTCGTCTGTACCGTCGATATTGAAGTGTACTTCTGCACCTTCAGAACGACCGATCCAGTTACGTTGCATGTCTTTTAAACTCTCTGGCCAATCAAGCTCATCTAGATCTTCTAATAGACGATCTCCGTAAGCTGTAATTTTTAACATCCACTGTCTCATCGGACGACGCTCAACTGGATGTCCACCGCGCTCACTCTTACCGTCAATGATCTCTTCGTTTGCAAGTACTGTACCAAGTGCTGGACACCAGTTTACAGGTACTTCATCAACGTAAGCTAAGCCTTTTTCAAATAGTTTTAGGAAGATCCATTGTGTCCACTTGTAGTAGTTTGGATCTGTTGTATTTACTTCACGGTCCCAATCGTAAGAGAAACCTAATGATTTAATTTGGTTACGGAACGTATTAATATTATGCTCTGTAAATTCTGCTGGGCTGTTTCCAGTATCAAGTGCATATTGCTCTGCTGGAAGACCGAATGCATCCCATCCCATTGGATGAAGAACGTTATATCCTTGCATACGCTTCATACGAGATAAAATATCTGTCGCTGTATAACCTTCTGGATGTCCTACGTGTAGGCCTGCACCTGATGGATATGGGAACATATCTAGTGCATAAAATTTTGGTTTTTCTGTCTCATCTGGCGTACGGAATGTTTTATTCTCTTCCCAGTACCCTTGCCACTTCTTCTCAATATCTTGATGATTAAAGCTCATGAGATACCCTCCTTGAAATTCTATTTATTTTCACCGCCCAAAATACAAAAAACCTCTCATCCCTAGAAAGGGACGAGAGGTTATAGATTCCCGCGGTACCACCCTAAATTAATGTACAAATGTACATTCGCTTAGATCCGTAACGTGGATTAACGGCAATTGCTACTATTAGTTTCACAACTGCAACTCAAAGGCGAGTTCATAACGAAACGTGGATTGACTTGCACCGACCGTCAACTCTCTAAACCAGCTTCTATTACTACTACTCCTTCTCACTGTTATTACAAATATGAGTTAAGTGAACTACCCTCCGCCTCGTATCTCTACAGAGCTTACTTAAAGCGTGGCTTCTCGGTTAATCGTTACTTTTCATAACTAACGAATTCGTCTTCAGACAGCCGAGCTATCTCCCTTGTTCAAAAGGTTGTTTTATTTAAATATATTCTAAAACATGTGAACATGTTCCGTCAAACTAAACTGCAATTTTTTCTTCAACTGTTTCTTCTACTTTGACTCGTTTATCATAAATGCTCGTTGCAATAATCGCTACTACAAGCATTACCATGATTGCTATAAACAATACTTCCATATTGTATAAATCAACAATTGCTCCGCCAACGACCGGTCCGAACATTTTTCCTACAGTCGCCGCGCTATTTACAACGCCTTGATAAAATCCAAGTTTATCTTTTGGCGCAAGTATATTTGCAATGGTCGGAACTGCTGGCCATACGAATAGCTCACCAATTGTTAATGTTACCATCGCAACGAGAAACATCGTAAATTGCTGCGCTTGACTTAACACAATGAATGAAGCTGCAAAAATGATAATTCCAATCATAATTTGTTGTTTTAAAGAACGCTTCATCCAGCGAATTAACATGCTAACTAGTGGCTGCGCACAAACGATCATCGCTCCGTTTATCGTCCATAATAAACTGTAGTGACGAAGACTAATGTTTAATTCTTGCATATGTGTTGCAATTGCCCCTTGCCACTGTACGTATGTAACCCAGCATAACGCATACGCTACACATACGATAAGAAGTGCTTTGAATCCAGGCGTAAGCGACCAACCTTTTTTCGTTTCGACTTCTTTTTGTACGCCTGGCTCTTTTTTGTCTTCCATACCACGGAATCCAATAAAAGCAATTAAGAAGAATACAAAGTATAAAATAAAGTTCGCTAAGAAAATATAATCAAAACGATACGATGCAACTAATCCACCACACGCTGTTCCGATCGCAATACCAACGTTTTGTCCAACATACATCGCATTAAATGCTCGTCTTCCGCCCTCTGGCCAAACCGTACCAACCATCGCATACATCGATGGGAAGACCATTCCAGAACCAAATCCGATTAATGCTAGCCATACAACATATAACGGCCAACCGTGGAAGAACACAAGACCTAAAATCGATACGAGTGTAATCACAATCCCTACTAAAGTTGATTTATAACCGCCCCATTTATCAAATAAAACACCGCCGAGCAAGTTTCCGATTACACCAGTAAGCGAGTTGATCATTAATACCATTCCGGCCACAGATAAAGATTTTCCTAGGTGATCATGCAAATAAATTGTATTAAAAGGCCATAAAAAAGAAGCACCCGTGACATTAATAATCATCCCAGCTACTAATAGCCATACTTTCCTTGGCATAGTCTCCCCTCCTATTCTATTTTTTCGTTCATCTATAACAGTAAAATTGTAGTCGTTTTTAAATAGGAAGGCAACTGATTAATAGTTGATGAAATTCAGATAACGGTTTGTCGGTAAATGAAATTATACTGATTGCTGCTTGAAAATATATCGGCGATTTTGGAAATATATCAGCGATTATTAAAATATATCGACTTACCGACAAAAAACGACAGCAGTAACAATAAAAAAAGGGAGATTACATGAAGTTCATGCAGTCTCCCTTTTTTATACTATCCAACTTCTTTTTCTCGCTTCGCACGTTCTTTAGCGCTCCATTTAAATACCTTATCTAGTAGAGAGTATATTCTCCCAGACTCTTTCGTTAATAACGGTCCTAACGATGCTAATATTAAAACGTACAGTGCAGAGAACGGTTTAATTGCTGCCATTAAGCCACCCGCAATGCCGATATTCGCGACAATAATGGAGAACTCTCCGCGTGATACGAGGGTTAAACCAATATTCGTAGAAGCCTTATGCGATAACCCGGCTTTACGCCCTGCAATCATTCCAGCTGTAAAATTACCGATGAGTGTAATAAGAACTGCTCCTAACGCCAACCATACTGCTCCTCCAAGTGAAAATGGATCTATACTTAAACCGAAGCTGAAAAAGAATATAGCTCCAAAGAAATCACGAAACGGGACGACGAGATGTTCGATCCGATCGCTATGCTCTGTTTCAGAAAAGACAAGCCCTAACAATAACGCTCCAATCGCTTCCGCAACATGAATCGTTTCTGAAAATCCTGCTACAAAGAATAAAATAGCGAATATTACGATAATAAAAATTTCATTTGACGAAATATCTAATATTTTATTTAAGAACGGCGTAGCTTTTCTAGCGATTACAAAGAATAGTAGCATATATCCTACTGCGATTAATACCGATGTAAGAGCACCTATAAATGATGTTGCACCACCAAGTACTAACCCTGAAACGACTGATAAATATACAGCTAAAAAAATATCATCAAACATAATGATTCCTAATATTAATTCAGTCTCTTTATTGCCAGATCTTCTTAAATCAACAATTACTTTTGCAACAATTGCACTCGATGAAATTGTAATGATTCCAGCAATAATTAACGTTTCTAATAAGGGGAAGCCCATCACATATCCATAAATTAACCCTAATATGAAATTAAGCGATATGTGGACAGTCCCCCCAAAAGCAATCGACTTTCCTGATTTAATTAATTTTTTTATTGAGAATTCTAAGCCTAAATAGAATAGGAGGAATATGACGCCAACACGGCCGAGGAAGGAAATAACTTCTCCGCTTTCAATAAACCTTAAATCGATAAGTCCTAAATCTGGGGCATGAGGCCCCACTAACATACCGAGTATAATGAGAAACGGAATAATCGAGAACTTTAACTTCGCAGCGAGGATAGCTGCAAAAGCTACTAATACTAACGCAGTTCCAACTTCAAAGATTAAAGTATCCATCGATTATGAATCACCTCCTGCTGAAAGTAATTCATTAATAATTCTTTTCACTTCATGTCTCGCGCCTGATAATACAAGCATATCGCCAGCTTCAATAATAGAGTCTGGACCCGGATTAAAGAATTTCTTCATATTCTTTTTCAAAATGGCAATAATCGTTACGTTATATGTTTTTCTAACATGTAAACTACCAATTGTTTGTTGTACTACTGGCGCATGATTTTCTACCTTAAACCATTCAATTGATAATCCCTCAAAAGCCATCTCAATTGTGTCTAACGCTTGCGGTCTATATACCATTCCACCTAATATAGCTGCGATTTGTCTCGCTTCAGAATCACGAAGAGAAATGCTTGAAACACTCTCATCGTGATCCGCATCGAAATGATACATTTCTCTTCGGCCATCATCATGAATAACGATAACCATTTTTTCATTACCTTTTGTTATAACTTCAAATTTACATCCAATGCCCGGTAGTTCACTCTCTCTAATATTCATATTTTCCGCCTCCTAAAGTTTTTAGTTACGGCTTTTACAAATCTACATCAATCTCTGTTTTAAACTTCTCATCTTTTGAGATTCCTAAATACTTGAGCGTCTCTGATGGAGTCGCGTGATGGAAATGCTTTTGCAATAGTGCAATTGCTATTCCTCTTTTGTACGCGTGATATCCAAATGTTTTTCGCATTGAGTTCGTTCCAATCTTCCCAACAATTCCAACCGCTTCAGCTGCACTATGAATCACGCGATACGCTTGTTGGCGTGAGATTGAATTCGTTGTTTTATTAGATTGAAATACATAATTTTCTCTTTGAGCATCAATAGTTTGTACGTACTCTAAAAGTGCTTCTTTTACTTTTGTATTTAAATAAATATCTTGTTTAAACTTTTCATCTTTCACAGGAAGAGAGTAGAACTCTTTCACAGTTCCATCTTCATTTAATACCTCTTCAAATTTCATGCTAAGTAGTTCAGTAATCTTTAATCCTGTGTTAATTCCAATAACAAATAAAAGATAATCTCGCTGCGAGTGCTCTTTTAAATACTTTTTCATAGCCTCAATTTGGCTTATATCTTTTAATGCCTCTACAACTTCCATACATGTATCTCCTCATCTTATGAACGGTAATTTTCTCATTATCCTGTTCATTTTACCTTATCACGCTATGGGATTTCCATGTATTATCCATTATTTTCACAATATACGACTTAGGTCTGACAATTCTTCATTCGGAAATTTATGATTGTACAAATACGGTGTGGGTAGAAAAATAGGGGATACAAGTTCAGCTCTTTCTATAGATTGGATTCCTCCTTTCATTTTCCGGTTGCTGATACTCACATATTATGTTACTTATTTACATTATATTATATATTTCAGTAACATTAAAGTGTTTTTTTCTGAAAATACAAAAAGCCGAGTACTTTCACTCGGCTTTTTACGTATTAATCTTCTTTTGGAAGAACAATTCCTTTATACAATTGAACTGTAATGAAGTAATAAATCGCATAAATAACTATGAAAATTACGATTGGTACCCAAATACGGAAGTACGGATCGATTAAAATAAATCCGAAAATATTCATACCAACTAATACGTGAGCGATACCCACAATGGCTGGGAATAAAAATACTAAGAATAACTCTTTATAAATCGATTTCGTTAATAACTCACGGCGCACACCGATTTTACGAAGCATTTGATAGCGCGTAATATCTTTTGATGCACCAGAAAGAATTTTAAACATTAAACAACTTGCCATCATTGCTAAGAACGCAATTCCAAGGAAGAATCCCATAAACACTGTTCCACTCGCAATGCCGTAGAACCCACTATAAGCTTGATATTTACTATCCATTTGTTCAGCTTTTACATTTTTATATTTATCTAGCTGCAACTCGTCAAGTTTTTTCCATTCTTTTTTATATGTTAAAAAATCATCTGTTTTTCCGATAAATGCTATACCTTCTTTACCATTTATCCCATCGTACATTTTTTGATCTACAATTTTAATTGCATGATCCTGGTATACATAAAATGGCTGAATTGTTCTGAAAGCATCGTCCCATTCTGCCGGAAGTTCTTTCGCATTCGCATCTTTTTCGTTCATTTCTCTAGAAACTGCACCTACCGGTAGTTCCTCTGAAGCTTTTTTCGTATTTACTAAATCCTTCATAGACTTCATCTTTGCCATATCTTTTACTAACGGACGATTTTTCTCTAAATCTTCTTTTACATAGTAAACGTATTTATCATCAACTTTATAACGATATTCGCTTTTCTCTTTAAATGTAATACCGTCTAAGATTTTCTTTTCTTCAGCTGTTGGGTTATGAACTACTGAATCATAGATTACTAAACCGTCTACCATTTTTATAACGTTATTTTTAAACGCCATACCACCTGAAATGGCACCGGCTCCAAGAGCAACTAACATCGCTACTGTTGCAAGTACCTTTGTTAAGCTATTAATACGGAAGTTTAATTGTGCAAATGTAAAAGCGTTAAGTCCTTTTTCACTACGCTTTTTATTACTTTTTAACTTTTTAATAATAACCGGGAGAAGTGATCCAAATAGCATGTAAGTACCAGCTGTTGTAGTAATTAATGCAATAATGATTCCCATTTCTCTTAGTTTTTCCATGTAAATCATTGATGCATAGCCTATTCCTAACAAAATAACCGCAAGGAATGCAACTAAACCTGTCATTTTCCCTTTTACTGCAACACGTTCTGTTTGTGCGTCTGCATGTACAAGTTGCAGTACAGAAATACGTGATAACTTAATACTGTTCATAATTGCTGATAATACAAATAGTGCAAAGAAGAAGATGCAAGTAACAGTCATTGATGGTAAATAAAATGCTTTATATCCTTTACCAGTAAATTCTAATTGCTTCATTAACAACTGTCCGATACCTTCTGCAAGTCCTACACCAACTATAAGACCAATCGCAAGAGACGCAGCACCTAATACGATTGTTTCGATAAACATAAGTAATGTAACTTTATGCTTTTTTGCTCCTAACATCATATACATACCAAACTCTTTTTGACGAAGAGATAATAAGAAAGAGTTCGCATATAAAATGTAGAAGAACGTTATAATGGCTAGTAAAAATGAGCCTGCCTGAAATACAAATCCAATTTGGCCAATAGTAGAATTTTCTTTAAGGAAAGCTTCGTTTAACGCTAATGTTTGGAACATATAAAAAATTGAAATGGACATGACAAGACCGACAAGTAAGACAATATAATCCTTCAGCTTACTTTTTAATCCTGACATAGAAAGCTTAAATAACATGCCTGAACCTCCTTTCTTACGCTTTTTGTGTACCTAAATCTGCAAGTACATCTAAAATTTCTTTATAGAACTCTTCACGCGTACCACCGCGGTGAATTTCTTTATATAGCTCACCATCTTGAATGAATAAAATACGTTGACAGTAACTTGCACTGTACGGATCATGCGTAACCATCATAATTGATACGCCTTGATCTTTATTTAAGTTTGTCATCGCATCAAGTAAACTCGTCGCATTTTTAGAATCAAGAGCTCCTGTTGGCTCGTCCCCTAAAATAATTGCTGGCTCATGCACAAGTGCGCGCGCTGCTGCTGAACGTTGTTTCTGTCCACCAGATACTTCAGATGGATACTTTTGAAGTATTTCTGTAATCCCTAACATACCCGCTACTTTTTCTACTTTCGGTCCAATATTACGTGATGGAACACCTTGAAGAGAAAGTGGAAGTGCGATGTTTTCGTAAATAGATAAGTTCTCTAATAAGTTAAAGTCTTGGAAGATGAATCCTAATTTTTGTGAACGGAAATCAGAAAGCTCACCTTGTTTCATTTTCGTAATATCTGTTCCCGCAATTTCAACAACGCCGCCCGTTGCTTTATCAAGCGTTGAAATTACATTTAATAATGTCGTTTTACCAGAACCAGATGGTCCCATAATTCCAACAAACTCACCCTCTTGAATTGAGAATGAAACACCTTTTAACGCGTGTGATTGGTTCTCACCTTTTTTACCGTACACTTTTTGAACGTTTTTCACGTCTACAACTGGTTTCGTCATATATATCCTCCTACGCTTGTTTTTCCATTACCTATTTTGCGCCTTTTAGAAGGGAACTGCTATTTGTTAACATTACAATTACCTTACACTTTTGTAAGATAGAAAATGGGTGCGTGTAAGGTTGGCTTTTCATACTAGTTCGCATTTCGACATAGTAAATCGGTAAATGAAATTATATCGGCGATTTTTCAAATATATCAGCGGTTCTTACACTTTTATCAGCGATTTTTCAAATATATCGGCGATTCTTCCACTTTTATCAGCGATTTTCAAAATATATCGACTTACCGACAAAAGATGACAATAAAAATAGGCTGTTCCACAAAAGGAACAGCCCACTTCTCTCCTTATTTCTTTAAAGGTGTTACCGTCCAATACGTAATAACACGCCAAATCCACTCTAGCGGACCCATTTTAAAGATTTTCATCCAAATTACACTAAACACAATTTGAATTGCATAAATTGCGATACATACATATAACGTCTGCATGTACGTTAAGTTACCTGCAAAATTAAACACACTACCTGCAATTAAGATCATTGCCGTTTGTCCAATATAATTCGTTAACGCCATGCGACCGTAGTATTTGAGTGGTGCTAGCAATATTTGAACTGGTTTTAATTGAAGTAATAAAATGAATGCTCCGACATAGAAAGCTGAGATTACTGGTCCAACTGTAACACCAATTTTTAAAAATTGACCTGCCGCATCTATTGTTCCATCCTCATTCATAAGTATCATATTTATAAATGGTTCAGCAGGAACATGCCCATATTGATACCATAAAGAAACCACACTTAAAACAAACATAACGCCTGTAAAAATAGCGACTTGTTTCATTTTTGCTGAAAGATTTTCAAACACTTTATACTGCCCTGCAGCAAGGCCTAATAAAATTAAACCTAATGGTAATAATTCCTTAGCTCCCATAATACTAAACGCTATCGTAAGAATAAGACCGATTACTACATTCACTTCTTTTTTCGCTTTATAAAACGGTAAAACGATTAATCCACAAATTGCGTATAACGCTAATGCTTCCCCAGGCTGAAACATTTGATGAATCAAACCAAAAATAAATAGTGCAACTATGCGGCGTAGAAATAGAACGTATCCATTCTTCCCTTTTGCAATCGCTCTTGTAATAAAGATGTAGAATCCTACTCCAAATAAGAATGAGAAAATCGAGAAGAAACGACCTTCTACAAATAAGTATAGAAACCTTTGATAGCTAGCATCTACTGTATTAGGATCTGGAGTTTTAATATTAAGTAGCGCTAAAATATTTACTAAAATAATCCCCAGTAATGCGAAGCCCCGAATGTAATCTAACTCATCAATTCGTTTGTTTGTAATGTTGTTCCCCATAAAGCAACTGCTACTAAAAATATAGACAAATGTATATTCTTAGAGTATTCCTGCTTCTACGTGTCCTGGCTCGCCAATCACTCGCTACTACAGTTTGCTGTAACACTCCACAGGCGTAAATTCCGATGTAGCCCACCGTACATATATACAATCTATTTACGTTAGTATTGTATATTTT
>NZ_MAOE01000024.1 GCF_001884185.1 Bacillus albus
TATAAAACAAGTGGAGCTTAATGAAAGAAATGTAACAATTTTAGGTGTTGCAGTATTATTTGGCAGCGGTGTTATGTTTTTACCGTCTGGAGCGCTCCAATCCTTACCGTCTGTTATGCAATACATATTCGGAAATGGTTTGTTCGTAGGTACCGTTGTCAGCATATTACTAGAACAAATATGGCGTACTGTAAAGTGAGTGGATACAAAGAGTGTGTGCACTGTATAAAAGTCTAAAATAACATGTGAAATAAAGCCCATTTTCATTCACCACCCGCACATTTCGTTCATACAATATCTTGACTAAATAAACACCCAACTTACACATACACAGCTCTGGCTTAAGCAAGGAGGGTTATACCAGTTGAAGGAAAAAGCGTATCAATCTAAACCTTTACTCACAAAGAGAGAGAGAGAAGTATTTGAATTACTGGTTCAAGATAAAACAACGAAGGAAATTGCAGGTGAACTTTTTATCAGTGAAAAAACAGTGCGCAACCATATCTCAAACGCAATGCAAAAGCTAGGGGTTAAAGGACGTTCACAAGCAGTTGTTGAGCTTCTTCGCATGGGAGAGCTCGAACTATAAAAAGAAAGCCGACTTTTATAAAGAGTCGGCTATTTTTTTGCTTATATTTTGATTTTAAAAAGGTATCTCAGACTTGGAGAGGGAAGATATGTTTCAGGAAGATATGTTAAAATAACTGTTTTAGAACATGATGAGGTATTCAGGATAGGTATTTTTGTCATTTATCCCGCTTTAATGGGCAGTAAGACCCCCACCTCAAAATTCAGCGAAAGCAAAGAAGTTAGGTGGGGGGCGGGCTGCCCATTAAAGTCCGATTGGTGAGG
>NZ_MAOE01000025.1 GCF_001884185.1 Bacillus albus
TGTTACAATAGACTTTACATACTCTATTCGAATATTCGCCAATCGAGCATGCAGCTTTTGCACTCTAAGAACATTTTTATCTATATTCACTCTTTTATTAGTAACAGATTTTTCACCTCTCTTTTTTAGATTTTCAAATTTACGTGCTAAGAGCGTTGTTCACGTTTTAACCGTTTTTCTATCTTTTTTACTTTTATTGTTTTGTTGATGTTCTCATGAACGATACCATCGCTACGTGTAGCAAAATCCTTCACTCCTAAATCAATCCCTAGACCTATTTTATTGAGTG
>NZ_MAOE01000026.1 GCF_001884185.1 Bacillus albus
TTTAAAAGGTAAACGGATTCATTTTAAAACTGTTGAAGAAGAGCGTGATTACTATAAGGCTCAGGTTGAATATTTAAAAAAGCAGTATCCAAATCTGTAAATGGGGGCGTACTAAAATATAAAGAACGATATCATATCATTGAATTACTAAAGAGAAAATATCCCGTTATATGGCTTACTAATTTTGCGGGTGTACATCGCTCAAGTTACTATAAGTGGGTTCATACAAAAAGTATGAACAACATACGACTAGAATCCGATAAACGATTAAAAAAGGTAATTCAATCTATTCACGTAAAGCACAAAGAATATGGTTATCCACGTATGAAAATTGCTTTAGAAGAAGAGGGTTATTTTATAAATCACAAAAAGGTATATCGATTAATGAGTGAGCTTAACATTCAGTCTATTATTCGGAAGAAGCGTCGCTTCTTTAAAGGGAATTATTCTAATACTTTTCCAAATGTTTTAAACCGTGAATTCAAGGATCGCCAACAAAATGAAGCGCTTGTTACAGACATTACCTACCTACGATTTCAAGAGGGCTTCCGCTATCTTTCTGTTGTACAAGATATTTATAATAACGAAGTTGTTTCTTGGAAAATATCCAAGCGTAATGATAATGAACTTGTATTAGATACAATTGAAATGTTGGCACAAAAAAGAGATGTGCGTGGAACCATTCTCCATTCAGATCAGGGGTTCCAGTACACATCTCATGCCTACAACAAACGACTTTTAGATTTAGGTATCATTGGCAGCCACTCTCGCAAAGGAAACTGCCATGATAATGCCTGTATCGAGTCATTTTTCTCCCATTTTAAATCGGAGATGTTGTATTTGAATCATTTTAAAACAGAAGCGGATTTAATACAAGCAATTGAAGAATATATTTACTTTTATAACTATAAACGTTTCCAAAAACGACTCAACCATCGAGCTCCGATAGAATATCGAATCTCGATGGCTGCTTAGTCTTTTTAATACTGTCTACTTGACAGGGATAAGACCA
>NZ_MAOE01000027.1 GCF_001884185.1 Bacillus albus
TCATCTTCTGCCTCTATACTTACTTGTACCGTCTCTCCTGCTTTATATGTTTGTTTTTCTATCTCTATCTTCTTTAAAGTAGGGGGGAATTGATCTGCTACTGTATCATTTTCAACATTAAAATGAATATTAAAATCTTGTCCACCCCAGTATACTTTAGCATGATTAGCATTGTCATATAATATAACTGTTTTCACCATATATTCCCCAGGATTAGC
>NZ_MAOE01000028.1 GCF_001884185.1 Bacillus albus
TGAAGGCACTTGTGGAGCTAGCTACTATTCCACGAAGCACGTATTATGATTTAGTAAAGAAAATGCATCGTCCAGATGTAGATGCCGGTTTGAAAGCTGAGATTAAAGCGATTTATGAGGAAAATGAAGGTCGTTATGGTTATCGTCGCATTCGTGATGAATTAACGAATCGTGGTCAGAAAGTGAACCACAAGAAGGTTCAACGCATTATGAAAGAACTTGGATTAAAGTGTGTTGTGCGTATGAAGAAATATAAATCCTATAAAGGAAAAGTCGGTAGAATTGCACCTAATATTTTAGAGCGTAATTTTTACACAGATGCCCCAAATCAAAAATGGGTAACGGACATCACAGAGTTTAAATTGTTTGGAGAGAAACTGTATGTATCACTTGTATTAGACTTGTATAATGGTGAAATTATTACCTATACAATTGGTTCTAGACCGACATATTCACTTGTTTCAGAGATGTTAGAGAATGCATTAAAACGTTTACCTGAAAACCATCAACTATTAATGCATGCGGATCAAGGATGGCATTATCAAATGAGACAATACATCCGTACACTTGAATCAAGAGCTATCGTCCAGAGTATGTCTCGAAAAGGCAACTGTTACGACAACGCAGTAATAGAAAATTTCTTTGGGATTATGAAATCGAAGTTCCTCTACACAAAAGAATTTGAAAATGTAGAGCACTTTAAAATAGAATTAGAAAAATATATAGATTATTATAATACGAAACGGATTAAGGCAAAATTAAAAATGAGCCCGGTACAATACCGGACTCACTTTTATCAAGCTGCCTAATGAAATAACCGTGTCTAACTTTTAGGGGTCACTTCA
>NZ_MAOE01000029.1 GCF_001884185.1 Bacillus albus
GGGTTCGAATCCCGTCTTCCGCTTAATTACTAAGGGGCCTTAGCTCAGCTGGGAGAGCGCCTGCCTTGCACGCAGGAGGTCAGCGGTTCGATCCCGCTAGGCTCCATCTAATAGAGAAGCTTACATCATATGATGTAAGCTTCTTTTTTGTTTGAAAAGACAACGTTCATACTTGTCGTTTAAAATGAAGAAAACGTAAAAGTAAAGGGTGGGGGATAATTGTGAAAGTTGTTATTGCATCTGATTCATATAAAGAAAGCTTAAAAGCTATAGAAGTATGTGAAGCTATAGAAAGAGGTTTTGGGGCAATTTTCCCTAATGCAGAATATGTAAAGATCCCGATTGGAGATGGAGGAGAAGGAACGGTGGATTCCCTTGTTGATGCTACAGGGGGGAGAATTATATCACTTCATGTGACAGGGCCGCTTAGAGAGGGCGTACGAGCCTTTTATGGTATGTCTAAAGATAAAAAGACAGCGTTTATTGAAATGGCAGCAGCATCAGGATTACAACATGTTCCGGTTAAAAAACGAAACCCACTTATTACAACGACGAAAGGAACAGGAGAACTTATACTACATGCGCTAGACGAAGGAGCTGAGCATATTATTTTAGGACTTGGAGGAAGTGCTACAAATGATGGCGGAGCGGGTATGTTGACAGCTTTAGGAGTCAGGTTTATGAATCAAGAAGGGGAAGTAATAGAGCCATCTGGAGGAACGTTACATTCGATTGTCGCTATTGATTTTTCACAAATGGATTCCCGTTTAGCGCATATAAAGATAGAAGCAGCATGTGATGTAGATAATCCGTTAGTTGGGATAAGAGGAGCATCTTTCGTATTTGGACGGCAAAAGGGTGCGGATGCAGAGATGATGAAAGAGTTGGATGAAAATTTAAAGCATTATGCGCATATCCTAAAACAATCCTTATCTTGCGACGTATGTAAAACACCTGGTGCAGGAGCTGCGGGAGGAATGGGAGCAGCTGTTATTGCAGTGTTAAAGGGAAACTTGCGGAGAGGAATCGAAATTGTATTAGATTATACAAATTTTGATCAGCATATAAAGGGCGCAGACTTAATTATAACTGGTGAAGGGAGAATAGATGAACAAACAGCATATGGAAAGGCCCCTGTAGGTGTTGCAGAGCGTGCAAAGCATTTTCATATTCCTGTCATTGCTATTGGAGGATCTGTATCTCCCAATTATCCGGCTGTTCATAAAAAGGGAATTGATGCAGTATTTAGTATTACAGCGAGTCCGATGACGTTAGAAGAGGCATATAAAGTAGCAGAAGAGAATGTTGAAATGACAGCAAAGAATATTGCAGCAGTGTGGAAAATTGCATCAGAAAAACACTTCTAAATGTAGGAGTGTTTTTTATTATTATCTAATAATAATGATAGTAGTTGTTTCATTAAGTTAACTTTATACATAAAATAGTCTTAACATTTGGATTTCAAAGCGAATATAAGTGAATAATTTGTATATCCATACAGAAAAATGTCGAGTTGAGTCAGACTATATAAAAGATTTAAAATATTTAGTGAAGGCACAAAAGGGGGATACTATCTATGAAAAAAGAAATCTCAGTTATTGGAGTTCCAATGGACTTAGGACAAATGCGTCGCGGGGTAGATATGGGGCCGAGCGCAATCCGTTATGCAGGTGTAATTGAAAGAATTGAAGGAATTGGATATGACGTTAAAGATATGGGAGATATATGTATAGAGAGAGAAAAAGAAGTAGATGTAAATACAAGCTTAAGAAACCTTACACAAGTTGCAACTGTATGTAACGAATTAGCAAGTAAGGTGGATCATATTATAGAAGAAGGACGTTTTCCACTTGTATTAGGTGGCGACCATAGTATCGCTATTGGTACATTAGCTGGTGTTGCGAAACATTATAAAAACTTAGGTGTTATTTGGTATGATGCACATGGTGATTTAAATACAGAAGAAACTTCACCATCTGGAAATATTCATGGTATGTCATTGGCTGCAAGTTTAGGGTATGGACATCCTGCACTTGTAGATTTATACGGGGCATATCCAAAGGTAAAAAAAGAGAACGTTGTAATTATCGGTGCACGTGCATTAGATGAAGGAGAAAAAGACTTTATTCGTAATGAAGGCATTAAAGTATTCTCAATGCACGAGATTGATCGTATGGGTATGACGGCTGTTATGGAAGAAACAATCGCATATTTATCACATACTGATGGTGTACATTTATCATTAGATTTAGATGGCCTTGATCCTCACGATGCACCAGGAGTTGGAACACCTGTAATTGGTGGCTTATCTTATCGTGAAAGCCATTTAGCAATGGAAATGTTAGCGGAAGCTGATATTGTTACATCTGCTGAATTTGTTGAGGTAAATACGATTTTAGATGAGCGAAATAGAACGGCAACAACAGCGGTTGCTTTAATGGGTTCTTTATTCGGTGAAAAACTAAAATAAATGTAAGAAAAGCAACTGAGAAGTTGCTTTTTTTATTTGAAAATAGGCGTATAATAATGATTTATATTATACTGTACGATAATAATGTTTGACATCTTACCAATTTAGACTAAAGGAGGTTGTTTGTAATTGTTGTTTGTTTCATGTATGGTATAATTAACTAGTTGTTGGAAATACATACAGATAGAGCATAAAACAATATTTCAATATATGGATAGAATTGCTCGTAAGTAGGAGGAAGGGTTAGCATGCCTTTTGAAGATACGACCATTTTGAAATATCTTAGTACGGTATTAGATATTGCCGTTGTATGGTTTATTATATATAAGCTAATTCTCATAATCCGAGGGACGAAAGCTGTTCAACTTTTAAAAGGGATTACAGTTATTATTGTCGTTCGGATGATCAGTATTTTCCTTGAATTGCATACGCTATATTGGCTGACTGAGCAAGTATTAACGTGGGGATTTTTAGCCGTTATTATTATTTTCCAGCCAGAATTGCGAAGAGCACTTGAGCAGCTAGGACGCGGGAGTTTGTTTTCGCGTGTTGGAACTCATGAGGATGATGAACCTGAAATCGTTGCAACAGCGATAGCGAAAGCAACGGAATATATGGGAAAACGTAGAATTGGGGCATTAATTACTTTGTCAAAAGAGACGGGTATGGGTGATTATGTGGAAACGGGTATTCCGCTAAATGCAAATGTATCATCGGAATTACTCATTAATATTTTCATTCCAAACACACCTCTTCACGATGGAGCAGTAATTATGCAAGGAAGTACCATTAAAGCAGCAGCCTGTTATCTTCCGTTATCGGAAAGTCCATTTATCTCTAAGGAGTTAGGAACTAGGCATCGCGCTGCAATGGGAGTTAGTGAAGTTACTGATAGTATTACAGTAGTTGTGTCGGAAGAAACAGGCCAAATTTCCTTAACGAAAAATGGTAAGTTGCATCGTGATTTGAAGACAGAACAACTGAAAGATATGTTGTTAGCTGAATTTAGTGCAAGCGAAAAAACGACTTCTTCGTCTTTATGGAATTGGAGGAGAAAGCGTCATGGATAAGTTAATGGAGAATCATTGGTTTTTAAAGGGGATCTCACTACTATTGGCGTGTATGCTTTTTATGTCAGCGACTTTAACTGAAAAAAATACGACATCAGGGATACTACCTTTTGCAAATGATGCGAAAGAAACATTAACTAATTATGCTATTAACCTTAAGTATGATGAAGAGAAATATATTGTAAGTGGTATTCCGGCAGAGGGCGTCAAGGTGAAGTTAGAGGGCCCAAAAGCAGCAGTTGCTACAGCAAAGGCGAAAAAACAATTTGATATACCAGTTGATTTGAGAGATAGCGAAAAAGGGACGTATGAAGTTTCCTTAAAAACGAACGGGCTTCCAGATGATGTAAAAGGAACAGTTCAGCCATCAACAATTAAAATTACTCTACATGAAAAAGCGAGAAAATATGTTCATGTAGATTTAAAATTATCAAATGAGGATCAAATGCCAGCGGGTGCTACTCTTGAAAAATCAAATATTAAACCTGATACGGTTGAGGTAGTTGGGACGAAAGAAGAAATTGAAAGTATTTCATCTGCTAAGGCGTATATTGATTTAAAAGGTGTTAATAAAACTGTTACGAAAACAGCTGAAGTTACATTATACAATAAAGAAGGAAAACGTTTGAATGTAAGAACGAGCCCATCTAAAATTAGTGTAACGTTAAATGTGGCAACGCAAGCTACGGCCAATAATACGGAAAAAACTGTTCCTGTAACGTATACGAAAAAGGGGAGTTTACCAGAAGGATTGGCCGTTACAAATATTAGCGTTGAGCCGAGAGAAGTAACGATAGCAGGTCCAAAAGATGTATTGGATAATATACAATCGATAGAGGGGGTCGAAGTAGATCTTAGTCAATTGACAGAGTCTACAACATTCGATACCTCTGTTTTATTGCCAAAGGGTGTAACAAGTGCAAAACCGAATCAAGTGAAGGTTTCCGTAGGCGTACAAAAAACAAAACAAACGAAAACAAGAACGATTGATGGTATTTCGATTCAAAAAAATGGACTTTCTAAAGATTTTACAGCCCAGCTACTTTCGCCGCAAGATGGGAAGATAAGCGTTGATATTTCAGGAGAAACAAGTATAGTAGATAAAATAACAGCTGCTCAAATAACAGCAGCGATTAATTTGCAAAATGTATCTTCGGGAACAAAGGATGTTTCCATTCAAGTGAGCGGTCCTGGTAATATTTCAATAGAACCAAAGCAAAAAAGTGCTAAGGTCACAATTGTGAAGAAAGAAAATCCAGATAAAGAAGTACAGGGTAACGGTGAAAATCCAGATTCAAATCATAACCAAGATAATCAAACTGAAAAACCAAAAAATCCTGAACCTGAACCTGAAACTAAGCCTGACCCGGAAAAGGAACAGGAACAAAATAAAGAGCCAGAAAAAGAAACGAGTCAAGAACCAACAGTAGATAATCAAAAAGAGCCAGAAAAAGGAGCGAATCAAAATGGGTAAATATTTTGGTACAGATGGAGTACGCGGGGTTGCGAACCAGGAGTTAACACCTGAATTAGCGTTCAAAATTGGGCGTTTTGGTGGTTATGTATTAACAAAAGATACAGATCGTCCAAAAGTAATTATTGGCCGTGATACACGTATATCAGGACATATGTTAGAAGGAGCTTTAGTAGCAGGTCTATTATCAACTGGAGCAGAAGTAATGCGTCTTGGTGTTATTTCTACGCCGGGTGTTGCTTATTTAACAAAAGCGTTAGATGCACAAGCAGGTGTTATGATTTCTGCATCTCATAATCCAGTACAAGATAACGGAATTAAATTCTTCGGTTCAGACGGTTTTAAATTAACAGATGAGCAAGAAGCAGAAATCGAAGCTTTATTAGACAAAGAAGTTGATGAATTACCACGTCCGACAGGTACGAACCTTGGACAAGTGAGTGATTATTTTGAAGGCGGACAAAAATATTTACAATACATTAAACAAACTGTAGAGGAAGACTTCTCTGGTTTACATATTGCTTTAGATTGCGCGCACGGTGCTACGTCTTCATTAGCTCCGTACTTATTTGCTGATTTAGAAGCTGATATTTCAACAATGGGAACTTCACCAAACGGTATGAACATTAACGATGGAGTAGGTTCTACACATCCAGAAGTATTAGCGAAATTAGTAAAAGAAAAAGGTGCTGATATCGGTCTTGCTTTTGATGGTGATGGTGACCGTTTAATTGCTGTAGATGAAAAAGGAAACATCGTTGATGGCGATCAAATTATGTTTATTTGTGCGAAGTACATGAAAGAAACTGGTCAACTGAAGCACAATACAGTTGTTTCAACGGTTATGAGTAACTTAGGTTTCTACAAAGCACTTGAAGCTAACGGTATTACAAGTGATAAAACAGCAGTTGGTGATCGCTACGTAATGGAAGAGATGAAGCGTGGTGGATATAACCTGGGCGGAGAACAATCAGGTCACATTATCTTACTTGATTACATTACAACTGGTGATGGAATGTTAAGTGCACTTCAACTTGTAAACATCATGAAAATGACGAAAAAGTCATTATCTGAGCTTGCAGGTGAGATGACGAAATTCCCACAATTACTAGTAAATGTTCGTGTAACAGATAAAAAGTTAGCGTTAGAAAATGAAAAAATTAAAGAAATTATTCGTGTTGTGGAGGAAGAAATGAACGGTGATGGCCGCATTCTTGTTCGTCCATCTGGAACAGAGCCACTTATTCGTGTAATGGCAGAAGCACCAACACAAGAAGTTTGTGACGCATACGTACATCGCATTGTAGAAGTTGTGAAAGCTGAAGTTGGTGCTGAATAATTCAATAACTTTATGAAAAAGGAGCACAAGAGGTGCTCCTTTTTCATATGTTTTATAGACGATGAAAAAAATTTCATTGACGGTTTATCTATGTTTGTTATAAGATGGTCTTGTTCTTTTTCTCAAAGGAAATATTGTAAATTATAGAAGCGCCAGAACTACAAGTAGTGTAGTTGACGAGGTGGGGTTTATCGAGATTTCGGCGGATGACTCCCGGTTGTTCATCACAACCGCAAGCTTTTACTTAAATCATTAAGGTGACTTAGTGGACAAAGGTGAAAGTGTGATGAGAGAAAAGGAACGGATACAAACTAGCTGTATAAGTATATACGGACTTAAACCCAATCGAGAGGAAGGTGAAAGCCGTTACAAGCTTACAGGGCTAGCAATATGTAATCCGTTTTTTAGTATAAATAAAAATGGTATCGGACTATGTCGTTACATGTTCGCAGAGCAATGTAAGCATTTGTAACGGCGACTAAACATGTGTGGAATCGTAGGATTTATTGGAGAGCAAGATGCAAAGGAAATTTTATTAAAAGGTTTAGAAAAGCTAGAATATCGTGGATATGATTCAGCAGGTATTGCAGTACAAGCGGAGAACGGTGTTGTTGTATACAAAGAAAAAGGCCGTATTGCAAAACTTCGCGAAATCGTAGATGAGAACGTAGCTGCAAGAGTGGGAATCGGTCATACACGTTGGGCTACACATGGTGTTCCAAGCAAAGTAAACGCGCATCCGCATCAAAGTACATCAAAGCGTTTTACACTAGTTCATAACGGTGTAATTGAGAACTATGAATTAGTGAAAAAGGAATATTTACAAGATGTAACGTTCGTAAGTGAAACTGATACAGAGATTATCGTACAGCTTATGGAACAACAAGTGAGCACAGGACTAAGTGTAGAAGAAGCGTTCCGTAATACGCTATCGCTTTTACATGGCTCTTATGCAATCGGATTACTTGATGCTGAAAATCCAAACATGATTTATGTTGCTAAAAACAAAAGCCCGCTATTAGTAGGTGTTGGTGACAACTTTAATGTTGTGGCGAGCGACGCTATGGCGATGTTACAAGTTACAGATCAATTTATTGAATTGATGGATAAAGAAATCGTAATTGTAACGAAAGAAAGCATTACAATCAAAAACTTACAAGGTGAAACGATTGAACGTGCACCGTTTACAGCGGAATTAGACGCAAGTGATATTGAAAAAGGAACATACCCTCATTTCATGCTTAAAGAAATCGATGAGCAACCACTTGTAATCCGTAATATAATTCAAAAGTATCAAGATGAAAATGGCGAGATTGAATTAGATCAAGACATTCGTAATGCAATTTTAGATAGCGATCGTATTTACATTATTGCATGTGGAACAAGTTATCATGCAGGTCTTGTTGGAAAACAATTTATCGAGAAGTTTGCAAAAATGCCAGTTGAAGTGCATGTAGCAAGTGAATTCTCTTATAACATGCCATTATTAACAGAAAGACCATTCTTCATTTACATTTCACAAAGTGGTGAAACAGCTGATAGTCGTGCAGTACTTGTACAAACGAATGAAATGGGTCATAAAGCATTAACGATTACAAACGTACCTGGTTCTACGCTTTCTCGTGAAGCTGATTATACACTTCCGTTATATGCGGGACCAGAAATCGCAGTTGCATCAACGAAAGCTTACACAGCACAGCTTGCAGTACTTTCAATTTTAGCAGCGGATATTGCTAAAGCAAAAGGTGAAGTTCTTAATTTCGATTTAACACACGAATTAGGACTTGTAGCAAATGCAATGATAGAACTTTGTGATCAAAAAGAAGAAATGGACGCATTAGCAAAACAATTTTTAGCAACAACGCGTAACTGTTTCTTCATCGGACGTAGCGTAGACTTCTACGTAGGATTAGAAGGTGCGTTAAAGTTAAAAGAAATCTCTTACATCCAAGCAGAAGGATTTGCTGGAGGAGAATTAAAACACGGTACAATCGCCTTAATCGAAAATGGTACACCAGTTATCGCACTTGCTACACAAGAGCACGTAAACCTTGGAATTCGTGGTAACGTGAAAGAAGTAGTAGCACGCGGAGCTAACCCATGTATTATCTCAATGAAAGGCTTAGAAATGGAAGGTGACAGCTTCGTATTACCAGCTGTACACGAAGCACTAGCACCGTTAGTAGCAGTTATTCCATTACAACTTATCTCATACTACGCAGCACTTCACCGCGAGTGTGACGTTGATAAGCCACGTAACTTAGCTAAGTCTGTTACGGTTGAGTAGGAGATTGGTAGGTTAATAAATATACGAATCCTTACCCCTTTAGATATGTTATCTAAAGGGGTATTTTTGTGTTGAAAAAGAACATCTAAAATTGGTAAGAGCACCTACTAATGAAAGTTTTGCTTTATTGGAGTTGGAATAGAACCACTTTATTTTATCTGAATTTTCAGCTATCATTTTAAGTATGTGTGAACAATTTCCTTTATTATGAAGAGAAGAGAGATTCATGGACATTACAAGGGGGTTTATTCTATGAAAGTGAAAGCAAACACATATTTAAGTATAGAAGAGATTATTTCATTACCGGCCGTATCGAGTACAAATATAAGTGATGATGGCAAAAGCGTAGCATTTGTTAAGAAGACCGCTAACTGGGAAGACAATACGTATAGAAGTCATGTATGGATATATGAGAAAGATAAAGGACAGAGTTACCCACTAACAACTGGAGATATAGATAGTACACATCCATTATGGTCTCCAGATTCTAAGACTGTTGCATACCTTAGCCCAGGCAGTGACGGGAATAATAAAAATCAGATCTTTGTTAAGTCAATAGATGGTTGTAGTGAGGTTCAAATGACTTATGAGGAAGAAGGGATTAGTACATTTAAATGGGATCCCATGGGCAAAGGTTTTTATTATGTTGCACAGTCAAAAGAATGTGAGGAAATAAAGAAACGTAAGGAACTATATGGAGATTTCCATCATGTAGGTACGGAACATCGGAATAATTGTTTATACTACATTGAGATAGAAAAAGTGATACAAAATGATAAAGAGGAACGGGAGGTTAACGGTGTTTATCAACTAACTGATGGTAAGGATTTTTATATACATAACTTTGATATTTCAAATGATGGGAAAAAGGTTGTATGTATGGCTACACCAAACTTAAACGATTATATGAATGGTGATCTATACATATTAGATGTTGAAGCTGGGGAACTACAAAAAATGAATATGGATAAGTTGTTAGGAGGGAGCGTTTGCTTTTCTCCTGAGGGCAACAAAATATGTTACGCAGCAAGCATAAGAGAGAAGGATTACTATAGAAATCATATACAAGATAATACAGTAGAGATATATGATATGAATACTGGAGAAGTAATTCAACCTGTAACAAATTTTGATAGTACGGTTATGCCATTACAGTGGACAGCTAAAGGGGTTTTAATTAGATGGCAGGATAAAACGAATTATCGTATTGGCTTGCTGTGTGAGGATGGCACTGTGGAAATGTTAAGCGAAAAAGTAGATGGTTTTATAATGGATGCGTCTATAACAAGGGATGGAAATCATATAACCTATACTAAGGCGATAACAAATGAAGCCTTTGAAATCTATTTGGATGATAAAAAAATAACGAATGAAAATAGCTTTTTCGAAGGAAGGCTTAAAAGTAACAGAGAAACCATCTCATGGAAAAGTAGTGATGGTCTTGAAATAGAAGGTGTTTTATCAACCCCAGTAGAGTTTGACGCAAATAAAAAATATCCCTTATTAGTAGAAATCCATGGTGGTCCGAATTGGGCGTCCTTTCCGATATTTTCAGACTGCTTTAATGAGAAATATCCGATTGAACAGTTTATCGAAAAAGGCTTTATCGTTTTAGAGCCAAACTATAGAGGAAGTTCTGGTTATGGTAATGAATTTTTAAAAGCAAACTATAGAAAACAAGGATTTGCTGATTATGATGATGTTTTATCTGGAGTGGATGAACTAGTTGGAAAAGGGATTGTAGATAAAGATAGAGTAGGAGTTATGGGATGGAGTAACGGAGGATATATATCAGCTTTCTGTTCTACATGTAGCAGTAGATTTAAAGCTATTTCAGTTGGGGGCGGAATCACGAACTGGAGTACCCATTATGTAAATACAGATATCCCTTACTTTATTAGCATGTATTTAGGAAATACTCCATGGAATGATCCGGATATATATAAGAAAACATCACCAATGACATATATTAAATCAGCCTGTACGCCTACGTTAATTCAACATGGAGAAAAGGATGTAAGAATTCCAACTACAAATGCATATGAGCTATATGAAGGATTAAGAGATATGGAAGTTGATACAGAATTAATTATATTTAAAGGAATGGCATATAGTTCTGATCAGCCAGGAATGAATGTAGCTATTATGAAGCAGAACTTGATATGGTTTTCCCATTATATTCTTGGGGAAAGTATGGAGGGATTTCGTACTATATAATGGACATTCGTACAGGGATTTAATTGGGTCAGATTGTTGAAAAAGAGATACAACAAATTATATAATTTGTTGTAAACTGTATGCAAACCATTATGATTATAAGGAAATGTAATTCGGAGGACTAATATGACAGCGAATAAAAATGAGTTATCTGTAGAACAACGTGAAGAACTATTAAAAGTATTACAAGTTCGTTTTGAGAAAAATATGAACCGCCATGAAGGTCTTGAATGGGGTAAAGTTGAAGCGAAGCTGGCTACTAATACTGGAAAATTATGGTCAATTCATGAAATGGAAGTAACTGGCGGTGAGCCGGATGTTGTTAGTTATGATGAAGAGAAGGACGAGTATACTTTCTGTGATTGTTCAAAGGAGAGTCCTAAAGGCCGCAGAAGCCTTTGTTATGATCTTGAAGCGTTAGAGGCAAGAAAAAAACATAAACCAGAAAATAACGTTATTGATGTTGCAGCTGCTATGGGCATTGAATTATTAACGGAAGAACAATATCGAGAGTTGCAACAACTGGGAGATTTCGATATGAAATCATCAAGCTGGGTACAAACGCCTTCAGATATTCGAGAACTTGGTGGTGCTTTATTTTGCGATTATCGCTTCGGACACGTTTTTGTATACCACAATGGAGCAGATTCCTACTATGCTGCTAGAGGATTCCGCGGTTCGCTAAAGGTCTAAACTTGAAAAAAGTAAGAGTATGTTTTAATTAATCTTTTTAAAACATGCTCTTTTCTATAATTGTTACTTAGAGTTATTCATATCGGTTTGATTAACCTATGTAAAATTAATTAATATCTAGCATATTAGTAAACTCATACCCAGAGGTGTAGCAAAAAAAGGATTTCCAAAAATAGGAGTTCTTTTTTATTTGTTGTCAGGATTTTTAAAGAATTTAGAGATTTCATAGAAAACAAACGGGATATCGAGTAAAATGTTAAGTGTTGTTTTCGACATTCAAAAGGGTATTTTAAAGGTTCTTTTCGCGAAATTTTATAAGTCTATTAAAGGAGGAAGATATATCTAACATAGCAAGATATATCAAATTAAACATGAGTATTACATTTCATAAAAAGGTAGTAGCATTAACAGCAGGACTAACGGTATTATCTTCATCTGTGGTATCGTTCGCAGAGGAACAACAATCATCAGTAAATAACTATCAATCTATAAGTGCTCTGGAACAAGGTGAAACAGGTCAACTTCAAGTATCAGATGAACAAGCTTTAAAAAGTATTGAAGAGAGTTTTGAAGGAGTAGATGGACGTGGTGGAGGTACTGTCGATAATAAGAAAGTGGACAGTCTTCAAGGTTCAGAAGGTATGTATGAAGAAACAGGTACATTAACGGTTCCTAACGATCCAAATAGAACAAAACGTAGTCTTTCTTTTTCAGCTCCTAAAGTTTCTAGTACTATAAATGGCGTCCCATTCACTGAATGGATTGTTCCAACTGGTAACGAGAATATTCGTCCTCAAAACCATATGGTTCCAAAGTATATTACAATTCATGAAACTGATAATAAAAGCGTAGGAGCAGGAGCGAAAAACCACGCTCAATACTTATATAACCAAGCAACAGGGAGCACAGATCGAGCTGCATCATGGCACTTTACAGTAGATGATAAGGAGATTTATCAACACTTACCATTAAACGAGAACGGATGGCACGCAGGAGACGGTGATGGTCCAGGTAATAGAGAATCTATTGCAATTGAAATTGCAGTTAACAGTGATGGTGACTATAATAAGGCAGTAGATAATGCTAAGAAACTCGCAGCTTATTTAATGAAAGAAACTGGTGTACCATTAAATAATGTTGTGAAACATCAAAAATGGAGTGGTAAAATCTGTCCTGCTATTATGATTAACAGTGGACAATGGGTTCCATTCGTAAATGGTGTTGAAGGGTATTATAATAAATTTTATCAACCAACAGACGATATAACAGGAGGTTGGTATGAGGCGGCCATTCGTGATTTGAATAGAAGAGGTATTATGGTCGGAGAAGGAAACGGCATTTTTGCGCCTAATAGATCTGTAACAAGAGCTGAGTTTGCTCAATTAATCTCTAATTCTTTAAGTCTTCCAGCTGGAGATGCAACGTTTAAAGATTTAAATGATGTAAATCCAACTTTACGAGATGGTATTAAACGTACTGCAAGTGCAGGTATCATTTCGGGTAGAGGAGACGGTAACTTTGACCCTAACACACCTATTACAAGAGAAGAAGCTGCCGTTATTGTAAATAAAGCTTTACAGTATAAAAAAATAAATGGTCCATTGGCAAACTTACCATTTGCAGATAAAGATCAAATTATTTATAAAGAAGCAGTACAAAGATTATACGGTTTGGGTATTGTAAAAGGTATGGGAGATAATCTGTATGTCCCTAAAGGCACGACGACTCGTGGTGAAACAGCAGCATTCATTTTAAACATGCTTCAAGTAATTGAAACTGGTAATGTTCAAAAAGGAATTGGTACAGTTGAAATTAATGGAATTGGAGTAAATGTTCGTAGTGGAGCAGGTGCTAGCTACTCTGTTGTTAGAAAAGCAAGCAAAGGTGAAAAAGCTACAGTATATGAAGAGAAGAATAGCTGGCTAAGAATTGGTACTGATGAGTGGGTTTATAATGAACCTAGTTATATGGTATATAAGAAGGAAGTTATATATTAGACATTTCGTTTGTTTTCAGGCAATGGGCAGTATTTTTCCCATTGCCTGTTTTTTTGTTTTGCTTCCTTTTGTACCATTTGAAATATTTTGTCATATTGCTATAATAGAAATAGAGATATATGGAAAGGGGACAAAGACTCAATATGTGTACGAACTTGTAATGATTAAAAATTAGATAGATAAATTTTCCTCCCATCAGTGAGGGATTATTTAGGTATCTGTAAATCATTCAAGGACTGCATATTTGGCTTGTACATCCCTTTTGTAAGGATAGATGCCTATTTTATGTATCTGTCTTTTTTGTGGGAAAGTTTATATCTCTTATATAACAATATGCGTCCTTTAAAATTGGAGGAGTATATGATGAATCAATTAAAAAATAAAATAGCGGTTGTTACAGGTGTAAGTCGTCTAGATGGTATAGGCGCAGCAATTTGTAAAGAATTAGCTGAAGCAGGATACGATATATTTTTTACGTATTGGACAGCGTACGATAAAGAGATGCCTTGGGGCGTTGATCAAAGTGAACAAATACAATTAAAAGAAGAGTTACTAAAAAGCGGTGTTAAAGTATCAAGTATGGAGTTAGATTTAACTCAGAATGATGCACCGAAAGAGCTTATAAATAAAGTTACTGAACAACTAGGCTACCCTCATATGTTAATTAATAATGCAGCGTATTCCACAAATAATGACTTCTCTAATTTGACTGCTGAAGAATTAGATAAGCACTACATGGTAAATATTCGTGCGACTACGTTGTTAAGTAGTCAATTTGCCCGAGGATTTGATAAGAAATCTGGTGGTAGAATTGTGAATATGACGTCGGGGCAATTTCAAGGACCTATGGCAGGAGAACTAGCGTATGCAACAACGAAGGGAGCAATTGACGCCCTTACGAGTACGTTGTCAGCTGAGGTAGCTCACCTAGGAATAACAGTGAATGCAATTAATCCAGGTCCAACTAGTACAGGATGGATGACTGAGGAGATAAAGCAAGGATTAAAGCCGATGTTTCCTTTTGGTAGAATTGGTGAGCCAAAGGATGCAGCAAGGCTCATTAAATTTTTAGTAAGTGAAGAAGCAGAATGGATTACTGGACAAGTTATTCATTCTGAAGGTGGATTTAAAAGATAAAAAAGAAGGTATCTCACCCTAGTGAGATACCTTCTTTTTTAATCTTTCTTCAATCTTCTTGCAACACCATTTCCTAAAGACTGTAACCCTTGAACGAGGATAATTAAAATAAAGACTGTTGCATACATTACTTCAGGTTCATAGCGTAAGTGTCCGAATCGATATGCTAAATCACCAAGCCCGCCAGCACCTACAAGTCCAGCCATTGCTGTTGCACCGATTAAGCCGATTGTTGCAATTGTTAAGCCAAGTACAAGGGAGGGACGAGCTTCTTTGACCATAACGTGCCAGATGATTTTTATAGTAGAAACACCCATCGCTTGGTAAGCTTCAATAACACCACGATCTACTTCCAGTAAAGCTGTTTCCATTAATCGAGCAATATAAGGGGCCGTGAATACGACAAGTGGTACGATGACACCTTGCACACCAATGGATGTTCCCATTAGAAACTTTGTAAAAGGTAAAATGAAGAATAATAGAATGATAAATGGAAGAGAGCGAATGATATTAATAATTGTATTAAGAATTGGATAAATGATTTTATTTTCGTGCTGTCCGCCAGGTCTCGTTAAAACAAGTGTGACGCCAAGTGGTAATGCAATAAGGATGGAGATAAATAGTGAAATAGATGTCATTTGAAATGTTTGAACGGTTGCTTCCCATATGACTTTACCCCATTCATCCAAAAAGGACTTGTTTCCCATAGTCTGTTCTACCTCCTTCTACGATGATCCCTTGCTCTTGTAAAAATGATAAAGCACGGTCTACTTCAGTTTTTTCACCTTGCATATGAATGACTAGTTTCCCATATGCTTCATGTTTTAACTGTGTAATATTACCGGATAAAATATTTGGATACACTTGAAAACGTTTTGTAGCGATAGCTAACGCTGGTTCGCCAGAAGAAGTTCCTATAAATGAAAGTGTTACGATTTCTCCGGTTCTTTGTAGCTCTTTCTGTATGTCTTCAGGAATCTTCGCTGCAAATGCACTATTGATGAATTTTTTCGTTGTTGCATGTTGTGGGTTTGTGAATATATCCTTCACAGTCCCGCTTTCGACCACTGCCCCATGTTCCATGACAGCAACTCGGTCACATATACGCTGGATGACATTCATTTCATGTGTAATTAATAAAATTGTGATCCCGATTTCTTCGTTAATCTTTAATAGTAGATCAAGAATAGATTCCGTTGTTTCTGGATCTAAAGCGCTCGTTGCTTCGTCGCTTAATAACACTTCTGGTTCATGTGATAGTGCACGTGCAATGGCAACACGTTGTTTCTGGCCACCAGAAAGTTCACTCGGATAGGCATCTTTTCGATTGAAAAGATCGACAATGCGTAAATACTTTTCTACTCTTTTTTCAATCTCTACTTTTGGAATGCCAGCAAGGCGTAACGGTAATGCGATATTTTCATAAACGGTAACAGTTTTAAGTAAATGGAATCCCTGAAAAATCATTCCGACTTTTTGTCGCGCTTTTGCAAGTTCTTTTGCTGATAAAGTTGTTAAGTCTTGGTCATTTACAATGATATTCCCTGTCGTTGGTTTTTCTAATAAATTTACACACCTAATTAATGTACTTTTACCAGCGCCGCTATATCCAATGATTCCAAATACTTCGCCCTTTTTTACTTGAAGGGAAGTAGACTTAAGAGCTTCTACATTCCCCTTTTTTGTTGTAAATACTTTGGATACATTTTTTAATTCAATCATTATCGTCAGCTCCTACCAAGACGGTAAAACAGAACCATCAAATTTTTTCTCGATAAATTCTTTTACTTCTTTAGATTGATAAGCTTTCTTTAATTTATTTACAACGGCATCATCTTTATTCTCAGTACGAACAACGACCCAGTTCACATATGGTGAATCTTTTCCTTCACGGAAGATAGAATCTTTCGCAGGGCTTAATTTTGCACCTAATGCAAAGTTTGTATTAATTGCAGCTGCTTTCACTTCACTTAGTTGTGTCGGTAATTGAGATGCCTCTAATTCAACAATCTTTAAGTTTTTCGGGTTTTCAATTACATCTTTCGCAGTCGCTTTTTCTGTAGCCTTTGGATCCACTTTTAAAACACCTGCTTTTTCAAATAGCTTTAAAGCTCGAAGTTCATTCGTTGGATCGTTTGGTACAGCAATTGCATCGCCCTCTTTTAAGTCTTTTACATCTTTTAAGCTTTTAGAATATACACCCATAGGGAATGTTACTGTTGAAAATACTTCCGTTAATTTCATATTGCGCTCCGCTTTAAATACGTCTAAATAAGATTTCGTTTGATAACTATTTACATCGAGACTTTTTTCATCTAAGGATACGTTTGGTGCTACATAATCATTAAATACTTTTACATCGATTTCGAGTCCGTCTTTCGCTGCCACTTCTTTTACCTTTTCAAAAATTTGTTCATGTGGTCCGCCAGTTACACCGACAGTAATCTTTTTCTCATCTAACGCTTTTACTTCTTTATCTGAATTAGCACCACATGCGCCTAATAATAATACTGCTCCACTTACAATGCTCAATAATACTTTTTTCATCTATAGTTCCCCCTTCATATACGTTCCAAAATAAAAAGCACCTCTCAAAAATAAGAGAGGTGCCAAATAGACAAAATAGATTCCTCTCTTATCTGCCAAAACGAAAACTCGTTTTGCAGGAATTAGCACCTTAGCTTATACGTCATAAGCTCGGTTGCCGGGCATCATCGGGCCAGTCCCTCCGCCACTCTTGATAAGAGTTCGTGTATGTAGTTTTTTAATATGGTATTAATAGTAAATCTTACAAAAAGAATTGTCAATGTTATTTTCTGAATATATTTTATTTTAAGGTAATCGAAACGTTACCTTTCTTATGTCCCATTTCCACATACATATGAGCTTCAGAAATATCTTCTAATCGGTAGGTTCTATCAATAACAGGTTTTAAATGTTCTGTTTCGGTTAGTTCTTTTAGTAGAATCATATCCTCTTTACTTACCTTTGCCATCATTCCATTAACAGATACATATTTTCCATTAGGTGTTAATGTATTTGTACAAAGGGATTTTTTATACTTCCCAACTGCATCAAATATAATATCGTAGCGCTCGCCCTGTTTAGTAAAATCTTCTTTCGTATAATCAATTACTTTACTAGCTCCTAAAGATTGAACGAGTTCAAAATTTGAATTACTACAAACAGCCGTAACGGTCGCACCGAAATATTTCGCAAGTTGTACAGCAGCTGTTCCTACCGATCCTGAGGCACCATATATGAGCACTTGTTGCCCTTTTTTTATACGGCCCTTTCTCAGGAAATGCAATGCTGAAGTTCCACCAAAAGGAATAACTGCCGCTTCTTCATACGTCACATTGGTAGGTTTTAATGTGAGTAATCCACTTTCATGTACGCATGTGTACTCGGCATAACCACCGAGGTTTAGTTCTGTTAATGCAAAAATTGGATCACCTTTTTTAAATTGAGTTACATCTGTTCCAATTTCCTCAATTTCTCCAGCTAATTCTACACCAAGTATAGGGTTTCTCGGTTTTCTGAAACCTAATATAATCCGCATAGGAATCCAAAATAAGAGGGGACTGTTAAAACCGCGTATTCTACAATCTCCAGTCGATACACTTGTTGCGTGAATTTTAACTAATACTTCGTTCTTTTTAGGAGTAGGTTTCTCTATATTTTGAAGCTGAAGAACATTAGGTGGTCCATACTGTGTGCAAATAATTGCTTTCATAATGACCTCCTGAAATGAGTTGTTGTTATTTACATCATATTTAAACTCTTCATTAAACATGTCGCTATATAGCAAATATAGATTGAAAATTATATAGATTTTATAGGAAAAGAGGTGATATTATTTTGGGAAAGGGGGCAACATTATGAAAAAAATTATTTTTGTTTCAAGTTTAGTACTTACAATCAGTTTAGGGGTAGGATGTAGCAATGAGAAAACAGCAAAGACGGATGAACCGAAAAAAGAATCTGTTCAAAAAGAAAAGGAATTAGCAGCGAAGGATGTTTTCAAGAAAACGAACGAAGCTTTTAAAAATGAAGAACATGTAACGATGACATATGATGTAGGGATAAAAGCTGAAGGAACAGAGATGGATATAGTAAAGGCTAAGATGCAATTAGAGCCAAAGACAAAGAATTCTCGTTCTGAAATGAATATTTCTGGTACAGATGTTGTAGTGTATACTGTGGATGGTAAAGTTGCTGGTGAGGTGAAAAACCCTAATACAGGAGAAGTTATAACCGTGCCAGAGGAGCAATTAAACGCTGGTGGAATGAAAGCAACTCAAGATATTATAGATAAGTTAGAAGTACCGGAAGTAGTTTTAGATAAAATGAAGATGGAAAAAAGCGGAGATAAATATAAACTGAAATTTACATTAAAAGGGCAAGAAACAGAAAGTATGTTAACTAGCATGGATGAAACACAGAAGAAAATGTTACAAGCACAAAATGCGAAGATAGAAGAAGTGGATGCAGAATATATCATTACAAAAGATTTTAAATATGAATCAGCAAAGATAGACATGATTATGAGTAGTAATGGCAAGGATAAAGCACACATTATTACGAACGCAAAATATACGTCGTACGAAAAGTTTGACCCAATACAATTGCCAGCAGCAAAGTAACAGTTTTGATAAGGGGGGACCTAAAATAAGGTGCCCTCTTTTTGTATACTTTCTTCATAGAAAAATAGGTACAATATGAAGGGGAAAAGATGTAGAAGAGGAGAGTGTCATTTGAAAAAAAGAAAGATAGCGGTGGTTATTATGGCTTATACAGTGTTCCTTGCAACATCTGTAAATACATATAAAGAGCAACTAAATCATCCGATTATGAGCGATGTAGGAAAGTTACTTCCAACGAAAATTAAACGTATTGAAAACGCGGAGGATGAAAGTTCATTAAAGCAGGTTGTGCGAGATGCAAATGTTTCTGGGGAGAAAATTTCTATTGCTGGTATGCAACATAGCCAAGGCGGACAGACGTATTATCCGAACGGTACGATGCTTGATATGAAAGGGTACAATAAAATATTAGAGTTTAATCCGGCGGAGAAGAGGATTAGGGTACAAAGCGGTGTCACATGGAATGACATTCAAAAGAAAATCAATCCGTATGGTCTTGCGGTTCAAGTCATGCAATCTCAAAATATTTTTACTGTTGGTGGTTCATTAAGTGTAAATGTACATGGGCGTGACATTCGTCATGAAGCATTAATTGATACAGTAGAGTCATTTAGATTGTTAATGGCAGATGGTACAGTGCGTAATGTAAGTAGAGAAGAGAATGCGGATTTGTTTCCGTATGTAATTGGGGGATACGGGTTATTTGGTGTTATTTTAGATGTGACGCTAAAGTTAACAAACGATGAATTGTATGAAACGCATACGAAGGTACTAGATTATAAGGAATACTCTTCATATTTTAAGAATAAAGTGCGAAGGGATGAGGATATACGTATGCATTTAGCGCGTATTTCTGTTGCCCCACATTCATTTTTAAAAGAAATGTATGTGACAGATTATGTATTAGCAAAAGATCAGCAGAAGTTGAGAGAGTACAGTAAATTAAAAGAAGAAAATATTATAGCTGCGCCAAAGTTTTTACTCGGTTTATCACGCTATAGTGATTGGGGAAAAGATACATTTTGGGATATACAAAGAAGTTATTTTGAACGTACAAATGGTAAGTACGAAACGCGAAATAATGTAATGAGATCGGATAGTGCCTTTATGGAATACGATAACCCAAACTTGACTGAGGTTTTACAGGAGTATTTCGTACCGATAGACAGTTTTGCAGCATATATAGATGACTTGCGAAATGTTTTGAGTGAAGAGGAATTCAATCTTCTTAACATTACCATTCGCTATGTGGAAAAGAATGAAAATGCGGTACTATCTTATGCGAAAGATGATATGTTTGCACTGGTGCTTTTAATTAATCAAGGACGCTCAGAGGATGAAATCAAGAAAACAAAAGTGGTCATTCAGAAGATGATTAATGTTACTTTAAAGCATAATGGTAGTTATTATTTACCGTATTATTCTTATTCAACGAAAGAACAGTTAAAGAAAGCATATCCTCGTATAGAAGAGTTCCTTCAGAAGAAGAAGGAAGTAGATTCAGAGGAAAGGTTTGTGAATTTATTTTATAAGGAGTATAGCAAATGACATATAGAAGGTTTGTAGCGTCACAAAGCATAATTATGATGGCAGGAAGTATGGTATTTCCCTTTTACATCTTATTGCTTCGGAATGTTGGAAATAGCTTCTCGCAGTTTGGCTGGGCCTATGGCTTATTTGCCTTAACTTCAGCTCTAGTATATCCGCTAGTTGGAAGAATCTCTGATCGAGTAGGTGATAGAAAGTTACTAATTATATACGCCTGGTCTATGGCTATATTAATGCTTTGTTTCCCGATTGCAACAGAAGTATGGCATGTATACATTCTTCAAATTTTAATGGGTATTTTAGGGGCTGTGCAGCGTAATACGGAGAAGACATCGTTAGCACGAAAAGTTGTGCAAGAAAATGCTGGTTATGAGATTGGGAAATATCATGTGTGGACATCGATTGGAGGAGCAGTAGCAATTATTGCAACAGGATATTTAGTAGATTTCTTTACGATTGGTACGATTTTTTATATTGCATCTATCTTATATGTAGTAAGCGGAGTTGTATTAAGTAGTACAAAAATATAACCATCCCCATTTTTACCTGAATACCCTTTATTTGTTATACTAAAAGGGAAAATAAAAGAAAAGGGGACATTGCCTTTGATGAAATTTTTAATTTTAGCTATTCTCACTTTGTTTTTGATTCCATGGACAAGAAGCGGTAGTAAACTTCGAGCAGTGGATAAGAAAGGGGAGGAGAAGGTTGTAAAGGGTAAGAAATCATCCATTTTAGTTATTCCTGTTTTATTTTGGATAGGTATTGCAATCTATGAATATCTTTGGCTAATTGATGATCGAGCAGATTCAATTCTTACTCATTATGCCGTTGCAGTAGCAGTTTTAATTGGGCTTGTTTTATTTTCACAAAATCAAATAGGGAAATTAGAAGGTACGTTAAAAGGGCTTCTCATGTTTGTTTTACTAGCAAGTTACGGCTATTTTGGTTATTTGCACGATATAGTAATCACGCAAAAAAAATATGATTCTGTTGTAAAGGTAGAGCAAGATATTTCAGAGCCATTTACTGAAAATGATCAGCCGTTTACAGTGCCGCCAAAGACAGCGGAAAATAAGATGAAAAAAGTATTTGGAGATATTCCGAAAGTAGCTTATTTTGAACTGGGAGAATTAACGCCACAAATGGTAAATGGCGAGGCTTTATATGTAGCACCAATTGAAGTTTCAGGCTTTTTTAAAGCGCGTAAAGCAGAGACAATTCCAGGATACGTAACGATGTCAGGTACGAACCCAGATGCGGAAGCGAAACTGCACCTAGGTTATAAAATGAAATATGTGCCAAGCATGTTTTTCGGGAATAATTTAGAGCGTGTTGTAAGGAAAGCAGAACCAAATCTAATCTTTAAAGGGAAACCTAAATTTGAAGTAGATGATAAAGGGAAACCTTATTATACAATGACGTATGGTGAATTTATTTCAGGAAGATCTGGATTTGAAGTAGAGGGCGTTGTAGTAGTAGACGCACAAACAGGTGAAGTGAAAAGATACGACAAAGGAAAGGCACCTAAATTTGTTGATGGCGTATTAAATCACGAGACTGCATCTACATTAAATACGTATTTCGGTAAATATATTCACGGATTTTGGAATACAAAATTCTCACAAACTGATATGAAGATCCCGACTGAGTGGGGAACGAAAGAAGGAGTTACACCAATCTTCGGTAAGGATGGAACGTTATATTACTTTACTGATTTCACCTCTCCGAAAGAAGGAGTAGATTCTGCGTTAGGTTACTCGCTTATTGATGCACGTACAGGTAAGTTATATTATTATAACGGAAAAGAAGTGAAGGGAATTATGGATGGTTCAGCTGCTTCGGAAGTAGTGGATAATTCCTTTAAGAGAGAGAAATGGCATGGAACGATGCCGGTTATTTATAACGTGTACGGTAAACCTTCTTGGATTGTACCTGTTATTGATGACGGAGGATTAGTACGTGCTCATACAGTTATCTATGCTTCTAATGCAAAAATATTTGCAACAGGTTCGACGCAAAAAGAAGCGCTTGAGCATTATAAAAATGCACTGAGCGGAAGTGGAGATTCATTTAGACCGACTTCAAGTGGTAAAGAGGCACAAAAAGAAGGCGTTGTACAACGTGTATATAAAGAAAAATCAGGTGAAAATACAATTGTGTATGTACTGTTAGAGAATGAACAAAAAGTATTTATGATACCTGTGAAAAAATTCCCATATGCTATGTTTACAGAAGTGGGCGATCCAATTCAAATCACATATTTAGATACAGGAGAGTCGATGTCTTCCGTATCTAAATTTGCAAATAGCAATTTGAAAAAGTAAAGCGATAGAAATTCTATCGCTTTTTTTTACAGTATGAAACAGGAAAATGCACTATACTTGACGTATGTTTATGTTGTAACTATAATTGTTACGATTTAGTAGTTATAGGAAAGGGTGAACGGAAAAAGTGAATGGAGTTAATCAAGAAATATATAAACCTGTAAAGACAAATAGGTTATGGATGATTCTTGTACTAGGGACACTTACGGCGATTGGGCCATTATCTATTGATATGTATTTGCCTTCTTTACCGAAATTAACAGATGACCTACAAACAGGTGCATCCCTAGCGCAGTTAACATTAACAGCTTGTTTACTTGGGCTTTCAGTAGGGCAATTATTTGTCGGTTCAATTAGTGATATTTACGGAAGGCGCAAACCTCTTATTATTGCTCTTATTATTTATGTTGCTTCTTCTTTACTTTGTGCTATTGCACCATCTATTTGGAGTTTAGTGTTATTGCGCTTCTTGCAAGGGGCTTCAGGATCGGCTGGGATTGTGATATCACGTGCAATGGTACGTGACATGTATTCAGGTTCTGAAATGACGAAGTTTTTCTCACTGCTTATGTTAGTAAACGGAGCAGCACCTATTTTGGCACCGATTATTGGGGGACAATTGTTACAATTTACAACATGGCGCGGTGTCTTCATCGTTCTTGGAGCAATTAGTGTATTCATGTTAATATCATCTACTTTCGTATTACGTGAAACATTACCTCCTGAAGAGAGAGAAACGGGTGGATTGTCAGGAACATTGGCGACGTACGGAAAACTGTTAAAGGATCGTCTGTTTATGGGATATGCATTGTCACAAGGGCTAGTAACGGCGGCAATGTTTGCGTACATTTCAGGCTCACCATTTGTGTTGCAGAACATATACGGAGCGTCACCACAGCAATTTAGTTTATTCTTTGCAATCAACGGTATCGGTATTATCATTGCTAGTCAGGTAACGGGTCGTTTAGCAGGGAAAGTGAATGAGAAGACATTATTTGTTGCTGGTATTATTATCGCAGCTGTTGGTGGCCTATCTTTATTACTGACAATCGTGCTCGGAATAGGTTTAATTGGTGTTTTATGCTCATTATTCCTTGTTGTATCAAGTGTCGGGGTTGTCTCAACGACTGGGTTCTCGTTAGCGATGAGAAATCAGAAACAAGCCGCAGGAACAGCATCGGCCTTATTAGGGTTATTACAGTTCATCTCAGGAGCACTTGTTGCACCGTTAGTAGGTATTGGTGGAAGTAACACCGCATTACCGATGGGTGTTGTAATCGCTCTTTGTGAAATTGGTGCTGTGTTATGTTATCTATTTATGGCCAGAAGAAGTGAGAAGCAGTTTGAACTGCAACAAAGACAAAATTTAGAGGCTTAATTTATAAAAAGAGCTGATTCAAATGTGTTGAATCAGCTCTTTTTTCATTTCTTTGAAATAACTTATACAGTGTTGTAAGGTGATGCAAAAGTTATTTGCATAAAGTGACGATACTGTGACAAAAATGTTGGTGTGTATATTAAGATATCGTCTTAAGTGTAAAAAGTAGGGTGTTCTCGGTATAATAACAAGTGGAGATAAAAGAAACTATAATGAGTAATAGCTGTAGATAAAAGGAGAAGAAGAGATGAAGAAGGTTTTGGGTATTGCTGTAATGGGAAGTATGATCCTTCTAGCGGGATGTAATGGAAATAAAGATACGAAAGAACCGAAAGAAAAGGTAGAGCAATCTACTGAGCAAACAGAAGAGATGAAAGAATACCTTGCAGTACATGAAAAATACGATATGAAAATGAATAAAGAAATTAATAAAGCATTACAGTTATTTGAAGTGGCAAAAGAAAAGGGCGGTAAGGAAATAACGAATGCTACATATAAAGAAGATGTGCAAAAGGTAACAACGAGCATGTTAGAAGATATCGATAATATACGTAAAGAAATTCGTGTTCCAAAGTCGAAAGAGCAAGAACATGAGGTATACGCTGGTTTCTTGAATGAATCGGAACAAGCGATGAAAAAATTACAGAAGTTAGCTAAAGAAGAAGACTCATCATTGATTCGTGATATAGAAATTAATTTTGCAACAGCATCAACATACTATAAACGTTTTCAAGCAGAAACGAAAAAATAACCTTGCGTACGCGCAAGGTTATTTTTTTTTCTTACCATCTCCGTCTTCATCCTCGCATACTAATACCTTCTGTTCTTCGTGAAATTCAGAAATGGTTTGACCGGTAATATTATCGAATGGAGTATAAAAAGAAGTGATACGTTTCTTTTTAATAAAGAGTTTATAGAAGCCGATGATGACAAGTATAACGATTGTTAAGGGTAATCCTATAGTAGCAAGAAGTAAGGAATCCATCTTATAACTCCTTTAATACAATTTCTTTTTATTATAAGCGAAAGATTGTAATTTCAATAACTAACACCATAGAAAACTGATTTTTCTAAATATATCCAATTTGATTGACTTTTCATTTTTTCAGAATTATAATTCGAAATATACAATTTGAACCAAATAATAATATAGCAATTTACTTATCCAGAGAGGTAGAGGGACTGGCCCTATGACACCTCAGCAGCGGGTTCTGTAGCAGGAACACCGTGCTAATTCCAGCAAGCAAGTCTTGAAAGATAAGTGATGGGCCTTCGTTTATTAAGCCTTGATCTTATTTTTTAAGATCAAGGCTTTTTGTGTTTTAAGAAGAGAAAAGGAAGCAAGGGGAAAGATACGTCAATAAAACAAAGTAAATTTATGAGTTTAGGAGGTTATTAAAGTGTATGTTATTAAAAAACTATCGGTTATGGTTTTCACGCTATGGATCATTACGACAGTAACATTTTTGATTATGCATATCATTCCTGGGGATCCATTTTCATCAGATGCGAAAATCTTTCCCGAGGAAGTAATACAAAATATGAGGGCGAAGTATCACCTCGATGAACCGTTATGGAATCAATACGTCGCTTATTTAGATGGCGTAGTTCATTTTGATTTTGGTGAATCTGTTCAATCCACAGGTCAAGGCGTATCAGAAATTATAACGACAGGATTTGGTCCGTCAGCGATTATTGGTTTACAAGCACTTATTATTTCATTATTAGTCGGAATTGCAGCAGGTACATTTGCAGCCTTATATCATGGGAAAGTAATTGATTATAGTGTGAGCTTACTTGCGATTCTCGGTATATCTATTCCAAGTTTTATTTTAGCGCCACTATTTATACAAGTATTTGCTATACAGTTTGAACTGTTACCTGTAGCGTCTTGGGGTACATTCGAACATACAGTATTGCCATCCTTTGCATTAGCGTTAGGACCAATCGCGGTTATTACAAGGTTTGTTCGCTCTAATATGATTGAAGTTTTGCAGAGTGATTATATTAAGCTAGCGAGAGCGAAAGGTATACCAATTAAGAAGATTATTATGAGACATGCTCTTCGAAATGCAATTGTGCCAGTACTTACATTTGTTGGACCGTTAATGGCTGGGCTTTTAACAGGGACTTTCGTTATCGAGAAAATCTTTTCAATTCCTGGTCTCGGAAAATATTTTGTAGATAGTATTTTTAACCGAGATTATCCGGTCATTATGGGAACAACGATTTTCTATAGTGCGTTATTAATTTCTTGTATTTTTATTACAGATATTATTCACCGTATTGTTGATCCGCGTATTCGTTCTATTACATAAGGAGGGGGGATATTTAAATGGGAGCTTATGAAATTAATAAACAGTTATTAACGAATGAAGAGAAAAAAGAATTAACGATAAATAAAGATCAGCAAACAATTAGCCGGAAGAAGGAAGTGTTTCGCAAGTTTATATCAAACCCTATAGCAGTTTTAGGGGCAGTGACGTTATTACTCATTATAATTTTCTCACTAATTGGCGAAAGTTTAACGTCATTTACTGCGAGTGAACAAGTGAAAGAAGCGACTAATTTACCTCCTAGTAGCGAGCATTGGTTCGGAACCGATGATTTAGGAAGAGACATATGGGCACGTACTTGGGCTGGTGGAAAAATCTCACTAACAGTTGGATTGGTAGCAGCAGCACTAGACATAGGTCTTGGTGTACTGATCGGAGGTTTTAGTGGATATGTAAGAGGGCGTAATCGTCTTGGAACGTTAATAGATGAATGGATTATAAGAGGGATTGAAGTGTTATACGGTATCCCATATTTATTAATTGTTATTTTACTATTGATTGTGATGAAACCAGGACTTTTTACAATTATAATCGCTCTTGCATTAACAGGGTGGATTGGCATGGCACGTCTCATTAGAGCACAAGTCTTGTCTTTAAAACAAAGAGAGTTTGTTATCGCAGCAGAACGGTTAGGTACGTCTCATATGAAAATTATATATGGACACTTAATTCCAAACTTAACAGGGATTATTATCGTAAATTTATCATTTACAATTCCGGCAGCTATTTTCTCAGAATCATTTTTAAGCTTTATCGGACTCGGGGTGCAATCACCAGCGGCTAGCTGGGGAACGATGACGAACGATGCACTCGGGACTTTGCTAAGCGGAGAGTGGTGGCAATTATTCTTCCCGGCAATCATGATTGCACTCATCATGTTCGCATTTAATGCAATTGGTGATGGTTTGCAAGATGCAATTGATCCAAAAATCGTAAAAAGGAATCGAAAGGAGAAAAAACATGGGACAGCTTTTATCTTTAGAAAACGTAACGTTAGCCGTTGAAAAAGAGAGTAGTAAGCAAGCGATTGTGAAACATGTTTCCTTTTCTATTAACGAAGGTGAAATAGTTGCACTTGTAGGAGAGAGTGGTTCAGGAAAAAGTGTTACAGCACAATCTATTATCGGACTAAATCAAGAGTCTATTCACATCGATGATGGAAGTATCTCTTTCCAATCTCAAGGATTAACGAATTTACAAGAATCAGAATGGAATCAAATTCGTGGGAAAGATATTTCCTTTATCTTTCAAGACCCACTTTCATCTTTAAATCCAACGATGAAGGTGGGAAGGCAAATTACAGAGGTGATTTTGCAACACGAAAAGAAATCGAAAAAAGAGGCAAAAGCAATTGCAATTAACTTATTAAATGATTTAGGGATACATGAAGCAGAGAAACGCTTTGAACAGTACCCACATCAATTAAGCGGAGGCATGAGGCAACGTATTTGTTTAGCAATTGCATTTGCTTGTCATCCAAAGCTCGTTATTGCAGATGAACCTACAACTGCATTAGATGTAACGATTCAAAAACAAATTATGGGGTTATTAAAAGAGCGAAAAGAAAAACAAAATACGAGTATTTTATTAATTACACATGATTTGGCGCTTGTACGTGAAGTAGCAGATCGAGTAGTTGTGATGTACGGGGGACGTGTTGTTGAAAAAGGGACGATACAAGAAGTAATAGGTTCACCCAAGCACCCGTATACGAAAAGTTTATTGCAAGCAATTCCGAATATGGATGATGCTGAAAAGGTACTTAGAGCAATTGAGGGAACAACACCATCAATTGAAACATTGAACAGCTTTGGGTGCCCATTTGTAAATAGATGTCCAGTAGCAATACAAGAATGCATTCATCGTTTCCCAGAGAGAACAACATATTCTGTAGAACACAGTTCACATTGTTGGCAGCATGTTCTCGAGCATAACCAAGCGAAATCAAAAGAGAAGGTGAATGCCTCATGACGACAGATTTAATTAAGGTAAAGCAAGTAACGAAAACATATGGAAGTAAAAAGAAAGAAATAGCAGCGTTAAAAGATATATCACTTTCTATTCCGAAAGGAACAACACTTGGCATTATTGGAGAAAGTGGTTCAGGAAAAACAACACTCGGTAAACTCATAGCTGGGATTGAGAGTCCAACGTCTGGTGAAATTGATTATAACGGTCAAGTTGTTCACAAGTTGAAGTCAGCTCATAAGCGAGATTTCTTGCAGAAAGTACAGTTCATTTTTCAAGATTCAACAGCTGCATTAAATCCGCGCTGGAAAGTACGCGATAGCGTAACAGAAGGCTATATTTCATTCGGTTTAGGCGATAAAGGGCTGAAAGATAAAGTCGCAGGTGATGCACTAGAACGTGTTGGACTAGATAGAAGATATATTGATCGTTACCCGCACGAATTTAGCGGAGGACAACGTCAACGTATCGCTATTGCAAGGGCGTTATTATGTGAGCCAGAAGTATTAATTCTTGATGAACCAATTTCTGCATTAGATGTTTCATTGCAAATTCAAGTTGTACATTTACTGCAGAAAATTCAAAAGGAGCAAGGTTATACATATTTATTTATCGCTCATGATTTGCCGATGGTTCACTATTTATGTGAAAAAGTGGCCGTCTTATATAAAGGAGAACTTGTTGAATTTGGAAATACGGATGAAGTGTTCCGTAATCCACAACATTCTTATACAAAAACATTATTAGCATCAACACCAAAAATTTCAGGCTAAAGGAGAATGTAGGATGAAGAAGTTTTTATTATTTGTCATTATGACCGTATTAGCAATTACTGCTGTCGCTTGCGGTAAGAAAGAGGCGCAAAAGGCGAGTGCTGGTAAGGGAGAAGGGGATCGATTAGTAACGAATATTGGTAGCGATCCATATACACTCGATTCCGCTATTGCAACAGATAGCACATCAGGTTATGTAATTGGGCATTTATTCTCAAGCTTATATACGCAAGATAGTGATGGGAAATATCAAAATGAGTTAGCAGAAAAAGAAGAAGTAAATGCGGATGGAACTGAATATACAATCCATTTAAAGAAAGATATTAAATGGTCAGATGGTTCTCCTATTACAGCAAATGATTTTGAATTTGCATGGAAGCGATTATTAAATCCGAAAACAGGCTCTATGAATGCAACAGAAATGTATTTTATTAAAGGTGCAGAGGCATATAATACTGGAAAAGGTGAAGAAGGACAAGTGGGCATTCAAGTTGTTGATCCTCAAACATTAAAGGTAACACTTGAGCACCCAGTTGCTTCTATTAAACAAAAATTAGCGAGTTCATTATTTATTCCATTATCTAAAAAATCAATTGATGATAACAACAAATTAAAAACAGATCCAAAAGAGTTAATTACAAATGGACCATTCACGTTAAAAGAATGGAAGCATAATCAAGCAATTACAGTACAAAAAAATAAAGAATACTATGATAAAAAGGTAACGTTAAAAGAAATTGAGTTTCGTATTATTCCAGACTCTAAAACAGCGTATCAATTGTACAAATCAAAAGAATTAGATTTATTAAGTGGTTTACCACAAGAGATGATTGAGAAAGAAAAAGGGAATAAAGAATATAAACGTGTTGCGGGCTTCTCATCTTATATTTACTCATTTAACGTAGAAAAAGAGCCATTTACAAATGCGAAAGTACGTAAAGCATTTTCATTAGCAGTTGATCGTAAATTTATCGTTGAAAAACTGTATAAGAATAATGCGCAAGAAGCATATGCATTCGTTCCAGAAGGAGCAAAAACACAAAGTGGTCGTGATTTCCGTAAAGAAAAAGGTGATTACGTTAAATTTGATCCAGCAGAAGCGAAAAAATTACTAGAAGAAGGTATGAAAGAACAAGGATGGTCTACATTACCTGAAGTAACATTAAAATTCACTACAGATACACAGCATAAAAAAGTAGCAGAAGCAATGCAGGAAATGTTTAAGAAAAATCTTGGTGTAGATATTAAGTTAGAAAATAAAGAGTGGAAGAGTTACATCGATACATATAAGCAAAGTGATTTCCAATTAGCTTATATGGGATGGGGCGGTTCTTTATTAGACCCAATTACTAAACTAGATTTATATGCAGGTGATGGTCCAAACAACTATGCAAAATGGCATAATAAAGAATTTGACGCTTTAGTGAAAGAAGCAGAAGTGGAACAAAATGAAGATAAGCGCTTTGACTTACTGCATAAAGCCGAAGATATTATGTTTACAGATTCACCATTAATCCCAATTATATTCCCGTCGGATTCTTATTTACAGAAACAAACGGTATCTGGACTTCAATATTATGTTGGATCTAAACCGGATTTAAGATATGCAAAAATAAAGAAGTAGGCAACCGCCTACTTCTTTATTTTATTTCTCTTTTATATTCTTTTTTCGTTCCATCAGAGAAGACAACTTCTAAATCGAACTTTTGGTAGTCTTTATCAAGTTTGAACACGTTTACTACTTGATCGATTACTTCTTGGTCAGGCGTATCTTTATCAAATTTTAATTCTTGTAGAAGTGGGCTTAATTTTGTAATAGCCTCGTCACCTGTAAACTTTGCATTTGATTTGTGGTCTTCAAGTTTTGCTTCCATTTTTTTATCTGCTGCTACATTTTTATAATCAGCCTCATAGTCTTTCTTCGTATCTTGATAGTCTGCATCTAAACTGAATTCATTGAAGTTTAATTTTAAATCAGCAGGAGCTTCATTCTTTGCCTCTTCTGTAGTCTTTTTATTAGAAGTTGTGTCTTCTTTTGCAGGAGCTTTACATCCTGTTAATGCAGGTACTAGCATAAGCGCTAATAAAACTGATAGTAAAATTCTCATTATAAATTCCTCCTTATGTAAATTGTTTCTATACAAGTTTTTCCAAAAAACATGTAATTATGTATGCATTGAAAATAAATTATTAACTTGTAGCCACAAAGATTAATCCGCAATTTAAATCAAAAACGATTTGTATGTATATGGTAAATTAAGGTTGTGAGGAGGTACTAACATGCATGAAGAATATAAAGAGATGATAAAGAAGGCAATTGAGTATATAGAGAGTCACTTACATGAGGAACTTACAACAGAAAGAGTAGCATCTCACAGTGCAGTATCGATGTACCATTTTCATCGTATTTTTCAAAAGTATATCGGGATGAGTGTAACGGATTATATTCGAAAGAGAAGGTTAACTCATGCTGCGCAATGCTTAGTGTTAACGGAGAGGGCTGTTATTGATATTGCAATGCAATACGGCTTTTCCTCACAAGAGGCATTTACGAGAGCTTTTAAAAGAATGTTTCAATTGCCGCCGAAGAAATATCGAAAGTATTTCCAGTCATTTTATATAGAAAGAGAGGGTGTTTCAATGCAAAAAGGTATACCGAAAGGATGGATCTTAAGCGGAAGTCATCCTGCTGAATATGAGATGGGTTTAGATTATGAAGTTGCCCATCAAGGAAAAGTATCTGCATACATAAAAGCAAAAGAGGATGTTACACATGGAGGATTTTCAACATTAATGCAAATGTTTCGAGCAGATAAATATGTAGGTAAAAGATTACGTTTAACAGCATTTGTTAAGAGTGAGAACGTAAAGGACTGGGCAGGATTGTGGATGCGAGTAGACGGAAAAGATACAGAACCGCTCGCTATGGATAATATGCAAAATCGCCCAATTAAAAATACGAATAACTGGCAATCGTACTCGGTTGTATTAGATATAAAGGAAGAAGCGCTTGGTATTGCATTTGGTATTTTATTATCAGGAGAAGGAAGCGTGTGGCTAGATAGTATCCGATTTGATGAAGTGGATGAAAAAATTCCTTCAACAGATTTGGCTGAAAACTTTTATGAAACACTACTAGAAGAACCGATAAATCTTCAATTTGAAGAGATAGAAAAGTAAGGAGAAAAGATATGCTCAAATATGCAAAACTAATAAGTATTAGTTTAGTAATATCGTCTTGTATTATGGGAATTAATTATTTCATTAGCTATCTTTGGTCAGGGCATATACCTTCTTTGACGTGGAGAACATATTTGATGTTTGTGTTTATATTTATGATGAGTTTTGGTTCGACGCAAAAAGAGAGCTATGAAGAAAATTGATAATCGTTTTGTTTGTCTTCCTATTATTGATACGCAAATAGTTATCACTAGACTAGAGATTATTTCCCGTAACAAACGGTTATCATACAATAATATTTGGTGAAGTTAATAGGGAGAGAAATATTATTGTATTATTACTGATTGTACTCGTTATAAAATTGGTAGCAAGAATTACCATATGTATAAAAGGGATGGTAAAGAGAAGTAGTTCTATAATTAAAGAAGTATAAAATAAAAAGGTATCCTGTGATTGGATACCTTTTTACTTTATTATTTTGCAACTTCTGTCCACTTGTAGTTAAATTCACCGCCGAAGTCAGTTGTTACAAGTCCTTTAATGAAAGAGCGTTGTAAGTAAGAGCGACCTTGTTGGTATAAAGGAGCGACAGCACCGTTATTTAAAATTGTTTCTACGTATGCTTTTTTATTCATAGCTCCGTTAATAGCAAGGCGTGCATGTTTATTTTTTAACGTTTCATTTTTTTGATTTAGTCGTAAGAATTGAATGCCAACTTCAGCGCGGTCTTTGAAGTTTGGATCGCCCTTATATTTATCAACAAACTCCGCAGTTAAAGCAACGCGATCAATTTGTCCTGAATCATATAAGTTAACTTCTGTAGACTTATCTTTAACGACATTGAAGTTGATTTCTTCTAATTTTACAGTTTTAGCATCCCAATAGTTAGGGTTTTTCTTCAATTGGAAGCTTTGTTCGTGTTTCCAGTTATCTAATGTGAAAGCACCGTTGTAAATTAAATGATTTGTTTCTAAACCATATTTATCTCCTTGAGATTTTAAGTACTCTTCGTTAATTGGTAAGAATGTTGAGAATGTCGTTAAGCTTAAGAAGTAGGGAACAGGACGGTCTAGTTGTACTTCTAACGTTTTATCATCAAGAGCTTTGACCCCTAGTTGATCAATTGGCAATTGTTTCTGGCTTATTTGTTTCGCATTCTGTATATCGAAGAATAAGAATGCATATTCAGCTGCTGTATCAGGATTTACGGCACGTTGCCAAGCGAAGACGAAGTCCTTTGCTGTAACAGGAGTACCGTTTGACCATTTTGAATCACGTAGGTGGAATGTATATTTTGTTTTATCGGGACTAACGTCAACCGACTCAGCAACACCAGGAATCGGTTTGTTATCTTCTCCCATTGCATATAAACCTTCAAAAACATTTCGCATTACGCTCATGGATTCCCCATCCGTCGCTTTTGCAACATCCATTGTTGGAATTTCTGAAGCGAATGATAAGTTAATTGCCTGTTTATCAGGTGCTTTATCATTTGCTTTCGCTCCGCTTGCATGATCTTTGTTTCCCCCACAAGCAGTTAGTAATAGACTTGCCCCTAAAACAGATGCAACAACAGGTACAACTTTTTTCTTCATTGTTCGTTCCTCCCTAAATGTGTTGTTCGTAACGTCGTAATGTCCACGTTTTGAAGTGTAGCTATAGAAGAAGAGAAAACCTATTACAGATATGTGCGTGTAGGTAATCAGGTGTTCTATATGTATATACATGTTGACCTATAATCTATCGTTATATGTTTCAACGTAGAAGACATTATATTTTGATGTTTAAATATTTCGTTTCTTTGATTATTTAGAATATTAACACTGAAAATAACTATATGTCAATAATAAAAACAGATTGTTAATTTCTTAGAATAATATATTAAAAAAGCAGATTCCCTCGTGTTTGGGAACCTACTTTTCATATGTTTTTCTAAAAAAATAATTGGTGTAGGTGGGGAAACTTCAAATAAAGTGACCTTTTATTACGTTAATTGCGGCTACCGATAAAAGCTCGATTGATGCGGGTTAATAATCAGTGGGGGAAGAAAGTCCCAATGATTAATGTTTCACTTTATTTTTCAATTTTTGCCCACTTGAAGTTCAATTGCCCTGCAAAGTCTACTTGCACAATTCCTTTCACATAAGAACGTTCTAAATAAGATTCGCCTTTTTGGTAAAGAGGAGCGATAACAGAGTCTTTAAATAAGATTTTCTCGGATGCTAGTAATGCTTCCCAGCGAGCTTTTTCATCACCGGCTAAAGTTGTTTTTACTTTTGCTATTGTTTCATCAAACGCCTTATTAGAGTAATGGTCTAAGTTGTAAGGGTTATTCGTTGTAAATAGCTCAAGGAATGTAATTGGATCCGCAAAGTCAGGGCTCCAGCCGTCAATTCCAATTTCGTAGTCACCTTTTAATAAAAGTGAAACTTGTTGTTTACGTGGTTGCGGCTTTATATTTACCGTTAAGCCATCTAAATTCTTTTCTAGTTGTCCTTTTAAGAATTCACCAGTTTTCTTTTCAAGGTCACCGTCACTTGTTAATAGTTCTAACGTTATTTTTTCAGACCCAAGTTCTTGTTTTGCCTTTTTCCATAATTCTTGAGCAGATTTTGTATCAACCTTTGTTAAATCGCCGTTTGCAGCACGGAAATCTGTTCCGTCAGGTCCTTTTGCAAAGTTTTTCGGCACGAGACTAGAGGTTGGTGTAGAGCCGTCATTTAATAACGTATTTACAAAGGATTTTCGATCAATTGTTTGATCGATTGCTTGGCGTGCAGAAACGTTTTGAAGTACTTTATTTTGTTGATTCATACGTAGAAACTGCACCCCTACGTTCGGACGTTCTTTAAAGTTGGCATTTTTTTTATATTTATCAACGAAGTCAGATGTTAGTTTTATACGGTCTAATTGTTTTGACTCGAATAAATTTACTTCTGTAGATTTTTCTTTTACGATGTTAAAATTAATTTCTTCCAGTTTGACAGTATCTTTATCCCAATAGGTAGGATTTTTCTTGAATTTAAAGCTTTGCTCGTGCTTCCAATCGCTTAGTGTAAAAGCTCCGTTGTACAAGATTGTATTGTCTTCTAAAGCGTACTTATCACCTTGTGTTTTAAAGAATTCCTCGTTAATTGGTAGAAATGTTGGGAACGCTGTTAAGCTAATAAAGTACGGAACAGGACGTTCTAATTCTACCTCAAACGTATGGTCATCAATTGCTTTTACACCAAGTTGATCGGCTGGAAGTTCTTTGTTGTTAATTTTTGTTGCATTTTTAATATCAAAGAATAGAAATGCATATTCAGAGGCTGTTGCTGGATCAACAGCTCTTTGCCAAGCGAAGACAAAGTCTTTCGCTGTAACAGGAGTGCCGTTTGACCATTTTGAATCTCGCAGGTGGAATGTATATTTCGTCTTATCACCACTTACTTCATGAGATTTTGCAACACCAGGGACAGGTTTGTTACCTTCACCAAGATTATACAAACCTTCAAATACGTTTCTCATTACTTGACCAGAATCAGTATCTGTAGCACGAGCTGTATCCATTGTTCGTATTTCAGTAGGTGAAGATAAGTTTAAAACCTGCTTACTAGGCGCCTCGTCCTTTGCATTTGCTCCGCTTGCTTCGTTTTTATAACTACCGCAACCAGTTAATAAAATACTTACTCCTACAACTGATGCAATACCGGGTACAAACTTCTTTTTCATTTGATTTTCCTCCTAAATAATTAAGTTTGGATGATGATGAGGGAAATGAAAAATAAAAAATCCCTCTTTTCATATTGAGAAAGAGGGATTTTTACGTACAAGTTATGCACCCGTATATAAACGAAGTCCCTCATTCTATCTTTCAAGCATAAAGCTTGCAGGAAGTGGCACAGTATTCAAAATGAACCTGTTGCCGAGGTTTCAAAGGGCCAGTCCCTCCACCTCTCTTGATACAATGAGTAAACGAATAAATTTTATTAATTTTTGTGTTTCTTTGATAATTCAAAATATTACACCTTGGATAATGAGGTGTCAACCAAATGAAATACAGTTTAAATTTTCAGTTTTCTTTAACAGAAAAAACCACTGCATATGGCAGTGGTTTTTCTATTAGAAGTTAAAGTTATCTGGATCTGGACCAACGCGACGATCTTCATTTAGAGCTTGAATTGCTTTCATGTCATCCGCACTTAATTCAAAATCGAATATATTTGCATTTTCAATAATGCGATGTTCTTTAATAGATTTAGGGATTGTTACAACTTCGTTTTGTAGATCCCAGCGTAAAATAATTTGTGCAGTTGATTTATTATATTTTGTTGCAATGTCTTGTAATGTTGGGTTGTCTAGCAGTTGGCCTTGCATTAATGGTGACCAAGCTTCAAGCTGGATGTTATGTTCTTTACAGAAAGCATGTAATTCTTCTTGTGCTAAACGTGGGTGGTATTCCACTTGGTTGACCATTGGCTTAATTTCAGCAATTTCAAATACGTCTTGTAGGTGGTGAATGTGGAAATTACTCACACCGATAGCACGAACACGGCCGTCTTTATAAAGCTTTTCTAACGCTTTCCATGATTCAGTATATTTCCCTTTTACAGGCCAATGTACTAAATATAAGTCTAAATATTCTAGACCTAGTTTTTCTAATGTAGTTTCAAATGCTTGAAGTGTTGTTTCATATCCTTGATCGCTATTCCATACTTTTGATGTAATAAATAATTCTTCACGTGAAACACCTGATTCACGGATAGCTTGTCCAACTCCTTCTTCGTTTTGATAGATTGCCGCAGTATCGATGCTGCGGTAGCCATTTTTAATTGCTGCTTTTACAGATTCAATTACTTCTGAACCGTCTTCTACTTTAAAAACACCTAAACCGAACCAAGGCATTTTTACACCGTTATGTAGTGTTGTATAGTCTTTTAAACTTGTTAAATTCATATTATTTCCCCCTAGCTTTTTTGTTTGTTGCTTCTACTGCTTTTTGAATTGCCTCTGAAAAATTATATTCATATAAAGATTTGAGACCCTCAGCTGTGGAACCACCTGGTGTTGTTACTTGTTCGCGGAGGTTAGCTGGATCTTGCGTTTGTTCAAGCATAGAAGCAGAGCCAGAAATCATTTGAATGACAAGGTGTTTGGCAGTTGCTTCATCGACTCCATAATTTTTTGTTGCTTCAATTAAGCTTTCAGCAAAGTAATAAAGGAAAGCTGGTGCACTTCCAGTAACGGCAGTAAGCTGATGAACTTCTTCCTCAGTGCAAAGTTGCGAAGTACCAATGCCTCTTAAAAGCAGTTGTAAGGTTTCCTGATGCATCTCGTTTACTGATTGTCCCATTGTATATAAGGAGATAGACTTTCCAATTTCAGCAGCTGTATTTGGCATAATCCAAGCAACAGGTGTCCCCACGGGAAGTCTTTCTTCTAAATAAGATGGACCAATGCCAGCAGCTACAGTTACGACAAGTTGCTTCGATAGTAACGGAGATAATTCTGCTAATAATTCTTCATGTGCAGAAGGTGGCATTGCTAAAACAATCGTATCAACAGATGTAACATGCTGCTTCCAATCTGTTGTAGTAGACACATTATATCGCCCTTGTAATTGCTTTAGCTTTTCTACGTTGCTTCGGTTAGAAACGATAATTTCTTCGATGTATTCTTTGCTTGTTTTAAGTAATCCGGAAAATATAGCTTCTGCCATACGACCAGCACCAATAAATAAAATTCGATGTTTAGTTAGCATATCCTCTATTCCTTTCTAGTGGAGATATGTTATAAAAAACGATACCATTTTTAAGAGAATTTTGTAAAAAGAAAAGGCTTATTGTGAAAAGGATAAAAACGGAGAGAGGAGGGTTAATATAAATAAGGTTATAAAAATTGTTATACTTAAAAAATAGTTGTAATAAAAAATCCCTGAAGCACAATTGCTTCAGGGATTAATAGATTATAAGTTTATGCTTTTGTCATACCTAACAATACAGCGCCGCCAATAATTAAAACACTACCTAGTGCAATAAAGATCAATTGACGTTTTGTTTTCTTTTCACCTAAGAAGACAATCGCACCGAATGTTGAGATAACGATTCCAGTTTGAGATAATGGGAAGCTTGTTGCTACTCCAACACGTGGTAATGAAAGAAGTAAGAATAAGTTTCCAGTTCCCCATAGTAAACCAGACAAAGCATTACGGATTGCATATTTATTAAATGGTTTATGTTTAGATGTCAGTACAACCGCACCAACAAACATACCAACTGCTTGTGGTAAAATAGCAGACCAACCATCGATATTATACCAACGAATAATAATTACATATACAAGGTAACCGAAAGTAGAAACAATTAAAGTAAGAAGTCCTTTTTTCAATTGTCCTGGTGGCTGTGCATTTTCTTTGTCATCTAATGATGTGAATACAACACCAACTACGATTAATAGGATTGCAATCGTTCCCAGAACAATCGTTGTTGTAGTAGTCCACTCACGGAAAGCGATAACTCCAAAGATAGAAGTTGCAACAAGTTGCATACCAGTAGAAATTGTTACAGTAGTTGAAACACCTAGTTTTTCAACTGTTTTTAATTGGTTTACTTGTCCTAAAGCCCAGAATAAACCTGAAATAAAACCAACAATCAAGATTGTCATTGTTAAAGCTGGTTGAGTAAATACATACATAATTGTTGCGAAGAATAGAGCACCGATTGTCATACCTACCGTTTGGCTATATGCACCACCGCCCATTTTTACGCTTACTAATAAGATGTTTCCCCATGCAATTGCAGGAAGAAGCGCTAATAAAATGTCCATTACAAGACTCCCTTCGATTTCCTATACCAATATAATTACATATCGTTCTAACGATCGGTAATGCCCCACTAATAGAGTAGAAGATTACCGATCGCTAAAACAGGATGAAGAATTTACGATATAAATGCGTTTTCATTTCTTCATTTTTTGAAACACCTCCATATAATAACAGGAAATTGCCTATTTTAGAAAGTGAATTCAAATAAAATGTATATTTTAATAAGAGGTAAAATTCAGTTATTTCCCGAGTGTATATTTTATTTCCTAAGAAATAAATAAGCAGCTTCGAAAAAAGCTGCTTTAAGAGTTGGTAATTCTTTTATTGATAAGCTGAATACATAGCAGAAATAGGAGTGACAAACTGATAGTGATAACTACAAGTGTCCAGGCGAGCTGCATATTACTTGCATCAATCGCCATATAAATTGCAGTTGGGATAGTCTGTGTTTTACCAGGAATGTTCCCAGCAAACATGAGTGTAGCACCAAACTCACCGAGCGCACGAACAAAGCTCAAAATCATTCCGCTTAGTAAGGCAGGAAATGCAAGTGGAAGTGTGACGTGTAGAAAAACTTGATATTCACTTGCACCGAGGTCGCGAGCGCTTTCTTCAATTTGTACATTCGCGATAGAAAATCCTGTTTTTGCTGATTGGTACATAAGCGGAAATGCAACAACTGTAGAAGCAATGATCGCAGCAGTAGATGTGAACATAATAGACTGCTGAAACAAGGATTCTATCCACATTCCAATGGGACTATTATTTCCAAAAATAATAATGAGAAAAAAGCCAATTACAGTTGGTGGAAGTACCATTGGTAATAAGAAAATTGTTTCTAATATAACTTTATATCGCCATGAGGAGCGTGCTAGCGCTCGTCCGATAATCGTCCCTAAAATGGTAACGATAATGGTGGCGCATGCAGCTACTCGTAAAGATAGAAAGATTGGTGAAAAAATAGCATCAAAGCTCATGGCAATTATGATAGGACTGTAAATCCATATTTTTTAAAGATAGATTGTGCATCTTTTGACTGTAAATATTCATAAAATGAAGTCGCCTCTTTCTTATGCTTAGATCCCTTAATAACACCTAATGAATAGTGGATAGGCCCATGAGAAGTAGCTGCCGCTGTCTCGCCAATCTTTACTTTGTTTGAAATAAGAGCATCTGTTTTGTATACAATGCCAGCATCGACATTACCTGTTTCTACATATGTTAACACTTGGCGAACATCTTTTGTAAATACGATTTTATTTTGAATGTCATTCCATAGATTTTCGTGTGTGAGAGAGGCCTTTGCATATTTTCCCGCAGGCACTGATTCAGGTGTACCAAGTGCGATTTTCTTAATTTTTTCATCTTTTAAATCTTGAATTTTTGAAAGGGAACTATCTTTTGGGACGACTAGAACAAGTTCATTTCCGAGAAGATTTTTCCCTTCCTTTTCATTAATGAATCCTTTTTTAACAAGAGTTTGGAATTTATCTTCGGCTGCTGAGAAGAATAAATCAGCAGGTGCACCTTGTTCAATTTGTTGTTGAAGTGCACCAGAAGCACCGAAGTTAAAAGAAAGTTTAATAGTAGGTTCTTTTTCTTTATATTTTGTTTCGATTTCTTTTAGTGCATCTTGTAAGCTTGCAGCAGCTGATATAGTAAGCTCAACTGTTTTTCCTTCTTTAGCAGTTGATTTCTCTTTCTTGTCTCCGCTTGTACATGCAACGCTAAATATAAGAAGAAAAGAAAGTATAAGTGCCCCGATGGATCGTAATGTAAACTTGTTCATAAAAAAATCCCCTTTCATTTTGATATATTCAATTATAACTAATTATAACTAGATATAAATAGTTATAATTGAATATAATTTGAACGATGTAGTTGTTTTTAATATAGGAGAAATATTCTTTTCTTTGTTACAATGAAGGAAGAAAGTGAGGAATCGTCTATGGATCATCATTCCTACACAACGGAAGAAGTAGCGAAGCGATTAAAAGTATCAAAATTAACGGTATACGATTTAATTAAAAAAGGAGAACTGCCTTCTTATAGAATTGGTAGACAGATGCGCATTGATGCAACGGATTTAGAACAATATATAAAGCAAATGAAAACAGGGAAAATACAAGGCACTCCTGTAAAGAGCGAAGATAGTAGAGGCTTGAATACATGTATTATTAGCGGACAAGAACTAACGTTAGATATGTTGGCGAAACGTATAGAAAATCGCCTGCCAAGTTCAAATATATTAAGGGCATATCAAGGTAGTTTAACGAGTTTAGTAAAGATGTATCAAGGGGAAGGAAGTATCGTTAGCTTGCATTTGTTTGATGGCGAAACGGGTACATACAATGTTCCTTACGTAAAACGTATTTTAGTTGGACAACCGTGTACGATGATTAATTTATTAGTAAGGAACGTTGGGTTTTATGTGCAAAAGGGGAATCCTAAAAATATAAAAACATGGGATGATTTATCCCAATCATCTATAAGATTTGTAAATCGAGAAAAAGGCTCTGGCATTAGGGTATTAGTGGACGAACAATTGCGCATTCAAAAGTTAAATAAAGAACGTATTAGTGGGTATGAATGGGAAGAATCGAATCATCTTGGTGTTGCCACACAAGTCGCGAATGGAAAAGCTGATGTGGGAGTAGGATCAGAAAAGTTTTCACAAATTGTAAATGTAGACTTTGTTCCAATCATGAAAGAACAGTATGATTTAGTGATTTTGAAGAATAAAGAAAATGAAGAGCTGATCGAAGTCGTGAAAGATATTCTGCAATCGGAAGAATTTCATAATGAATTAAAAGCGATTGGTGGATACGATATGACGAAAACAGGTCAGATTATATATGAAACAAACTAAAAAGCTGCTTGTCTATAAGACAAGCAGCTTTTTCTATATATAAAGGGGTTTGGGGAAACAAAGTATTAAACGAGACCTTGAGCAAGTGTGTAAATGAAAGCTGTAAGAAGAGTAGCTCCACTTGCAAGTCCGATAAAGTCTGATTTGTTGAAAGTAATGTTGTTCATTGTAATCTCTCCTTATTTGTTTAATGTAGTTGCAACGGCTTTTGCATCGACAAGTGCGGATAGCACCATACCCATTGTATTTAAAAATTTGTTTGATTTCATTTTGTTCATCATGCGTATCCGCTCCTTTTCGAATTGTTGTTGCCCTGCTTTATGTCTTAATTATAGGAAATATGATCGCCTGCAACTATCGAATTAGCTTACGGAAGGCTTACACTTTTGTAAGAAAAAAAGACATTCGTGTAAGAATGTCTTTTAAAGCATATTGATATGATGATGTTCTTCAATTGTTTTTAAAAAGCTACGCATTGAATTCGTCATATAGCTATCTTTACGGCGTATGAAAACCGTTGAAATACTACCATATTTTTCAGGGATTGCATGACAATGTACCTTACCAGCTTTAGAAAGATGGTGGACAGCAGACTGTGGTACAAGCGTAATTCCAAGGCCAAGTGCGACACTGTTTAATATTGTCTCTAATATATTAAATTCCATAATTCTTTTTGGTAGCAAACCTTCATCTTTAAGCCATCGTTCTAGTTTGGAACGGTATCCACATCCTTGGTTAAAAACGAGTAGGGGCGTTGTTGTAAATTCTTCTATATGAAAAGCTTTATTTTGTGTTATCAGCATTAATTTTTCTGTACTAACATCGTATTGTTCAATTAGTGGATGTTTAATAGGCCCTGATATAAAGGCACCATCTAATTGGTGATCAAGTACTTCTCTAATTAATTCTTCTGTTAGACCTGCTTGTAATGATAAATCAACATTCGGATAGCGTTTATAGTAAGAAGATAAAATGGTAGGTAATGTACTTACTGTTTCGACAGTACCGATTTTTAATATACCAGAAGGTGTTTCACTATCTAAAAATACTTGTTTTAGCTCATCAACATCTTGCAAAATTTTATTAACATAAACGAGCATTTTTCTTCCTTCGGCTGTTAAAGTCATGCCTCGTTTATGACGATAAAAGAGCGGTGTTTTGAGCTCATTTTCTAGTTGTTTAATACGGGCAGTTACATTTGATTGTACGTAGTTTAATTCCTTTGCTGCGCTACTTACACTACCCTGGTCGGCAACGCTCTGGAAGATTTGTAAATCTCTTAATTCCATAATAAGATCCTCCTTGATGTTAACTATCATTATAAGTGATAGTTAACATCATTTTGAATCATTTTACGTGATATATTTTTTCTTTTACAATTCTCTTTGTGCAAATAGAAAGAAGTGGGGGATTGTGTTGAAAAAAGGTCAAATGATAATAGGGGCTTTAGCGTGTTTAATTGCAAGTATGTCGTGGGGAGCAATGTTTCCGGTTGCTGATCATGCGTTAGAATACATAGATCCATTTTATTTTTCGCTTATTCGCTATGGAGCGGTGGCGATTGTACTGATAGTATTGCTGTTAATGAAAGAAGGAAAACAGGCATTTCGTTTAGAGGGAAGAGGAAAGTTACTCGTCTTTTTCGGGACGATGGCGTTTACTGTATATAATGTACTTATATTTTTAGGTCAAATGTTAATGGGGAAATCAGGTGTGATGGTAGCCTCCATTATGGAAGCACTTATGCCGATGATTTCTATTTGTATTCTATGGGGATATAAGCATGTAAAACCGAAAAAGTATATGATAACGAGCATGATTATTGCTTTTATAGGAGCTGTATTTGTTATTACAAAGGGCGATATGAGTTTCTTTTTAACGTTGAAAGATAACATGTTTTCGCTAGCATGTATATTTGTAGGAGTTGTAGGTTGGGTTATTTATACGATGGGTGGTCAAACGTGTAGCGATTGGTCGACATTACGTTACTCTACATTGACGTGTGTATTCGGTACGACTGTTACAGGAATTATAACGGTACTTATTACGTCGCTTGGATATGTTTCAGTTCCGATTATGGGAACGATTTCTATCGTGAAATATGATTTATTGTTTATGATGACATTACCGGGAATTGTAGCATTACTCGCTTGGAATTACGGTGTGAAGATTTTATCATCTATTAATGGGATTTTGTTTATTAATTTTGTGCCTATTACGACTTTAATGATTATGATGATGCAAGGATATCAAATAACAATGTTTGATATTATAGGAACTTTACTTGTTATCGCAGCGCTTATTCGCAATAACGTTTGTCAGAGAAAAGAAGAAAATATAAATAAGAAGGTTTTACAAGAAGAGCAATTACGTCAAGCTGTTTAATAGGCAATTGGAGGATTTTACATGTTAGAAAGTTTATTGTTTTTCTTCGCCGTTGGAGTTGCTTGTGAGCTTGCAGCAATTAATCGGAATGGTCGTAAGAAGATAAAACAACAAGCTGAAATGATACAGCTTTTAAAAGAGTTAAAAGAAAGAAACATGTAAAAAGACGACCGGGCATAGACGGTCGTCTTTTTCTATATAAAGGGGAAAGGGGACACAAAGTTATACAAGCGTAGCGGCGTAAATAAAAGCAGTAAGAAGAAGAGAGCCGCTAGCTAATCCTAAAAAATCTAATTTGTTAAAAGTGATATTGTTCATCATGCATTCTCCTTACTTGTTTAATGTAGAAGTAACAGTTTTTGCGTCGATAAGAGTGGAAAATACCATGCCCATTGTATTTAAAAAATTTTTCGTTTTCATCTTGTTCATCATATTGATCCGCTCCTTTTCGAATAGTTGTTGTTTCTTTCTGACTTAATTGTATGAAATATCGCAAGAAGTAACTATCGAATTAGCTTACAAGAAAATTACACTTTTGTAAGAATTGAAATGTAACAATTAATACTTAAAATTATTACCAACTCCTAAAACTTAGTGTTATAATTGTGATAAGAAAATGATTATACTTCGGATGTTCAGAAAGGAACGAAACAAATGTATAAACCAATTACATTTTTGTTGAAATATATATTTAAAACAGCTGGGAAAGTAGAAGTACAAGGAAGAGAAAAGTTACCAGAAGGCGGCCCGTATGTTGTTGCGTGTACACATACAAGTTTTATGGATGTATTAATGTTAGCTACAGGGATGTATCCGACTGAAATTCATTACATGGCTAAAAAAGAATTATTTGAAGGGAAATTCAAAAATTGGTTCTTTAAAAATGTAAATGCATTCCCTGTCGATCGTGCAAATCCAGGACCGAGTACACTTAAAATCCCATCACGCTTATTAAAAGAAGGAAAAGTTGTAGGGATTTTCCCGAGTGGAACGAGATCAACAGAAGACGTTTCATTAAAAGCTGGTGCGGTGACAATTGCGATGCGTTCTAACGTTCCATTAGTACCGGCAGCTTACATTGGTCCATCAAGTGTAAAAGAATTAATAAAAGGGAAAAAGGCGCAATTGATTTTCGGAGATCCAATTCAAATTGATGCTGAAGAACAAATAGATCGAAAAACAGCTATGAAAATGATGACAGATCAATTAAATGAGAAGTTTGAGGAGCTAAAGATAGCTTTGCAATCAAATCAAAAGTAAGAAAAGACGACCGTCTATGCCCGGTCGTCTTTTCTATTATTATTTATAATAAAGGGGAAAGGGGACACAAAATTTATACAAGCGTAGCGGCGTAAATAAAAGCAGTAAGAAGAACTGATCCGCTAGCTAGTCCTAAAAAATCTAATTTGTTGAAAGTGATATTTTTCATCATGCATTCTCCTTACTTGTTTAATGTAGAAGCAACAGCTTTTGCATCGATAAGAGCGGAAAATACCATGCCCATTGTATTTAAAAAATTGTTTGATTTCATTTTGTTCATCATATTGACCGCTCCTTTTCGAATAATTGTTGCCCTGTTTCTGACTTAATTGTATGAAAAAAAGAAGAGAGTAACTATCGAATTAACTTACAGGAAAATTACACTTTTGTAAGAAAAACGAATGAAAGTGTAATGATGAGAAGGTTTGACATATGTTCATGGAATTTATTAATTTAAAAGTAGAGGTGAGTGTATGGCTAATATTAAAGATATTGCAAAGATGGCGGGAGTTTCAGTTACGACTGTTTCGAGAGTATTGAACGATCATCCGTATGTAAGTGAAGAAAAAAGGAAAGCGGTTATAGAGATAGTTGAGAAATTGAATTACTCACAAAACGCAAATGCCGTTCATTTATCAAAAGGGAAAACGAATATCGTTGGTGTGATTCTCCCTTACATTAATCACCCGAGCTTCGATGCAATGGTAGGGGGAATGATGGAGGGAGCGTTAACTCATAACTACAGGGTACTACTTTGCCAAACGAATTATAATAAAAAAGAAGAAATGAAAAGTTTACATATGTTAAAAACGAAACAATTGGATGGTCTTATTATTTGTTCACGTGCGAATGATTGGGAAACGATAGAACCGTATGCTTCTTACGGCACAATCATTGCTTGTGAAGATAATGATATTTCAAACATCTCAAGTGTATATACAAATCATTCGGCAGCTTTCCAGCTAGGAATGGATCACCTTATTGAAAAAGGTTATAAAAAAATTGGTTATTGTACGGGGAGAAAGCTAGGACCGAGTAGTCAAAAGCGTTTTGATGTGTATAAACAGCAATTGCAAGCTATAGATGAAGAAGTGAATGAAGAATGGATTTTCACGGAATGTTTTACATTAGAAGATGGTGTGAGAGTCGCTCATAAGTTAAAAAGTATGCAGAATCTCCCTGAAGCGTTAATCGTAGCAGGAGATGAAGTTGCGATTGGGGTGATGACAGAAGCTGAAAAATTAGGCATTCAAGTTCCTAAAGATTTAGCGATTATTGGCTTTGATAATCAACCTATTTCGCAAGTGTTACAACTTACAACCATTGATCAAAATTTAAAGGAAATAGGTAAAAAGTCCTTTGAAATGTTTTACAGGCAAATAAGTGATGAAAGTTCTAAACAAGAAAAGGTGGAAATTCCATACGAACTTGTGGAACGCTCTACTGTTTAGTTTTAATCCGTTATGTGTAAATTGCATAACGGATTATTTTTTTGAAATACCTTTGACAGGAAACGCGTTTCATACTTTATAAAGGGGTTAAACCGGTTTGTAACAATCCATGGATTCTTTTCAAGAATAGTATTTGGAGGGGTATGCATGAATGAATTTTTATTAAGTATAAAAAAGTATTTAGGGAATGACGAAAATATTTTAGCCTTTGTGGTGGGGGTTTTTGAGAAGGATAATTTCACGTTATGTTATCAACATGGAATTTTTGTTGCCACTACTAGACGTCTCCTGTTTTACGGGAAATTTCTCTATTATCCTGCAACATTTAAAGAGTACTCATATTTGCATATAGATAGCATAGATTTTCGCCTGCATTTCGAATGTACTTGTAATCACGAAACCATTCGAGCTAAGTATATTCAGAAGGGGAATGTGGAGCGATTTGTCCGTATAGTTAGAGCGAATATGAATAATTAATCACCCCTTTGTTTAAACATAATATCTGGATTTTTAAGAGGGGAAAAGCGCAATAAAAACAACTTCTAAACCTCTAGGAGATAGTGATACAATGTCAAATGGGGGGAGGTATGAACTATGGTTAATCAACGTATAAAGGAAATAACACTAATTACAATTGGTTCATTATTATTCGCAATTGGTATTAATTATTTTGCAATTCCAAACCGTTTATCAGAGGGTGGAATTATTGGTGTAACGGTTGTTACGTACTATTTATTTGATTGGTCGCCAGGGGTTGTAAACTTTGCTATAAATGCAATCTTACTAGCTATTGGTTATAAATTTTTTGATAAGAAAACGATGGTTTATACAATTTTAGGGATTGTAGAAACATCTTTGTTTTTATATGTTACAGAACATATTGAGTATCATGTGAATAGTGATACGTTATTAGCGGCACTATTTGCTGGTGTATTTGTCGGTGTCGGATTAGGCTGTATGTTCAAAGCTGGAGGTACATCAGGGGGATCGGCAATTTTAGCTCAGTTAGCAAATCAATATTTAGGGTGGAGCGTTGGTAAAGGCGTACTTATTATTGATATCATTGTAATTGCTGGCTCCGTATTTATAATAGGGCAAGAAAAAGCGATGTACACACTTGTTGCAGTATTTATCGGAGCAAAAGTGATTGATTTCATTGTAGAAGGAATGGATACAAAAACGGCTGTTACAATCATTTCAAATCAACCAGAATTAATACGTGAGGCTATTACGAAAAACATGACACGCGGTGTCACTGTATTAGAAGGACGCGGCGGATATACTGGTAAAAATAAAGAAGTTTTATATGTTGTTATTAATAAACAAGAGCTTGTTAAGTTAAAGCAAGTGATTAGTCGAGTAGATGAAGATGCTTTCGTTGTTATCCATGATGTACGTGATGTACTTGGTGGTGGCTTTAAAGCGAGCTAAAAGGTGAACGAGTAAATTCGTTCGCTTTTTTTTATTCTTACAAAAATGTAAGTGTAATGTAATGAGATTCAATAGTAGATTTTATTCCTTCTTTTTAAAATGGATGTATATATATCCTGCTGAGGAGGAATGTTTATTATGAAGAAAAAAATGATCACTACTATAATAGCGATGGTAGTGATAGTAGTAATGTTGCTGCCTACGAAACTTGGACCAGTTATCGATAAATATAATCCACTTTATAAGACGAAAGAATACTATACGGTTGTGAATACAATTGGTCAGCATATTGGTGATGAGTGGTATGAATATGAATTTATTGCATTTGACGAACGTGGAAGAGAACAAAAAATAAAGAAGACTGTTAAGCATATGTTAAAGAGAGATGAAGCATTAAAGGTGTATGCAAAGGGGCGTTACGGCGAGGCGATTGAAGAAATTGAAGCAGTAAATATTCCTATTAATGCAAAGAGTAAACTTTTAGCGATGAGATAGCGAATTATACCCCCACCTATTTTTTGTCGAAAATAAAAATACTAGGTAGGGGTATTTTAAAGGTTAATAAAAAAGCCTTAGTCTATAGGGATTAAGGCTCTTTTTATTATATAAAGGGGAAGGGGGTACATTGTAGTAGCATGAGTGAAAGGTATAAGAAGAGTAGCTACTAGCAATGTAATTCGATGGTTAAAAGGTAGTGAATTTCATATAGTGTAATTAGAAAGTTCACTGTATTACTTTCTGTTTGTAATGTGAATGAAGAATGAAAAACCAACTACTTTTTAATAGCCTCATCTGCATGGAGATGAGGCCCTTTTTATAAACCTTACAACATTGTAAGGTTTACGTAAGTTAATTCGATAGTAAATTTGTCATATTTTTTGCATAATAGATACAAATAGATAAAAATAATTAGGGATATAGTAAGAAGGGAGAAGAATGGGATGCGTAAAGAAGAAGTAGTGAAGTTTCCAATTAAAGATTTCTGTAGCTACTTTACTGTTGCCGTAGTATGTATTGGATTATTTGATATCATAACAAACTTAATTGTTAAATAACATAGATGATAAAACAAGAAGGGAGATCCTTTCTTGTTTTTTTATGGGGGCATAAAGATGAAATGGATTGATAGTCATATACATGTGGACCAATATAAAGATGAAGAGAAAAGTAGCTTACTTAAAGATGTGGAAAATAGCAAAGAGATAAAGGGGCTTATTGCGGTATCTATGAATTATCAATCATGTAAAGAAACTTTATGAAAATCATCAATGGGTTATTAATAACATGCCACGTTTTGGTTTAAGTTGAAAAAACCACCAAGCATTCTGCTTGGTGGTTTTGTATTAGGATTCTAATTTTTTCGCACGTCTTAATAATAAAAGAAAGACAATGATGAAAAAACCAAGTATAAGGAAGAATCCATATTGTTTTATATAATCGATTACGTCATTTGCGCTTGTTGGTTTTTCAACGTGAATACCGTCTTTATTAGTAGTAATATGAATATCTTTCATTTTCACTTCATTTGTTTCTTTTTGTAAATCAATCCATTCAATATTTGGAATGCTTTCTAAATCCTTTAGTACTTCTTTTAATGGTTTCACACCTAAGTAAGGATGATAGAATGCACCAATAACTCCATCGGATAGTTTAGCAACAGATACAGCATTTGCTTTCATTTTAGCAATAGCATGTGGCTTATCTTCTTCAATAAATCCAACTGTTTCAGGCATTAATTTCATGCCATGTAAAAATGATGGTGTACTTCTGTATGCTGGAGAATGCATGGATTTCCAAGTTGTATCACTTAATTGTAGTTGTCCTACATAAGTTGAAAAGTACCTTGATAATATTTCATATCCTTTTTGAGACATTGTGTAATGAGGTGCCTCAAATGCGACAGGATATAGTTTGGCATCTACAAGTTCTTGAATGCCTTTTTCAATATGATCAGTTGTATATTTTTCTTCGAATTCTTCCCCTTTTTTTACGTATGCATTATATGCTTCTATATTAGGAAAGTCATCTTTTGTTTTTGGTTTTTCGTGCTTCGGTTGACGAATTGGTTGATCTGTTTTTACGTCCCAAAATTCAAAACCTTCCCCAGTTTCACTATCATAAAATTGGTGCGTATAACCGTGCATAATAATTGCTGCACCATCATCTTGCATAGAGCGTAAAAGATCGACTAGTTCGGGTTTATCTTTTAAATGCAGTGTTTTACCTGTATCTGGATCTGTATATACAGGAATAACAGTAATCATGTAAGGAATCTTTTTCTCTTTTAGTAATGCAGCAATTTCTTTTAATTGATTTATATCTGCGGCTGGATGAACGTCCTCAAGACGTAAATAAGCTTCTACTTTATTTGTCATTGGTTTTTGTTCGAAGTAAGAAAATAACATTTCACCGACGTAATGAGACATCCAGTCAAAGAGATGTGGCGTTGCAACGTAATAAGATTTTTCATGCTGAACGATTAGTGGGTTCTTACTATTTGAACTTACAGCGTTAGCAAGAACAGTTCCGTTTGTATCAAAAGATTGAATCAATCGTTCTTCTTTCAACGTGTTTTTTAGTTTATTACTTGGATATTCGATTGTATTAACTCGTATATCAGTATCCTTTAAAGTAATGAAAGAAAAGCGATTAGACAGTTGGTCAATATTTTTCCCTAGAACTAATACCGGTCTTGAGAAATTTTCTATAAGTTGTTTTGCTTCGGTAGAAAATTCTTCCTTTTGTTCACCGATATAGACAATATGTGTATAAGAAGATGAATTAGTAATTTCATTAGCTTTCTTCAAACTTTTCGTAGTGATATCGTTTGTGAAATGTCCTAATTGAGTATTAAGGATTTGAATATTACTTGTAATTTTATCGTCTTTTGTACTATATAACACAAGTACTTTTGGTTTTGATGACGTTTGTGCAGAGGTGTGGATAGGGATAAGGAGTAAAATACTGAACAAGAGTATTATGCACTTTTTCATTTGGTTTGCTCCTATTCTATATGTATAGTTCAATTTACAATTATATACAATAAATAAGTTATAGTCTATGAAGGTTACATTTTTACACGTATTTACCAGCTGTTTTTTCACAAAATCGGTCTAAAGCATGATGATAATATGTATAGTTATTTGCTATGATGAAAGAGTAAGAGAATGCTAAAGTTTAGGTAATTGTAAAGGGAAGGCTGAAAGGGGACAAATTTCAGCAGAGAAAGAGGTAGAGCTAGTGAAGAAATTCTTTGTAGGATTTTTAGTTGTTCTTGGGGTGTACTTATATTTCCAAGGAAAGTCTGAAGGAATGGGTAAGTTAGTGAATGAGACAAGCTATGTTGACTCAGAAGAAGCAAAACAGATGAAACAAATTATTATAGAGGAAGCAAAGAAAGTTAATCTTCCAGAATGGATACCTCTTACAATTGCCGAACATGAAAGCCGGTTAAATCCAAGAAGTGTTGGAGATAACGGAACTTCATTCGGATTGTTTCAATTGCACCGTGGTGGTGGACTTGCACCAGATCATTTAACTGATGAAGAGTTGAAAGATCCGCGCACAAATGCGCAAATTGCAATGCCGCATTTAATGAAAGGGTATAAGCGCGGGGTGCAGAAAGGTTTGACGGATTTTGCATTACTAAAATATGTAGCAAATACATCTGGATGGCCAGGTAATCTGGGTCCAGAGTGGACGGATAATAACATGAAGTATAACATCGGATTAGAAGATGTGTACTTTCGAAATAAAGGTGTACTAAAAGAGTAGGTTTTCTATACCTACTCTGTTTTTTTGTGAATAATTGCGTCGTCTTGTTTTGTGAAATACGCCGCTAGTTGTATTTTCACGTCTTCTAGTTTTGTAGAAACTTGCGGTATTTTATATCCTACATACAACGGTGAAACGACAAACCTAGGAACAACTTTACAAATGATTTTTCCGTTGAAGTAATAGAAAAATAAGTTATAACTACTACATCCTTTATGGAAATCTGTCAGTATGTAACGTACAGTTTGCTGAATGTAATTTGCCAGTTCCTCTATGCAATCAACATCTTCAATGATGATATTAAATTCAGTAAAACCGATAATAGGACGATCTGAAATGTTGAGTTCAATGCGTTCGTTTTTTTGTACAATTACTCCTCGGAAGTTGTCCTGTTCGACGTTATCGAGATAGTCTACATATTTCATTCCGATAATCTGCATGTGTGCATGATGCAAACTTCCGCCTGAGAAGGGACCGTGATTTTTGTATAAAATCACAGAGGTGAATTCTTCATTCTTCTGTAAGTCTAACCAATGTTTAATAGAGAAACGAATTAGCGATCTCATATGTTCTTCTGTATACGTCGCAATATGATCTTCACAATTATCGGTTTCGATTAGCACCGTTTGAAATGTATCTTTTAATGTAGGGAATTTGTTTTTTAGCCAAATAATTGATCCCTCAGTTGCTAAAATATCCGTTAAATTTTCTCTGTCACAAAAAGGACATGCAGTGTTTCTATTCCGGATGCTTTCTGGTTTTTGTTTGCCGATATCGTTTAAAAAGTATAGTTGTTGTGTATCCATTTGTATATATGCCCCTTTAAAATATATGTGAAAAATCCCGCTTAATACATTCGGGAAAAGGGAGAGAAAATCCTTTAAAGGGGATAGGGAAAATAAAAGACAAGATATCCTCATTAAGATAGGGTACCTTGTCTTTTATTTTTTCTTTAATAATGTGTATGGATAATATAGGTCGTTTTTATTGTGCTTCTTTTTTCTATTTTTTATTGTGTATAAGGCAATTGTTGTACTTGCGATTACAATCATGGCTTTCTTCATATTCGTTTACCCCTTTTTTATTGTTGGTTTAATTCTTGACTAACTGCTTTTGCATCAACTAGAGCGTGTAAAATCATTTTTACCATGTTCATCATATTCTCTCACTCCTTTTTATAGTTCGTTTAGTTCTTTTACAACTGCTTGTCCGTTCACTAATACCTCAAAGATTGCTTTTACGATTTCTTTGATCATGATTGTTTCCTCCTTTTGTTGTCTCTCTTGTTTACATCTTTATTGTATAGGGAGGCATCTTTTCGTACTATCGCTTTCCATTACGTGAACATAACAGTTTTGTAAGATTTGATGTCACTTATTGAAATGTTTAGTCTATCTTCATTATTTTCAGAAAAATGACTATTCAAACATGAAATGGGAAAGTATAATAAAGAAGTAAGTATTAAATTCCGTACGAAAGAGGTGAATGAGATGAAACGTTCTTTAGCTGCACGTGCCAAATTTTTAGATTATATCTATTTTTGTCGTGCGATTTTTCATGACGTAGTTGTTAACGGGATACGTCTGTCCTTTTTTAACAATTGCATAGTAGCTATTGAACGATAGAAATCTCTTCACCCATTTTTAATAAACGTGTGAAAAGGGAGCTATTTGGCTTCCTTTTTCTATGTCGAAAACCATGGGGAATGTTTCTTTCCCATGGTTTTTTATATTGAAAGGAGTACGGAAAATGACAATTTGTAGTGTAAATAATGTAACGAAATCTTTTGGTGGAAACATCATATTTGAAAATATATCGCTTGAAATAAAGAATGGTGAACGTGTTGGATTAGTTGGTCGTAACGGTAGTGGGAAGACAACAATCTTTCAGCTTCTAACTGGAATGGAAAGTTTAGATGCAGGAGCCATTCATATGAAGAAAGGTACACGTATTGGTCATGTGGCACAAATTCCGAAATTTGATGAGGATATGACTGTATATGATGTACTGAGTTCGGCTTTTAAAGCAGAAAAGGAATTAGAAAGAGAAATGCGTACTTTAGAAAAAAATATGGAGGAAGAACGAGAACCGTCTGCTTTACAAAAATTAATGGAGAGATACGGATTAATTCAAGAAAAGTTTGCATTCCTTGGTGGTTATGAAATAGAAGCGAACATTATGAAGGTAGCAAATGGTCTACAGGTGACAGAGCTATTCCCTCGATCATTTCCGGAGTTAAGTGGCGGGGAACAAACAAAAGTAAGCCTTGCATACATGTTATTGCAGAAACCAGATTTACTTTTATTAGATGAACCAACCAATCATTTAGATTTATTTGCGGTAGAATGGCTAGAGCAATTTTTGAAAGAATACAATGGAACGGTTATGGTCATTTCACATGATCGCTATTTCCTTGATGAAGTTGTAACGAAGATTTTTGATTTAGAAGATGGAGAGATTCACGTGTATCATACAAACTACTCTCAGTTTGTTGAGGAAAAGGAAGAACGGTTGCTTCAAGAATTTCAAGCTTATCAAGAACAGCAAAAGAAAATAAAGAAAATGAAAGAAGCTATTAAACGATTACGTGAATGGGCAAATCAGGCGAATCCTCCGAATGAAGGATTGCATAAGAGAGCGAGAAGTATGGAACGTGCACTGGAACGTATGGAGAAACTAAAGAAACCTATTTTAGAACGAAAACAAATGGGACTTCAGTTTGAAGGACAAGAGAGAAGTGGGAAAGATGTTGTTGTAATGAAAGAAGTGAGTAAAGGATTTGCTGACGATTTTTTATTTAACGAAGCAAATTTACATGTTCGTTTTCAAGAGCGTGCTGCTATCGTTGGCCGTAATGGTACAGGGAAGACAACGCTACTAAAGTTATTATTAGAAGAAATAGAACCAGATGCTGGAGAAATTCGAATTGGTAGTAGTGTGAAAATCGGTTATTTATCACAGCATGCGTACGGAAATATGAAGAGTAATGTATTGGAAGCCTTTAGGGAATGTGTAGCTGTAACAGAAGGAGAAGCAAGACATATATTAGCTAAGTTTTTATTTTATGGTCCAGCGGTGTTTAAGAAAGTAACGCAACTGAGCGGTGGAGAAAAAATGAGGTTAAGACTTGCGCAACTTATGTATCAAGATATCAATTTTTTAATTTTAGATGAGCCGACAAACCATCTCGACATTGAATCAAGGGAAGTTTTAGAGGAAGCTCTTGAGCAATATAATGGGACGATTCTAGCTGTTTCACATGATCGTTATTTTTTAAATAAGTTATTTGAAAAGACATATTGGATTGATGAGCGTAAATTATTTGAGTTTGCAGGGAACTATGCATGGGCTCGTCAAAAGTGGGAAGAAAAGCTCGAGAAACAAGTAGTAAAGCAACAGCGCCAAGGAAGAAAAAGTATTGAAACAGCACCTGTAAAAAAGAAAAAAGTTAAGGATATTGAGGAGATTGAAACAGAGTTAATGCGTGTAGAAGAAGATATATATACGCTTGATCATAAGATGGAACATGTAGTTGATGTTGAAATGCTTGAACAATTGTATGAAGAAAAAACGAAGAAAGAGTTGTTACGAGCAGAGTTATATAATGAGTTAGAGAATATTGTGGAGTAAAAAGTAGAAAGCGAATTCCTTTCAGTTTTGCTGAAGGAATTCGCTTTTTTATACTCATATTTTACTGTAAGAGAAAAAGAAAATATGTGTTTCACGTGAAACACATATTTCATAAATCTTTGTTCCGCAATTTGCGTAGAGTGTGAAACATAAATGGTATTAGGCGATTTTTAGAGCGATTAATTATTTCCCGAGACATAAGTGCGTGAAACTAAGATTCATGATTGGAAATAAAAAAACAGAGTTACAGCTTTAAGCGCTGAACTCTGTTTTCTTTTTGTGTGGTATCTTCCCTTGTTGAGATGATAATAGCAATCCCGAGCATAATGAAAAAAGCTAAAAAGAGGACGAACTTTGGGAAGAATGGGAATAGTAATAGCGCCCCGACTATCATAATTGTTAATAATACGTAGTGCAGGACGTATTGGAATAGGTTGTCCATGTTTTCGCCCCCTTTTTGGTAATTGGTTATTAGTATTCTATGTTTCATACGGAACGAATAGAAGTGAATTTTTAATTTTTTAATACGAAATAAAAGGGAACGATTGACATGTTTAAAGGAAAGGAATAATCTTGAAATTAATTCATACTATTTTTATAGGAAAAATAAAAATAGTTACAGAAAGGAGGCTTATGTTCCTACATCTTTGAAAATTAGGAAGGTAAAGGTGAGCGTGCAATGAAAAATGTTTTTAAAGGAGCACTTGCTACATTTCTTAGTGTATCAGTATTAATAGCTGGATGTGGTCAAGAGGAAGCGCGTACAAATGAAGCTGGTAACGTACCAAAAGTAAAAGATGAATTTATGAAGGCAAGCGATAAATCAAAAAGTCCTACAAAAGTAAAAGAAAGAAAAGATACTTTTGTAGTTGGAATGCCGAGCCCTGGAGGGATATTCCTTCCGCACTTTATGGAGAATGGATGGGATGGTAATATAACGCAAGCTATATTTGCACCTCTTGTTGGACTGGATAAGGAAGGGAAACCAATTCCCATTTTGGCGAAGAAGTGGGATATTTCAGAGGATCAGCTTACATATACGTTCCATTTGAAAGATGATTTAAAGTTTAGTGATGGTACACCGTTAACTGCCGAGGATGTAGCATTTACATTAACGCTATTACACGATCCAACGTATAGTGGTGCGACTGATATAAGTCAAACAGCAATAAAAGGTGGGCAAGCTTATAGAGAAGGAAAGGCAACCTCTATTGAGGGAATTCAAGTCATTGATCCGAAAACAATTACGATTACGACTGAAAAGGTAAATGCTCAAACACTATCATTAATCGGCGGAGAAGTTATATCTAAGGCTTATTACGGGAAAGAGTATAAACAAGGACACTTGGAGTATTTAAAAGAGTTATATGGAAAGCCGGTGGGAGCAGGAGCTTATAAGTTAGATAAATATATTCCTGGTCAAGAGGTTCGATTTGTAGCTAATGAAAATTATTTTGAAGGCAAGCCGAAGATTGAGCACTTTATTTATAAAATTACAAAAGGTGATACGAAGCTACAACAATTTCAAGCCGGGGAAGTAGATTATGATGGTTTTACGACAAACGCGGAGACGATTGAGCAGTTAAAGGATTTAGGCTTTGCTAATATTAATGTATATACAGGAAGCTCTTACGGCTACATTAAAATGAATTATAAGAAGCCATACTTTAAAGATAAGCGTGTTCGCCAAGCGTTTATTTACGGATTAGAGCGGCAAAAGGTTATTGATACGTATTTCCAAGGTTATGCGTCACTCGTTAATGTACCGATTACGCCAGTCTCGTGGGCGTATACAGAAGAGGGTATTAATAAATATGAGTATAACTTAGAGAAAGCAAAGAAATTATTGGATGAGGCTGGATGGAAAGTAGGTTCGGATAGAATTCGTGAAAAAGACGGGCAAAAACTGAAAGTAAGTTATTTTGCTTCATCAGCAAGTAAAATAAATGATGTAATGATTCCTGTGATGAAAGAGGATTATAAAAAGCTTGGTGTAGAGTTTAACCCAGAATATATGGACTTTAATACGATGATTTCAAAAGTGATAAAAGGTGATTATGATTTAGCGATGGTATCTACGCCAATGATTGATGATCCGAGTGGAACGATTGAAGAGTTTGTTTCAACAAGTAAACGAAATTACGACGGATATTATAATCCAAAAGTGGATGATTTAGCTAAGCAAGCATTAGAAACGTTGGATATTGAAAAGCGAAAAGAAATCTATAAAAAGTTATATCAAGAGTTAAGTGAAGACCCACCTGTAATCTTCTTAAATAATAGCAAAGTGGTGTCCGCGCATAATGCACGAATTCAAGGATTACAAGAAGATAACTATAACGGCATTCTATTAAGTTTACCTAAATTAAAGATAGAACAATAATTTCGAAAAAATTATCAAAATATTTAGTTAGAAATAATTGACAAAATATAACGGAAGATATAAGCTAATAACCATAAAGTCTACCGGAAAGGTCGGAATAAGATTGTTACCCCTCAAAAACATCTATTTTTTTACGATTAAAACCGACTTTTCCGATTGGCTATAAAATGTTGCTGTGGGAGGCATACATAGGCTAATAAGTTCAAAGGGTATAACTATTAAACAGTTAGGGTGGGGACAATGAAGAAAAAGACAAAAAAATGGGCTGGTGTATTTTCGGTATTACTGAGTAGTTCGCTTGTGTTATCTGCTTGTGGGGGACAGGAGGATACGGCTTCTACAGAACCGGTAAAAAAACAGGATTTAAAAGACGCTAAGATTGAATCAATTCCAGCTACAGCTAAAAAGAAAAGTCCAGAGAAAGCAAATCAACGAAAAGATACTTTTATTACAGCCATTTCTAAGCCAGGAGGAGTTTTTCTTCCATATTTCCAAGAGAATGGTTGGGATGGAAATGTAACGTCTGTTATTTTTGCGTCATTAGTAACAACAGACAAACAAAGTAAACCTGTTCCGGATCTTGCAGAAAAATGGGATATTTCTGCTGACCAGTTAACATATACATTCCACTTACGTAAAAATCTAAAATTTAGTGATGGGTCGCCTTTAACGGCGGATGACGTAGCATTTACACTAACACTACTTCATGATAAAGCGTATGAAGGTGGATTGGATATTGCTCAGTACGCTGTTAAAGGCGGGAAAGAATATAAAGAAGGAAAAGCAACTTCTATTGAAGGAATTCAAGTTGTTGATCCACAGACAATTAAAATTACAACTGAAAAAGTTAATTCACAGGCGCTAACTAATTTAGGTGGCCCAGTGCTATCAAAAGCTTATTATGGAAAAGATTATAAACAAAATACAAGTTTAGACTATTTAAAAGCATTATATGGGCAACCAATTGCAGCGGGTCCATATAAATTTGAAAAATATGTTCCAGGTCAAGAAGTACGCTTTGTTGCTAACGAACATTATTATGCAGGTAAACCAAAAATTAAAAACTTTATTTATAAAATCACATCAGGTGATACTGGATTCCAATTATTCCAAACAGGTGAACTGGACTATAGTGGATTTAGAGCGAACCCTGAAAATATAGACCAATTAAAAGGGTTAGAGTTCGCAAATATTAATCTTGAATCATCAAGTGATATTGCTTATATCTATGTAAATAATAAGAAGTCGTATTTGAAAGATAAAAAGGTCCGCCAAGCACTTACTTATGGATTAGACCGTAAGAAGTATGTGGATACAGCTTTACAAGGATATGGATCTGTTGCTAACGTACCAATTGCTCCAGTTTCATGGGCATATACAGAAGAGGGTATTAATAAATATCCGCACGACGTAGAAAAGGCTAAAAAATTATTGGATGAGGCTGGTTGGAAAGTAGGTTCTGACGGGGTTCGTGAAAAAGATGGTCAAAAATTAAAATTAACATACTACGCATCAAATACAGGTAAAACAAATGATATCTTTATTCCGATTGCAAAAGAAAGTTACAAAGAAATTGGTGTTGAATTAAATCCAGAGTTGATGGACTTTAATACGATGCTTTCAAAAGTAGGAAAAGGTGACTACGATTTAGCGGCAGTTTCAACACCAGGAATTAGTGATCCAAGTGAAGTTGTAAGTGAGTACTTATCAACTAATCCAAAAAGTGATACGGGTTATAACAACCCGAAAGTAGATGACTTGATTGTAAAAGGTATAGGGACGACAGATATTGAAAAACGTAAAGCAATATATAAAGAACTGTATAAAGAGTTAAGCGATGATCCACCAGTTATTTTATTAAACTATCGTAAACTACTTTATGCTCATAATGCACGTATAAAAGGAATTGATCCAGAAAAATACGATAGCATTAGTTCCAACTTACCAGTGTTATCTATTGAACAATAAGGGTTGACCTAAAGAATAGAAGGCGTTTTTTCATACAGCGATGGAATAGTAGCTGTTTTGAAAAAATGTTCTTCTATTTTTAAGTAAATAGGATTGGGGAGACAAAAGGTGAAAACATATATCATTCGTAGGTTCCTTCAAATGATCCCTACATTGTTTGGTACATCTATTATTATTTTTTTCTTATTTGCACTTTTGCCGGGGGATTATATTGATTCAAATCCAAAGTTAACACCAGAGAGGGCGCAAGAGTTAAGGGAATTGTATGGCTTAAACAAACCAATTATTGAAAGATATTTTCACTGGTTAGTGAATGCTTTACATGGTGATTTTGGATTTTCTTTACAGTATCAAGAACCTGTAACTTCATTACTTAATAAATTTATTTGGAATACATTTATCGTTGCTGTTGCAGCTTTATTTTTCACTTGGATTATTGCTCTTATTATTGGGATTATTTCTGCAACGAAGCAACACTCTTGGTTTGATAGATTAGTAACAATCGGTGTTTTTGCAGCAATGTCATTTCCATCATTCTTTATAGGACTATTTTTAATTAAATTATTAGCAGTTGATTTAAAGTTATTACCTATTGGTGGCATGATTGATATTGGGAGTAACTCAACAGGGATAGCATACATATTAGAAGTATTGCGTCACATGATTCTACCAGTGTTTATTTTAACGCTTCTTGGTGTAGGATCGTTAACACGATATTTTAGAACTGGTATGCTGGATGTTATTAGGCAAGATTATATTCGTACGGCTCGTGCAAAAGGTTTAAAAGAAAGAACCGTTATTTATAAACATGCATTGAAGAATGCAATTTTACCAGCAATTACATTACTTGCTTTTGAATTACCAGGTTTATTTTCAGGAGCCATTATTATTGAACAGATTTTTAACTGGCCAGGGATTGGGAGTATTCAATTAGAGGCATTAAACTTCCGTGATTATACGGTATTAATGGCCTTTACGATGTTTCTTTCTTGTTTAACCATTATGGCTAATTTCTTAGCTGATATTGTATATGCGTTTGTTGATCCAAGAATTCGATTGAAGTAAGGGGGGAAAGATATGGAGACTATTACACCAATAATAGAGAAAAAGAAAGAACAAAAAAAGAGAAATGAATCATCACCATGGCGCCAAGCGTATAAAAAAATTAAGAAAAATAAGATGGCATTGTATGGCTTATACGTTTTAATATTCATGTTTTTATTTAGTTTTATCGGTCCAATCTTTTCGCCGTATGCTGATGGGAAAGTACAAGTAACACAAATTAATAAACCGCCCAGCCTGTCACATTGGCTTGGAACAGACCAGTTGGGACGGGATATTTTAACTAGACTTATGCAAGCAGGGCGTATTTCATTAACAATTGGTTTAGCGTCAATGCTATTATCCGTTATACTAGGAGCTCTATTAGGAGCAATTGCTGGTTTTTATCGAGGGATTGTGGATCATTTAATTATGCGTGTTGCGGATGTGTTAATGTCCATTCCAGGATTACCGCTACTTATTATAATGGGAGCAATTTTATCAGAATGGAAATTACCATCGGAATACCGCTTATATGTTGTAATGATTATTTTAAGTTTAGTAGGATGGCCAGGACTTGCCCGTCTGGTGAGGGGACAAATTTTAACATTACGGGAGCAAGCCTTTATGCAAGCCGCAGATGTATTAGGATTAAAGGATTCTCGAAAAATTATTCATCATCTAATTCCTAACGTCTTTCCGTTGCTTATTGTTGTAGCAACTTTGGGTGTGGCTGGATCTATTTTAAGTGAGTCCGCGCTAAGCTACTTAGGTCTCGGGGTCGTTCCACCTACACCATCATGGGGGAATATGATTAGCGCAGCGAACTCATTAATTGATTTCCAAAAGCGTCCGTGGTTATGGATTCCGCCTGGTTTCGCAATTTTTATAACAGTTGTATCAATTAACTTACTTGGTGATGCACTTCGTGATGCGTTAGACCCAAAGATGAGACGGTAGGTGAGGGAATATGAGTAAAGCGGTAGTAGAGCTGAAAGACTTACAAACACACTTTCAAACGGAGGAAGGAACAGTAAAGGCTGTAAATCATGTTAGTTTTGCTGTTCGAGAGGGTGAAACGGTTTGTGTTGTAGGTGAATCAGGTTGTGGGAAAAGTGTAACAGCTTTATCTATTATGGGACTTATTGCTGAATCAGGCAGTGTAGTAGGTGGAGATATTTTATACGAAGGAAAAAGTCTTTTAGGAATGAAAGAGAAAGAGCTTCGTAGTTTACGAGGGAATGATATTGCGATGATTTTCCAAGAACCGATGACATCGCTAAATCCGGTCTTCACTCTAGGGGAACAAATTGTAGAGACGTTAAGGGAGCATGAACTGCTTAGTAAAAATGAAGCATACAAGAAAGCAATCGAATTAATTCGTAAAGTTGGCATAGCTCGTGCGGATGAAATTGTCCATTCTTATCCACATGAACTGAGTGGTGGCATGTTACAACGTATTATGATTGCTGTCGCACTTAGTTGTAATCCGAAGTTATTAATTGCGGATGAACCGACAACGGCTCTTGATGTTACGATTCAAGCACAAATATTGGACTTATTAAGGCAAGTAAAAGAGGAATTTAAAACATCCATTTTATTAATTACACATGATTTAGGCGTTGTAGCAGAAATGGCTGATTACGTTGTCGTTATGTATGGCGGGAAAGTTATTGAAGAAGCACCAGTACTAGAAATATTCCAAAATCCGAAACACCCGTATACGAAAGGTTTGTTGAAATCAAAACCAGTGATGGGAAAACGAATAGATAAACTGTACTCTATTCCAGGGCAAGTTCCTAATTTAGTTGGTTTGGATGAGTTTTGCTACTTTAGCGGTCGTTGTGAGCATTGTATGGAAATATGTAAAGAAGAAGCACCAAATCTAAATGTACATGATGAGAATCATAAAGTAGCCTGCTGGTTATATGAGGAGCGTGCGGGACAATGAGTGAACCATTATTAGAAGTAAAAAACTTAAAAACATATTTTCCAATTAAAGGCGGCATATTTAGTAGAACAGTTGGACATGTAAAGGCAGTTGATGGAGTAAGTTTTACTATTAATAAAGGTGAAGTGTTCGGCCTTGTTGGTGAATCGGGAAGCGGAAAAACGACGATAGGAAAAACAATTTTACGTCTCGTCCAGAAAACGGAAGGGGAAGTGAAGTTTAAAGGGAAAGATGTTCACTCTTTATCTAAAGAAGAATTGAGAAAACATCGTCCTAATATGCAACTCGTGTTTCAAGATCCATTTAGTTCATTAAATCCGAGAATGAGAATTGGAGAGGCGCTTGGTGAACCGATGTTGGCTCACGGATTAGCGACGAAAGAAAATGTTCGTGAAAAAGTAACGGAAGTATTAGAGTTATGTGGCTTAGCCCCATATCATATTGACCGGTATCCTCATGAATTTTCTGGTGGACAACGTCAACGTATCGTTATCGCAAGAGCTATGGTATTAAACCCAGAATTCATTGTAGCTGACGAACCTGTGGCAGCATTAGATGTATCTATTCAAGCACAAATCATTAACTTATTTAGTGAGTTACAGGAGAAAAAGGGACTATCCTATTTGTTCATTTCACATGATTTAAGTGTAGTCGAACATTTATGTACGAAAATCGGGATTATGTATTTAGGAACGATTGTGGAGACAGCACCGCGTGATGAGTTATTTACGAACCCACTTCATCCGTATACAAAAGCATTGTTGTCGGCTGTGCCAATACCAGATCCAACAGTGAAGCGAGAGAGAATCATACTAGAGGGTGACATTCCAAGTCCAGCAAATCCACCTTCGGGTTGTCGCTTTCATACACGTTGCCCGTTTGCAACAGATATTTGTAAAAAAAAGGTGCCAGAATTCCGTAATGTTGGTGAGGAGCATTTTGTTGCTTGTCATCATGTATAAAAAAGGACTCTTTCGAATAGAAAGAGTCCTTTTCTTTTATTTACTAGATGAAGTTTGTTTCAATACAAATTGCTCGATTGCATGGGCAACACCGTGTTCATTGTTTGTTAATGTTACAACATCACATAGTTTTTTTACATCTTCTTCAGCATTTCCCATCGCAACTGATAAGCCAGCTACTTGTAACATTGGCACATCATTAAAGTTGTCTCCAATTGCAATAGTATCTTCAATTGATATATTGAAATAAGCAGCCATTTCTTGTAGACCGTTCCCTTTATGACCAAGCTTATCCATAATTTCTACATTAGTAGGAGCTGATGCTGTAACCGAAATATCAGTATCTTCTTGTAACGTATTTAATAGCTGTGCACGATGCGCTGCATTAAATGTCAAAATGAAGAATTTAGATATTTCTAATTCTGGATTATTTACAACATCTTCGATTTTTTGGAAATCAGTAATTAAGTTTGATTTCTTTTGTTTTTCTGTAATTCTTTCAAGTTCCTCAAGTGTAACATCTAGTGCATGCTTGTTCTCTTCAAAAGCTTGCATGACTTGGTTTTGCCATGTATATGGAGAATAAACTCCTTTATTCGTATATAGCTTATATGGAAAACCTTCAGATTCTAGTAATTTTGCAAGCTTGTATACTTTATCGTTTTGTAAACAACGCGAGTTAATTACTTTTCCATCCACATAAACAATTGCCCCATTGCTCGCTCCAACTGGAAGGGATAGTTTATATTCTTCCAATAATTTTAAAGCATCCTCTTTTGCGCGACCAGAACAAATCATGACAATATGACCAGCCTCTTTTGCAGTTTGGATAGCTTGTAAGTTCTCTTTGGAGATCTCAAGATTAGATGATAGTAGTGTACCATCCATATCTAATGCGATTAATTTCAAAATGACCACCTCTTTGCTTTTATTATACATAGTTATATAGAGGAAACATATAAACTTATCTTGGAAAGATTGTATTTTATCTAGCACGAACAGTTAGTAAAATCTTGATAGATTCCAACGTATTCATTCCAATATGCACTTTAATTTGTAACAAAAGTAGGAGGGGGTATGGGTATATTTCGTTATATGACTGTAATATTACAATAACATTACAAGTATAGGCTTAGTAGAAAGTGCATTAAAACAAGGTTTTTAAGGGTAGTTATAAAAAAACGTAAAAAAAGTGTAATAAATTTTACGTAATTATATTGCAACGTAACAATAGTTATGTTACATTAATGTTACAAACATTACGTTATTAAATTTAATGTAACACCAACATAAAAACTATGAAATAAACATTTCTTAGAAATTACATATAGATAACTTATTAAAAGGAGGATACATAAAATGAAAGAGCAAGTATTACAAGTAACAAAAGGTGACTTCGTAGGATCAGCAAGTGGAGCAGTAGTATTAACAG
>NZ_MAOE01000030.1 GCF_001884185.1 Bacillus albus
AAGTAACAAAAGGTGACTTCGTAGGATCAGCAAGTGGAGCAGTAGTATTAACAGCATTAATCGTATTTCTATCAAGCGTATTAGTATAATAGAAGTTTTGTAACAAAAGAGAAGAAGAGAGGAGAATGCAAAATGAAAGAGCAAGTATTACAAGTAACAAAAGGTGACTTCGTAGGATCAGCAAGTGGAGCAGTAGTATTAACAG
>NZ_MAOE01000031.1 GCF_001884185.1 Bacillus albus
AAAAACTATCGAAAGCATTTTCCTTTCAAAAATTAAACTTCTTCTTTCAATGTTTATCATACAAGTGCGAGAAGTACGGCATTGCGTATGTAAAAGCTGATAAATGGTTTGCCTCAAGCAAGATTTGCTCATGTTGCGGAGTAAAATACGACCATTCAGTTCAACCAGAAGGACAGTGGAGTTTAAAAATACGTGAGTGGTGTTGTGCTTCATGCAATA
>NZ_MAOE01000032.1 GCF_001884185.1 Bacillus albus
CACCCCAGTATACTTTAGCATGATTAGCATTGTCATATAATATAACTGTTTTCACCATATATTCCCCAGGATTAGCATATGAACTTAATGGAATATCAGCAATCCACTTATTACTTTTTTCATTATAAGTGGCCGCTACTTCTTTCTCTTCTCCTGTAGCTCCTTTTATTGCTACATAAGCATAACGAACACCTGATACATCATCTTCCGCCTCTATACTTACTTGTACCGTCTCTCCTGCTTTATATGTTTGTTTTTCTATCTCTATCTTCTTTA
>NZ_MAOE01000033.1 GCF_001884185.1 Bacillus albus
TATCCCCTAAAGAATTTAGGGAACAAGTGGTTTAGGTGTTTTGATTGGTGTCCCATTTTCGGGGGTCACTTCAATTATAGCGGTTTTTTATTATAAAATTGACTAATCTTTAAAAATCACAAGAAAACCCGTTCGTTTAACATTTACATGGATAAGCAACAATTCACTCATTCCTTTCGTATATTATCTCAAAAAGGAGTGATTCCCCTATGCATTGGCAACAAAAAATACAATACTTAATTGGACGCCCTATCGGTATTTCCTTCATTAATGGGCAAGGAACTTCTGGTGTATTATGTTCGGCACATGATGGTCAATTATATGTGTATGAATACCTTTACCAAGCTCAGTTCGCAATGAAGCATTATGATTTTAGACAAATTCAAGATATACATGCCTTTCCGAATTGCCCACATCAGAATCATCTTTATTAAAAAGGGAACAGCTTATAGCCGTTCCTTTTTCTCCACACTTATTTCTCAGTATAAAAGTTTTGCACTGCTTCATCAAAGTAAATCCAGCCTTTCCAGCCTAAATGAATTGTATCTTTTAAGAAATACTTATCATATTCATGCCCAGAGAAATCAACTACTGGGTATCCTGATTTTTCAACTTGTTCCCTAACTTTTTTATAATACACTTCACGGCGTTCTTTAGGGAAACCAGCGTAATCATACCACGGTCCGTTTACAGGTACAGAAATAAAGAGTGGCTTAACATTTTTTTCTTTAAAAATATTTAAAACAATTTGTAAGTCATCATATTCTGGTGATTCTTCATACGATTCATTTGCTCTAAAGTTTTTTAAACCTTTTAATTTTTTCTTTAAATTATGTTTATAGAAATACGGATTTTCAATTCCGAATGAGTTTGTGGTAGATTCCGCTTTCCCTTCTTCTTCCGCATGTTTACGTGCATCTACCCAAGATATTGAACGTAGTCCCACATTAGTTTTTTCTTTCATCGGCTCAATCTTAAATATGGAGTTAAATAAATCTCTATGATCTAAAATATTTCGATGCATATAAGCAAGTGGTTTGACTAAACCTGCTTTTATGTTATGTTTCGTATCATTATATACAATACCTTCTAATGAATTTTTTAATATATCATCTTCTTGAACAACTTTATAATCTAATAGTCGTTTCGCAATTTGCTTCTTCATTTCAACATTTATTTTATCATTAAAAATAAAATGATATGCTTGTTGCTTAGAGAAATTATTCGTAAAATCCCCCTGTGATACCCCAGTCTTTGTAAACCATTGTGGTGATAAAACAAAGACTACCTTTTTACCTTCTAATCCATCCATAGTAGACGTCATATTTAATATATGAGCTAAACTTTGCGTACCGCCAATCCCCATTAAATATGGCGTAAAACCTGCCGGATTTACTTTAAAGTAATTAGATGGGTGATATGCATCCATTCGTAAAAATTCAGATGAGCCATACATCGGTAAATACTGCGAATTCTCTAACATTTTTTGCTGTAAGAAAACCCCTTGTAATTTTTCTTTTTGTAAGGAAGTTGCCGCATCTTCTACCTTCTTATCACTAATAAGTGATAAGAAACTTTTCGATGGGATTAATATGATAATGAAAAAAAGCACACACGCTAAAATTATGGGTCCGAAAGCATGCTTCATTTTCATCGTCTCTTCCTCTTTCTCTCGCTATTAAATTGTAACCCTTGTTTTTGACACGTCATTTTTTTCTCCTTTTTCTCTATACATGTTCCATTCTATTTATCTATTATATACATGTATGTATTTCTTTCCTTGTCCTATTAAGTCCTATACAAATAGCACAAGAAAATGTTTCCATAGAAACACGTTAATTATACAAGATTCTACATAAATTTCACACTGGAATTTTAGTAATAATTTTATTTTTAAACAGTGAAAAAACATATAAAATGTCTATAATCCATCAGATGATGAATTAAATTCAAAATAAGATACGTCCACTATAATCAACATCATTCCCTTCCAAACACTATTTATAGCCTAGTAAATCATACCACAAACTATATATCTAACTTTAAATAAGAAAAACAGACTATCACACATGTGAAGTCTGTTTCTCCATACTTTTATTTTTGTACATCTGCCCATTTTAAACTTGTCGCTGGACCGAATTGATGTACATATAAATCTTTCACATATGGCTTTTGTAAGTACGATAATCCGCGCTGGAATACTGGTGCAATTACTGCGTCATCAAGTAACATTTTCTCAGCATCTTGCATTGCTTTCCAACGAGCTTTTTCATCATTACCTAATTCTGTTTTAATCTTCTTAATTAACGCATCATATTCAGGGTTTGCATATTCTGTGTTGTTCACACTGCTTCCAGAAAGAAATACTTCTAAATAAGTCATTGGATCTGGATAATCCGGTAACCAGCGTGATAATGACATTTCATATTCTTTTTTCTTCTCTAACGCTAGTTTTTGCGTATGCGGTTGTAATTTTACATTTACCTTTAAGCCTGGTAAGTTTTTCTCTAACTCTTCTTTAATGTATTCCCCTACTTTTTTGAAGTTTTCTAAGTCATAGTTTAATAACTCAAGCGTCACTTCATTTGTACCTGTTTCTTGCTTCGCCTTTTCCCAATATTCTTTTGCCTGTTTTACATCAGTTTTATTAAACTCACCTGCCGTACTTCTAAAGTCTTTTTTATCTGGCCCTTTTAAGAACCCTTTCGGTACGTAATAGTTCGCCGCTACCGAACCATCATTTAAAAACGAAGTCGCAAGCCCTTTCTTATCAAACACTGTACTCAGCGCAAGACGTGCATTTTTATTTTTAAGAATCGGTACATTTTCATTGAATCGGAAGAAGTACATAACCGGATCTGTATATTGTTTAAGCTCTTTATTATTTTTATATTTATCTACGAATTCTGTTGAAATGACAGCTCTATCAACTTTATCTGTTTCATATAAATTTACCGCAGTTGAAATTTCTTTTACAATTTGATAGTTTATTTCATCTAGCTTCACTTCTTTTTTATCCCAATACTTATCGTTTTTCTTCATTGTAAAACTCGCTTCATGCTTCCACTCCGATAATGTAAATGGCCCGTTATATACCGCTTTATTTGCTTCTAATCCGTATTTATCACCTTGTTCTTTCGCATATTTTTCGTTAATTGGATAGAAGGACGGTAAAATAAGTAGTTTTGTAAAATACGGTACAGGATGTTCTAACTCTACAACGAACGTTTTATCATCCTTTGCTTTTACTCCTAATTCCTCTAACCCTAGCTGTTTCTTATTTATTTTCTCCGCATTTTTCACATCGTATGCAATGTATGCATATTGAGAAGCTGTATCCGGATTAATAAGTTGCTTCCAAGCGTATACGTAATCTTGTGCTGTTACTGGGTCTCCGTTAGACCATTTCGCATCACGCAAGTGGAATGTATATGTTTTCCCATCTTGACTCACTTCATATTTTTGTGCTCCAGCTTCAATCACTTCATCATTTTTCGATAAACGAAATAATCCTTCCATTACGTTATTTAAAACGTTAAACGATACTGCATCTGTTACTTTCCCTGAATGTAAAGAAGGGATTTCACCCGTTTCTAGTAACTGTAATACTTTTTTCTCATCTTTCGGCTTTGTCGTTATTTTTTCTTTTGCGCAGCCAACTAAAAATGAAGAAGCTAATAAAGTACTAACTAATGAGTAACGAACAACTTTTTTCATTTAAAAACCCCCTCTACTTTTTAAGGTAAGTAACGACGAGCACCAGCGTATTCTTCTATATATCCTGGTGTATTGAGCGGTATAATCTCTACTGATCTTTCAGCTCTCGGCGAGTGAATCATATTTCCGTCACCAATATACATCCCCACATGATGAACACTACCTTTTCCTTGATCATGTGCAAAGAAGATTAAATCTCCTTTTTGTAAATTCTCTTTATCAACTGCAACTCCATTTCTCGATTGCGGACCTGAATCTCGCGGAATTGTAATACCGTGTGATTTATAAATTGTATGTGTAAATCCAGAGCAATCAAATCCGAATCCACTTGTACCAGCCCATATATACGGTAATCCTAAAAACATTTTCCCTGTGTTTATTAGATCATCGGCCTCCGGAGTTGGAATATCATTTTGAGAACGGTAAACCGTGCCATCATTTTTTCGTAGCCAAGCTTTCTGTCCATTTGGTAACAAGACGCGATATGAAATCGTATCTTCATTAAGTAACGGCAATCGCGTATTATAGCTCACTTCAAGCGATTTATGTTTTTCAGAAGGATTTATATATAAAATGGCCGTCGGTTTCGTTACTAATACGAAAGGTTCATTTGTTTTATCTGCAAATTCTTGATTATATGTTAACTGTTTTTCAGGCATCCATCCTGGGTAACCCTCTTCATTTCGAGGTGTCGGCTGACCATGGACTAACACTTTCACCCAGTCCCCTTTTTTATCAACAACTGTTACTTCTTGACCTAATAGCGCTTGCGTTTCTAATTTATTTGCATTTGTTAACCAAAGTTTCTCATCAAGCGTCATTGATTTCGTCCACTTCCACAAATCAACTGGATTTGTAGCGCTCGGTGCATCAATTGGTCGTAATGAATCAGGTGCGGTCCAAAGTGTCGCGGCAGATACATCGATAAACGCCTTACTATCTTTCTTCTCTTCAGCATTTGCTGATGTAAACGATGAAAATATAAATAAAGTTGTTAAAAATGCAGTTCCTACTTTTTTCATACATATCCCCCTTAAAAGATAGTTTACTAGTCTTTTTTCCTAAGATTTACTATTCACTGTCGATTGAAGGTTTACCTTTGACCCAGAATAAGTCATGCCTTCTGGTTCTTCCATTAACCAAAGCGGCGCATCGAGATCGAAGTAATGAATATTAGGGTGGGCAGCTGCTAAATGAGCTACAGCACTAACAGAAAGTGAGGATTCCATCATACTTCCGACCATGCATTTTACACCAGCTGTTTCGGCGATATCGGCAATACGCCACGCTTCACGTATGCCACCACATTTCATTAATTTAATATTGAGCAAGTCTGCATATCCTCCTTGAACGATTTTCAATGCATCACCCGCTGAAAATATGCTTTCATCTGCCATAATTGGCGTTTGTACATGATCTTTGACGTACTTTAATCCATCCCAATCTTTCGCATGTACAGGTTGTTCAATAAATTCAATATTCAAATTACTATTTTCCATCTCTTTAATGATAGTAACCGCTTCTTTTGGATTCCACCCTTGATTTGCATCTAATCGTAACGTCGTATTTTTTGGTACGCTATTTCGAATCGCTTCAATACGTTCTAAATCTAAAGGAGCAGATTTCCCCACTTTAATTTTTAAAGTTTGAAATCCTTTTTCTACATGCTGCTTTGCCTCTTTTGCCATAATGAAAGGTTCATCTACACTAACGGTAATATCTGTATGAATTTCTTTCTTCCCGCCTAATAATGCGTAAAGTGGAACGTTTTGATATTGACAATACACATCATACAAAGCGATATCTACCGCCGCTTTTGCACTTGAATTTCCAATACAACTCATTTGAATGTTCTGTAGTAACTGCTGAAATTGAATAATATCTTGATCAATTAAGCAGGAACGCATTGGCCCTAAAATGGCTTCTTCAATCCCGCTTGCGAAATCACCCGTAATAACTGGCGTTGCAGCTGCAGCACCTTTGCCAACAATCCCTTCATTTGTATGAATAAATACATCTATACTTTCTATTTCGGTTACGGTACGAAGAGCTGTTTTAAACGGTGTATGAAGCTTAACACGTCTACGATTTACTTTCACATCTGTAATTTTCATATTGTTCATCCTTTCGTTGTCTAACAAAGTGGAACTTTAATCTTTAAAAACAAATTATGTTTTTACGTACAATTCATTTCCTCTTTCACTTACTTTCAATGCAATAGATTAATGTGAAATAAAAAAATCCAGCCATAAGAAGATTCTTACGGCTGGATTTTGTCTAGGAATGTGTAGACAAAGCAGCGATTTGATTATATTTTTTCTGCGCATCTTTTAATGCTACAAGTAGTGCCTTTTGAGACGAACCGAAATAACGATCTTTTATTTCCATTACTAACGTTGGATCATTAATATTTTTATGTAGAAATAAATATTTTACGAATTGAGATGTTAATGCAATTGTCGCTGAGCAATCTGCATCTACAATTTCCCCAGTTTCCTTAACAAGCACAAACGCTACAAAATAGCTTTTAAACTTTTCAGTAATGGGATTATTTTGAGGTGCTTTCGCATCCCCTACGACATAAATTGTATTTGAAGCATACACAGCTATCTTCCTTTCTAATACAGGATAACGGTTTTCTTAATAGTCGTATGAGTGATTAACTCAACGTTGATTAAAAAATGTATCCGCTTACCTTGTATTATAATACAATTGACAGAATTTTAACAACATTTATTTCGGTATATATTCCATAACTATAAAAACAGCTCCCACTCTTCATTTTTACAGTATGTGATTGTTTCTTGTACCATGCCATTCATACATGAAAAAACAGTTAGCGATCGCTAACTGTTCTATTACACTACTTCGGCAACACAAATATAGTTTCATTTGACTTAGAAAACTGATATTCTTTTCTCGCAAACTTCAAAATTTCTTCCTCATCGTCTGTTAAATTTTCTATGTTAGTCTTTAAAGACGCCTCATTTTTCTTTAAAGAAACCAATTGTTTTTTTTGATTCGTTATTGTATCTTTTTTTTCTACAATTATTTCTTGTTGTTTCGTTAAAATAAATTGAACGTACAAAGTAGCCGCTGCAATAAATATAAACATGAATATAAATCGCCTTAGTTTTTTCTTATTAATTGCTCGATTCTCATTAGACTGTAATAGTTGTTCTTGTATATTAGGAACATTTATTCGCTTGAGTTTCCTCATTATGAAATCCCCCTAACACATATATTTTCACTACCGTCGGCATGATCTCTTACTAACTTAAATTCTATTCTTATAAAATAAGCTCCTTCACAAAAATATCTCACAAATAAACCAATTAAAGATAGAATTCGACGACATTTCCATATTTGCATTGAATTTTTTTATGTATGCTGCCATAAAATAGTAGTTTCTGTTATTCTTTTTCTACTATTGTAGAAGAGTTTTTTTACATACGAAATTTCTCCTTATAATAACATGCTTACAAGGAGAAAAAGATAAATTGTCGTATATTCGCTAAAACTGAAATTACTGTTTCTGAACTAAAGTTTTGAGCATTGATCACCTGTTATGAAACTTTGCTAAATAAAAAAAGCCCCAATTGGGCTTTTTTATTTTACAAATCAATATCATATTCCATGCTTTTGGCTGTTTCCTCAGCAACCTCCACACCTAACAAATTTTTTACAATATAAAATGACATGTTAATACCAGCTGAAATACCTGCCGATGTAATAATGTGTCCTTCATCTACAAATTTCACATTCTCCATTACTTCTACATTCGGAAAATCTTTTTTGAAAGTTTGAATACTAGCACAATGCGTTGTTGCTTTTAAATTTTCCAGTAAACCAGCTTTCGCAAGTAATAGCGCTCCAGTACAAACTGACGTCATTAGCTTTACTTCTTTCATTTGCTGACGAACCCAATTTATTATAATATCATTTTTCACTTCATTTTCCCGAACGCCTTTACCACCTGGAATAATTAAAATATCAACTGGTGGTAAATCCTCAATACTATAATCCGGCTTTACCTTTAATCCGTTTCTTGCTGTAATCATTTCTCCATTTTGACTGACTGTATAAACAGTAAATGGTTTTTTCTCGTCTGCTTCGGTTACAGAAAAAACTTCAAACGGCCCCGCAAAGTCTAAAACCTCTACCTCATTAAATAAAAATATACCTACACTCCACTTATTTATCATACATTCACTTCCTGTTTTAAATGTTGTAAAAGGTGCTCGTATCCTTTTTCTAATGCAATATCATATACTGCTATCCCATCTTTCAAAATATTTAAGTATACTCTTCTATATGTTCTATTGATTATGATATTTTCCTGTTAAAATATCAGTTTACATAATAATATTATCTAGATAAAATCTATCTTTTATTTTAAATATTAAAATTTTCTGTTAAAATAAAATTAATCATGTTTAATACGGAGGAGAAATTATGTTACAAGTAATGCCTTTAAATAGAGAAGACTATGATTTAATTACAGCTGCTGAAAGAGTCATTGAAAAAAACTATAAATACGGCCGTCATCATATCGGTTCCGCTGTACGAACTAAAACGGGTAATATTTATGCAGCAGTGCATGTTGAAGCAAATGTTGGAAGAATAACAGTTTGTGGTGAAGCTATGGCGATTGGAAAATCTATTTCAGAAGGTGATCATGAATTTGATACCATTGTAGCGGTCGCTCACCCACACCCCCATGAAGATATAGAAAAATGTTGGGTTGTTGCTCCATGTGGTATGTGTCGAGAATTAATAAGTGATTACGGAAAAAATACGAACGTTATACTTTCATATAATGGTGAACTTGTAAAATGTAACGTAATGGAATTATTACCTGAAAAGTATACAAGCGACGTAGAATAATCATTCAGACTTTCAATATACTAAATAATATTATTCCAATAAAAAAACAATCCGTTTTTAAAATGGATTGTTTTTTTATTTCTTTTTTATGCAGTTTATTTTATTTTTCTATTTCCAATAATAATTTCATTTTCATTAATAAAAATGAAATCCAAATATTCAAGTACGAATTACGGTTCATTTTTCATTTGAAAACTAAAACACCATTTATCCTTACATTCGAAAATCATAAATGTAAATCTTCTAAAATCAGCAGTGTTATCATACCAACCTATAACAATTCTGTCTTCTTCCCTTACCTGTTTCCTTTAACACATATGATTTTAAAACGAGCGACGTTAATGAATCCGTTAATGTTTTATATGATAAATTAGATAATGCTAATAGATCGTTCGTATATAACATTCTATGCTTCTCTAATAATAATAGTACTAATCGTTCAGACGGTTTTAATGCCTCATCACTTTCTAGTATAAAGTCGATATTTTTCATTTCTCTAATTATTACTCCTTATATAAAAAAATACTTGTATGGCTAATTTAATATAAAAATAATACACAACAAAATTTGAAGTATATTAAAATAATATCGTTTTAAAACACTATTATACTATAACATAGAAAAAGCATTTCCCGAAATAGGAAATGCTTTTTCTATGTTACTTATTGGTTTCTTCTCAATTAACATGTTCTACCTTAAATATTTCTTGCAATATGCGGCTTACTATAATGACTTGTTCCACCACCGCCTACTACTACTTTACCGCCTTTTTCAAAAATTAATAATTTACTTGAACCATCTGCAAGAAGTACTATTACTTCAGCATCGTTACTTGTTGCTACATAAATTACATACCCACTTTTTGATATACATGTTTCCCAATTCTCATCAAATTCTGATCTTAATACCCGATTGGAATACACTTGATTTTCAACCCTATCTTGTGCTTCGTTTTCCAAATTTATCCCCCTTATTTCTCCAAAATATCATTTACAAAAAATTACAATTCTATTTAAAATAGTAACTGTCTTTAATATAAATAGTATATGTAGGTAGTAGAAAAATGCTTGGACAATGAAAACGTAATAACATGTAAGTAATATACAATTGAAATAAGGCAATCGATACAGTATCGATTGCCTTATTTTCATAAATAGTTCTTTATTTTTCGTTTCGCATAGCTTCAAAAGTAAACATTTGATTTGCACTTGAAGTTTCTTTTTCATAAACATAGTCAGCAGAGCATGTAACATTAGAGAAACCTATACTTTCTAAGAGAAGTTTAAACTCTTCTATTCCATACCAGCGTATCGCAAAGCGTTGTAGTTCTGTTTGTACTAACTGTCCTTTACTCCATTTTTCATATTTTAAATATGATAGAGTAACTTGATTCAGCCAATCTATTTCAATTGATTTATTTTCTAATGTAATTCCGTCTCCGCTCGGCAAAGAAAAAGTCGATGTATGAATTTCCCCAGTCTTCCAGTCATGCGGAAGCATAATATCTACGATTAATCGCCCGCCTGGATTAAGATGTTCATAAAAACATTTCAATGCGTTTATAGAATCCGTACGATTTTCAATTAAACAAAAAGATCCAGTAGGAATGATAATTACCTCATATTTATGTGGTAGTGAAAATTGTTGTAAACTTCCTTCATATAAATTAGGATGTAAACTTCTCTCTTTGCATCGTACGCGGCACGATTCTAGCATTTCAGGTGAATAGTCAATCCCATCTACTTTAAATCCAGCCTCTAGCAGTGGAATGATGACGCGCCCTGATCCTACTGCCGCTTCGAGAATTCTTCCGGTGCAATTTTTTAAACGTTCTTCGTAATACTCAATATCACCATTTAAAGAATAACCGACAGGCTTAGTGAAATCATAAAGTTCCGTGCAAAGTGTACTATAAAAACTAAACATTTATTTTCTCCCCCGTTTTTTACGTACGGAAGATTTTTTCACTTAATCTTCCTGTACCTTTATTTTTAATAAAAATTCGAAAGAGCTGACTGTCATAATATATCACTCGCTTCCCATAAAATATAATTATATTGTATAATATTCCATTAAAAATTAACATATGGAAATTCAGACTTTTTCCGAAAGGAGGATGTGATGAATTCATTAATTGGATTTATTTTTCTTCTTATATCTTTTAATATACTCATTTTCTTAATAGCAAAGAAGTATGAACAAATATGGAAAATAGCCAGTGGACTTTTCATCCTTACTTCCCCAATTGTTTTCTTCGCCGCTTTGCACGTTATTGGTGAAAAAGTAGGGGATGGATTCGCTGGAGGTTTTGCTGGCCTTACCTTTAGTGGCCTATTGATCATAAATGCAATTTTTTTATTTATTGTAAGCTTTTTTGCATCTACCAATAAACATTCACATTAAACTCCCCCTTTTCAAAATGTAAAGAGCTTACTAGGCAGTAAGCTCTTTATCCATAACTATTTATTTCACAATTGGCAATGTCACTTCACTTAATTTTACTGTAAGCTTCGTGCCCGCTTTCGGCCTAATTGTATAATCATAATCACTAGCAATTAAAACGACCCCAATTTGATGCCCCGCTTTAAATATATAATCATCTGGCTGCATGTCCCATGTAAATGTATAATCTTTACCTGGTTGAATCGCTGTTGAATTTTCTATACTCTTTACGTTTTGTGGATCCATCCAGCCTCTCGTTACGATTTCCGGCTTCGTTCCTCCGTAATCAACAAGTAAAGCAGTTAAATTTGATACAGATCGATCAATATTTCCTGTAATTGAAATCTTTGGTGTACCGCTTATACGTGTATCTTTTTGCAGTACAGGCATTGTATACACCAACCGATTGGCTACTTCGAGTTCTGGGTTTGCTATTAATTGATTTGATTTCATTTTTGCATCATCTACGAATAAGAAAACTTTATTTGCAGAGCCCATACTTAATGGCAAATTAACTGCTTTGTTACTTAAATACATACGAACTTTGGACGGCACCGCTGATGGATCCGGCCAGTTTTTTAATTTTTCCCACGTTTTATTTTCACGTTGTACATCAACCATTGGTTCATTCATAATTCCATTTTCAATGCCATACAACCAATAATCGAACCATTTATTTTGTGTTCTTTGCCAGTCATTCGTTGATGTTCCACCATGTCCACCTTGATGTAACCACATTTTACGAGGAACATTATTTTCACCAAGTGCATCCCACCATTGCGCGAACTGCTTAGTCTTTACATTCCAATCATTTAAACCATGAACAACAAATACGCTTGCTTTTACATTTTTAGCATCTTTTACATAATTACGTTTATCCCAAAAATTATTATAATTACCAGTTTTTCGGTCCTGTCCGGCTGTTAGCTCTTTTATTACTTGTCCGCAAACTTCAGGATTTTCTCTTGTTAATACTGCTTCTGCCATATTATCTGTATCTTCTCCTTGGTATCCACCTGGTGCAATGACTGCACCATTTGCACGATAATAATCATACCAACTACTAATCGCCGCGATTGGAATAATTGTTTTTAATCCTTCAACGCCAGTCGTTGCAACTGCATTCGGTAACGTACCATTATAAGAAACCCCTGTCATACCTACATTTCCTGTAGACCAATCAGCCTTAACTTCCTCACCATATTCTGTATATGCTTTCGCACGTCCGTTCACCCAATCAATGACAGATTTCGTTCCTAGTATTTCTTGTTCATCTCCAGTAGTCGGGCACCCATCTGATTTTCCAGTTCCAATACTTTCACCTAAAATAACTGCATAGCCTCTTGGTACATAATAATTTCCGTATGAACCAAGATTAACAGCTCCATACGGTTTGCCTTCATACGCATACAATTCTTCATCTACATTATATACAGGAACATCTTTTAAACCTGCTCGATATGGGCTCATTTCATATATAACGGGCACTTTCACATTAGGGTCTGTTTTGGGGCGCATAACTTTTACTGACACTCTGTCTTTTTTACCATCTCGATCACTATCAACTTCCGTCTCTACAAATAGATTTTCAATGATTGCTTCATCAAGCGAGTAAATCGGTTTTGTCATCCCGTTTTCTAATTCGATCTTCGTATTGGATTGTAACCCTTCAGAAACTTTCCCATTTAACTTCACATCATTCTCTTTTATGTAATTTGTTTCTTTATTGTCTGCATACGCAGTCATACTAGAAACTCCCGATGTAACTGATAAAGATAAGATTGTTGATAATGTAATTGCTATTTTCTTTTTCCCCATACTCTTTCCTCCCCACATATTTCTCCTTTTACTATACAATAAAATTACTGAAAATTCAGTTTATATTTTATACAACCACTTGAGAAATTTGTAGAACACTCTTTCAACGAGCTTTCAAGATTATATATCCTGATTTACCACTCTCATATAATTAATAAAAAACATCGCCTAATAATAGACGATGCTTCTAATAGTATTGGATTACTCTTTCTTCATATTTATATAAAACCGTATCTCTCCCTCTACAGTAGAAACTCCATAGTCAAAACCATGTCTTTCTAAAATACTTTTCACGATCGCTAAACCTAGTCCTGTACCGGAATGGTCTTTACTACGAGAAGATTCTAGGACGTAAAAAGGTTCCCAAATTTTATCAATATCTTTCATCTGTTCCGCATTCATACCATTTTGAATTTGAAAATATACACTTTCATTTCGTTCTTCTAAAGTAATTTTTATATGTTGATTTGCTGTATATTTTATCGCATTTGAAATTAAATTTTGAAACACCATTCTCATTTTATTTATATCTGCATAAATAATTGCATCGCCAGCATTATAGTTCACATGCAAATCAATTTCTTTCGATTCCAGTTCAATCTTATGCTTATCTAATATACTTTGGACTAGTGATATGATAGGAAATTGTTCCTTTTGCAAAACATCTCTCTCTAGTTTAGAAAATCGTAATAATTCTTCAATTAAGTTCGAAATGAGATCAGTTTGTTTAATAATAGTATCTATGTATGTACCATCATCTAAGCCATCTTTTATTCCCATAGAATATGCTTTCACTAATGCGATTGGCGTTTTTAATTCATGTGTCACATCACCCATAAATCGTTTTAAATGTTCATTTCGATCTGTTAAATCTTCATGTGCCTCATGTAGTTTGTCACTCATGATATTAATACTAGTAGCTAAGTCTCCGATTTCATCATTTGTTTTCACTTTTGCTCGTTCAAATTTCAAATTTGAAATATCTTCTGCCACTTCACTTAATTCTTTTAATGGTTTGGTGATTGTTGTTGAAAGTATCCATACAAGTACGATAATGAGAAAAATCGTAATGCCTAACATGTACAAATAAAATGAATTTAACGTTTTTATTACTTCGTTAGAATGTGCAATCGAAACCCCTACCAAAATCAACTTATCGTCTTTCGCAATGTATTTCACAAAAAAGCTAGATTTCATCTTCTCTTGATCATATATTTTATTCGATTGCCCGACGTTCTTTACTTTCATTATTTCTTCTTTTGTAATCCAAAGTTTATTAAGGGCAACTCTTTTCCTTGTAAGTTGCATACGTAACTCATCATTTATATGATCTTCTGAGTCTTTTATTGATGTATACGCAATCGTAACATTCCCCTCATTTTCAATGCTGGTAATTGATTCATCCAATTGTTTGCTCGGTATGGACTGTATTTGTGCTGTTATGCCTTCTAAGCTTTCTCGCGTCTTGTAAATATTATATTTCGGTAAAAGATAGTTAATTAATAATAAAGATATCGTAAAAATAAGAATAACAGTTAAGGAAATGCTGAAAAATAGCTTTTTTCCAAGTTTATTCACTCTGTTCCTCCAAACTATATCCTAGCCCGCGGTGCGTCTTTATAATATTTCCTCCAACTTTTTTACGTAATCTTCTTACATGTGTATCAACAGTTCTCTCTTCACCAAAATAATCAAATCCCCATACGATATCTAACAATTTTTTACGAGTTAAAATTATGCCTTTATGATTTAAAAAACACATTATTAATTCTAGCTCTGTTTTTGTAATATCTAACTCTTTGTCATTTTTATAAACTTTATTTTTAGCGAAATCTATTTTCAAATCTTGAACTTGAATGACATCATCATGCTGTATTAGCTTTTTCGCTCTAGTTATTAATACGCCTGGATGAAATGGTTTTTTTACGTATTCATCTGCCCCGCTTTGAAGCGCTGCTAATTCATCTTCGCTCTCACTTTTCGCCGTAAGCATTAATACTTTAACGCTTGAGTTCTTTTTTATTTCCTGACAAACAGTAATACCACTATGTTTTGGCATCATCCAATCTAAAATAGCTAAATCAATTTTCTCTTCATAAAATATTTGAAGTGCTTCCTCTCCATCTTTCGCTAATAAAACTTCGAAGCCTTCTTTCTCAAAATAAGCCTTTAAAATCCTTAACATATCTTGTTCATCATCTGCGATTAATACTCTCATACATAATCCTCCATTACTTTTAAACAAAAACCAATTGTATTATACAACTTCTTTGTTACATCAATGTGACAGAAAAATATTTGAACCTTTTAAGGGTATAGTAAAGACGAGGTGTTGTACTATGTTGAAAAAAATCGGGGTCATTACTATACTTTGTTTTTTATTATCGACAAATGTGTTCGCAAATAGTAATCAACAAATTGAAGTATTTGATTGTCAAAAAGAAATGGTCGTTCAAAAGCAATCTTTAGATTCAGTTATTCAAAAAGAAGCTATTCAATACGCTAAATCCATTACTGGCCCGTTCAAAAACTTAAACGTCGTTCCAAAAGATGGTCACATGATAAAAATCCCTTTATCTAAACCAGTTTCTATTACAAATCAATGGTTACATACAACAATTGATGAAGTACTTATTCTTCTCCCGCTTAATCAAAAGCCTTATATTATGCTTTACGATGATGAAAATAACCCGCACTTTTATTATGTGAAAGGTGATCCGAAGGGATTATTGAAAGAAATGAAAGTTAAATAATAACAATGTAAGAAAGATCCCACAAATATCATTTGCGGGATCTTTCTTTATCAGTTAGCAACTGCATTTTCATTTAAAAAATGAATAACCTGTCTTTTATGATGGTTATCATGATCTACAAATTCTTTAATAATATATATAAGAGAATACGGCGTTCCAGTATGAGGACAATGTGATACTCCGTTGGCAGTTAAAGGTTTCTTGAGATTTTCATCAGGCAGTGATCTAAGTTCTTTTACAAGTAACTCTCTTTTAGCTTTTGCTTCTTCAAGAAGTTTCATCTTAGATATACCTGATTTAGCATAATTAGATGCTAGTTTATTATATGTATCAAAATCAGGAAACTCCATTCCCTGTCCATCTCTCACTGATGATAATGTATCACGTAAAAGATAGTCGTCCCAGTTCATAATATGTGATATGATCTCGCTAATAGTCCATTTCCCCTCTGATATTGGAGCCACCCATAATTCTTCTTTCATACCTTTCAATGTATCTATCCAAATTGAATATTCATTGAAATCATTAATAATTTTATTTTCTCCCATAATCCAATTCCCCATTCTCATAATAGATTCAAATAAATTATACCATCAATCCACCCAGAATAGAACAAACGTTCTGTTTTAGGCGGATAAATAATAATTCACTACGTCCTTTTATTTAAGTTCAAATAATGGCTCGCTCCTACAAATTTTATCCCTTTCACAAATCCACTCGAAGTATAAAATTTGTCACCCTGTTCTGTCTCTGTATGTAAAACCACAATATTAAAATGTGTTTTCGCATCGCTTAAAATTCTCCCTAACAATAAACGCCCTAATCCTTTCCTTCGATATTCTTTTGCAATATAAAATCTCCTTACCCTACCAATCTTATTGTTTTCTGTATATGGATCCTCATTTAACCCTCCTATTCCAATTAACTTTTCCCCTTGAAAAATACCATATAAACATTCACCAGTTTTATTAAATGTGTTTATTTTATTTTCATAATCACTTATTAGTTTTACTAGGAAATTAAATCCTTCTTCTCTACTTTCTTGAACAAGATAATCGTGCTCGTATTTGATTAAATCTTCAATTTGTTGAATATGTATATCTTTCAAGTAAATTCCCCCTTAATATAAAAATACGTAAAAATGCTCTAGAATTATCTATTCTGAGCATTTTTATGATTGTTACTTTATTCAATTCGTAAAATGGCTACTCTTCACCCCAGATGTAAATTGATAATATAATTATCTAATTTCTATACATTTAAAGCTATTAGTACTCAAAAATCATGAATAAAGCCATTTAAGTAAATACATTTATAATATCTCTCAAATATTGTATTAGTTTATATATTCGCCATCCTTCTCTAGCAGACTCAAGATAAATTATAATTTGTTAATTGATATGTTTGTTTAACCACTGTTCAAATATCTTTAACTGTTCTGCAGTATGAAAATAATGTTCACCCGTCTCCATGATTTCTAATTCACAACGATGTTTTTTTCTAAAATCGTTAATAGTTTCAAATTCGCACAGTTCATCCTTGGCCCCGTACATAATATATGTATCCGTATCCCATGTATTAATAGGATGTTCTTTTACATAACATAAATAATCCCAATATAACTTTTGACCAATCGGTGTCTCTATAGTCATTTCTTTTTGCAAAAATTCTGGTGATACATTAAACCATTTCATCATATTTTCGATAATTCGTTCCATATTAACTACTGGTGATAAAAATAATGCCTTTTCTATCGCATCATTTTGATAGGCTAAAAGGCTAAAATAAGCTCCGATACTACATGAAAACACGCTTACTTCTTTCCAATGTTCTTTTGCGTAATTCATAATTATAGATAATTCACTAACACAAACCTGTACTTTGCAAGGTGTATTATCATTTGTTCTTTCTCCATGCTCAGGTAAATCAAAGCTTAATACTTGATAGCCTTTTTGATTAGCTTCTTCAGCTAATATTTGAATAACTGCATCTTCCTTATTTGACATATTTCCATGTACTGCAATAAAAATTTTTTCACTCTTATCTCCCCATAAAACCGTAGGAATATTACTAATTTTAAAATTATCTTTAAGCATATTTTACTCCGTGGAATAAGACATATAGGAATTGGCAAAACTGCACACTTTATAATCCTCTACTCAGTTTTAAAACAAATCAAACTATTACTGATCTATCACAAATGAATTCTACTCCGTTAGTGAAGGAAGTTTTTTTATACAATTATATAATTTTTTAAAATAACTTATTATTTCTGCACAATAGGCAACATCCCCTTCAACTCCAATAAATCATCTATTACTATATCCGCCTGAGCAAGCTCATCTTCTTGTGCAAAATCAAAATTACATCCAATCGCCATCAAGCCATTATCTTTAGCTGCATTTATATCAGATAAACGGTCGCCAACTACTGCCGCTTCTTTTATATCATATTTGTTCAAAATACTTTTTACTAAGTCGCTTTTATTAAGTGAGTTTATTTGTTCAATACTAAATGTTTCAGTAATCCATTGATCTAAATCATAATAAGATACAATTGCTCGTAAATATTCAATAAAACCATTACTAGCAATATAAATTGAACAATTATTTTCTTTTATATATGTAAAAATTTCTTTTACGTTTGGGTATAAAGCACCTTTTCCACTCTTAATGTTTTCAATTAGTCTTTCTAAAAAATATGCATCCGTTTGTTCTCTTATTTCAAGAGAATGATCCGGTAATAAAGCTTCCCAAACTTTCGGTAAAGGTACACCCATAATTTCACGGTATTTATCAATAGGTGTTACTGTATTCCATAATTGTAGTGATCTTAAGTGGTCAAATGTATCGTCTAACGATAATTCTAAAATTTTATCTGTTTGAAATAACGTTCCGTCCATATCAAAAATTAATGCTTGTAACATGTCATTTTCTCCTTTTGCTCTATATGTTTTACTCAGTATATTTTTCAGCATCTCAACGATAATTTCTGAACAATAATTTGCGGCAGTTTTCGCGAAGTCATCATATGAAATTTGAGCTTCATCGTCTGCACTATCAGAAATACATCTTATAACGAGAAATGGTACGTCATTTATGTAAGCAACATGTCCTATTGCTGCACCTTCCATCTCTGTACAATACGGTGCATATTCGTCTATTAATTTCGCTTTTAATTTTAAATCTTCAACAAAACATTCACCACTTACAATTCTTCCTTCATGAACCTCCATGTGTAAATCACTACTGTTGCATGCTGTACGTGCTAACTCAACTAATTCCTTACTTGCGACAAATTCTTCTTGGAACGGGAATAAGTTTTTCATTTGAGTTTTACTTACATCATGGTGGGTAACATTCGTAGAAATAACGATATCACCAACTTTTACATCTCGATGTAACCCTCCAGCAACACCCGTATTGATGATAGCATCTACATGAAATTTATGAATTAATGTTTGCGTACATGCGGCTGCATTTACTTTCCCTACACCACATTTTGTAACAATTACTTCAGTTCCCATGTATTCTCCAACGTAAAAAGGCATTCCCGCAATCGTCTGTTCCTCTTGTATAGCTAGTTTTTCTAAAAGTAAGTCTATTTCAATTTGCATTGCTCCGATAATGCCGATTCTGTTCATGGATGTTGTCTCCTTTTTTCTTATAAGTCTGCCAATATATTATGTAATGCACTATAATTTTCAGCTATCCAATTCATTTCATCCGCAAAACGTGAAGGTGGTACACTATGCTGATCCATATTGGCATGAATCCACCATGTACTCTCCATATACCAAAGCATTTGAATTGCCCGAACAATACTCCCTACTGGAAAGTCTAATTTATTACGGTATCCCGCTAAAAATGATGCAACAAGACTCTTATTTAATACTCCATCATGTAAGGCACAAGATATAACCGCACGCCCAATGTCTAACTCTACATAATCATAATCCATACGATCAAAATCTAGAATTGCTGAGACTTCATCGTTATGGAATAAGAAATTATCTACCCATAGATCACGGTGCACCCATCCTTTTTTACTACTATAAAATTGATCTATATGTACTAATTGTGTTGCTTCTTGCTGTAATTTTATATGGGAGAGAATATGTTCTTTTCCTAACTGCTCTGCATCTTTTCTTTTATCTTCCCAATGTTTCAACCTTTCCTCTTTAGTTGGTGGAACAAATTTAGGTTTTTCTCCTTCTATTAAAGAGCCATCATTTAACAAATTATGCATTTGACCTATTGTCTTACCAAGAGAGTAGATTTCCTTTTCATTAACTTTTCCAGGTGAGATTAGATTACCTTCTTTATGTTCTAAAACTATAAATCTTTCATTATTTTTTGATATATGCATTACATTATTTTTATAAGTTAAAAGCTTTGGACAACTTACACCATTATTATGTAGTCTTTGTTGTTGATGTAACGCTTGTATTAAAAGTTCCGGGTTATACATTTTGTATCGTTCTTTATTATATTGCTTTAATACAAAAGATCCTGCATCCGTTTCGAGTTTCCACTTTAAATTTAGCCAACCACGATGAATAGGTATTGCATTTCGAATTTTAAACTTAAATAAAGACTCACACTCTACTTTCAGCTCTTGAAAAATTTTTTTAGCTTTTTCATTAGATAACGGCTCTATCATCTTGTTTATCCTTTCTTAACTTGGTGTTCCTTTCATCCTCTCTACCATAACTGAAATTAAAAATTTAGGAAGTACAAGTTGTCTCTTTAACCGTTTCGGCTGTGAAAGTAACCTATACAGCCATTCAGTTCCAGTATCCCTCATAATTTTGGGTGCTCTTTTTACAGTACCAGATATTATATCAATCATGCCTCCGATACCAATAGATAGCGGAATGTTTAATGTTTGCATGTTTTCATAGATGAATTCTTCTTGTTTTGGTGAACCTAGTCCTACTAGTAGTAAGTGCGGCTTAAAGTGCTTAATTTTTATTTTTACTTCTTCTATTTCTTCACCATTTATAAAACCATGTTGTCCTTTAAACTGTGCTCCTGGGAACTGCTCATTTAATTTTTTTAGTGCCTTTTTATTACTTTCTGGCGCAGCTCCAAACAGAAAGACACGATATTCATTGTCATTACAATGCTTTATTAACTCATGAGTAATATCTGCCCCAGTAACACGTTCTTTCAAAGTTCCTTTTAATATTTTCGATCCTATTATGACGCCAATCCCATCCGCTGTTATTAGATCCGCAGATAGTAACATTTTTTTAAACTGCTTTGATTTTTCTGTATTTTCCTTTGCAGACATAACAATTTCAGGATTTGCAGTTACTACAAATCTTGGTTTCTCTTGTTGTTCATGTAGCCAACCTTTTAATAAACATATAGCTTTTTCATATTCTAAAGTTGAAAAAGGGATTCCCTTTATAAGTTGGTGATTCACTATACTCTCTCCTTACATAAGTCTCAAATATTCATCAATATCTTTAGAAATTTGTCTAAAAGCTTTATCCCAAAATGCATAGCTTGTTATATCTATTTCAAAATATTTTTTCATAAGCTCTTCCACTGGAGCTTTTCCTGTTTCTCGTAAAAACTTTTTATATTTCGAATGAAAAGTACTTTTACTTTCTTGAGCTATTTCTAATAAACTAAAACTAGCTAAATATCCAAATGTGTATGGATAATTATAAAATGGAACATCTGCTATATAAAACTGAACATATTTCATCCAAACAAATGGCTGATATTCTAATAATGCATTCCCGTATGCTTGTTCTTGCGATGCAATACATAATTTCTCGATTTCATCAGCACTTAAAGGGCTCTCTTTACATTTTTCATAAAAGTTCTTCTCAAATTCAAATGATGATCGTATTGCCATTACATAATTAAAACAGTTCCTTATTTTCCAACTAAGCACTGACTTTTTCATATCTATACAATCTGTTGTTTGAATTAGATAGTTTAAGAGTACCGTTTCAAAGAAAATAGACGCTGATTCAGCTGTACTCATTGGCAAATAATCATCTAAAAAAGAAGTAGATTGTTCAAAGCTCATATTATAAAAATGCCAAGCATGTCCTAGTTCATGTGCAAGTACTCTTACACTATCAATACTTCCATCATAACGCATCGAAATTCGCGATTCTTTCTCACTGAAGAAAGGAGCGCAAAACCCACCTGGTGCTTTATTATCTCTCGGCTCCGCATCTACCCATCCATTCTCTATTGCATTCCGTGCAAATTCTGCTAATTCTTTATCTATATTTGCAAACGCATCGTATATGTTTTGAACCGCTTCTGAAAAAGGGATATGAATCTCATCATTTTCCTTTACGGTCATAAGTTCATGCCATGTAATTGAAGCTTCTTCCTTCTTATACACGTTTACAATACTCGCTAATTTATCAAGGTTTTCTTCTGCCACATTCCACATTTGTAATAATACAGTTTCAGAAATGCCATTCGCATGTAAAGATTGAGTTAAAATATCTATGTCTTCTAATTCATTACTCTTTGTATTACGTAATCTCCCTATTTGATTCAATACAGTAGCAAAGATTTCTTTTTCCTTATGTAAGGCATTTGTTAATAACTCGAATACTTCTACTCTTTCCTTTTTATTATTACTATGCATTGCAATATTATTTGCTTGGCCAAATGATATTTGCTTATTATTGTGCTCTATTTCTATCTTATTTCTTAATTGTATGTACATATTTTCCCATGCGTTAAGTTCATCTTTTAATAACTTAGTATTATCAGAAGCTTTCACTTCACTTTGTTGTATTACTTGCTGCACTTCTCCTTTCAAATCTTTTACTGCCGTAGCCAATATAGTAAGATTAGATGAAACACTTTCTTCAGCCGATCGGCAATACAAATAGTATTCTGCTTTTTCAATAGCTTGTATAAGTTTTGAAAGGCCCCCCACATCTGTTCTCTCATAATATTGTTCTTTCAATTCCAATATTGGAGTTAGAATATCCTCAACCGGATACAATCGATCTAAATCCCACCTAGCAATTTCATGCATTTTTATAGCCGCCTCCTATTTTTACAAATAGTTACAGATATTTCTCCCCTCACAATTATAAACGAAATGTAAAAATTTTAATATCTTTTAATATTTAGATTTCTATAAACGAATTCTTATTTATATTCTTTTCTTACGCTACTGAAACGCACATAACATAAACATATCAATGCTACGGCTACTGGAATCAGTATCACTCCTCCAATAAAAGGATAAACAACTACACAACATGCAAAAGCTACTATAGAAAAAATTTTACCTAACTTATTCTTTATTAATTTCATCCCAGCCGCAGTACCGACTATATATGTAACAATTCCTAACGAATTCGGTATTAAAACAATTTTATCTATGCTAATATGGAAAACGAAACTTATTAACAAACCTATTATTGTAATAAAACTTACAACTTTTACTGCATTTGTTGGTGTTTCTCTTTTTTTATTAATATGCGCTAAATAATGCGGTGCAACTTCTCCTTTTCCTAGTGAATAACCTAAGCGCCCCATACTTGCGATAAATGCATTTGTTGTCCCTAAACAAATGATAAAAGCTACAAATACAATTATCCATGCAAATTGGTCGCCTAATGCTTGCTTCATTACAAGCACAAGAGCTGTAGTATTATCAGCATTGATATAATAAGATTTCGTTCCAATTACTGATAATGCAATACCTATATATAAAACTCCAATAATAACAATTGCAAATCCCGTAGATAAAATAATATTTCTTTTTCTAGGTGATTTAAATTCAGGAGCCAAACTTGCAATAGCTTCCCACCCGAAAAAAGACCAAAAAATTAATAATGATGCTTTTATGATTGGGTTTATTTCTTGCATAGAAATATGTACGTTTATATTTTTCATTTTAATATAAGGTAGTGAACTAATAATTGTTCCAATTAAAATAAAGAAAGTTAATACACCAATACATACTTGAAACCACCCACTCATTTTTAAGCCATATAAATTGAAACCAATTGAAATACTTAAAATAATAAGCGCTATAACGTAAGAAAAATATGATGATAAATCAAACACTCTCACTATATACATTCCACCAGTCATTGAGACAACAATTTGCCCAACACTACCCGCAATAAAAAAACACCATCCTATCATAGCACCTATATTTTTACCGAAAGCTTTTTCTGCAAAAGTAGCTATTCCACCAGCACTTGGATGCTCAATGGATAAAAATGCGAATGTGAATGCAAGTGGAATACTAAGTGATATCATAATAAGCCAAGAAACAATTGCATTCCCCTCTGCTACACTCGCTGTCATACCAGGTAATATAAGAATTCCTGATCCTAGAACCCCTCCGACGTATAAGGCTGTTCCCTTTTTAATAGAAATTGTTTCACTAAAATGATTAGACATTACATGCACCTCCATTTATATTTTAATTATAGAAAGTTATCATTCTATTCAATATACAAAAGTGTATGTAATTTAACATTAGATTTTATATTATGTATTCATTTCAGAAATTTACTTTCAATTTTGCAAAGGAGCATAATTCATGGATGAAATTGACAAGAAAATTACGTTATTACTACAAGAAGATGCCAGAATGACAATTACAGAAATGACTGAGCACTTACACCTCAGCCGCCTTAGTGTTACAGAAAGACTAAAGAGATTACAAGATACTGGAATAATTGAGAAATATACCGCTCGGATATCATTAGATGCAGTTGGAAAATCAATTCAAGCATTTTTAAGAATTGAAAACTTAAAGATTCCTTGTAAAAAATTTGAGGAGAAAATTTACGAAGAATATAGAATACTCGAATGTCATCGAGTAACAGGTGAAAGTAGCTATTACTTAAAAGTAGCGGTTAACTCTATGAAAGAATTAGAGGAATTAATTGATATTGTTATACCATTTGGAACAGTTAAAACTTCTATGATTTTATCTTCACCAATACCATATCGACCGGTAATTATAGAATAGCAATAAAAAAGGTTATCCAAAAAGTATAAAATATCCTACTCTTTTGGATAACCCTTTACAATTCATAAGAATTTTTTGGTAAACTTCATTATAAATCCATTTTATTTTCAGCTGATATTTTAAAATACTTCGCAGATAATTTATAAGAGCGATTTTCATTATAAAAATTACCTAATTCATATGATAATTCAGCAACTAAGCGATATTGCTTTTTTTCTACCCCTACTTCAACTGCTTTTTGCATATTTTTCTCATATTCAAAATAATCGCCACGTATTTTGAATACTTTAGCTTTCAGACCATATAGTTGGACATGTGCAACTGGTACATCATAAATCGATAAAAAATGAAATGCTTCATTCATAACTTTATTAACATTTTTCCAATCTTTAAGTTCTATGTAAATCTCCAACATGTTTCGTAACGCATATACTTTTTGATCTTTCTCTGATAAAAATTCACTTAATTCCAAAGTTTTTTCGTAGTATTTAATAGCATTCGTATAGTCTTTCAAACCTTGATAAATTTTCCCATAATCATAAGAAATTACAGGTAAATACTTTGAATCACCATTAATAGCTAAACTATTTTCTACTTGCTGTAAAATTTCAAGTGCCCTTTCATATAACTCATCTATAATATACAGTACTGCAAGCATTAAAAGTGTATTTACTACATTTTTCTGCATACCATTTTCTCTGTATATGTTGTAAGCTTTTAAGGCATACAAACGACTAATACTTTTATCTTTATAAAGTTCCTTATATACATGACATAAATTATAGTATATATGACCGTGTTGTTCAGTTTCTTCTGCACCAAGTAAACTCTCAGCCTGTACATAAATATCATGAGCAGCACTGTAGTCTTGTTTATTATAAAAATATAAACCTCGAGCTTTAAATAATAAATATAATCTTCAAGATCTTGCGTTTCGACCTGACTTGGTATCATTAGCGAAGCTTGATCTATAAGCGACTTCACATATAACATATTTTTTTGCCGGGCATGATAGTATATAAGTACACCATATCCCTTTAGTAATAAAGGAATTGAATCCACTTCACGAACATATAATTCTAACAAAGATAAGTCAGCTTCTGTAATACTTTTATCTTTTTTATATTTATTACATATTTTAAAAATAGTAATCTTTATTTCCTCATAATTTCCATTTATAAGATAATAGCTATCTACATCTAACTTCTTAGAAACTTTTTTTATAAAAGAAGATGACGGTTTTATTTTTCCACTTTCTATTCTACTTAAATATGTTATTGAACATATTTCTGATACGAGCTCCCTCTGTGATAACCCTTTATGCATTCGAACATGGCGAATACGTTCCCCTATTTCCATCTTTCTACTCTCCTTGTTTAATCATTTCATATTTTTTACTAAATAAGCATTATGTATCGCTTAATCTTTCATACTAAATAAAATGTACAATTTCACAAATGTAAAAAAATGTATCAACCATTTTAATTTTACATTCATACTATAATTATTTCTAGATACCTTGTTAAATTTAATGGTTAAAAATTGGTTTTTTTGTTCATTTTTTTCATACAATTTTACTACTTGCTATTAACAAAGACAGAGTCATATACTTGAATTACGATAAACTTAATGAAAAGGATTTAACTACATGTAAACTATTATTATTCATTTAAATAGTTTTAGTTCATTACATTTATCTAGTAGATAGAAGATATCTATTGTAAATAAAAAAATCAAATAAATTTAATAGATGAATTATTAATATCAAATCCTAGAAATTAGTTTGTCAAATTATTTAATAAAAACGAAAGGATGATACACATGTTTGTAAGACTTAAAGATGAATCTTCACGAAAAATAGTAAGATATGTTGGAGGCGCTGCTTTACTTTTAATATTCGCTTCTTTCATTTATCAGTGGAAAAACGACTTAGTAATTGATCAAACTGAACGATTCGGCTTTGGACTAGCGATTATCACTTTCCTATCTACCTTCTTACCTTTTAAAGAGAAAGCTAATAAATAATTACATATAAATGAGATTAAAAAAGGATTGATCAAAAGATCAATCCTTTACTCTACTTCATTTAAGAAAAATAGCGTTATAACGCCAGGTCCTGTATGTGCTCCGATTGCTGCACCAATTGTATTTACGATAAATACTTCACAGCCAAATCTTTCTGTAATTAATGCTTTTAATGCTTCAGCTGTTTCTAAGTCATCGCCATGAGTCATACCAATTGTTTGACCTTTGAGCTCTTTTCCGCATTCTTCCATAATATCAACGATACGGCTCAGTACTTTCTTTTTCCCTCGTACTTTTTCAAGTGGTACAAGTTTTCCTTCTTCCACGTTTAAGATCGGCTTAATGTTTAGTAAACCACCGATAAATCCTGCGACTTTACTTAAACGTCCACCTCTAACAAGGTACTGTAAGTCAGCTACAGTGAAGATATGTTCCATATGGTTCATTAGAAAATCAACACGTTTTAAAATATCTTCTTTTGATGCGCCGTCTTTCGCCATTTTAGCAGCTTCTAAAACAACAAGCCCTTGACCAAGCGAAGCACATTTCGTATCAATAATTTCTAAATCTAAGTTAGCATATGTTTCTTTTACTTCCTCTTTAATGAGAACTGATGATTGATATGTACCAGATAGTTCAGATGAAAAAGCTAAATATATACAAGGATTACCTTCTTTTGCATAAGAAACAAATTTCTCTTGGAAAGTTTCAAGGGAAGGCAATGACGTTCTATAAACAGCGCCTTCTCTCATGTTTTGCAATAATGTAACTGACTCTAATGTTACTCCATCTAAATACTCTGTTTCTGCTTCATCATAAACACGGAGTGGAATTAAATCAATATCATATGCTTGCAGCAATTCTACCGGTAAATCCGCCGCACTATCCGTAATGATTTTAACACCCATTTTTAAACCTCTATTCTGTTATAAATATAAAATAATAAAATAAAAATAGTACTTTTAAATTATATACGTAAAACTTAAATGAAGAAAGGAAAAGACTTTATATTGTATGCACTATTCTTCAAAACTTGAACTGTTATTAAAATCATCTAAATTTAACCGCTTTACATTCTGTATAATAAAAATATATCGAATTTTCCAAAGGAGTGATACAAATGAGTATTCAACTAGCCACCTCTAATGATTTAGAATGGGTTAATAAACAATATGACGCTATAGGATTTGTACGAAGTGATTTAAATCGAGATATGGTGGCAATCATTACATACGACAATGCTTATGCAGGTGTTGGTCGATTAGTCCAAATAGATGAAGGTACTATTGAAATGGGTGGAATTTTTATTCTCCCTAAATTTAGAGGTCTACAATTAGCTAGGAAACTTGTTTCATTCTTAGTACAGACTGCGAAAGCATTAGAAATACAAAGCGTATTTTGTATTCCTTTTGAAGAACTAGAAAGTTTTTATAAAACATATGGCTTTATTGAAGTTGATATGAAGAAAGAAGTTGTCCATCCAATTATTCTAAAAAAATATAATTGGTGCTTAGAAAATTATGATAAACATGTATTACTATTCAAATTGAGAGTCTTGTAAAAAAGAAGTGAATACACTTTATTTTACACATCAGTTTATAGTAAGTAATAATCAATGTTTTTTACTAAATTCTTAAATCAAACCACATATAATCCAAATTTTATGCCTGTTTTTAATAAGTGTTTGTTAGTAAGTTTGTTTTCAAACATGTTAGCACTTATTTTTTCATAGACCTAAATAGATTCATTTTATAAAGTAACTATCCCCGTTAGCAAAAATTAGTATTCATTAATATTACAACTGAATTTATTGAGAAAAACCATTTGTAGCATTTAGGGAATATATTCATTTTTAATTAATTCGTACTTGTACTTCCTGTTCTTGTATTACTTGAACGACTAATTCCAGTACAATATTTTGCATTAATTGATACACATTATTATGAAATGTACTTTGTTCTGAAATGTATTCAATACATTGATAAATATAACCTTCTACCAATAAGCTTCCTTTTTCAACTGTAAATGTATTTTGTCGATTTTTTATTACTTTTGGCACTAAGAATTCAGTTTTTGTCAAAACAATCTCTTGTTCCACCTCTTTTATTCCTATGACTTTTTCTTTAAATACTACTTTTTCTCGTAAAATAATTTCACCTTTATATTTTCCTATTTCTATTGGTAGCTTGGCTGTTATAACATTATTTATTTCTCCTTCATTTTCACCCTCTATTACTATGCTATGTATAGGAGTCCATGAAGATGTCTCTACCTTATTCTCTTCAATATTCCCTATGACTTTTTTATTATATAATTCCATAAGCACTCTCTTTTCATGAAGATTAAAAGAAACTATTTCACAATAAGCCTCCGAATGATACTGTTGTACTGTAGTTAATAACTTAGAATCTAATTCATGTCTACCTACATCTTTTTCATTTTGAAAAACAAACTCTTCTTGATTTTTTATGTTTATTTTTGGAAATATTTTAAAACTAGACACTTCAGAAATAATAGAAAATGGTGTTTTCACTACCATTGAACGCACTGAAGATTCTATTCGTGATTTAGATGTTGCATTTTCTTTCTTTACTTCAGATACTTCCTCTTCTTTCTTTACTTCAGATACTTCCTCTTTTTTCTTTACTTCAGATACTTCCTCTTCTTTCTTTACTATTCTTTCTCGTGAATTATCTTGTTTATTCAGATCTTTATACTTGTTAATTTCATCCCATAGCGCCTTACCAATCCATGGCTTATTCATCACCATCCCCCCATCTAATAAAATTCAGGAAAATATGTTATTTTACACGTATTCATTTTCATCATTATATATGTTTTTTAATAATAAAAAAGACATTGTCTTTTTATCAAAGACAATGCTTTTTTAGTTTTATACTTGTACTTGTTGTACTTGTAAAACTTTTAAAGTAAGATCTAGTACAATTTTTTCACGAAGAGTCTCAAATGGTTCATTTAGGTCTGTTGGACAAGGTGAAAAGTCTAATTCGAAAAATTGAGCGCTGACTAATTCACAATACGGTTGTTCATTATAAAAAACTGTATTTTCGAAGAAGTATTTGTCTAAACGTGGTAGATCACCATTTTTAGGATTAATAAAGTGAGAAGTAGTATCTGAGGAAGCAGCTACTATAGCTAATGATAGAAAATCATCTTCTGTTAAATCTGCAAAACCAGAAAATGGAACATTTGCAATACGGTCATATAGCACTCCATTACAATCATCACTTGCATACTCAATATTTTTTCGAATATATCCTTGTACAAATAATTTTGCTCTTGTAACTCGTCGGTAAGGTGTACCTGGTACTGGTTCGAATGCTACAGGAACTAATTTACATTGTGTTAGAAATGCATTTTTTAAGATACGTTTAATTTCAACTGCTGGAGGATTTAATGAAATATCAGATTCTACAACAATTTGAATCGTTCTTTCTGCTAATACAACTGGTATTTTTACAATCGGTGCTCCTGGAGTAAGAATTGGTGCTGCAGCTGCATCACTTAATGGTGTTTGAGTTTGTCCATCTACCTGACATGGTACATTAATTGGGCATTGTTCGCTCATATTTTATAATCTCCTTTATAAAAAATTTTGAGTTTTTTTACTCTCTTTACTGTATATGTACTTTTTCTATTAATGCCTGGGTTTGTATAATAGTCACTTTTATCATTTGCAAATACACACACTTTAATATAATTAGTTTTTATGAATATTTACCTATTAAAAAAATTCTTAACTATATATCGCGAAAAAAAACATAATATGTTGATTAAGTTCAATAGTAAAAAGGATAACCATATTTTTGAAGAAACTTTCAAAAATCTATTCTTAAATTTATTAAGACAAAAAAATTAATTTTGCTAATTTCTTCATTCCATAATATTTATGCAACAGTAAATTATTATTAGATGCACCTTATTGTAAAAAAATAAAAACCGACTTTTTCAAGTCGATTTTTATACCCCATTTGTAATTTTAAAAAAGAGTAATTAATATGAATTTCATAGGATTTTCTAGACTTTTTCTGTTGTACAATTGTACAAATTCATTCATTTACCTATATCCACAAAATAAGTATCATACGCCTTATCAAAAACATATCCTAACTTTTCTGCAAGTTTAGCAGATGTAGTATTCGCTGCATCCCAGTTTGGATATACCTCTTTTTCTAAACAGGCCAAGATTAATGCTGCACTAACTATAGTTGCCAACCCTCTTCTTCTATGACTATGATCAGTCGCCACTTCAATTTCAATGCCATTATCATAAATACTATATGATGATGCACCGCATACAACTTCTCCGTTATACAAAATACTATACCCTATACCTCGGCTTAAATAAGCTTCTACTGATTGAAATTGACTTGTAAAATCTTCTGAGACCTTATGTAATGTAGGGTTATTTACAATATGTTCATCTATTCTTCGTAACTCGTATCCTTTTGGAAGCGCTGATATAAAAGATTGTAATTTTGAACGATCAAAAACTTCCGCATTACGTTTGAATTTATACCGTAAAAACTTATCTATTTTTCTTTTATCATTTACATTCCTGCTTTCTTTAGAATCAATGCACTTCTACTTTTTTATAAGTCCTTTTATTCTACATATAAGCAAACGTCTACTACACTCCATATATTTATAAATTATTCGTAAATATAAAATTATTATAACATCTAATAATAAGTAAAGGACTGTCCAGTAAAAAGGTTTACATATAATATACTTCATAATAATTCGCAATCTATATATAATCTTTTATTATGTAAAAACCCTCAACATTAGTTTAAGGGTTCTTTTAAATATATATGTTATAACTCATTCTTATTAACAAATGATTCTGTTCCTCCATTTTTATATATTTTAGTCATTTTAACAACTGATGTGTACGTATTATCGTCATTCGATATCATCTTTTTCATCTCTTCTATCTCAGTATTACCTGCTTCACTCTCGATTTTCAAACAGTTGGAAATGTTGAGGTACCCACTCGATGCGAAAAGAATAATAATCGTAAGATCAGGGAAATTAATGAACAGTATTCCAAACTTTAAAGGATTCGCAGCCGTATCAGATAAAACTAAACGAAAGTTTAATAGTTCAGGCACTTGAACAAAATCTTTAGAAACAATCGCTTCACCCATTACAGTAATTTGTTCTACGACATTCCCCATCTCATCTATAAATTCAGTACAACTAGGTGCATCAATCGTTTTTGCTTGTAGTGATACATTCAATTCTGGATTGTGAAAGTCGAAAAAGAGCGTACTTCCCTCCGTTAAACATTGCGGACACACATTTCCAAGTAGACTAAAATCCTCTTCAATAAATTTAACTTTCGTTTTACAACTACAAATTTTTCCTATTCGAATTGCATCAATCCTAGAGCAATCTACAAAGATAACCTCATCTTCCTCTTGTACAAATGATACAATCCCTTTTCTCTCATTAAATGAAAGGAAATAGGATACAACAATTTCATTTCCACCTATTACGATACTTTCCACTTTAGTAAACGGTTCTAGACTTTGTAAAAATTCACATATGCTTTTTTGACCACATTGACAATTTCGTTTCGGCTCACAACCCACTTACACTCCATCCCTTCCCTATATGTTTTATCTAATACATATATTATGAGCGGAGTATGAGAAAAGCTTGGACAATATAACTTTAACGGAAGGAATTTACACTAACACCAAGGAAGCATACATTTTTTTCGCTATAAATACATATAACAATTTCATCTTTCATGAAAAAAACGTTATAATGAAGTGTAGCCTCTACGATTACGTTATAAAGGAGATTAAAACAATGGCTAAAATTAAAGTATACCAAGCAAAAGAAGAAAATATGGAAGCAGTAAAAAACATCATTGATGTTGAGGAACAAAACCCAACTGCTGAAAACTTACAAAATCTATACGCATGTGTATTAGATACTGAAGATATGGCATTGCCTGAATCATACATTGAAGAAGATATCTTAATTGATTCTATTGAAGTTATGGTTAACGCTTCTCAAAGCAAAGTAAGAGACTTAGGTGCTTACGATGTAATCGAAGTTCAAAACAAAGGTAAGAAAACACAAATTTTATTATTAGCAGACGAAGAATACGAAATCATCGAAGGCTAATCTAAATCCGTACATACGAAAAAGCTCCCTTCCAATTGGAAAGGAGCTTTTTCATTACGCTTTTGATGTTTCGCTCTTTTTATTCGTTTGTTGTTTCTTAATTATCATACGCTCATTTCCCATAAAGAAAATAAATATGAATGCTAAACCAGATGGTACCAACGCCCACATAAATGTTTGGACAATTGAGCTAGAAAGAGCGTCAATAATTTTATCTAATATTTGCGGCGGAATTTGGGATCTTGCCGATTCTGATAGAATAGCTCTTGAATCTCCTAAAGCGTTTGTATTCATTCCCCCGCTCATACCTTTAAATGCTTCTTCTAATTGATCTTGGAAACCTGTTCTTTGGATCATTCCGAAGATTGTAATACCTAATGTCATTCCTAATGAACGAATGAAGTTACTCGTTGAAGTCGCAGATCCTCTCTGTTCCATACCGAAGTTGTGAATAGCTGCCATACTTAGTACAGAGAATGAGAATCCAACTCCAAATCCGATAATAATCATATACACTGTTAATAATGCACGACTTGTTTCTGGTGTTAATGTGCTTAATAAGAATAGTCCAATTAGCATAATAATCGCAGAAATAATCATAATGTTTCGGTAGCTAAGCTTCGTCGTTAAAAATCCACCTAATTGCGCCGTTACGACTGAGCCTAACATCATCGGTAAAAGTAATAATCCCGAGTTTGTTGCACTCCCGCCATATACACCTTGAATGAATAACGGTATGTACACAGTTGCTGACATAAACGCAGCACCGTAACATAATGCAATAATAGTACTCATGCCGAATAATCGCTGTTTAAACATTTCAAATGATATGATTGGCTCTTCTACTTTTCGTTCAATATATATAAATGCAATAATTAAAATAGCGAATCCACCAAATAAACTTAAAATAAAACTAGAATCCCAATCATACTTTTGTCCACCTAGTTCGAGCGCAAACATTAAACAAACTACTGCACCAACTAAAGTAATTGCACCAAACCAGTCAATTTTTTGCTTTCTATGAACTCGTGACTCTTTATAAAAGAATGTAATAAAAATAAGTGCTAAAACGCCAAGCGGTAAGTTAATATAAAATACCCAATGCCAGCTAATGTAATCTGTAATATACGCACCAAGTAATGGACCAAAAATACTGGATAAACCAAATACCGCTCCGAATAATCCACCCATTTTCCCGCGCTTTTCTGGAGGGAAAATATCAAAAACGATAGTAAACGCGATCGGCACTAATGCCCCGCCACCAATACCTTGAATGGCACGATAAATACCTAACTGCGTAATATTTTCAGCAGTACCACAAAGTGCCGAACCAATCATAAAGACGATTAAACCGAAAATAAAGAATCTCTTTCTACCATACATATCTGATAGTTTACCGAATATCGGCATACCTGCCATTTCTGCGACCATATAGGCAGAAACGACCCATACAAAGTTTTCAAGGCCTCCTAAGTCACCAACGATCGTTCCCATCGCTGTTACGACAATGGTATTATCCATTGATGCCATTAAAATACCTAGCAATAAGCCCGCCACAACAAAGCCGAGCTTATTATTCTTCTCAACCATAACCTTGCTCTCCCTCATACTACTTATATTTGTTTATGTTCTTTTACAACTGCATTACCTTTTTGGTTAAAGCTAGTATGATATTCTACAACACTAATTTCACACCCTGGGCCAATAGTAACGTTGTTTCCTCTTACTACCTCAGCGATAGTATACTCTAAATAAATTTCATCTCCTTCAATGATAGACGTTTGGAGGCTTCCAGCATGACTTGTAAATGGAATAAATCTCGCTTTTTTACGAACAGAAATCTTTTTACCACCGATTTCTCTCACTTTGCTCCCTTCATAACGAAGTGAAATTTCAATATTTTCAGCATTAAGTAATCCATCACTTTCAAGACCACCCGTTAGTGATAATTCCTCTACTTCAACATCTCCTTTTACATTTAAAGCGCCTTTCACATCTACGAAATCACCAGTAAACTTTCCTTTAACTTCTATCATACCTCTTACTTTTGTTTTTTCAATATGTGCATCACTATGCATTTGTGTGTTTCCATATACTTTTACATATTCCGCATTTACATTTCCTTGTACTTCACTATCACCATACACGACATAGTTTTTCACTTTCATATTACCGCGTACTTCACTCGTGCCGTACGTTTTAAATTCATTACAGCTCATATCATTAGAAATTGTTCCTTCACCGCGTATCTTCACTTTGTTATAATCCCCGCCTGCTGAACTACCAGAACCATTGACAGTAAGACTATGTGAATGTTCCATATTACTTATTCCCTTCCATTAAACCTGCTTAATTCCCTTTACATTTGCACTTTTATCAACAGTAAGAACACCGGTATATTCAATGAGTTCAATTTCACAATTCGGTCCTACTGTAACATTGCTTCCTCTTACCGTTCTTATGTGAGCATAATCAATTTCGATATTGTCACCTTCTAACAGTTCAGCTTCTAATTGTAAACCAAATACTGATTTAAACAGTCTACTAAAAGTACCCATCCTATGTTTTACTTTAATCGTTTGACCACCAATTTCTTTCGCTCGGCATGTACCGTGAATATTTATATTTATTTCATCCGCGCTTAATAATCCACCAATTGTAAACTGTCCATCAGAAGAAAAAGTATCCACTTCACAGTTGCCATCAATCGTCGCTTGACCATTGATTTTAAATTCTTCACCAGTGACATTCCCACCTATCGTACCTTTTCCTGCAATTTTCAAACTGTTTGCCTTCACATCTTTCGTAATAGTTGCTTTTCCATCAATTCGCATCGTTTCAGCATGAACTGTGCCGTCGACTTTACCAGATCCGCTAATTCGTGCACTGCTACTTTTCAAATCACCAGTAACTGCACCGTAACCGTTACATTCAAATTTTTCACATTCAACATTTCCATTCACAGTCCCTTTTCCATTTAATTGCACTTTATGAAACTCTCCGCCATTCGATGAACCGTAACCATTTATAATTAAATTTTCTGTACGCATAATTTCTCCCCCACTACAATAGTTTCGTTTTTAATGCTTCGGTATATTTCATAATCGCTTCGCGTAAAACAATTTTGGTGCCTTTTTCAAAAATTAAATCGTCTACGTTTGAAACTAAGAAACAAGTAGAAATCCCTAACTTTCGGACGATAATTAAATCACAAGTTTTATGCTTTATTGCTTCATAATTTTCACGTAAAACTTGCAAGACCATTTTTCCTTCTTCTAAACTAATCTCTCCTGATTGTAGTAATTCTTCAAGCATATACACATAAAGAATATCCACAAATTGAAACTCTGTTATTTTATTCGTTTGTTCTATGAAGAATTGTAAAACTGGCTCTGATGCAATCCCTTTACGTAAAAGGTCTTCCTTTGTTAAAAGGATTTCTCTTACACTCGGTGAAAACATATTCGCTAGTTCATCGAGTGACAAATCCTCTTTCATCGTTTGGATTTTATCAATACGCTCTAATATCTTTTCTTTTGGAAAAAATGTTTCTTGACCCGTGAATGTTGACTTTCGTACAAACCAATCTTCCGGTATTAAATTTTTTCTTTTCCATCTATATAACTGTCCGTATGAAATACCAGTTAGTTCTAATAAATCTTTTTTTGAAATTAAATCTGTACTCAACTGTATAACACTCCTTCCTAATAACAATGTAACATAACACTGTTACGCTGTAAATGGACTTTTATCATAAGTAGCGTAACAATGTGTAAAACAACCTTGTTTCACACACAAAAACAGGGTTCTCACGCATCTTATAAAATGCGTAAAAACCCCTATATATCAACATGTAAACCATATGTCATAAAAATTAATCCATCCTTGTGAATTAATCATTATATTTTGTACTTTTTCATCAGAAATTACTTGTTGTTTGTTGCGATATAAAGGAATAATATGAATATGACGTAACAAAGTGTCCTCAATATCACGTAACAATATAACTCTATTCTCTAATAGTTCTTGTTTAAAATACGGGGACAACGTTTTATGAAAGTCCATGCTGCTTTGCCCTTGTATAAAACTGTTTTTTGTCAGAAACATATATAGCAGACTATCTTCTATTCGCTCGCTAATTGTTGCACTATCATGCATCATATCAGCCATTTGTATCGTATTCATTTCCAATAACTCTTCTATTTCAAGAAAATTAGTTTCTACATAAATCCCGTACTTCGCACACTCTTTCTGTATCCATTGTGCATCTTCTACGTGATCTCGTCCTGTAAATGTATAGAGTTGTAGCACTTCATTATGATACATACTTCTCTTAATTAAACTTTCTATATCTTCCTCAATTTCTACTATGCTTTCCTTTGCTAATATTAGTTTCTTCGCTACTTCTCCACGTTCTCCGCCGAGTTCTTGAACAATTTTATCGCCATGAATAATTTGATGTAGCGCCTTTCGCAATAGCTCATCTTGCATTGGCCCTTCTTTTACAAGATTACACGTTACATATGTCACGTTCGATTCAAGCCGAGAAATTTCTTTATTATGTTTTTCTTTATCTTTATACTGCGCCTTTATTAACACGTCATATGTATTTACACTTTGCTCCACATTCAACAGTTCAATTCGATCAAGGAAAGGTCTTTCGCGATAATACAAATCATGTACTTCTAGTACAAATAAACATGCATTCTTCTCTCGTAATGTAAAAGGCCCTGTACCAATGAAGGTTCCTGCTTCATCTTCCTGCACGATAGAACATTGTTCTGCGCTAAGCATATGTAAAAACATCCTATTTTCTGTATGTAATCCAATTTCAACAACATATTCATCCACTGCACGGACACTTTCAACATGTTGCAACATCCATGCGTGTGGGTTGTTTTCAGCTTTCATAAATCGATTCAATGAATATATAACATCATGTGCGGTAAATCGTTTTCCATTATGAAGATAAACACCTTTTCTTAAATAAAATGTCCAAACCTTGTCAGCAGCATTATATTCCCAGTGAAAAGCAAGCCTTGGTTCTATAGAGTTTGTTTCCTCATTTATAGATACGAGTGTATCAAAAATATGTTTAACCATATGACATTCTGATCGCATCGTAGCGTAAACGGGATCTAAAGCGATGTCCAGGTTCATTTGTACTTGTAAACGAAGGACATCTTTTCTTCCTTCAGGTGTCCTTTCTATTTGATGACCAAATATGGAATCTACCCAAACTTCATACTCTTTCTTTACTATAGGAAATTGTGAGCTGTAGCGTTCCACAAATGAGATTCCACTTTTCACATCACCTTTTTTCGTTAGTTCTTTTCCTCTTTCTAAAATTAATGTCATCGGTTGCTTTTGAAATATTAATTTAGAACGATTCCCTCTCCCGCGACCAGGAAACCAAGTGATCCAATGTAACTCTTCTAATTTTTTTATAATTAATTTACTATTACGCTCTGTACAAAATAATGTTTCTGCTATCATTTGTACGGTTACTTCTAATTGTTCTCCTTCTCGTCTCCCTTTACCATAGCCATACCATAGTTCAATATATTGATCTAAAATAAACATCATAATCCCCCTAAAAGGTGAAAAATACCCCCTTTTGTTTCTACCCTTTTTCCATTTCTCCTTTCATCTTATCATTTCAATATAGAAAGGAGGAATTAATATTGAACAATCTCTTACTACGTTATAACAAACCAATTATTATAAGACTGGGCGGCGAATTATTAACCCGAACAACTGAGTCCATGTTAGCTCTCATAATGATTATTTACGTTAATAAAATGTTAAACGGTAATATAATAATAACCATGCTCATTTTCGGTCTACAACCTCTTTCAGACATCGTATTTACGCTTATTGCTGGGGGAGTTACTGATAAATATGGGCGAAAGAAAATTATGTTACTCGGCTTATTGCTGCAAGGCGTTGCAATCGGCAGCTTCATCTTTGCTCAATCTGTTTTTATATTTGCATTGTTATATGTCATAAATGGAGTGGGCCGTTCCTTATATATTCCCGCTCAACGTGCACAAATTGCTGATTTAACAAAACAAAAAAAGCAAGCAGAAATTTTTGCTCTTTTGCATACCATGGCTGCAATTGGTTCCGTAATTGGTCCAATAATAGGTGCTATCTTTTATCGTACTCACCCTGAATATTTATTTATCATGCAAAGCATTACACTTATGGTATATGCAGTAGTTGTATGGACACAGCTTCCAGAAACCGCTCCAGTACTTACAAAGCCTAAGCAAAAATTTGAAGTATCATCTCCAAAACAATTTGTACACAAACATTACGCTGTTTTGGGACTTATGATTACTACACTTCCTATTAGCTTTTTTTATGCACAAACTGAGACAAATTATCGCATTTTCGCTAAAGATATATTTCCAGATTTCGTATTCATACTCGCTTTTATTTCAACATGCAAAGCTATTATGGAAATCATTCTACAAATTTTCCTCGTGAAATGGTCTGAACGATTTTCCATGACGAAAATTATACTTATTTCTTACATCTGCTTTACGATAGCTGCAATTGGCTATGGATTTTCAGCAACAATCTTGTCACTATTTTTCACATTACTCTTTTTAGTCATCGGTGAAAGTATCGCTTTAAACCATTTACTTCGATTCGTTTCAGAAATCGCTCCTACAAATAAGCGTGGATTGTATTTTTCAATTTATGGGTTACATTGGGATATATCCCGAACGTGCGGTCCTGTACTTGGCGCGGTTTTATTAAGTCAAGTAGATGGTAGTATGCTATTTTATATTTGTGCTTGTTTCTTAATAGTCGGAGGCATTATGCAAGCACTGTTTATCCAAAATATAGAACGTAATAAAATAAATAAAAACGTTTCGGAGCATACTACTCATATTTTATAGGATGCTTTCTTTATAAAAAGAAGGATGTCACAAAAGTCTCGAGACTATTGTGACATCCTTTTTATTACCCTGCCATTTTATTAATACTATCTTCTGGCGAAAATACCGAAATATGATTTACCTTACCAGTCGATTTTGGAATAATGAATTTTAACTCAAACTGATTGTTTACTTTATATACATATATTTTGTCTTCCCCATTTACCTTAACTGAAGTTGGTTTTCCTAATGCTTTCTCTATATCTTGTAATGTAATTAATTTTAGTTCAGCATGATAGGAGCGTACATCAAAAACTTGTGATCCTTTATTAAAACCGAAGGAAACATTTTTATTTGTAAAAGTTGCGTACATTCCATTACCTGCTTGTTCCGTTTTATCCGCTTTTCCCCACGCTTTTTCTATTTCTTCAATATCTCCTGTATGTGCTGCGAACGGAACGTTAGGTACTTTTCCTTCTTTCGCTAATTCAAACAATTCTTTAACGTGGTTAATTGATTTTTGATTGATTACTGTATCTTTCGAGCGTGAATCTGTCTTTGGTTTTGTTAATCCTTCATTATTTGATTTTGCATCAGGTTCATTCTTTTCTTCAGAAGAATTATTCTGTTCGTTTTTACTATTTTCTGATGTTTGGTTTGTTTCCTTTTGTTCATCGGTCCCTTTACATGCTGCTAATGCAAATAGGCATGTAAAAGCGAGAAATAACATAGCTATCTTTACATACATTTTCATACATTTCAGCTCCCTATTATAATTCATTTCGATAACCAATCCATTACACTACTTTTCAAATTGTGTTTGTTCCAAAAAGTAAATGCTTCACTCTCTCCCCATGATTGTACAACATATTCTACAAAAGCTGTTCCTAAAAAATAACCAAGTCGATTGTATCCAAAATATTGTCCGCCAGATAACCGGAACCACTCTTTCTCTTTTTCTAACGTCCACCCTTCTATATAATCTTCCAAAAAACGTTTCTTTATATGTTCTTCATTTTCTATATAGCATTGTAACCAACGTTCACCATCATCGTTATATGAGTAATACACTGATTCATTTAAACCTTTCATAATTTGTTTTGATAAATATGTTGCAACACCCTCGCGATCCAAACTAACTGCTGCATCGGTCCACTCGGCTTTACTCCAATCCATCCCACCATTTTGTAACTTAACATTATGATATATATGGCCTATTTCGTGAGCGACAATAACACGAAGATGATTTACATCTGGAGATAATTTTTCTGCTGCAAAAAATATGTCTCCAATGATTTCCCTTTCTACAAATGCATTAGAGCCAAAAGCTCCAACAAATAAATGAAACTTCATATTTACATCAAGATTATATTTATTATGATATTCATTCGTTATCTCTTGAATAATACTCGGTAATGTTTCTGCAATGATACGAATATCTTCTAGTTTCGCCGGATATTGTTTAATGGCATTCGAAAGACGTTCTCTCGTTTTAGGACAATGATAGTTAAAGTATTCTTCAAATACCTCAGGATGCGAAATGAAATATTGATTAAGAACTTCTAATTCTACATCGTCACTTCCCCATAATGTAAAAAACTTGGAATTGTATTATTTATCATTTTTCCCATCTCCTTATATATCCCTTCTCGTCATGTATACCGCAATCCTTCCTTAAACGTAGAAAAAGAACCAAAGAGAGATGAGCAAAGAATTTTTATAGTTCTCAATTGTAAACAAATACTTCAATTCCTATTTACCTTATATATTGTGCTTTAGAAAATGAAAAAAGCTGTCCAAAAAGGACAGCTTTACATATGTATTTTTTACACTTCGATTGACTTACCATCTTCAACAATATGATAAAGTAAATGAGCTAAATGATGAATTGGGCCATACTCTTCCTCTTCTTCATCTGTTTCACCTTGGAACTCAAGATCATTTAAGTATAGTGCTAAAAATTGATAGTATAGTTTTAAATCAAATCCGTAGCACGCAGTTGGCTCTTCATGATCGCCTTCGTATTGTAACATTAAGTATTGATCGTTTCCTTCTGCATCTTCTGCATCAAAGAATACGAAGAAGCCAACGTTTGTATCTAAATCAAATAGATGACGAGTGCCTTTTTCTGTTGCTTTGTTGAAGTCCTCTTCACTTAATTTATGTACTGTTGTCGCTTTAGCATTATCTTCTTGATGGAAATTTACTGTAAATGTTTTCAATGCTGACACCTCCTGATTGTATAATACTAGCATAACATATAAAAAGGACTGCTTACAAATGTAAACAGTCCTTACACTCATTTTCGCATTGCTCGTAATAAGAAGCTTACGATGAAAATTAAAATGATCGCACCGATTAAAGCTGGAATAATTGCATATCCGCCAATGACTGGACCAAAACTACCAAGTAATTTCGAACCAACCCAAGAACCGATAATACCAGCAATAATATTACCAATTACACCACCTGGTACGTCTTTTCCAGTAATTAAGCTCGCAAGCCATCCTAATATACCACCGACGATTAAAGACCAAATCATATAATAACCTCCTTTATATTTCACCAATCAAAATATAATAAGAAACAATTGCTTATCCTTAGTTATGTTACATTTTTCAGTAGTTATTCATACAGATCAACTATTAGATTATTTCAAAATAATGAACCGCCAGTTTTTCTACTCGAGGTTGATGTTATTCGTAATACACATATTAAGGACAGTCAGGCTTTAATATTGTCCGCATAAACTCTTCTTTAAATGCAGGATAGTTAAAACCAATTGCAATTTTTTGAATTGGTCTATTATCAAATGTTGTTGGCTCGGCTATTTTTCTAAAGTCTGCCACACTTTGTCCTCTAGTTACGTCATTTGTCGTACTAATCCAAACTGCTCACTTTTTATATTCAAAAATATTATCATTAATAAAAGAAATGAACGGAAGTAAATCATGAATCGGACTTCCAGCAATACCCGGGTATTCTTTTTTATAAAAGTTCTCATAATAAAAATCAATCATTGGTTTAATAAGTTTCGCCTGCCCTGTTCCTTCTTTATTAATAATATCCACCATTTCAGGAGTAATTAGTGCTTCTTGCGTTACATTTAGCGGATAAATAGTCGTATTCTTTGCATACTTCATTACAATATTTGCGGCAATTGGATCTCCATAAAAATTTGCTTCTGATACAGGAGTAACGTTACCAGGAAATAAAAAAGCACCGCCCATAATATAATACGAACATACCTTATCCATTACATTTGGATATAATAAAAATAACGTCGCCAATGTTGTTAATCGGCCTGTCGCTACAATAATAATATCTTCCGGACAAGGTTCAATTAATTTAATTAATTCACAAAAATTTTCCCATTTACAAATCCTCATATCAGGTGGAATAATTGGGCCTAGGCCGTGTTCCCCATGAATTTCAGGGAAAAACAAAGGTTCTTCAGCAGTCATCGGCCTTGCTGCACCCTCAATGATTTTTACTTCTGTAGCATAGTACCTTTCTAAAAAATACACATTTTCCGTTACGATTTCTCGCGATACATTTCCATACTCAGCAACAATACCTATAATATCTAATTTACATGTTTTATTTGCATAAATTAAAGCCACCGCATCGTCAATACCAAAGTCTCCAAAAAAGATGATTTTCTTATTAACTATCCTCACCCCTCTTCAACATAATCTACTATTATTATTATGTGAAAAAGACAAGGCTGTGAAACGGTGCAAAATAAAAAAGCCGCCTATTTATTGGCGACTTCAATCTTTTTATAAGATAAATATGCTAATACATTTTTACTTGAATCGTATTTCGGATTATTTCCTTTTCTCGGTTCTCTCATATGAGTTTTTTCAAATCCAGGAATGTCCGGCATTTTCTCCATAAATTCAAGCATTTCTTCTTCAGTTCCTTCAATACGTACGCGAATCATTATTACTTTTCCTCAATTCTCATTTTCTCTGTACTAAGTATAACCTACTTTGAAAAGACTGCAAGAAATTTATCTTTTTAATGTCACGCTTTTTTTACATACAAACAGTGCCATTTCAGTATAAAATGAATCTATTTTATTATTTTCAAATTGAATATGAAAGAATTCTTGCATTTCAACTGGTGTTTTCATCATACATTCTGTTAACTTCATACGTTTCTGCAACGGTACATTCATCATATCGCACCACCAGTCAAATTCAAATTTCTTGTCAAAAGTAAGACACGACTGCATTTGCAAACCATTCTTTTCTAACAAGGCAATCCATTCTGTTTTTTTTAATGCACGTTCATGACTCGGGTCCCGCTTTTTTTCTATAAAATTATAAAATGTATCGTATTCATTATTTTCCGGTGAAACATTATCTATTAAAATAAACAACCCATTATCTTCTAACGTACGATTTACTTCATAAATAAACTGTACTGGATTCGTAAAATGATGTGCTGCAATCCGGCATGTTATCGTATCAAATGAACGATCAGCAAACGGTAAACTTTCAGCGTTTCCAGCGACAAAAGATACATTTTCATGTCCATTGCTTATAATGAAATTTTTCGCATTCTCTAACATTTTTTCTGTTAAGTCTAAAGCAACTACTTCTTGAAACAATGGAGCTAATACATTCGCAACATGCCCACCGCCTGTAGCAATATCAAGAAGACGATTATTATGACGAGACTCAACTTGTTGAACTACATATTGTAAATCTAGTCCTTTAGCATGAATTTTACTTTTCACATACTTTTCCGCATTATTACCAAACTGCTGTTTCACAAGCTCTTCTTTACTCACATTATCATCTTCTTTCTATTGTTATTTACATATAGGATTCATGTAATAATTAAAGTTCTCTTTATGTATTTTCAAATCCTCTTTTCGACTCATTTCTTACTATGCTATCGTATCATCAACCTAATATAGATTTTCCGTTTTATTATGAAACAAAAAAGGCTACGGGAACTTGTCCCCTAACCTAACTAAATATCTATTACATTTCTACTTTTTCATATACATCTATATAATATAAATCCTCTTTCAACTTCATAATAACGTCTACTTCGTTATAAGTAGCCTCACGAGCATGTAAACCAAATTGATCAATGCCAATCCATATCCATCCAGGGGTATGATATAGAACATCTATGTTAAAATAATCTAATTTAGTAAGCTCCGATTTAATAAATTTATCTTTATTCGCGATTTGTTTATCTATTAAACCATATTCTTTTCCATTTTCCAATAACGATATAATTTTCCCTATAATCGGATGTTCACGAACAATAAAATGATATTCCTTTTCCTCCACATTCGCCACAATTAAACGAGAATCAGGTAAATCAGATTTTAAATTCGACATCTTTATTTATTCACCTCCTTTATGAGTTTTACCAATATAATAACAAATGAATATTCAAATAAAATTAATATAATGTAAAAAATAAAAAAGCTGACTCCCTTTTAGAAATCAGCCTTTTTATTTTGATCATCTTTATACTTTTACAAACGATTATAATGTTTCTTTTTCCTCATCATTACCGGAAACTAAATTCCCAATAGCATCAGTAGTTACTTCGACCACAAATTCACAAATACCTGCGACCACTTCTCCAATCACTTCATCCATCTTTTTACCCCCTTATTTTATGTAACTTATTTGTATTATAGAAGGATTTACTTATTTCGAACTATCGGAAAACGTGACAACAACATTACAGTTTTGTAAGCTTTTTCAATTTGTTTAGCTTCTATCCTTTGAAACTCGAAGTATGAGTAACGAGCATATAGGTCATCATAATAGTATGTAAATTCAACTATGCTAAAGGGGGCGTGTAAAATATACTACGTAAAATTAATTAAAGGTCAATCTTTTTATGCTTTTGATCATCGTTTCTTTATATCTGAAGAAGAAGAAGTTTCCGAGAAAGTTTATAACTACTTAAGTCGTAATGAATTTTTTGAAGTACGTAAAGAAGAATATTCTGCTTAAAACATAAAAAAACATCAAGAAATTATCTACTTGTGATAATTTCTTGATGTTTTTATTTTATTTTATTTTATTTTATTTATCCTTACTTTCAATGAACATTTAATCTTACGTTTTTTACATTTTGACTTACTTGTTTTATCAATTAACACATCAAATTTTTGACAAATCAAAAAGATTGAAATCCACTCATGAAACACGTAATATAGACTCTGACTCTAAAAAAGTTCGTTACTAATTATACATAAAATAAGGAGGTTTTATATACGAGTTTTTCATTTTAAAAGACGGAGAGGTTTTATATTATGTGGCGCAACAAAAATGTTTGGATTGTTTTAATTGGGGAGTTTATTGCTGGTCTAGGGTTATGGCTTGGTATTCTTGGTAACCTTGAATTTATGCAAAAATATGTCCCTTCGGATTTCATGAAATCCGTAATATTATTTATCGGATTATTAGCAGGTGTTCTAGTCGGTCCCATGGCTGGACGCGTCATTGATCAGTATGAAAAGAAAAAAGTTCTTCTTTACGCTGGATTCGGTCGCGTTATTAGTGTTATTTTTATGTTTTTCGCTATCCAATTTGAAAGCATCGCCTTTATGATTGCATTTATGGTTGCTCTTCAAATTTCAGCAGCATTTTACTTCCCTGCATTACAATCTGTAATTCCACTTATCGTACGTGAGCATGAGTTATTACAGATGAACGGTGTACATATGAATGTAGGTACAATCGCTCGTATTGCAGGTACTTCACTAGGTGGAATTCTTTTAGTTGTAATGAGTTTACAGTATATGTATGCCTTCTCAATGGCAGCGTACGCTTTATTATTCTTCTCAACTTTCTTCCTACAATTCGAAGATAAGAAATCAACAACACCAAGTAAACAAGCTGCAAAAGATAATAGCTTTATGGAAGTATTTCGTATATTAAAAGGAATTCCTATTGCTTTTACAGCACTTATATTAAGTATTATCCCTCTATTATTTATAGCCGGATTTAATTTAATGGTAATTAACATAAGTGAAATGCAACATGATCCAACGATTAAAGGGTTTATTTATACAATTGAAGGTGTCGCATTTATGTTAGGGGCCTTCGTTATTAAACGTTTATCTGACCATTTCAAACCTGAAAAATTATTATATTTCTTCGCAGTTTGTACCGCTTTTGCACACCTATCATTGTTCTTTAGCGATATAAAATGGATGTCTCTTACATCATTTGGTTTGTTTGGTTTTAGTGTCGGTTGCTTCTTCCCTATTATGTCGACAATTTTCCAAACGAAAGTGGAAAAAAGCTATCATGGCCGCCTCTTCTCATTCCGTAATATGTTTGAGAGAGTTATGTTCCAAATCGTTTTACTCGGCACAGGTTTCTTCTTAGATACGATTGGACTACAATATATGGTACTCATTTTCGGTGTTATTTCATTATTAATTATTTTCATATCGCTATCTAAGCAGAAACAATATGAAAAACAACCTTCACAATCTGCAAATTTATAACATAATTAAAGAAGCATGGATTATTAGATTAATCCATGCTTCTTTATTATATAAAACCTTCTTTCTTACGCTTATTGAAATTATTTAAAGGAGTACCCCCCTCTTATTTTCGAATACAGTACATTAACAAGATATATACAGGAGGTGTGAAAATGTCTGATGGTATGCAGTTATTTATTATCTTTATTTTTGTATTAGCTCTGTTTAGTATCATAAACTTTTTAGCGATTTCCTTATCTGGACATAACTTTAAAAGAAGAATTATCGCAGGTTTCATATTTTTATTACTGACCCCTATTATCTTTTTGACTATCACAGCATTCGCTTCTATATTCGATAAAGCTGGATTTGGAGCTGGTGGCCTAGCCTTCATTGTTGCAATTATATATATTTTAAATGGAATTGTGATCCTACTTTCCTCTTTATTATTCCTCAAAAGAGACATAACATAGACTATAGTACTCGGTATGAATCTAACTTTCCATTAGATTCATGCTTTTCAATTCCCTCTAAATTTTTATATGAAATTAAATAATTCTTTATAAAAATTTAAACTTTTTTTATTACAATATTCGTATCGTATTCGCACGTTTATTAAAAATGAAAAGAAAGGAGTACAAAATGAAAAAGGTTTTATTAATTATTCCATTATTCATCGTTCTACTGAGTGGCTGTAGCAATAATGATATATACGGCTCTTGGGAAGTCGTTGATAACAAAAATGGGCTTTGCCCTGCATCTTATAAATTTGAAACAGTTGTAAAAGAAGAAAAGAAAGAAAAAATTGTTCAAAACCTAGTGGAAATGCAAACAACGAAGCAAAAAGAAGATTTATACAAAGGTTCCTTTGTCAAAAATTCTAATGTATATCACATTGATTATGGTAACTCGTTTACATCAGATCAAACTTTACAAGTTATCGATGGCAAATTAAATGTATACTTTTATGCAGTGGAAAAATTATGTACATATAAAAAGATATGATTACACTTCATATAAAACGCAGAAAATATTTTCTGCGTTATTTTTATTTTACAAAGCTAACTCAAAATATTTCCCCTTTTAAATCTTTAAATTCAAATGTATTATTATATAATAACAATATTTTAATGTGAGGTGCTTTTTTTGAGAAGTTTAAGTTCATTAATTGTATCAACAATCTGTTCCATTATCCTAATCTTATGGAGTACATTTTTATTTTACGAAAAATTCACGACAGGAAATTCATACTATTGGCTCATTGGTATATTAGGCCTCGTTTTCGTGTTCTTTTTCATCCAAAATATGCGGGATATACTTAATAAAAACTATAAAACATCCTAAACCATCTAGAAAGATATAATAGACAGTCCAGTTAACCAATCCTTATTTACAGCCTCCTTTTCAAAAAAGACTAATCCCTCCTCTAAATTTGTCAATCGTTTTAATTTTCATAAAAAAATGATAAAATGTAACCATGTGTTTTCAGAATAATTAAAAACGAAGATAGAAAGCACTGTTTTTAGGAGGGGTTTTGATGACTTACACGTTAGCAACTAGAATGAAAGCATTCCAATCTTCTATATTTAGTGAATTAGGGGTTTATAAAAAAGAAAAAATTGCAGCAGGTCACAAAATGATTGATTTAAGTATCGGGAATCCTGATATGCCACCTGCTGACTTCGTAAAAGAAGAAATGGTACATACAGCAAGTAAAAAAGAAAGCTACGGATACACATTAAGTGGGATTCAAGAATTTCACGAAGCTGTAACTGAATATTACAATAACACTCATAATGTTATATTAAATGCCGATAAAGAAGTTTTATTATTGATGGGTTCACAAGATGGACTCGTTCATTTACCTATGGTTTATGCGAATCCGGGAGATATTATATTAGTTCCTGACCCTGGATATACAGCTTATGAAACAGGGATCCAAATGGCTGGTGCAACATCCTATTACATGCCTTTAAAGAAAGAAAATGATTTTTTACCTAACTTAGATGCTATCCCTGTAGAAATCGCCGATCAAGCAAAGATGATGATTTTAAACTTCCCAGGAAATCCAGTTCCAGCAATGGCTCATGAAGGTTTCTTTAAAGAGGTAATCGCATTCGCGAAAAAGCATAATATTATCGTTGTCCATGATTTTGCTTATGCTGAATTTTATTTTGATGGTAAAAAACCAATTAGCTTCCTCTCTGTACCTGGTGCTAAAGAAGTTGGCGTAGAAATCAACTCTTTGTCAAAAAGTTATAGTTTAGCAGGTAGCCGTATTGGTTATATGATTGGAAACGAAGAAATTGTTCGTGCACTTACGCAATTTAAATCAAATACAGATTACGGAGTGTTTTTACCAATTCAAAAAGCAGCATCAGCTGCACTAAGAAATGGCGCTTCGTTTTGCGAGAAAAATCGCGGTATTTATCAAGAACGTAGAGATACTTTAGTTGATGGATTCCGAACATTTGGTTGGAATGTTGATAAACCAGCTGGTAGTATGTTTGTCTGGGCCGAAATTCCGAAAGGCTGGACTTCTATAGATTTCGCTTATGCGTTAATGGATCGTGCGAATGTCGTTGTTACACCAGGTCATGCATTCGGACCTCACGGAGAAGGCTTTGTACGTATTGCACTCGTTCAAGATAAAGAAGTGTTACAACAAGTTGTTGAAAACATTAGAAATAGCGGTATTTTTTCTCTTGAAAAAGTAAATGAATTAGTTAAAAATTAATGGTAGCTCCCCTGCTTAACTGTAGCAGGGGTATTATTCATTGGAGGTACTTTCATATGCATATTACAGACACACTTCCCCATCGTTATCCATTTTTAATGATTGATAAAATAACAAATGTAAAACAAGGTGAATCCGTTACAGGATATAAACTTATTACAAATAACGAGTGGTTTATAAATGATAGTCAAAAACATATGCCTCATATGTTAATTGTAGAAGCGCTTGCTCAGCTTAGTGCATTTGTACAAACGAGTGACTCTGAAGGACTAGGCTTCCTCTCCTCATTAGATGGGGTTGAATTCCACGGAAAAGCATATCCTGGTGATAAACTGGATTTACATTATGAGCTAACTCGTAATCGTCGAGGTTTTATTCTCGGTACAGGTACTGCAACTGTTAACAATCAGCCGATTGTAACGATAGAAAAGCTATTAATATATAAAGCAGAATAGAGACGATGTAATTCTACTGGAATCTATATCTTACAAATTCGTTTTACTAACATGAACAACGTAAATAAATCACTTGGTTAGGGGCAGGAAAATGGAAAGTACTATCGGTATCGATGCTGGAGGAACATTAACGAAAATTGCTTATTTGAACGAACAAAAGCAATTAGCTTTTGAAAAATTTTATTCAAATGAACAAGATAAAATAATAGATTGGCTTAAGAAAAATACTCGTATAAAACAAATATGTATTACAGGTGGTAAAGCAAAACAATTACAGCAACTACTTTCAGACTCATATGAAATTGTAGAACTAAACGAATTTGAAGCTACTCTTGTAGGTGTACGATACATATTAAAAGAAGAAAAATATGATTTAAACAACTTTATTTTAACAAATATCGGTACAGGTACTTCCATTCATTACGTTTATAATGACAAATATGTTCGTGCTGGTGGAACTGGTGTTGGCGGAGGTACTATTATGGGGCTTTCAAAGTTATTAACAAATATAGATCATTTTGAAGATCTGATTCCTTTAACAAAAATAGGCTCTAGAAAAGAACTAGATATTACGGTTGGAGATATTTATAGTGGCATTCTCTCACCTATTGATAATAGCTTAACTGCTAGCAATTTTGGTAAAGCCGCTATTTCAGAATCAAAATATAATAGCTCAGATATACTTGCTACTGTACAAGGACTTGTCGGTGAAGTCGTTACTGCATTAAGCCTTCAATTCGCCGAAACAAAAAACATTGACCATATTATTTATATTGGTTCGACTCTTTGTAATAACGTACACCTTCAAAATATTATTCGTAGCTACACAAAATATCAAAATAAAACACCCATTTTTTTACAAGATGGTGGTAATAGCGGTGCGATCGGTGCTTTACTTTATGTTACGAATAAAAAAAGCTGACAGTTGTCAGCTTTTTTGCAACGGTACTTCAAATTCAATAATTGATTCCCCATCCTCTCCCATTCGCTCTACACTAATTCTATCAACTATACATTGTAACTTTTCAGGGAAACTATGAATATCCTTAACTGCTTCAGTAGCTAACTCAGTACGTTCTTTTCTCCCGACTGTTACATGCGGTATGTACGGAATATCTTCTTTCAAAAATTGTAATAAGGCTCCTGTATATAGCAAGTCATGTAGTTCTTCAATTTGTTTTTGCCCCTTTTCAACTCGTAAAAATAAATATTCCCCTTCACCCGTAATTTGATTCGCAAATTCAATTTCTATCTCTTGTATCCCTTTTGATAATTTTAAAATATGTAACTTCAGCTCATCATTTGAAATCGAGCTTTCAAATGGGAATATAACTGTAATATGCGGCGGAATTAAACCGAATAAAGGATCATGTTTTTTCCTAATGTCCTCTATTTCATTAATAGACATGTCGTTTAGAAAAAGTAAAATTGTACGCATTTTTATATCCCCTACTTTCTCTTTTTATATTCATCATATTGTATGGTAGCTTGCACTTCAACAAATGATTTCAATTACATATAAAAAGAAAAAACTTCTCAAAAGAAAAGTTTTTTCTTATCTTCTTCACTAACGAGACTAATTGCCTGTACTAACTTAGGTAAATAATGATCTTGCATTCGATGATAAATAATTTTGTATACAAACTCCACCTATTCTCCTCCCATCATTTCAACTACTGTACTGGATACTTAACAAATAAAGATTTCCGAAACTCTTTATCATGTATTAGCAGTGTAATTTTTTTGTTATTATCATTAAGGAACTTTACTACTTTCTTTTTATCCCATATATCATTTTCTTTTGGAAAATCATCAAATTTTTCATACAGTATTGATAGTATTTCTTTTCTTTTTATCATGAATTTTTTATTTTCTACTTGAAACTCGTAACCTTTGCATTTGGTACTAAAACTGCTAGATAAGTAATGTTAAAGAAAAAATTCTTCTCCATCGTATCCTTATTATCAAACCAATACGTCTCAACCATTTCTTCTGTAAGGGTTCCATTTCCTTTTGCACCATAGATCACCTTTATGCTTTCATTCTCTAAATTTATACTTTGAAATGTTTCACCACCGGATAAATGATTAATAATTGCAACCACATCTGAGTTATTACCAACATATGTTCCAGCATATTTCTTAAAGTCACCAGGTTTCACATCAGATATTTCTTTTATTCTTTCTCCGCTAGAACAAGCAGTAATAAATAAAAAAATTGTTAGCATAACAACTACAATACGATGCATATATTTCATTTAGCATCCCCCATTTTTATCGATATTTCGTTAATTACAATACACCTTCTCAAAACCCTTTAAAATATACGCATTTTAATCAAAATTAAAAATTTTCACTTTTTCTGTTTACAATTATCCATTAATTGTATATACTTACTAACGTAAGAAAAATATTCTAAAAGGAGGTCGAAGGAAATGATGAAATTACAATTGCATGCTTTAACTTTAGCGTTAACTGCACCTGTGTTTTCTGGACAATTAAATATGAATTCGACCAACCTAATGGAGAATTGAAAATCGTACATTATTTCGATTAATTCATAAATTCGCCACAGGAGGTCGTATACTTTCCTGTGGCTTTTTCACGCCCTGCCATAGGAGAACTATATCTTCCTGTGGCTTTTTTGTGCGATTTTTTAGCCTCTTACATCATTTTTTTAAGAAAGGAGCAACATTCGATGACTATTAGCGTATTGTTTTTAAGTATTACGATTCAAAGAAATAAAATTTCTAAAGATGAAATGTTTCATAATGAGCAAATAGAAAAAGCTATGAATGATGTTAAGGAGCGCCAAGTACTTTATTGTGATCACATGTAATTCCTTTTCGAAAGGAGGAATTCATTTATGACTTTTCATATTTTCTTTTTTACGACTGTACTTCAGAAGAATACTTTAACTGAAGCTGAAATCAATCGTAAACAACAAATAAAACAACTGACTGATAAAATGACTGACATTAAAAGTTCATATTATACACATATGTATTAAAAATATATTTTTAAGGAGCACTTTCCTAATGAAATTTAAAGCATTCTTTTTAACGATTACCATTCAAAAACGTAAACTTTCACAGAAAGAAATTTCACGTGAGCAACACATTCAATCTATTATGGACGAAGTGAAAGAGCGTCAAGCCTCTTATTACAGCCGTCTGTTTTAAATAACTTTTAAAGGAGCAATTCCCTAATGAAATTTAAAGCATTCTTTTTAACTATCACCATTCAAAAACGTAAGCTTTCTCAAAATGAGATTTTGCGTGAGCAACACATTCAATCTATTATGGACGAAGTGAAAGAGCGTCAAGCCTCTTATTACAGCCGTCTGTTTTAAATAACTTTTAAAGGGGCAAATACATTTATGAAATTTAAAGTATTCTTTTTAACCATTACGATTCAAAAAACTAAGTTCTCCGACAGCGAGATATTACATGATCATCAAATTAATAAAGCTATGGAAGATGTAAAAGAACGCCAAAGTCACTACTGTAGCCATCTATAATTCCTTTCGAAAGGAGGAATATATCATGAAGTTTCACCTTTTCTTTTTAACAATTACAATCCAGAAAAAAAACTATACTGATGCTGAATTAAAACAAGAACAACAATATAAACAGGTTATAGACGAAATTCGAGATCGTAGAAGCAAATACTACTCTCACCTATAATTCTTTAAAAATATAAAACTTGAAAGGAGTCGATTATGATGTTGATAGCACGCTCTAGGGAAATGATTTGGATAGTTCAGAGGGATTCCACATAGTTTTTGAGGCTATATCATACAATTTTCCCGCTACATTTGATATGTAATAAATATATAATAAAATTGTATCACTACACTTTTTAAAAATGATTCACAAACAAAAGATACACCACTAAAAAGCGGTGTATCTTTCTCAACATATACTATTTTCGGTTATTTCGTTTCGTCTTAAACAGTCTCACTAAGTTCGATACAACTGTTTTCGTTACTGCGTAAACTGGCACTGCCAAAATCATTCCGATAATTCCCGCAAAGTTACCTACCCCTAAAATTAAAATAATAATTGTTAACGGGTGGATATTTAATTTTGAACTCATAATACGCGGTGAAATGATGTTACTTTCAAACTGTTGTACAATTGTTACGATAATAATTACAGACAACGCTTGCATCGGAGATACGAACAGACCTACGATAACAGCTGGTGCTGCACCGATAAATGGACCTAAGTTAGGAATGATATTTGTAAATGCTGCTATAATTCCTAAAACGAAAGCGTATGGTAAATCGATAATTAAATAACCGACAAAAGTAAAAGCACCTACAAATATACAAACGAGCGCTTGCCCTTGAATATATGCAGATAATGTATCATTCGTTTCCTTAATGATACGAAGTCCTTCTTCACGGTAAGACTCAGGTAATAAACTAACTGCTTTCCCTGGGAATGCATGTCCATCTTTAAACATATAAAATAAAATGAACGGTACTGTGAAGATCACTAATGCAACGTTCGTGATAATACCAAATAAAGCCGTTGCACTCGACGTAATTGTGTTTGGTATATCCTTTAAGTACTCAATTACATTTTTTTCAATTGTTTCAATGGAAACATAGTTTTGTGTAGATAACCATTCAAACAATCTATGATGGGATAAATCTTGTATGTATAGTTTTCCCTCTTTAATATAACCTGGCATATTTTTTACTAAATCCATTAACTGTTGTGAGATTGTTGGAACAACTACCCCAACACCAACTGCAATTAATGTTATGATAAAAAGATATAACAGTAAAATCGCTAAATTTCTAGGTACTTTTTTATTCTCCAAAAAGACTAACAATGGGTTAAATATGAAGTATAAAAATAACGCGATTAAGATTGGGAAAAACAAAGTTGATATGAAGATACCAATCGGTTGAAATAAAAACGATATTTTTGTGCAAATAAATATGATCGCTACAACCATTAGCACTTCTAATGTCCAAAAGTGCACTTTCGATTTCAAAAAACTTCCTCCTTTAAACTAGCACTTCTCTTTATTGTACCAAAATACTCTACAATTTCACATAATATTTTCCTTTACAATATTCCAAAATGCCAATAAATACACTACAATGAGATTACATACAAATTTGCAGGTAAAGGTGATAAAAATGACACAATGCATCATTTGCAGAAAAGATACGAAAGAACTTAGTGAACAATATGTCATCCCAGAAATATTATGTGGATATTATTTCACAAACTCAATTTGTGATACTTGTCATGAACAAATGACAACAAATATTGATCGTCCCTTAATTCGGCATAAATTAAGCCAATATAAGATTGAGCAAATGAAAAAACAAATTGACTCCCCCCTCTATACGAATGAGCATGGAGAAGAACTTGCGGCTGCTGAGACAGATGTTGTTGAAGTAAGTGATGAAATACTTTATTCCAACGCATTAATTATGAAACTATGTAAAAAGCACGATATTTCACTACATAACGAAATTTGGAAAGAAGAACGTGTAACGAAGGTAGCTAGCTCTATTCAACGTGAATTACTTTTAGATAACCGTAAATACAAAATGAGTGTATTGAAAATGGCGTATACTTTCGCTGTACAAACTGTTGATGGCTATTTTGAAGATCCAGATGCGATTGATATCTCTAACATTCTATCAAACGCCGATTTCATGGAATTAAAAGAAAAGAGCATCGTGCGTGATTTAAGCAAAAGTTCTTTATGGAATACATTAAATACAAATAGTGAAAACCATTACTTTATTTTATTAAGTGATAAAGATGGCCTGTTCTGTTTCATTCGTCTATTTGATATCTTTGATGTTGTCGTTCATTTATCAGAAAAGAGATATGAACTTTCATCACCAATTGTCGGTGTAAATAATGTAAGTAAGCAGGAATTTTATGTCCAAACTTTAAAACAGTATATGGATGGGCTATTTAAAGAAAAAACCCCTTCTATTTAATCGAAATCAGAACATACGGTCTCCTTTCTTGATGAAAAGACACTGTGTTATAATAAGTATGAAAAGAACAATACAATCACATAAACTAATTATTAATTGTATATAAATAAAAAAAGACTAGTGTGCGGCTACACACTAGTCCGCGTAACTTAGCAGATTGGATTGTTCATTTATCCTATTTGTTTCTTACAAACAAAACAACCCACATTCTATTGGCATAGGTGGGTTGTTATTTTTTGAGCTTGTCTATTAAAACGACGACGAACGTTAACAATGCAACGAGAAACAGTCCACCCTGCAGTAGCAACGCTATTTCACTCACGTATTATCACCCCCCTCCTACTTGGAGAAGTGATAATTGAACAACCAACCGTACCTTAAGTTACTATTTAATTTTACCATATTTTCTAATAGTTTACGATGAAAACCCGCAAGTGAAATACTTGCGGGTTTCTTTATCACGTATTAACAGACAATAAACAAAATGAAGCAAAACATAGGTGAAACTTTAATCCTCACTATTTTTTTAATGCATAAGCATCTGCTATCATTTCACCAACAATTTTAGTTCCTTGTTTCTTTTCCTCTTTCAATAAAGGAAATAACAGTTCTGCCACCTCATACGCTTCTTCTAAATGAGGATATCCTGATAAAACAAACGTATCTATTCCTAATCCTTCATATTCTTTTATTCTTTCTGCTACTGTGTGCGGATCACCTACAAGGGCAGTACCTGCACCACCTCTTACAAGCCCAATGCCCGCCCATAAATTAGGACTTATTTCTAACGACTCTCTCGAACCTTTACTTAAATGTGTCATCCGTTTTTGACCGACTGAATCATATCTTGCAAATGTTTTTTGAGCAAGCTCAATTGTTTCATTATCTACATATTGAATTAACCTTTCAGCCTCTTCCCATGCTTCTTCTTCTGTCTCTCTTACAATTACGTGTAGTCTAATTCCAAATCGTACGTTACGCCCCTTCTCTTCCGCAAGTTTTTTCACTTCATCTATTTTCTCTTTCACTTGCTCTGGTGGTTCGCCCCACGTTAAATATACATCACTATGTTCAGCTGCTACTTCTTTACCTGCAGCAGACGATCCGCCAAAATAAATTGGTGGATACGGTGTTTGAACTGGCGGGAATACGACTTTACTATCTGTAACTTTAATATGTTTTCCTTCTAAAGAAATACTTTCTCCTTGCAGCGTAGCTTTCCAAACTTTTAAAAATTCATCCGCTGCTTCATATCTTTCATCATGTTCAAGATACAATCCATCTCCTTGCAACTCAACAGGATCTCCTCCAGCTACTACATTAATAAGTAACCTCCCATCTGAAATTCTATCAAATGTCGATGCCATCCTCGCTGCAACTGTCGGTGACATTAGTCCTGGTCTAACTGCTACTAAAAATTTTAATTTCTCTGTTTCAGCAGCAAGTGCCGACGCTAATACCCATGGGTCTTCACACCCTTGCCCCGTTGGAAGTAACACACCTGTATATCCTAAATAATCAGCTGCCTGTGCAACTTGTTTATAATAACCATATTCAGCTGCTCTTCCTCTTTTTGTCGTTCCTAAATATCGACCATCTCCATAAGCTGGAATAAACCATAACAATTCCATATCTTTACACACCCCTTATTTATTTTAAAATAAAATACCCTATATAAATTACCCCTAATAATTTATATGTTAATTCCCTGTCTCGCCTTTAAAATTATCTCTCCATCTTAAAAACTTCACTTCTAGTAAACGTACGAGTGAATCAGAAAACTTCCCAACGAACGCAAAGATAATAATACCGACAAATACAATGTCTGTATTTGAAAATTGCCTTGCATCCATAATCATATAACCAATACCTTCTGTAGATCCCATAAGTTCTGCTACTACTAAACTCACCCATGCAACTCCTAATGATAACCTTGCCCCAAGTAATAGGTTCGGCAGTGCTGCTGGTAAAATTAGTTTCGTAATTAATTTTCTTTTACTAAACTCTAGCACTCTCGCAACATCAAATAATTTTGAATCTACACCTCGTATTCCTAAAAACGCGTTTACGTATAAAGGAAAAAACGCACCGTCTGCAATTAATAATACTTTCGATGTTTCTCCAAAACCGAACCATAATACGAAAAGTGGTGCCACAGCTAAATGAGGTACAGTTCTTAACATTTGTACTGACGGATCTAAATATTGCTCACTTCTCGTTGAAAATCCAACAATCGTTCCTAAAATAATTCCTAAACTCCCGCCGATAAAGAAGCCAGCCGCAGCCCTGAATACACTGATACTTAAATGACCGAATAACTCTCCTGTTTTTATCAGTTCTTGAAAAGCTAGAAATATATCCAATGGCGTTGGTAATACTGTTTTAGAAACTAGATCGAATACGCCCGCTAACTGCCAAATAATTAATACGATAATCGGTATCGTAATCGCTCTTACTATCACTTTTACATTCGTCTTTCGCACTTTCTTTACATTGTTTTTGCCGATCGTTATACTTGCTCTTTTCATAACAGCTTTCGTATTCTCCAATTTACAAAACCTCTTTTCATTTCGCCTTTACTGCTTTTTCTACGAAAGAATTATCTACAACTTTATCTGTCTTGATTTCTTTCTTTATAGAACCGAGTTTATATTGAAAATCCGCTGTCTTTTGCTGTTCCTCTATTATTTCTTTCGTTACTGGAACTAAAATTGGTTTATCATGAGTAAACACTTCTTTTACAATTTCTGCATCTATTTTCTTTGCAGAAGTATATATTTTTATTGCTTCATCAATGTTTGACTCTTGCCATACACGTGCTTTTTCATAAACTTCAAGGAATTTCTCAACTAATTCTGGATGCTCTTTCGCAAACTTTGTTCTTGCAATTAAAAATTCCGGAGAAGAAACATTTAATCGTTCACCATCTGTAATAACCTTTGCTCCTTTATTTAACGTATGTAGTGAAATGAATGGATCCCAAATGGCCCATGCATCTACTGATCCTGATTCAAATGCGGGCTGCGCTTCATCTGGTTGCAGTTGAATGACATTTACATCTTTCGCATTGATACCTTCTTTTTCTAATGCTCGATACAATAAATTAAATGCACTACTTCCTTTTGCTACGGCAATTTTTTTACCTTTTAAATCTTTTACGCTCGTAATTTTGCTATCTTTTTGTACTAGAATACCAGTTCCTTTCCTCGCATAACTTGTATTAGCAATTTCGGTAAATTCAATACCAGCTGCCTGCGCTGAAATAACCGGGGAGTTTCCAACTTCGCCAAAGTCTAATCGATTTGATGCGATCGCTTCAAAATAGGGAGGTCCGCTTTGAAACTCTGTCCATTTCACCTTAACTCCTTCTTTTTTAAACTCCTCTTCAAACCATCCTTTTTTCTGTGCTAATAATAGCGGGCTTAACCCTTGCTGTATACCAATTTGAATTGTTACATCTTCTTTCTTGCTACTTGCTGTGCTTTTTTCGCATCCTAATAAAAACAAAGATATAGCTAATGCAAAAGAAAGAACTTTTCCTTTTTTATTCATATATAATCCACCCTTTTCCTATATACTCGTTTGAATCAGTCCACCGTGTTCAAACTGTTGTAATACTTTCGTACGAATTTCTTGGAATAATTCCGAGGTTTTACTACGTGGATAAGGTAAATTATTTTCAATCACTTTATGTATTTTTCCAGGCTTTGCACTTATGAGGATAATTCGGTTTGAAAGATATATCGCTTCATCTATATCATGAGTGACGAATAACATTGTCGTTTTCTTCTGTTCCCAAATATTCAACAGTACTTCTTGCAAATGACTTCTAGTAAAAGCATCAAGTGCCCCGAATGGTTCATCAAGTAATAATACATTTGGATCTCTTAATAAGGCTCTCGCAATCGCAACACGTTGTGACATCCCGCCTGAAATTTCTTTCGGATAAGATTTTTCAAAACCGTCTAATCGAACGATTTCAATCCATTCCTTTACCTTATCTTTTACATACTTATCTTTTAACGACAAATCTGCAGCAATATTTTCTTCAACTGTTAACCATGGAAACAAGCGATGTTCTTGAAAAATAAATCCTTGTTTCTTACTTGGTTTTACGATTTTCTCCCCATCGATGATAACTTTACCTTCAAATTCGTTATCTAATCCCGCAACAATTTTCAAAAGCGTACTTTTCCCACAACCACTCGGGCCGATTACAGTGACAAAATCGCCTTTCTCTAATCGAAAATTAATATCTTCTAGCACCTGAACCGTACCAGTTTGTTTCGAAAAATATTTTGATACCCCATCAATTGAAACAGTCACAATTTCCCCTCCTTGAAATGATTCATCTAAATGAACAGATTCAGTATTTATATAATAAAAAAACCAAAGGCATTTCATTTTGTAATGAAATGCCTTTGGTTTCTCCAATTAGCTATTATAGAATTAACTACATATTATACAAATATTTCCGATAAGTCAACTAGGTTTTAATGAACGATATTTATTTTTTATAAATTGTAGCAGTTTCTATAATGATTTTTGGAAGTAACGTTTGAATTGTATGTAAAACTGTATGCAGAGATTTTTGTACATATCCATCTTCAAAGTGTTCTAACGGCTCAGGTAATTCATCCTCATCCAATATGAAAAATTCTCCACTTGGAAGTACCATAATATCAAGGATTAAATCTTCAAAGGATACCACTTCATCCGTTATACAAGTATTCTTTACAATATTAAAATAAGAACCTAGATAACTCCCCTCCTGATCTCTCCAAACGTATAAATTATATGGCTGATTCCTCCAGTAGTATGCAATTGTACAACTTCCTTCCGGGATCGTTAACTTCGTATCGTTTGCTGTCATAGTAAAAGAGTACTGTACTTCATGATACAAAACAATTTTATCTGGCTGCGTCTCTATTAGTAAACAAGCATGATCTACAGTTGTAGCATCATAGCGAATTTTTCTTTCAATAACTTCAATTCCTAACGGACATAAACAACTCAATTTTAAAATTCCTCCATTTATTTTAGTTCTTTCATTATATCTCTTTATATTTCCACTTAGAAAGCGTTCAGCCAATTCATTACTTGTTTTTAAAGATATAAAGTGAAACTTTAATCAGCCCTCACCAATCAGACTTTTATGGGCAGCCCGACCCCCACCTAACTTCTTTACTTTCGCTGAATTTTGAGGTGGGGGTCTTACTGCCCATTAAAGCGGGATAAATTCATTTTCTACCTCACAAAGAAGCCCCTTCTAAATTAGAAAGGGCTTAAATAACATTATTATTTTATAACCCATGATTTATACGCCTTTACTTCTAAACGAAACTTAGATTCTGTTAACCACTCCACAGCACTACATACAAGAGGAGATGAATTATCTTCAGTAATACTTTCTATCGGAATCCATCTAGCTCCTATTGAATCTTGCCCTTCAAATTGTTCCAGTACTTTGAATTCACCTTCGCATCTTTCAACAAAGTAAAAAACTGCGATATGATGAACATGTGTGTACTCCTTGAATTTTGATGGAAATTGAAAATCAACTGTACCTATTTGGTTTACTACCTTCACTTTCAGCCCAGTCTCTTCTTTCATCTCTCTATGAAATCCAGCTAGTAATGATTCTCCTTCTTCTAAACTACCACCAGGTAAATCATACCGTTTTCTATATGGACCTTTAATTTTATCAATTACTAATAAATTATTGTCTTCAATACAAATGCCGTATACCCCAAACGCACGATGAAAATTAGTAGAATTATTCACGCTTCAACTTCTCCATAACTGCATCATAAAACTTCCGTTCCTCATCAACATTTAAGTGAACACGACTTACTGTTTTAGAAAATCCATATAATAATTGCGCCTTCACTGACCCTTTTAGTGTTATTTCAAATGTCGGAGGTTCCTTTATAAATTCCATCACGGTTGCATCAAGAACTTCCTTCTCTTTCTTTAAAGGTTCTCCTTTATAAAACGTAATTTTATCAATTTGTGTAAATGGTATAATAATTTTCTTTCCTAATCCGATTTGCATGATTATCTTTTCTTCCGCAACTATAATTGGATTTTTTCGCATTGCTTGTATTTCAGCTAAAAAATAAAACATTGCATACACGTTTAAAATAAGTAAAATCCATGCTATTACTGGATTCCATTGATGAAGCAAATAATGAAAACCGATACTTTCTATTAAGGTTGCATGGATGATCATGATATATACACCTATTGCACCAGTCTTTTTATGATATGAGTATACGCATTCACCTTCTGGTACTTTTACACGCCACGATAAAAATGCATAATAGATTAACTTACACTCTGTTACAATAACATCTACCAATTTATTTCTTTTCATAGTAGCATGAAACGCTGCATCAATTGCATAAGAAAATGACGAATACTCTCTTTTATATTCTTTATATTTTCTTAAAATGTTAGGAAGCATTCTCACGATTTTATAAAGAAGGAATAACTCTACGCATACAAAAGCAATTTCTCCCGCAACTATAATATAAGTAACATATGAAAAATCTAGTAAATATTCACTTGGAATAATAAACCTTGCAAATATATAACCAGCTATTACGACAGGAAATATATACGTTAATGAGTATCTTTTTCGAATGATAAAGAAATACGTAATGACCGGAATTACAAACATACAATCTAACAAAGAACCAAGTACTACTTCTTTCGGAGCAGCTGGTACAATTGGAAGGGCATACAATACATAGTTTGATAATAAGATGAAAGATATTAATCCAAACCAAATACCTTTTCGCCTTCGTGATAATGCGACATTCATACGTTCACCCTCTTATTTAAAAACCTCATCTAAATGGTCTTTATAAAATGAAATAGCACGCTCAAACTCTTTTACTTCCTCTACTTTTACGACTGTTTCAAGTAATAATTTCATTGCGGATTCATGTTCGTTTACGTTATATTTTGCTAATGATAAAAATACTTTCATTGGATCGTTCTCTGGAAATTTCTTCACCCCAGCTTCTAATACTGCAATCGCCTTTTCATACTCCCCTATACAACGATATGTACTCCCTAAACCAATATAAGCACCACAAAGTGATTCACCATCAAGTCCATTTGCTATTGCCTGTTCATAATACGGCATAGCCTCTGTTTCAAGCCCCATTACATCATGTATCCAGGCGCATTGATATAGTACTTCTGCATCCTTCGTAAAATTTGTTAATCCTATAAGTATCTCTTTGGACTGCGCATATTTTTTTTCATTTCTTAATTTAATAGCTTGCTTTAATAAATGTTCCATAGAATCCACTCCTCACCAATTATGCTATGTATCCATCTTAAATGGTTAACGTTTGTGCAAAAGTAAAATTCCCATAAATTAAAGTTTCGCTTCTCTCTATATACTATGCGGATTTACTCTTATCCAAATACTTAAAATTATAAAGTGGTAACACGATTACATAGTACTTCTAACCTTTTGACAATTTCTTTCGCTGTTTCATCTTTCCCATTACACGACTTTCCTTTACCGTCTTGTCCAATTACGTAGTGCATTGCTCCGCGCGAATATAAAGAATGTGGTGAATTTGCAATCATTATACTCGCCTTCGCTTCTTGCATTCTATTTTTCGCTCTTTCGAACAGTTCTTCTTCATTTACATCACTTTCAAGCTTAAAGCCAACAAGTACCGTTTCTGGATCCCATTCTTTTATTTGTCTTAATACTTTTGGAGCCTTTTGAAAATGAATAATTGGTGCTATATCACTAGAAATTTTTCCATTCATATTAAGAACATTACCATCTTGATCACAAATTTTGTCTACGACCCAATCTGATCCCGCCGCTGCCATAATGACTGCATCGACCTTTTCATGCGTAATTATACTCTTCATTTTATCTTGTAAATCAACAATTCCTTCAAATGGGTGTAATTCCAATTGATTATTTATATCGTTCGGTTTCTCAGCGAAATAACCGTGTAAATATATAACATGTGCTCCTTTACTTATAAGCTCTTCGGCGATTATTCTTCCAATTGTTCCTTTTGCCATATTCGTATGACCACGCACTTGATCCCATTTTTCTAAACAACCACCACTTGTAATTAATACCTTTTTCCCCTTCATTGTAACCATCCCTTACTTATTTTTCTTACGAAACCATTCTGTTCCAAAGTCAACTATATCACGTTGTTTCATAAGACGACACTTTGCGTTTCCTATTTTCCCATTTGTTACAGTTCCCTTTTGTTCAAACGCTACACCAATTTCTACAAACTTATCAGAATCGTAATCCATATCAATAAACTCTTTCCAAACTCTTTCACCATTTTCTATAATAGGCGCTCCTACTTTTATTAACTCACATGCACCAGAACGTACTTCAGATAAATGTACAGACGTATTTGAGTCATATCCAACACCAATTAATAATATGTATCCGTCTAAATCATATATTTTTCTTAATGGAGACTCCTCTCCTAAACTTATTGATAGTGATTGATTCATCGTTATTTCTACTGCATGTTTTCCCCATGCAGCAAAACTTCCTAATGGATGATTGCTACGTACTACATTCGGATATGTACGAAAACATTCAACTACCTTCCCCATTGCTCTTGTTGGAGTTATATGTGGCTCAAATGCTGGTACATTATCCCGAATAATTTGCCACCACTCTTCAGGTACAGGTGGCCTTGACCAATGTTTCGGATCAGATAAATCCGAAGATTGCGTTGGCATTATAATGGTTCCCTCTTCTGTAATCACTTTCATTAATGCCTCTACTACCGCAACTGCTCCGCCTGATACCCAGCCTATAGAACTTAGCGAAGAATGTACAATAACTGTCATTCCTTTTTCTAACCCTAATTTTCTTAAATCATTTGTTATTGTTTTAATTGTATTTGGCAATGGCGTACTTGCCACTATGTCATTCATTTTCACGATTGTTCCCCCATTTTGTTTTAAACTACTACATACATATATTATCATATTTTTCTTAATTTTTAACTTAATCGTTTTTATGAACATAAAAAATGGTAATATACTTACAAAGATATTGGTTACATTATGCTGTATTAATTTGAAATAACGATAGAAGGTGAACAAATGAAAAAAGCTTTATTCTCTTTTCTACTATTTGGACTCGTCTCCTTAAGCGCATGTGTTTCTTTTCAAAATGAATATGAAGATTATTGGGTATTAGAAAAAGCCAGATATAATGAAATTGGATTTGGCCCATCAAATTTATATGAAAAAGCTCAAGAAGACCCAACGATGATACATTACTCAAACGGTAGTATTAGCGAAGGTAAAAGAATGATATATTTAGCATTTGGAACAAAGTACAAAAATGCTAAAATTACAGTAAAAGAAGTAAAAGATGAAAAAGACACAACTGTTATCGTCTTTCATATCGAGAAAAGTAAAGGAAAAGATGAAAACCCAGTCATGTATATTGGTGTACCAAAACTTAGAGACTTTATTCAACTTGTAGATGAAAATGGAAACAAAATCTTTGAAATGAAGAAAAATGAAAGCGTTACATCACAGCAATAAAAAAACTACATTTAAACAAAGATCTCATCATTTTTGATGAGATCTTTGTTTCATTTACCCTTCAATTGTAACCCCTGTAAACATCGATAAGTTTCCCGTTATTTTTTCACCTACTCGTAAAAATAACCCTGCGGCTCTCCCGCTAATACAGTGAGAACCAATTAATAATTTACCAGTATACGGACCGTCCCATGTGTCAATTGTGTAGTCAGGCATTTCTATGTATTGCTGATATATTTTCCGCTGTTCAAAGTAATACGTTGTTTTATCTTCTGCTAAAAGCTCATCATTTTCGTATATAGATACCCCTCCGCCTTCACGGCCGTATAAAGGTTTAGAAACATATGATTCATTTTTTTCAATAAACGGTTTATTTGTAAAATAGGTTGGTAGGAAGTATTTCTGTATAATCTCTCGCTCTTCTTCCTCAAAGAAGACTCCTTCTTCGTAAAGTTGCCAAATTAATGCGAGTACACTTTTATTTTGCATAAGAAAAGCAGCTGGCGGATTTATGATTTTCACTCTTCCTTGTGCTATATGATCTAAAAACTGGAGTCCAATTCTTTTCCCATTTTTATCGGTATCTGAAACTAAATATTCAATTGGATATAGTCTATATAAATAATGGATTCGTTCACCCTCTGGCGTATATATGCCATCATCTGCAACGACAATATCTTGTATACCTATATAATCCGTTGATTGATCTAAACAATAGCTTCTTAAAAATTGAACTGTTTGATGGTCTTCATCATGCCAATTATAACTAGTAAAATATATCGTCTCTATAGGACTAATATTATAGTCATGTTTAATTTGTTCCCACGCCTGCACAATATGTTCTTCTATATGGTTCGGATGGTTCACATCATGATAACGGCATAACACTTCATTTGCGACTGATGGCTCTAAATAACCTGTTGGTGTATCACAATTTACTTCTATTAACTTTATATCTTCACCATTTACGATAAAGTCAAACCTTGTAAAATATGAAAACAAACCAGTATGTTTCATTCTCGCAATTTCCCACGTTTCAGCCGGAAATCCTAGTGTTTGAAAATCTTCTGTCGTATTGACAATATATTGATACGTTCTATATAACACATACATAATTTCTTCTGTCGCTTTTGAAATAGCAGTATAAGTGTTTACCGGCATACGATACATACCTGTTGCCATATATTGATTCCATTCTTCTTTTTCTAATAGACTTGGCCACGTAAATCCATTCCGCCCAGCCTCTTCCGCAAGTGAAAACCATACTTTCATATACTCTTTTTGCTCTTGTTCTGTATACATAATCCTATTATCCTTTCGTATTATGATCCGGCTGGCGCTTTTGCATTCCCGATTCCACTGGAACCAGAATTCACTTTCGGCGTTTGAGTCGTAGATGATTTCGGCGTATTTGTATCTGGCGTCACTTTATTTGAGGAATTTGGCTGTTGTTTATTTAAATCTACTTTATTGGAAGAATTATTGTTGTTACTGTTAGTTCCGCCGTAATACCCTCCACCACCGCTGCCACCAGTTCTACTTTGGTCTTTTTCACGATATGGAATAATATTATTTGCATACGGTTTCTTCATTATATTTGGTTTTGCTGTATAATTCATATTTGAAGTTCTGCTTGCTAATAAATATCCTGCTACGAATGGAAGTATCGGTAAGTGTGAATTTTCATGATACGATGAAAATGACGGATTCATTTCTTTACATAACTCATCATTTTCTACATTTTCATTAGTAGGAGTTTTATCATTACAATTTAAAGTTTCTTGTTCATTTCCTTGTTTTCCACCATCTGTTTTAACAGCAGTACTTTCTTGTTGAGCAGTATCTTCTTCATAATCGCCACATCCAGTTAATAAGAAAGATGATACCCCTATTGAAGTAGCAATTTTTATAAATTTACTTTTATCCATTCTCATGTGTTATACACCCATCTTCTTTTATCTATATTTTTCCAGATGCCTATATTATATAATGTTATTATTACTTTTTTCAAACTATACACAACATGTATATTTACATATTTTCAATGCTATTCTTCCAGATAGCATTGAAACCTTTCGACTCCCGGATATTTTTCTCCTAAACTTTGAACCTGAAAACCACTTTTCTTATAAAATTCTACTGCTTCTTTGTCAGTCTCTGCTTCTACATAAGTCAATTGATGCATCCTTACTACTTCCTTTATCATTTGCAACGCAATTCCTTTATGACGATATTGCGGGACGACTGCTATGTGGCATATTCTCGCTTTATTTGTTCCGATTATTTCAATACCTATGCAAGCCTTTTCTTCAAATTTATAAAAAGTCCCTTTATTCCTTCCATAAAATAAGACTGCTTTCTTTAAGCTAGTTTCACTTGGCCCAACTGCATACTGTAGTACATGTAAAATTGGATCTTTTTCAATTTGTTCAACACGCTGTAAATTCATTCTTCCATCCCTTTCTATGAAAAAAGACTAGCTCTTTATAAAAAGAGCTAATCTCATTACGCCGTTATTTTTTCTTCTTTTTTCACAACGACGGCTACATAACTGTGTAGTATCATTCCGACAATAACGAGGCTCATACCAACCCAAGATAAAGATGATGGAATTGGCGCAGATAGTAAGATGAGCTCTCCTACTAGCGCAAATAAAACTTCACCAGACTGAGTCGCTTCCACCGTTGCTAGTTTTTGCGGATCATCTTTTACAAGATCTGTCGCAAAGAAGAATAATACAGTCGCGATTAAACCTGAACTAACCGCTACTATAAAACATTGAAAAACTTGACTACTTGACGGTAGCCCGCCTGTTGATACTTCATAACCAGATAGTAAAAACCAAAATGGTAAGCTGGCTAATGTCATACCGAGAACTCGCTGGAATACGTCTAATTCCCCTTTACAAACTTGCATCATTTTTCGGTTTCCAAGAGGATACGCAAACGCTGCAATAAGTACAGGCACTACACATAAAACGGTTTCACGAATTCCTAATGAAGAAGCATGTTCTACTTGCATGAGTACAACACCGCATAAAATAATGCCTGACATAACTAATTCCTTCATTGGAAGTTTTTTATGTAACGGGTCAATTGCAAAAAATGGTGTTAACAAAATTCCTGCGACGATCGTAATTTGCCATGTTGATGCAACGAGCCAACCAGGTCCAAAAGCTCCAGCAAAACTAAGTGGTGCATAGAAGAGGCCAAATCCAATGATACTCCACACTAACCATTCTTTCGGATTATTTTTCATATATTGAAAGAGTTGCTTTAAGTTACCTCTATACATGACAATAAGTAAAAGCATTGGCACCATAAAGTAGTACCGTAATGATGCACTCCAAATCCAGCTTCCACCTTCTAAGTCCATCGCCCGGTTTAAAACGAAGGTAAAGGCAAAGAAAAATGATGCCAATATCCCTACTGCAATAGCTTTCATTATAAAACCCCTTGTTAAGTTTCTTCTTAAATACTATACAACAAAATGAATATAATTAAAATTTGCAATCTTTAATTTGGACATAAACTAGCTCTATATAGTTTTCTCAATCGACTAATATGAGCTTGATGGTACCGATTATGATCTGCTATATGCCATATCCCCCATCTTATAGTCGCATTTTCTCCCTTTTCGTAAAAAACTTCTCGTATTAAATCAGCTTCTGTTAGTTTCATGCATTCCTCATAAAACATATGATGCACTGCTTCATAATCTTGCATTAATTGTTGCAACGTCTGTTTTCTTAAACTTGGCAGTTCTCCTACTTCATTTAACATAGGTCCATATTTATTTTCAAGTGCGAATGGAACTGCTTCGCCTTTTAAGCGATATACCCAATGTAAATCAACAACTGCTAAATGTTGAAGTAGTTGTCCAATGCTATTTTCATTATTTTCTGATCCTTTAAAAGACAATTCTTTCTCATCAATACCTTCTACTAACTTTTGCAATCGTTTAAATGTATCTGTAACAGTCGCATACAAAATCGCTACTTGCGGGTTCATATTTTTTTCTAAATGGAGATCTTTCATACTAAACTCCCTTTCTTAAAAGAATAACACCATATATTCATCGTCACTATATACACCGTTTATTTTTAAAGCTCTTTTTTCAATTCCATACGTTTGAAAGCCCATTGATTCATATAACTTTTTTGCTGGCTCGTTTGTGGACACAACACCTAATGTCAATTGTTCCAAGTTCATTTCTCTTGCTCTTTCAATTGCTTTACGTATTAACTCACGTGCAAGACCACTTCTTCGATTACTTGCATCTACATACATTGCAACGATATGACCTTTATGTTTATACGCCTCTTTCTCTTCTGTTAGTAAAGTAACCACTCCAACTAATTGATTCTTTTCATTAAAAGCACCGAATGTACAGCTAGTAGCAGCTGTTAAATTATTTTCCACTCGCTTAATCGGATTTTGCTGGCGAATCGCTTCTTCATAAGTTGTTACAAAAGCCTCTGGATTTACTTGTAATGCTTGTAAACGTAACTCCCAATATTGTTTCGCATCTTCTTTCGTAAGTAATCGAATCATATTTCTCCAGCCCCTTTAAGTTAACATAATATTTTTATAAACTACTATTTATGGATTCGTATTCTTCTCTTAACATACTATATCGATAACGATGAATGAACTTCCCTTGACGTAATCGATCATTTCTCATTAATCCTTCACAAATAAAACCAGCCTTTTCATAACTCTTTCTAGCTTGAAAATTATCTTCATCTACACGTAGCCAAACTTTTTCTAATTCAAATTCAAAGAATGCTTCATGTAACATACTATATAAGGCCGCTATTCCATACCCTTTACCCCAGTATTCTTTATTACCAATCGCGATTCCCAGTTCTGCATTTTTATTTGTTTTATCAAAGTTTTTAAGATCTACCCATCCAATATGTATGCCGTTCTCTGTAGTGATTGCTCTTTGTTCATAACCATTTTTTCGATTTATACATGCTTCAATCCATTTTTTCGTATCTTCACGAGTGAATGGTGGATATTGATCGGGTACCACTAAATGTTTCGTTACTTTTGTATCTAATGACCATTGATATCGATCTTCTACATCATTTAGTGTCAGTTCTCGTAATTGGACGAATGGTACATTCACTTTGCTATCCCCTTCTTATTTTCCTATAGAAAACCCTTCAAACATTCTTCCTCCATACTGTTCTAGCGTTTTTTCTACAAAAGTAATTAATTTCATTTTCTCTCCCGTTGTATAAAAACAATCAAAAGCCGCTACAAATTGATCTGCATATTGTTCATCATATTTTCTAAGTACCCTTATAAACCATTTTGAACTTCCCAGCCATTTTCCATTTACTCTTAATACATATTCATGTAATAAATCAGCTAATAAATTCGCGATAAATAACTCTTCTTCTCTTTTTGATGCACCAATAAAATCATCCAAAGTATCTGTAATAAAATACCGCTTCTGCTTCATCATCTCTTCAGTCCATTTTGCTGGTCCTTTACTTAGTAAATCATTCGCTTCTTTTTTTAATTCCTCTACAATTTCATTTTCCCCTTTTAATACAATTCCCTCTGCAACTAATTGTGGCAACGAAGGTCTTCCGCGATCACAATCCATTTTAAAAAAGGATTTTATCGTTTCAAAATTATGTACAAATACCTCAACGGGCCATCCATTACTATAGAAAGATTCTCTATAACAAGATGACAAACTACGATCTACTATTACAATATCCAGGTCAGATGTTTTTGTCGCCTCTCCCCGTGCAACGCTTCCTCCTAGTAAAGCTACATCACAATTCGGAAATTGTGATGTAATGATGCTTTGTGCTGCTTCCATTGGTTTCATAACCGTTCCCCTTTTCTTATTTCACTTTCTTTTTTTCAGCTCTTTCTCTCGCTTTTTTTATATACGGTTCTGCGTCTGGTGTTTTGCATGACGTTGCCCCGTGATCAACGTGTACTTTTCCAATTTCACGTGCAATTTCAATCGCTTTTCGCTCTAAGTCTTCATTACGAATTCCTATCGCAATTAAAGCACTATTCATTGCTTCTCTTTTTCTATTTTTTTCATTATGTATATTTTCTTTAATCTCTTCTAGATAAGGAGAGAAGAAATCATCCTGTAACGTTTTATTTTTAATCGCAATATTTGCTAATAAAGACCAGCCTGCTCTTCCAACCCATTCATCATCACACTTTGTCCATTCTTCCATTCTTTCTATCGCGATTGGCGACGTACAAATAGCCGTCATCAAAACGTCCATTAAACAATAATAATCAACTTCCTGTACCCATTCATTTAACTGTTCTGTCGTAACTTTTTTCGGATCTAATATCATCGTTGCTAATGTCATTGCATCCATATTTTTTGTTTCCCATAATAAAATCGCTAAATCATGATCTTTTTTTATCTTCTTTTTTAACAATTTTAAATTGGCAAAACTAACTCCGAATAGTGGCTCTTTCGCCCCGTGATTTTTATACGTTTTACGATTTTGTTCTGTTCCATATTCCTCTAGTTTCTGCATTACTTCTTCAAGTAACATATGCCCACCTCTTTATCTTTTCTGTTGACTTCATATATGTATGTACGATATATTCTACATTACTTTTTGGTTTTCCTATATTTATTTTTTAAATACGGTATGTGAAATTTCAAAATTGCTACAGATAACTAAAACAACCACTAAAAACCTGTACATTTTACATATACAGGTTTTTATTTCATTAATTTTCCAAAGTGTAAGAAATAGAATGTGATAGAACTTTTATTGGTTTGATTTTCTCTATATTTGTTGTAAGCTCTTTACATCTGACCACTCTTCTATAGACCCGGCATCCGGAAAAACTGTAACTACATTAAAATTCGCACCTTTTTCTTTTCCAATTTGTTTAGCAGCTAATAAATTCGCCGCTGCAGACGTTCCTATTTTCATACCAGTTTCATTATAAAAACGTGCCATTTCATACAAGGTTTCTTCATATGAATATGTCCATTGTTTTTCTATCAAATTATCTTCCTGTTCTATGAAATGTTGTTTCCTTCCTAAGCCGAATCCACCTGATCCAGCATATTTCTTTAAATCATTTGGTGGTTGTTCGGAACCATAGGGCAATTCAGCAGGCATTACTAAATGTAGCTCAACTTTTTTTGTATAATTCTTTACTGCTTTATAGACCCCCATTAGAGTTCCACCACTACCAGCAGATGCTACCCATGCGTGTATTGGTTTTCCATGCATTTGTGAAATAATTTCTCGACCTGTACCTTCTATATGGCTTAATAGATTTGCATTATTATAATGTTGAAATAAAAAGTATAGCTCTGGTTTTTGATTGCTAATCTCAATTGTCTTTTCAATTACTGCGTAAAAACCCATACATTTATCAACTAAAATCACGTTAGCTCCATAATGTTTAAGTTCATTTAGTAGTGATTTACCAGTTCCAGAACTTAAAACTAACGTGCATTGAACTCCTAAACAATAACAAATATAACCAATTGATTTTGCTAAGCTTCCACCGCTATACTCTAAAATATGTCGTTTTTTGTCCGATTCTTGTAAATATTTATTAATCATTCCAAGTGCGGCTCTATCCTTAATCGATCCTGTAGGGTTGTGCCATTCACATTTAGCATAAATAGAAAGACCCTTCGTTTCTTCGCATTCTAATTTAATGAGAGGTGTATTCCCAACATTTTTAGCGAACTCATTAAAATGCTTTAATGTCATACTTCTATACCTCCTACATAAATCATATTTATTTTTAACCAAAATACTTTCGAAATTTTAATAACTCTCTTAAATAAATCTTTTTATATAAAAATCCCTACAAATGCTGTAGGGATTTTTGACTAAATCATTTTTGTTACACTCCATTACATACGAAAAGAGCTTCTTTATTCAAATGCGTTCATTAGCACAATTCTCCAACCATCTGGATCCTCTATTGTGGTCCCTTTCTCTATCCAATACGGATTTTCTGGTTCCACCTCATGATAGCCCATATTACTTAATCGATTCACTATTTTTTCAATTTCATCTTTATTAGGCATATAAAAAACTAGTAAATTATCTTTTGTCGGTGCCGGACATGGACTTCCATTAATGTGCGTTGTAAACTCTAAATGATACTCGGCATCCGGTAATCCAAACATAACCCCATCATATCCTTCATGATTATGGAATTCTCCTATACGCTTTAACCCTAACCCCGTCTCATAAAAATTAATAACTTCTTCAAATTTATCTGTTGGTCTTGCAATTCTAAATTGAACCCAATTCTTCATGCAAATCTCCTCCTTTTCATTTTCCAAAGCTTTATAGTAATCATTATAAGTTACATATATTACCTTTCATATCCCTCATTAGTATGAGATCTGCCTAAGTTGAAAGGCCTATTAGTTTATAAATAGTAGGACTTTAGTATTAAATTTATATAAAAATAGTTATATAAATAATGAGATGAAATAAATAGTTCTTCCTTATATTTTATTACGTATGAAAAAGGTCTCCTTGTAGGGTCTCCTTGTAGGGTCTTTATATACCAATCGGCAGATCTTTGTACAGCCTTATTCGCATCTTCCACCACACCATGAAATGCATTATATAGTCGACTAAATTGGATATATTTTACTTTATCTTCCATTTCCTAACTTTATTCGCTCGTAATGGGATGAAAATGAAGTCATACGAAAGTACGGTTAGTTCCCTTCCTTTTAACACTTTAGTCTAATTCCTATAAATTTTTTATTTCCTACTTCCAAGAAATAGAGTTTTAATTTTATTAAAACTCTCTAATATATTTAACCCTTTAATAGTTAAAAGAAAGAGAAAATCTTCACAAAATACACGAATCTACTAATAGTTTTTGTCACAACTTTAACCCAACAATACTTACTAATACACATCAGAGGATATTAGGTTTAAATTAAGGAGAGATTATAATAAAAATCGTAATTATGCTTTACGAAGGAATTACAGCATTAGATGCTATAATGCTGTACGAAGTATTTAATACAGAAAATAATAACAACATAAAGTTTCTTGATAAAACTAGCGGGTGAATTAATTTTGATGATTGAAGAGTTTGTAACGAGAGGTTCATACTGAATTCAAGCTTCATTTTAGGCCCAATAAACCTCACAAACCACATGAATTAAAAAGTAGCCTAAAGGCAAAATTTATTCCCATGAAATATTTAAATTCATATGCAATTTTATACAACCACTTTTTTATAAAGCAAGAAAAGTGGTTGTATGTTTTAAAAAGTATTCTTCGTTACAAAATCACGCTAAATTTTTCATTAAACTATAACTACTCATTTTCTTTTTTCTTCTTTTGTTCCTCAGATGGCTCTTCCGTTGGATCTGGTTCTTGTTCATCCCTTTTGTTTAACTCATTATTTTTTTCTTTAGCAGGATCTTGTTTTTCATTTTTTTCTTCCTGTCGTTGTTCAGAAGGTTCCTCAGTCGGATCTGGCTCCTTTTCATCTTTTGGAGCTGGATTACAGCCAATTAATAAACCTACTGTAAATATGCTTGTCATACATATTGAAAGCATTTTTTTATAATTCAATTAAAGCACCTCCTAAAATGAATATCTCTTGTATTGTTTCCAACTCATAATTAAAATTATCCAATTATTTTTGACGTTTCTTTCAAAATGACATCCCTTTAAAATCTTACATACTTTTGGCCAAACTTTTTTACGATTGTACAAAAGTTTTTTTGCAATTACCTCCCTATAATTGCTAATATAGTAGAGTAGAACTTTTATAGAGAGAAGGAAAATTATGCACAATGGAATTCGAATGACAACTTTAGTGAAAAGGGCTATGTTGATTTGCGCGGGGGTATTATTTACATACGAAGCGACTTTAGGATCAACACATACTGCTCTCGCAAGTACAGAAGATGAAGCAAAATCTGTTCAACTTGTAAGTGAAATTCAATCGTCTCTTGCACCGAAAGAAGCTCCAAAACAATATAACGGGCAAGTTAGAAAAGTCGCTTACTTAACATTTGATGATGGTCCTGGAAAATACACAGCTGAGCTTTTAGATATGTTAAAGAAAGAAAATGCAAAAGCAACATTTTTCCTAATTGGTTCAAACGTAAAAGCATTCCCGGATCTTGTAAAACGTGAAGATGCTGAAGGCCACTACGTTGGGATGCACAGTATGACTCATAACTACAAGAAGCTTTACACAGAAGGTCATTACGTAGATGAAATGAAAGAAGATCAAGGCTTAATTGCCGGTGTTCTAGGTAAATCGCCAGTATTAACTCGTCCATCTTATGGCTCAATGCCAGGATTAAACGAAGCTCTTCGCAACAAAGTTGTCGAAAATGGCTTAAAAGTTTGGGATTGGACAATTGATTCTTTAGACTGGAAATATAACAAAATGCCAGTTGACGCTGCTTCAGCTAAAATTGTAGAAAACGTACTAAATGGTGCGAACAAACCGACAGAAGTTATTCTTATGCACGACATTCATCCACAATCTGTTAAAGCAGTACCTGGAATTATTAAAGGGCTGAAAGAAAAAGGATATGAATTAGAAAGTTATAGTGAGAACGAACACTTCCCATTAAACTTCTGGCACGATAATCGTATGTAATGAAAAAGACTCTATTTCCTCTAGTAGGTTATTGAGTCTTTTTTTATCAAATTGGGAAATTCCCTTACATAGAATACCTATACAAAATTTCACCGTATTAATAATATATGTCTCTTCCTTTTAGCAAGAAACAATCAAATAAATGTAACTTTGAAAAATGTCATGCTATACTATAGCCTAGTTTAAAATAAGTAGGTGTCATATGATAGTTTATACAGTTCAAGCTGAAGCAGCATGGAAACAATTTAAGAAACTTGGTTATTTAGAAGGAAGTAAAGAAAACATTGATCCCGATTTTATATATTCATACGATTGGATGGTACGTGTAGCTAAAAACAGATTACCCCATTATGAAGGTGACTATCCTATTTGGGTTTGGGAAGCAAATAATTATCCAAACCGAAATCATAAAGCTTGGGGTAGGGAAAATTCAAAAATGGTAATTTTAACACTTGATGTGCCAGAAGAATCGATACTATGGAGTGATATTAGTTACTGGTGTTGTGCTATGGGTGATAGTTCTAAGTATTTTCATCAAACTAATAAACCAACATTAGAAGACTGGTTTACTTTTATGGATGAAGAGTACAAATTAATATTCGATTTCGACTATTTGTTATCATATCCTGATTGGTATAAAGGTAAAGAGGCTTCATTAGAAAAACAAGGTGTTATCGGCAAAATCCCTCTTTCCTTTGTAAAAAAAGTAAGACGTTTTCGTGCTAAGGAAGATAAATCTATTAATGAAATCAGAAGTGATAACTGGGTTAATAGAAAAGAAAACCGTATTAAAAAGATGAATCAAAAATTAAGAAAAAGAAAAGAAAAGCAAAAAAGATTGCAAAAGCGATTTATACGAAATTAACATATATATCAAAATACAGTACGAAATTATGGATTGGATATACAAATTCAATCCTATTTTTTTATATTATCAACACTTTAGCACATATTACTCTTAAGGAGTGATGTGTATATGGATTTTCTTTCAGCCGAATATTTGTCCGCCTTACTTGCCATCATTGTAATCGATTTAGTGTTAGCCGGTGATAATGCGATTGTAATTGGGTTAGCAGCAAGGCGATTACCGAAAGATCAGCAAAAGAAAGTTATTATATGGGGAACTATCGGGGCAATCGCAATTAGAGCTCTCGCTACGTTAGTTGTCGTTTGGTTGTTAAAAATACCAGGGCTACTTCTAATTGGTGGTGTACTCCTTATATGGATCGCTTACAAATTAATTGCTGAAGGCAAAGATCATGATATTAAGGCAGAAGAAGGATTTTGGTCTGCTATAAAAACCATTATTATTGCTGATGCATTAATGGGTATTGATAATGTACTTGCTGTTGCAGGAGCTGCGCATGGCAATTTTTCTTTAGTCATCATCGGACTATTAGTATCTATTCCAGTAGTAGTTTGGGGCAGTACATTAATTTTAAAATGGGTGGACCGGTTCCCTGTTATCATTACGATTGGAGCAGCTGTTTTAGCTTATACTGCTGCGAAAATGATTGTAGATGAGAAATGGTTCGCTGGATTTTTCGAAAGTAACCCTTTCATTAAATGGGCATTTATCATTATTATCATTGCTGGTGTAGTATTCTTTGGAAAGATGAAACAAAAAACTAAGGATAACTCTGTATAATTACTACGTTATTTGTACAAATAAAAGCGCTACTCATATGAGTAGCGCTTTTTACTATTTATTTCGTTTCTCCGTCTGCAGTCGTCTTTACCTTCGTTTTATTTTTATCACGATTGTTATAGTTGTACTTCGAACGATCGACCGGTGTAAATCCTTCCGGTGTATAGAATCGTAATAAGTCACCGTTTACGACTTGGTCAGAGTATTTTAATGATTTTTGAACCATTTGTTCATTTTGTTTTATTTCGTCTGTTAATTCTACAGAGTTACCGGTAGCTGTATCATAGTATTTTCCATTCAATGCAGTAACTGTTGGACTTACGAAGTTTCCGTTACGGAATGGAACAACTTGCTTATGCTCTGGTGATAATAAATCAGATCCGAACTGGACATAATTTTTCGTATCTGTACCTAGTAAGTGTAATAGCGTCGGAAGAACATCAATTTCTCCGCCGTATTGATGTTGTACGCCGCCCTTCATTCCTGGGACACGAATGATTAATGGTACTCGTTGCAGCTGTGCATTTTCGAATGAGTTCATTTCTTTACCCATTATTTGAGACATTGCTGCGCCATGATTATCTGAAATACCGTAATGGTCACCGTACATAACGATAATTGAGTTATCGTATAAACCAGATTGTTTCAAGTAATCCAAAAATCCTTTTACAGACTCATCTAAATAACGTGCTGTTTGGAAATACGTATCTACTGAAGAGTCACCTGTTTTAGCTGGTTCAATCGTCGCTTCCTCTTTATCAATTGGATAAGGGAAATGGTTCGATAACGTAATGAACTTCGTATAGAACGGTTGTTTCAATGTTTGTAATAATGGAATGGATTCGTTAAAGAATGGTTTATCTTTTAATCCATAGTTTACTACATCTTTTTCGTTCATATCGTAGTATGACGCATCAAAGAATTTATTAAAACCAAATGATTTATAAATATCGTCACGGTTCCAAAATGTTTTGTAGTTACCGTGGAACACTGCTGATGTGTATCCTTGTTGCCCTAAAATAGCTGGTGCTGATTGATACGTGTTATGAGCTTTATTCGTAAAAACAGATCCTTGCGGTAATCCATACATTGAGTTTTCTAGCATGAACTCAGCATCAGATGTTTTACCTTGTCCTGTTTGATGGAAGAAGTTATCAAAATATAACGTATTTGCATCTTTTGTAAATGAGTTTAAGAACGGTGTAACTTCTTGCCCATTTAATTTGTAATCAATTAAAAAGTTTTGGAATGACTCTAAATGAATATAAATTACGTTCATGCCTTTTCCTTTACCAAAGTACTCAGGATTTGGACTTGCATATGTTGATGCAAGATAATTTCTAACTTCTGTCATATTATCTCCATCAGCTAACGCTCGTTCTGTTGATGCTTTCGCACTTTGAATGCCATCATAAATCGTATAGTTGTATGCCCCTAAATATTTCACAATATAATTACGGTCAAATGTTCTTGTTAATAATTCAGGACGATCAGATTCTGCAAGACCTAAGTTAATGCTGAATAATAAAATACCTGCTACAAATACTAGTGATAATTTATGCTTCGCAACACGAATTGGTTTTGGACTTGCAAATTTTGTTGCGACTAAAACAATTAAAATGATTGTATCTAAGAAATATAGAGGATCATATGCGTGTAGCAATGCAAAAATACTACCACCTAAATCTCCAAAGTTATTCGTTTGTGTTAATGTCGGGAACGTAATAAAGTCGCTGAAAAAGCGATAATATACTACGTTTGCGTATAAAAGTATAGACATTAACAAATTAATAACAATTAACCAAATATAAGCACGTTTCCCCTTTGCGAACAATGCAAGCCCTAAAAATAGAACTGCCGAGCTTAACGGGTTGAAAAACAGTAAAAACTTTTGGATTGTGTTAGATATCCCTAAGTTAAATTCTGTCACATAAGCTGCATATGTTTTTAACCAGAATAAAACAATGGCAAACACGAAAAATCCAAAGTGATTACTTAACACACTTTTACTCTTTAATAAGAACTGTTTCATCTCTCCACCTCTTTTAATCATCCAAGGCTTATTTTCATATAAGTCTGTCTTTCTATTCAATTTTTCATCTCCAAATAGATTTTATTTATTTTACTATATGAAGAATATTAGTAATTATAATTTGAAGCTTTTATTTATTCAACTATTTCTTTTCAAGTATTTTGACCTTGGTTTCTATTTAACAAAATAAATTTGTAAAATTTTTTGTTTTCTCCCAAGACTCACCCACTAATTATGACACCATATACTATAAACCTTTCTTTACTGTTTCGCAAATAAATATGTCTCCAGTTCTGGAACATTAAAGCAATATAATGAAATTCACTATAGATTGCATTAGTTTTTTTCTGTATCTATTACATCTCTTCATGTATTTCACAGTTTATTCATGCTGTAGCCATTTCTCTATATACAACATCAAAATATCTTTCCGCTCCTAAAGTTATTTTTGTATAATTATTCACATCACATAAAATCAATGATTATAAAAAACCTCGCTCTCATTACGAGAGCGAGGTTTTCATCATTTATTATTGACCTTTGTACATTGCATCTACTTGTTTTTGAAGTTCTTCATTTTCTAAGAACTCATCGTAAGTAGCCTCTTTATCGATTACACCGTTTGGCGTTACTTCGATAATACGGTTTGCAATTGTTTGTACGAACTGATGGTCATGAGATGTGAATAACATTGTACCTTTAAATGCGATTAAACCGTTGTTTAATGCAGTGATAGACTCAAGGTCTAAGTGGTTCGTTGGATCGTCAAGTGTGATTACGTTCGCACCACTTAACATCATTTTAGATAGCATACAACGAACTTTTTCGCCTCCAGATAGTACAGAAACGTTCTTCTTAACTTCTTCACCTGAGAATAACATACGGCCTAAGAAACCACGTAAGAAGCTTTCTGACTCATCTTGTGGAGAGAATTGACGTAACCATTCAACTAAGTTGTAGTCACTGTTCTCAAAGTATTTAGAGTTATCTCTTGGGAAGTAAGATTGAGATGTTGTAACGCCCCATTTGAATGAACCGCTATCTGGCTCCATTTCTCCCATAAGAATTTTAAATAATGTTGTCATTGCAATATCGTTACGACCGATAAATGCAACTTTATCACCTTTATTTAAAGTGAAGTACACATTATCTAACACTTTTTCGCCATCGATTGTTTTAGAAAGACCTTCAACAGTTAATAAGTCATTTCCTACTTCACGCTCAGGTGTGAAGCCAACGAATGGGTAACGACGTGATGATGGTCTAATATCATCTAATGTAATTTTATCTAATAATTTTTTACGAGAAGTTGCTTGTTTCGCTTTAGATGCGTTTGAGCTAAAGCGTGCAATGAAGTTTTGTAACTCTTTTACTTTCTCTTCTTTTTTCTTATTAGCATCTTGTGTTAATTTTAAAGCTAATTGGCTTGACTCATACCAGAAGTCATAGTTACCAACATAAAGTTGAATTTTACCGAAATCAAGATCAGCCATGTGCGTACAAACCTTATTTAAGAAGTGACGGTCATGGGATACAACGATTACTGTATTTTCAAAGTTCATTAAGAAGTTTTCTAACCATTGAATCGCTTTTAAGTCCAAGTGGTTGGTAGGCTCATCTAGTAATAGAATGTCTGGTTTACCGAATAAAGCTTGCGCAAGTAATACTTTTACTTTTTCTGCCCCAGTTAATTCTGATAATTTCTTATCATGTAGATCTTCACCAATACCTAAACCTTTTAGTAAGATTGCAGCTTCTGACTCAGCTTCCCAACCGTTAAGCTCAGCGAACTCACCTTCAAGTTCAGCAGCACGCATACCATCTTCATCACTAAAGTCTTCTTTCATGTAAATGGCATTTTTCTCTTGCATTACTTTGTAAAGTTGCGTGTGACCCATAATAACTGTTTCTAATACTGGGAACTCTTCATATTCGAAGTGGTTCTGTTTTAATACTGCTAGACGCTCACCTGGCGTAATATGTATGTCACCTGTTGATGGTTCAATTTCTCCAGATAAAATCTTTAGAAATGTCGATTTACCAGCACCGTTTGCTCCGATTAAACCGTAGCAGTTACCTGGCGTGAATTTTATGTTAACATCTTCAAACAATTTGCGATCCGCAAAACGCAAACTAACGTTACTTACTGTAATCATTTGTGTCCTCCTACTAATACCGCTTATTTCAGCGTTTTCTCACCGATTGTCTTAAAAAATCGCATATTACGACTCAATTATTGTAGACTATAGCTATTATATAGTAGAAGCTGGATGAATAGCAACGGTTGATTGCTATTCCTTTCTTTCCAAACTCGAATAAAAGCTTTGTTTTTAATTATATCAAAGTTACATACACACTTTAAGAAGGGTTTATTTTGAAGAAAATATTAATAATTGGAGCATTATGTTTATCTCTTACTTCCTTAACTGCATGTAGTAATAACAATGCAAAAACACATACTGAATCAAAACAAGAGAAAAAAGAAACAAAAATAACTGTTGATTCGATTATCACTGAATTTAAAAATGCTGATCTCCAAGCAGAAAACCCTACCGATCTTCCGCAAAAAGAATTTGGCAATCTTCGAAAAGAAGGAAAACGTATTGTCGTACCTGCTCTTGGTGAAGATAAAGGCGGTCGATTATTCGAAATTACAAAGAAAGAAGATCTAGAAAAAGTAAAGAAATATTACGATGAATTAGGAAATTCTGCTCCTATGTTATTCTCTCATACACACGCCAATGGAAATTTTCTTTTACAAATGAATGGCGATATGAAAGATGAAGAATTCACAAAATATAAAGATGTGATGGACAAGTTTATAAAATAAAGAAAATCACCTTTTAAAAGAACGGGTTCAGTTTAGGGAGAGAAAAATGTTAATAACCATTAGAAATAACACAATAATTTGTATGCATTTCGCACCCCGTTTCGTATTATAAATAGCAAACTAAAACGCTCAGAAAATATTCTGAGCGTTTTTATTTCCTTCTTCAACTAAAGCACCAGTTAGTGTAAAAAGCTATTTCACCATTTCCTTTGAAAAATCCTTCTTAAAGTAACCTGACCGTTAGTTTAAGAACATTTTTTCACAATCTCTATCATTATTTTAACATAAATTTTCCATTTACCTTTTTAAAAAGATAGTCCACCATTATTTGAGTGAACTATATAAAAAAAGGATTCTAAATCATATGTGATTTAGAATCCCTAATTTGTATGTTATTTTATATTTTCTTTCCTATAACTGAACCAGTTACTTTTAAAAGGGGATTCTTTTATTTCCTTTCACTTAATTTCTTTGCATAATTCTTCATTTTACTCGTTAATCCTATTAAAGCAGGTAACAATATTGGCATTACTATGATAGCTAATAGTAACAGTGCAACACCAACAACAGACGCTACTTGTATAAGCGTCAATACACCTGAAGGGATTAATGCAGCAAATGTACCACCTAAAATAAGCGCGGCCGATAATACAACTCCTCCTATGTGACGAGAGGCATTTACAATTTTTGTTGCTGGGTCTCCCTCTAGCTCATTGTATCGCATCATTACGAAAATGCTATAATCCACACCTAGAGCGACAATCATAATAAAACTAAAGAATGGTACATTCCAGCTTAATGACTCTACATTTAGTAAGTGTGCACTAATTTGTTCACTTATACCAAGTGATGCAAAATAAGCTAATAGTAAAGATCCAATAATGAAGATTGTATTCACAAATGACCGTGTAATAACGAGTAATACTATCGCAATACCAATTAACATTATCGTAGCTGTACGTAAGAAGTCTTGGCCTGTTACTTCTTTTAAATCGACGTTTCTAGCTGTTGTACCTCCAATTGCTTTTTTCGTCGAATGTAATTCTGTACCATTTAACGTACCGTCTATCGTTTTATTAATTTCTTCAATAATTGGCATCGCTTCTTTTGAATACGGATTTACGTCTAAAATGATTGTCATTTTAGCAGTCTTTCTATCATGTGACATGTACGTATTCAATGCTTTTTGGAAATCTTCTCCCTCTAAAACTTCTTTTGGAATATAAAATTTCTCAGAGCTTTTTGATTCATTCAGTTCTCCTAAATATTTCTGAGCATCCCCTAGTCCGTTACTTACCTTTTTGAGCCCATCTGTACTTTTAGATAGTCCTGATTGTAATTGCCCCATCTGTTCTTGCAAGTCTTTAAGCCCGGTTAATAGCTGGCCTTGCCCATCGTTTATTTTCGTTAATCCCGTTTGTAACTCAGATGACTTGCTCGCAATTTGTTTTGAACCGGAAGCACCTTCATCTAATCCGTTTTTAAGATCAGCTGCTCCTTTTTGCAATTTAGTAACTCCATTATTCATTTCTTTTAAACCGTTATCCACTTTCAATAACGATTGATTTGCTTCTTTAAATGAGCCCATCGCCGCTTTATGCTGCGTTGCTAATTGATTCAATTCATTTGAAAGCACACCTAATTGCTTTTGAGCCTCTTTAGCAATTCCTATCGTCTGCAGTATGTTCGGATCATTTGCTAATTCTGGTTTCGTTTGAATGAAATTGGTCATTAACATTTCAATTTGTTCGTAACCTTTTTTCGCCCCATCAATCGCTTGAGAAATACTTCCGAAGTATTGATCGTAAGAACTTAAACCTTTTTCTAACTGCGTATAACCAGCATGAAGTTGTGACGTTGCATTAGATAAAACATTTATATTTTCATTTACTGAAGTTAATCCACTCTCAATTTGCTGTGCACCTTGTGCTCCATCATTTATGCCATTTGAAAGTTGATTTAATGCTGTTCCTAATGCTGTTACACCGTTTTTCGCTTCGTTTGTTCCATCTATTAACTTTTGAACGTTTGCAAGACTATTTGAGTCTTTACTACCCATTTTATCTTTCGCAGTAGTTAATCCATCATTAATTTCCTTAATACCACCATTGGCATCTCCTAAACCTGTATTTAGTTTTCCAGCTTGTTTATTTATATATAGTTCTTTTATCCTTTCACCAGTTGGACGTGTCGGTGAATATACTTCTGAAACACCTTTCACTTTCAAAATCTTATCAGTTAGTTCATCTAAAGTTTGAAGCGAATTCGACGCATCTAATTTGTTATCCGATCGAATAACTAATGTACTCGGTGAAGAGAAACCGGGTGGGAAATGAGCTTCTATTACGTTAATCCCCATCTTTGATTCATATTTATTATCTACTTCAAATAAATCATTGTAATTTAGTGTGTTAGAGTATTTCATTACGAAAGGAATCGATATCACAAATACAATGATTAAAGCGACAAATGGTCTTGCTACTGAGTTTTTTGCAAGAAATCCCCATAAGCGACTATCCTCATGACCTTTAAACGTTTTAACTGGATAAAACATTCCTTTTCCTAAAAGCACCATAAAAAATGGATTTAACGTTGTTAATACAAGTAATAATACTGCGACACCAATTGCTACTGCTGAAGTAGATTGATATAATTTAAAGCTTGCTAAAGCAAGAGATGCAAAACCAATTAATACTGCTATCCCGCTATATAAAACGGTTTTCCCTGCCGATTTAAACGTTTCTTTCGTGGCTAAAAATGCATTTTCTTGTTTACTTAATTCTTCCTTAAACCTTGTATATAATAAAATGTTATAGTCTGTTCCAACCCCAAACAGTACGACAACTACAAACACTTGTGTAAAGTTGGAAAACGGAAAATTAAATTGATCTACTAGGTGGGCAATAATCCCCATTGAAACTAAATATGATACACCAACTGTAAGAAGAGAAACGATTGGAACAATTGGTGAACGAAATACAATGATTAATACAACTAAAATGAAAATGATAGAAATAACTTCTGTCTTTTTCACTCCCTCTTGAGAGGATGTAAGGAAATCACCCGCTATTAAATCACTTCCTGTTAAGTACGTTTTAACGCCATTCGCTTTAACCTTTTTATGAAGCTCATTTGCAACTTTTGATATTTCACCATATTTTTTATCTACTGAGATTTGCGTTAATATGGTCGTATTGTCTTTAGATATCAACTGTTTTTCCAAATCTTTATTATCTAAATGTGAAACAACTTCCTTAATTCCTAATTGCTCTTTTTCATTTTGTAAAGCATGGATTGTTTTTATTATTTCTTCTTTTTGCTCAGATGTTAACGCTGCTTTACTTCCACTATTAAAAACAGCTATAATTTCATACTTTTCTGTCCCGTCTTTATCCATCTCTCTTATCATTTTGTCAGCAATACTACTTTGTTCAGTATTAGGGATCGTAATGTGCCCTTTTTCTTTCACTAATTTATCCATATTAGGCATCGTTACAATCATTGTAATTGTAATAACTATCCATAATAGAAAAGATAAACTTCTCCAATTTTTTAGCTTACTCAATTTAATCATCTCCTGTTTTGAAAGTTTCACGTTAGTTTCGGAATGAACGTTCATTCCTATCGTTCTATTACATTGTTTTGTAAACTCTATTAAACTAGTCTTCCCGGAATGAATGTTCATTCCCTTAGTTACACAAATATCCTTTCCTAATCTCATATTTTAAATCTATTTAGGAATGAATATTCATTCCTATCCTTATAAAGCTATAGAATCAAATGATTCTAATAGCATTCCAAGAGCTTTCTTCCAATTCTTTTACTAACTCTTTCGAGTATTCTAATTGCCCTGTTGCAATTACTTTCGTTAATTTTTCAAGTGGTTGATATACAATAATAATTAAAGCAACTGGAGGCAATGGACGAAGAAAACCTTTTGCGATTCCATCTTCAATAATATTCATAAAGAAGCCTATAAAATCGTCAAATATTTGCTTACTCTGTTCGTCAAGAAAATAACTATCACAGTGAGAATTTGTAAATAAAAAAGCATCCACATTGTTTCTCGCAAATTCAAATAAACGGTTGTACGTATGACTAAACTGTTCACGAATATTTGCTTCAACAGGAAAATCTGTTTTTATCATTTCAGAAAGCTCTAACATACTTTTTGAAAATAATGAGTTAACAAGTGCCTCTTTATTTTCAAAATAGCGATAAATAGTACCCGCACCGACTTTTGCCTTTTCAGCGATCATTGGAATTGTCGTACCATCGTAACCACGCTCTGCGAAAAGTTGCATCGCAGCATCAAAAATATCCTCTTGTTTGTTTTTAGCCATTTTTTCCACCTCTATTTTCAGGAATGAAAATTCATTCCGTTTTTAATTATAAATTACATGGATTAAAAGTCAAGTGCGTGACAAAGCATGGTTGCGTTTTAGTGAAAAAATTATATCAGCGATTTTCAGGATATATCGACTTACCGGCAATTAAAGAGAGTGCTGTCCCAAAGTTTTATTTGGGACAGCACAATTTCCTATTTACAACTTAAAAGAAATCATAAATAAACGCTTCTCTTACCGGAACTATTTTCTCAAACGCTTGTATTTCCTCTTCACTTCCGCTTATTAATTCTAATTCATTCAGTTGTAACGGACGTTTATATCCAAACATTATTGTAGATAATGCGTTTATATCTAGCTTTATTCCTTTATCTATTGTTTCCTCTTTCATAATTGTTATTTCATGATTCACAAGCCTTATTGATACGTTATTCCACGGTGCAAATGAATCTGTAATATGAAAAATTAGTTCTTGTTGTACATCGTTCCAGTTGAATTCATATTGTTTAAAGAACTGCTCCACATCTACAATTCTGCTCATAAAATATGGCTTAATTTCTGCCTTCACTCGCGGCTCTTGTAGTGTATATAATAACGGTTCGTTTTCACTTACTGTCATTTCAAATTCTTTAATCATAGAATCATGCTGGCAAATAAAGTTCCACAGACCATTTCTCGCTTCATTATGCAGTGGAACAAATTCTTCTACTGTCATTTTGCTATTTTCAACTTTATATAACATGTAGCCAGATGCCGTTTTATTTTTATCGTAATATATCGCTAATGTTAAGTCATCATAAATAGTCTGTAACCACCATTTTTCATCGCGAACTAGCATACCCGAAAAACGTTCTGCAAATGTTTCATAAAGCTTCTCGACCTCTTCTGGATGATTTTCTTTACTGAAACGTTTCACAGTACCATTCACTTGTTTTTTCATAACTAAATCACTCTTTGTCATATGACATATAAGGAGATTCGCACAAAGTTCCCAGCCGTATTTACGGTAAAATGCAACAGCAAATGGATGTAGCATCGATACTGTATATCCGTCTTTTTTCATCGTTTGAAGTGAGTGTTGAAGTAATTCTTTTACATACCCGCTTCTTCTATACTCTGGATACGTCGCTACCCCTGCAACGCCACCCATTTTAAACTTTTCTTTGCCTATGTATATATGAAATGGAATAAGGTGTAGTTTTGCCGCTAAGTCCCCCCCTTCCATAATACCGTATACTTCATGACTTTCTTTCATTTTTGTAATTTGTTGCTGCAATCGATCTTCATCAACTTTATATTGAAAAGCGTATTCTGATAAGCGTAATGCTTCTCTAAATTTATCTTCCTTTAACCGTATAACGTTCATATATTTCTCCTCCCTTTATTTGAATTGTATCATAATTTAAAATATTACAGTACGGTGAATGAAATTATATGGAGTTAACGACACGAATTTAATATAAAAAAGCAGATACATCTTGTATCTGCTTCTCATTACTTTATCCCGCTTTAACGGGCAGTAAGACCCCCACCTCAAAATTCAGCGAAAGCAAAGAATTTAGGTCGGGGATCAACTGCCCGTTAAAGTCCGATTGGTTCAACTAATAATCAGTGGGGGATGAAGAAAACCCCCACTGATTAAAGTTTCACTTTATTTAGCTAACTTTTGAAGTTCTTCGAAGAACGTAGGATATGATACGCCTACTGCTTCTGCGTCTTCAATTATTGTTTTTCCTTCTGCGATACATCCAGCGATTGCGAGCATCATTCCGATGCGGTGATCACCGTAACTATTCACTGTATTGCCTTTTAGAGCTGATTTCCCGTAAATAATCATTCCGTCATCAGTTGCTTCTATGCGAGCCCCTAGCTTTGTTAATTCTGCTACGACTGTATCAATACGGTTCGTTTCTTTTACTTTTAATTCGTGTGCATCTTTAATTACTGTAATTCCTTCTGCTTGCGTTGCCGCTAATGCAATAACAGGAATCTCATCAATTAATCTTGGAATAATATCTCCGCCAATTTCAATTCCTTTTAATGAAGATGTTTCAATCGTAATGTTTGCAGCTGGTTCTGATGATCCTTCGTTAATTGGCTCTACAGTGAACGTAGCACCCATTTTCTCTAAAACATCAATAATACCTGTACGAGTTGGATTCATCCCTACATTTTGTAATACTAGTTTACTATTTGGAATGATTGCACCGGCTACTAAGAAAAATGCAGCTGATGATACGTCACCTGGCACTTGAACGTCTGTTGCTGTTAGCTTTTGTCCACCTGCAAGTTTTACTGTTTTTCCTTCACGCGTTACTGTAACACCAAACGCTTCAAGCATTCTTTCCGTATGGTCACGAGAAATATGTGGTTCTGTAACAGCTGTTACACCCTCTGCTCGAAGTCCTGCAAGTAAAATAGCTGACTTTACTTGTGCGCTTGCTACAGGCGAAGTGTATTGGATTGCTTTTAAATCTCCACCACGTATTGTTAGCGGTGTAAACGTTCCTTCTTCGCGCCCATCAATGTTCGCGCCCATTTGTTTTAATGGATTCGTTACACGTTTCATCGGTCTTTTTGCAATAGATGCATCACCTTGTACGCAAGAGAAAAATGGTGTATTTGCCAAAATCCCTGACATTAAACGTATAGTTGTACCAGAATTACCAACATCTAATACAGCCTTCGGTTCTTGTAAACCTTCTAATCCTTTGCCAACTACAGTGACTTCATCACCGTTTTGCACGATGTCTACTCCCATTTCTTTAAAACAAGAAATCGTACTTAAACAATCTGCACCGGGCAAGAAACCTTTAATTGTTGTTTTTCCTTCTGCAATCGCGCCGAACATGACAGCGCGGTGTGAAATGGATTTATCTCCTGGAATTGTAATGTTACCATTTAATCCGTTATTAACAGGTTGTATCGTTCTTTCCTTCACGTTTTCACCTTCTCGTTTAAATTGTTTCATAAGTTTGGTATTTTTCTTCTCCAAGCGCTAGCTTTGCTTTCATACGATCTTCTTCTCTTTGGAAGCTAATACGTAATACCCCAAGCAATCCTTCACGCGCTTCTAATATTTGCAAGTTCGTAATACTAATTTCTTCGCGCGCCAAAATACTAGTAATGTGAGCCAATGCCCCTACTTTATCTAAAACATCGACGTATAAGTCGTGATAGGCAGGAATTGCCCCTCTCTTTCGTACTGGTAAAGAGTCACGGTATTCTTTCGCGTCTGCAAAATAGTTTTGAATCTCGCCTGCATCTCCGGTCGAAACTGTATCATATAAATCTTCCATTTCAGAGATCCACTCTTTTAATAATACCATTAAATGCTCACGATTTTGTTTAACAATATCACTCCACATTTTTGGGCTACTAGATGCGATACGTGTAATGTCTTTAAATCCTCCGGCAGCTAGTTGATGAATGAGCGGATTATCTCCTGCATGTTTCTCCACTTGCTTTACTAACCCAGCTGCGATAAGATGCGGAAAATGACTAACGATCCCTGTTACATAATCATGTTCTTCCGTATTTAAAACGAGAAAATGAGATCCTGTTCCTTGTAACCAACACTTTAGTTCTTCCACATGTTCATTTGGCACATGATTCATCGGCGTTAAAATGTAAAATGCATTTTCAAATAAATGCGCTTTTGCACTTTCCACGCCTGTTTTATGAGAACCTGCCATCGGATGTCCACCAATGAAAGAAACTTCCTTTGAAAATAAAGCTTCTGCTTCATTCATAATCGTCCCTTTTGTACTACCAACATCGGTTACAATCACATCTTCTCGTAAACGAAATGACGCTAATTTGTGTAATAACTTCTTCGTTTCTTCAACTGGAGAAGCAAAAACAATTAAATGTGCCTCTTCACATGCATGCTGTAAATCTACCGCTACTTCATCTACTACATGTAATTCTTTTGCACGCTCTACTTGTTCTTGAAATATATCATAACCTGTTATCGTTACATCGTGCTCTTTCTTAATTGCTAATGCGAGAGAGCCTCCGATTAAACCAGTTCCAATTAAAACTACCTTTTTACGCATTTGTCTCATCTCGAGACTTTCTTTTTTTATTTTCAACGTGTTGTTGTAACACTGAAATCACTCCTTCATTTTGCTCCCTTGTTCCGACTGTAATACGGACGCCATTCGGGAACGGACGAATAATAAATCCTGCATGTGCACAAGCTTCATAAATCTCTCCTGCATTCTCAACCGGTAAGAAGATGAAATTTGTTTGCGATGGATAAAATGGAATTTCATTTTCCTTACAAAAGCTTTCATATTGTTGTAATCCCTCTGTATTTACACGAACTATTTCCTCAATAAACTCATCATCACCAAAAGCAATCATCGCTGCTTTTTGCGCTAATGAAGATACGTTAAATGGCAAACGTACGACATTTAATTGCTCTATTAGCTCTTCCTGTCCAATCGCATATCCAACGCGGAAAGAAGCTAATCCGTACGCTTTAGAAAACGTTCTAAGTACAAGAATGTTTTTATGTTTTTCTAAAAGCGGTAATGTCTCTGGGAAATCTTTTGCTGTTACGTATTCATAGTACGCTTCATCAATGACAATTAACGTATTCTCACTAATACCTTCAATAAATTGATTCAATTTTCGATCATTCACATATGTGCCTGTCGGATTGTTCGGATTACAAATCCATACGATTTTCGTATTATTATTTACCCCTGACAAAATTTCGTCTAAATCGTATACACCGTTATTTAAAGGAATTTCTTTCACTTCACAACCTTCAATAATTGCATGATGACGGTACTGCGGGAATGTCGCACCAGCCGTCACGATGTTATCTCCTGCTTTAAGTACTGCACGACTTATAATTTGAATGACTTCATCTAATCCACTACCGCAAAGCACTTGTTCCATTTGTACATGTAACTTATTTGCAATTGTTTGACGGAGCGTTGTAGCACCTCCGTCAGGATATAAAGCATGTTCCAACCACGATGTTTGCAACTCATCTAAAACACGTGGTGAACAGCCGAATGGATTTTCGTTCGATGCTAGTTTCACAAATGAATGATCTCCGTACACTTCTTTCATTTGTTCAGGTGATTTACCTGGTTTATATGGTTGTAATGACGAGAGTTGATCTTTTACTTGCATGTTAAAACCACCTTTTTATTAAAATTCTTTTGCGTATTTATTATGTTGCGTAATGTTTTGCTGAATTAACTCCATACGATCTTTTCCGAATTGTTCGACTAGTGCATGTGCAAGTTCCCATGCTACAACAGACTCAGCTACTACACCAGCTGCTGGTACTGCACAGCTATCAGATCTTTCAATACTCGCTTGGAATGCTTCTTTCGTATCAATATCAACACTCGCTAACGGTTTGTATAATGTAGGTATTGGTTTCATAACACCTCTTACGACTATTGGCATGCCTGTTGTCATACCACCTTCTAAACCACCGGCATTATTCGTTTTTCTCGTGTATCCTTGTTCTTCATCCCATAAAATTTCATCGTGCACTTTACTTCCTGGCTGTCTTGCCGCTTCAAAACCAACGCCAATTTCAGCACCCTTAAATGCATTAATACTCATAATCGCACCAGCAAGTTTTGCATCTAATTTATGATCGTAATGAACGTAACTACCAACACCTATCGGCATACCTTCTGCTATAACTTCAACAATACCGCCAATTGAATCTCCACTACTTTTCGCGTTATCAATCGCATCCATCATCTCTTGTTCTACTTCTTTATCTAAACATCGAACTGGTGAGTTTTCAGTAATTGTTTGAATTTCTTCCATTGATAAGTTTGAAACATGTTTTGCTTTTACTCCGCCAATTTCAAGTACATGTCCTGCAATTTCTACGCCTAATTCTTTTAAAATTTGTTTCGCAACTGCACCAGCGGCTACACGAACTGTTGTTTCTCTTGCAGATGATCGCTCTAGTACGTTTCTTATATCACGATGTCCGTATTTAATCGCTCCGTTTAAATCTGCATGTCCTGGACGTGGTTTTGTAATGGTACGTTTCATTTCTTTACTTTCTTTTTCTGAAATTGGCTCTGCACCCATTACTTTCGTCCAATGTTTAAAATCATCATTTTTTACGATTAACGTTATCGGTGAACCAAGTGTCATCCCATGACGAACACCACTTACAATTTCAACAGTATCCGTTTCAATTTGCATACGTCTTCCGCGGCCGTGCCCTTTTTGTCTTCTTAATAATTCTTTATTAATATGTTCCGCTGTTAATGTTAAACCTGCTGGTACACCTTCTAAAATAACTGTTAACTGCGGCCCATGTGATTCTCCAGCTGTAATGTATCTCATTTCTCTTGCCCCTTTACTATTTTTTTGTACAAAAAAGTCCCTACTGAGCGCTCAGTAGGGACGATGTTTATCGCGGTACCACCCTAGTTGTAGACTTCTTTTGTCTACCTCTCTTCTTCTTTAACGATCGTTAGACCGTCTTTTCCTACAATAGTTCGCGGAAAAGATGCTCCAAGGCTGTAATTCATTCTTACCTTTGTACTGATTCACACCGACCATCAGCTCTCTTTAACAGGGAGATAAGCACTACTGTTTCCTCTTCAGCGCATATATGATATGGAATTAAGATAATTTATTTTTGAAACCTTTTAACTCATCCATGAATCTATGGAATTCTGGAATATCCATTTGTTGTGCAGAATCTGATAACGCAACTGCTGGGTCTGGATGTACTTCAGCCATTACTGCATCTGCGCCAATTGCAAGTGCTGCTTTCGCCGTTGGTAATAATAAATCTCTACGTCCAGTTGAATGTGTTACATCAACGATAACTGGTAAATGTGTTTCTTTCTTTAAAATCGGCACTGCTGAAATATCTAATGTGTTACGTGTCGCTCTTTCGTATGTGCGGATACCGCGCTCACATAGGATAATTTGGTCGTTACCTTGTGCAATGATGTATTCAGCTGCATTAATGAACTCATCAATTGTTGCTGCTAATCCACGTTTTAATAATACTGGCTTGTTAACTTTACCTACAGCTCGTAATAAATCAAAGTTTTGCATGTTACGTGCACCAACTTGAATTACATCAACGTAGTCTAATGCCATTTCAACATCGTTTGGATTTAAAATCTCACTAATGATCGCTAAGTCGAACTCATCTGCTACTTGGCGTAAAATTTGTAATCCCTCTACTCCTAAACCTTGGAAATCGTATGGAGATGTTCTCGGTTTGAAAGCACCACCGCGCATTAATTTTAAGCCTTGGTCTTTCATCGCTTGCCCTACTTGGCGAACTTGCTCTAAGCTTTCTACCGCACAAGGTCCCATGATGAACGTTTGTGTTCCGTTACCAATCAATTCACCTTTTACATCAACGATTGTGTTTTCTTTTTTCTTTTTACGTGATACTAGTAATGCTTTACGATTATCATCTTCTTGTAATTCTAAGCTAGCTTTGAAGATTGTTTTGAAAATATGTTGAACCGTTGATGTTTCGAATGGTCCCTCATTATTCTCTGCGATCATATCAAGTACTTCACGCTCACGTACTGGATCAAAACGTTTCGTACCTTGTACTTGCTTTTGCTCCCCAATTTTTTGAACGATTTCACCACGTTTATTTAAAAGGTGTAATAGTTGTAAGTTAATTTCATCTACTTGTTTACGTAATTGATCTAATTCATGATTTGCCATTTGGAAATCCTCCTCTAATGTTTTAAAAGTATAGTAAGAGAATGAAAAATTCTCTATTTTCTGAACTGATAAATTATACAAATTTTAAGTGGAATCGATACCTCTTCTTATTTTAAACTAATAATTAGTACAAAGACACTATCTACTAGCTAAAAATCCACTTTTTTGTACAAAAAATCCCTACTGATCCAATCAGTAGGGACGATATTTATCGCGGTACCACCCTAGTTGTAGACTTCTTTCGTCTACCTCTCTTCATTGTTAACGATCATCTGACCGTCTTTCCCTTCATAAAGACAAATACTATCTTCACTACGAAAAAGATGCTCTAGGACTGTAATTCGCTCTTGTTTTTGTACTGGTTCGCACCAACCACCAGCTCTCTGTTACAGGGAAACAACAACTACTGCTTTTCCTTTCAACGCATGAATATTTAATTTTCAAGTTGGACCACTAAAATACAAAAAGTCCCTACTGAATAAATCAGTAGGGACGATATTTATCGCGGTACCACCCTAGTTGTAGACTAACTTTCCATCTACCTCTCTTCACTGTTAACGATCAATTGACCGCTTTTTCTTCATAAAGACAATACTATCTTTACTACGAAAAAGATGCTCCAAGACTGTAATTCATGATTATCCCTGTACTGGTTCACACCAACCACCAGCTCTCTGTTACAGTAAGACTAACCACTACTGTGATCTCTTCATTGCACTTTGTTTATTCAAATGTTTTTTGAAATTGAATAAGTATGATTCGTATTATAGAACGCTTTTCAAAACACTGTCAACAACTTTTTATATATTTTTTAAAATTTCACTTTCGCCCTACATTTCTTCTTGTAAATTCTCCATAACAATTCCGATGCGAATTATCTCATTATCTATTGCATTTAATACACATTTTTCGGCTCCAAACCGGATTAATACTTCTTTTATTTGAAGGATTTCCGTTTCTAGTAAATCAGCTTCCTGAAGCGTTTGCAGTAAAGTGAAAAATACGTTTGCATACAATCCTTTATACATTTTTATACTCTCTGTCTTTTCAAGTATTTCATTAAATAACTGTTTTAACTCCGTTTGATTCCCTTTTCCACCCACGTCCGAAAACGATTTACATATTATCGATAATCCTCTTTCTACTATTTCATCCATAAATAAAATAATACGTAAAAGCATTATATATTCTCTAGCTGTAATTCCACCCATTTTCGGTCGTTCTCGTAAAAATATACTAAGCCAAGCTGTCCAAAATTTTTGTTGTTCTTTTGCACTTAACGTTTTGATGTAATAGCATAAAAACTGCATAAATTTAATTTTATTTTCTTCATTTTCTCGTATAAGCAACGGATATAACCAATCTGTTTTTTGCTCCCAATACAGTACACATTTAATAAATACAAAACTGAGCCATTTCAAAAATGCTTCCCTCGTGTGCGGATGTAATACTTCCAAATGTTCTACCGCATACTGAATAAATCGCTTCATCTCTGTAAATAAAGGTAAATTGATTTGCGTGTAACATAAACCTGCCCATGCATATTTCGTAATCTCATTTTCCTTCTTTAAATCTAAGTACGGTAACAAATATTTTCGGCACCATTGCTTCTCAATATGATAAAGAAATGTTATATCTGCGACTAAACGAGCTAACATGTAATTTGTCCGCTCTGAACTAACTCTTACTTGTTCTTCAAATAAAAATAAATATTCATACACGTTACGATCGTATAAATGATCATATGATAACAGTTTTAATAATACAGCTGTCATTTTTCCAACAGGATGCTGGATGGATTCATTGTAAAAATCTTGTTTTCCAAGTTTAAAATCTGTATCACTTTTCATTACTTGAGGGAATAGTGAAAAAGCAAACCGTTTCACGTTGCGTATGCTATTTTCGTCTAATTCTTCTAATCGGTTACTAATTTCATATAAAAAGCTGCTAATTAACCAATGAAAAGCAGCATTTCTAACAAATTTCTGTAATAACGGAATAACTTTTTGGATTTGTTCATTTGTCAGTCCTCGGTTATTTCTCCACTCTCTAATACAAACAAACCACACTTCATTACTTATTTCGTGCATGCTCACTAATTGATAAGCAAATGAAATACTCCATTCTGTATTCAATTTACATGCTTTCGATAACATCTCTAAAAAATGACGTTGCTCAAAAACACCATCTTGAGAAAATTGACGAACTTGCTTCATAATTTCATCATCTTTCAGCTGTAATAATCCATCAGCAGTTACGTTACAAGTAATACTTTGTTCTGTGGTTTCTTTCTTTTGTACGCTGTATCGATCAGAATGAAAGTGAGGATGCTTTTGCTTCATTACCTCATAACCTTTTGCTGTAGAGGGACTATTGGAATCACAAGTGAATAATAAATCTAACACGAAACAAACATCAAACGCCCTCTCCTCTGCAAGGTCTTTCAGTACGATTTGAATGACTTCTTCTTTTGTTTTTTCTAAAGAAGATGCGAAATGATTTTTTATAAGTTGAAAAACTTCGTGTTTATACGTGACATTTAAAAGAATCCCTTCTTGTAACAACCATTTCATTTTGTCATCCGCGCTAACGAATATATTTTTATTCATCGCATCAATTGCAATTCGGTTCTGAAGTATACTGTTTGCTTCTATCATTTCTGTAATATAATAATTTGCTTTTTTCTCATTGTTTTCACATAAATAAGCTAAACACTCTTTTACAATTTGAATTAAAAACGCAAGATCATTTTGCTGAAACTCTTTTTCTACATTTTCCTTATCCCTTTTTTTCAATGCCGTTTGCCTTAGTGATAACATTCGCATCTTTTCTATACCCATCATCATAATTGGTACGGCGTAATAGGCAATATGCGGTTTCATCTTCTCATTCCAAATTTGCTCCACATAAGAAAATGTAGACACTGGTAATCGACTCGATTCCTCAAGCTCTATTGATTCTTGCGTATCATTTCCCCATTTCCGCTCCCGCTTCAACTTAAGCTTTCCGTCCAAAATAAACGTTAGTAACAATAAAGCAATTTCTTTATGCTCAGGAAAAGAACATTTTTGCAGTAAGCAAGAAATTATTTCAATCGATTTACTATCTTTTTCAGCTGTTTCTAATAAAAGAAGTGCCCATCTTGCGAACAATACCGGGTCCATCTCAATTTTCGTTTCACTTAAGTAACTACAAATTGTTCTCCATAATAACGGAGATATTTTAGATTGATTTTTAAAAATTAATTGAAATAATTCTTTTTGATGACTAAAAAGGAATTGTTCCACTAACCATTCTGCAAGTAGTTCATCTACCTCATTATAGTTTGATGTAACTAAAAATAAATTTTGTAATTTCCCTTCTGCTTCAAGCCATTCCACCCATTCATAATCATGAGCAAATTCAACAAAGTAGCGGACTGTTTCAATTTTCTTTATTGATTGTTTTATGTAGGATAATTGTTCCTGCTCTACTGACGGTGGAACAGTTACTATGTCACGGATTCGCATTCGTTTTGTAATATAATTATCCCCCATTAATTCTGCCCATCGCTTCACCGCTTTAACGAGAGATTGATGATTATTACCTTTATTCGGATATACAATCGGCCGGATTCCTAAATGCTCCCAGTGGTACGTATTTTCCCCTTGTGCAACAAAAGCATAACGCCTTGTACTTGGTGGTAAACCAGTCGCTAAATATTTCATTACGGGGTCATTATGACTATATCCAACGAATAGAACGGTGTAATTCGAGAATAAATCAACTAAAAATCTTCTTGCCCACCCTTCCGTCAAGTAAGCCCTTCCAAAATCACCATCTGTTAAAATTAACGCTTCTTTCTCTTGTTCTATATTGCCATGTATGTAAGCAAGTCCTTTAAACGCTCTACCTGTAGGTAACGCAGGTGCATAATATACGTTTAATTCTCTATTCATTTCATTCATCGCAGTTGTAAAATGTCGATCAAAATTTGTCGTTACAATGCGGACTTCTGTATCTAAAGGAAACAACCTCGGTATCGCATAATGGAGTGGATTCGGCTTTGACTTTTCAGTATGAACTAAATCTCTTGCAACTTGATGTACATCTTTTGTTTTCGCAATTTTACCAAGATAATAATCATGAGGTTCTGTTATTTCACGTTTTTCGACATATAACGTTTTTGCAATTTCATCAACTAGATCATCAAAATTCGGTAAGTTAGATTTCCCTTTCATAGAAACCCCCGCTCCAACAAATAGTACTAACTTTCCTTGTTCCAGATGATCAATTAACTCATCTGGAATTTCTACTTCTGAAGTAATCCACACCAAGGATTCCCCCTTACCTAAAAATGTCATATACTCTCATTTTACTATAACATTTTTTCTTTGTTTTTTTAATATTTAGACAAAAAAACAAACGTGAAAAAGTTTTATGTAAATATATTCTTTACAATGTATGAACTCCTAAATTTATTGTAAAACTATGTATAAATCGGAGGTGTAAATATTGAATGGTTTTACTGTAGTACTTATCAAGTTTATATCGTGCATTATCGCATTTAGTATTGGACTCGCTTTATTTTTCCCTGCAACGTTCGTCCAAATTATTTCATTTAGTCTCTTTGTTACAATCGTATCCTATATGTTCGTCGATAAAATCATATTAAACCGAATAGGCAATACTGGTGCCATTATGTCGGATTTCTTACTAACGTATTTAAGTGTATGGATTTTCGGTAATATTTTATTAGACAATTACATGCAAATTGCATGGGGTAGTTTCCTTTCCGCTATTGTCTTTACATTATCTGAAGTAATCGTTCATCGCTTCTCTAACTCACACACAAGGCACCACAACGATAATATTCATATTAATCGCCGTTTTGCATATGGTACGGAATTTGCTGAGGAGCAGAATATATTGGATAAAGATAAGAAGAAGTAACATTTTGATGCTGGAGCGCCCTTTTTAATTATGTGGTGCTCCTTTTTTAGGCTATCATTTTGGTACGTGAAATTATATCGACTTATCGACATGATTTCTTCTAATAAAAAACTGCCTCTTATTTAGAGACAGTTTCTTTCAAACCTTTTAATGTAACAACATCAGCAAATGCTCCAAACACTACGTTATGATGCTTTATAATGTCTTCCGCACGTAACACATCTGTATGAAACGTACTATGTGCATCACTCACTAACGTTACTTTATACCCTTCACTAAACGCTCTTCGCGTTGTCGTATCCACACAGTACTCTGTTTGCATTCCTGAAATGATAACATGTTCAATTTCTTTTTCTTGTAATACTTGGTTTAAGTTCGTCTTATGGAATGAATCTGGTGTTGTCTTTTCAACGATACGATCCCCTTCTTGCGGAGCAATCGCCTCATGCACTTTCCAGCCCTCTGTACCTTTTTCTAACGGATGATCTTTTGGTCCGTTATGTTGTACATAAATAACTGGAATATCATTAGAACGACACTCCCCAATAAGTTCTTGCAATATTTCTAAAAACTTTTCCCCGTTATGTACTGGCATTCCCACTGTATACATACCTGCTTGCACATCAATTACTATTAAAGCTTTTTTCATTTTGTGCAGCCCCCTTTGTTTGTACTCCATCATCCAACAATCCTCTAATTTCCCCTCATGCAGCTCATGTTCCTTTAACATCTTCACCTTTTTAAATCCGCATTTTTCATAACATTTTATTGCTCGTTCATTATTTACTTTCGGGTCCATTGCGATTGCTTCTGCTCCCATGTTCTCCATAATATATGTAATTGCTGCCTGAACGAGTTTCGTTCCAATTCCTTTTTCCCAATAAGTTGGCTCACCAATAAATTGATCCATTCCCCATACATGTTGTGATTCTTCATAGCCATATAAAGCTTTCCACTCAGAATCAACTGGATACATTTGAATATAACCAATTGGCATATCATTAAACTCTATTACACACCTTTTTTCATGACTATTGGGATTATGTATGAAATGATTTAGTACCATTTCTACAGATTGCGGATTATCTCGCCCTTCGTAATACTGCAAGACTTCTGGGTCTGTTAACCATTTTGAAATGACCTGCGCATCCTCTTCTTTTACGTACCGTACCGATACATGATCTTTTTGAAATAGCATATAATACCTCTTTTTAATTATTTATATTTTTCCTTTTTGTGAAATCTTTCATTGCACCTATTAATGCGTATGGTAACAATGTAATCGCAAAAAATGCTGTAAACACATTAAAATGAGGAATTTCATATGGAGTGAACCATTCCATGAAAAATTCAGACTGTAAAATTCTATTTAAAAACTCTCCACTTGGCTTAAAATTTGGTGCCCATCCTGTAATCTCACAAGTAATAAATAGTAATTGAACAATTATAAATGCCTCTAGATAGCGAAACCATGTCCGTTTCCAAATCGGCTGCGCTTTATTTAATTCATGTTCCATCTAGCTCCCACCTTTTTATTTCCATCCCGTTAATTATACACTTTCCACAGTTTATTTGTTAAAATTTTCTATATGATCATTCGTAATGGGGAGAATTCATTATGTCTAATCCTATACTTAAATCAACATTAATCATTCTTAGAGGCAACTCCGCAAGTGGTAAAACAACAATCGCAAAGCAACTACAAGAACATTTCGGACATGGTACACTTTTAGTATCACAGGATGTTGTACGTAGAGATATGCTTAGAGTACACGATACGATGGGTAATTTATCGCATGATTTACTATTTGAAATTACAAAGTACGGAAAAGGAAAATGTGAGTTTGTTATTTTAGAAGGTATTTTAAACAGTCGAAGATACGGTGAAATGTTGAAAGAATTAATACATTTTTTTGAAGGAAACGCCTATACATATTACTTTGATTTATCGTTAAACGAAACGATTCGACGACATAATACAAGGGAAAAAAGGCATGAATTTGGTGAAGATTCCCTACAAAAATGGTATAATCCGCACGATACCATTAAGGTTGCCAGAGAAACTATTTTTACAGATAACTTAACGCAAAAAGATATATTTGATGCGATTCTTACTGATGTTGCGATCCAAAAATAAAAGCCAGCCTCAATAAAGAGAACTGACTTCTATCTAGATAACTATATTTATTAAAGAATTTTAACTTTAACAGTTTGTCTTCCCCAATTCATAGCCTTACTTTTTGAACCCATTAAAACATCAATACGATTTCCTTTAATAGCACTTCCCGTATCACCAGCGATAGCTTCTCCATAACCTTCTACCCAAACTTTAGACCCTAATGGGATTACTTTCGGATCAACCGCGATAATTCTCATATTCGGATTATCCGTTAAATCATGCCCCATCGCAGTTAAAACGCGTCCTCCATATGTACCATTTTCATTTGGATCAGCAGTATATGCTGTCGCAACTACCGTTAATTCACGTTTAGCAGACTGTATGTTATTTTTAGACTCTTCCTTAGCTTTTGCTATTTCTTGGGCTTTCTCTTCTTCCTTAGCCTTTGCTATTTCTTGGGCTTTCTCTTCTTCTTTAGCCTTTGCTATTTCTCTTGCTTCGGCCTCTCCCTTGGCTTTTGCTTCTTCTTGGGCTTTCACATCTTCTTTAGCCTTTGCTACTTCTTGTACTTTCACTTCTTCTTTAGGCTTTACTACTTCTTGTACTTTCGTTTCTTCCTTAGCCTTTGCTATTTCTCTTGCTTTGGCCTCTTCCTTGGCTTTTGCTTCTTCTTGGGCTTTCACATCTTCTTTAGCCTTTGCTACTTCTTGTACTTTCACTTCTTCTTTAGACTTTACTACTTCTTGTACTTTCGTTTCTTCCTTAGGCTTTGTTACTTCTTGTACTTTCGCTTCTTCCTTAGCCTTTGTTACTTCTTGTACTTTCACTTCTTCTTTAGGCTTTGTTACCTTTTGTGTTTTAGCTTCTTCCTTAGCTTTAACCGTTTTTTGTACTTTTGCTACTTGCTTCGTTTTCTCTTCAGCTTTTTTTTCAACTGGTGCTGTACTTGATAGGAAAGAAACATTTACATAAGCTGTTTTTCCTTTATATTCAAATTGTAACCAACCGTCTTTTACTTGATGCGTTGATTCAATTACATCATTTGTTTTTAATCTGCCAAGTATTTCTGATTCTGTACTTGCATCAGAACGGACATTTAACAAGTTCGCTTTTACATAGTACACATCTTTTGTAAACTCCGCACTTACAAATACTTCTTTACCATTTAAATCAATTTTGGACCATCCTTCTTCCGTATGTATAACCTTTAACTTTTCTCCTTCTTTTACTTTTTTGACAACTTTTGATTCAGTAGTCGGTTTTTCACGTACGTTGAGTACATCCGCTGTTACGATTGTTTCTGCAGTAGCAACTGTGGTAAAAGCCCCCATCCCAAAAACTGTTGCTGTAGCTGCGCCAATTATTTTTTTCATATTAGCCTCCATTACGTTTTTTTGACTTCTATTATATCAAATGCTTCCATAAAATCAGGTATTTTCACAGAATATCAAAACTTTTGTAACAATATATTAATACTACTTAATATATTGTTGTTCAAAATATCCTTTTTCTTCAAAAATATCAAATTTATACATTTTCGTTCTATACATAAATAATCACCTCATCATATATAAAATGAGGTGAGCAAAAGGCTATTTGTTTAAGAATTTCTACAGTTATCTTTCTTGATTATCATAATATGTTTTATCTGCATATTTTTTATCATTTCCTTTTAAATACGCTAAGATTATTTTTGGATTTTTAACTAAAGTCCAATCTCCATATGTATCAAATCTTCTGCACGAAGTTATCATTCCATTTTTTATTGTACCGAACTTCTTATTTTGTTGTTTTCCCCATTCTTTTAAACGTTTTGCAAAATCTGCATCTTCTGCCATAAGCATATTTTCATTAAATCCATTAATCGCCATAAAATCTTTTCTATAGCACCAAAAAATCCCGACAGATATAGCCCCGTACTTAAAAAATAATGGGATTATTATTAACAATGCGGAAACAAATATTCCTAAAGATATTCTTTCAAACTTACCGGTTACCCCACCGCCAATATATTTACCTGAAACTAAATATTTGTCTACGTTAGACAAAAAAGACTCTGTCATTTGCGTATCAGCATCTATAGTAATGATTATTTCTCCAGTAGCTATCGCGGCTCCTGCATTTCGGATTTTTGATAAATTTTTATCGTCATTTTTTAATGTAATACAGTTATACCCCTTTGCTATTTCTTCTGTTTTATCTGTACAACGATTTAAAACCACTATGACTTCAGTTTGATTTTTATATGCTTCCGCTGCCTTTGAAATGGAATCTAAACATTTTCCAATGTACTTTTCTTCATTATGTGCAGGGATTATAATAGAAAACTTTATATCTTCCTTTACATCGTTTCCAGAAGATTCATTCGTTTCTTTCATGACACACCCCTTTTTATAAAATGAATTTTCGCTCTATATAACATATATTAATATTGATGAGGTTGTATTATAAAAATTTAAAATATACTAATACTAGTTTGATTAAAGTTACCTAGAATTCTACTATCAAAACAAAATGAAACAATACTTTTTATACTACATAGTTATCACGATTCCTGCCACAAACAAACTTACGATCGCTAAAAATTTTGTGCCGACCATAGCCCCTCTTAAATGAAACTTATAATCTTTATATCCCTTCATGCCTTCTGTACTAGGAATAACAACAAATCTTGGGGTAATCCAGCAAAAGATTAGCCAATCCAGTATAAACAAATCTACTACATTAAAAATCATTAAAATACCAAAAGTATGTAAATAGGCATCAATATATAATAATTTTTCATGTTTATGTAATATATATGTAGAAACGAAAGGAGTACCGAAAAGAATAGCATTATATGCAATGTTAAAGTAAATCGTTTGCTTTTTTTCATGAATCGATTTTGGAAACACTACCTTTTGAATATCTTTCGGATACTCAGTTAGCGAAAGACGCGGATTATAATATAAAGATCCTAAAATCATTACGGATAATACAATAGACATAATGACACCAACGTACATCATTTGCTCAAATGGATTCATATGATACAATCACCTTTTTCTTTAATTACTTATGTTTCTCCTTTACTTAATTACACATTGTATGCTCATAAATAACCAAAAATTAATACCACCTTCAACACCCAATCAAAATTCTTGCAATGCAAAAACAATTTTTATAAAGTGAAAACCTAATTAGTTAAGTTAGGATTGGTGAAAACTATGAAAATAGAACATATTGCAATATGGGTAAATGATTTAGAATTAATGCGTTCTTTCTATACGAAGTACTTTAATGGTAAATCGAACTCTTTATATCATAATGAAGTGAAACAATTTGAATCTTATTTTATTACGTTCGAATCTGGAGCAAGACTTGAAATTATGCGTAAAAAAGGTATAGAAAAAGAGCCTAACCCCAACATAACTGGCTATGCTCATATGGCTTTCTCTGTCGGTAGTGAAGAACGTGTAAATGAATTAACTACAACATTAAAAAATGATGGTTACCCTTTATTGAATGGACCACGTTTCACTGGAGATGGCTATTACGAAAGTGTGATAAGCGATCCTGAAGGTAATCAAATTGAAATTACGATTTAATTTATCTTTTTTTCCTCCAAACTAATTTTCATTAGTTTGGAGGAATGTATTACATTAAGGAATGGCAAATTATGAACTGCACCCCAATTGTTAGACACAGTCTAACAATTGGAGGTGCAGTTTTTCTATGGCTAAATTTACAGCTGATGAAAAAATAAAAATCGTTCTACGTTATTTGAACGGGAATGAAAGTTATCAAGAAATGGGTAGATCTCTCGGTATAAGTGACACAATCATTTTGAATTGGATAAACCAATATAGACAGAATGGTCTGGAAGCTTTTCTAAAACGATGTACAAATTACACACAACAATTTAAACTAGA
>NZ_MAOE01000034.1 GCF_001884185.1 Bacillus albus
CTTTCTGTTTGGAAAAAACAGCTCGAAACACAAGGAATTGATGCCCCTCAATCTAAGAAAAAGGGGCGTCCATCCATGAAAAAAGATTCAAATAAACAATTAAAACAAGCTTTAGCTAACGGGTCAGTCGAGGCACTTGAAGCGCGTATTAAACAGCTTGAAATGGAAAATGAGTACTTAAAAAAGTTGAATGCCTTAGTTCAAAACAAGGAAAAATCACGAAACGAGACAAAGCGCAAGTAGTCTATGAATTAAGGCATAAATATTCGGTGAAGGCACTTGTGGAGCTAGCTACTATTCCACGAAGCACGTATTATGATTTAGTAAAGAAAATGCATCGTCCAGA
>NZ_MAOE01000035.1 GCF_001884185.1 Bacillus albus
CTGATTAAAGTTTCACTTTATAAATAAGAAGGTGCACATATGAAGTTGTATTTTAAGGATATGGAGATAGGTGAAATCAAAGATGTTTTTGGAGATATGCCATGGATGTATGGAACAATTCGTTTATTCGAGAATAGTAAACCGTTCCAAAAATATTTTCGTGAGATGGTAGACGAAGATAGTGTATTTGATTTTGAAAGCATAGACTCTGAATTTTCATATGAAGAAAATTGGTCTATTTTTGATGAGGATGATCAGCGGTATTTAGGGATTAATATACCCGCTATTCATATGGAGGATAACACGATTGCGTGGCGCTGGAGATAAAGTTATCAGGTTGTGAACATCTTTGTATGAAAGAATTCAAACGAGAACAATAAGCAGACTTTCATAAAAAAGGTCAGCTAGTTGTTCTCGTTTTTCCGCTTGCTGTATGAATGATAAGAACACTCCATACATAAATAGGTAGTAAGGAGGGGATATGTTGAAAAGGATATTGTTAGTTTCAACAAGCGCTCATGATATGAATGGACACCCGACTGGTTTGTGGCTGGAAGAGCTCGCAGCTCCTTATAATGTATTTAAAAAGGCTAAGTTCGATGTTGATATTGTGTCGATAAAGGGCGGTAAAGTACCTATTGATAGAGTGTCTATTCCAAACGGGATACCTCGTGAATTTAAGCATGTCGCTTCTTTGTTGCAAAATACGAAGCCGATCTCAACGGTTAATTTTTCGGATTATGATGCGGTTTTATTTGGTGGTGGGCACGGGGCGATTGTAGATTTTCCAGGTAATTCATATGTTGCAAATTTAATCGTGAATATGTACAACAATAACCGGATTATAGCGGCTGTGTGTCACGGAGTAAGTTCTTTAGTCGGTGTGAAAAATAAAGATGGCTCGTTTTTTGTTGCTGGTAAGCGTATAACAGGTTATACAAATGATGAGGAAAAAGCTGTACATTTAGAAAAGCGGGTGCCGTTTTTATTAGAAAGTAAATTGAAAGAAGAAGGGGCTTTGTTTTATGTGGCTCCAAATTTCACGCCGCACGTCGTAGTAGATGAGCGTTTAATTACAGGGCAAAATCCGCAGTCTAGTATGGAAATAGGGAAAGCTATAAGAAGAGCTGTCAATACATTATAGAAAAAGTGCTCGCTACTCATCAAGGTAGCGGGCATTTTTTCTATAGTGTAAATGACCTTTAAACTAAAAAGATGTATTGAGTATAGTGACTTCATTTATAATTAATCGTGAATTTGCTATACTATTTTGTATGGACAAAAGGGGAGGCTCTTTTAATGAGAAAAGTTGCGTGTGCAAATACTTATATTAATAAAATAAAGCCCGTTATTAGAAAAACGAGTTTTAGCCAATTGAAAATAGATGAAATTGCGAAATATATGGATATTAGTAAAGCTACTTTATATAAACGTTTTTCTTCGAAAGATGAGATTATTGAAGCTGTAGTAGAAGATTTTATGAACTATCTTCTTGAAGGAGATGCGGATAATCAGGATGAAAGTATGTCTTTTGCAGAACGTTTCCAAAAGACATTTATTCACTCTTTAAAATGTGTGACATATATTTCTGATGTCTTTTTGCAAGATTTGAAAGAGGCATATCCGCACTTATCTGATCAGCTAGTCGCTGTACAACAAAATCGTAATCATAATTTGCAAATGTTTTTTGAAGCGGGTATGGAACAAGGTTACTTTAATAAAATGAACGCACAATTATTTATGGTGCAAGATGACGTGATGTTAAGACGTATTATAGATCATTCTTTTTGTATTCAGTACGATATTACGTTAAAAAAAGCGATACTTGATTTTTATCAATTGAAGAAGTATCAACTGTTTAAACCAGAGTATATAGATGCAATTGATGATTCGGAAATTGAAAAAGAAGTTATTGCTATTTTGCAAATGATTTCGTAAAAAAAGCAGGTTTTCCTATAGTAATGGAAAACCTGCTTTTTTATTATCTGTTATTTGTTTACGTGTTGTAATACTAATTCAGCTACTGGACCACCTGAAGCTGGGTTTTGGCCAGTTATAACGCGATTATCTTCTACAGCGTAAGCTTCCCAAGGTTGCGCAGCTTTTTCGTAAAGTCCTCCATTTTTAATGAGTTCATCTTCCGTTAAAAATGGGACGAATTGATCTAGTTCCGCTAGTTTTTCTTCTTCGTTTGAAAATCCTGTTACTTTTTTACCGCTAATTAAACGTTCCCCATTACTTAATGTAATGTGAAATAAACCAGCAGCTCCGTGACAAACAGAGGAAACAATTCCGCCATTTTCATAAATGTCGCGGCTAATCATTTGAAGTTCTTTATTTTCTGGGAAGTCCCAAATTACACCGTGACCGCCTGCGTAATAAATAACGGCGTAGTCTTCTGGGTTCACTTCACTCGGTTTCATTGTAGAACCGAGACGATTCATAAATTCTTTCTTTTGATACCATTCCCAATCGACGCTCTCCGCCATTGCTAAACTATGTGGATCAATCGGTGTATAGCCACCTTGTGGACTAACATAATCTACTTCATAACCAGCTTCTTCAACCTTTTTAACGAAATGGACAGCTTCACCAAGCCAAAGACCAGTAGCTCGATTTAAATTTGGATATTTTTCTACGCTCGTTAATACGACTAACATTTTTTTCTTCATCATAATCCTCCTGTAATGTTTCTTCTATATAAAAGTTTTCTATTTATTTGGTTTTATTAAGTTAGAAATTGCAAACTTGAATAACCATGTCAGTCCTCCTTATATCGGATTCGAAATTAGTGTATAACAATTTTTGAACAAAGTAAACTAAAAATACTAAATCAGTTTACTTTGTATATTTTTCGTTGACAAACTGTAATGCTGAAACTATGATAGTTCCATGAATATCGAACAACATACATGTTTCGTTTCGGATCCAGTTTGTCGCGCGATAAATATATACATTTGATGAAGTTGTTTAGTAGCGATAGAGGCGCTGAATAACTTTATTTTTCATTTTTATTTACAGTTACTATAATCAGGAGAGGTGTTACACATGGGAAAAGATATAAGTAACCATTCAAAATGGTTTGTTTTCACATTATGTTTTATTGTTTTATTAGGACCGATGAATGCGGTTTTATTTAATGTAGCGTTAGAGGATATTGCTCATGATTTATCCATTAGTCAATCGAAAGTAAGTTGGGTTGTAGTAGGTTATTCCTTAGTTGTCGGTATTGGTTCGATGATCTATGGGAAACTGGCTGATCGTTATAGTTTAAAAAAACTATTAATCATTTCAATTATCATATTTGCAGCAGGTTCTACTATTGGATTTATGAATCAATCTTATACGATTACCATTCTTGCAAGATTAGTGCAGGCGAGTGGGGGCGCGGCGTTTATTGCGCTTAGTATGATTGCGGTGGCAAAGTTAGTTGTTCCTGCTAAGAAGCCTGGTGCGTTAGCGATGATTAGTTCTTCTATTGCATTAGCGATAGGCATTGGCCCTTTAGTTGGCGGAGCAATTACAAATACATTAGGGTGGCCATATTTATTTTTATTTATGATTATTTCAGTAGTTGGGATTTTTCTGCTTATAAAATTCATGCCAGAAGAAGCGCAACATACGGCTGAAGCGTTTCATTTTGATTACATCGGAGCGGTGTTATTATTTGCATTCATTACGACTGTTTTATTAGGTGTAAATATTAATAGTTGGCTATTTATGTTATCTGTTATTTTCTTATTTTTATTCACCGTTCGTATGAAGAACGCGGAGCATCCGTTTATTGATATTGAGTTGTTTACAAATAAACCATTTCTTCGTTTAATAGCGGTCGGATTTATAATGAATGTGGCGTTATGTGCTAGTTTATTATTATTACCATTACTGTTAGGAAGAGAGCACGGATTGTCTCCATTCGTTATTGGAATTGCATTGTTTGTTGCATCACTCTTTGGTATTGTATCTAGTTTTATTACTGGGAAGATTGTCCCTTCGTTTGGAAATGTGAACATGATTTATGTAGCGTCTGTCATTATGATCGTTGGCTTTTTAATTTTAGGGCTTATTCCGAATGGGAACTTAATGGTTATTTTAGTAGCGATTATTTTAACGTTTATGAGTTATTCAGCTATTCAAGTGTCAGTAAACACATTTATACCGAAAACATTACATCCAGCTAAAGTTGGAGTCGGTCTTGGCTTATATAATTTAATTAACTTTTTCGGTATGGCATTTGGACCAGCTGTTGCGAGCAAAATTATGGAATCTACAAATAGTTATCGTTTGAATTTTATGTTAATCGTCATGTTAATTTTTGCTCATTTCTTCTTATTAATAGGAATGTCTTCTTTCCAAAAAAAGATGGAGTAATAAATACGCGCTTTATATAGAAGAAACCGACTTTCATATAGAAGGTCGGTTATTTTTCTGTCTTGCAAATTATGCAAAAAAGGAGCAAAATAAAAAAGGTCCTAGTCTATACAGGTACAAATGAAAATTTTCATACAGAAGCAGTTTAAGTGAGCGAACTTAAAGTGTGTAAAATATAATGATAAAATAAGATGATGAATGAGAAAACGGGTGATGAAGTTGAATAGAGCAATCGGTGTTATCGATTCAGGAGTTGGTGGCTTAACAGTAGCGAAGGAATTAATTCGTCAGTTGCCGAAAGAGCGCATTATATATTTAGGGGATACAGCACGTTGCCCTTATGGTCCGCGTTCTAGAGAAGAAGTGCGTCAATTTACGTGGGAAATGACAGAGCATTTACTAGATTTAAATATCAAAATGTTAGTTATTGCGTGTAATACAGCAACTGCGGTTGTATTAGAAGAGATGCAGAAACAATTACCAATTCCAGTGGTAGGAGTTATTCACCCAGGATCACGTACAGCTTTAAAAGTGACAAATACGTATCATGTTGGGATTATTGGAACAATTGGAACGGTGAAAAGTGGTGCATACGAAGAGGCGTTAAAGTCTATTAATAACCGTGTTATGGTAGAAAGTTTAGCGTGTCCGCCTTTCGTTGAACTTGTAGAGAGTGGCAATTTTGAAAGTGAAATGGCATATGAAGTTGTAAGAGAAACGTTGCAACCGCTGAAAAATACTGATATTGATACACTTATTTTAGGTTGTACACATTATCCAATTTTAGGTCCTGTCATTAAAAAAGTAATGGGAGATAAAGTACAACTCATTAGCTCAGGTGATGAAACAGCGCGTGAAGTAAGTACAATTTTATACCATAGTAAAATGTTGAATGAGGGAGAGGAACAAAGTGATCATCTCTTCTTAACAACAGGAAAAATAGGTCTATTTAAAGAAATTGCATCAAAATGGTTCGGTCAGCCAATTGAAAATGTGAAACATATTTATTTAGAAAAAGAATAATAGTAGAATTCATATAAGTGAACTCCTGAGAAATCAGGAGTTTTTTGTTTGTAAGAAGCGCAGCTTGTTCTAAAACATGAAACAGCTCGTATACATAATAGTACAAACTTAGATTTTAGGGGGGGAATGGCATGCCTAAATCCACTTTTAAATGGGTTGTTGGTGCTACTGTGAGTGCTGTTTTACTAACAGGGTGTGGCTTTATAAATCAGGAGAAAGCAACGGAACAAATTGATCCGCCAAAACAAGTTACGTATACAGAGGCTGGCAAGAAAGAAGTATCTAAGAAAGATAAGCAAGGACAAATGGTGAATAGAGAACTATACCTTGTTGATAAAAATGGCTATGTTGTACCGCAAACGTTAGCTATACCTACTCCGAAAGCAAATGAGGTTATTCAGCAAACGTTAGAGTACCTTGTGAAAGATGGACCGGTAACGAATTTATTACCGAATGGGTTCCGTGCAGTCATTCCAGCGAATACATCGATGACCCTAGATTTGAAAAAAGATGGGACGGCAGTCATTGATTTCTCACAAGAAATGAAAAACTATGCAAAAGAAGAAGAGCGTCAAATCGTTGAGTCAATAGCGTGGACGTTGACGCAATTTAAAGAAGTAAAACAAGTGCAGTTCCAAATAAATGGTGAGAAATTAGCGAAGATGCCTGTTGGTGGTACACCGCTTGGTGAAGGGGTGAGCCGTGCTAACGGTATTAACTTCGATGATGAACAAGTAGCAGATGTAACGAATACAAAACCAGTAACACTTTATTTTATGGCACAAAATAATAATAAACAGCAATACTACGTACCAGTGACACGCCGCGTTGTAGAAGGAAAAGAAAATGATTATGCAGCAATTATAGATGAACTCGTAAAAGGACCGATTCATCAATCGCTTCTGAATGATTTTAATCCAGGAGTTAAGCTTATTACGAATCCGAAATTACAAGATGGAAATCTTACATTAAACTTTAACGAAAATATATTTATAAACCCAGATAAAAATATGGTTTCAAATTATGTATTGAAGTCGTTAGTTTTATCTTTAACTGAAAAGAAAGGCGTGAAAAGCGTCTCTATTGAAGTGAATGGTAAAGCAAATATTATAGACGAAAAGGGTGGAAAGTTAATAAAACCAGTAGATCGTCCAGAAAACGTGAATACAGGTAGTTTTTAATCACCAATAATTTGATATACTTAAGTAAGAAAGGGGAATTGCTTTTTGGGTTCCCCTTCTTTTATTGTATACATATTGTACATTTAAATTTGGCTATACTAACAAGTAGTTATGAGGAGGTTATTTTTATGCGAGTAGATGGTAGAGAGAAAACAGAATTACGCCATATACATATTCATACGAATTATTTAAAACATCCAGAGGGATCAGTATTAATTGAGGTTGGGGATACAAAGGTAATTTGCTCAGCGACAATTGAAGAGCGTGTCCCGCCGTTTATGCGTGGAGAAGGCAAGGGCTGGGTAACAGCTGAATACGCGATGATTCCACGTGCGACAGAACAACGTACAATTAGGGAGTCAAGTAAAGGGAAAGTAACAGGACGTACAATGGAAATCCAGCGTTTAATTGGACGAGCATTACGTGCGGTAGTTGACTTAGAAGCACTTGGTGAAAGAACGGTTTGGATTGATTGTGATGTTATTCAAGCGGATGGTGGAACGAGAACTGCTTCTATTACAGGTGCATATGTAGCAATGGTATTAGCATTTGAGAAGTTATTACAAGCAGAAAAAGTATCTAAAATTCCAGTAAAAGATTATTTAGCAGCAACGTCAGTAGGAATTGTTGAAGAACAAGGTGTTGTTTTAGATTTAAACTATGCAGAAGATTCTAAAGCAGACGTTGATATGAACGTAATTATGACTGGAAAAGGTCAGTTTGTTGAAGTGCAAGGAACTGGAGAAGAAGCGACGTTTAGCAGAACACAGTTAAATGAATTACTTGATGCTGCAGAACAGGGCATTTTCCAACTGATTGACATGCAAAAAGAAGCGTTAGGCGACATCGTATCTCATATAGAGTAGAGGTGGAAAGTATGAAACAAGTTGTTGTAGCGACAAAAAATATGGGGAAAGTACGTGAATTTGCTGAGTTATTTGAGCGATTTGATTTAGAAGTAAAATCATTACACGATTTTCCTCATATTGAAGAAGTCGAAGAAACTGGTGAAACATTTGAAGAAAATGCAATTTTAAAAGCGGATAGTTTAAGCAAACAGTTGAATGCAATCGTAATTGCGGATGATTCAGGTCTTATTGTAGATGCTTTAAATGGAAAACCAGGCGTGTATTCAGCTCGTTTTGCTGGAGAGCCGAAAGATGATCAAGCCAATATTGATAAAGTGTTACAAGAATTAAATGAAATACCGTTTGATAAGCGAAAAGCTCGCTTCTACTGTGCATTAGCAGTAGCTTTCCCTGAAGTTGATAAAAAGCCTGTCATTGTAAACGGGACGTGCGAAGGGTATATTTTAGAACAGCGCCGCGGGGAAAACGGCTTTGGATATGATCCTATTTTTTATGTGGAAGAATATAAAAAAGCGATGGCGGAACTAAGTTCAGATGAGAAAAATGCTATTAGTCACCGCGGACGTGCTCTGCGTAAGCTGGAAGAAAAAATCCCTGAATGGTTTTTAGGAGAATAAGGGAGAGAGAATGATGAAAGCTTTAATCGTAAGCGATAGTCATAGCTCTGTGAAGGAATTACAGCAGTTGAAAGAGAAATATGAAGGGAAAGTAGATATCATGATTCATTGCGGTGATTCAGAGCTAACGTCTGCTCATGAAGAACTGCAAGGTTTCCATGTTGTAAAAGGAAACTGTGATTATGCTAACTTTCAAGATGAAATTGTAACTGATGTAGATGGAATTCGTTTCTTAGTTGTGCATGGACATCGCCATAATGTGAAAATGACATTACAAACGCTAGCGTACCATGCTGAAGAAGTGGGAGCGCAAGTTGCATGCTTTGGACATTCTCACGTATTAGGTGCGGAATTAATCGAGGGCGTTTTATTTATTAATCCAGGCAGTATTTTATTACCACGTCAGCGTGTAGAAAAGACATTTGCTTTATTAGAAATGGATGAAAATCAAATGGAAGTTCGTTTTGAAACATTAGACGGACAACTAGTTGAACAAGCAGTTTTTAAAAGAGGATAAGAAAAATTATCCTCTTTTAAAAAAGGTGTTGACTTTATGTATGGTTATACATATAATAAATATTGTCGATAGGGCAACGGCGCTAACGAAGAAAAATAAAATAACATATGCGGGTGTAGTTTAGTGGTAAAACAAGAGCCTTCCAAGCTCTGGTCGAGAGTTCGATTCTCTTCACCCGCTCCATGTCCCAGTAGCTCAGCCGGATAGAGCATACGCCTTCTAAGCGTACGGTCGGGAGTTCGAATCTCTCCTGGGACGCTAAAAAAACCTTGTTGGGGAAGCGTTGAATCCCCGTAAAATAAGCCTTTTAATTCGAAAGTTGAAACGTACAGTGTACGGTCAATATCGAGTTAGGAGGCTTATTTTTTTATGTCTAAAAAACGTGATTCTTTAACGATTAGCGAAGACTTATCGAATATTTTTGACCGGAAGCTGGAAAGGAAGCAAGTGAAGGGTCTAACTATTGAGAAGGCGCTCTCTACAGTAATACGTCAAATGAGAGCAACAGGCTTACGTGATCGTACTATTAGCGATTATGAGTTGCATATTGGTCATTTTGTGAGTATGACGGGTGCTGAGTTTCTCCAAGAGTTAACCGTTGATCACATCTATTTGTGGCTTTCATCCATGAATGTTAGTAATCAAACCAAGTTAACACGTTTGAAGTGTCTCAAAGCGTTTCTAGGAAGATGCTTCGATAACGGTTGGATTGAGTTTAACTTTTGGAAGAGTATCAAAATAAAGGTTGATAGCCCTGTTAAAGAAGGTGCAACGGATAGAGAAATTAACCTTCTGCTTTCTATGTTAGATCTAACTCGCTTTATAGAATTGAGGGATGTTGCATCTGTATTGCTTATGTATCAGACGGGTATTCGAGTTGGAACGTTGTCTCAATTGGAGCATAAACATGTGAATTTAGAAAATAAAGTGCTACGTATTGACGGTGGGATTATTAAAAATCACGAATCTATACATTTACCCTTTGATGATATTCTTGCTAGGGTCTTAGGTGCTCTTATGAAGCAAAATGATATTATCAGGAAAGAGTGTAATGTAAAGAACGATTATTTATTCGTTACGAAAAATGGAGGGCGGATTGCTACGAGTCCAACAAATAACAATATAACTAAGAGACTGAGTAAACATTCTAGGGATTACGGTCTGAAGAATATAAATGCTCATGCTTTGCGAAGAGGATTTGCGAAGAATTTACTCAAGAGGGGTGCGAATATAGCTCTAATCTCTAAGGCTCTAGGACATAGTGATCTAGCTGTTACAACAAGATATTTACATTTAGATAAGGAAGAAGTGGTGGAAAGTCTTAGAAACTTCCTGTAAATAAAAAAGAGCATCTTGGCGGATGCTCCTTGCAGGGTAGACTGTTGGCGCAGTCTGTGACCCTAAAATTCATCGATAAAAACTAAATACGGACAATCCTGTCTATTCAGTACCTTTATTCTATCGAAAAAATTCGAGGGATGCAAGGCTTCTTAAGTATTGCCCTTTTTAGGTGCTGAGCTACGGGATTTCCAAACGAGGAATGACCTAACACTCGTAGAGCGTAGCCTGACTACGTCATAAACTTGAACAGGTTAGCTAAGCCGATGTCAGGAAGTTAAGCGTATGCCCTCTAAAGTGTTTCCTTGTTTACGCTGGGTGTAGTCTAGGTGCGAACGACCATTAAAGGTTCGGTGGCTGCTTGGTGTCCTACGGGGCAGGTGGCAACGGATAGATATAAGCTCACAGGACAAGCTTTGTGAGTAGAAAGTCCGTTGAGGGAGAAATCTCTGTGTTTAAACAAGGTGATACAATACGGATACTTCAGCAACTCATCCTAGCTCAGTATTAAAGCATCTACTTTATGTCGTTTTAACTTTTGTTTTTACGATGTAAGGTAGATATTTTCTGTCCAAGCCGTTTCTTAATCAATCTAAGCCATGCTCAGTAAAAGGGATGACCTAAAGTCAACACCTTTTAAAGGGAATATCATTGACTACTCCGATCATAGGGGAAATAAAGAGGTTGCCGACAAAAAAGAGTCATAGGCAAGTATAAGAGGATTTGTATTAAGAATGAAAATTAATGTCTCAAAATTTGAGTTATCTGGTACATATAAAGGTGTAGGATGAAAAACAATATAAGCAATTGCAATTTTAAAACAGATGAAAAATGGTGAGATAAAGGAGTATATTGCAACGGAAAATGTATTTTATATGTTCAGGAAAGTTGTAGTAAGTTGGGAAGATTTTAAAAATATTATTGAGAACACGTAACGCGGTGGGCAAGTAATTTATACATATTCAGAAACCTACGTTCATAAATAAAGTTAAATTCTATAATAATAATCTTTTCTTACAATGGTTATCTGTTATTATGTAACGAGCAACGAAAGTCTATAATATTTAATAAAGTAAAATTGATAAATGTAATCGTTTTTTAGAACGGATTCTCGTTTTATATCAGTTCTTTTTGCATGACACTGGAGAAGTATATTCCTCCAGCATTTGCCGTTTTATGACAAAATATATTGGTGACTTTTTTAAAAATAAGGTTAAATTCATTGACAATTTTTTTGAAAAGCACTTTATTGATATGAGTTTTAGAATGTTGTTTCATAGCCGTTCTATTGAAAAAAATCGACTGTTTTGTCTAAAAGTAAAATTTAAAAAAAGAAAGAATTTATACATATCTGTTGTGTCTTGTTTTGAAACATAATACAATATATATACAGAAGGCACCAAGAATTTACATAATATGAATTGGTATCAAAAAGTAACTCTAGCACACTATTGTAGATTTTGTGGTTTTTCATCTCTCTTTCCATTTTGGGGGAGAGGAGGTGGTACTATGTTCGGAATGTTAGGTACAGAATTTTTGATTGGGATCGCAAAAGGGTTAATTGGTGTTGTTGGGGTCAAAGCGGGAACGTTAGTTGGAAATTACCTATATAAAAAAGCGAAAATCATCCTATTCCCTGAGAAAGATAAGGATGATTCCCGCAATGAAAAATAACATATTGATGATTTAACCACACCATCTATTCACCACAAATAGTGATGGGTTATTGAAGACAGGAGCCTGAGAAACTTCTGTCTTTATTAGTTTACGTATATTGCTAACTCTTTTATACAGAAACCTTCCGTTTTTTGTTTACAAAATATTTGAATTTTGATAACATGGGAAAGTCGCAATTTTTAGGAGTTAACTATCTGTTTACATTATAACATGATTTATCAGTAAAAATGCAAGCGAAAAAGTTTCCTCGGGGATATGATTTATTAGTGAAAATACAAGAGAGACTAAATGATATCAACAGCTAAGTAGAATTTACTTAGCTGTTTTTTTGTTCTGATAAATATTTACATGTGTCATTAGAGTTTTATATTCCCTCTAAATAAGCGTTTCATGTGGAACGAAAGGAATTTTGTTATTTAAGTGGATATTCCGATGCTGTTTTTTGATGTGAGTTAAAAAGATATAATCGAATTATAAGATGTACAAAACTCTCTTGGGAAGAGGAACGGCACAATGCAGAAAAATAGCGAGGTATACAAACGATTACGATTATCGGGGTATTCAAGAAACATTAAACAGCATACTTTAGAATCCTATTTTGATTCTGTTTCGGGGGAAGGAGATGTAAAGTATTTAGAGTTGCACCTTGAAATCATACGGAGGATTCAAAAGAGATATAAACATAGTGATGAAACGATGGTAATAATAATAGATTATGTTTTACATATATCGAACGGGATATTGAATTGTAGGTACATAGAGTATATTGCTTGTATGGTGATAGGAGAGGGTATTGCTACGACGGTTGATCTACTGAAGTATCTATATAACGAGAAACCGTTATGGCGAGAAATTGAAAGAGGATTGGCGGCTAGGTAATTATGCTTATCGCCTTCTTCACACCGTTCTCAACTCTTTGGTTGTAAAGGTAAAAGAGCTGTTCGAAAACTAGAGTAAAGGTTACGATATCACGAACCTTACAATTGGAACGGAATAGACTTATATACCTTATATTTGAAACAACTTGAGGATATGTACTTGAAAATAGGGGATAGACGCTATATCATGTCAAGACCTCAGGATATGAGGAATATACTGGAAAGAAAGAAGGCTAGACATGGAAAAAACAGTCAAACAACTGAAACAGGAAGCTCATGAGAATGGGGGTGTATTCGAGACCTATGATGAGAAGTTTAATAAGCGGAGACGAGCTGAGAAGGTGAGAGCTATTAAACACCTAGTCGGGATTGACCGTAGGAAGTACTCTATTCAGAATGTGGAAGCGCATAGGGAACTAGGTGTATTTATACCGCATGAAATTAAAGGGTTATTGCTTGTAATGGCTACACTCTTAGAGACAAAATCACAGGGGTCAGTTGTTAATCGCAATTATGAACGGTTAGGAATTAGTGAAATAGCTGAAAAGGTGGGGAAACACCGAAATCACATATCCCCACTACTCGATAGGATGACTAATGAGTTTGGATTAGCAAAGGAATACTCTGAAGGGAAATCGAAAGTATATGAGCTAAATAAAGATATATATGCATGTGGAAAACAGAAAGGGGCGGTTGATTTCGTGAGAATATATCAAGCAGAAATGTTGAATGTATCTAAACAGTTTAATCTAGCTGAGTTGGGCTTTTTATCAGACCTGCTCAATTATATGCACCCGAAACACCATATCTTACTTACAAATCCCCGGGAAGTACATGAGATTGATATGGAGATATTACGCCCTAAAGATATCGCTACAGATTTAAATATGGATTCAGCTACAGTGAGCAAATACATCCGTAAACTTATCCAAAAGAAAGTCCTGATCCGTATGGAAGTTGGAACTGGTAGAAGTATCGCTAAAGTCATGATTGTCTCTCCTACATTCTTCAGCAAGACATCTGAAATTGTCGATATAAAAATAATAGAGAGCATCGTCAATGAGACAACACTCTCTAAGAGAAATTACCGTAAATAATATAAATATCTAAAAAGTCTCGCCTTCCTCCTCCTACAGATTTGGCGGGGCTTTTTTGTTTCTAGAGACATTATAGCAAATCACTCATCGAAGTTAAAGTGCTAAAAAGTTCTATATATGTGCATGAAATTGTCAAAAAGTTCTCCTCATGTGCATTAAAAAAATGGCTGTAACCGTTGGTGCTCTAGGTATGAAGGGGGTTTTAGGAGGCACTGACATTATATTATAGATACTCTTTACTTTGAAGGGAATAGCCGAAGGTAATACATTTAGCTGTTTCTGTAATGAGATTAATCATTAATGGTACAAACCTTGAGCCAGTGCGAAAAGATGCACCGTCTCTATCACAATGATTAATATTCTCATATAGATAGGATTAACGGTTAGTGTGAGCGAAGTGAAACACATGTGGAGGAACGACACAGTACTTAAATGATCTTGCATGATTGAATGCAATCAAGATACTTCTCTTCGGATAATCCTTACTAGATACTCACTCGATTGATTTAGTGACTGGAAAGTACGAATCTTGAAAGATTGTACTCTAAAGGGTATTGCCAATGTATGTGACAAATATACTCTTATGTGTTAGACATATCCGACTTCATTTAAGCATATATCCTCTACAATTCAGATTTGCATAGATAAAATGTACCCTATAGGGTATTCTCTACGAATACTTCCTCACTTCCAAGGCATCCCCTAAAGTATATGCAACCATTTCAGATGAAAACCCTACAGTATCAATATTCTCAATAGATTCTCATACACTTTAATGAATACTCATACAAGATGGCGCAATGCATAAACAGTATTACTTCCTCATGAGATAGTGCAACAATATACGGTGATGCTATGAAGCCTAGATCCATAAGGGGTTTCATTAAAGAGAGGGTATCCGTCAGAAGTGCATTCTAGTTTACATAATAAATCTTATAGCCATAACTTTATCTGAGTTACTGTAATATAGTAAGTTAATCCTGGTCTCAGACAGGTATAGCCTAGTATCATCAGAACTATTCAGATATGGTACATACTGTATACAAACCCTACAAGATAATTGCCTACCCTTTCCTCACTAACGATCCAATAGTAAGTGTACCATGATATGTCCAGCCAGATACCACCACTCCTCTACAGATACACCCTTGTAGCTAGTGCATACGGCTAGGCGTAAACGCTAGAGCTACATCCTACAGCTACATACTCTACCACTGTAGCACCAACCACAAAGATATGGATTCATATAAGATACACAGTATCCACCATAGCCACCACCCTCAGAGAGAATATAGAAACAACTGTGGATACACAGAGAGACAACACACACAGAGATAGCACAGGAACTACCACACAGTGACATACACACACGGAATATTGTAGCACTATCCATAATGTAGCACGGCACACAGAGGATACTGATGCACCACAGAGTACAGTCACCGAAGGGATGATACAACAAAGGGAATTAACTAAGGAAGTGAGGAGACGATGAGAGGAAAGAAAAAGAAAAACAATTGAGAATAAGTAAGAAGAAGATAAAGACATGAAGAGGACAACGACAGACACATCGTATCACCCTTCTAAGCTTGCCACCATTCGAGGGAATTACATACGGCTGAGAGACTACACAAGGGGATACCACCCTAGGGGGTGTCTAGAATGAAGACACTGAAGGAGGCGGGAAGCAACCCTATAAGAATTACTGTACATGTGCTGGCTTTTCCCTTGGAGATTGATTCGCTAGCTACCTCTAAATTTTCTCTCGCGTGTGTTGGGGCAATTCCTTCGGAAGATTGGGCTTTTCAGTTTTTTATTGACAGATATATTTATTTGATGATATAATTAAAATTTTATCTAAAAGTATTGACTTCGTGGGACAATTCCTCTATAATGTAAGTATCAAGAAAGAAGCCACCCTTCTTGGTAATAGCACTTTCTAGCGGAAACTTGAAAGCGAATGACACCACCTTTTCTCATTCAAGCTATTGTCTCAGGTGGCAATTATTTCTCCTTGACTATGTCAGGGAATTTCTCCTTTGTTCGCCACTTTATGGGTTCTCACTCGAGAGCACATCTAAGGTGTGCGCTGAAGGATATGATTTCAAGTGATATTGCATCGTTGATGAATCGTATCTTTCTAGAACTCCTTACGGCACCGTTCACCGTATCGAACATTCCCTCTCTCTTGTTTGGTTTCCTTATCTAGTTTAGATTCACTCCTTAGTTTATCTCTCTATTAAAAGGGACTTGATTCCCATTAAACTATCCATCTCTTTTGTGATTCCATTTCTTTCCTTTCGTTTTAGAATATTGAGCGTAGAAAACCTCTACCTCGTAGAAGGAGTACCGCACACTTCTTCTATAAAGTAGGCCTCTGACGGATACTTTCCCTAGGGATAAAAGTTTCCCCAACTCCATCGGGTATCCTCTCGGAGGTTTCCTTTATACATTTAGTTGTCCACGCAAGACAAACCTATACCATAAAGAAAGAAGCTGATAGAATATGTCCACAAAAAATCCTACATTTAAGGTAAGTCCTCACTTGGAACACATAGACGCTCGATACCGAAAGATGGCTCAGTATCTCCTTGCAGTGCACTGTAGCCACAACAATATTAGCCTTGTAAAGCTAGCTGAAAAGGTTGGCATCAACAAGCGCCAAGTATCAAGACTCTTCAGAGGCGGAACCTCCTACAGAAGCGGTCAACTTTATTGCCAACAACTTATAAACGCTCTACCGTGGGCTCCAGTCTCAGAGGAAACCATCGATGATTCCGTCATCGTATGGAATTACTTGTTAGAGACCTTGCAAGGTCATTCTGTAGAGATTGGTCACAATGGATCTCTTACAGTAGACGGACAAGCCTACCATAAAGGAGGTAGCGCCGATGTTTGATGTTACCTTTGATGATGAGTTGACTCCCTCTAATGACAATCTTAATGAAGTAAAACCTTCTAGGGAACGAATAGAGCTATCAAATTCAGATTCCGAGAATGCAAGAGCCTCTTTAATGGCAACCTCCGACCACCCAGCACTCACAAGTATTCTACCGAAGCACCTCAACTTTGCACATAAACTTATAGAGCACAACTTTCATGTTTCAAAAGCCTCAATCGATGCAGGTTTCACATCAAAGTACGGCTACCAACTTATGCAACGCATGGATATCCGTACGGCTATTACAGTGATTTTAAACTCTCAGAGCTTCATACACGTAGCTGGAGAGGTGGAAACACTTCAGAATGCTACGTCTGTAATGAGAGGAAGAGACTCTCAAGGAAATAAAATCTACGATGAAGTAATCAATCCTCGTACGGGACAGAAAGAGCAAATAGCAGTTCCTCACAGAGATAGATACCGCTACGTTGAATTACTCGCTAAAGCCAATGGCATCCTCAAAGATGGACATACTCAACTTAACATTAAGACGAATAGACAAATCACAGTAGATATCTCAGAAGATGACATCTCAATTGTACAAGCCCATGAGGGACGTATGAGAAAAGACATTACGGATGAATCAATCTTAGATGGAGAAATCATTGATGAATCAAAATAAAGCGTAGCATTGTCTACGACTAAAAATAAATTAGGCGAAAGCCAATACAATTAGAAAAGGTGGAATTATAATGAATTTAGAAAGTTTCTTACAAAGCAAAACAGGAAAGATGTTTATGAAGGTAGCTGAGAGAGAGGCTCAGAAGCTAGATGAACGCCTTGCCTCAGAGAGTGAAAAGTTAACTCAAATGAAAGCATTCCAACGTTTTAGCCAATACGGTGACTATCAAAACGATAAAATCATTGACACTATTGACGGTGTTCCTGTCTATATGGAAACGGACAATCTATCACGAGTAACAAAAGCCGTAGAGTTGACACCTGAAGTATTCAACACATTAGATGCTCAAGAGAAACAATCAATCAAGCAAGCCCAACCTGTATTGTATCAACGCCTTGTCAATAATGACATGCCCCAAACTTCTAAGTCAGACAAATTCTATCAGCTAATCTCTCAAGAGGGGATGAGAGCAGAGCTGATGCTTGAACTAGGTACTGACTATGATGCCGTATACGGACAAGATGCGTGGAAGCATTTCTCTAGTGGAGATCACCGTACGAATGGAGTGTCCAAACGTGCTGAATTCTTGCAACAAGCATTCGATGTAAACAACATCTCTCAAGTGGCAAAAGATATCTACCATCAAGAGAAATTGCTTACGGATATGGCTGAAACATCAGACTATAATCTTCAAGTAGGCTCCGGTGAGATTCCTTCAGCGTTTGATACTTTACAGAAGATGGCACAAGGTGGTGGCTCAAATGAGTAGTCTACACGTTGTGGACGAAGGTCTACATACAGAATCCTGTGCGTTGCATACAGTACGTTCATCCTTTGATGGTAGATGCTTTATTGTATCAGCCTCAGAGGTATCTTCCTTAATGAAACGAATCAATACAGGTAGCATCCGTACTGGGGAGCAAATCCTCTCGGGTGCTACTCCCTCTCTTGAAAGTCTCCTCTTCCATAAAGACATCTTATTGATTCCTCGCTACAAAAATAATTATCCTAAGATTGTCCGTGAGTACAAACCACTAAATGTACTTAAAGAAACGGATGCTTACGTGTGGTATTGCCGTAAGGAGATATTCGATGGACACCCTTCTGAGATGGAAGCTCAATTCTATCAAGAATTTACTCAAGTGGATCAGGACATCCTTGATGGTAATATGTCGGTAGAACTTGACCGTAGATTAACTCGTGTACGAAGCCATGCTAAGTAGATGAAGTTATTGATGGGAGGTGCTTATCGTGATTCTAAAGTTGAATTGCTTAGTAGGATTATTGGTGTTCTTGCTTTTTTGATTGAAAGTGAGCATCGTCAAGTTTCCTACATCCCGCAACGTAAGGAAATCTCTGGTGATGAATACTACATGGAATACAAATTAGATAATTTTCATAAATGATAATTTCGTAAACAATAATGATGATGAGTCCAGTCTATGAGATTGGGCTTTTTTTTGTCTTGACGGTGAGCTATATAATAGGATAAGATTTTCTCAAAAGGTCACTTGACCGAAAACTGGAATGTTTCAACATCTGAATTGTATCGGCTATTATGACGCAAAGTTTATAGATTGGCTCGGGAGTTCGAATCTCTCCTGGGACGCTAAAAAAACCTTGTTATCTTTTGATAACAAGGTTTTTTGTTTGTCTAAAATTTTATGTTTGGGTTATAAGTGTAGTTCATTCTTAATATCTGCGACCTTTCCTTCGCTATTAAGCAGTTGTATAGTACTTCTTTTTCTTAAATAAAAAGAGCGCCATTTATGCGCCCTATTCCTCTTATTTAATTAAAAAAATCAATAGGCTTATGGTGGAATTTAAATCCATATTCGTATTTTCCTAATTTTTCACATGGAATGTTATAAAACTTTTTACCATTCTAGTACGATTGAGCAGCCGTTATCGAAACTTATCCCCGACAGTGTGTTACAATTAATAGAAGCGGAAAACGAGAATCTCCAATTGACTAGACCTGTGATTGGTTAGACAGTTTAAGAAGGTTGTATAAAAAAGGGAGATGGCGCAAAGATGGCGAGATCAAATGAGAATGATTTAACGGAGAAATTGGCAGAAGGTCACCGGAAATATGGTGATGGCAACTTTACAGTACAGAACATCGGTGATGAAACTAACCCGAATTGGACTGTCGTAAAAAATGTAAGGAAGGGATCGGCAGGCATTCGCGAAGGAGAAGATATATTAAGACTGCGATCAAAATATATAAAATAGTACGGAAATGAGCGGGGCGGGAGTTCGAATTTCTCCTGGGGCGCTAAGAAAACCTTGTTATCTTTTGATAACAAGGTTTTTTGTGTATTTTAAATTAGTTATTAATAAACTTCTCAAAGACAAAACCATAATCTTTCACATTATATTGTTTCTTTGTATCAACAAGCCAGTTAAAGGCGATTTCGTTCATTTCTTTAAACTGCTCTGCTAAATTTACTTGTGCGTTTGAAATACGGCTGAAAGCGTTAGAAGCCATATCTAGACTTTTATGTGCATACTGCAATGTAATATCGTTGTCGTATGAGATTTCTTCTATTTTAAGTAAAGCTTTATATAAATCTTTTAATTCCTCAATATGTTTTTTATGAACATCAATTGAATAATGCTCATCGCCCATTTGGAACTTAATTTCTACATCTAAATCAATCGTTCCAGCAGTTTCGAGTGCTACGTTTTTAATTTGATATTTACTATAGCTGAAGCAGCGTAGTGTACGTTTTTTACTTGTTGCACTTGTGCCATCTAGGTGGATTAATCCTTTGTTTGTGAAACAATATTCATCTGATTTTGATTTAATTAGAAAATAAATTTTCTCCCCGTCTTCATGCATCACATAATCATCAGCATCAACTTTATCGTAATCTTTCGGCGTAATGACCGATCCTACATCGCTTAGTCCTAATACATCTGCAGCCATTTTTTTAAACATACATATCCCCCTTTTAAATTAAATTCTTAATTGTATAAAAATATAGTAACATGATTTCAATGAATTGTTTTCTTATAATTTAAAATATTTGAAGGTAAGTGAAGGGCAGTAACGATATTATTTTAAAAATATGTAAAAAGTTGCTGAGAAAAGAGCTGATTTTGCAAGTGATTATAGAGAAATTCCATGAAGTCCCCTCAAGTGATATAAATTGTTTTTATCCCTTTTTTGAAATCTTACAATTCTGTAAGGTAACTGTAAGGAAGTTCGATGGTAACAAATTGCGAATCCCCTATAATGAAGGTAACAACGATAAAACGAGGAGGAAGAAATGATGAAGGGATTAATCGTAACGGGTTTAACAGTTGCATTTGGATTTGTAGCGTATGAGAAATTGACGTATGTAGTTGATGTCGTAAAACATTTAATTGCTTAGTAAAAAAACTGCCATGAGAGGGAAAGGGAATGAGTGAATGAATGGAATGGTTATTTGGAATTATAGGTACTTGTAGTGTAGTGTTATTGTTCTTTGTCCCAAGTGGTATACTTAGTTCGACAACGAGTTTGTTCTTCTTAAGTTTGTTTGCTTGTACGATGCTTATTATTATGTTTTTAATGAAGCGAAGTAAACCAATCTTCTATTTTAGCATGATTGTTATGGCAATTATTGTTCTCCAAATTATTACCCTTGTTATATACCCCACTATTATAAAAGCTTTCCATTAATGATAAATCCTCTGCTTTCATTGCTGAGGGTTTTTTATTTGTATATTTTTAATTTTGAGTAGGGATTTGCTTATATTGAAATATAAAAATTAAATATTTTCATATTTCAAATAAATGATTTTGAGATGTTGTGTTCTCATTACTCATTTGATATATTTACTTTAAAGATAATTAAAATCTAGAAAAAGAGGCGGACGTATGGATAAAAAAGAAAATACGGTCGTATTGTTTCCGCAACTATCAGAGCGATATATTGATGAAGGTTTTTTAGCGCTGAAAGAGCGGAAATTCGAAGATGCATTGCGCTGCTTTGAAATATTACGTCAGTATAATGCAGAAACGGAACAAACGGAACTCGCTTCTGTTATTTGTTTGTTAGAGTTAAAGCATATGGAAGAAGCGAAAGACAAATGTGAACAGTTACTTGAAACGGGAGCTTTATTATTTGGTGATATTCTTGAAACATATGTGACGATTTTAGTTCAAACAAATGATTATGAAGGTGTCATTGAAACCGTTGAAAAAGTGTTGCAAACGAAAGATGTAATGCCTGAGCAAAAGGAAAAATTAGCACAGCTCGCTTTATTTGCAGAAGGTATGTTAAATGAAGTAGATACGTCACTAGTCGATTCGAATTTTGAATTAGATGAGTTTACTAATGAAATGTTTGGAGAAAACTTTGGACAAAAGCTAAGAGCGATTCAGCAACTTTCGTTAAAAGACTTGGATCTTGCATTACCTATTTTAAAGAAATTTTTAATAGACGAAAAACAGCACCCTTATTTGAAAACTTCTATTTTGTATAAAATGATAGAAAATCAAATAGAAGAAGAGATAGAGGTAGAAAAGTTTGGGAATACAATCAAGGTAATTCCAGCATTTACAGGTCATAATGAGGAGCAATCCGATAACATTATACATACATTATCAAGTCGATTAGAGCAAAATTATCCTGATATATTTGAAGCAATGGTTACATATTGGAAAGAATTGCAAATTAGTGTTTTCCCATTCGCTCTATTAATGGATAAAGTGGAGATTTGGGCTGCTGTTTTAGAGAGAATTGGAAGAAAGCGTTTCGGATTGCCTATTGATGAAGAAGAGCTTATGACAGCGTATAATATTGAATTAGAAGAGTTTCATATTGCCTATCAATGGTTATTACGTGTTGAAAGAGAAGGATATTTGCCCGTATAATTATGAAAAAGAATCGTTCGGTTCTTGAAACGAGCATATTCTATGTTATAATGTAAGGGTTGCAAAAGGCAGAATTCTGTCTGTTTGTAAGAGAAGAGAAGTGTAATTCTCTTACTTAATATGTTTCATATTATTCTCGAACAAAATATACCGTAGTTGTCTTTTAGGCAATTAGTAGATTGGAACATTATATCTGAAAGCTTTTGCTAGAGGATTATTTGTACTTTTGTTATTTCAAAAAAGAGATAATGAAGATCTTAATCTATAGAGGTATGTGCATACATTATTATAGTTGGAGGGAAAGAATAAATGGCTGCAAAATGGGAAAAATTAGAAGGTAACGTAGGCGTTTTAACAATCGAAGTTGATGCTAAAGAAGTAAACAACTCTATCGACGCTGCGTTCAAAAAAGTAGTAAAAACAATCAACGTACCAGGTTTCCGTAAAGGAAAAATGCCTCGTCCGTTATTCGAACAACGCTTTGGTATCGAATCTTTATACCAAGATGCTTTAGATATCATCTTACCAAAAGCATACGGTGAAGCGATCGATGAAGCTGGTATCTTCCCAGTTGCTCATCCTGAAATCGACATCGAGAAGTTCGAAAAAAATGCTAACCTTATCTTCACTGCAAAAGTTACAGTGAAACCTGAAGTTAAATTAGGTGATTACAAAGGTTTAGCAGTTGAAAAAGTTGAAACAACTGTAACTGACGAAGATGTAGAGAACGAATTAAAATCTTTACAAGAGCGTCAAGCTGAGCTAGTTGTTAAAGAAGAAGGAACTGTTGAAAACGGTGATACAGCTGTAATCGACTTCGAAGGTTTCGTTGATGGCGAAGCATTTGAAGGCGGAAAAGGCGAAAACTACTCTCTAGCAATCGGTTCTGGTACATTCATCCCAGGTTTCGAAGAGCAAGTAATTGGTCTTAAATCTGGTGAGTCTAAAGACGTTGAAGTATCATTCCCAGAAGAGTACCATGCTGCTGAATTAGCTGGCAAACCAGCAACATTTAAAGTAACAATTCACGAAATCAAAACAAAAGAACTTCCTGAGTTAAACGACGAGTTCGCTAAAGAAGCAGACGAAGCGGTTGCAACTCTTGATGAATTAAAAGCAAAACTTCGTACAAACTTAGAAGAAGGCAAAAAGCACGAAGCTGAGCACAAAGTACGTGACGAAGTAGTAGAATTAGCTGCTGCTAACGCTGAAATCGACATTCCAGAAGCTATGATCGACACTGAGTTAGATCGTATGGTTCGTGAATTCGAGCAACGTTTAAGCCAACAAGGTATGAACCTTGAGCTTTACTACCAATTCACAGGTACTGACGCTGACAAGTTAAAAGAGCAAATGAAAGAAGACGCTCAAAAACGCGTACGAATCAACCTTGTTCTTGAAGCTATCATTGAAGCTGAAAACATCGAAGTTACTGAAGAAGAAGTAACTGCAGAAGTTGAAAAAATGGCTGAAATGTACGGTATGCCAGTAGACGCTATCAAGCAAGCTCTTGGAAGCGTAGACGCTTTAGCTGAAGATCTTAAAGTGCGTAAAGCTGTAGATTTCTTAGTAGAAAACGCTGCATAATAAAATAACAAGGCGCGATTTTAATCGTGCCTTGTTTTATAAATATAGAAATATATTTATAAAACTTTTCGATGAAGAAGGAAAACTTCCTTAATGAGTCGAATATACATATTTCAAAAGTTTTAAAAACTTTTTATTTGTACATAACTAGTCATATTATTTGTATTTCTCGCCACGTAGTGACATAATATGTATTTACATACGATACATTTATCGTGTACATACGAAGGCAAGAGGTTAGCACTTTGTAAGGGGTGTGAAAATATGTTTAAATTTAATGATGAAAAAGGGCAATTAAAATGTTCTTTCTGTGGTAAAACACAAACGCAAGTTCGAAAGTTAGTTGCAGGTCCAGGTGTTTACATTTGTGACGAGTGTATCGAACTTTGTACTGAAATTGTACAAGAGGAGCTTGCGAAAGACGAAGAAGTAGAATTCAAAGATGTACCGAAACCGGTAGAAATTCGTGAAATCTTAGATGAGTATGTCATCGGACAAGATAACGCGAAGAAAGCACTAGCGGTAGCGGTATATAACCATTACAAACGCATTAATTCTAACAGCAAAATTGATGATGTAGAATTAGCGAAGAGTAATATCGCACTTATCGGGCCAACAGGTAGTGGTAAAACATTACTGGCACAAACGTTAGCGCGTATTTTAAATGTTCCATTTGCAATCGCGGACGCAACATCTTTAACTGAAGCTGGATATGTTGGGGAAGATGTAGAAAATATCTTACTAAAATTAATCCAAGCAGCTGATTATGATGTAGAGAAAGCGGAAAAAGGAATCATTTATATTGATGAGATTGATAAAGTGGCACGTAAGTCCGAAAATCCATCAATTACACGTGATGTATCTGGTGAAGGTGTGCAGCAGGCACTTCTGAAAATTTTAGAAGGTACTGTAGCGAGCGTTCCACCTCAAGGTGGTCGTAAGCATCCGCACCAAGAGTTCATTCAAATTGATACAACGAATATCTTATTCATCTGTGGTGGAGCGTTTGATGGCATCGAGCCAATTATTAAACGTCGTCTTGGTGAAAAAGTAATTGGATTTGGTTCTGAGAAGAAAAATGCTGATGTAAATGAGAAGCATGTTTTATCTCACGTATTACCAGAGGATCTTTTAAGATTTGGTTTAATTCCAGAGTTTATCGGTCGTCTTCCAGTTATTGCGAACCTAGAACCGCTTGATGAAGATGCTCTTGTTGATATTTTAACGAAACCGAAAAATGCACTTGTTAAGCAATTCCAAAAACTATTGGAGCTTGACGATGTTGAGTTAGAGTTTGAAGAAGGCGCACTAATTGAAATTGCGAAAAAAGCAATTGAACGTAAAACAGGTGCTCGTGGACTTCGTTCTATTATTGAAGGCTTAATGCTTGAGGTAATGTTCGAGCTTCCATCTCGTAAAGATATTGAGAAGTGTGTTCTTACAAAAGAAACAGTAGCTGATAATGCAGCGCCAAAATTGGTGTTACAAGACGGTACTGTACTTGATACAAAAACATCTGCATAATGCGAAGGAGAAACAGCAATTTTTATAATTGCTGTTTTTCTTTATGTTTAGCTATGTTCCTCCGCGGAAATACTAAGAGATAAAACATTGCGGGAGGAAATAAATGATGAGCTGGACAAATATATTTTTACTTGTTCAACTTGTTTTTGGCGTAATTGTCGGATTGTATTTTTGGCATTTACTTCGAAATCAGCGAACACAAAAAGTTTCAATTGATCGAGAATCAAAAAAAGAATTAGAACAGCTTCGTAAAATGCGCGAGATTTCTTTAACAGAGCCGCTTGCGGAAAAGGTGCGTCCTACATCCTTTTTAGATATTGTAGGGCAAGAAGACGGGATTAAGTCGTTAAAAGCGGCTCTTTGTGGCCCGAACCCGCAACATGTAATTATATATGGTCCGCCAGGTGTCGGAAAGACAGCGGCAGCACGTCTCGTATTAGAAGAAGCGAAGCGAAATCCAAAATCTCCATTTCGCACAAATGCAACATTTATTGAACTAGATGCGACGACAGCAAGGTTTGATGAACGTGGTATTGCAGACCCTTTAATCGGTTCGGTGCATGATCCAATTTATCAAGGTGCTGGTGCGATGGGGCAAGCAGGTATTCCACAACCGAAAAAAGGTGCGGTAACAGATGCACATGGTGGTATTTTGTTTATTGATGAGATTGGTGAACTACATCCAATTCAAATGAACAAAATGTTAAAGGTGTTAGAAGATCGAAAAGTGTTTTTGGAAAGTGCGTACTACAGTGAAGAGAATACGATGATTCCAACGTATATACATGACATTTTTCAAAAAGGTTTACCAGCCGATTTTCGCTTAGTTGGGGCGACGACACGTTCACCAGAGGAGATTCCTCCTGCTATTCGGTCGCGCTGTTTAGAAGTGTTCTTCCGTGAGTTAGATACAGAAGAAATTCAAAAAGTAGCGAAGAATGCAGCTGACAAAGTGGAAATGCAAATCGGTGAAAATGGTATTGAAATGATTGGGATGTATGCGAGAAATGGACGAGAAGCGATTAATCTTGTACAAATTTCTGCAGGTATGGCAATAAATGAAGAACGCCCATTCATTAAAGATGAAGATATAGAGTGGGTTGTTCACTCTAGTCAGCTTACGCCGAAGTATGAAAAACGTATTTATCCTATTCCGAGAATTGGTCTTGTAAATGGACTTGCTGTATACGGACCGAATACAGGCGCGTTATTAGAAATTGAAGTAACAGCAATCAAGGCGAAAGATAAAGGATCGGTAAATGTTACCGGTATTGTTGAAGAGGAAAGTATTGGTAGTCAAACGAAATCCATTCGCCGTAAAAGTATGGCGAAAGGTTCTGTAGATAATGTATTAACAGTACTTCGTTCTCTAGATGTGTTGCCAGAGGGGTACGATATACATATTAATTTTCCGGGTGGTATCCCGATTGATGGGCCTTCGGCAGGTATTGCGATGGCAACAGGTGTGTATTCAGCAGTGCATCGTACGTATGTGAATAATGAAGTAGCGATGACTGGTGAGATAAGTATACACGGAGAAGTGAAACCTATCGGTGGTGTGTACGCGAAAATAAAAGCTGCGAAAAAGGCGGGAGCTAAGAAAGTTATCATTCCTGCTGAAAACATGCAACCATTTTTGTACACAATAAAGGGAATTGAAATCATTCCTGTTCGTAAGTTAAAAGAAGTATTTGAGCTAACATTTATGCAAGAAAATATGCACCGAGAGCTTGATATACATACTGCTGTGGACGAGACAGATGCACAATCAATGTGAGAATGTACGATAATAAAATTTGCCAGACTTCGTTTAAGTTTGTATGCTTAAGCGGAGTCTTTTTTCCTTTTTATAAGGGAGAAAAAACGTGGGATTTACAATTGCGGAAAATCTCTGCAATTGCATCTAGATGTATTGTAATATAAAATAGTTGAACAGGAGTTTAATTTATTATGGAGGTGCTATGTCTAGTATGAATACGAATGAAAGAATCGTGCCCCTCCTACCATTAAGAGGCGTTCTCGTATATCCAACGATGGTTCTGCATCTTGATGTAGGACGTGATAAATCGATACAAGCACTAGAGCAGGCGGCAATGGATGAAAATATTATCTTTTTAGCAATGCAAAAAGAAATGAATATCGATGATCCGAAAGAAGATGACATATATAGTGTAGGTACAGTGGCGAAAGTGAAGCAAATGTTAAAATTGCCGAACGGTACGCTTCGTGTCCTTGTAGAAGGTTTACATAGAGCAGAAGTAGTAGAGTTTATTGAAGAAGAAAATGTAGTGCAAGTTTCTATTAAAACGGTAACGGAAGAAGTGGAAGCTGATGTAGAAGAGAAAGCTCTTATGCGTACATTACTAGAGCATTTCGAACAATATATTAAAGTTTCGAAAAAAGTTTCAAATGAAACATTTGCAACGGTAGCTGATGTAGAAGAGCCAGGAAGATTAGCTGATTTAATTGCTTCTCACTTGCCAATTAAAACGAAGCAGAAACAAGAGATTTTAGAGATTATATCTGTGAAAGAACGATTACATACACTTATTTCAATTATTCAAGATGAACAAGAATTACTTAGTTTAGAAAAGAAAATTGGACAAAAAGTGAAACGTTCAATGGAGCGCACGCAAAAAGAATATTTCTTACGTGAGCAAATGAAGGCGATTCAAACTGAACTTGGCGATAAAGAAGGTAAGGGCGGGGAAGTTGAAGAGCTTCGTGAGAAAATTGAACAGTCGGGAATGCCTGAAGAAACAATGAAGGCGGCACTGAAAGAATTAGATCGTTATGAAAAGTTACCAGCAAGTTCTGCGGAGAGTGGTGTCATTCGCAATTATATGGACTGGTTATTAGCACTTCCGTGGACAGAAGCAACAGAAGATATGATTGATCTTGCTCATTCGGAAGAGATTTTAAACAAAGATCATTACGGTCTTGAGAAAGTGAAAGAGCGCGTACTTGAATATTTAGCGGTACAGAAGTTAACGAATTCATTAAAAGGACCTATCCTTTGCTTAGTAGGACCTCCTGGAGTCGGAAAAACTTCGTTAGCGCGTTCCATTGCAACATCATTAAATCGTAACTTTGTCCGTGTATCCCTTGGTGGTGTACGTGATGAATCTGAAATTCGTGGTCACCGCCGTACGTATGTTGGAGCAATGCCAGGACGCATTATTCAAGGTATGAAAAAGGCGAAATCAGTTAATCCGGTCTTCTTATTAGATGAGATTGATAAAATGTCTAACGATTTCCGTGGAGATCCATCAGCAGCATTACTTGAAGTGTTAGACCCAGAACAAAACCATAACTTCAGTGATCATTACATTGAAGAACCATATGATTTATCAAAAGTTATGTTTGTAGCAACTGCAAATACACTTTCAAGTATTCCAGGCCCATTACTTGACCGGATGGAAATTATTTCGATTGCTGGCTATACAGAACTTGAAAAAGTTCACATTGCTCGTGAACATCTATTACCGAAACAATTAAAAGAGCATGGCTTACGAAAAGGTAATTTACAAGTACGTGATGAAGCGCTTCTTGAAATTATTCGTTATTATACACGTGAGGCTGGTGTTCGTACACTAGAGCGCCAAATTGCAAAAGTTTGTCGTAAAGCAGCAAAAATAATTGTTACAGCAGAACGCAAGCGTATTGTAGTAACCGAGAAAAATGTTGTTGATTTACTTGGTAAGCACATATTCCGTTACGGGCAAGCTGAGAAAACAGACCAAGTTGGAATGGCAACAGGGTTAGCGTATACAGCAGCAGGTGGCGATACACTTGCGATTGAAGTGTCTGTAGCGCCAGGTAAAGGGAAATTAATTTTAACAGGGAAACTTGGGGATGTTATGAAAGAATCCGCACAAGCAGCGTTTAGTTATATTCGTTCTCGTGCAGAAGAGCTTAAGATTGATCCGAATTTCCATGAGAAAAATGATATTCATATTCATGTTCCAGAAGGAGCAGTTCCAAAAGATGGACCGTCAGCAGGTATTACGATGGCAACGGCACTTATTTCTGCATTAACAGGTATTCCTGTAAGTAAAGAAGTAGGGATGACAGGTGAAATTACACTTCGTGGTCGTGTATTACCGATTGGTGGTTTAAAAGAAAAAACATTAAGTGCTCACCGCGCAGGCTTAACAAAAATTATTTTGCCAGCAGAAAACGAGAAAGATTTAGATGATATTCCAGAAAGCGTAAAAGAAAACCTTACGTTTGTGCTTGCATCTCATTTAGATGAAGTATTGGAGCACGCATTAGTAGGAGTGAAACAATGAAAGTAACAAAAGCAGATATTGTAATTAGTGCTGTTAAACCAGAACAATATCCAGACAGTGATTTACCAGAAATTGCATTAGCAGGTCGTTCGAATGTCGGGAAGTCTTCCTTTATTAATAAAATTTTAAATCGTAAAAAGTTAGTTCGTATTTCTTCTAAACCAGGAAAAACGCAAACGTTGAACTTTTTCTTAATCAATGAAATGATGCATTTTGTTGACGTTCCAGGTTATGGATATGCGAAAGTATCTAAATCAGAACGCGCAGCATGGGGCAAGATGATTGAAACTTACTTTACAACGCGTGAACAATTGGACGCAGCTGTATTAGTAGTTGATTTACGTCACAAACCAACAAGCGATGACGTGATGATGTATGATTTCTTAAAGCATTATGAAATCCCAACAATTATTATTGCGACGAAAGCCGATAAAATTCCGAAAGGGAAATGGCAGAAGCATTTAAAAGTTGTAAAAGAAACGCTTGCTGTTGAAATTGGCGATGAAATTGTTCTATTCTCTTCTGAAACAGGACTTGGAAAAGAAGAAGCGTGGAAGGCAATTCATAAAATGACAAAAACAAAAAACGCGTGACGAATGTCGCGCGTTTTTTGTTATTTACTACATTTTTTATTTTACGTTTAATGTAACCTCGATATTTCCTCTCGTTGCTTTCGAATACGGACATACACCGTGAGCTGCTTCTACAAGTTCTTGTGCTTCGCTATGTGAGACACCAGCAACATGTACATCAAGTACAGCAGATAGGCCGAAACCACCATCTGTATCTTTTCCGATAGAAACGTGAGCAGTTACTTCTGTACTTTCTACTTTCATACGTTTTGTACGAATGACAAGTTGTAATGCACTATCAAAACAAGCGGCATAACCAGCAGCAAATAGTTGTTCTGGATTTGTTGCTTCTCCGCCTGCACCGCCTAGTGCTTTCGGCATTTTTACATCAAGATTTAATATGCCATCATCTGAAACGACTTTCCCGTTTCTTCCACCTGTAGCAGTTACTGAAGCAGTATATAATTTATCCATGTTTATTCCCCTTTTCTATCATTAATTGTTTTCATTGTTTCAATTAGTTTATTTAATTGAAGTAATAAAGAACGATATTCTTGTTCTGTAATTCCTAAATTTGTAGCCATCGTTGTCGGTAATGAACAAGCCTTCTCTTTTAAATCTTTACCTTGTTCTGTTAATTCAATACAAACTTTGCGCTCGTCTTCTTTGGAACGAACACGTTTTACGAGGTTTAATGATTCCATTCGCTTTAACATAGGTGTTAACGTACCGGAATCTAAAAATAGACGTTCTCCAATTTCCTTTACTGTTAATCCGTCTTGCTCCCATAGTACGAGTAAAGTAATGTACTGCGGATACGTAATACCCATCTCTTCTAAATATGGTCGATAAAAGCGGGTGACTTCTTTAGAACAGGCGTAAATAGAAAAACAAAGTTGGTTATCTAGATGTAAAGAATCCTCTGTCATACATAACTCCTTTCTAATTAAGTTGTGCACAATTTAATTTTGTAAAACTAATATAACGAAAAAGAAATACAATGTCAAATACATTGTATTGAGAAAGTTTGTGCTACAATTTGGAACAATCATACATATTTTCCTTCATGATGAAAGAAGATAGGAAAGATGATGTTATAATTCATATGGAATAGTTTCCATCACTTGATTATGAGGACTTTTTTTGGTAACGTACAAATAGAGTTATTAATTTATAATCATTATAAAGTAGGAAGTTTTTATTAGTTTTACTGAATCTCCTTTATTACATACGGAGAATAAATAAAAAAATAATCAGTTGTTCACACGATTGTCAGATTCATAAGAGGAAAGTTGTATTATGATAGTAGATAAAGTGATAAAACGGGTGAAGGGGGACATGCTGCGTGCATATTCTTGTTGTTAGTGTAAATTATCGAACAGCCCCTGTAGAATTTCGTGAGAAACTCACATTTCAGGCAGCAGAGCTAGAGCAAGCAATGACTACATTACAAAATCAAAAGAGCGTGTTAGAGAATGTCATTGTATCAACTTGTAATCGCACTGAGATTTATGCTGTTGTCGATCAATTACACACGGGACGGTATTATATTAAGAAGTTTTTAGCTGATTGGTTTCAGCTTGAAATAGAAGAAGTCGCACCATATTTAACTATTTTTGAACAAGATGGTGCAATAGATCATTTATTCCGCGTAACGTGCGGTTTAGATTCTATGGTAGTTGGAGAGACGCAAATTTTAGGTCAAATAAAAGATAGCTTTTTAGAAGCGCAACAAGTAAAAGCAACAGGCACAATTTTTAATGAATTGTTTAAGCAAGTGGTTACGTTAGCAAAACGTGCTCACTCAGAAACGACAATTGGTGAAAGTGCGATGTCTGTTAGTTATGCTGCTGTTGAGCTTGGGAAGAAAATATTCGGTGAGTTAACAGATTGTCATGTACTTATTCTTGGTGCTGGTAAAATGGGTGAACTTGCACTGCAAAACTTATATGGAAGCGGTGCTCGTAAAGTAACAGTTATGAACAGGACGCTTTCAAAAGCTGAAGTAATGGCTGAGAAATATATGGGACATGCAAAACCTTTAAGTGAATTACAATGTGCATTATTAGAAGCTGATATTTTAATTAGTTCCACTGGTGCATCGGATTATGTCATTACGAAAGAGATGATGACAAAGGTAGAGAGAATGCGCTCTGGTCGTCCGTTATTTATGGTTGATATTGCAGTACCGCGTGATATTGATCCAGCGATTGATGAATTAGAAGGTTCTTTCTTATATGATATTGATGATTTGCAAGGAGTAGTGGAAGCGAACCGTGCAGAACGTTTGAAAGAAGCAGAGAAAATTCAATTTATGATTGAAGAGGAAATTGTTTTATTTAAAACGTGGTTAAGTACACTTGGTGTCGTTCCATTAATATCAGCTCTTCGTGATAAGGCGCTTGCTATTCAAAGTGAAACGATGGAAAGTTTGGAACGAAAAATACCGAATCTTAGTGATCGTGAGAGAAAAGTAATTAGTAAGCATACGAAAAGTATTATTAATCAATTATTAAAAGACCCAATTTTAGTAGCGAAAGAAATAGCTGCTGAAGAGGGAGCGGACGAAAAATTAGCGTTATTTGCAAAGATTTTTGATTTAGAAATGGAAGACGTAGAGAGTCGTGCGGAAGAAGTAGAACATAAAAGAGCGTGGACACCATCCGTTCCATCTTTATAATTTGGAAGGATGATCGGATGAGTTTTTTAAATAACAGTATTATTTATCATATTGCAATTATTTTATATGCTTGTAGCATTAGTTTATATTTTATAGATTATTTCCAAAGTAACCGAAAGGCGAATCGATTTGCTTTTTGGTTACTTTCGATTGTATGGGTTCTGCAGTCTATTTTCATGTTACTTCGGGCTACAGATTCAGAAACGAATCCAATATTAACTTTATTATCAGGGATTTATTTTTATGTTTGGCTGTTGATTACGATGTCTTTAGTCATTAATCGATTTATGAGGATTGACTTTTTAGTCTTTTTTACAAATGTTGTTGCGTTTGGGGTAAGTGCTTTTTCTATTTTTACACCGCTCGGAAAGATGTCGCCAGTACTTGCAGAGCAATTAGTTTCGGAGCTTGTATACGTACATGTCGGTATGGCTATTATTTCTTATGCAACGTTCACTGTATCGTTCATTTTTTCTATTATGTATTTATTGCAATATCGCCTATTAAAAAAGAAAAAATGGAATGCGAGATTAAGAAGGTTAGGAAATTTACCGAAGCTAGAATCGATGTCTTACGGGTTAAATTTATTTTCTGTTCCATTTTTCTTACTAGCTATTTTATTAGGATGCATATGGGGATATACAAAATTGGACAATTTTCATTGGTATGATACGAAAGTAATCGGGTCTTTTGTCGTTCTATTTGTATATTGTGCGGGTCTTTATTTACGAGCGGCAGATGTGTTGCAAGGGAAGAAAATAGTGCAGTGGAATATCGGAGCATTTCTCGTAATGCTAATTAATATTTTTCTATTAAGCAGTTTATCCAACTTCCACTTTTGGTATTTATAATGAGGAGAGAAAATTATGCGCAAAATTATTGTAGGGTCACGAAAGAGTAAATTAGCATTAACGCAAACAAACTGGTTTATTGATCAGTTAAAAGCGCTAGGTTTACCATATGAATTTGAAGTGAAAGAAATCGTCACAAAAGGTGATGTTATTTTAGATGTTACTCTTTCAAAAGTAGGCGGAAAAGGCTTATTTGTGAAAGAGATTGAACATGCGTTACTTACGAAAGAAATTGATATGGCTGTACATAGTATGAAAGATATGCCGGCCGTACTTCCAGAAGGGTTAATGATTGGTTGTACGCCAAAGCGTGTTGACCCTAGAGATGCTTTTATCTCAAAAAGCGGAGCGTCGTTTAAAGAGTTAGCAGAAGGTGCTATTTTAGGTACGAGTAGTTTAAGACGTAGTGCACAATTGTTAGCTGCGAGACCAGATTTACAAGTGAAGTGGATACGCGGAAATATCGATACACGTTTACGTAAATTAAAAGAAGAAGATTACGACGCTATTATTTTAGCGACAGCTGGATTACAAAGAATGGGCTGGGATAATGAAGTTATTACAGAACATTTAGATGAGACGTTATGTGTACCTGCTGTAGGGCAAGGTGCATTAGCGATTGAGTGTCGTGAAGATGATAAGGATTTACTACAGTTGTTAGTGCATATGAATGATGCAGTAACAGAAAAAACAGTGGCAGCAGAACGAGTATTTCTTCATAAACTTGAAGGTGGCTGCCAAGTTCCAATCGCTGGATATGCAACTTTTACAGAAAACGATGCAATCGAATTAACAGCTCTTGTCGGGTCTATGGACGGTTCTGTTTTATTGAAAGAAACAGTAGTAGGAACTGATCCAGAGCAAGTAGGATTAGAGGCTGCGGACCGTTTAATTAAACAAGGCGCAAAAGAACTCATTCTTGCTGCAAATAAGGGGCAGCAATAAATATGAACGCTCTCGCTGGCAAAACGGTATTGATTACACGTGCCCAGCATCAAGCAAAACAAATGAGTGTAGCGGTGACAGAAAAGAGCGGAATTCCATTGGAAATTCCGCTTTTGCGTATGGAAGGTATGTCTCATAGGCAAATTCAACATATAGCAGGGCAGCTGCATTCATATGACTGGGTTATTTTTACGAGTAAAAATGGGGTAGCTTTTTTTCTAGATTGTTTGAGAAAGAAGCTACCTGTAACGACTAAAATTGCTGCAGTAGGCGTGAAAACAAAGTTAGAGTTAGAAAAGCGAGGCTATGAAGTGGACTTTGTTCCAACTTCATTTGTTGCAGAAGTATTTGCAGAAGAGTTTATAAAAAAACTAAGTGGAAACGAGCGTATTTTATTTCCAAAAGGGAATTTAGCAAGAGATGTCATTCCAGTTGCACTTCGAGGCATTGGTGTTTCTCTAGATGAATTAATCGTATATGGTACGAAAGAAAATGTAGAGAAAAAGCAAGAGCTTATAGAAGCGTTAGAAGCAGAGAAAGTAGACATTATTACATTTACGAGCCCTTCAACTGTTGCTAGTTTTGTTCGTCTACTTGAGGGGACAAACTGGAGAGAATGGACAAAAAAATGTACAATTGCTTGTATAGGGCCTATTACGGAAAAAGAGGCGAGCCTTTATTTTCCGCATATTATTATGCCGAAAGAGTACACTGTAGAAGCATTACTACAATGCATTTGTGAATCTATAAAGTGAAACTTTAATTAGTGGGGTCTTACTGCCCGTAAATAGCGGGATAAAATAAAAGAATGGGGATAGAAATCTATGAACTCTTTACAATTTAATCGTCATCGTCGCTTAAGACAAAGTGGTAATATGCGTGCGCTTGTGCGTGAAACGTTTTTACATACGGAAGATTTTATTTACCCTATTTTTGTATTAGAAGGAGAAAATGTTCGTAATGAAGTGCCTTCTATGCCAGGCGTATATCAAATGTCTTTAGATTTATTGCAAGCTGAAATGCAAGAAGTTGTTGATTTAGGTATTCGTTCTGTTATTGTATTCGGTTTACCTGCTGAAAAAGATGAGGTTGGATCATCAGCATATTGTGATCATGGAATTGTGCAACGTGCAATTAAGCAAATTAAAGGCGAATTCCCTGATTTAGTAGTAGTTGCAGATACATGTTTATGTCAATTCACAAGCCATGGTCATTGCGGTGTAATTGAAGATGGTATTATTTTAAATGACGAGTCTCTTGCAGTTCTGGCAAAAACAGCTGTAAGTCAAGCGCAAGCAGGAGCAGATATTATTGCGCCATCAAACATGATGGACGGGTTCGTAACAGCAATTCGTCATGCATTAGACGAAAATGGTTTTGGACATGTACCAGTTATGTCGTACGCTGTGAAATATTCATCAGCATTTTACGGACCATTCCGTGATGCAGCGCACGGTGCACCGCAATTTGGTGATCGTAAAACATATCAAATGGACCCAGCGAACCGTATGGAAGCATTCCGTGAAGCAGAATCAGATGTAATGGAAGGGGCAGATTTCTTAATTGTAAAGCCAGCTCTTTCTTACTTAGATATCGTTCGTGATGTGAAAAATAACTTTAATTTACCAGTCGTTGCTTATAACGTAAGTGGTGAGTATTCGATGATTAAAGCGGCAGCGCAAAATGGTTGGATTAATGAAAAAGAAGTTGTACTTGAAAAATTAATTAGTATGAAACGTGCAGGAGCAGATTTAATTATTACGTATCATGCAAAAGATGCAGCAAGATGGTTACAAGAAGGAGGCGCTAAATAATGAAAAAGTTTGATAAGTCGATTGCGGCGTTTGAAGAGGCGCAAGATTTAATGCCTGGTGGTGTAAATAGTCCGGTTCGTGCCTTTAAGTCTGTCGGTATGAATCCGTTGTTTATGGAGCGCGGAAAAGGCTCTAAAGTGTATGATATCGATGGAAATGAATACATCGATTACGTATTATCATGGGGTCCTTTAATTCATGGTCATGCAAACGACCGTGTTGTAGAAGCTTTAAAAGCTGTTGCTGAAAGAGGTACAAGCTTCGGTGCCCCAACGGAAATTGAAAATAAATTAGCGAAACTTGTTATTGAGCGCGTACCATCAATTGAAATTGTACGTATGGTTAACTCTGGAACAGAAGCGACAATGAGTGCGCTACGTTTAGCTCGTGGTTATACAGGCCGTAATAAAATTTTGAAATTCATTGGTTGTTACCACGGTCATGGTGACTCGTTATTAATTAAAGCAGGTTCTGGTGTGGCAACGCTAGGTTTACCAGATAGCCCTGGTGTCCCAGAGGGTGTAGCGAAAAATACGATTACAGTAGCGTATAACGATTTAGAAAGTGTAAAATACGCTTTTGAGCAATTCGGTGATGATATTGCTTGTGTCATTGTAGAACCAGTAGCAGGGAATATGGGTGTTGTTCCTCCGCAGCCAGGATTTTTAGAAGGGCTTCGTGAAGTAACAGAGCAAAATGGTGCATTGCTTATTTTTGATGAAGTAATGACAGGATTCCGAGTTGCTTATAATTGCGGACAAGGTTATTACGGTGTAACACCTGATTTAACTTGTTTAGGTAAAGTAATCGGTGGTGGGTTACCAGTAGGAGCATACGGTGGTAAAGCAGAAATTATGCGCCAAGTTGCACCGAGCGGACCGATTTACCAAGCAGGTACTTTATCAGGTAACCCACTTGCAATGGCAGCAGGATATGAAACGTTAGTACAGTTAACGCCAGAATCATATGTAGAATTCGAGCGTAAAGCTGAAATGTTAGAAGCTGGCTTACGTAAAGCGGCTGAAAAACATGGCATTCCGCATCATATTAACCGTGCAGGTTCTATGATTGGTATCTTCTTTACAGATGAACAAGTCATTAATTACGATGCAGCAAAATCTTCAAACTTACAATTCTTTGCAGCTTACTATCGTGAAATGGTAGAACAAGGTGTATTCTTACCGCCATCTCAATTTGAAGGCTTATTCTTATCGACAGCACATAGTGATGCGGATATTGAGGCGACAATTGCAGCGGCTGAGATTGCTATGTCAAAATTAAAAGCTTAATTGAATAAAGAAAATCGCTCTCCATAAGGGGGGCGATTTTTTTTATTCATAAAGTCAGCTTTCCGCACATAAATCTGTAATGACATATAGTTTGGGAGGGGGAAAAGAAGTGGCAACAGATCATTCATTACGTTTTTCATTAAAAGAATCTGTTTGGTTCCAAAAAGGACAGGAAGTCGAAGAACTTTTGTCAATTTCGTTAGATCCAGACGTTGAGATAGAAGAGCTTGATCATGAAGTTATCGTGAGAGGGCAATTAGATTTAACGGGAGAGTATGTTGCGCGGCAAGATGATTCGGCTTATTCATTAAGGGATCTATCACCAGCGAAGTCAATTGATTATGTAGAAACAAGGGAAGATGGGGTTAATGAACTTGTTCATTCCTTTCCGCTTGAAATATCAATTCCGAGAAACCGTGTGAAAGTAATTGAAGAACTATATGTATCTATCGAGGAATTTGATTATGAATTAAAGGAAAATGGTTGCTTACAATTATTAGCGGATATATCTATTACAGGTTTATGTGATGAAGAAAGAATTGAGGATGAAGAGGAAGAAACGGCGTATGCTGAGTTAGAGGATGATTCAGCGCAAGAGTATGAAACTAGACCGACGCCGCAAGTTGAAGAGCCAGCTTATAAGGAATCAGATGAGTGGGAAGATTACGCATTTGAACCGTTCCAACTAGAAGAAAGAAAAGAGCAGGAAGTAGAGGAAGAGGGAATAGAAGAACATGAACTTGTAGAGCGTGAAGAAGAGCAAGAAACAACGCCACAATTTGAATTGTTCGGACGAAAAGATTTCAAGAAAGAACAAGCGAAAAAACAAGAAGTACAAGAAGAGGAAACGTATTCACAGCGCGATGAAAATGCGCTTTATTTAACGAAATTATTTACGAAGGAACCGGAAGAGGAATTTACAAAGTTAAGAATGTATTTCGTGCAAGAAGGAGATACGATCGAATCTGTTGCAGATCGTTATGAAACGTCTGTACAAAACTTATACCGTGTTAATCAAACAGAAGATATATATTTAACTGCAGGACAAATTATTTATATTCCTGTTTCAAGAGCAAAAGCGAAATAAGTGGGTGAGTGTTTTCACCCACTTGTTTTTCTATAGGCTATGTTTTGAATAGAAAGGGTTATTCGTATGGATATGGAATTACGAAATCGCTATGAACCCATTGTAAGTCAATATAGATTGGATACGCAGCATATGGAAGAGCACGGAAGCGTAACGAAAATTTATACGAATCAAGGTCCATATGCGCTAAAGAGAATAGAAGGCAGGAAGTTAGAGCGGAATAACTTTTTGCACCATATTCAATATTTGAAGGAGAAAGGTTTTTCAAATTATGTACCGATATACCATGCGACCGATGGCAATTATATTTTAAGTGACGGTACGTATAATTATTATTTAATGCCGTGGTTAGAACGTGCAGAAGGGAACGGCGAGGATAATGATCAATACCATAAAATGTTTCAAACTCTCGGGACGTTGCATCAAAAAACGGTAAAAGAAGAAACGTATACAGAAGAAGATTTAGAAAAGCATTATACGAATATATCTGATCGCTGGGAGAATGATGGTGAAATGTTAGAAGAGTTCCTCGTAGAATCTGAAGCAAAGTGGTATATGTCTCCGTTTGAATTACAATATTGTACGTACTATCATCATGTAATGAGGGCGCGTGAGTTTGCAACGAAGCAATTAAATGAGTGGAACGATGCGATGAAAGAAAAAGAAAAAACACGCATTACTTTTGTGCATGGTAACGTATCGCTTAATCACTTTTTATTTGATTATGAACGGAACGGCTATTTTATTAGTTTAGAAAAATCGAAGTTTGCAACACCTGTGCAAGATATAGTAGGTTTTTATTCGCGGTCTTTAAACACATATCCAATTGCGCGAAGTGATCGGTTTGAATGGTATCAAATGTACCAAAAAAATTTCCCTTTTACGAAAGAAGAGCAACTACTTATGTTTGCATATATGACGTATCCATCGCAATTTATTCGGCAAATCCAGTCTTATAAGAAAAGAAGAGAGAGTCGTAATGAGGAAAATGAACTTCTCGGAGTAAAGAGCTTGCAACAAGCGCATTGGCTCGTTAGTAATATAGAGTATTTCCTATCGCAATTACAAGCTGCCCAGCAGGGGAACGGATAAAGTGCAACTTTAATTAGTATGGGTAGGACTGCCTGCAAATAGCGGGATAAAAAGATAAGTAGAGGATGCTACTTATCTTTTTTGTGTGCCCGAAAATTCATAGACTTAAATTTATCTTGACGAATAAGGTTTCGTTTTTTACACTATTGTATATAATAATTAACAATCATATAAATGCCTTGAAGGGGAAGAGTATAACAAGAAACGTCTTCAGAGAGGAGAATCATTAGCTGGGAGATTCTCTAGATAGTTATGTTAGAAGGTAGCCCTGGAGCATCTTTTCTGAACGGAATAGTTCTCATTAGGAAAAGACGGATTTGTCCGTTATCAAATTAAGAGTATAAGCAAATTCTGAATTTGTTTGTAAATAAAGGTGGTACCGCGATGTCCCTCGTCCTTTTTTGGATGAGGGGCATTTTTTATTTTAAGGAGGGAAAATAATGTCAAACACGGAAAAGAATTTACCAACTAAATATGATCATATGTCCGTTGAAGAAGGCCTTTATCAGTGGTGGCTAGAAGGCAAATATTTTGAAGCAACAGGAGACGAGAAGAAACAACCTTATACAATTGTAATTCCACCTCCGAACGTAACTGGTAAGTTACACTTAGGTCACGCTTGGGATACAACTCTTCAAGATATTTTAACTCGTACGAAGCGTATGCAAGGTTACGATGTATTATGGCTTCCAGGGATGGACCATGCAGGTATCGCAACACAAGCGAAAGTAGAAGGGAAACTTCGTGAAGAAGGTATTTCACGTTACGATCTTGGCCGTGAGAAATTCCTTGAAAAAGCTTGGGAGTGGAAAGAAGAATACGCTTCTCACATTCGTCAACAATGGGGGAAAGTTGGTTTAGGACTAGACTATTCTCGCGAACGTTTCACATTAGACGAAGGTTTATCTGATGCGGTTAATAAAGTATTCGTTCAATTATACGAAAAAGGCTTAATTTACCGTGGTGAATATATTATCAACTGGGACCCAGCAACACGCACAGCCCTTTCTGATATTGAAGTAATTCATAAAGAAGTTCAAGGTGCATTCTACCATATGAACTATCCATTAACAGATGGTTCTGGTCATATTCGTCTTGCAACAACTCGTCCAGAAACGATGCTTGGTGATACAGCAGTAGCGGTTCATCCAGAAGACGATCGTTACAAGCATTTAATCGGAAAGACAGTTACACTTCCAATCGTAGGCCGTGAGATTCCGATTATTGCTGATGAGTACGTAGAAAAAGATTTCGGAACAGGCGTTGTAAAAATTACACCAGCTCATGACCCGAATGACTTTGAAGTAGGTAACCGTCATGACTTACCACGTATATTAGTAATGAACGAAGATGGATCGATGAACGAAAAAGCTGGTAAGTATAACGGCATGGATCGTTTTGAATGCCGTAAAGCGTTAGTGAAAGATTTACAAGAAGCGGGTGTATTAGTAGAAATCGAGCCTCATATGCACTCAGTAGGTCATAGTGAGCGTAGTGGTGCAGTTGTTGAGCCTTACTTATCAACACAATGGTTCGTAAAAATGGCTCCACTTGCTGAGAAGGCAGTAGCGCTTCAACAAAAAGAAGAAGAGAAAGTAACGTTCGTACCAGAGCGTTTCGAAAACACATATTTACGTTGGATGGAAAACATTCACGACTGGTGTATTTCTCGTCAATTATGGTGGGGACACCGCATTCCAGCTTGGTATCATAAAGAAACTGGTGAAGTATACGTAGGTACAGAAGCGCCAGCAGATATTGAAAACTGGAATCAAGATAACGACGTACTTGATACATGGTTCAGTTCAGCGTTATGGCCATTCTCAACACTTGGTTGGCCAAATGAAGATGCAGCAGACTTCAAACGTTACTATTCAACTGATGCACTAGTAACGGGTTATGACATCATCTTCTTCTGGGTATCTCGTATGATTTTCCAAGGTTTAGAGTTTACAGGCGAGCGTCCATTTAAAGATGTATTAATTCACGGTTTAGTTCGTGATGAGCAAGGACGTAAAATGAGTAAATCTCTTGGTAACGGTATTGATCCAATGGAAGTTATCGAGAAGTACGGTGCAGATGCAATGCGTTTCTTCTTATCAACGGGAAGTGCACCAGGTCAAGACTTACGTTTCAGCATGGAAAAAGTAGAATCTACTTGGAACTTCATTAATAAAATTTGGAATGCATCACGTTTCGTATTAATGAACATGGATGATATGAAGTATGAAGAAATCGATTTAACTGGTGAAAAATCAGTTGCAGATAAGTGGATTTTAACTCGTTTAAATGAAACAATTGAAAGCGTAACACGTAACATGGATAAATATGAGTTCGGTGAAGCTGGTCGTTCATTATACAACTTCATTTGGGACGATTTCTGTGACTGGTACATTGAAATGGCGAAACTTCCACTATATGGTGAAGATGAAGCAGCTAAGAAAACAACTCGTTCTATTTTAGCTTACGTATTAGACCAAACAATGCGTCTATTACACCCATTCATGCCATTCGTAACAGAGAAAATTTGGCAACATTTACCTCATGAAGGCGAGTCTATTACAGTAGCAGCATGGCCAACAGTTCGCGAAGATTTACAAGATACAGAAGCAGCGGCAGAAATGCACCTTCTAGTTGATATCATTCGCTCTGTTCGTAACATCCGTGCAGAAGTTAATACGCCAATGAGCAAAAAAGTTCAAATGCAAATTAAAGCAAAAGACGAGGCTGTACTTGCTCAACTTACGAAAAACAGCTCTTACATTGAGCGTTTCTGTAACCCAAGCGAATTAACAATTCAAACGGATTTACAAGCGCCAGAAAAAGCGATGACTGCAATCGTAACAGGTGCAGAGTTATTCTTACCGTTAGCTGATCTTATCAATCTTGATGAAGAGAGAGCGCGTCTTGAGAAAGAACTTGAGAAGTTCGACAAAGAAGTAGAACGTGTACAGAAGAAACTTTCAAACCAAGGTTTCGTAGCGAAAGCTCCTGCAGCAGTTATTGAAGGAGAGCGTGCGAAAGAGCAAGATTATCTAGAAAAACGCGAAGCAGTTCGCCAACGTCTAGCAGATCTTGAGAAATAAAAAATGTTTTTTAGAGACTCACTATATTGGTGAGTCTCTTTTCTTTGCGTATAATAGAATGATGAAGGTTGTCTTTTGAAAGGGGAAAGCATACGTGATACATACATACGCAGAAGCAATAGGATGGATTCATAGCCGATTGAAGTTTGGTATTAAACCAGGGTTAGAAAGAATGAGATGGATGCTAGAAGAGCTAGGAAATCCAGAGCGTCACATAAAATGTGTTCATCTTGCTGGTACAAATGGAAAAGGTTCAACGTTAACATATATGCGTTATATGCTAGAAGACGCAAAGTATAAGGTAGGGACATTTACCTCTCCTTATATTGAAACATTTAACGAACGTATTAGTGTGAACGGCACACCAATTGCAGATGAAGAAATTACTGAACTTGTAAAGATGGTAAAGCCAATTGTTGAAAAACTAGATGAGACGGATTTAGGGGAAGCGACTGAGTTTGAAATTATTACTGTTATGGCAATTTGTTATTTCGGTAAAGTTAATTTCTGTGATGTTGTTTTATTTGAAACAGGGCTTGGAGGGCGCTTTGATTCTACGAATGTGATTCACCCTGTTCTCACGATTATTACAAATATTGGCCACGATCATATGCATATTTTAGGGAATACACTAGGAGAAATTGCATATGAAAAGGCGGGAATTATTAAGTCTGGTGTTCCGGTTATTACTGGTGTACAAGATGAGGAAGCGTTGCAAGTCATTCAAAAGGTTGCAAAGGAAAATCATGCAAACTTATACGAGATGGGCAACCATTTTACAGCGTTACATAAACAGTCTAGCGAAGATGGAGAACAGTTCGATTTTACTTGTCCTTTCGCCTCTTTTGAAGATGTGCGAATCTCAATGAAAGGCAGTCATCAAGTAGGAAACGCAGCACTTGCACTTATGGCAGTCATGTATGTAAAAACATACTTATCATTTTTAATTGAGGAAGAAGAAATAAGAGCGGGATTACAGGAAGCGTATTGGATTGGGCGCTTTGAAAAATTGCAAAGTAATCCAGATATTATTATAGATGGTGCTCATAACCCAGAAGGTATCGAAAGTCTTGTGAAAACAGTAGAATCACATTACAAAGATAAAAATGTAATAGTTTTATTTACTGCCCTTGGTGATAAACAGTTGCATAATATGGTAGGTCAATTAGAAACAATTGCCGATGAAATTATTTTTACAACATTCGCCTTTGATCGTGCTATTTCAGCAGGCGAGCTTGCATCGTATGCAAAGAAAGAATCAAAATTAGTTTTTGAAAATTGGAAAGAGGCAATTGATACGAAGGTTGAAATGATTGGGGAAAATGATGTTTTTATCATAACAGGTTCTCTTTATTTCATTTCGGAAGTTCGAAAATATATTCGCGAGAAAAACTAGATAGTCTTTGCTATCTAGTTTTTTTGTTCTACAAATGAAGTCAAATGCATACATATAAGATAAATATATAGGGTTATTTGGCGAATTCCTCTGACAAATATCTCGTTTTTTTGTGAAATGAATATGGTATGATGCGGACAACGATAAGAGGTGAGGTGTGAGTGTATGGACAAGCAATCACGAACGATCTCAGTGAAAGTGAATGGAACAGAAGCGAAGTATGAGGAGAAGAAGAAAGATGAATTTGAATGGATGGTAGTAGAAAGTGAAAGACCGAAAAACGTTGTTCCGTTTCAAAAAGCGAAATTAGTGTCTACAGAAAAAACACGGAAGAAGTGGAGCAATACGTTAATTGCAATTGTTGCAACGGCAATTATTATTGGTACGGCGTTTGGGATGGGCATGCTACAGTTACTGAAAGGACAAGGTGCGACAGGGGGAAGCGAAGTAACGGCTTCGAAGCAGACGCGAAATGAAGAATCAAAGGTGGGTGGAACAGCAGAACAAACACCAGCACAAAAAGAGGAAAAACCAAAAGCGCAGACAGGAACGTCATTAAATCCAATGAAATTATTTTTTGTTCAAGGAGGAATTTATTCTTCTGAAGAAAAGGGACAGGCTGCTCTTGAAGAGTGGAAAGGTAATGGAGGCGTTGCAGCTTTAAAACCGAGCGGTGATAAGTATGCATTAGTTGTTGGTATTGCTAGCGATGAACAAGGCGTAAACCAATTAATGACGCAGTATAAAAATGATAATGTTTCCGTATTAAAAAAGGACTGGGATATAACAGATAAAGTGTTACTTAAAGATGATAAAGAAGTTGGATCGTTTTTAACAAAAGTACAGCCATTATATACTCATTTAGCAAAATATGCTTCTAGCGTACAAGGTAGTGGGAAAAGTAATGCGAAAGATATAGGTGCGATTGAAAAAGAGTGGAAAGCGATTGAAAAAGAAGGGAAAAGTATGAAGCAAGAAGAAGCGAAGAAATTGTATATGTATACGTCAGTAGCTGTGCAAACAGTGAAGGATGGAAAAGGTGATAAGGAATCTTTGGCGAAATTAAATCAAGTTATTATTGATGGTATGCTGTCATACGAAAAAATTGTTTCACAAAAGGTGGAATAATAGGATAATGAAATGACGAAGGAAGAAGTATAGATGCTTCTTTCTTTTCTTTTGAATTTAGAGTAAAGTGCTTTCTCTATGACAGGAATATAATCGTGTTTTAGTAAGGAAGTATTATTTTGTTTAGAGAAAATAATATTTCTTTTATTTGTGGACAAACTATTCCTTTGATACGATTGTTGTAAATGATTCTGCTTCATGTGAGAAAGGAAGGAGAAAATATGAGGGAAATTATTTTAGCTTCAGGATCACCACGTAGGAAGGAATTACTTGAGTTAGCTGGTGTACCGTTTGAAATTATTGTAAGTGAAGTAGAAGAAACGATTGGTGCGTATTCATCACCTTCTGATATTGTTATGTCACTTGCCTTGCAAAAAGCATCTGCGGTAGCAGAAACGAATAGTGATCACATTGTGTTAGGTGCAGATACAATTGTTACATATGAGTCGCGTATTCTTGGAAAGCCTTCTAATGAGGCTGAGGCGAAAGAAATGTTGCAATTATTATCAGGGAAAACACATGAGGTGTATACAGGTGTTGCAATTATAGCGAAAGACAAAACAGTCACTTTTTACGAGCGTACAGAAGTTACGTTTTGGGAATTAACAGAAGAGGAAATTGACGCATACGTTGCATCAAAAGAGCCTCTTGATAAAGCAGGAAGTTATGGCATTCAAGGTAAAGGGTCTATTTTTGTTCAACATATTCAAGGGGACTACTATAGTGTAGTCGGGTTACCAATTGCACGTCTTGTTCGGGAATTAAAACAATTTGATACTGATATAACCCATGCGTAAAATTGCATGGGATTTTCTTTGAGAGAACAAATAAAAGGGGTGGAGAAATGAACGGTATTCGTGATGTTGTCAAAGAAGAACAGCCACGGGAGCGTTTATTGTTAGAAGGAGCTGGAAGTTTATCGAATCGGGAGCTTCTTGCAGTGTTACTCAGAACAGGTTCTAAAGAAGAAACAGTTTTAAAGTTATCAGATAAAATTTTACATCACTTTGACGGTTTACGTATGTTGAAAGATGCAACGTTAGAAGAGCTTATCGGTATACATGGTGTTGGGATTGCAAAGGCAACCCAGCTTATAGCTGCTTTTGAACTCGGTAGAAGAATGGTGCGTTTAGAGTATCAAAATAGATATAGCATTCGAAGTCCAGAAGATTGCGCGAGATATATGATGGAAGAAATGCGTTTCCTGCAGCAGGAGCATTTTGTATGTTTATATTTAAACACAAAAAATCAAGTTATACATAGGCAAACCATTTTCATTGGAAGCTTAAACACATCAATTGTACACCCAAGGGAAGTTTTTAAAGAAGCATTTCGCCGTGCAGCAGCCTCTATCATATGTCTTCATAACCATCCCTCAGGAGACCCCACGCCGAGCCGAGAAGACATTGAAGTAACAAAACGCTTAGTAGAATGCGGCCGAATTATTGGAATAGAAGTGCTTGACCATATTATAATAGGCGACCATAAATTCGTGAGTTTAAAGGAAAAAGGTCATATTTAAGACTATGCTTTTTACTTATTTTGTTTTATAATGTGATTTATGAGTTTTTTGTAGAAATTTATCTACAAAAAGGATAAAGATATAAAAAACGTACTGTTTTTATAATATAAAGTAAGAAAAAATGAGTCCGTGAAAACAAGAAAGGAAGATAAATAATATGTTTGGATTTGGTGGATTTACTCGCGATCTTGGAATAGATTTAGGAACTGCGAACACGCTTGTATATGTAAAAGGAAAAGGTGTAGTTTTACGTGAACCTTCAGTAGTAGCGTTACAAACTGATACGAAACAAATCGTTGCTGTAGGTAGCGATGCAAAACAAATGATTGGTCGTACACCAGGAAACGTTGTGGCACTTCGCCCGATGAAAGACGGTGTAATTGCTGATTACGAAACGACAGCAACAATGATGAAATATTACATTCAACAAGCACAAAAATCAAATGGATTTTTCTCACGTAAACCATACGTAATGGTATGTGTACCGTCTGGTATTACAGCTGTAGAAAGACGTGCAGTAATTGACGCGACTCGTCAAGCTGGTGCTCGTGATGCTTATCCAATTGAAGAACCATTTGCAGCAGCAATTGGTGCAAACTTACCTGTTTGGGAACCAACTGGTAGCATGGTTGTTGATATCGGTGGCGGTACAACAGAAGTTGCAATTATTTCTTTAGGTGGTATTGTAACAAGTCAATCAGTTCGTGTTGCTGGTGATGATATGGACGATTCAATCATTCAGTACATTAAGAAAAGCTACAACTTAATGATTGGTGAAAGAACAGCTGAAGCATTGAAATTAGAAATCGGTTCTGCAGGCGAGCCAGAAGGTATTGAGCCTATGGAAATTCGTGGTCGTGATTTAGTGAGTGGTTTACCAAAAACAGTACTAATTCAGCCAGAAGAAATTGCAGATGCATTAAAAGATACAGTAGATGCAATTGTAGAATCTGTTAAAAATACGTTAGAGAAAACTCCACCTGAATTAGCGGCTGATATTATGGACCGTGGTATCGTATTAACAGGCGGCGGAGCATTACTACGTAACTTAGATAAAGTGATTAGTGAAGAAACAAATATGCCAGTTCTTGTTGCAGAAGATCCATTAGATTGCGTAGCAATTGGAACAGGTAAAGCATTAGACAATATCGATCTTTTCAAAACTGCTGCTCGATAATATTGCAAAATAAAAATCAATGAAATTAAGAGGGTGTGAACGTGCCACAGTTTTTCTTAAACAAAAGATTAATTGTTTTGTTAGTTAGTATCATTCTTCTCGTGGCATTGATTGGAATCTCATTGAAAGAACGGAACAGTTTAACATGGCCAGAGCAGTTTGTTAAAGACACTGTCGGTGTTGTAGAACGTGTATTCCAAAAGCCAGCGAAATACGTAGCTGGATTCTTCGAAAATGTAGAGGATGTAAAGCGCACGTATGAAGAGAATAAAGAATTAAAAGCAAAATTAGATAACTATGCAGATTTATCAGGGAAAGTAAAACAATTAGAAGATGATAAAAAGAAACTACAAGAGTTAACGGGTAAAAAAGAGTTGAATAGCGGTTATACTGAAATTCCAGCAACTGTCGTTTCTCGTAATCCAGATAAATGGTACGATTTAATTGGAATTGATAAAGGGGCACAGCAAGGAATTAAAAAGGATATGGCTGTAGTAACTTCACAAGGTTTAGTTGGACGAGTGAAAAGTGTATCTCAGTTTACATCATCAGTAGAATTGCTAAGCTCTATGAGCCGAACAAATCGTATTTCTGCTATCGTGCAAGGTGATGAGAAGATCTTTGGATTGATTGAAGGTTACGATAAAGAAAAGCACTTACTTCTTTTCACAAAGATCGGCTCTGATGCAGATGTGAAAAAAGATCAACTAGTTGTAACATCTGGACTTGGTGATATTTTCCCGAAAGGTCTTGTAATTGGAACAATCGTTGATGTTCAGCCGGATCCATACGGCTTAACAAAAACAGCTTATGTAAAACCTGCCGCTGACTTGAATGACGTAGAGCATATTACGGTTGCGAAACGCGAAACGCCTTCAGCGCCATTAGAATAGGAGGGGGAGAAGAGATGATGAAGATTCTAAAAAGAGCAGCTCTTCCTCTTTTGCTCCTTTTTGTTTTTCTATTTGAAAATATGTTTGCTACTATTGTTTCAACAGAGGTTTTTTGGAAAAATAGTATAGCAGCACCTCATTTCTTTATCATTGTTTTATGTTTTGTTACTGTGTACTATAGTCCGGTCCAAGGGATTTATTACGGACTTTTATTTGGTTTCTTATTTGATACCGTATACACAGAACTTGTCGGTATATATATATTTGCGTATCCGATTTTAGCTTATTTAGTTTATAGTGTGATGAAGATATTACAATTGAATTTATTTATTGTTGCTTCTATCGTACTAGCTAGTATAGTAGCATTAGAGTATTATGTGTATGGATTTTTAACTTTGTTAGGACGTACTCATATGTCAGCGTATGTCTTTTTCACAGATCGTCTCCTGTCTACTTTATTGCTAAATGCAATTTTCTTATTGATAGTTTGTTTCCCACTGAGACGATATTTAGTGCGTCTTTCAAAAGCGATGGAAGAAAAAGAAAAAAGGATTTTCTAATTTTATGTCGAATTGAATCGGTGGGGTGAACTTTAGTGGAAGAAAAAAAGCAACAAAATGTAACAATAAAAGGGACAAAAGACGGAATAACGCTTCATTTAGATGATTGTTGTTCATTCTCTGAATTGCTAGAGGAATTGGATGAAAAGCTTTCTACACATTACTATGATGGTGATGGGCGCTCTTTAATTGAAGTGCATGTGAAAGTGGGAAATCGTTATTTAACAGAAGTCCAACAAGAAGAGATTCGTACGTTAATTCGTAATAAAAAGAATCTTGTTGTGGATTCAATTGAAAGTGATGTTATAACTAAAGCGGAAGCAATAGCTTGGAAAGAAGAAACAGAAATTGTCCCTATTTCCAAAATTGTTCGCTCTGGACAAGTTTTACATGTAAAAGGAAATTTATTGTTAATTGGAGATGTTAATCCAGGCGGAACGGTTATCGCTGGGGGGAATATTTTTGTCGTAGGATCATTAAGAGGAATTGCGCATGCTGGGTACGAAGGGGATTCGGATGCTGTAATCGCTGCATCTGTTATGAACCCGATGCAACTTCGAATTAGTGATGTGGCAATGCGGGCTCCGGAAGAGAAAGAAGACGGAGCGGAGGCGGCAGAATGTGCGTATATTAATGAGAACAATCACATTGTTGTCGATCGACTGCAACTTCTCACTCATCTTAGACCTAATTTAACAAAGTTAGAAAGGGGAATTGTATAGCTGTGGGAGAGGCAATAGTAATTACATCTGGAAAAGGCGGTGTAGGTAAAACTACAACGTCTGCGAACATTGGTACAGCTCTAGCGTTATCTGGAAAGAAAGTGTGCTTAATTGACACAGATATCGGTCTTCGAAACTTAGACGTAGTAATGGGGCTGGAAAATCGTATTGTATTTGATCTTGTTGATGTCGTTGAAGGGCGTTGCCGTTTACCTCAGGCTCTTATTAAAGATAAACGTTTTGATGATCTTTATTTATTACCTGCAGCACAAACGAGTGATAAATCAGCGGTAACACCTGAACAAATGGATGAATTAATACAAGTATTACGTCAAGATTATGATTACATATTAATTGATTGTCCTGCGGGGATTGAGCAGGGATTTAAAAATGCGGTAGCTGGTGCGGATAAAGCAATCGTTGTTACGACGCCAGAAGTATCCTCAATGCGCGATGCGGATCGTATTATCGGGCTTTTAGAAAAAGAGGATATTGAACCACCGAAACTTGTTATTAACCGTGTGCGTAGTCATATGCTTCATGAACAGGATATGTTAGATGTTGATGAAATCGTACGTACATTGTCAATCGAGCTTCTTGGTGTTGTCGAAGATGATGATGAAGTTATTCGTGCTACAAATACAGGTGAACCTGTAGCGTTGCAACCGAGCGGAAAAGCAGCGTTAGCTTATCGTAATATTGCAAGACGTTTGTTGGGTGAGAATGTCCCATTACAAGCATTTGAACAAGAAAAGGTATCGGTATTTACAAAGATGAAAAACTTCTTTGGGATCCGTTAAAAGCACTTCGCATATTTGCGGAGTGTTTTCTTTTTTCTTCACACGAATATCTTCCTTTCCTAGCTCATACATATGTACAAACTGTATACAACTGTTTCTATTTAAATTAGCTTAACGAAAGAAAGGAGACAGTATGAAGAATAGACGTGTAGAAGAAATTAAAAAACGGATTGCGAAAAGGAAGGCAGAGCAAGAAAGGATGGAGGAAGAGCAGTATTTTGCTGGGGGGAATTTTGATAGTGAAACAGTATTTATTGAAGATGGAGAAAAGGAAATTCATCCTTTATTTCGAAAAGAAGTGTTTCTCTTCAAAGTTTTATTATCAGCAATATTGGTTCTTTCTGTCGCTATTTTATATAAGAATGCACCCTCTTCTTTCGACGGTGCGAGAGCAGTTACAGAAAAAGTGATGAAAGAAGAATTTCAGTTTGCTACTGTAGCGAAATGGTACGAAAAGCAGTTTGGAAAGCCTCTCGTATTTTATTCGCCTAATGAGAAAAAAGAAGGAACGATTCAGCAAAAAGATTATGCAATTCCTGCTTCAGGAAAGGTAATGCAAGGGTTTCAAAAAAATGGCCAAGGTGTATTTGTCCAAACAGCTACAAATGCAACTGTTGAGTCAGTGAATGAAGGGCTTGTTGTTTTTGCAGGTAAGAAAGAGGAACTCGGTAATACAGTTCAAATTCAGCATGCAGATGGTACGGAGTCATGGTATGCGAATTTAAATGACATGTCAGTGAAATTATATGATTACGTTTCAAAGAAACAAAAAATTGGAACAGTGAATAATGACGCAAATAATAAAAATGGTAAGTTTTATTTTGCAATAAAAAAGAATGAAAAATTTATTGACCCGATTCAGGTGATTTCGTTTGATTAAATATAGAGATGTTTTAACGAAAATTTCAGTGCATCCGTTGTTTTGGGTTATTATAGTCATTGGTATTTTTACGGCACGTTTTAAAGAGTTGCTGCTTTTATTTTGTATCGTTCTTATCCATGAACTTGGGCATGCTTTCGCAGCGGCACATTATAATTGGCGTATTAAAAAGATTCAACTTTTACCGTTTGGTGGTGTAGCTGAGCTTGAGGAACATGGGAATAAGTCATTGAAAGAGGAGCTTGTTGTCGTAATTGCAGGACCTATTCAACATATTTGGATGATGGCGGTGGGTTATATATTGTTTGAAACTGGTTGGCTAGGTGCGGAATTATATTATTTTTTTATGTGGAATAATATAATTATTTTAGCATTTAATTTACTTCCTATTTGGCCGCTTGATGGCGGGAAAGTATTGTTTAACGTATTATCATATCGTTTTCCCTATTTACAAGCACATGAGAAGATGATGAAATTATCATGTGTTTTTTTTAGTGTAATACTAGTGTGGCAGTTGCTTTGGAATAGTAACAATATTATGATGTGGGTACTTCTCATATTTTTAGCGATATCGTTATATCGAGAATGGAAACAAAGACGGTACGCTTTTATGCGTTTTTTGTTAGAACGATACTATGGAAACAAAAGAGGAATCGAAAAGATTGCACCCATTGAAGTGCAATCAGAAGATCATTTATACAAGATCTTCACAAAATTTCGTAGAGGGTATAAGCATTCTATTATCGTCCATGGAAAATATAAAGAACATTACACATTGGATGAAAATGAATTGCTCTATGCATATTTTACTGAAAAGCGAACAACTTCATCTGTCGAAGAATTAATCGGTTAGTGTTGACGATAGCACTAACCTTTTATTATTGTAAAAGCAAAGAAGATTATAAAGTGAGGAAATAATTTTGAAAACGTTATATATAAACTACGCTGGATCGGAAAAACGCGTTGCAATTGAAGAGAAGAAAAAAATGGTTGAGTTTTTATGGCAGCGAAATGAAGAACAAGAGATTGTTGGACATATTTATGTTGGACGTATCGTAAGAACGATTGCCGGAATGAACGCAGCATTTGTAAATATCGGTTTAGAAAAGCATGCGTATCTTTCATACGATGATGTGCCGTCTTCTTATCGTATACATGAAGGGCAGGCCGTACTCGTACAAGTTGTGAAAGAGGCAATTGATACGAAAGGGCCGAAATTGACAGCGAACATAGAATTTACCGGGAAATATGTCGTTTATATGCCATATGATGAAATGCGTGCCGTTTCTCGGAAAATAAAAAACAATAAAAGAAGGCAGCAACTACTCCAAATTGAAGTAGAAGGGACAGGTGGATACATTTTCCGTTCTGCTTCTGAAAAAGGAGAAATTGAAGAAATACAGGCTGAAATGCAAAGATTACAGCAGCTATATGAAGAGTTAAAAAGAAAAGAGGACCAAGGAAAGGCGCCGTTATTACTTCATCGACCAGCCACCTTTTTAGATCGTGTATTTCAAGAGAATCCAATTGAAACGATTGAAAAAGTAGTTGTAGATACAAGAAGTATAGTAAAAGAATTAGAAGAAAAAGTCGGAAAAGAAAAAGTATCTTTCTATAATGAAAAATCTTCAATGTTTAGCCATTTTGGAATAGAGCGTGAGATTGAGAAAGCACTTCAAAAAATTGTGTGGCTCCCGAACGGTGCGTATTTAATTGTGGAACAAATGGAGACGATGACTGTAATTGACGTGAATACGGGCAAGTTTACTGGAAAACAGAATTTACAAGATACAGTTCTTCGTACAAATGAATTGGCTGCTGAAGAGATAGCACGTCAATTAAGATTGCGTGATATTGGCGGTATGATATTAATTGATTTCATTAATATGAAAAGAAGAGAAGATAAAGAAAAGGTAAGAGAATGTCTCATCACTGCTATGCAAAATGATCGCACATATACGAGAGTACTTGGGTTTACAGAGTTAGGGATTTTGGAGATGACACGTAAACGTAAAAAACATTCTTTACGCGACGTATTACTAGAAGAGTGTGTACCGTGCAAAGCGACGGGGTATGTGATGTCATATGAAACAATTGCGTATGAGTTAGAGAGAGAGCTAATCACATATGGAAATATAGAAGACGAAGCAGTATTAATTGCTGGACCTAAAGAATTACAAAAACAATTTTTGCAAAAAGAATTACAAAAAAATATTCCATTTGAAATTTATTTCAAAGATGATATGATCGAAAAGTACGCCATTATCCGTTTTGGAAGTAAAAAAGAAATTGTAGAACGGAAAAAATAGTTAGTAGAACTTTCATTGACAACCGTCTATGATTCATGATAACATCTTTATGTTATAGTTTATAGCACCTAAACGGCTATATGCTACAACCGCACAAGACAGGTTCCCTAAAGGCATTTATGTCTACCTCGTTTTTGGCGAGTCTTAGTAATTAAGAGGAGGTGCAAGTATGTACGCAATTATCGAAACAGGTGGAAAACAAATTAAAGTTGAAGCTGGTCAAGCAATCTACATTGAAAAATTAGATGTTGAAGCTGGTGAAACTGTTACTTTTGACAAAGTTCTTTTCGTTGGTGGCGAAAACGTTAAAGTTGGTAGCCCAGTTGTAGAAGGTGCAACAGTTACTGCGAAAGTTGAAAAACAAGGTCGCGCTAAGAAAATCATCGTTTTCAAATACAAAGCGAAAAAGAACAATCGTAAGAAACAAGGTCATCGTCAACCTTACACTAAGCTAGTTGTTGAAGCTATCAACGCTTAATTCAGGTTAACATGATTAAAATTACGATAAGTCGCACGAAATTAGGAAGTATCCAATCATTTAAAATGACTGGACATGCCGATTATGCGCCACATGGACAAGATCTTGTCTGTGCTGGAACTACAGCGGTTGTGTTTGGTTCTATAAATGCAGTGGAAGAACTTTGTAATGTGCAGGCAACTATTGAACTCGGAAGCGATGGCGGATTCTTAACGTATGAATTGCCTAATGATTTAGACGTTCATGCAGCAGAAAAAGCACAAACGCTTTTAGAAGGATTGGTTGTTTCGCTTAAGACGATCGAACTTGATTACGGAAAGTATATCCGTTTAATAGAAAAAGTGCAGGAGGTGTAACGTATGTTAAGATTAGATCTTCAGTTTTTCGCATCTAAGAAAGGTGTAGGTAGTACAAAGAACGGTCGTGACTCTCAGTCAAAACGTCTTGGTGCTAAACGCGCAGATGGTCAAACGGTTTCAGGTGGTTCAATTCTTTACCGTCAACGCGGTACAAAAATTTATCCAGGTGTTAACGTTGGTCGTGGTGGCGATGACACTTTATACGCGAAAGTTGACGGCGTAGTACGCTTTGAGCGTCTTGGCCGTGACCGCAAACAAGTGAGCGTATATCCTGTTGCTCAAGAAGCATAAGAACTCACGGAAAACTCTAACCTGAGTGCAGGTTAGAGTTTTTCTATATTAAGGGGTATCTAAATGAATGAAAAATGGACAATTATAGATGCATTGCGCCATTCAAGGCATGATTGGCTCAATCGTATGCAGATGGTGAAAGGAAACCTTTCCCTTGGAAAAGTGGAAGAAATTCATAGTCTCATCGATCGTTTTGTCCAAGAAGCGAGACAAGAATCCAATCTGATGGGGCTATCAATGCCTTTATTTTCAGAGTGGATTTTAACATATAATTGGAAACAGCAGCCGTGCTTATTGGAGTACGAAGTATTAGGGAAATTACATAACTTATCTCACTTAGATGAGACTGTATGTACATGGACGAATCAATTTTTCTCAATGCTTCAGCATAGTTTAGACGTATATGTTGAAAATTATGTTTGTATCACAATTGAATGTGACGCGGAGAATGCTCGTTTCTTTTTTGATTTTCGTGGTAAGCTAACGAGTGTAGAAGAACTACAGAATTGGCTTGCGACCCAAAACAATAAATGGTATTCCATTTCTTATACAGTAAGAGACAAAGAGGTCTCAGTTATATTACAACCAATTGAAAAAAGTGTGGTGAAATAATGTTTGTAGATCAGGTCAAGATATATGTAAAAGGCGGCGACGGTGGTAACGGAATGGTTGCGTATCGTCGTGAGAAGTATGTTCCAAAAGGTGGCCCAGCAGGTGGCGACGGTGGTAAAGGTGCAGATGTTGTTTTCGTTGTTGAGGAAGGCTTACGTACATTAATGGACTTCCGCTACCAACGTCATTTCAAAGCTGATCGCGGTCAGCACGGAATGAGTAAAGGTCAGCACGGACGTAAATCTGAAGATTTACTTGTAAAGGTTCCACCAGGAACAGTAGTAAAAGATGAAAAAACTGGTCAAATTCTTGCCGATTTAGTAACGCATGGGCAAACTGCTGTAATTGCAAAAGGTGGCCGCGGTGGCCGTGGTAACTCACGTTTCGCAACAGCTACGAACCCAGCGCCAGAAATCGCTGAGAACGGGGAACCAGGTCAAGAGCGTGATGTCATCCTAGAACTTAAAGTACTAGCAGACGTTGGACTTGTCGGATTCCCAAGTGTAGGTAAATCTACATTATTATCTGTCGTATCATCAGCACGTCCGAAAATTGCAGAGTATCACTTCACAACAATCGTTCCAAATCTTGGTGTTGTTGAAACTGGTGATAACCGCAGCTTCGTTATGGCTGACCTTCCTGGACTAATTGAAGGCGCACATGCTGGCGTTGGACTTGGACATCAATTCTTACGTCATATCGAGCGTACACGTGTAATCGTGCATGTTATTGATATGTCTGGTTTAGAAGGCCGTGATCCATTTGAAGATTACGTAACGATTAATAATGAATTAAAAGAATACAATCTGCGCTTAACGGAGCGTCCACAAGTTGTTGTTGCAAACAAAATGGATATGCCAGATGCAGAAGAAAACTTACAAGCATTTAAAGAGAAAGTGGGAGACGAAGTAAAAATCTTCCCAATCTCAGCTGTAACGAAACAAGGTGTTCGTGACTTACTGTTTGAAGTAGCGAACTTAATAGAAACAACACCAGAATTCCCGATACATCAAGTTGCGGATGAGTCTGACACAAGTGTAATGTACAAATTTGATACTGAAGGTGTTAAATTTGAAATTACACGTGAAAGTGATGGCACGTTTGTTATCTCTGGTTACGATATCGAGAAAACATTCAAGATGACAGACTTCTCACGTGATGAATCTATACGTCGTTTCGCTCGTCAAATGCGCGGAATGGGTATTGATGAAGCTCTTCGTGCACGTGGTGCGAAAGATGGAGATATTGTAAAAATTCTTGAATATGAATTTGAATTTATCGACTAAGACTGCCGAAATATGGCAGTCTTTTTTTTATATCGTAAAAGTCTGATTTAAACAGGAAAAAATCCCCACTAATTAAATTTTCAATTTATAATAAAAAGAGGAGTGGTTTTAGAAGAATTTTTTATAGGGAGAAAGTGAACATGTATAAAATATTAATTGTAGAAGACGATGAAAAAATCGCGGGGATATTAGAAGAGCATTTAGAAAGGTATGGCTATCAGTCATTTAGAGCAAGTGATTTACGACATATAAAAGATGAGTTTGTAAAAGTAAATCCACATCTCGTGTTACTTGATATTAATTTACCGTATTTTGATGGTTTTTATTGGTGTCGTCAAATCCGCAGTGTATCGAATGCACCAATTATTTTTGTTTCTGCAAGAACAGGGGAAATGGATCAAGTAATGGCAATTGAAAATGGCGGTGATGATTACATTACGAAGCCATTCCATTTAGATATTGTAATGGCAAAGGTGAAAAGTGCACTTCGCCGTGGGTATGGTGAGTATGCCTCTGTTGCTGAGAGTGATTGTTTAGGTGTAAATGGACTGTTGTTATTCCCATCTCAGCATGTTATTGAGTGGAAAGGGCAACAAACAGAACTGACAAAAAATGAATTTTACTTATTAGAGTGTTTAATGAAACAAGCAAATCAATATGTAACGCGCGAAGAATTATTAGAAGCTCTGTGGGATGAAGTAGCCTTTGTTGATGATAATACATTAACTGTAAATGTAAAACGTGTAAGGAAGAAACTAGAGGAGCTGGGCATTAAAAATGCAATTGTAACGAAACGTGGATATGGTTATGCGCTTCTTACAGAGTGGGGAGAAGGGCATGAAGGTTAAAAATTACCTCATGGATCGCTTTTCTTTAATTCTTTCCTATATTGTTAGCCTTTGTTTATTTGGGCTCGTTTTGCAGTTACAAAGTCTTTTAGAAAAGCGATCCATTGATTGGAGTACGTGGTTATACGGACTTTTATTAGGGGTGCTTGTATTTACTGTATACCTCATTTACGATTACCGAAAACGGAGTGTGTTTTTAAAGAGGATAGAAAAGTATGTTACTGGCGGAAATACATTACATGATTCATTGCTTATTGATACTTCTTATACGTCAGAGCAAGAGATGGTCGTTGAATCGTTTACGTTATTAAGACAGCAATATATGAATGAAGTGCATAAACAACATGCGAAAGAACAGCAGCAAATGATATTTATGAATCAATGGATTCATCAAATGAAAACACCCGTATCGGTTATAGAATTGCTATTACAGAAGTTTGGTAAAGAGCATCGTGAAGCGAGGGCAACGGTTGAAAGTATTCGTGAAGAAAATAATCGTATACTAAATGGCTTAGATTTAGCGTTACATATGGCAAGGTTAGAGCAGTTTGCGAAAGATTATAAAGTAGAAGTAGTAAATGTGATAGATATCATTCGAGGTATTATTAATGAAAATCGAAAGTCTTTCATTCAATCGTCTGTATTTCCAAAAGTAATGTTTGAAGAAGATACTTGTATGGTTGCATCTGATAGAAAATGGCTGAGCATTGCTATAGGTCAAATTGTTGTAAACGCAATTAAGTATACGAAAATTTCAGAGGCAGAGAAAAAGGAAATTCAATTTCAAATTGAAGAAAAAGATCAAAAAGTGTTATTACATATTAAGGACAATGGAATTGGTATTCCAAAGCAAGATGTAAAGCGTATATTTGATCCATTCTTTACGGGAATAAATGGCCGTAAAACGAGGGAAGCGACTGGAATGGGCTTATATATTACGAAGGAAATTTGTGATAATTTACATCACGGTATTTATGTGCAATCGACTGAAGCGGAAGGGACAACATTCACGTTCCAATTTGCAAAAGATGAAGAATATCATACATTAATGAGAAAAATGACAAAACTGTAAGATAACAAAACGTTTTGTAAGGGAAATCACTCGTTTCTTTTTCTTATTTTTCTTATAGTAAATGTAAGAAGAAAACACATAGGGGGATTAGAGATGAGTGTTCTTGAAGTAAAAGGATTAACGAAGGTGTACCAATCAAAAGGTTCAGTAGCGACGACTGCTTTAAATGATATAAATTTTAAAATAGAAGAAGGCGAATTTGTAGGGATTATGGGTCCTTCGGGAAGCGGTAAAACGACGCTTTTAAATTTATTGGCGACAATTGATAAGCAAACTTCAGGTCATGTGCTTGTAAATGGGGAAGAAATTAATCAAATGCGTGCTGCAAAATTAGCGGAGTTTCGCCGTACACATTTAGGATTTATCTTCCAAGATTTTAACTTGCTTGATACGTTATCGATTAAAGAAAATATTATTTTACCGCTTGTCATGGCGAAGAAGTCTGTAAATGAAATCGATGCAAAAGTGCTTGAGATTGCAAAGTTTTTAAATATCGAAGAAATATTAAATAAAAAAGTATATGAAGTATCAGGCGGGCAACAACAACGTGCAGCAGCAGCAAGAGCAATTATTCATGAACCGACATTAATTTTAGCGGATGAGCCGACTGGAAACTTAGATTCGAAGTCAGCAAAATCATTAATGAGCGCGTTGCAAGACTTACATGAACAAAAGAAAGTGACAATTGCAATGGTAACGCATGATCCAGTAGCGGCGAGTTATTGCGAACGTATTCTTTTCATTCGCGATGGAGAGATTTTCTCAGAAATTCATAAAGGAAGAACGAAGCAAGCCTTTTTCCAAGAAATTCTGGACGTACTTGCGATGCTAGGAGGAGAATATCATGAACTTTCGCCAGCTCGCGCTTAATAATGTAAAAGGAAATTGGCGTAATTATAAAGCGTTTCTTATAAGTAGTTGTTTATCGATAGTGGTATTTTTCATGTATGCTTCCTTCATTTATCATCCAGATGTTGTAGGCGGTAATATTAGTATGAGGGAGATGATTTCAAAAGGGTTAGAATCGATGAATTATATTGTAGTCATCTTCTCAGCACTCTTTATTTTATATGCAAATTCAACATTTTTACGAGCAAGGAAAAAAGAGTTTGGTCTATTAACATTAATAGGTGGAACAAAATCTCAACTTGGCCGAATGATTATATTAGAGCAACTTATGTTAGGTAGTATTGCAATTGTAGTAGGTATCGGGCTTGGCATGCTTTGTTCAAAATTATTTTTCCAAGCATTAAGTGTAATATTGAAAATAGATAAAACACTTCCACTCGTATGGAATAGTAAAGCAGTTTTGATTACAGCAGGTGTATACTTTATTCTATTTTTAATCCTATCATTGTTTAGCGTTTGGACAGTAGGACGCTTGCAAATTATTGATTTATTAAGAGAAGCAAGAAAACAAAAAGTAGAACCTTTTGCATTTACATGGTTATGTGTAGTTGGTATAGGATGTATTATTGTTGCATATGTACTTAGCTTCCAAGTAACATTTATGAATTTTATCATTCTGTTTTTACCGATTGTAGGGCTGACGATAGGCGGAACTTATTTACTATTTACACAAGGTAGTACAGTCGTATTAAAGGCGTTACAAAAACGAAAAAAATCTTTTTATACATACCCAAATATGTTCGTACTTAGCAATCTTATTTATAAAATGAAAGATAATGCTCGTTTTTTATTTGTAATTTCTATCATTACGGCCGTTGTATCGTCAGCAGTTGGTACACTGTACGTATTTTTTGAGGATATGAGTTATAAGGCAGTAACTAGTACCCCGCACGCTATTTCGTATGAGGAAAAAGGCATTCATACGCATAATGTCATCAAAGAAGGAAAAACAAAAGAATTAATAAAAAAACATGGGTTTGAAGATGCGCGAGAAGTAACGTACATAAAACTTCCTGGAACTCAAAAAATCACAATGTTTAACAGTGAACATGAAGTGCCAATGGCGATTGTTTCAGAAAAAGAATATAACGCTGAAGTACGTAAACAAAAGAGAGAGCAAGTTAGAGAAGTTCATAATGCCCCAGGTAGTGCAACGATGGTCATAATGGATATGGCGAACGATATGATGAAGATAGATCTTTCGAGACCATATGAAATTAAAATTAACGGACAAACGCAGTCTGTTCAACTGAATAAGCCAACTTCATTTTCTGTTTTTAATGATAGTGAATATCTCATTGTGAATGATCAAGATTTTGAGAAATACGCAAAACTCGTACCAGATGAAGAAAAGACGAAATATTATGGTTATTATATAGAAGACTGGAAAAGTACAGAAGACCTTGTGTTAGATTTGAAAAAGGAAGTTGCACCAGATAAGCAAGCGGAATTAAATAACTCGGTGCTCGCTTATAAAAATATAAGGGAATCAGGAGCAATTACAATGTTTATCGGTTTCTTCGTAGCGGTACTATTCTTCTTCTTCGCTTGTAGTATGACATACTTTAAATGGTTTAACGATAAAGAACAAGATCGTATTCAATTTAAATCGTTAAAGAGAATCGGTATGACAGATAAAGAAATTCGTAAAATTGCAATTCGACAAATGGGCGTTATCTTCTTTATCCCAATTGTAATTGGTGCCATTCATAGTGGATTTGCTCTTCATACGTTAGGAAAAATGCTTTACCTCGATTTATGGAAATCAGGTGCGATTGTAATTGGAGCATACATTGTAGCTTCTGCGATTTATTTTATGATCGCGCAAAGAGGATATTTGAAACATGTGAAAAGCTAGAGAAATCTCTAGCTTTTTGCCTATGTAGTAAGTTATAGGAGGACGATAGATGAACATTCGGCAACTAGCGCTGCAAAATATAAAAGGAAATTGGCGTAATTATAAAGTGTTTTTCTTAAGTAGTTGCTTTGCAATATTCGCGTCTTTTGCATACATGTCTGTCATTGTACATCCATATATGCAGGAGACGATGTGGTATCAAAACGTACGCTGGGGACTTATTATATGTAATATTATAATCATTTCTTTTTTCGTCATATTTATTTTGTACTCTACTTCCATTTTCATAGAGGCACGTAAGAAAGAACTAGGATTATACATGTTAATGGGAGCAACGAAATCTAACGTAATAGGAGTAATTATGACCGAGCAAATATTAATCGGGGTATTTGCTAATATTTTCGGTATTGGGCTTGGTATGATCTTTTTAAAGCTCTTCTTCATGGTGTTTAGTATGTTACTGGGGCTTCCGAAAGAACTCCCTGTCATATTTGACGTGAGAGCAATCGGGGGAACGTTTATTGCGTATATGTTAGTGTTTGTTTTCTTATCATTTATAAGTGCTTTACGTATATGGAATATAAAAATCATTCGGTTATTGAAAGAATTTCGAGCAGATAAAAAAGAGAAGAAAACATCAATATGGCTTTGTATATTCGGATTTATTTGTTTAGGCATAGGATATGCGTTAGCGTTACAAGCGACGATGCCAACGATAGCATTCTATTTTTTTCCTGTGTCTATACTTGTCTTTTTCGGAACGTATTTCTCTTTTACACACGGCACTGCTCAAATATTAGAAATGATAAAACGAAATAAAAAGATTATGTATACATATCCGTATTTATTTATAGTGAATCAATTATCACATCGAATGAAGGAAAATGGTCGCTTTTTCTTTCTAATGTCAATGGCAACGACGTTTGTAGTTACAGCAACAGGTACGGTGTTCTTATATTTTTCTGGTATGCAAGATATGTGGCGTGGTGGGGGCGTGCACTCATTTTCTTACATAGAAAAAGGTGCTTCTTCTCATGAAGTCTTTGCGGAGGGCACGGTTGAACAATTATTGCACCAATATGGGTATGATGATTTTCAATCTATGAGTTTTGTTGGAGTGTATGCATCTTTTCAGTCCAATAATGGAGAAACAGAAGTAGCGCCACTCATTAAACAAAGTGAATACAATCAAGAGGCAAGAAAACAAAAACAGAAAACGTATCATCCTAAAAAAGGTACAGTGACACTCGTTTATTATAATAAATACAATAATTCGAATGTATATAATCAAAAAGAGATTCAATTGCAAGTAATGAACCAACCATACCAATTCGTATTTAACGGTCAGAAAGAAGGGGTTCAATTTAACTATCACCTTTCGTACATTAATGGTCTGTTCTTCGTTATGAATGATGAAGATTTTGACAGTATAGCAAATCAGATTCCTGATTCTGAAAAAATGATATATAGAGGCTACACATTACCAAATATCGAAAATACGAAAAAATTAAATGAAGATTTACGGAAACATATGAAACAAGATGATAATAACGCATTTCGAAGTAATATGGAGTTATATGTGAATATGAAAGAGTTCGGCGATATTACTCTATTTATAGGCTCATTCATTAGTATATTATTTTTCCTTACATCATGTAGTATCGTATATTTTAAATGGTTCCATAATATTGCATCGGACCGAAAGCAGTATGGTGCACTCTCTAAACTTGGAATGGCAAAGGAAGAAGTATGGAAAATTTCTCGTTGGCAATTATGTATGCTATTTTTTGCGCCAATTATAGTAGGGAGTATGCATAGTGCAGTTGCGTTATATACGTTTCATAATACGATCTTTATGGATGGTTCATTAAGAAAAGTAGGCTTGTTTATTATGTATTATATCGCTGCATGCATCGTCTATTTCTTTTTCGCTCAAAGAGAATATAGGAAACATTTAGACTAGCAAACGCTAGTCTTTTTTTAATATTCGAAATTTACATAGAAGAATATAAAAAAGTATGGTATAACAGTAAGAAAACGAAAAAGAGGGGAAAAGACGATGATTCGAGTAGGATATTTAGGACCAGAAGCAACATTTACAAATATGGCGGTGAGTCGTTTTTTTCCGAAAGCAGAGCATGTACCGTATCGAACGATTCCAGATTGTATGGATGCAGCTGCAAATGGAAATGTAGATTATGCAGTGGTACCACTAGAAAATGCCATAGAAGGCTCGGTGAATATAACAGTTGATTACCTAGTACATGAGCAGCCGCTTTCTATTGTAGGAGAAATTACAGTACCCATTCAGCAGCACCTACTTGTACATCCGCAGTATGCAGAAGTGTGGGATGAAGTATATGCGGTGCATTCTCATCCGCATGCCATTGCACAGTGCCATAAATTTTTAAATGAAGAATTAAAAGGAGTAACTGTTCGAGATATGACATCAACAAGTGCTGCTGCGCAATATGTGAAAGAACATCCTGAAGAGAAAATTGCCGCTATTGCAAATGAAGCAGCTGCAGAAAAATATGGATTAACGATCGTAAGACGTAGCATTCATACGCATAAAAATAATCACACACGTTTCCTAGTACTCCATAAGAAAAAGAAAGCAGTACTCCCAAATAACGGAGAAAACCGGGGGGAGAAAACGACGCTTATGATAACGTTACCCGCTGATTATGCAGGAGCGCTATATCAAGTGTTATCAGCTTTTGCATGGAGAAAATTAAACTTATCAAAAATCGAATCGCGTCCGATGAAAACAGGTCTTGGAAATTACTTTTTCTTGATTGATGTCGATAAAGCATATGATGATGTATTATTGCCAGGCGTAACGATGGAACTTGAAGCACTTGGTTTTTCGGTTACTGTGCTTGGGAGTTATTCTTCTTATTGGTTGTAAGGGAGAATCAGGCTATACCGTGTGATAGATAAATAAAATCCCACCTATAAATGGTGGGATTCTTTATTTTAACTTCACAAGACGATCTTCTAACTGATCACGCCAAATATCGGCTAGTTCTGGAACAGCAAGAATCTTTTCAATGCCATCTTTATCTTTTCTATTATGAAAATAAATTTCGTTAGAGAACAAAACAGAAACATTGCTCGGTTGACGTTCTAGTAATGTAATTTTTGAATCTTTACGTACAGTACCTTCTTGAAGAACGCGGCATAGGTAGCCAGTAAATCCGGTTGCTACAATGCGCGGCAGTATGCCAGGAATACCGAGGCGTTTTGAAATCGTGCTACAAGGTACGCGCGCTTGTGTCACTTGAATAATCGCTTCACCTAATTTGTATGTATCTCCGATGCAAACATCACGCTCTAACATATTTGTTACGGTAATGTTTTCGCCAAATGCGGAGGCTGGAAGTGTTGTTTGGAATTCTTTTTCCCATAGTGCGTAATGCTCGTGTGAGTACACACAAACTGCGCGATCAGGTCCACCGTGGTGTTTTAAATCTGCTACATCATCACCAAGGAAGCCATCTTTTGATAGGAAAGCTTCTTCGGTAAGTTCTTTACATATACCGGTAATCATTTCTTTATCTTCGCTATATTTCATTTGTTTCGGCTTGCCAATGCTAAAGTGAACGAGTTCAATTCCCATATTTGATCTCCTTTACGATTGATTACAATATTATAGCATTAAAAAAGCACAGAGAATGATAAAAACTCTGTGCTTTACATTAATAAACGAGAAATCCTGCTTTATCTAGTGCCTCGCAAGCTGCATCTAACTTTTCTTTTGAATCTGCCTCAATTGTATGTAAGTGAATACCATCCGTTAGTTGCGAAAGATAGGAAGCATTTGTGTTTTCTATTTTTTGTAAATATTGCTCTACATCAAAGCGATTGCTTACCATGATGGATGCTGTTAAGTCACCGTATACAGGATGCTCAACCTTTACATCTTTAATCGTGATGCCGTGGTCAACAAGCATTGTAAGTTCTTGACGTACTTCTGCTGGCTTATGTTGGCATACAATTACGCGTTCGAAAGCTTGTTGTTTCTCTTGTGGTTTTAAATATAAATAGCCTTGAGCAGTTGCAATAATTGGTTTGTTTCTTGCTTTAAGTAAGGAAATATCTTGCACGATCACTTGCCTACTTACGTTTGTCTTCTTCGATAGTTCATTCCCAGATAACGGCTCATTTGCAGCGAGAAGCCACTGAAGGATAAGCTGTCGTCTTTCTTCACCTAAAATCTTTTTTTGATCATTTTGTTTCATTATGATTTAACACCTCTATAAAATTGATTTCCAATTGTGTGTAGTGCATGAATAGTAGTATCAATTTGATCTTTCGTTGTTTGTTGCCCGAAAGAGAAGCGGACATATTGTTTTGCCTCTTCATACGTTTTTCCAATTGCAAGCATTGTTTTCGAAGGTTCTTGTTTACCGACTTGACAAGCACTTCCGGTAGAAATGGCAATACCGCGGCGATTACATTCTAGCATTGTATATTGACCTTCTATTCCTTTTATTGTAACCCCAATAATATGTGGTAAACAAGAAGTAGAATGACCTTCTACTTCAATTTCTAGAGGAAGTGCTTGTAATCGCTCTAAAAAATAGGATCGTAACTCTTTAAAACGTAAACTTTCTTCCTGTTGATTTTTTAATATATTCTCAGCAGCTGTTAAAAAAGATGCGATGCCAGGAACGTTTACTGTACCTGGACGAAACCCTTTTTCATGAGAAGTTCCCGGAAATATTTGTGCCCAGCGAACTTGCGGATTTATATAGCAAGCGCCAACACCTTTTGGTCCGTATATTTTATGTGCTGAAACAGAAAGACTATCAATCCCCATCTCAAAAATATTGATAGGAAGTTTACCAAATGTTTGTACACAATCTGAATGAAATAAAACGTTATATTTTTTAAAAAGTGCCCCAATCTCTGCGATGTTTTGAACGGTTCCAATTTCAGAGTTTCCGTGCTGTATACTTGCTAGAACAGTATTCTCTGTAATAGCTGTTTCTAAATCATCTAAATGAATTAGCCCATCTTTATCAACAGGAATTTCAGTAATTGTGTACCCTTCTGATTGTAAGGATTGAAAATAATTTCGAATGGATGCGTGTTCCATAGGTGTCGTAATAATATGCCTCTTATTTCGGGCATTTAGAAGTGATTGAATCGCAAAATAGTTAGATTCCGAGCCGCCGCTTGTAAAGAATACCCCCTGTTCTTTTCCACCAATCATGTCAGCAAATGTTTTTCTGCAAACTTGTAATAAAGAAGAGGCTGTTCCTCCAATATCATGTAAACTTTGCTCATTTCCGAAGTATTCCGATGCTGCTTTCATATATGTTTGTAATGCTTCCACACTCATAGGTGTAGTAGCTGCATAGTCAAGATATATCATCATGTAAGTTCCTCTCCCTAGTAAGAGTTACATTTCTATTATTTTTTAAATGGTAGTGAAAATAAGAATTATAAAAAAACTCTTGTCATTATTTTAAAACTATGTAAATATAGGTGTCAAGACAGTTGAAAAGTGTAAAGTAGGAGGCAACAATTATGCCAAGTGCAGATGTCTTAATTATTGGAAGTGGCGTTGCGGCACTTCGTGTTGCGAAAGAGATTTGTCACGAAAAGAATGTGATTATTATCACAAAGGAAACGAACCGTAATAATAATACATATTTAGCGCAAGGCGGAATTGCCGTAGCGGTTGCTACATATGACAATCCAAACGATCATTTTGAAGATACGTTAGTAGCAGGGTGTCATTATAACAATGAAGATGTGGTCCGTTATTTAGTCGAGGAAGGACCGAAAGAGATGAATCATCTCATTGAAAATGGAATGAAATTTGATGGAGATGAAACGGGTCCTCATCTTGGAAAAGAAGGTGCACATCGAAAGCGTCGCATTTTACATGCAGGCGGCGATGCGACAGGAAAGAATTTATTAGAGCATTTCATTCAAGAAGTAGCTCCGCACGTTACGGTAGTGGAACAGGAAATGGTGCTCGATTTTATTATAGAAAATGATAAATGTGTTGGAGTTTTAACGCGAAATAGTGAAGGGAAGCTGAAGCGTTACGTTGCAGATTATACGGTATTAGCAACAGGTGGGATTGGCGGTTTATACGCCTTTACTTCTAACGATAAGACAATTACGGGTGATGGACTTGCGATGGTATATCGCGCAGGCGGAGAACTCGTAGATTTAGAGTTTGTACAATTTCATCCAACAATGTTATACGCGGGTGGGCGATGCTGTGGCCTCGTTTCTGAAGCTGTCCGTGGTGAAGGAGCTGTTCTTATAAATGGAAAAGGGCAGCGTTTTATGATGGATATACACCCAGATCATGATCTCGCGCCGCGTGATGTAGTAGCAAGAGCGATTCATGAGCAGCTTTTGGCGGGGGAAAAAGTTTGTTTGAACATTGAGTCTATCCAAAATTTCGAAGCACGTTTTCCAACTGTATCATCATTGTGTAAAAAGAATGGTGTCGACATAAATGAAAAGCGCATTCCGGTCGTACCTGGTGCTCATTTTCATATGGGGGGCGTGAAAACGAACTGTGATGGAGAGACGTCCATTCCAAATTTATATGCGGTCGGTGAAGTAGCTTGTAACGGTGTTCACGGTGCAAATAGGTTAGCAAGTAATTCATTATTAGAAGGTCTTGTGTTTGGAAAAAGAATAGGACAACATATTTTAACGAAAGCGGTAAAAGACAGATTGAACAACTTCGCTGAGAAGGAAAAGAAGTTTATCGTTCTGAATCATTTGCCGGCGAAAGAAGAAATACAAGAATGCATGATGAAATATGTTGGGATTGTGCGAACAGAGAAAAGTTTATCTTATGCAAAGAGATGGCTTAGTAAATACGGTGTTCGAAATATGATATTGCAACATGATGCTCTTACAAATGAAGAGATAACGCTTATTAATATGTTGACAGTTTGTGAGCTTATCGTCGTATCAGCTTTGCAAAGAGAAGAGAGCATTGGTGGTCATTACCGAAGTGATTATCCACATAGAAATAGTGTAAAAAAAGAGATTGTTCGAGTGAAAAGAAAACTACAACTTGTGTGATGAAGGGAAGAGGGGCTTTATGAACACGATAAAAGTGAAAGAAGCATTAAATCGATTTTTTCTAGAAGATATAGGAGAAAGAGATGTAACATCTCAGCTTATTTTTCCAGACAATTTACTTTCAAAAGGAACGTTTCTTGCGAAGGATACAGGTGTCTTTGCGGGGCGTTTAGTCATTGAAGAAGGATTTAAATTAATTGATGAGAGAATTGAAGTTGAGCTTCATAAAAAAGATGGAGATCTTGTAGAAAAAGGCGAAATAATTGCAACTGTCCAAGGGCCAATTGCATCGTTATTAACGACAGAGCGCGTTATATTAAACGTTATCCAGCGTATGAGCGGGATAGCGACGATGACACATAAAGCCGTTCGTACTTTAGATAGTAGCCATACACGCATTTGTGATACGAGAAAAACGATGCCAGGGCTCCGCATGTTTGATAAGTATGCAGTCGTGTGCGGAGGCGGATTTAATCACCGTTTCGGTTTATATGATGGTGTGATGATTAAAGACAATCATATTGCTTTTGCTGGTTCTATTACGAAAGCTGTTACATCGGTGAAAGAAAAATTAGGACATATGGTGAAAGTAGAAGTGGAAACAGAAACAGAGGAGCAAGTGAGAGAGGCTGTAGCTGCTGGTGCGGATATTATTATGTTTGATAACCGTACGCCTGATGAGATTCGGGAGTTTTCAAAGATTGTACCAAGTGCCATCGTTACGGAAGCATCAGGAGGCATTACAATTGAAGATTTATCGAAATACGGAAAAACAGGGGTAGATTATATTTCACTTGGGGCGTTAACACATTCAGTGAAAGCACTTGATATTAGTTTCAACATAGAGGCGTAAGGAAAGTGGCTTAGAGGGGGAGAAAGGGATATGAGTATTTTAGAAAAAGTGCAACCGATTGAAACGATATTACCAGAGCGTTATTACACGATGACAACAGAAGATATGGAAAAGCGTGTTCGTGAGATTAAAGAAAAAATGGGGAAAACACTATTTATTCCAGGCCATCATTACCAAAAGGATGAAGTGGTACAATTTTCTGATGCAGCAGGAGATTCACTTCAGCTTGCGCAAGTTGCAGCGAGTAATAAAGAAGCAAAATATATTGTATTTTGCGGTGTACACTTTATGGCAGAAACAGCAGATATGTTAACGACAGATAATCAAATCGTTATTTTGCCAGATATGCGTGCAGGTTGTTCAATGGCAGATATGGCAGATATAGAACAAACAGAAAGAGCATGGAAAGAGCTCACAAAATTATTTGGAGATACGATGATTCCGTTAACTTACGTTAACTCTACAGCTGCAATTAAAGCGTTTTGCGGTCGGAATGGCGGAGCGACAGTAACTTCCTCTAATGCAAAACAAATGGTATCTTGGGCATTTACACAAAAAGAGCGCCTTGTCTTTTTACCGGACCAACATTTAGGGAGAAATACAGCGTACGATTTAGGTATCCCGTTAGATAAAATGGCAGTATGGGACCCGCATACAGATTCATTAGAGTACGATGGAGATATAGAAGAAATTCAAGTGATTTTATGGAAAGGGCACTGCTCGGTTCATCAAAACTTTACAGTGAAAAACATTGAGAACGTACGGAAAAATCATCCGGATATGAATATTATCGTACATCCAGAATGTTGCTACGAAGTTGTAGCTGCTTCGGATTATGCAGGTTCAACGAAATATATTATTGATATGATTGAATCGGCTCCATCTGGAAGTAAATGGGCGATTGGTACAGAAATGAATTTAGTGAACCGAATTATTCAACAACATCCAGATAAAGAAATTGTTTCGCTTAATCCATTTATGTGTCCGTGTTTAACGATGAACCGAATTGATTTGCCTCACTTATTATGGGCGCTTGAAACGATAGAAAGAGGAGAAGTAATTAACGTTATTAGTGTAGATAAACAAGTGACCGAAGAAGCGGTACTTGCATTAAATCGTATGTTAGAGCGAGTGTAAAGCAGCGGATTCCCGTTGCTTTTTTTCGTACATATAATCATAACGAGAAAGAAATGGGCATACATTGTTGTGAAGAAATCATTGCGATTTTTTTATGCTTATTCCACTTCAAACTATATTGGAAATAGAAGAAGTGTTAAAAGTGAAAAGAAGTTCATGTTATTTAGAAAGAGTTACTTCATGAGATTTGTTACTTATAGATAAGTTATACAGGAGGGGGAAAATTTGAAAATTCATATCGTGCAAAAAGGGGATACCCTTTGGAAAATTGCGAAAAAGTACGGAGTGGATTTTGATACGTTGAAAAAAACAAATACACAACTTAGTAATCCGGATCTAATCATGCCAGGTATGAAAATTAAAGTGCCATCAAACAGCGTTCATGTAAAACAGCAGGCTGGAGCAGGTTCAGCACCTCCAAAACAATACGTAAAAGAAGTGCAACAAAAAGAATTTGCAGCAACACCAACGCCGCTTGGAATAGAAGATGAGGAAGAAGTTACGTATCAATCAGCGCCAATTACACAACAGCCTGCTATGCAACAAACACAAAAAGAAGTGCAAGTGAAGCCGCAAAAAGAAGTACAGGTAAAACCACAGAAGGAAATGCAAGTGAAACCGCAAAAAGAAGTACAGGTAAAGCCACAAAAAGAAGTGCAAAAAGAAAAGCCAATTCAAATAGAAAAACCAGTTGAAAAACCGTCTGTTATTCAAAAACCACCTGTTATAGAAAAACAAAAACCAACAGAGAAAGAAAACACGAAGTTTTCGGTAAATGTGTTACCACAGCCGCCGCAACCACCAATCAAAGCGAAAAAAGAATATAAAATTTCAGATGTAATTAAAAAAGGAAGCGAGTTAATTGCTCCTCAAATTAATAAGATGAAACCTAATAACGTCATTTCTCCACAAACGAAAAAAAATAACATCGTATCACCGCAAGTAAAGAAAGAAAATGTAGGAAATATCGTATCACCACAAACAAAGAAAGAAAATATAGGGAATATCGTATCGCCGCAAGTGAAGAAAGAAAATGTAGGGAATATCGTATCACCGCAAGTGAAAAAAGAAAATGTAGGAAATATCGTATCGCCGCAAGTGAAGAAAGAAAATGTAGGAAATATCGTATCGCCACAAGTAAAGAAAGAAAATGTAGGAAATATCGTATCGCCACAAGTAAAGAAAGAAAATGTAGGAAATATCGTGTCACCAAATGTATCGAAAGAAAATGTAGTTATCCCACAAGTAATACCACCAAACATTCAAGTGCCAAATATTATGCCGATTATGGATAACAATCAACCACCGAATATTATGCCAATCATGGATAACAACCAACCACCGAATATCATGCCAATCATGGATAACAATCAACCACCAAACATCATGCCGATCATGGATAATAATCAAATGCCAAATATTATGCCAATTATGGATAATAATCAAATGCCAAACATCATGCCAATCATGGATAATAATCAAATGCCAAATATTATGCCAATTATGGATAACAATCAACCACCAAACATCATGCCAATTATGGATAATAATCAAATGCCAAATATTATGCCAATTATGGATAATAATCAACCACCGAATATGATGCCATATCAAATGCCATACCAACAGCCTATGATGCCGCCGAATCCGTATTATCAACAACCAAATCCATATCAAATGCCGTATCAGCAAGGTGCACCATTTGGACCGCAGTACACGTCTATGCCAAATCCAAATATGATGCCAATGGATAATAATATGCCACCGCACGTGCAAGGAGAGGAAGATTGTGGGTGCGGAGGAGAAAGCAGACTATATAGCCCACAACCTGGAGGACCACAATACGCGAACCCTTTATATTATCAACCGACTCAATCCGCATATGCACCACAGCCAGGAACGATGTATTACCAACCAGATCCACCAAATGTATTTGGGGAGCCAGTTTCAGAAGAAGAGGATGAAGAAGAAGTTTAAAAAAAGGTGGGATTATTCCCACCTTTTTTGTATGTAGAGTCGTTCTGAAACAGGAAGATTTACATCGGATGTTAGAAAATTCCCAGTGAAATATTAACAGTGTAAAAACCTTCTCTGTTACTCATCATAAGAGGGAGCTTTTCAGAAGAGAAGCTCATTCTAACAGAGGGGGTTTTTGTATTGAATACGAAAGTAAAAGTGATTGCTGCTTCTTTGTTAGTTACCAGTGCATTAGCTGCATGTGGTACACCAAAAGATAACAATGCAATGGATGGACGTAACTACAATTACGAACGTACATCTTATAATGATACACATCAGTATCGTGATAATGTAACGCGTAACGATCGTTATACAGATTATGTAACATATAGAAATGGCCGTAACGGTACAGGATATAACAATTATTACCGCGATGTAAATTACAACGGTCAAATTGCTAATCCGCATCCAACACGAAATATTACAATGAACAATTCATACATTAACAATGATGGTAAAACAGCAGAAAAAATTACAAATCGTGTGAAACGTATGAATAACGTAGACCGTGTGTCTACAGTTGTATATGGAAACGATGTGGCGATTGCGGTAAAACCACGTAATCCAGTATCGAATGAAACAGCGCTTGCAAATGAAGTTCGTCAAGCTGTTGCAAATGAAGTTGGAAACAGAAACGTATATGTTTCTGTAAGAAATGACATGTTTACACGTGTCGATGCAATGAGTACACGACTGCGTAACGGTACAGTTACAAACGATTTCAACCGTGACATAACAAATATGTTCCGAGACATCCGTTACGGTTTAACTGGTACTATGCGATAGCAAAATAAAAGAGGAAGGGGGAGCCCTTCCTCTTTATTCATCGTCGTCTTGTAAACGACGTTTCTTAATAAAATAACTAACCGAATAAGAACCTAAAAAGCATATGAAGAGAATACCCCCTGTTAAAATAGCTTCAAACAGAGGTCTTTCTGGACTGAAAATGATATAAATAATAGCCATAACGATTCCTACAATAAGAGAGCGTAAAACAATTTTGTAATAAGGGGTTAATTTTATTTCCTTTTTGCTTTCTTCTACATCAATTGAAACACTTAACTGTAAATAACTAAGTATGATACTCGTAAGAATAAATAATAGCCATAATGGAGATTTCGTAATTTGATCCATTCCTTCAGTGAATCCGATATAGCCTAAAATGCTAATTATACCAAGTGATTGAAAAAGAAAGGCAATACGTACGTTTTTTAATGTTTGCAGAATGAGACGTTCATCCTTTATTTTTTTCACAATATCCATCTCCTGTTTATTATGATTTCGCTGTCATACTAATTGTAACATATATATTGCATTTATCAATTTATAATTTACATAAAATTAATTTGGATAAAAGAGGAAATTAAATATTTTTATAAACATGTTGCACTTATACTTTATTAATGTTATATTAGCAAAGCGATGAGCTAATTTACGTAAGACGAGAGATATGCTTAAGTGCTAAACACGCGAATGTGGTCGCCTGGTCTCTCGCCGTAAACGCATCAAGACGCCTGCTTTGCAGGCGTCTTTCATTTTATATAAAAACAAATGCTAATGCAGATAAAGATAAAACTTTATCTGCATTTTTTATTTTCAAGAGAATTATAATGTGGTTGTTTATATGGATAAAACCCCCACTTCCGGAAAAACTACTAATGAAAGTTTGATCTTGCCTAAAAGAGGTGAACGGAAATGAAATGGATACTGATTGCGATGCAAGCTTTCGTTATGATGTTTTGTTTCGCTTATGAAACGAATGTGAAGGCGGAAGGGCCAGGACCAGAAATAACAGAAAAAGAGCCGCAAGTTACAATTTTATTAGAGCGAATGTATGTTGATGGAGAAGTAAGTGAGGAAATCTTTACAGAAAAAGTGGCGGATTTAGAAAAGTTTTTACAGCAGTATAAAGAATGGCAGCTCGTTGATCGTGATGATGTACAAATCGTATTACAAAAGAAAGTTGATGATATTTCTCCGTTATTAAAGACGAGCGGTTATTTTGGTGTGTCAGAGGAAGGGATATTACAAATTTTTAAAGGTGTACCGAAAAGTGATAATGCGATTCATTCCTTCTTTCAAATTGATATGAAAAAGCTTGAGAGTTATGATCGTGCGAAATTGAAGCGTGGTATTCGTATTAAATCAAAAGAAGGTTTTGTGAAGACGATTGAAAAAATGAAACAATACGCAGTGCAAAATAAGAAAAAAAGCAGCTCATGGTGAGCTGCTTTTTTTTACTTGTTTTTATCTAAAATTTGTTTTGCGATTTCATCGATTAGTATGTCTTTTCCGATTGGATTGAACGCTTTCGTATTGAAGACTTCATTCGATACTTCATATACATGATTGTTTTTAACTGCTTTATTGTCTTTCCAAACAGCACTATTTTTGTAGTCTTCGTAAACTTTATCAGCTTCGCCGCCAAAGTTTACAATAAACATTTGATCAGGTTGGAATGCAACAAGACCTTCTAGTGATACTTGTGCCATCGTTTGTTTTAAATCTGTACCTTTTGTTGCTGGAAGTTTTAAGTCGTTAAAGATGATGTCACCGTATCCGAAGCTACCGTATACACGGAAATTTTGTGGTGTAACTGCGACGAACATAAAGTTCTCATCTTTTGTTTTTTCTTTAATTTTTTTAGATAAAGAGTCTGCTTTTTTATCGTAGTCTGCAATCCATTTGTCTGCTTTCTTTTCTTCGTCAAATAGTTTGCCTACTTCTTTAAACTTACCACGCCAGTCTTCTAAGTTTGTTTCTAGAACAACTGTCGGTGCAACCTTTTCTAATTGATCATAAATCTTCAATTGACGATTATTTAAAATAATTAAGTCTGGTTTTAAAGCAGTAACAGCTTCTAAATCAACTTTAGGTGCCCAGTACCAACCTACTGCTTTTACGCCACCTAATTTTTTTGTTAAGTGATTTTGGATTTTATCTTTATATGTGTTTGCTGTACCAACAGGTTTGTGTCCAAGAAGTAATAATTCTTCTGTTGATCCAGATAAATCAACAATTCTCTTTGGATTTACTGGAATTGTAGCTTCACCTTTAGCATGTTTTACAACTTTTGTTTTCGGTTGTTCTTTATCCTTCGATTCTTCTTTTTGAGAAGAACAGCCAACGATAGAAAGAACGACTAGCATAATAGTAAATAAAATAAATAGCTTCTGTTTCATCCTGATGTAACCCCTTTAATTAGTATTGATAATCATTATCGACCTCTGTATATTAAGGCGCTTTATACTTTCTGTCAATGGAAAATAACAGAAGTTTCAAACGGAGAACATTTGTTGGGGCAGTCTCGCTTTTCTATCATTAAATATGTTAAAATGGAATACATGATTTAAGAGGGAGAGATCGTATTTTGTTTGAATATGTTACAGGTTACGTGGAGTATGTAGGACCGGAATATGTCGTAATTGATCATAATGGAATTGGTTATCAAATTTTCACACCGAATCCGTATGTATTTCAAAGAAGTAAGCAAGAAATCCGTGTCTATACATATCATTATGTGAGAGAAGATATTATGGCACTTTACGGGTTTAAAACACGTGAAGAGCGTTTATTATTTACAAAATTATTAGGAGTGTCTGGCATTGGACCAAAAGGCGCTCTTGCAATATTAGCTTCTGGTCAAACAGGACAGGTCGTTCAAGCAATTGAACATGAAGACGAGAAGTTTTTAGTGAAGTTCCCGGGAGTCGGAAAGAAAACAGCGCGCCAAATGATTTTAGATTTAAAAGGAAAATTAGCAGATGTTGTGCCAGATGCATTTGTTGATTTATTCTCAGACACAGAACGTTTTGATGAGAAGAAAGGTTCGTCAGCTGAGCTTGATGAGGCGCTGGAAGCTCTGCGCGCACTTGGATACGCAGAAAGAGAAGTTTCTCGTGTTGTACCAGAGTTATTAAAAGAATCGTTAACGACGGATCAGTATATTAAAAAGGCACTTAGTCTTTTACTAAATGGTAAGAGGTGAGTATAATGGACGAACGTCTCCTTTCAGGGGAATCTGCATTTGAAGATGCGGATTTAGAATATTCATTACGGCCACAGACGCTCCGTCAGTATATTGGCCAAGATAAAGCGAAACATAATTTAGAAGTGTTTATTGAAGCAGCGAAAATGCGTGAAGAAACGTTAGATCACGTGCTTCTATATGGACCGCCAGGGCTTGGTAAAACGACGCTTGCCAATATTATTGCGAATGAAATGGGCGTAAATGTGAGAACAACTTCAGGTCCAGCAATTGAAAGGCCAGGAGATTTAGCGGCCGTATTAACAGCGCTTCAGCCAGGGGATGTATTATTTATTGATGAGATTCATCGTTTGCATAGATCGATTGAAGAAGTGCTATATCCTGCGATGGAAGATTTTTGCCTTGATATTGTAATTGGAAAAGGACCGTCAGCACGGTCTGTACGTTTAGATTTACCGCCATTTACATTAGTTGGAGCAACGACACGTGCGGGAGCATTATCAGCGCCGCTTCGTGACCGTTTCGGTGTACTTTCAAGATTAGAATATTACACAGTAGATCAGCTTTCTGAGATTGTTGAACGCACAGCAGAAGTATTTGAAGTTGAAATTGATTCGTTAGCCGCACTAGAAATTGCAAGACGTGCTCGTGGTACACCTCGTATTGCAAATCGTTTATTACGACGTGTACGTGATTTCGCGCAAGTTCGTGGTAACGGAACAGTTACGATGGAAATTACACAAATGGCGTTAGAACTACTGCAAGTAGATAAATTAGGTCTAGATCATATCGATCATAAATTATTGCTTGGTATTATTGAGAAATTCCGCGGTGGCCCAGTCGGGTTAGAAACGGTTTCCGCAACGATCGGTGAAGAATCTCATACGATTGAAGATGTGTATGAGCCGTATTTATTACAAATTGGCTTTTTACAACGAACGCCAAGAGGCCGAATTGTAACGCCGCTTGCATATGAGCATTTCGGAATGGAGATGCCAAAAGTATGACGGAGATGCCAAAATTGCTTATTACAGCAGGTATCTTACTCATCGTTGTTGGGTTAGCTTGGAAGTTCATTGGAAGACTTCCAGGCGATATTTTTGTGAAAAAAGGAAACGTTACCTTTTATTTTCCTATCATTACATGTATTGTGTTAAGTATTGTATTATCTTTTATTATGTATATAATAAATCGATTTAAATAAGAAATAGGTGGATATAGTTATGGATATTAATCTGTTTGATTTTCATTTACCAGAAGAACTTATTGCACAAGTCCCATTAGAAGAACGTGAAACATCAAGATTAATGGTGTTAGACCGTGAAACAGGCGATATTGAGCATAAACATTTTACGGACATTCTTTCTTACTTACATGAGGGGGATTGCTTAGTTTTAAACGAAACGAAAGTAATGCCTGCTCGTTTGCATGGTGTGAAAGAAGATACAGGCGCGCACATTGAAGTACTTCTTTTAAAACAAGAAGAAGGCGATAAGTGGGAAACGCTTGTTAAGCCAGCGAAACGTGTAAAAGAAGGAACTGTTATCTCTTTTGGCGAAGGGAAATTAAAAGCAACTTGCACAGGAACTGCAGATCAAGGTGGACGTCAGCTTGAATTTTCATATGACGGCATCTTCTATGAAATTTTAGATGAACTTGGAGAAATGCCACTTCCTCCATATATTAAAGAGACGCTAGAAGATCGCGATCGCTATCAAACAGTATATGCGAAAGAGGTCGGTTCAGCAGCAGCGCCGACTGCAGGACTTCACTTTACAGAAGAGTTACTAGAGAAGTTAAAACAAAAAGGCGTCGAGTTAGCTTTCATCACACTTCACGTAGGGCTTGGAACATTTAGACCAGTTTCTGCTGATACGATTGAAGAACACCATATGCACGCAGAATATTACCATATGTCTGAAGAGACAGCGGCATTATTAAACCGTGTGAAAGAGAATGGTGGACGTATTATTACGGTAGGTACGACTTCAACTCGTACGTTAGAAACAATTGCGACAGATCACGATGGAAAGCTTTGTGCAGCTTCTGGCTGGACAGACATTTTTATGTACCCAGGTTATGAATTTAAAGCAATTGATGGTTTGATTACAAACTTCCATTTACCGAAATCAACATTAATTATGCTTGTAAGTGCATTTGCAAACAGAGATAATGTACTTCATGCTTATAATGAAGCAGTAAAAGAAAAATATCGTTTCTTTAGCTTCGGTGATGCAATGTTTGTTGCATCTCACGCTAAGATGGGAAACAAATAAAAGGAGTAAATTATGACAGCAATTCGTTATGAATTTATTAAAACTTGTAAACAAACGGGTGCGCGTTTAGGACGTGTACATACGCCGCACGGTTCATTTGATACACCGACATTTATGCCAGTTGGTACACTTGCAACAGTTAAGACAATGTCACCAGAAGAATTAAAAGCAATGGATTCTGGCATCATTTTAAGTAATACGTATCATTTATGGTTACGTCCAGGTCATGAAATCATTCGTGAAGCAGGCGGTTTGCATAAATTTATGAACTGGGATCGTGCAATCTTAACGGACTCTGGTGGTTTCCAAGTATTCAGTTTAAGTGACTTCCGTCGTATTGAAGAGGAAGGCGTTCACTTCCGTAACCACTTAAATGGAGATAAATTATTCTTATCACCAGAAAAAGCGATGGAAATTCAAAATGCATTAGGTTCAGATATTATGATGGCATTTGATGAGTGTCCACCATTCCCGGCTACTTTTGAATATATGAAGAAATCTGTAGAACGTACAAGCCGCTGGGCAGAACGTTGTTTAAAAGCACATGAACGTCCACAAGACCAAGGTTTATTCGGTATTGTACAAGGCGGAGAGTTCGAAGAGCTTCGTCGTCAAAGTGCAAAAGACCTTGTTTCAATGGACTTCCCTGGTTACGCTGTAGGTGGTTTATCTGTAGGTGAGCCGAAAGATATTATGAACCGTGTACTTGAGTTTACAACACCACTTCTTCCAGATAATAAGCCACGTTACTTAATGGGAGTAGGTTCTCCTGACTCGTTAATCGATGGTGCAATTCGTGGTATTGATATGTTTGACTGCGTACTTCCAACTCGTATCGCTCGAAACGGTACATGTATGACAAGTGAAGGTCGCCTTGTTGTGAAAAATGCGAAATTCGCAAGAGACTTCGGTCCGCTTGATCCAAATTGTGATTGCTATACATGTAAAAATTATTCTCGTGCGTACATTCGTCACTTAATGAAATGTGATGAAACGTTCGGAATTCGTTTAACGTCTTATCACAACCTTCATTTTCTGTTAAACTTAATGGAGCAGGTGAGACAAGCTATTCGTGAAGACCGTCTTGGCGATTTCCGCGAAGAGTTCTTTGAACAGTATGGCTTTAATAAACCGAATGCTAAAAACTTCTAATACATAATTTAAAAGGAGGAACAAAAGATGAATCCAGGTATGATGAATATCGTTATGATCGTTGCGATGTTTGCGATTTTCTATTTCTTATTAATTCGCCCGCAACAAAAACGTCAAAAAGCAGTTGCTCAAATGCAAAGTGAGTTAGCAAAAGGTGATGCTATCGTAACAATCGGTGGTTTACACGGTACAATCGAATCAGTAGATGATACGAAAATCGTTATTAAATCTGGTGGTTCACACTTAACTTTCGATCGCAATGCGATTCGTGAAGTTGTGAAAAACTAATGAGGAAGGCCCTGCATGAAATGTGCAGGGCCTTTTTTAGTTGTTTTGTTTGGACATATTTACACCGAAAATACCACCGAGTGTACTCGCACCCATTAAGGCTAATTGGTAAAGTAACTGTGAGTTCGATAAAGTTTGAGAGAAGCCTAAATAGTTAACTAGAAAAACAAGTACGGTGAATGTAAGTCCTGTAGTGAAGCCTACTAGCCAACCTTTTCCTTGTGCTTTTTTGCCGGCAGTAAATCCAGATATAAGCATAGATAAAAGAGCTAGTATAAAAATAGTAACAGCTAATGTGCCTTCATTCATATTTGTAAACTTTAATAAAAGAGCCATAATCATGCTAGTAATTGTTGCGAGAATTAATAGGGTAACGATACCGAAGCCAATTGCAGTTGATAATTTTTTCGTTCCATCCATTTATACATTCCCCCTTTTTAATACAAGCATATTTTCCTTTTTCCTAAGTTAGACTAGTTTCTTTTATAAAGGGGAGCCTATATGTAAAAAAGGAGATGTAGAAATGGAATGGATATCGGTAATTGGCCGGACGATGCTTTTGTATATTATCATTTTAATTATCTTTCGTCTTATGGGTAAACGTGAGATAGGAGAATTAAGTGTATTAGATTTAGTCGTATTTATTATGCTCGGTGAAATGGCCGTAGTAGCAATTGAAAATACCGACAAATCACTTTGGCATCAATTAGTTCCGATGACCTTCCTTATGTGTATACAAATCATTTTGTCAGTCATTTCATTAAAGTTTCAACGATTTCGACATTTGATAGAAGGAGAACCAGCGATTATTATTAATGCTGGAAAAATTGATGAAAAAAAGATGAGAAACCAGCGATATAATATAGATGATTTAATGATGCAATTAAGGGAGCAGGGAGTCGGAGATATAAGAGATGTAGAATACGCTATTTTAGAACCATCTGGGAAGTTATCTGTCTTTCAAAAACAAAAAGGTGAACAGGATGCATTGCAGTTTACTCTTCCTCTTATTATCGATGGAGAAATTCAATCGAGTCATTTACAAATGATTGAACATACAGATGAATGGCTTATTGGGAAATTAAAAAACTTAGGTTATAACGATATCGCGCAAATTTTATATTGCAGTTTTCAAAATGGACAATTCTTTGTTGATTTGAAAGAAAACTAGAAGCTTACTATATGAAATAGTAAGCCTGTTTACTTCAAAAATGAAAGTTTTCGAATGATAGGGAGCCGACTTAACTCTTCTTTTCGAATGAGCTTGAAAGTGAAGAGGAGCACAATATAAACGAGTGTTGTTAAAGTGATTTCCCATAATGTTTGTATGCCAAGTGAATGAGAAAAAATCATATACTTATGAAGGTAAAAACCGAAGGAGCCTGCAATACCGATGGCAAGTCCGCCGAAAATGTAGTCTTTTGCGTAAATGGTAAATGTAATTTTCTTTAAAACAGTAGCGTAATGAAGAAATGTTACGGTTACTATATTTGCAGCGATAGCGAGTGCAACTCCCATCATTTGAAACTCTGGTCTTGAAGCTAGTACAAAAATAACGATTAATTTTACGATTGCGCCAATAAATGTATTCATCATCGCCGCACGTGCTAAGTTTAAAGCTTGTAAAACAGAGGTAAGTGGACTTTGAAAGTAATGAAATAAAAAGCAAGGTGCAAGAAGCTGGATGAATGCTGTTGCACTGTCTGATCCATACATAAGAGTTAAAACAGGAGAAGCAAATACGTATAATATAACAACTGACCAGCCACCAGTAATTAATGAGATGCGCAGAGCTTGTTGCAAGCGGTGTTCTACTAATTTATGTTGTCTTTTGGCCATTGCTTCACTAATAGATGGAACGAGTGCTGTAGAAAGAGCGTATGTAATAAAGGCTGGCAGTGAAAGAAGTGGGAAGGCATACCCGTTTAATATACCGTATTGCTGGGTTGCGACGGAGGCAGCAACGCCGGCAATCGCTAAGCTTTGCATAACGACGATAGGTTCAAAAAAATAGGAAACGGAACCGATTAAGCGACTTCCTGTAGTTGGAAGTGCAATATCCATAAGAGAATAAAATGTCCCCTTGCTTTCCTTTACAGTAGTGAAAAATCCAGAGCGTATAGATAAATGCTTTTCGCGCTGGAATAAAGTGAGTAAAAATAATAACGATGCAACTTCACCGAGAACGGCTGATAACATAGCGCCAGCTGCAGCATATTCTACGCCATATGGTAAAAATAATTGAATGCATATAGCGATAATTGTAATGCGGACAACTTGCTCTATAACTTGGGCGTAAGCGCTAGGTTTCATATTTTGTTTCCCTTGGAAATAACCGCGTAAAACAGAAGAAACAGCAATAACAGGAACGACAGGTAAAATGGCCATTAATGGATAGTACGTTCGTTCGTCAGTTAATAATGTTTTTGCTAAAATAGGTGTGAGGAGCATAATTCCAATTGTTAAAATGATACTAATAACGGATGTAACAGCTAATGATACTGTTAATATTTTTTTTACTCTTTGTTTATCGTTTACAGCTTCCGCTTCTGCTACAAATTTTGCGATTGCGACAGGAAGACCGATTTGTGTTAATGTAATTGCTAGAATGAATGTAGGAACGGCCATCATATAAAGGCCAACGCCTTCTTCCCCTAAAATACGTGCCATTACAATCCGGTTAATAAATCCAAGGATTTTGGTAATAAAGCCGGCTATCATTAAAATAAATGCGCCTTTTAAAAAGCTTTGTCTCGTCATGGTCTTCTCCTACCTTCTCAAAATCAGTGGAATGATTTACAATAATTTATATGCACGTACGAGACAAGAATGACAAGCATTTAAGAGAGTGCTCTTGAAAGTAGTTATTGCTGTCCATTAGAGCGGGATTAAAAGCGACTTTTCGTGCTGAAATCAGAAGGAGATGTTATGTATGTTAGAAAAAGAGGCTTTGGTAGAATCATACCGCGGACAGTTACAAGTCGTTTTAGAAAGTAAAGTAGAAGAGTTCCACATGTTTGGTTATGATCGAGTAACAGATGATGACATTTGGAAGTTTCTTAAAACGAAAAAGTGGAAGAAGATAGACAGTGATGTTAGATTGTATGAATTAGTTAATGACGTATTAACAGTAAGTGCTAATGAATATATGACGTATTTAACTGTTGAAGCATATCAAGCGCCACTTTGGTCGTTTGATGAATATGAAAATAAATAACCGACTGCAATTGGTTTGTTCTTCCTTTTGCAGTATAATGATAGGTATTGATAATGAGGAAATAATTATGTCTAAGATTATATATAAAGGGGGTAGTGAAGAGAGAAAATAAATAATGAAAGTGTAGGTATTGTGAAAACCATATCGACACAGCTAGTGATGAACTAGCAAAATTATAGAAAGGAAGTCTACTAACTAGGCGTATGCACACGTGTAAAAGTGAATCGTAAGAGATTTATTTAAAGTGTTAGTAGCAGAAAGAGGGTACATATGGCAAAGCGTGGTACGAGAATTGCCGCCTTTTTCCTCATCGTATTATTGATCGGTGGAGTAATTGGTGCGGCAGGAAAAGACATAGCAAAAGGAATTAGTCTAGGACTAGACCTTCGCGGTGGTTTTGAAATTCTGTATGAAGTAAAACCAGCCAAAAAAGGTGATAAAATCGATCGAGAGGCACTTGTAAGTACAGTAGGTGCTCTTGAAAATCGTGTCAATGTTCTCGGTGTAAGTGAGCCGAACATTCAAATTGAAGGGCAAGACCGAATTCGCGTACAGCTTGCTGGTGTACAAGATCAGCAAAAAGCACGTGAAATGTTATCAACACAAGCGAAATTAACATTCCGTGATGTAGATGACAACCTTCTTATGGACGGAACGGATTTAAAAGGCGGCGGAGCGAAGCAAACATTTGATGAGCAAGGCCGTGCGAGCGTAGGTCTTACACTAAAAAGCGCTGAAAAATTCCGTGAAGTAACTGAAAAAATTTCAAAAATGCCGCCACCAACGAATTTAATGGTAATTTGGCTTGATTTTGAAGAAGGAAAAGATTCGTATAAAGCAGAATCTGCAAAACCGAATCCGAAGTTCTTATCAGCAGCAACAGTAAGCCAAGTGTTTAACCAAGCTGAAGTATCTATCGTAGGTGGAAACTTCACAGTTGAAAGTGCGAAACAACTTTCATCTTTATTAAATGCAGGTGCACTTCCTGTTGATTTAAAAGAAATGTATTCAACATCAGTTGGAGCGAAGTTTGGTCAACAAGCGTTAGAGCAAACGATTTTCGCTAGTGCGATTGGTATCGCTCTTATTTTCTTATTTATGCTTGTATTCTACCGTTTACCAGGACTTGTAGCGGTTATTATGTTAGGTCTATACATTTTCGTTACGTTACTTGTCTTTAACTGGATGCATGCAGTTCTTACGTTGCCAGGTATTGCGGCGTTAGTGCTCGGGGTAGGTATCGCAGTTGATGCGAATATTATTACGTACGAGAGACTGAAAGAAGAGCTGAAAATTGGTAAGTCAATGATGTCAGCATTCCGTGCTGGTAACCATCGTTCATTAGCAACGATTTTAGATGCGAACATTACAACACTTGCAGCAGCTGGTGTGTTATTCGTTTATGGTAATAGCTCTGTAAAAGGATTCGCAACAAGTTTAATCGTAAGTATTTTAGTCGGTTTCATTACGAACGTATTCGGTACACGTTTCTTACTAGGATTACTTGTAAAGAGCCGTTACTTCGATAAAAAACCAGGATACTTTGGTGTGAAACAAAAGGATATTATTCCGTTAACAAAAGGTGTAGTACATCCACCGACAAGATTTGATCGTATTAACTTCGTAAATATCGGTCATAAATTCCTTGTTTTCTCGATTGTAGTTGTAATTGCAGGTGCAATTATTTTACCAATTTTCAAATTGAATCTTGGTATTGACTTTGCGAGTGGTACGCGTATCGACTTGCAATCAAAACAAGCAGTGACTGTGTCGGATGTTCATAAAGATTTTAAAGAATTGAACATTGATGTGAAGGAAGAAAACATTGTACCGACTGGAGATGACAATAAAGGATTCGCAGTTCGTACATTAGGTGTTCTATCAAAAGATGAAATTGCGAAAACAAAAACATTCTTCCACGACAAATATGGTACAGATCCAAACGTAAGTACAGTTTCACCGACAATCGGTAAAGAAATTGCACGAAATGCGTTTATCGCTGTATTAATCGCCTCTGCGGTTATCATCTTATACGTAAGTATTCGATTCCGATTTACGTACGCATTATCTGCAGTACTTGCATTATTACATGATGCATTTGTTATGATTGTTATATTTAGTATTTTCCAATTAGAGGTAGACTTAACGTTTATCGCTGCGGTATTAACAATCATCGGTTATTCTATTAATGACTCTATTGTTACATTTGATAGAAACCGTGAATTATACAAACAGAAAAAACGAGTTCGCGATATAAAAGACTTAGAAGAAATCGTAAATGCAAGTATTCGTCAAACGCTTGGTCGTTCGATTAATACTGTATTAACAGTGTTATTCCCAGTAATTGCACTGCTTATCTTCGGTAGTGAGTCACTACGTAACTTCTCGTTTGCGTTGCTTGTTGGATTAGTTGTAGGTACGTATTCTTCTGTTTTCGTTGCTTCTCAAATTTGGTTAATGCTTGAAAACCGTCGTTTGAAAAAAGGAAAAAACAAGAAGAAGGTTGAGAAAGTAGAATCTGAACCGCAAGTATAAAAAAGATGATGTCTCTTTATGAGGCATCTCTTTTTTCGTTTGTGGATACAATAAGGTAGCGACTTTTAAAAGTGAAAATGGAAGAAAGTGGTGATGTTATCGCTGTTTTTGTTACAATAAAAAGATAGGTTAAGAAAAGAAGGGATTTTAATTATGGAAAAAGATGAACGTTTTAAACAGGCCGAGTTTGGTGCTATTGTCGGGATCGTTGGTAATATTATATTAGCGATTGTAAAGGCGGTAATTGGTTATATTGGGAACAGTAAAGCGCTATTAGCGGATGCGGTGCATTCTGCATCAGATGTAATTGGTTCACTAGCTGTACTGTTTGGATTGCGAGCAGCAAAGCAGCCGCCCGATGAAGATCATCCGTATGGTCATGGTAAAGCGGAATCGATTTCAGCGATTATTGTTGCAGTATTGTTATTTATTGTGGGGATCGAGATAGCGATTTCGTCTATAAAAGCTTTTTCGCAAGAACTAGAACCACCGAAAGGAATTACGATTTTTGCTGTTGTTCTTTCGATTATCGTGAAAGAAGGAATGTTTCAATATAAATTCCGATTAGGGAAGAAGGTAAATAGTGATGCAATTATTGCAAATGCATATGAGCACCGTTCGGATGTATTTTCTTCAATTGCAGCTTTAATCGGTATTTGTGCAGCGATTATCGGTGGTAAGTTCGGGGTAGGTTGGCTTGTATATGCTGATCCAATTGCAGGATTATTTGTTTCACTTCTTGTAGCAAAAATGGCGTGGAGTATTGGGGCAGAAGCAATTCATGCAACGCTTGATCATGTTCTGCATGAGGAAGATGTTGTTCCTCTTAGAGAAGCCGTACTTCAAATCGATGGTGTGAAAAAAATTGGTTCTTTATATGCAAGGGAGCATGGTCATTACGTTATTGTTGATATTAAAGTTTCTGTAGATCCATACATTACTGTAGAAGAAGGGCACCGCATTGGAAAGCATGTGAAAGAAACGCTTATGAAACAAGATAACGTACAAAATGTGTTTGTACATATAAATCCGTATTCTCCAAATTAAATATTATTAACATTTTAGTATATAGATATTGCATCGTAGTTTGCATGATATTGTCACCCCTTAATCTGTCTTGTATAATGAACAGGTTAAGGGGTGATTTCGTGTTACAACCGAAGACGCGTTGGAAAGAAAAAGAATATAATGGCGAGCGAGTGAGTGAATTAGCAAGTAAATTACAATTATCACCACTTGTCGTTTCGTTATTCCTCGGTAGAGGATTAGATACAGAAGATAAAATTTTAGATTTTTTAAATACAGAAAATCAAGAATTTCATGATCCATTTTTATTAGAAGGAATGGATCGAACGGTAGAACGTGTAAATAAGGCGATTCAAAATGGAGAGCAAATATTAATATTTGGTGACTACGATGCCGATGGAGTAAGTAGTACGACTGTGTTATATCTTGCCTTGCAAGAATTAGGTGCAGACGTAGAATTTTATATTCCAAACCGTTTTACAGAAGGTTATGGACCAAATGAAGAAGCATTTCGCTGGGCGCATAGCGCAGGATTCTCACTAATTATTACTGTCGATACTGGTATCGCAGCAGTACATGAAGCGAAGGTAGCGAAGGAACTTGGGATAGATCTTATTATTACGGATCACCATGAGCCACCACCAGAATTGCCAGAAGCACTTGCGATTATTCACCCGAAATTAGATGGCGGTGTATATCCGTTTCACTATTTAGCGGGTGTAGGTGTTGCGTTTAAAGTTGCACATGCATTATTAGGTCGTGTACCAGAACATTTATTAGAAATTGCAGTAATTGGTACGGTTGCCGATTTAGTATCACTTCACGGTGAAAATAGATTGCTAGTGAAGCGCGGTTTAAAACATATGCGCATGACGAAAAATATTGGACTAAAGGCGTTATTTAAAGTTGCTAACGTTTCGCAAAGTGAAATTACCGAAGAGAGTATTGGTTTCTCAATCGCACCTCGTATTAATGCTGTTGGACGTTTAGAAGATGCTACGCCGGCTGTACATCTTTTATTATCAGAGGATCCAGAAGAAGCGAAAGAGCTGGCTGAAGAAATTGATGAGTTGAACAAATTACGAAAAGATATTGTAAAGCAAATTACAGAAGAAGCTATCGCTGAAGTGGAAAATAATTTCCCGCCAGAAGACAATAAAGTATTAGTGCTTGCAAAAGAAGGATGGAATCCAGGTGTAATTGGAATTGTCGCTTCTAAATTAGTTGAACGTTTTTATCGTCCGACGATTGTATTAAGCATTGATCCTGTCAAGGAAACGGCAAAAGGTTCAGCACGTAGTATTGCGGGATTTGATTTGTTTGCAAACTTGTCAGATTGTAGAGAGTTATTGCCACACTTCGGAGGGCATCCGATGGCAGCGGGAATGACGCTACATATGAATGATGTAGATGAATTACGCCGCTGCTTAAATGAACAAGCAGATACAATTTTAACGGAAGAAGATTTTATTCCGATTACATCAGTTGATGTCTTTTGTAAGGCGGAGGATGTAACACTTGCAGCAATAGAAGATATGCAAAAGTTAGCACCATTTGGTGTTGGAAATCCAAAACCGCGTATTGCAGTGAAGGATGCAGAGCTAGAAAGTATTCGAGCAATCGGATCCGACGGTTCTCATTTGAAAATGGCTCTTCGTGATGGACAAGCAACACTGGATACAATCGGATTTGGTTTTGGTGCGTATGCGAAAGAAATTTCTCCAGTTGCAAAGGTATCTGTAATAGGGGAAGCATCTATCAATGAATGGAATAATTTTAAGAAGCCGCAATTAATGGTACAAGATATTGCTGTAGAGGCGTGGCAACTATTTGATTGGCGTAGCATGCGTAACGTAGAAGCGAATGTAGCAGAACTTCCAAAAGAAAAGATAAAAATGGTGTATTTTTCTGAAGAGGTATTGAATAAATTTTCTTTAGAAGACTATAAAGAGTATATGATGCATGCATCAGAAGTTACGCAGTTAGATGATCAATACGTCGTGTTCCTTGATTTACCAAAAGGAACAGATGAATTACGAGAGCTATTTAAAGTTGGGTTCCCATCGCGAATTTATACACTATTTTATCAAGAGAATAATCATTTATTTAGTACTGTTCCAACGAGAGAACACTTTAAATGGTACTATTCTTTCTTGAGCCAAAAAGCACCATTTTCTTTAAGACAATATGGAGCGCAACTATGCCAACATAAAGGTTGGTCAAAAGATACAGTAAATTTCATGACACAGGTGTTTTTTGAGTTAGAATTTGTTACAATAAAAGATGGCGTCATTTTTATGGCAGACAAAAAACAAAAGCGTGATTTAATTGAATCGAACACATATCGTGAGAAAATGAACCACTTACAATTAGAAAAAGAATTGGTTTATAGCACATATCAGCAACTATATACATGGTTTGAAACGATTCGTAATCATAAAGAAGTAGAACAGTTAGGGTAAAGGATTTGTATTTACAAACCTTTTAGATCTGAGGAGGATTCAGAAATATGGATTTCAAGCAACATATCGCAATTGTACCGGATTATCCAAAAGAAGGTATTGTGTTTAAAGACATTACACCGTTAATGAACGACGGTAAAGCATACAAAGCAGCAACAGATGCAATCGTTGAGTATGCAAAAGAGAGAGACATCGATCTTGTAGTAGGACCAGAAGCTCGTGGTTTCATTATCGGTTGCCCAGTTTCTTATGCGTTAGAAGTAGGATTTGCTCCAGTTCGTAAATTAGGAAAATTACCACGTGAAGTAATTACAGTTGACTACGGTAAAGAATATGGTAAAGATGTTTTAACAATCCATAAAGATGCAATTAAGCCAGGTCAACGCGTATTAATTACAGATGACTTATTAGCTACAGGCGGAACAATTGAAGCGACAATTAAGTTAGTTGAAGAGCTAGGCGGAGTTGTAGCAGGAATTGCATTCTTAGTAGAACTTACTTACTTAGATGGTCGTAAAATGTTAGATGGTTACGATGTATTAGTATTAGAAAAATACTAATCACTATATAGTAAAACTACGGTGATAAAAAGTACCCGTGAATCTCTTGGAGAGGAGCGGGTACTTTTGTATAATTGAACAAAAAATTATAGTGAAATGTCAGTAAAATCTTTTCCTTTTCACAATTCACAATCATTGGGTTATAATGATAGAATATAATTTATTCTATTTAATTAAAGATAAAGTCAATTTTCAATAAAAGGTGATTCGATGGCAAATGAGCAGGTACTAACAGCTGAACAGGTACTCGAGAAAGCAAGTCAATATTTAGTGGATGAAGATATTGAGCTAGTAGCACGTGCCTATGAATATGCACGCGATGCGCATAGCGAACAATACAGAAAATCGGGTGAACCATACATTATTCATCCAATTCAAGTTGCAGGTATTTTAGTTGATTTACACATGGATCCAGCTACGGTATCGGCAGGTTTCTTACATGATGTAGTAGAAGATACAGAGATTACATTAGAAGATATTGAACGGGAATTTAACAAAGAAATTGCTATGCTTGTTGATGGTGTGACAAAGCTCGGAAAGATTAAATATAAATCTCATGAGCAACAACAAGCAGAAAACCATCGCAAAATGTTTATTGCAATGGCTCAAGATATTCGAGTTATTTTAATTAAACTAGCTGACCGTCTTCATAACATGCGTACATTGAAACATTTGCCTCAAGAGAAGCAGCGTCGCATTGCGAATGAAACGTTAGAAATCTTTGCACCTTTAGCACATAGACTCGGAATTAGTACTATTAAATGGGAGTTAGAGGATACGTCACTTCGCTACTTAAATCCACAGCAATATTATCGTATTGTAAATTTAATGAAGCGTAAACGTGCAGAACGTGAAGAGTATTTAGACGAAGTAATGACTGGTATTCGTGAGAAATTAGATGAAGTTGCAATTCAACCTGAAATTTCTGGAAGACCAAAACATATTTACAGCATTTATCGTAAAATGGCACTGCAAAATAAACAGTTCAATGAAATTTACGATTTATTAGCTGTACGTGTCGTTGTAAATAGTATTAAAGATTGTTATGCGGTACTTGGAATTATTCATACGTGCTGGAAGCCGATGCCTGGTCGTTTTAAAGATTATATAGCAATGCCAAAGGCAAACCTATATCAATCTCTTCATACGACTGTAATTGGGCCAAAAGGTGATCCGCTTGAAGTACAAATTCGTACGAAAGAAATGCATGAGATTGCAGAATTTGGGATCGCGGCACACTGGGCGTATAAAGAAGGAAAAACAGCAGAAACAACGGGTACATTAGAGAAGAAACTTACATGGTTCCGTCAAATATTAGAATGGCAAAATGAAGCTTCTAATGCAGAAGAGTTTATGGAGTCATTAAAGATTGATTTATTCTCTGACATGGTATTCGTCTTTACACCGAAAGGCGATGTAATGGAATTGCCACTTGGATCTGTTCCGATTGACTTTGCATATCGCGTGCATTCAGAGATTGGAAATAAAACAATTGGTGCAAAAGTAAACGGGAAAATGGTGACACTTGATTATAAATTAAAAACAGGTGACATTATTGAAATTTTAACATCGAAACATTCGTATGGACCAAGTCAAGACTGGGTGAAGCTTGCTCAAACATCTCATGCGAAAAACAAAATACGTCAATTCTTTAAGAAGCAACGTAGAGATGAAAATATTGAAAAAGGCCGTGAACTTGTTGAGAAAGAAGTGCGTAGCCTAGAGTATGAGATGAAAGAAGTGTTAGCTCCTGACAATTTAAAACGTGTTGCTGAAAAATTCAATTTTGCAAATGAAGAAGATATGTTTGCAGCAGTTGGATATAATGGCATCACTGCATCACAAATTGTTACGCGACTAACGGACAAGTTCCGTAAGCAACGTGAAGAAGAAGAGATTGTTGAAGTTAAAGAAGTTCGTAAACCGATGAAAATTCGAAAATGGGACTCTGGCGTTAAAGTAAGTGGTGCGGATAATTTATTAATTCGTTTATCAAAATGCTGTAACCCAGTACCAGGTGATGATATCGTTGGGTATATTACGAAAGGCCGAGGTGTATCGATTCACCGCCGTGATTGTGTAAATGTTCATACAGAAGAAGCTATAGAACGTTTATTAGAAGTAGAGTGGGAAGGTAGCCCTGAAAAAGAAATTGAGTATAACGTTGATATTGAAATTTCAGGTTACGATCGCCGTGGTTTATTAAATGAAGTGCTGCAAGCTGTTACAGAGACGAAAACGTACATTTCGGCAGTTTCTGGTAGAAGTGACCGTAATAAGATGGCGACAATTAATATGTCAATCTCTATTCGTAACTTACAACACTTGAAAAAAGTAGTAGAACGCATTAAACGTGTTCCAGAAATTTATGCAGTACGACGCATGATGCATTAATAGGGAGTGTAGAAAAGATGAGAGTTGTTTTACAACGATCAAAAGAAGCGTCTGTCACAGTAGACGGTGAGATCGTAGGACAAATTCCGTTCGGTTTAACATTACTAGTTGGCATTACTCATGAAGATACAGAAAAAGATGCAACTTACATTGCAGAAAAAATTGCGAACTTACGTATTTTTGAAGATGAGAGCGGAAAGATGAATCATTCTGTACTTGATGTAGCAGGACAAGTTCTATCAATTTCGCAATTCACATTATACGGAGATTGCCGTAAGGGAAGACGTCCAAACTTTATGGATGCTGCCAAACCTGACTATGCAGAGCGTTTATATGATTTCTTTAATGAGGAAGTACGTAAGCAAGGATTGCATGTAGAAACAGGGAAGTTCGGAGCAATGATGGATGTTTCTTTAATCAATGATGGTCCGGTGACCTTAATTGTGGAAAGTAAATAGTGTTGCTTAAGAAGAGAGGATGATATCATCCTCTCTTTTTCATACATTGTTGTATGTTTTGTTCATTTATCCCTCTATTTGTGGGCAGTAAGATTCCTAGCTTAAAATTCGGCAACTGTGAGGGAGTTAGGTTGGGAGGCGGGAACCCGTAAAAGCCCGATTGGTGAGGCTAATAATGAGTGGTGGATGGACAAAATCCTAATGATTAACGTTTCACTTTATCATAGGGTTAATTTGAAGAGAATAAAAGGAAAGGAAAATGTAGCATGCTTCAAGAATTTAATATAGCTTTATGTTTTATGCTAGGGCTATGTATTCTTGGGATTGTTGGATACTAGGGGTTTTGAGTAGGAACCACAACTGCTATAGAAAGTATAATTGCTATTATCATTCCAATTTTTGTTGTTGTCATTTTTGGGAGCTATTTGGAGCTTCGCATGCAAAATGGGAAGTAAAAGGTATATTTCATGTATTGTTAGAAATTATCAAGTGTGCAGCGTTGTATTATTTGAAGCATCCTATGCTGGCGAATGAATTGGCTAACATTATTGTTGTGAATGAATGTTAATGTTTGTTTGGAATCAATAGCTCAGGTCATTAATTATATAGTATAATGAAAAAATGGTAAAAAATTGGATGTATGTGTGATAAGGGGGAGATAGTATATGAATTGGTCAATCTTTAAAGATTTGAAATTTTCATTGCGGTTTAGTCTAGCAATTTTTTTACACGCATTAGGAGTTACTTTCGCAGTGCTAAGTTACGGCACTTGGGTAGTATTTGTAATGGCAGCGATGGTTGTAACATTCTTTATGATTCAAAGAGCTAATTACTTATATAAGAGTGGTATGGAATAACGTTATTTGTTTATACGTATAACTCTCTAATCAATATGGAACAATAAAAAGTAAAACATCCATATTGAATGTGAGGGATATACGTATGCGTATGAATGAAAAAGGGCACTCTGTTACAAATGGTGCAAATCAACTGTTTAACGTGAGTTTTCATGATTTTATTTCGAAAGAGCAAAACAATACTTCAATGGAGCTTGCTTCTGAGTTTGGGATTTCTCTTCAAGATGTAAAGCGTCTAAAGAAGCAGATTGAACGCTCTTAGAGCACTTGACAATCCTACTGAACAAACGTATAGTAATTTTATATTTACATATGAATATAACCGTTGATAGAGAAGAGTAAATGAGACACACATGGAAAGAGAAGAAATGTCTTAGGCTGAAAACATTTCTACATGATGACTGATTGAATGACACTCTAGAGGTTTCAACTTGAACGGCATATACGCTTAGTAGGGATGAACGCACATTTAAGCGTTATTAAAAAAGTGGAAGCATACGTGCTTCAATTAGGGTGGCACCACGGGTATAATACTCTCGTCCCTACTGTTCAAACAGTAGAGGCGGGAGTTTTTTTATTTTTATTAAGATTAAAATAATTTGAGGAGGAACTGAATATGTCTATTCAAATCCCACGCGGAACGCAAGATATTCTTCCAGGCACTGTTGAGTTGTGGCAGTATATCGAAGGGCAAGCACGCGAAATTTGCCGTCGTTACAATTATAAAGAAATTCGTACACCAATTTTTGAGCACACTGAGCTATTTTTACGTGGTGTTGGTGATACGACAGATATCGTACAAAAAGAAATGTACTCATTCCAAGACCGTGGAGAGCGTAGTTTAACATTGCGTCCAGAAGGTACTGCACCTGTTGTACGTTCTTACGTTGAAAACAAAATGTTCGGTGATGCAACACAACCAACGAAATTATACTATATCGGTCAAATGTTCCGTTACGAAAGACCACAAGCAGGTCGCTATCGTCAATTCGTACAATTCGGTATTGAAGCAATCGGTAGTAACGATCCTGCAATTGATGCAGAAGTAATTGCGCTTGCTGTGGAATTTTACCGCGGCATGGGCTTAAAAAATATTAAAGTTGTATTAAACAGTTTAGGTGACGTAGCAAGCCGTCAAGCACACCGTGATGCGTTAATCGCACATTTTGAGCCACGTATCGGCGAATTCTGTTCTGACTGTCAATCTCGTTTAGAAAAGAACCCTCTTCGTATTTTAGATTGTAAGAAGGACCGTAACCATGAATTAATGGGAACAGCACCATCTATTACAGAATACTTAAACGAAGATTCAGCAGTATACTACGACAAAGTTCAAGAACTATTAACGATGATGGATGTTCCATTTGAAAAAGATCCGAACTTAGTACGTGGTTTAGACTACTACCAACACACTGTATTTGAAATTATGAGTGAGGCAGAAGGTTTCGGTGCGATCACTACATTAAGCGGTGGTGGCCGTTACAACGGACTTGTACAAGAAATCGGTGGACCAGAAATGCCAGGTATCGGTTTTGCGATGAGTATTGAACGTTTAATCATGGCGCTAAAAGCTGAAAATATTGAATTACCAATTGAACATAGCATTGATTGTTACGTTGTAGCGCTTGGTGAAAAAGCGAAAGACCATGCTGCAAAAGTTGCGTTTGATCTTCGAAAAGCTGGATTATCAGTTGAAAAAGATTACTTAGACCGCAAAATGAAAGCACAATTTAAATCAGCAGATCGTCTAAAAGCGAAATTTGTAGCTGTATTAGGGGAAGATGAGCTAGATAAAGGCATCATTAACTTGAAAGATATGGCAACAGGCGAACAAGAAGAAGTAGCATTAGATGTATTTGCTTCATACGTAGCAGAGAAATTAATATAGGGGGAACTTACAGTGGCTGAAAGAACACATGCATGTGGAAAAGTAACAGTAGAAGCAGTTGGACAAACAGTTCAATTAAAAGGTTGGGTACAAAAACGCCGTGATTTAGGTGGATTAATCTTTATCGACTTACGTGACCGTACAGGTATCGTACAAGTTGTATTTAACCCAGAAACATCAAAAGAAGCACTAGAAGTAGCAGAAACAATTCGTAGCGAATACGTGTTACACGTAGAAGGTACAGTTGTTGAGCGTGGTGAAGGTGCGATTAATGACAATATGGCAACTGGTCGTATTGAAGTACAAGCAACGAAAGTGAACGTATTAAATGCAGCGAAAACAACGCCAATCATTATTGCTGATGATACAGATGCATCAGAAGATGTGCGTTTAAAATATCGTTATTTAGACTTACGTCGTCCTGTAATGTTCAATACATTCAAAATGCGTCATGACGTAACAAAAACTATTCGTAATTTCTTAGATACAGAAGAGTTCTTAGAAGTAGAAACACCGATTTTAACGAAGAGCACGCCAGAAGGAGCTCGTGACTATTTAGTACCAAGTCGTGTACATGACGGTGAATTCTATGCGTTACCACAGTCTCCGCAATTATTTAAACAGCTTCTTATGGTCGGTGGATTTGAGCGTTACTATCAAGTAGCACGCTGTTTCCGTGACGAAGACTTACGTGCAGACCGTCAACCTGAATTCACGCAAATCGATATCGAAGCTTCATTCTTAACACAAGATGAAATTTTAGATATGATGGAGCGCATGATGACGAAAGTTATGAAGGATGCAAAAGGTGTAGAAGTGAGTGCACCATTCCCTCGTATGAAATATGCTGATGCAATGGCTCGCTACGGTTCTGATAAGCCAGATACACGCTTTGAAATGGAACTAACAGACTTATCTGAGTTTGCAGCAGGTTGTGGCTTTAAAGTATTTACAAGTGCTGTAGAAAGCGGCGGACAAGTAAAAGCAATTAATGCAAAAGGCGCTGCGAGCAAATACTCTCGTAAAGATATCGATGCATTAACTGAATTCGTAAAAGTATACGGTGCAAAAGGTTTAGCTTGGCTTAAAGTGGAAGAAGATGGCCTAAAAGGACCAATCGCGAAATTCTTCGGTGAAGAAGATGCAAACGCGTTAATGACTACATTAGAAGCTACTGCTGGTGACTTATTACTATTCGTAGCAGATAAGAAGAGCGTTGTTGCAGATAGCTTAGGTGCACTTCGTTTACGTCTAGGTAAAGAGCTGGAGTTAATTGACGAAAGTAAATATAACTTCCTATGGGTAACAGACTGGCCACTTCTTGAGTACGATGAAGATGCAGATCGTTACTTCGCAGCTCACCACCCATTCACAATGCCATTCCGTGAAGACGTTGAGTTATTAGAAACAGCACCAGAAAAAGCACGTGCACAAGCATATGACCTTGTATTAAACGGTTATGAGCTTGGTGGTGGATCACTTCGTATTTACGAGCGTGACGTACAAGAAAAAATGTTCAAAGCACTTGGATTCTCACAAGAAGAAGCACAAGAGCAATTCGGATTCTTATTAGAAGCATTCGAATACGGTACGCCACCACACGGCGGTATCGCATTAGGTTTAGACCGTCTTGTTATGTTACTTGCAGGTCGTACGAACCTTCGCGACACAATTGCATTCCCGAAAACAGCAAGCGCAAGCTGCTTATTAACAGAAGCTCCAAGCCCAGTTGCAGAAGCACAGCTTGAAGAGTTAAACTTAAAATTAAGCTTAAAAGAAGAGAAGTAAGAATAGGGTCTAGATGGTTATACTAATACCATCTAGGCTTTTTTTGAAAGGGTTGTTTAAAAAGTCCGGTTTAGATAACTGTCGCATCTCATCGTTACGTATGCCAGTCCGGTGCTCGAGTAGTACTGCTACACTGCGCTCCTCCTAGCATACGTGCCTCGATCTGCTTGGTTCTCTAAATCCTCCTTTTTAAACGTGTATATAGGAAGAAATAAAAGTCGGTTTACACTATGTCTTCATTTTCGAAATATGTATTTTTAGGAATTCTATAACTTTTTCTATACAAATAGTCGGAAAAACGCTAGAATACATGGTAGACCATTTTTGTAATAGGAGTGTAGAGCTGAATGTTACATCAATTTTCACGTAATGAATTAGCCTTCGGTAAAGAAGGACTTGAAATATTAAAAAATAGTACAGTCGGTATTTTAGGAATTGGCGGCGTAGGTTCTTTTTCGGCTGAAGCGTTAGCGCGTTCTGGCGTAGGACGTCTCGTATTAGTTGATAAAGACGTTGTAGATATCACGAACGTAAACCGTCAAATTCACGCTTTAGTATCTACTGTAGGACGTTCAAAAGTAGAGTTAATGAAAGAGCGTATCGCGGATATTAACCCAGAGTGCGAAGTAATTGGACTAGAAATGTTTTATACAGATGAAACATATGAAGAGTTCTTTAAACACGGTTTAGACTTCGTAGTGGATGCATCGGACACGATCACGTTCAAAATTCATTTAATTAAACAATGTTTACGTCGCAAAATTAAAATTATCTCAAGCATGGGTGCAGCAAATAAAATGGACCCAACTCGTTTCCGTATTGCAGACATCTCTAAAACACATACAGATCCAATTGCGAAAGTAATTCGTACGAAGCTTCGTAAAGAGGGTATTAAAAAAGGTGTAAAAGTTGTCTTCTCTGATGAAAACCCAATCGTAATTCGTGAAGAAGTACGTAAAGAAATCGTACCAGACGAAAATGCAAAAATTCGTAAAGCGAAATTACCACCTTCATCAAACGCATTCGTACCATCTGTGGCAGGCTTAATTATGGCAAGTCACGTTGTACGTGAACGCATTAAAAATGTAGAAGTGAAGCGTGTAGGGCAAGAATAAAAGAAAAGCATATATCCATTTCGGATATATGCTTTTTTATATGCATTAAAGAAATAGGGATATTTGCATTACTACTAGTTCAAATGTAAGTAAGCCTAGTAAGTAATGATCATATTTATCTGATGTATAGGCGGACGTCTTTTTTAAACTGTTAATGGTGAAAAGAGCTAAAGTTAGGACGAGAACACCGAGTGTTATTTTGAAAACTATTAAAGAAATAGTAACCAGCTCCCTTTAAAAGTGTATGTTTATAATAACATTTTAGTAAAAAATATCCAATATATACCGAGAGTGTTCTTGTATGATAGGGAGGGATATTTCGTCAATTTTTGTCGGTAAATCGATATTCCTTGTCGAATCGTCGATATAATTTCATTTACCGACACATACATATATACTCTCCACAAAAGAAACAAAAAGGGATGCCACTCAGTCAAAAAAGTGACATCCCTTTTTTAATTCTCTGCAGAATATATAATATCTAAATTTCCGTTTTGATCTGTTTTGAAAATTGGAGCGATCTGTTCTTCTTGTTCTTCAACTGAAACGAGTTTTCGAGCGCGGTCCATAATTCTAACGAGCATTGCATAATCTTCTTCGATTGCTTGTTGTTTTTTTGAGAGTACCGCTAATTTTGCTTCCAGTTCATGATTCGTCTTTTTCAAAGTCGTGAGCTGAGCTTGTAATACTTCATTTTCAGTTTGTAACTTTGCGAGTGAAGGGTTATTGTGCTCTAAGTTTTGCAAAAACGAGATCACATTTTGCATTGTAAGATCCTGCTTGTTTGGCATAATATGTTCTGAAAACTCGGCATCGATTACGAGTTGTTTCGTTTTCGTGAAATGCTCTTTTTCTATTTTTGCTTCAGAACGCTTTAATTCTTTACGTTGTTTTTTTGCAAGTTGTACCGCATCTTCGTAATTCGGCCTTACTTCAGCATTCCATCTAAATCCGCAAGCGGCTGAAGTACGGTTTAATGCATCGCCGACTTCATCGAATGCTTTTATTTGTGTACTGCCGCTGCGAATATGTCGTAAAACAGTTTCTGCTAAAAGGAGATCGTCTTCTTTTGTCCATGCATCTTGACGTGTTTTCATAAGCGAAGCCTCCGTAATGGTGACGTTTTCGCTTATGTTACCCTTTATTTTTCGTTTTATTCGAACTTTGTAATCTTTCATATACAGTAGAAAGTGCTTGCTCAAATTTTCCTGTCGTCTTCGGTTTATAATATTGTTTGTTTTTTATTTTATCAGGCAAGTATTGTTGTTGTACCCAACCATTTGGTTGATCGTGTGGGTATAAGTATCCAATGCCTCTTCCAAGTGATTCTGCGCCTTTGTAATGACTATCTTTTAAATGACTTGGGATGTCGCCTGTTTGACCGTTACGTAAATCGTGTAATGCAGCATCAAGTGCTTTATAAGCTGAGTTTGATTTTGGTGATAGGCACAGCTCGATAACAGCATTTGCAAGTGGTATGCGTGCCTCGGGGAACCCAACTCGTTCAGCGGATTCTATAGCTGCTAGCGTACGCGGTCCGGCTTGCGGGCTAGCAAGTCCGATATCTTCATATGCCATAATAAGAAGACGTCTACCAATGCTTTGTAAATCACCAGCTTCAATAAGGCGTGCTAAATAATGAAGTGCTGCATTTACATCACTTCCGCGCACTGATTTTTGAAATGCCGATAATACGTCATAATGAGCATCTCCACCCTTGTCATGAACGAAGCTCTTTTTTTGCAAGCATTCTTCTGCAATTTCTAGCGTAATTTCCGTAGCTTTGTCATCCGTTGTAAAGCTAGATAAAACAGCTAGTTCAAGTGCGTTATAAGCGGAACGCATATCTCCGCCTGATGCATTTGCGAAGTGATGTAATGCTTCAGGCGTAACGGTTACATCATAATCTCCAAGACCTTTTTCTTTATCTTCAAGTGCTCGTTTTAAGCCGATTAAAAGATCATCTTCTGTTAATGCGTGTAACTCGAAGATTTGACAACGACTTCGAATAGCAGAATTAATAGCATGGAACGGATTACTCGTCGTTGCCCCAATTAAGGTAAGAAGTCCGCTTTCTAAATGAGGTAATAGAAAATCCTGTTTTGCTTTATCTAGACGGTGTACTTCATCTAAAATTAAAACGAGGTGTCGATGCATCTTTGCTTCTTGTACGACAACTTCCATATCTTTTTTATTATGAGTAACAGCATTTAATAAGCGAAAAGGGGTTCCGGTACTTCCTGCAATTGCGCTCGCAATGGATGTTTTCCCAGTACCTGGAGGACCGTATAAAATCATAGATTGAAAATGATTTGCTTGGACCATTCGCCATAAAATCTTTCCTTCACCAACTAAATGTTGTTGTCCGATAATTTCTTGAATATTTGTAGGGCGCATTCGATGTGCGAGTGGTTGTTTCATTTTTACCGTCTCCCTTAAAGTATAATCTCTTTCTATCGTATCATTTTTTTTAGTGGAATTTGAAATAGGATGCTGTTTTGTGGGAAAAATGAATATGAATATTTTCATTTTTCTTTCAATTGTAATAATTTCCGAGTTTTTCAATGTGATTTTATGTTATCATTTTGATACACAAGTTGAAATTTCTTATAATACTATATTATGCTATAATTTCATAGGATTTTAAATTGTGTTCTTTTATAAATAAGATATAACCAATAGAAGTGAAAATTTGAAAAGAGGTGCAAAATAGATGAAGATTTCAACGAAAGGCCGTTATGGCTTAACAATTATGATCGATCTTGCAAAAAAGTTTGGTGAAGGTCCAATTTCCTTAAAATCAATTGCGCAGGCACATGATTTATCGGAACATTACTTAGAGCAATTAATTTCACCACTTCGTAACGCTCGTCTAGTAAAGAGTACGCGCGGGGCATATGGTGGATATGTATTATCAGATCAGCCAGCTAACATTACAGCTGGGGATGTAATCCGTGTATTAGAAGGTCCAATTAGTGTTGTAGAAATGATAGAAGAAGAAGAACCAGCACAACGCCAATTATGGATGCGTGTTCGTGATGCGGTGCAAGAAGTGTTAGATAGTACAACGTTAGAAGATTTAGTACGTTATGAGGAAGAAAATCACGGGGGCTATATGTTTTACATTTAATTCCTTGTGAAACGATTTGGAAAGAAGGAGATTTAATGGAACGCATTTATTTAGATCATGCTGCGACATCTCCGACTCACCCAGAAGTGGTCGAAAAGATGATTCCATATATGACAGAAACATTCGGAAACCCGTCTAGTATTCACTTTTATGGACGTCAAACGCGCCAGGCAGTAGATGAGGCGAGACGCGCGTGTGCACGTAGCATTCATGCGAATCCGAATGAAATTATATTTACGAGCGGTGGTACAGAAGCTGATAATTTAGCACTGATTGGTGTAGCGCGTGCAAACCGTCATAAAGGTAACCATATTATAACGACGCAAATTGAACATCATGCAATTTTGCATACGTGTGAACTGTTAGAGCGTGAAGGGTTTGAAGTGACATATTTACCTGTTGATGAAACAGGACGCGTTCAAGTTTCTGACATAAAAAAGGCATTAACTGAAGAGACAATTCTCGTATCTGTTATGTTTGGGAATAATGAAGTTGGGACGATGCAGCCAATTGCAGAAATAGGTAAGTTGTTAAAAGAGCATCAAGCTTATTTCCATACAGATGCGGTACAAGCTTACGGTTTAGTAGAAATAGATGTGAAAGAGTTTGGTATTGATTTATTATCGATTTCAGCTCATAAAATTAACGGGCCGAAAGGTGTCGGATTCCTATACGCTGGTGCAAATGTGAAATTTGAACCGTTATTAATAGGCGGGGAGCAAGAAAGAAAACGCCGTGCTGGTACGGAAAATGTACCGAGTATCGCCGGACTCCAGCATGCTATTTTGTTAGCTGAAAAAACTCGTGAGCAAAAAAATGCCCAATATGAAGAGTTTAAAGATATAATGGTATCTGTCTTCAAAAATGAAGACATTACTTTCGAGGTAAACGGAAACTTAGAATATCGCTTACCACATGTGCTTAATATTAGTTTTACAGGAATGAATATTGAACCATTTCTTGTGAACTTAGACTTAGCTGGCATTGCAGTATCAAGTGGTTCGGCTTGTACCGCTGGTTCGATTGATCCATCACATGTATTAGTAGCGATGTTCGGGAAAGATTCCGATCAAATACGTTCATCCGTACGCTTTAGTTTCGGACTTGGAAATACGAAAGAGCAAATTGAGAAAGCGGCGTACGAAACAGTGAAAATCGTGAAGCGATTAACACAAAATTAGCATGGGAGGTGACATGATGAACAAACTACCTCAAGAAACACGCGTTGTCATCGGAATGTCCGGTGGCGTCGATTCATCTGTAGCGGCTCTTTTATTAAAAGAGCAAGGTTATGATGTAATCGGAATTTTTATGAAAAACTGGGATGATACAGATGAGAATGGTGTCTGTACAGCAACTGAAGATTACAATGATGTAATTGAAGTGTGTAACCAAATTGGCATTCCATATTATGCAGTAAACTTTGAAAAACAATACTGGGATAAAGTATTTACGTACTTCCTAGATGAGTACCGAGCTGGTCGTACACCAAACCCAGATGTAATGTGTAATAAAGAAATTAAATTTAAAGCATTTTTAGAGCATGCCATTGCGCTTGGTGCTGATTATGTAGCAACAGGTCATTATGCACGCGTTGCTTATATGGACGGCGAATATAAAATGCTTCGCGGCGTTGATGATAATAAGGACCAAACGTATTTCTTAAATCAATTAAGCCAAGAGCAATTATCAAAAACAATGTTCCCGCTTGGTGAACTGAAGAAACCACAAATTCGTGAAATGGCGAAAGAAGCCGGTTTAGCGACAGCGGCGAAAAAAGATAGTACTGGTATTTGCTTCATTGGTGAGCGTAACTTTAAAGATTTCTTAAGTAACTATTTACCAGCACAACCAGGTGTGATGCAAACATTATCTGGTGAAGTGAAAGGAAAGCATGACGGTTTAATGTACTATACAATTGGACAACGTCATGGCCTTGGTATTGGTGGTAACGGTGATCCGTGGTTTGCTGTTGGGAAAAACTTGAAAGAAAACATTTTATATGTTGATCAAGGATTCCATAACGAACTTCTATATGGTGATGAAGTTATTGCTACGAATATTAGTTGGGTAAGTAATGAAGCGAAAGAAAAAGAATTTAAATGCACAGCGAAATTCCGTTATCGTCAAGAAGACAATAAAGTAACGGTTCAAATCGTTGATGAAAATACAGTTCGTATTCTTTGTGATGAGCCAATTCGTGCAATTACACCAGGACAAGCAGTCGTTTTCTATGATGGAGATGAGTGCTTAGGCGGTGCTACAATTGATGAAGTGTACCGTAGCGGTAAGAAATTAGATTATTTAGGATAAAACGAGAAGCCTCTGCCGATTCGCGGTTAGAGGTTTCTTTTACATAAAGCGAATTTTCGTTCGCTTGGAAAATACATTCTTTGTTATAATTTGTTGTAGAGGTGAAGGACATGTCAAACAAACTTGAAACAGGTATTCAATATATGCAAGAAGGAAACTGGGAAGAAGCTGCTAAAAATTTCACAGAAGCAATCGAAGAAAATCCGAAAGATGCGCTTGGATATATTAATTTTGCAAACTTATTAGATGTACTAGGTGACAGTGAGAGAGCCATTTTATTTTATAAACGTGCATTAGAGTTAGATGATAAATCTGCGGCTGCTTATTATGGATTAGGAAACGTATATTACGGTCAAGAGCAATTTGCAGAGGCTAAAGCTGTATTTGAACAGGCGATGCAAGCTGGATTACAATCAGCTGATGTAACATTTATGCTAGGTATTACACATGTGCAACTTGGAAATGATCGTCTTGCACTGCCGTTTTTACAAAGAGCAACAGAATTAGATGAAAACGATGTAGAAGCTGTGTTCCAGTGTGGACTTTGCTTTGCACGACTAGAACATATTCAAGAGGCAAAACCTTATTTTGAAAAGGTATTAGAAATGGATGAAGAGCATGCAGATGCGTATTATAATTTAGGCGTTGCGTACGTATTTGAAGAAAATAACGAGAAGGCTCTTGCTTTATTTAAGAAAGCAACTGAAATTCAGCCAGATCACTTTTTAGCTGGTAATGGTGTTCGTTTATTAGAGCAAGAAGCTGAATAAGATGAAAATATAGTTAATGGGTAGTTATCCCTCATCTAAAGAGGTGGGGGATGTACTGCTCATTAAAGTGAAATGAAACCGGGAAGGAGAGGAAAGATGGGAAATCAACATGCAATGGATTTGTTTGAAGAAGAGAAAAAGTTTATAAAAGCACAAGTTCTTCATACCATTTTCCACAACGAAGAAAACCTCTATTCCGTTGTTAGTATGAAAGTCATTGAAACAAATGAAACGTACGACGAAAAAAAAGTGATGATAAACGGTCATTTTCCTCGCATGCATGAAGATGAAGTGTTTACATTAACAGGCCATTTTAAAGATCATCCAAAGTACGGGAAACAATATTTAGTTGAAACGTTTAAGAAAGAATTGCCGCAAACAAAAGCTGGTATGGTGCAATATTTAGCGAGTGATTTATTTAAAGGGATAGGAAAGCGTACAGCTGAAAAAATTGTGGACCATCTTGGGGAACATGCTATTTCTAAAATTATGGATGATCCTGACGCGTTAAATGGTGTTGTCAACAAGCAAAAAGCACAAGAAATATATGAGACAATTGTTGAACATCAAGGACTAGAGAAAGTAATGAGTTTTTTAAATGGTTACGGTTTTGGAACGAAGCTTTCTATTAAAATTTACCAGCAATATAAAGAGATGACGTTAGAAGTAATTCGTAATAATCCATATCAGCTTATTGAAGAAGTGGATGGGATTGGATTTGGAAGAGCCGACGATATAGGACGTGCGTTAGGGATATCGGGTAATCATGACGACCGTGTACGTGCGGGATGTTTTTATACGCTAGAAAATGTATCATTGCAGCTTGGCCATGTTTATATGGGAAAAGATCAACTTGTAAGAGAAACGATGTCACTTTTAAATAATCAAGAAGGAAGAGTGACAGAGGAAGACATTATAGGTTGCATTGAAATGATGCAAAGTGAAGGGAAAGTCATCATAGAAGAAGAACGGATATATTTAGCATCGTTATTCTACTCTGAAAAAGGTGTTGTAAAGTCTATTCGTAGGCTTATGAATCAAGAGGAAACACCTTCATTTCCTGAAGCAGAAGTGTTAAAGACGTTAGGTGAAATTGAAGAACAACTGAATGTACAGTATGCACCATTTCAGCAAGAAGCAATTCAAACGGCACTTCATAAACCGATGATGTTATTAACAGGTGGACCAGGAACAGGGAAAACAACAGTTATTAAAGGAATTGTTGAAATGTATGCGTCACTTCACGGGCTATCGTTAAATCCGAATGAATACAGTGATGATAATCCATTTCCGATATTATTAACGGCTCCAACAGGAAGAGCGGCGAAGCGAATGAGTGAATCAACAGGGCTTCCAGCTTGTACAATTCACCGTTTACTTGGCTGGACGCCAGAAGGGTCTTTCCAGCGTAATGAAACGGATCCGGTACAAGGGAAATTGCTCATTATTGATGAATTTTCAATGGTTGATATTTGGCTTGCCAATCAGTTGTTTAAATCATTGCCGACTAACATTCAAGTTATCGTTGTAGGCGATGAAGATCAATTACCATCTGTAGGACCTGGACAAGTGCTGAAAGATTTATTGAATGCAGGTGCAGTTCCAACGGTAAAGCTTACTGAAATTTATCGTCAAGCGGAGGGCTCATCAGTTATTCAACTTGCCCATGCGATAAAAAATGGAACGCTCCCGCCAGATTTAGCGCAAAATCAAAAAGATCGTTCATTTATCGGTTGTACAGGAGCTCAAATTGTTGAGGTTGTTAAGAAGGTTTGTGAGAATGCTAAGACAAAAGGCTTTAGCGCAAGAGATGTACAAGTATTGGCGCCGATGTATCGTGGTCCTGCCGGTATTAACGTACTAAACGAAGCGTTGCAAGAAGTGTTTAATCCGAAAAGGGAAAAGAGTAAAGAAATTGCTTACGGTGATGTCGTATACCGACGAGGCGATAAAGTATTGCAACTCGTTAATCAGCCAGAGAGCCAAGTGTTTAATGGTGATATCGGCGAAATTGTTTCGGTGTTTTATGCGAAAGAAAACGTTGAGCAACAAGATATGATTATCGTTTCATTTGATGGAATTGAGGTAACATATACAAAGCCGGACTTAAATCAAATTACACATGCTTATTGCTGTTCGATTCATAAATCGCAAGGTAGTGAGTTTCCGATCGTGATTATGCCGATAGTAAAAAGTTACAATCGTATGTTACGTCGTAATTTAATTTACACTGGCATTACAAGAAGTAAGAAGTTCCTTATTATTTGCGGAGAGGAAGCGGCTTTCCAATCTGGTGTAAATCGCCTTGATGATGCAATGCGTCAAACGACTTTAGCAAATCGCTTGCAAGAATCACAAGGAGAAGTACAAATGGTAACAGTTAATGGCGAAGAAATGGACGTGGAAAACATTTCACCGTATGATTTCATGTAACAAGGTGAAATTATATAGTGAAACTTTCAAACGTATAACGTTGAAAGGCTCCAGCAATGTATAAATGAATGCGGTTTGGACATAATGGCGAATAGAATCTGGGAGACTGTAAGGAGATGAAAGCCATATGTTCATTTGTCCAAATTGCAAAGGGAAAGACATTGGAAAAATAGGTGTCAACCAATTTTATTGCTGGAATTGTTATATCGAATTATCGGTTTCAAAAGGGAAAATCCATACTCATCAAGTAGAAGAAGATGGTTCATTAAGCTCTCTTGATGATTTATTTGATGAGAACGAAAGAACGATCGGATAACGAAAAGGGGGATTTACTTTGAATCTACGCAATTCATTAATCGCATTAGGTGTTGGAGCAGCAGCGTATCAATATGCGCGCAAACAAGATGTATTTTCAAAACGCAATATGAAAAAAGCACGTAAGATGATTAAATCTTATTTATAAGCGTAAAAAACTCCCTTTATCATAAGGGAGTTTTTTTTATACACTTGTATGCAAATATAAAAGTCCAATTTCAGAAAAGAGATAAGATAGACCGTAACATCCAACGCCAAGCATCCCGTAATGAAATAATTGCTTCGCTCTTTCTTTTCGTGAGGAACGAATAAAGAAACCTTTCCAAATACCAAACCCGATACAAACCCATTCAAGAATCATAAAAAGTGCTGATAATACGAGCATAAATAAAACCATTATGAGCCCTCCTGATTATATTATTTCACGCTGCATTCTCAGGGGTGGTTGTCCTTATTATGTTATGTATATGTACGTCTTTACAAAACAGTATGGTCTACATGAAAAGATTTTAAAACTTTCGCACATAACCTACCCTATTTATTTTCAAAATAAAGGTGGAGGAGGTTTTTCGTGTGAAGAATCTTAAAATCATTTGGATATATCGTTTAGGATTATTGTTACTCGTATTTCTTTGTTTGCTCGTCTTTTTAAAAATTAAGCCGCTATGGGCACCGATTATTTTTGTATGTAAAGTGGCCATTACACCGTTTCTTATTGCGTGTTTTATTGCGTATTTATTGCATCCTTTAATTGAAAAAATCCATAAGGAAGGGATGCCGCGTACACTTGCTATTTTGCTCATTTACATCCTTTTCTTTGGCGGAATTGGTTATGGCATTTATAAAGGAACGCCAGTTGTGATTAAGCAATTACAAGAAATCAATGAACAATTCCCGCAGTTTACAAAAATGTATGATTCTTGGATGGATGGCGTTACGGAACAAACAGCGAATTTCCCGTCCTTTATTCATGAAAAGGTGAAACAAATTTTTGTCGGGGTAGAAACGAAGATACAAGCACTTTTAAATAAAGTGATGAGCACAGCTCGTGGTGTGCTAGATTCGTTACTCATTATTTTCTTAATTCCGTTCATTGTATTTTACATATTAAAAGATTACGGTGAGTTTTATCATATCTTTTGGAAACTAGTCCCAAGTAAGTGGCGGAGTACGGGGCAAATGCTGGCGAAAGAAATTGATAAATCACTCGGAAGTTATATTCGAGGACAATTATTTGTTTGCTTAGTATTAGGGGGCGTATCTGCACTTGCCTTTTGGTTTATCGGTATGAAATATCCATTGTTACTCGGGATTATTATCGGGGTGACAGATATAATACCGTACTTTGGTCCTATTTTAGGCGCGATCCCGACATTAATGATTGCGGCAACGGTATCAACGAGTTTACTTATTAAAGCGGGGATTACGATTGCTATTTTACAATTCGTTGAAAGTAACATTTTATCACCTTATATCGTTGGTAAGTCGCTTCGCATGCATCCTGTTATTATTATGCTAGCATTACTAGTTGGGGGAGAAGTGGCAGGGATTGTAGGATTATTAATATCAGTTCCAATTTTAGCGGTCATTCGTACAGTGATTGTTCATGTAAGGCCTCTTTGGAAAAAAGAAAATGTGTAATAGGAAAGCCCTCTACTTATAAGAGTAGAGGGCTATGATTATTTAGAGAGTTGCTCGTGTATTTGTTGAACGAGAGTGCTTATATCATTTGTTTGAATATGTTTTATTCTTTTCCATTCATTATCATACATAAAGATAATTTGATTGCTGAAAAGACGCGTTTGTTCTTTTAGGTCAGAAATTTTTTCGAAAGAGTACTCCTCAAATAATGGATTCTTACCTATATCTGGTCCATAAAAGAAGAGGCGTTTGTTCGTTAAAATTAACAGTCCTGGTCTTGCGACGGAACGATAAATATATATATCTAATGAACAGGCCACGTAAAATAATATTTTTTCGTCAGTCGTTAACATATTTTTAGCTTTGTTCAATAAGGTTGTCATTATAATCGCTCCTTTATTATTAATAATTTAATTATAACAAAAATGTAATGTTCAGAAAAGTTCGTAGAGATAGTACAATTTAGTAATACATGCATAATATATGAAAAGGCTGTTAAGAATGAATAGTAGAATAGCTATGATTAATAAGCAATTGATATAATATAAATGATTATCTACATTGACAAACTTAAGAGAATTCTATTATATTTAGTCATATAATACATTAAATCAATGACGGAACAAGTACGTTACAGTCCATTTATAGAGAGAAGCTTCCATATGGCTGAAAGAAGCTTTAAATGAAGGGTAACAGAAAGCTAATCCTGAGAGCAGCTAATCACTGCCGTCTTGCCACGTTACGGCACCATGAGGTGATGAATTGATTGTTATAATCAATTCATAATTAGGGTGGTATCGCGAGTTAACTCTCGTCCCTTTTATAGGGGCGGGAGTTTTTTATATTTAAGGAGGAAAATACAATGAAACAACTAACAGGCGCACAAATTCGTCAAATGTTTTTAGACTTTTTCCAAGAAAAAGGGCATGCAGTAGAACCTAGTGCATCACTAGTTCCACATGAAGATCCATCTCTTTTATGGATTAATAGTGGTGTAGCAACATTAAAGAAATATTTTGATGGACGTGTAATTCCGCAAAATCCTCGTATTACAAATGCTCAAAAATCAATTCGTACAAACGATATTGAGAACGTAGGGAAAACAGCTCGTCATCATACATTCTTTGAAATGTTAGGAAACTTCTCAATCGGTGATTACTTTAAAGAAGAAGCAATTACTTGGGCTTGGGAATTCTTAACGAGCGACAAATGGATCGGATTCGATAAAGAATTACTATCGGTTACAATCCATCCAGAAGATGAAGAAGCATTCAAAATTTGGAATGAGAAAATGGGAGTTCCAAAAGAGCGCATCATCCGTTTAGAAGAAAACTTCTGGGATATCGGTGAGGGACCAAGTGGACCGAATACAGAGATTTTCTATGACCGCGGAGAAGCTTACGGTAATGACTTTAGTGACCCAGAATTATATCCAGGCGGAGAAAACGAGCGTTACTTAGAAGTATGGAACCTTGTATTCTCTCAATTTAACCATAATCCAGACGGTTCATATACACCGCTTCCTAAGAAAAACATCGATACAGGGATGGGTCTAGAGCGTATGACATCTATCGTTCAAGATGTACCTACAAACTTTGACACAGACTTATTCATGCCAATGATTGGTGCGACAGAAACAATCTCTGGTGAGAAATATCGCAATGGTGACTTAGAAAAAGATATGGCGTTTAAAGTAATCGCTGACCATATCCGTACAGTAACATTCGCTGTTGGTGACGGCGCTCTTCCATCTAACGAAGGCCGTGGTTATGTATTACGTCGTTTATTACGCCGTGCTGTTCGTTACTCTAAGAAATTAAACATCAACCGTCCATTCATGTTTGAATTAGTACCGGTTGTTGGAGAAGTAATGAAAGACTTCTATCCAGAAGTACTTGAAAAGAAAGATTTCATCGCAAAAGTTGTGAAAAATGAAGAAGAGCGTTTCCACGAAACACTTCATGATGGTGAAGCAATTTTAGCTGAAGTTATCGCAAAAGCAAAAGAAGAAAAAACAACTGTTATTTCTGGAGTAGATGCGTTCCGTCTATATGACACATACGGTTTCCCAATTGAATTAACAGAAGAATATGCAGAAGAAGCTGGTATGACAGTTGATCAAGAAGGCTTTGAAAATGAAATGGAAAAACAACGTGAGCGCGCACGTGCTGCTCGTCAAGACGTTGATTCTATGCAAGTTCAAGGCGGTGTCCTTGGAGAAGTGAAAGTAGCGAGTGAGTTCGTTGGTTACGGTACAGTTGCAACAGAAAGTAACGTTGTTGCACTTGTGAAAAACGGCGAATACACAGACAGCTTACAAGCTGGTGAAGAAGGACAATTAATGCTTAATGTAACACCATTCTATGCTGAGAGCGGCGGACAAATTGCAGACCGTGGTTACCTTCTAGCTGACGGTGTGAAAGTTCTTGTAAAAGATGTACAAAAAGCACCAAACGGTCAAAACTTGCACAAAGTTGTTGTTGAAGAAGGTACATTAACGAAAGATGCAGCTGTGAAAGCTATTATCGATACGAAAAACCGTGGTAGCGTTGTGAAAAACCATACAGCAACTCACTTACTACACCAAGCATTAAAAGATGTACTTGGAACGCACGTTAACCAAGCAGGTTCTCTAGTAACTTCTGAACGTTTACGCTTTGACTTCTCTCACTTCGGTCAAGTACAAGCTGACGAATTAGAAAAAATTGAGCGTATCGTAAACGAGAAAATTTGGGAAAGTATTGATGTTGAGATTTCTCAAAAAGCAATCGAAGAAGCGAAAGAAATGGGTGCAATGGCATTATTCGGTGAAAAATACGGTGATGTTGTACGCGTTGTACAAGTTGGCGATTACAGCTTAGAGCTTTGTGGTGGTTGTCACGTTGATAACACAGCTTCTATCGGTATTTTCAAAATTGTTGCTGAGTCTGGTATCGGTGCAGGAACTCGTCGTATTGAGGCGGTAACTGGTAAGTCTGCTTATGAATTAATGAACGACCAAGTAGGTTTATTAAAAGAAGCAGCAGGAAAAATGAAAACAAATCCGAAAGACATTTTAACAAGAGTAGATGGTTTATTTGCTGAAGTAAAACAACTTCAAAAAGAAAACGAATCTCTTGCAGCGAAATTAAGCAATATTGAAGCTGGAAACTTAACTGATTCAGTAATGACAGTTGATGGCGTAAATGTATTAGCGGCAAAAGTAAATGTTGCAGATATGAACAACTTACGTACGATGATGGATGACCTAAAAAATAAATTAGAATCTGCAGTTGTCGTATTAGCGTCTGTAAATGATGACAAAGTAAACATCTTAGCTGGCGTAACGAAAGATTTAATTAGCCAAGGATACCATGCTGGTAAACTTGTGAAAGAAGTAGCTTCTCGTTGTGGCGGTGGCGGTGGTGGCCGTCCTGATATGGCACAAGCGGGCGGTAAAAACCCAGCGCAAGTTGAGGAAGCTTTAGCATTTGTACAAGAGTACGTTAAATCTGTTTCAAAATAAAGAGATAGTAGTGTACAATGGTAGGGAGAGGAGAAGTTCTTCTCCCTATACTTACTATATAAGTGAGGTGCTTGAAATGGACGGTTTTGATAAAACAATGAAGTTTAGCATTCAAGATGAAAAACAGAGTGTCCATGTTAATGATGTACTTTTAACTGTGTATGATGCACTTCAAGAAAAAGGCTATAATCCGATTAACCAAATCGTCGGTTATTTATTAAGTGGAGACCCAGCATACATACCTCGCCATAAAGATGCACGAAGCATCATTCGCAAGCTTGAACGTGATGAATTAATTGAAGAGCTTGTGAAGTCTTACTTGAAACATCATCGTGAGGAGTAATTTATGCGGATATTAGGTTTAGATGTAGGTACAAAAACAGTCGGAGTTGCAATTAGTGACGAAATGGGCTGGACAGCACAAGGACTTGAAACAATCAAGATTAACGAAGAACGAGGTCAATTTGGTTTTGACCGCATTTCTGAGTTAGTAAAACAGTATGATGTGGACAAGATAGTAGTAGGTTTACCTAAAAATATGAATGGTACAATTGGCCCGCGTGGTGAAGCGTGCCAACAATTTGCAGAAAACCTACGAGAGCTGTTACAATTAGACGTTGTAATGTGGGACGAGCGTTTGTCAACGATGGCAGCGGAACGTCTACTCATTTCAGCTGATGTAAGCCGTAAGAAGCGAAAGCAAGTAATCGATAAGATGGCAGCAGTCGTAATCTTACAAGGATTTTTAGATAGTAAATAAGAGGTGACCAAAATGGAAGAAAATCAAATTACAATTGTAGACGAAAAAGGTAACGAACATTTATGTGAAATTATTTTCACTTTTGATGCTGAAAAATTTGGCAAAAAATCATACGTAGTCTTCTCTCCAATCGGTGAAGTAGACGAAGATGGAGACCAAATTTATGATGCAATGGCTTATGAGCAAAATGAAGAAGAGGGCGGAAGTTTACTTCCAATCGAATCTGAAGAAGAGTGGGAAATGGTACAAGAAATGTTCAACACTCTAGCTGATGAGCAAGAAGCTGAATAATAAGTACTGAAAAGGTGGACGATATATCGTCCATCTTTTTTTATATGTAAAATGAAAGATTTTTTGTCGAAACTGCGTAATCCTTTGTAGTATAATGAGACGGATTGTAGAAAAATAAAGTATCTGTCAAAAATGATAGGTAAGTTTATTGTGATTTTTCATCGTGTTGTATAGAAAGATGTACATATGGCCTACAATTGAATAAGGAGGAAGAGTTTTGGTAGAGAATCAAGTGAAAAAGAAGCGTAGACGCATTTTTTTATTTTCGATTATTGCACTGCTTTTAGTTTGTGGTTCAGTCTATGCGTATATTTCATCCGCATTGGGACCAGTTGATAGCGGGAATAAAAAAGAGATTGAAGTAGAAATTCCAAAAGGATCATCTACTAGTAAAATTGGTGAGATTTTAGAAGAAAAAGGTGCTGTGAAAAACGGTACAGTTTTTAGTTTTTATACAAAGGCTAAATCGAAAAATTTACAAGCGGGTACATATTTATTAAATCCTTCAATGAGTGTGAAAGATGTTATTGAACAAATGTCATCTGGTAACGTTCATCGTCCAGCTCTTTATAAAGTGACGATAAAAGAAGGTGCGCAAGTAACTGAAATTGCAGAAACGGTTGCAAACGAATTAAAGTGGAATAAAGATGATGTTGTACGTCAATTGAACGATAAAGCATTTATTCAAAAAATGCAGCAAAAGTATCCGAAGTTGTTAACGGATAAAATATTTGATAGCAATATTAAATATCCATTAGAAGGTTATTTATATCCTGCGACGTACTCTTTCTATAAAAAAGATACGACGTTAGAAGAAATTGTAATTCCAATGCTTGAGAAAACGAATGCAATCATTGTTCAAAACGAGGCAAAAATGAAAGCAAAGAACTGGGATGTTCATCAGCTTCTAACATTGTCTTCACTTATTGAAGAAGAGGCAACAGGCTTTACAGATCGTCAAAAGATCTCTAGTGTCTTTTATAATCGTTTAGCGAAAGGTATGCCTCTGCAAACTGATCCAACGGTATTATACGCACTTGGAAAGCATAAGCAACGTGTATTATACGAAGATTTAAAGATAAACTCACCGTACAATACGTATGTTGTAAAAGGATTGCCAGTTGGCCCGATTGCAAATTCTGGTAAACATTCAGTGGAAGCAGCGTTAGAGCCTGCTCAAACAGATTATTATTATTTCTTAGCTGCACCAACTGGTGAAGTGTACTATGCGAAAACTTTGGAAGAGCATAATGCACTAAAGCAAAAATATATTACGAAAAAACAGTGAAATGGGGAGGGATAGCGAAAAAGGTCGCACATCCCTCTTTTTTGTGGTAAAATATATCGGGTTAAAAACTGGCAGAAGAATCGTTTTTAATATCAAAACGGGACGTACAAGCTAAGGGTAAAGCTGGCTTGTATTTTTATTGCATTCTATGTGTGAAAAGACGTCATAGAGGCACTTCTCCATGTAAATAAGGAGGACCATTATGGAGGATGCAGTTAACGAGTACCTATTATCATTTATTGATCCGAAAGATAAATTAATTCTTGAAATGGAAGATTATGCGAAAGAAAACCATGTGCCGATTATGGATCGACTTGGAATGGAATTTATGTTGCAATTTTTACGTTTAATTGGACCAAAAAGCATTTTAGAGCTTGGTACAGCAATTGGCTATTCTAGTATTCGTATGATGCAAGCTATTCCAAATTCTCGCATTGTGACAGTTGAGCGCAATCGCGAGCGATATGAAAAAGCACTTGAATATATAGAACGTTCACCAGTTAAAGAGCGTATTTCCGTTATTTACGGTGATGCGTTAGAAACAGGCGAACAAGTAAAAGAACACGGAACATTTGACGTTATTTTTATTGATGCAGCAAAAGGACAATATCGTCGCTTTTTTGACTTATATGAACCGTTATTAAATCCTGGTGGCGTAATTATTTCAGATAATGTTATGTACCATGGCCTTGTAACGACGAAAGAGAAAATTGAAAACAGACGTACACGTGGTTTAATCCGTCGTATTAAGACGTACAATGAATGGCTTATGAACCATGAAGGATATGATACAACGATTTTCCCAATTGGTGATGGAGTAGCTGTTAGTAAAAAGAGAGGGTGACCAAGGTATGAAGAAACCTGAATTGTTAGTAACGCCAAAAGCAGTGGCGGATATCGAACCTCTTGCGAAAGCAGGAGCAGATGCGGTAATGATCGGTGAGCAAAAGTTTGGTTTACGTTTAGCAGGGGAATTTTCACGTGAAGATGTGAAACAAGCTGTGAAGATTGCACATGAAAATGGTGTAAAAGTATACGTAGCAATGAACGCGATGTTCCACAATGATAAAGTAGAAGAATTAACAGATTATGTTGCATTTTTAAACGAAGTACATGTAGATGCAATTGTTTTCGGAGATCCAGCAGTATTAATGGCGGTTCGCGAAGTAGCGCCAAATATGCAATTGCACTGGAATACAGAAACGACAGCAACAAACTGGTTTACTTGTAACTACTGGGGACAAAGAGGAGCAAAACGTGCTGTATTAGCTCGTGAGCTTAGCTTAGATGAAATTGTTGAATTAAAAGAAAATGCTGAAGTGGAACTTGAAGTGCAAATTCACGGTATGACTTGTATGTTCCAATCGAAGCGTTCATTAGTAGGAAACTACTTTGAATATCAAGGACGTAATCTTGACATTGAAAAGAAAAAATATGAAGAGAATATGTTCTTATATGACCCAGAGCGTAACAACAAATATCCAATTTATGAAGATGAAAATGGTACTCACATTATGAGTCCAAACGATATTTGTTTCATTGATGAGTTAGAAGAGTTAATTGATGCTGAAGTTGATAGCTTAAAAGTTGATGGTGTACTAAAAAGCTCTGCATACATTATTGAGGTAACGAAGAAATATCGTAAAGCAATTGATTTATGTGTAGAAGATCGTGATGCGTATTATGACGTGAAAGACGATTTATATAAAGAGATAGAAGAAATGCAACCAGTAAATCGTCCGTTAGATACGGGATTCTTCTTTAAAGAGACGGTTTACTAAACGAGGAGGGTGTAGGAAATGACTGTACAAGAAATTTCACGAGTGATCGATGGCAAACGCGTTATTGTGAAGAAACCTGAACTGTTAATCCCTGCGGGTAACTTAGAAAAATTAAAAGTAGCTATCCATTACGGGGCAGATGCTGTATATTTAGGTGGACAAGAATTTGGTCTTCGTTCGAATGCAGGTAACTTTACACTGGAAGAAATGGCAGAAGGTGTGGAATTTGCAAAGAAATATGGAGCAAAAATATATGTAACAACAAATATCTTTGCACATAATGAAAATATGGACGGGCTAGAGGAATATTTAAAAGGGATTGAAAAAGCTGGCGTAACGGGAATTATCGTTGCTGATCCGCTTATTATTGAGACTTGTAAACGTGTGGCGCCTTCTGTTGAGGTGCATTTAAGTACACAACAATCACTATCCAACTGGAAAGCAGCACAGTATTGGAAAGAAGAAGGTTTACATCGTCTTGTATTAGCTCGTGAAGCAAGCTATGAAGAAATGAAAGAAATTAAAGAAAAAGTGGATATTGAAATTGAAGCATTCGTCCATGGTGCAATGTGTATTGCCTATTCAGGAAGATGTACGTTAAGTAACCATATGACGGCGCGTGACTCTAACCGTGGTGGTTGTTGTCAATCTTGCCGCTGGGACTATGATTTAGTTCAAACAGTATCACAACATAAAGATGCAAAAGAGCTTCCTTTATTCCAAGAAGAAGATGCTCACTTTGCAATGAGTCCAAAAGACTTAAATTTAATTTTATCAATTCCGAAAATGATTGAAATTGGCATTGATAGCTTAAAAGTTGAAGGACGTATGAAATCAATCCATTACGTAGCGACTGTAGCGACAGTATATCGTAAAGTAATTGATGCATATTGTGCGGATCCTGATAACTTTGAGTTTAAACAAGAGTGGTTAGATGAGCTTGATAAATGTGCAAATCGTGATACAGCTCCTGCATTCTTTGAAGGGGTTCCAGGACATCAAGAGCAAATGTTTGGAAATCATAGTAAGAAAACAACGTATGATTTCGCTGGTTTAGTGTTAGATTATAATGAAGAAACGGGCATCGTAACGATTGAGCAACGTAATCATTTCAAACCAGGACATGAAGTGGAGTTCTTTGGACCAGAAATAGAAAACTTTACACAAACGGTGGAGAAAATTTGGGATGAGGATGGAAACGAATTAGATGCAGCGAGACATCCGTTGCAAATCGTGAAATTCAAAGTGGATCAACGAGTGTATGTGAATAATATGATGCGCAAAAGCATACTTCAATAAGAAAGAGTGGTAGTCGAATGGGGACGAATAAGCCTGTTGTAATTGGAATTGCTGGTGGTTCGGGATCAGGTAAAACGAGTGTAACGAAAGCGATTTTTGACCATTTTAAAGGTCATTCTATTTTAATCTTGGAGCAAGATTATTATTACAAAGATCAAAGCCATTTACCAATGGAAGAGCGTTTAAAAACAAATTATGATCATCCGCTTGCGTTTGATAATGATCTGTTAATTGAACATTTGCAGCAGTTGCTTGCATATGAGCAAATTGATAAGCCTGTATATGACTATACATTGCATACGCGTTCAGAAGAAATTATTCCAGTTGAGCCGAAAGATGTAATCATTTTAGAAGGAATTCTTATTTTAGAAGACCCACGTCTTTGTGAGTTAATGGACATTAAGTTATTCGTTGATACAGATGCAGATCTTCGTATTTTACGCCGCATGCAGCGTGATATTAAAGAACGCGGTCGTACGATGGATTCAGTTATTGATCAATACGTAAACGTTGTACGTCCAATGCACAATCAATTTATTGAGCCTTCTAAGAAATTTGCGGATATTATTATCCCTGAAGGTGGACAAAACCACGTTGCAATTGATATTATGGTTACAAAAATTGCAACAATTCTTGAACAAAAAGTAAATTTGTAATAGCATAGTAAAAGATATGCGGTAGGAAGGGATTTTTTCCCTTCCTATCGAATACAATGAAACATGCAACCTCATCTATATATAGGTGAGGGCATATTTATATCAACTTTCCATACATATCTTCTTTATATAAAGAAGAATTGGGAATACGGGGTTGTATGTGACAACTCCGCTAGTACAGGCGTGCTAGAAACCTCCGCTCTACATATAAGCGGGGGAGTTTTCATATGGAACTCCTCTTTTTTTTCGGGGGATTGGTATATAAAAGGAGTGGAAAATATGGCAACAGAAAAAACATACCCTATGACGCAAGAGGGTAAGCAAAAGCTAGAGAACGAACTTGAGGATTTAAAAACGGTAAAACGTAAAGAGGTTGTAGAGCGCATTAAGATTGCACGTAGCTTCGGAGATCTTTCTGAGAACTCTGAGTACGATGCAGCAAAAGATGAGCAAGCATTCGTAGAAGGACGTATTACACAATTAGAAAACATGATTCGTAACGCAGTTATCATCACAGATAATGGTGAAGAATCTACAGTTGTTACATTAGGTAAAACAGTAACATTTAAAGAGTTACCAGGTGGAGATGAAGAATCTTACACAATCGTAGGTAGCGCAGAAGCAGACCCATTTGAAGGAAGAATTTCTAACGATTCTCCAATCGCAAAAAGCTTATTAGGTAAGCAAATTGGTGAGAAGGTAGCAATCCAAACTCCAGGTGGAGAAATGCAAGTAGAGATTATCTCTGTAAAATAATTAAAAATCACTCGTATAAAAGCGAGTGATTTTTTTGTTTGTATAAAAGATGAAACACTCCGTCCAAACTATAGTAGACGAGGTGTTTTTTGATGAAAATAAACCGGAGAATTATAATTGTTTTAATTTGTTTTATAAGTGTCATGTTTATATTACTTTGTCGTTTAATTCAAATACAAATTATAGATACGGAGTCATTTACGGATCGTAAGATTAATTTAATTAAAAAAAGTGTTACACAACGGACGCAATCCATTACGGTAGATGATGGACGAGGTCATTTTATAGATCGGAACGGTAAGGAAATAGGTGAGAAAAAGTACCCTGTTTTAATTGTTTTTCCATTTCTACAAATAAAAAATGACATGTTAGAGAAAATTGCGCATATCATTGGTGTGTCGAGACAAGAGATTGAAAGTCAAATGAAAGATAAGAAAAGTGCATTTATCATGCAAAGGGGAGATGGACCATTTCGATTGGCACGCGAGCAGATGGAGAAGGTAAATCAATTAAATGTATTAGGTATTGTAGCGGCTGAAGTTCGTTTACAGCAAACTGGCAGGGTGAATCATTTAATTGGCAATGTGGGGGAGAATAAACGAGAATTTCAAAAACGATACGGAGAAGCAAGAAAAATTTCAAAGCAAACGCCAATTGGTATTTCAGGATTGCAACAATCATTTGATGAGTTTCTTTTGACTGATGGAGAGACGAAAGTATTGTATCAGGTGGATCGGCAAGGAGAACCGATTTTTGGAAAACAAGCGAAATATACGTCGCCTGGAAATCCGTTTTACCCAGTTAAGATTCAAACTACTTTACATAACGAGTTACAGCGAAAAGCAGAAGAAGTAGTTGAAGCAAACGAAATAAAGAAGGGGGGATTAGTGTTACTTGATGTAAAGAAAAATGAAATTTTAGCGATGGTCAGCAAACCATCTGTACAGGTGAAAGATGAAAGGCTATATAAAACTACACTTGAAAATCAAATGTTAACACCACATTTTCCTGGTTCTGTTTTTAAAACAATAGTTGCAGCCGCAATGATCGATCAAAATGAAAATGTTTTTAATCGCAGTTTTAATTGTAATAAAGATTTATATGGCGAAGACCACCCACAAGTTATGATGGGGACACTTAGTTTTAAAGAGAGCTTTGCTAGAAGCTGTAATAGGACATTTTCAGAGTTAGGTAACGAGTTAATACAAAAGGATAAGATGGTGTTAGAAACTTACGTAGCAGCTTTAGGAGCCGCTGATAAGGTTGGATGGAGAGGTTCTGTATTTCATACAACTCATTTTGAGCAAATGCCAGAGGAGAAGAGTGTTACGATTTGGGGGAATGAAGGGAATAAGAATAGTAAAAAAGCGGTAGCACAAACAGCAATTGGGCAGAAAGATGTACGTATGTCACCTCTAGCAATCGCAAATATGATGGCGACAATTGCTAGAGATGGAGAAAAGATGGAAGTGAAAGCTGTTGAAAAGATAATGTATAAAAATGGAACGGACTTTTATACATTTGAAAACCATGCATTAGGTGGAAAACAGCTTCCGTATGAAACAGTGAAAACATTACAACAGTTATTAAGGAGCGTTGTAACAACGGAGAAAGGAACAGGAGCAGCATTCAGGTCGTTACCACTAACTGTCGCTGGAAAATCTGGGACAGCGCAAACAGGAAAAGGGACGAAAGAGAATCGTTGGTTTGCAGGTTACTTTCCATATGAAAATCCAAGATACGCTTTAGTTGTCGTGGATATAGAAACGAATAGCAATGTAAATAAAGTTACACCTATTTTCAAAGCTATCGTAGAATCAATCTATCGATTAGAGAAGGAAAAGTAATCTTGCAATTCATAGTGAAATGTTTTCATTTCATGAAAATATTATTGTAAATGTTCAACCTTTCTAGATTTAATGTTACAATAGCAAGTATGAAAAACTGCATGGAGGTTTGAAGAATGGCAGGAGGATCTAGATTCCAACAGAAACAACAAAAACGTCGTCAAAACGGTGTTTTAAATATTGCAATTGCAATTGTATTAATATTAGTAGCTATTGTATCCTATCAATTGTTTGTTCCTGAAAGAAAAGAAGAAGCGTCTCCTAGTGACAAAAAAGTATCTCAGCAAACAACGAAAGAGAATAAGTCTGAGAAAACTAAGGGCAAAGAAGAGACGAAGAAGAACGAGCAAGAGAAGGCAGAGGCTAAGGCGAAAGAAGAAGAGAAGCTAAAGGCTGAAGAAGAACAGAAAAAAGCTGAGGAAGAAGCGAAAGCTAACGAGAAAGTACCAGCTGAAAAAACACAGCCAAAGGCAACTGACGCTTATACGAAGTCTTCTTGGAAGCCAGTAGGTACAGAGCAAGGTGCAACACCTGCGATGACGTTTAAAAAAGGTACAGCAGATTGGAATGAGATGAACCAAGCAATTTCAGCTGCAATTGACGTTCCAGTAGAGCAATTAGTTATTCATCGAATCGGAAATAACGGTAAAAATAAAGCTTACGGTAACGTACAAGATAAACAATCAGGTAAAAGATATTACGTAAATATTGATTGGGTAGACAATGAGGGCTGGAAACCAGTACTTGTTCAAACTCTAAACTAAAAAAAGAGAAGCTCCTTAGGAGCTTCTCTTTTTTATTAGCGTAATTTTTTTAATTTAAAATGAACAACTGCGCTATAATACGGTCTTTTACTTTCGGGATCCATAACCATTTGATGTGAGATGTGATGAACTTCAAGCATAAGTGCTTTATTATTATCAATTTGTTCACTAATTTTTCGTTCTAAAGAAGCTAAGTCTCCCGCTTCAAAAAACTCTACTTTATCTTCTAACATTTCAAAGGTAAATGACATGAAGACGGCCCCTCTCCTATGTAATCAACTATAGTGTAACAAAGAAAAGAAGGAAATACCATGTACATTTCAATTGACATTTTTAGAAAGAGGGAATATCATACTGATAAAACCGATAAGAAAAAGGGGAATTTTTATGGGTACAGAATTTAATGGTTTATTTGATGAGTGGGCTCATACGTACGATTCATTTGTACAAGGCGAAGATATACAATATAAAGAAGTTTTCGCCCATTATGAGGACATTCTAGAGGATGTAGTTAACAAGTCATTTGGTAATGTATTAGAATTTGGTGTTGGTACTGGTAATTTAACAAATAAATTATTACTTGCTGGCCGCACAGTTTACGGTATAGAGCCGTCACGTGAAATGCGCATGATTGCAAAAGAGAAATTGCCGCAAGAGTTTTCCATTACAGAAGGTGATTTTCTTTCGTTTGAAGTCCCAAATTCAATTGATACCATTGTAAGCACCTATGCATTTCATCATTTAACAGATGATGAAAAAAATGTAGCGATTGCGAAGTATAGTCAATTACTAAACAAAGGTGGTAAAATAGTGTTTGCTGATACGATATTTGCAGATCAAGATGCATATGATAAAACTGTTGAAGCAGCAAAACAAAGAGGTTTTCACGATTTAGCAAACGATTTGCAAACAGAATACTATACACGTATTCCGGTCATGCAATCTATTTTTGAAAACAATGGCTTCCATGTAACGTTTACGAGATTAAATCATTTCGTTTGGATAATGGAGGCAACTAAGCGATAGAAAGAGGGAATTAGATTGAGAATTGCTGTAATTGGAGCAATGGAAGAAGAAGTACGTATTTTACGTGACAAATTAGAACAAGCAGAAACAGAAACGGTTGCGGGTTGTGAATTTACGAAAGGACAATTAGCAGGACATGAAGTAATCTTGTTAAAGTCTGGTATTGGTAAAGTAAATGCAGCGATGTCAACGACAATTTTATTAGAAAGATATAAGCCTGAAAAAGTAATTAATACTGGTTCAGCTGGTGGCTTCCATCATTCTCTAAATGTTGGAGATGTAGTTATTTCAACAGAAGTTCGTCATCATGACGTAGATGTAACAGCATTTAACTATGAGTATGGTCAAGTACCAGGAATGCCGCCTGGATTCAAGGCTGATGAAGCATTAGTTACATTAGCTGAGAAATGTATGCAAGCTGAAGAAAATATTCAAGTTGTAAAAGGTATGATTGCAACAGGCGATTCATTTATGAGTGATCCGAACCGCGTTGCAGCAATTCGTGATAAATTTGAAGATCTTTATGCAGTAGAAATGGAAGCAGCAGCTGTTGCGCAAGTATGCCACCAATATGAAGTTCCGTTTGTTATTATTCGTGCACTTTCTGATATTGCTGGTAAAGAATCAAATGTTTCATTTGATCAATTTTTAGATCAAGCAGCTCTTCATTCTACAAACTTTATCGTAAAAGTACTAGAAGAGTTAAAGTAATGTAACAAAAAGGCAACTGTCTCATATAAAGAAAATACATACAGTTGCCTTTTCTTTATTGGCAAATAAGGGGGAGAACACGATGAATATATATCGTGGAGTTCATGAATTAATTGGTCATACACCAATTGTAGAAATTACTCGTTTTTCACTTCCAGAAGGGGTCCGTTTATTTGCAAAGCTTGAATTTTATAACCCAGGTGGAAGCGTTAAGGACCGGCTAGGAAGAGAATTAATCGAAGATGCGCTAGAAAAAGGGCTTGTAACACAGGGCGGAACAATTATTGAACCGACTGCGGGGAATACTGGTATTGGACTGGCACTTGCAGCGTTACAACATGATTTACACGTTATCGTTTGTGTACCAGAGAAATTTAGTATTGAAAAACAAGAATTAATGAAAGCGCTAGGCGCAACGGTTGTGCATACACCAACTGAGCAAGGAATGACTGGTGCAATTGCAAAAGCAAAAGAACTAGTAAATGAAATACCGAATTCATACTCTCCAAGTCAGTTTGCGAATGAAGCAAACCCGCGTGCTTATTTCAAAACACTAGGTCCTGAACTGTGGTCGGCACTTAACGGAGAGATTAACATATTTGTTGCAGGAGCAGGAACTGGTGGTACATTCATGGGGACTGCATCTTATTTGAAAGAAAAAAATATAGATATAAAAACGGTTATTGTAGAACCAGAAGGATCCATTTTGAATGGTGGTAAAGCTGGATCACATGAAACAGAAGGGATTGGCCTGGAATTTATCCCGCCATTTTTGAAAACATCTTATTTTGATGACATTCATACAATTTCTGATCGAAATGCTTTTTTAAGAGTGAAGGAATTAGCGCAAAAAGAAGGACTGCTCGTTGGCAGCTCTTCAGGAGCAGCATTTCATGCAAGTTTGCTTGAGGCTGAGAAAGCGGCGCCAGGTACAAATATTGTAACGATTTTTCCTGATAGTAGTGAGCGCTATTTAAGTAAAGACATATACAAAGGATGGGAATAAAAAATGAGAGCAAAGACAAAGTTAATTCATGGTATTCGCATAGGAGAACCTTCAACTGGATCTGTAAATGTACCGATCTATCAAACAAGTACGTACAAACAAGAAGCAGTTGGTAAGCATCAAGGATATGAATATTCACGTACAGGCAACCCAACACGTGCAGCTTTAGAAGAAATGATTGCTGTATTAGAAAACGGTCATGCTGGTTTTGCATTTGGTTCAGGAATGGCTGCTATTACAGCTACGATTATGCTGTTCTCAAAAGGTGACCACGTTATTTTAACAGATGATGTGTATGGCGGAACGTACCGAGTTATCACGAAAGTATTAAACCGCTTCGGTATTGAGCATACATTTGTAGATACAACAAACTTAGAGGAAGTTGTAGAAGCAATTCGTCCAAACACGAAAGCGATTTATGTGGAAACACCAACGAATCCATTACTGAAAATTACTGATATTAAGAAAATATCTACTCTTGCTAAAGAGAAAGATTTATTAACAATTATTGATAACACATTCATGACGCCATATTGGCAGTCGCCGATTTCTTTAGGAGCAGACATTGTACTCCATAGTGCAACAAAATATTTAGGAGGTCATAGTGACGTAGTTGCAGGTCTAGTAGTTGTAAATAGCCCGCAATTAGCAGAAGACCTTCACTTTGTACAAAATTCAACAGGAGGCATTCTTGGCCCACAAGATAGCTTCTTACTACTTCGTGGTTTAAAAACATTAGGAATTCGAATGGAAGAGCATGAAACGAATTCACGCGCTATTGCTGAGTTTTTAAATAACCATCCAAAAGTAAATAAAGTATATTACCCAGGCCTTGCATCACATCCAAACCATGAACTTGCAACAGAACAAGCAAATGGATTTGGTGCTATTATCTCATTTGATGTAGATAGTGAAGAAACATTAAATAAAGTACTTGAGAAATTACAATACTTTACACTTGCTGAAAGTTTAGGAGCAGTAGAAAGTTTAATTTCTATTCCATCTCAAATGACACATGCATCAATCCCAGCAGATCGTCGTAAAGAGTTAGGAATTACAGATACATTAATTCGAATTTCTGTCGGTATTGAAGACGGTGAAGATTTAATTGAAGATTTAGCACAAGCGCTAGCATAGTAAAAATGCACTGCTCATATAGGCGGTGCATTTTTATTATATTATTTTGTGAAATATTTCACAAAATAGACATACACAAATGAAATCATTTCATGTATATTAAGTTCATGAAATGTTACTCACGAACAATCTTGTGAAACATTTCACAAACAATGAGTTTCATGTAGGGAGGCAACTCTATTTTTTTTGCGCTAATCGGGACTAATTATGACCTATAGGGTCTTATTTAGTCCAAGATAGCAGAATAGGAGGAATTTACATGGTAGTCAAAGAGAAAGTTGTAAATGAAATGCAGGAAGTAAAAGAGATGATTGATACGTTAGTGAATAACGGTCGGAAGGCTTTACAAGCATTAGAAAGTTTTACACAAGAGCAAATTGACAACATTGTTCATGAAATGGCATTAGCAGGTGTTGATCAACATATGCCACTTGCAAAGTTGGCTGTTGAAGAAACAGGGCGTGGTGTATACGAAGATAAATGCATTAAAAATATTTTTGCTACTGAATATATTTGGCATAGCATAAAGAAAGATAAAACAGTAGGGATTATTCACGAAGATCCTCATGAAGAAATAATAGAAATTGCGGAACCGGTCGGTGTAGTAGCTGGGGTAACGCCAGTAACGAATCCAACATCAACAACGATGTTTAAAGCATTAATCGCGATAAAAACGAGAAATCCAATTATTTTCGCATTTCATCCTTCCGCACAAAAATGTTCCATTGCAGCGGCGAAAACAGTATATGATGTAGCAGTGAAGGCGGGAGCACCAAAACATTGTATTCAGTGGATTGAAAAACCTTCTGTCGAAGCAACGAAACAATTAATGAATCATGAAGGAGTTGCACTTGTTTTGGCAACTGGAGGGGCTGGTATGGTGAAATCGGCTTATTCTACTGGGAAACCAGCGCTAGGTGTAGGCCCTGGTAATGTACCATGCTACATAGAGAAATCGGCGCATGTAAAAAGAGCAGTTAATGATTTAATTTTATCAAAAACATTTGATAACGGTATGATTTGTGCATCTGAGCAAGCAATCATTGTAGATAAGGAAATTTACGATGATGTGAAAACAGAAATGATTGCAAACAATTGTTACTTTGTAACAGAAGAAGAGAGAAGGCAATTAGAAAAGCTTGTTATTAACGAAAATACATGTGCAGTAAATAGTGATATTGTTGGGAAATCAGCACAGTATATTGCCGAATTAGTTGGGATTACTGTACCTGAAAATACAAAAATGCTTGTAGCTGAAATACAAGGTATCGGAGCAGCGTATCCACTATCTCGTGAGAAACTGAGCCCAGTATTAGCTTGTGTAAAAGCGAATTCCTTAGAAGAAGGATTTGCATATTGCGAAGAAATGTTAAATCTCGGTGGTTTAGGACATTCAGCAGTCATCCATTCTGTAAATAAAGCAGTGCAAAAGCAATTTGGGTTACGTATGAAAGCTTGCCGCCTTATTGTAAATGCTCCTTCATCACAAGGTGGAATCGGTGACATATATAATGGATTTATTCCATCACTTACGCTTGGTTGCGGCTCGTATGGGAAAAACTCAGTTTCTCAAAACGTAACAGCGACGCATTTATTAAATATAAAAAGGTTGGCAAATAGAAAAAAGAATATGCAGTGGTTCAAATTACCACCAAAAATTTATTTTGAAAAACATGCGACAGCATATTTAGCAAATATGCCTAACATTTCACGAGCATTTATTGTAACGGATCCAGGAATGGTTGAGCATGGATATGTAGATACGGTTACGCATTATTTACGTAAACATGCAAATGATGTGAAAGTGGAAGTTTTCTTTGAGGTTGAGCCGGACCCATCAGATGAAACTGTGTTTAAAGGTGCGGAAATGATGAGAAGTTTTCAGCCAGATGTAATTATCGCACTTGGTGGTGGTTCAGCGATGGATGCAGCGAAAGGCATGTGGCTTTTCTATGAGTATCCAGAAACAACATTCTATGGAATTAAACAGAAATTTTTAGATATAAGAAAACGTACATGTAAATATCCGGAATTAGGGAGTAAGGCGCAGTTTGTTGCCATTCCAACAACATCAGGAACAGGATCAGAAGTGACACCATTTGCGGTAATTACAGATAAGAAAAATAATATAAAGTATCCACTTGCAGATTATGAATTAACGCCAGATGTAGCAATTGTGGATCCGCAATTTGTAATGACAGTACCACCACATGTAACAGCAGACACTGGGATGGACGTACTAACGCATGCAATTGAAGCGTATGTGTCTGTTCTGGCAAATGACTATACAGATGGATTAGCATTAAAGGCCATCGATCTCGTATTTAAATATTTACCAAGAGCGTTTAAAGATGGAAATGACGAAGAAGCACGAGAAAAAATGCATAATGCTTCTGCAATCGCAGGGATGGCATTTGCCAATGCCTTTCTAGGTATTAATCACAGTTTAGCACATAAAATTGGACCAGAATTCCATATTCCGCATGGTCGTGCGAATGCAATACTTATGCCGCACGTAGTTCGCTATAATGCTATTAAGCCAAGAAAACACGCATTGTTCCCAAAATATGAGCACTTTGTAGCTGATGAACGCTATGCACATATTGCGAGAATGCTCGGGCTCCCAGCAAGTTCGGCGGCAGAAGGTGTGGAATCACTCGTCCAAGCAATTATTGAACTTGGAAAAAGCTTAAATATTAATATGAGTATTGCAGGACAAGGAGTAGATAAAGACCAATTTGAAGAGGTTGTTGGATTATTAGCAGAAAGAGCTTTTGAAGATCAATGTACAACAGCTAATCCAAAACTCCCTCTCATTTCAGAGCTGAAAGAAATTTATATGAAAGCATATAAAGGTGAGTAATGGTTATGAAAGAGCCGCCATAAAGCGGCTCTTTTTCTTTTGGAAAACATCTCCCAGAATGGCTGTATTTACTTGTCTTTAAGTGTAATAGAATATGATACAGTGAAATGGAGGAGTGAGAATATAATGAAAGAATTACAAGAAAAAATAGAAGATTATACTCGTTTCGGACAAGTTCTTCTCGCTGTAAGTACATTGTTAATGGTTGGCTTATTGATTCCGAATGAAGCAAAAGAAGCAATACAACCTTTTGTTATGATGGGAAGCATCGTTATATTTTTAAGTTTATCTTTCTTTTTCTTTCAGCGTGTGAAAGTAATGCGAGACGAGTTAGAGGGAAACGAATGTGAATAATATAGGTAAATAAAGCGTTACAAAAAGAAGGGATCTTTTTGTAACGCTTTTTGTTTTTTTCTAGAAAATGTATGCGGTTTATATTGACAATGATAATCCTTATCAATTAAAGTAGAGTGGTAGTCAATGATTATCATTATCAGTTAGAGGTGGAAGAATGAAAAAATCTATTACGCTATTCACAGCGATTTTATCTATTTTTTTCTTATTAATAGGTTGCAGTGCAAAAGGAGACGAAAAAGCATCTGCAACAAAAACAGAGAAAGGAAAAGAGAAAATAGAGGTTACCGACCTGTCAGGAAGAAAGGTAACGTTCGATAAAGTACCAGAGACTTTTGCGACATTAAGTATGGGAGATATGAATATTATTCATGCGTTAGGCGGAAAAATAGTAGGTCGTCCGGATGCAAAAATAACTCTTCCAGAGGATATAAAGAAAGTACAAGTAATCGGGAATGCACATCAACCGAATTTTGAGCAAATTGCTAGCTTAAAGCCGGATGTACTTATTGCTAACAATGGGTTCCAAAAGAATGTTCCAACGGTTGAAGGACAAGGAACGAAAGTAATGATTTCTTCTGCGAATTCCGTACAAGATATTCAAAAGAATATTGAACTATATGGAACGATAATGAAGAAAGAAGATAAAGCAAAAGAACTTAACCAAAAAATTGCGGATCAAATGAAGACATATGAGAAAAAGAGTGATGTGAAAGCATTGCTAGTGTATGGAGCACCGGGTACTTATTTAGCGGCATTACCAACATCTTTATCAGGTGATATTTTAGAAAAAACAGGTGGAAAAAATATTGCAGCTAATTTTCCAGAAATGAAGGAATATCCGCAATATGCGCAGCTAAGTGTAGAACGTATTATTGAGGCGAATCCAGATGTGATTTATTTAATTACACATGGAGATCCAAATAGCGTTAAAAAGGCATTTGAAGGCGAAATGATGAAAAATGAAGCGTGGAAAAATTTAGATGCAGTAAAACAAAATCGTGTCGTTATTTTGCCACCAGATTTATTCGGATCAAATCCTGGAACAAAAGTTACAGAAGCGATGGACTTTATGTATAAAAGTATACAAGATGTAAGGAAATGATAAGTATGGATAGTAGTGAAGTAGTAAGGGAAAAGGAACATCCTTTTGCGAAAAAAAGGTGGATAATAGCAGTTACATTAGTTGTATTAACGATTCTAGGTCTTTTTTACGGTCTTTTCGCAGGAAGCCTATCCTTTTCTTTACGAGATATTCTAACGGGGATACAAGATGAAGATTCGACAGTTCATCGAATTGTATGGGACCTTCGTATACCGAGAGTGCTCGTTGGATTTATAGTAGGAACATGTTTAGCTGCATCTGGTGCACTGCTGCAAGGGGTTATGAGAAATCCTCTTGCAGACCCTGGTATTATCGGCGTTTCATCTGGGGCAGGACTTGTAGCAATTGTAATTATGATTTTATTTCCTCAGCATATGGCTTTCTTACCACTCGGGGCATTTTTAGGGGCTTTCATAACGGCGATGGTCATTTATGCTTTATCATGGCAAAAAGGGGCACCACCTTCAAGAATTGTCTTAGTAGGTGTGTCAATCAATGCATTAATTGGTGCAGCAACGTCAGCGCTAATGTTATTACATAGTGACAAAGTGCAATCCGTGTTACCGTGGTTAGCGGGCGGCATTGGTGGTGTAAGCTGGGCACATTTAAACATGATTGTTTATTATGCAATATTCGCTATTATATTAGCCTTCTTTGGTATTAAGCATATTCGAGTATTAATGCTAGGAGATGAAATGGCGAAGTTATTAGGTCATAACGTGGAGAGAAGCCGGTTTTATTTAATAGTAGTAAGTACGTTACTAGCTGGAATTGCAGTTAGTGTTTCTGGTCTTATTGGATTTGTCGGTCTTGTCGTACCACATATGTTACGTTTATTAGTTGGAAATGACTATAAATATTTACTGCCATTATCATGCCTTGGCGGAGGGATATTACTTGTTTTCGCGGATGCGATAGCCCGAAGTTGGTTCGATCCAATTGAATTGCCTGTTGGTATTCTATTATCCTTCTTAGGCGGCCCGTTCTTCTTATATTTAATTCATAGGGGAGGAAAACAGCGTGATTTCCGTTAACAAAGTGTTTTACGCACATTCTGAAAGATTTCAAATGCAAAACATGAATGTACATATTAAAGTTGGAGAGGTCGTTAGTTTAATTGGGCCGAATGGATCGGGGAAATCTACTTTGCTTCGTTTAATGGCAAGACTACTTAAACAAAGCGAAGGGGATATCATTTTAGATGGAAAAAGTATTCATACGATGAAAAGTGCCGATGTAGCGAAGCAATTAGCGATGTTACCACAAATGCATGATCATCAATTAGATTTAACAGTGAAAGAATTAATTGAATTTGGAAGAGGTCCTCATAAATCATGGAGAGGTCACTTAAATAAAGAAGATAAAGAAATTGTTGATTGGGCATTGTCTGTTACAAATCTTGAAGGGTATGAATATCGTCTTTTACAATCTTTATCAGGAGGAGAAAGACAACGGGCCTGGATTGCAATGACGTTAGCACAACGTACAAATGTCTTATTATTGGATGAGCCAACAACCTTTTTAGATATCATGCATCAGTTGGAAGTAATGGAACTTGTGAAACGGTTAAACGAGGAGTTTGGTATGACAATTATAATGGTTTTACATGATATTAACCAAGCGGCTCAATATAGTGATCGTTTACTCGTATTAAAGCGAGGGAAGCTTCAGTATGACGGTATACCAGAAGAAGTGTTATGTCATGAAATGTTTCAACGTGTGTTCGGCATCGAGGTAGATATTTTTCAAGGAAGCGACAAGCCATTTTTTACACCGAAACGAATTTCTAAAGGAGGAGAAGCAAGATGCGAACAGAAGAATGTATTACCACTGAGTTAGTAAGGGAATTTGTTATGGCAGCTCACGGAGATTTAGAAAAAGTACAAGAACTGTTGGCTGAATCGCCAAGCTTACTTCATGCCTCTTACAATTGGGGAGGATCAGATTGGGAAAGTGCGTTAGGAGCAGCGGCACATGTAGGTCGTAAAGATATTGCTCTTTATTTATTAGAAAAGGGCGCTCGAATGGATATTTTCGCGGCGGCTATGCTTGGTGAATTAGAAGTTGTACAAGCTATTTTAGTAGCACAACCAGAAGCATTACGTGCATCTGGTCCACATGGTATTTCCCTTCTTCAGCATGCACGAATGGGTGGAGAAAAAGCACAGCGTGTATTTGAGTATTTAACAGTGCTCTCTTAATGACCGCAAAAGTTCTTATGTGCGGTAAACTTTTCACTTTCATATAATTGAAAAGTTTACCGCCCGTTAGAACGGGATAAGTATCTAGTATAATTGAAAATCCTACACCCCCCTCAATTGTAGTTTTCTTTATGCTAGTTATGATATGGATGCAGTAGACAACATTTGTCTACTGTCTTTTTTTAATTCTTTCGAGATTGAATATTCTGTATTTAGTCTTTGGTTCCTTTATAATAGATAGTAACATTTAGTATATATCCAAAACATGATCGTGTAGGTAAGTACAAATTCGTGGGAAGGAGTGTAGAGATGTTTCATACAGATCGTTTACAAGTTCGCAAATATACGATGGATGATTTACAGTTCTACGCCTCACTATGGGGAAATGAGAAGGTAATGCGATATATTGGAAATGGGACGTTAAAAACATATATGCAATGTAAAAAAAGTTTGGAGGAGTGGGTGATTCCTAGCTATAAAAACGGTCTCGGTTTATTTGTATTGATTGAAAAGGAAACGGGAATACGAATTGGTCATGCAGGATTAGTAAAGCAGCAAATAGATGGAAAAGAGGAAATTGAAATTGGTTATTGGTTATTACCTCAGTATTGGGGAAAAGGGTATGCGAAAGAAGCTGCGGCAGCATTTCGAGACTATGGCTTCCAAGCGTTACGAATGAATAAATTAATTTCTCTTATTAATCCAGACCACCCCGCCTCAATATTTGTTGCTAGAAAAACAGGACTTAGTTATGAGAAAACAACTTCATTTCATGGGATGGATGTTCTCGTTTATTCCATTAAGCGTGTTGGATGAAAAAAGGTAAATTGCATCTTTTGAAGAATGGTATATAAAAATAAAGGAGGGATTACATGTATATTTATCATAATGGACTTATTATTCGCGAGGGAACGAATGGTGTACCTGCATATGCAATTAAAACCTTATTCGAAGATGCCGGTTGGAGCAATGATAATATCCCTTCTTGGCAAATTGAAAAATTTACGATAGCATTTGAAAATTCAACATGGGCATTTACGATATGGGATGAGGAAGAGATGGTTGCGATGGTTAGGGTCATTTCTGATGGAATCATGGTCGCGAACATAGTAAATTTAGTTGTGAAATATGAATATAGAGGGAAGGGATTAGGCAAGAAACTTGTCGCTCTTTGTTTGCAAAAATTGCCGCATGGCGACTGGTTTGCACATACGTCCGCGAGTAATTTTGATTTTTATAGAAGTTGTGGTTTTGAGGTGAGAGAGCTATCGAGAAATGGAACATGTGCGTATTATGGGTATCAAATAGCAAAAAAAGATGGGCATCGATAAAGAGAAAAAGTAGCATGGAAAAAGCTCGATATTTTAATAATATAAACTGAATTGAGGCTCATTTTATGATAAAATAAAAGAAAATTCTGTTTATTGTTAGGGGGATAAAAATGAGTATAAAAATTGGGGATGTATTTAAATACGAAAGACGATTTACTGAAGAAGAGGTTTTTGAATTTGCAAATATTACAGGAGATAAAGGCAGACATCATATGGAATATGATGAAAATGGACGTTTAATGGTTCATGGTTTATTGACTGCTAGCATTGGAACGAAAGTAGGCGAAGAATTACATTACATAGCAAGAGAATTAGTAAGTGAGTTTATTAGACCAGTTTTTACAGGAGATACGATCACTTGTGAATTAACTTTAACAAATATTGAACAGATGGAAGGGTACAAAAAGGTTTCAATCGAGTCAGTTTATCGCAATCAAGACGAAAAAACTGTACTAGTTGGGACAAGCTATGGAGTTATAAGGGGATAAAAAAGAAGCCTGATTTGCAGGCTTCTTTTTTATTTAATAAACACGTTTTCGATTTTCTGCATGACTAGAGATGAGTAATAATGCAGTTTCTTCCCCTATATTACGAACGATATGAGGAACACATGCATTCCAGGAGAAAGAATCACCTTCTTCTACAATTGCAATATCTTCTCCATGTTGAACTTCTAGTTTTCCGCGTAATACAAGGTGACACTCTTCCCCTTCATGGGCATTTGGTGTGTTTTCTTTTGGAAAACCAGCAGGAATTTCTACGAGATTTAGGCGAAGGCCACCTTGTTCTGCCACATGTTCAATTCTCTGTTCATCTTTTCCGTATACACTGTATTTACGCTCTACCTTTTTGACAACTTTCAGTCGATCTTTTTGTTCTAATAATAAATAGGGAAGGGGAACGTTTAAAAAATTGGAGATCGTTTCTAAAGTTGAGATAGATGGTGAGGTTTTATTATTTTCAACTTGGCTCATAAATCCTTTAGAAAGACCTGTTCCCTCACAAATTTGTGCGATTGTTATGCCTCTACGTTGACGAATTTCACGTATTGCAGAACCAATATTCATAAAATCAAGCTCCTTTTTTGTAAACAACTATTTGTATCATAGCAAAAAAAATATATTTTTTCCCAGTGAAAATGAATTGACGAATAAAAAAAATTAGTGTATGTTTTGTAATGAAAATAAAAGTTTTGTATAAGAAAACTATAAAGGAGAGAAAGAAATGAATCAACATATCGGTAACTTAATTATTCGTATCGTGTTAGGGGTAACGTTCTTTATGCACGGTTTAACAAAATTCCAATCGGGGATTGACAATATTGCAGGGTGGTTCACAAGCATTGGTTTACCAGGAGGACTTGCATACGGTGTAGCAACAGCGGAAGTAGTTGGTGGTCTATTATTAATTCTAGGTTTAGGTGTAAGATATATTGGATTATTATTCGCACTTGTTATGGTTGGCGCAATTGTAAAAGTAAAATGGTCAGCTGGTTTATTAGGAGATGGGAAAAATCCTGGCTTCGAATTAGAGCTTGCATTGTTAGCGATGGGTGCGTACTTATTTGTTGCGAAAGCAGACGGTTTTGTAGATAATTTCATCAAAGAGAAAATGTCAAAGAAGAACTAAATTACATGGGGGGCTAACAAGATGAGTTTTCAACTTCATCCCGACACAACACTTGATGTTGTTCATTTATATGTATCAAATATAAAGAAATCACTAGAGTTTTATACAGAAGTACTAAGTATGAAAGTATTAAAACAAGATGAAATGGCCGTTACATTTGGTAATGAAAATAACGAACCACTCCTTATCATTGAAGAAAAGAAAGAAGCTTTACCAAAACAAAGAGGGAGAACGGGGTTATATCATTACGCAATGTTATTACCGAGCAGACAAGATTTAGCGAATATCCTTCGTCATCTTGTAGAAATGGTGTATCCACTGCACGGCGGAGCCGATCATTACTTTAGTGAGGCCCTTTATTTAGCTGATCCAGATGGAAACGGGATTGAAATTTATCATGATCGCCAAAAAGAAGTTTGGCGTAATGAGAATGGAGAACTACCATTTGTTAGTAACCCGTTAGCTGGTGAAGAATTATTACAGCAAGGAAGTGCATGGAATGGTTTCCCAGCTGGTACTGTGATGGGACATGTTCATTTCCATGTAGCTGATTTAGAAGAAGCGAAACGTTTCTATGTGGATGGTCTTGGTTTTGAAGTAACAATCCCAGCTCGCAATGGAGCGCTCTTTGTATCAGCAGGCGGCTATCATCACCATATCGGTTTAAATACGTGGCAAGGTGAAGGGATACCACCGCAAATGCCAAATTCCGTTGGATTGAAATATTTCACAATTGTACTAGCGGATGAAAAACAAAAAGAGCAAGTATGTAAAAGCTTAAAAAATATTGGCAAGATTGCTACGTACAAGGATGGAATATTACAGGTCGAGGATCCATTTGGACATAGTATTCATTTCAAAATAAAAGGAGAAGCCTAATAAAGGCTTCTCTTTTTTTACTTTCTTATAATGGCTTTTTCATTTTGGACAAATAGTTTATCAAATTGCTTCGCAAGCTCAAAATCGAGTTTCGTTAAACCTTTTGCATTCCATGAGGACAAAGTAATAATGACTGCTTTATATTGGATAAGGATAAATGGATGGTGATGATGTTCTTCAGATAGTTTGGCGACTTCAGAGACGAATTCGACTCCTTTTAAGTAGTCGGAAAACATATATTTTCGTTCAATCCATTTTTCATCTTTTATCATCCATTTATCTATTGTCAATAATTCCTCTTGAACTTCTTCCTCAGTTAATCGTAGCATCATTTTTCACATCCTTTACAGGTAATAGTGCAAGACCATTGTTAATAAGACGTGTTACAGCTTCATCAGTTGTGAAAGTAGAAAGTTGTTGTAATAATGCTGCGGATGTTTCATGCCCTTTGTTATGATCTAAAAGCAATTCTAATATTTCAAGACGAAGCAGCCATTCTTTCGCATAAAATTTATTTAGTACCTCTTGAATTGCCACTAGCTGTTCGATATGAGCTTCGTGTAAAATACCTTCATTTCGAATGTTGCGAACTTTTTGATACATACGATCTAGCTCAGTTAATGTAAGAGGTGTTGGAGTTGCTTCTATTTCTTCATCGGCAGGGAAAAACGATGCAGCATCTGCAGCTCCTGGGAATACAGAAGTGATTTTTGAGCCAACAGCCATATCAAAAGTACCCCATGAAGCATCAAATAATAAACGTTCTTTATAAGTAACGGTACAATCGATAAAGGAGATAAGAGCAATCTTTTTATCATTTTTTTGAATTGTTGTTACCGTTCCATTTACATGGATGCCACTTGAAAAAGTAAATGATGTTTTATTTCCAATTGTAATTCCTAATGATTGTAATTGTTCATCTGTACAATTTTCTAATGCAATATTTTCAGTAAGTAACCCAATCGGTGTTCCAAAACCATCAATGTGTACAGAGGTAGAATGATCCGCTAGTTGTTTATTATGAATGGCTAATGCAGTTGGCGAATTTGTACGCATGTAAATCACTTCACCTGCATCGTTTTCAATTGTCTCATTGAATGTACCAGTAATTTGTAGTCCACTACTTAGCTCAGTAGTTGCATAGTTTTCAGAACGAATTGCTTTTTCTAATCCTTCTTTACCGCCTGTTTTAAAGGCCATCGTTTCAGAAAATTTCTCAAGTGCTTCTGTTAACTCTTCAAAGGATTCACAAACAAATAGTTGAGGTTGCATTTTTGTTACATCATAAGTTGTTCCAGTACATGCTTCTATAGAAAATGGAACCTTTTCTACAGCGTCAGTTAAGCAATGTTTGCTTTCGCCTACAGAGGAAAGGAGACCAGCACCGTAGATTTTTGGATCGTCTATATTTCCAATTAATCCGTATTCTACCGTCCACCAGAAAAGGCGTGAAATTTGTTCCGCTTCTGATAAACCAGAAACTAATTTTTGTTTTTCAATTACCGTATTTTCAGCAGCTACAACTTCTTCAGGTGTAGAAGTCGGACTTTCTTTTACGATTGTTAATGTACGAACAGCTTCAAATGCATCATGTTCTTCTTTTGTAGAGAAAGCTTTTGCTCCAATTTGTCCAAAGCGTTTTACATACTTTGCATATGTAGGATCAAGTAAAATTGGTGCGTGGCCTGCAGCTTCATGAACGATATCAGGAGCCGGTGTATACTCGATATTTTCTATTTTACGAATATCTGTTGCAATTGGTAATAATCCATGCCCCTGAAAGTCAAAGAACGCTACGCCTGGAATAAGTCCATCAATCGTTACAGCTCCCCACCCGCTTGGTGCTAAACATTCATTCATTTCTTCTACCTTAGGAATGGCATCTATATTTATACCAGATGATTGTAACCCGTTTACGTAGGCTGGATGGGCAACGTCTTTTAAGAAACTATGATTTTGTCTCATAATGTAACGCCATACAGCGTGGTTCACCGGTGTGTATTGATCATAATGCTGTGTGGATACGAATGGTTTTAAATGCGATGGAATTTCTGTTTTCTTTGTCATTTAAACATCCTCCTTTTTTCTATAAAACTGTATATCGATTTCGTATAGCTTGTATCACCTCTCTTTAAAATTGAAAGCGCTTATAAAAATTCTATCATAACATTCAGAATTATTTAACAAATGTTTATGTGAGAAATAGAAAAAGCCCCTATCGGAACATTGGATAGGGGGCGAAAGAATCTTGGTATGACCTTATTTTACTTCTAAATCAACATTTAAATTAGTTGTATTTCCAGCTGCATCTGTTGCTACAATATGAATTGTGTTTTTTCCTTGTTGTAATTGATTACGATCGAAATAAATTTCGTAGTTTTTCTCCCACGTGTTTAGGAATGCACTCTCCCACACACCATTTCCGTTAATTTCATATTGCATTCTTACTGGAATACCAGGTGCTATCCAACCGGATTCTGTCATCCAATCTAGTAGAATATCATCAACGTTTCCTCTAATAACAAGATTTTCTTGATCAATTTCGTGTGTTAACTTAGGGGCTGTTCGGTCGATAAATACAGCTCCTGTTTGCTTTGTTTCTCCGCCAGAGTTCGAAGCAACAGCTTCGATTTGGTACAAGCCATCAGGCAACGGAGATCCGTCTGTTTTTGTACCATTCCATTTGAAAGATTTATAACCCGGTGTTTCGTTTTTACCTTGATATACTGCACCTTGATATGTCACACTGTCTTTCGTAATTAAATTGGCATGAAACGCTATATCCTCAACTGGTGTAACTAAATAGTAATTGATTAGGTTGTCATCCAGTATTTTGTCATTATTTGGACTGAAAGTAGAATTAACGATTTCAAGGCCGTCAATACGCTTGTACTCTTTTGGATCAATGCTAAATGTAAATGGAATACGCATTTCTTCTGTTTTCCCTTGTTCTTTTACATATAGATTTCCTGTATATACGCCTTGTGGTAAGGAGCTATCTACAGTAATAGTAAAAGGCTTTTCGATGCTACTATTTGGTTTCAAACTAATCGAAGAAGGGAAAGAAGTCTGGATTTTTGTTTTTGTATCTAGTAATTCTATACGAGTCGAAAAGTTTTTCTTTTTGCTAGAAAGATTTTGTAACGTAATATTTTGTGTTAGTTTTAATTTTCTATTATTTGGTTTAATAAGACCGAAACTTACGTTGTTCGGTTTCACTAGCGCGTCTGTTTGAGCTGCTTTTGGAACGTTAATTAAACCAGATCCTTGTGCCATGACAGGATATGTATTTTCATTGACATCCTTTAATGTTTTTGCAGTGTTGGCAAGAGCAGCTTTCAATTGTTCTGTCGTCCAATCAGGATGCATTTGACGTAGTAAGGCAATGGCTCCTGCTACTTGTGGCGCAGCCATACTTGTTCCGTTGTGAGATTCATATCCGCCTCTTGGTACCGTACTAGTAATTTGTACGCCAGGTGCAACAACATCAGGTTTTATGAGCCAACTTCCTTGTGATGGTCCTCTTGAACTGAAGTTACCAATCAGTTCGGTTTTATTTGGTTGTCCAATCTTTATGTTTTTCTTTCGTTTTGCAATTAAATTTTTCAACTCTTCGCCATTTGCATTTGATAGTTGCATAACTGGAAGAGCTATGTCTGCACGTCCGAAATATTCTGGCATAAGATCAATTTCTTTTTCATTAGAAATTAATAGCACGCCAAGAGCACCAGCTTGTTTCGCTTGTTCTGCTTTTACTAATGCGCTTGAAGTTCCTTGTAAAACAAGGACGAACTTTCCTTTCACATCTTGTTTAGCGTAATCGCTTGAATTACCGTAGCCAACATATACAAGCTGAGCATCGTTTCCTACTTGGAAATCTGCTTTTGATAACGGTAAGCCTTGGTAAGATTTATTAGAACCAGCTATTTGGAATGTTGGGAATGGAATAGAAACAGTAGATGCACCAACAGAGATGACGCTACTTGCGTTACCAGGAGCATCAACAGACCAAGGTTTTGGTCCATCATTTCCATTTGAAACGACTGCAGTAACACCAAGTTTTGCTGCGCGTTCTAACGTCATTGTTACAGGTTGATCAGGGACATTCAAATCTTGACCGAGAGATAGATTTAGAACATCCGCACCATCTTGAATAGCGCGCTCAATACCTTGAATAATATCATCGGTCGTACCAGTGCCGCCATCATTCATGACACGGTAAGCGAGTATAGAAGCGTTCGGGGCAATCCCCTTTATTTTTCCATTACCAGCAATAATCCCAGCTACATGAGTGCCGTGTACGTTGCCATCCATTGGATCATTATCTTCATCGACTGTATCGTAGCCGCCAATATAATTTGCTTGTAAATCAGGATGTGTATAGTCTACGCCTGAATCAATAACAGCGACTTTCATTCCTTTTCCATCAAGCGGTTTACCAGATGGATCTTTTAGTTTCCACGCTTCAGGTGCACCAACAGTAGGACCTCCAACGTTTGGTGTTTCTAAATCCGCAGGGCTTTTTGCTGTTTCATGCAATTTATATGTTAAGTTTGGATAAACAGCTTTTACTTCAGGTAAAGAAGCTAAAGCAGCAACTTGATCTCCTGGGATAGAAATAGAGAATCCAGAAAATAACGTACTATACGTTTCTTTTATTTTTGCTTTCGGTGCTTTTTCTTTAATTTTCTTTGTCGTATCCTCATGTGCCTTTTTTAGTTGTGCATGGTATGATTGCACATTGCCATTTTTTAAATCTGGAGCATGTTGAATGTTACTTTGTGAAGCGAGCGGAGCATGTTGCAATTCTACAATGACTGAAATTTCTTTTGATGTTTTTGTTTCAACATTTTGCGCGATTTTGTTTTCTCCCCATTGCTCAATATTGGCCTTTAACTGTGGACTAAATTGCTTCTCCTTTTGCAGCGATTCAGCATGCGCGCTTAAAGCTCCAAAACTAGAAAAGACAAGCGCCATACTTAATAGTGCAGATGTAGTTTTTTCATTGAAACTCCCCCTAATAAAAAAGTGCTAATATTCCAAAAATAATATTACAAATTTATCTCGAATTACATAATCGGATGTTAGATAAATTATATTTTCGACATAATTCATACCAATCCTCTATGAATTTAAAATTTCTTGGGAAATTTTTTCTGATTATGTCGAATAGGTATGTTTTACATATTGTAGGTGGACATTGAGGAATGCTATGAGGGAAATGGAGGGGTGTTATGAAACGGTTTATAGTAAGCGTTGGTACAATGTTAGTCGTATTTTTATGTTCAACCATTAATAGTAGCGCAGAAAATAATGAAGCGAAAATTGCTTTTATTCGTCATCATGACCTCTGGATTAAAGTTGATGGAAAAGAAAAACAACTTACAAAAGGAGAGTATATAACAGGGCCAAAGTGGTCTCATGATGGAGAGTGGCTGGCATATGTAAAAGGAAAGAAACAAGGTAGTCTTGAGTTATATCGGCTGAAAGATGGAAAGAAAGTTACGCCGTTTCACTCAGAAGCATCGAATTATCAATGGTCACCAACAGAAAATATAATTGCATTTATATTTACAGGTACATTAAATACATTTGATGTAGAAAAAAAGAATACAGATTTTGAAAATGTATCGGCAGGTGTAGGAGATTATGCATGGTATCCTGATGGAAAGAAGTTTTTTGTATCCTCTGAAGCACACTTACTTCCAACAGGATGGACAGGGGCTCAGCTATATGAAGTGCAAAAAGATGCACATATGAATCCTCACAAAATGAAGCATTTGTATGCATTACCAAATGAACATGATGATTTCCTAGCATTAGTTGCAAGTGGCTTTCAGTGGTCGCCAGATCAAAAATGGATTTCATTTTTAGCAGTACCGACAGCTTCATGGTCAGCTGATAGCAATACGCTTTGCTTAGTTCGTGCAGATGGTAGTCGTTTTGAAAAGGTAGATCAAATGTTATTAAACACACAATGGTTCAAATGGACGCCAGCCAACAATATATTGGCCTATATTGAAGGAAGCGGGAGAGTTGCGTTAGAGAATAAACATTTAAAAGTAAAAGAATTGCCAGCACTTCAGCAGAACGCATTTACACCGAAAGGATATGTCGATTGGGATTTTACATGGAAGAACGATAACGTAATTATCGTTTCACGAGCAAAAGAGGCGGGGATAGAAACTCCACCAGAAAAAAGACCACTACCATCTTTATATGAGATTGATAGTACAAGCGACGAACAACATCGAATCACAAAGCCACCTCATAGGCAAGGAGATTATCATCCGCTCTTCATGAATAAGAGTAATCAATTAATATGGATACGTTCAGACCGTAAGAAAGCGGATGTATGGCTTGCTCATAAAGATGGAAAGCATGAAATGAAGTGGATTGAAAATATAGATGTACCAGAGTGGTATTATGAGAAATGGAATTGGCAACATGTTATCTCGGTGAAAGAAGAATAGAAAACCTGCCTAAAAGATAATTTTAGGCAGGTTTTTTATTGTTATTTATGTGTTTTATTTGGCTTCTTTTTCGCTGGGTTTCCGTTCCCCTGAAGTTTTCTATTTTGTTCATCTTTTGCTTGTTTTTCATGCAGCGTATCTAAAAAATCATTCGAGTTACTCATTTTTCTATCCCTCCTTTCATTTCGTCCTAATTACTATAACCATTTAGGAGGACAATCATGAGATAAAAGTTAAGCGCTTAATTTTCTTCGGTAGTATATGTAAAAGATGCCATACGTAATAAATAGCATAAATAAAATTTGTAACTCTATATTTTCTTTTAAAATAGTTGCGATAGAAGATGGTAAGTAAGGTGATGTATTGTTTGTTTCTACACCTAACCATTTGTTTAAGAGGTTAATGGTACAAAACATAAAAACACCGGACCAGCTTGCAATAATTGCTTTCTGTTTAATTTTTGTTTCACGTTCATCATCTGTAATCCAAGGATTAGCAGTTTTATCACTGCTAAAAAATCCGTTTATATATCCCCATATAATCATGCCAATTAAGATGGTTATCCATTTCATATGTATGCTTCTCCTCTCTCTTGTAAAAAGTATTTTACATATATAATTGTAATGTTTTCCAATTTGTTGTGTCAAACCTTTTTTACATATCAGTTTTGTATATAGCAGGAATAAAGGATCAAATAGGGAAGAAATATGTAAGAGGATTTCATAGTGAGAGGAGAATGGGTATGAAACTCGTCTTTGTTCGGCACGGTGAAGGAGAACATACAAAAGATTTGCCGGCAAGTTTACAAATGCTGAATCCATCATTAACGGATGAGGGAAGGGATCAGGCTGGATTCATTCAATACAATGTACCATTACAGGAAACGGATATATTAATCGCTAGCCCTACACTTAGAACTTTACAAACGGCGGCGATATGGAGTGAGAAAGTAGCTTGTCAAAAAATCGTCCATCCATATGCATCTCCACGTATTTTTCCTTATCGAGAAGGAGCAAAAACATTACCATGTGACCACATAGTAGATCAGGGGGTAATAACAAATTTATTTCCACATTTTTCGATAGAGAAAAGTACAAATAAACAGCTATGGACGGAAGGTATAAATACTATTTCAGAGAATCGTTTTCAGCAAATCGTAGATGAATTTCTTCTTTGGTGTTGTGAGCTAGGCGCTGAAAGAATTTGCATTGTATCTCACGACGGGACAATTACAGCATATAGGCAATATTTACAGAAAGTCGTTTTAACTAGATCAGATTTTTTGAAAGAAACGGGCATATATGAAATGGATTTATCTCATAAAATTCTGATTGATAAGGGCTGATTATAGGATGGGGGTTGTATGTTGAATATTGCATTAGTAGTTGGCTTTAATTCTGATTTAGAGGCGCAATCAATCCGGGCATCACTTGAATATTTTGGGGCAAAAGTTGTCACATATTGGATTGGTAGGCCAAAAGATTTCATAGATGTTCTTTCTGGAAATGCTTTGTATAACGATATAAATTATTTGGTTTTTTGCTTTCATGGTGAGGAAGGAAAGTTTGTCATGGAGGAGTTAGGTGAAGATATATATGAACAAGATGAACCGAGAGGATACTTTGGTGCAGAAGAAATTTATAAATATGCAAAATTGCATAATACACATATTGTAAATAGCGGGTGTACGTTAGGGGAGCAAAAACTAGCAGAATCTTTTTTGCGTAGTGGGGCGAAATCGTATATTGGATCGATAGATTATGTAGATGGGAATGCAGCACTTATGTTTACAATACGCTTATTTTATGGGCTTATTAGCTATGAAAAAACGTTAGAAGATGCTTTTCAAGAGGCGAAATTAATCGATGAGGAGACACGTACATTTCAATTCTATAAATAGAAAAAACACGTTTATTCTATATTCGAATAAACGTGTTTCACATTTAACTCACAATTTTTTTACATTTTCTTCAATGAAAACCATTATCACTTATGGTATGATATGTTCAAGTTTTTACGGGGAATAGAAGTTACTATATAAACGTTAGTTTTCAATGTTTCATACACATGTCACGAATTATTCATAATTAACGTTTGTAAAATAAGTAACTAATGTTATTATATTAACTGTAACTAACTTAATTACAACTTTAGGAGGAAGATATGGTTATTCAATTTTTAAGAGAAAACAAAGCAGTTTCTTTTGTGTTAGCAGTAATTCGAGTGTATCTTGGTTACACATGGTTAATGGCTGGAATCGGTAAACTACAAGGAAAAGGATTCGATGCAACTGGTTATTTACAAGGTGCAATTGAAAAATCTAAAGGAGCACAACCGGCTGTTCAATCTTGGTGGGCATCATTTTTACAAGATTTCGCAATTCCAAACGTTGATCTATTTAATACACTTGTAATGTGGGGAGAAATTTTAGTTGGAATTGGTTTAATTGTAGGCTGTTTAACAAAAACGGCGGTCTTTTTCGGCCTTGTAATGAACTTTTCCTATATGCTTAGTGGGTCAATTGGTGTAAACCCTGAAATGGTTATTCTATCAATGTTCGTTCTAGTCTCTGGCATGAATGCTGGTAAATTTGGAATAGATGGTTTCGTTATTCCGAAAGTATTAGGGTCAAAAACTCAAAAACGCCAAAAGCAAGCTGCTTAATATATGAAAGCGGGTATCTCAAAATGAGATACCCGCTTATGTTATTTTTCAACTTTGATTGGATTGTTCTTAAAGAATTCTTTTACATATCCTACAAATTCTTGTGGCTCTTGACGAAATGGTGCATGATAACCTTTTTCGATAATATGGAAAGTACTATTTTTTAAGAATTGATGATACGTTTCTCCTTCTTTCCAAGAAACACTACTATCATGTCTTCCCCATATAATTAAGGTTGGTTGTTTCAGTTCATTTGCATTGATTTGAAGACGTCTCGGCCATAATTTCATTTTATTGTAATGCTCTTCATCGTTACGTTTAAATTTCACTTTGCTCTCATCATAATCTGCAATAGCAGAAACGGTATTTAAATCGGTCGACAACTGTGGTTTTGGTGAACCTTGTTTATTAACGAATGTATGAGGACCGCCTGTAGCATCAGTTAAAATAAGGTGGGTAACGGCTTCAGGATATAAATATGTTAAATTAAGGGAGATTTCTCCGCCCATTGAGTGTCCTAGTATCGCAAACGAATCATAACCTAGTTTTTTCATTAATTTATAATACAAATTTGCATGGGTTGGGAAAGAATAATAAAAATCCATCGGTTTAGATGAGCGTCCGAATCCTAAAGCATCTACAGAAATAATTGTATGATCTTTCGCTAAGTCTGAATAAATCTTTTGAAAACCATCTGACGATCCTCCAAATCCATGGATCATAAGTAAAGGTGGCTGTTCATTACCAATCTTTTTAAAGTAAATGGTTTGCCCATCTATTTCTACCATTTTTTCCTCGGTAGCTAGTTTCGCTGTAAGTGTATTTTTAACTTGTTTTACTTGTTCTACTGGCTTTTCTGCTGCACTACATCCTACTAATAGTGTAAGAGTAAGACAACCTACCATAAAATAGCTAAATCGCTTCAATTAGGTGTCCCCTTTCTAACATAACGCTGTATCTATCATAGCAAATAGCATATTACGATTTCCAGGAAGTTGGCTACCATTTTTTATCATAAGAGGTGAAAGGAGCGTTTCTTGGAAATCTTCTGTTTGAAGAAATTTACGAAATAAAAATTGTGAATGGGGGACATCAATCCTTACTGTGCCACTCCAACATTCACAGATCGTCTTGAATAATTGAATAGCATCCTTCCCTTGCTTTGCGATAAGAGGATTGACGCATAATATATTACCTTTTTGTATACATAAGGAAAAAGCTTCTATACAGTTATTTCTCTCAATTTTAAAAGAGTGGCTAGTTCTTGGTAATAGCGATGAATAAAGGAAAGAACGATTAGTACCAGTTGTAATTTGATCAAGAGAAATAAGTGATACAAGATCTTCTTCTTTCACTTGTTGCGTATGAGTAATATGTGTTTTAGTAGTTTGTTTCTCAAAACGATGAATCGTCGTTACTGTTTGAAATCCGCATGATGTATAAAGAGGCTCGCCAGCTTTTGTTGCAATAAGTGCAATTGGTTGTTTTGGATGAGCGAGTGCTAAGCAATGATTTAACAAAGTACGCCCGATGCCCTGGCCTTGAAAATCAGGATGGACGATTAACATGCCAATAGTAGAAAAACTATCTTTAAAAGGAAATACTCCTCCAGCTGCAAGCAGTTTATTTTCATGCATATAACCGATAAGTGTGCCAAGAGCAAGGTACATTTCGAATTGTTTTTTCATAAATGTTTTATCTTGTAACCATCCAACAGCTTTACAAAGGTCGAGTAGATCAAAAATAAAAGATTCATCTAGCTGTATTGTTTTCATAAATACTCCCCACATTTCTATTAATTTTCATAAAAGTAGATTAAAAATGTTAAATAAGAGATTTACGTTAAATGAAATCCAACTTGTTTATATTTTAATTGTAAAGGAAAAAAAGGTTGATACGACCAGACAAACTTATACAAATTATAACTGATATTTACATAAGTTAACAAAAAATTTACATATAACTAATTTTCTCTTAATAGTATTCTATTAAATTTGATAGTGGGAAATGAATAACCTAATTAGGGGGACAAGACAGTGAAAAAGTTTGTGAAAAAAGCATGGCCATTTGCGGTTGTGGCGTCGTTAGCAGTTACTTCGGTAGCAACATGGAATTTTACACGTTCTAGTGAAGTGAGTGCAGATGAGAGCGGAAGCAATGCAAAGATTAAAAATGTTATTGTGTTAATTGGAGATGGTATGGGTCCTTCATACATGACGGCTCATCGTTATATGAAAGATAATCCGAAAACATTCGAGATGGAATCTACAGAGTTTGATAAGCATCTTGTAGGAACACAAAAGACATATCCGGAAGATGAACATGAAAATATCACAGACTCTGCATCAGCAGCAACAGCTATGTCAGCAGGAATTAAAACATATAATGCGGCAATTGCAGTTGATAATGATAAAGCAGAAGTGAAAACTGTTCTTGAACAAGCGAAAGAAAAAGGGAAATCAACGGGACTCGTTGCTACTTCTGAAATTACACATGCAACACCAGCTGCTTTCGGTGCGCATGACATTAGTCGTAAAAATATGGACGCAATTGCAAATGATTATTTTGATGAGAAAATTAAAGGGAAGCATAAAGTAGATGTTATGCTTGGCGGCGGCGTAAAAAACTTTGTTAGAAAAGATCGTAATCTTACAGAAGAGTTTAAGAAATCTGGTTATAGCTACGTAACAGATCGAGATCAATTGTTAAATGATAAAAATGATCAAATCCTTGGTTTATTTGCACCAGGCGGTTTAGATAAAATGATTGACCGCAATGAGAAGACACCTTCATTAGAAGAAATGACAAATGCAGCAATTGAGCGTTTGAACAAAAATAAAAAAGGTTTCTTCTTAATGGTTGAAGGAAGTCAAATTGACTGGGCAGGACATGATAATGATATTGTTGGTGCAATGAGTGAAATGGAAGACTTTGAAAAAGCATTTAAAGCTGCGATTGAGTTTGCGAAAAAAGATAAAAATACGTTAGTCATTGCAACGGCAGACCACGCTACTGGCGGGTTATCTTTAGGTGCGAATGGTGAGTACAACTTTAAAGTAGATCCAATTAAAGCTGCAAAACGCACACCGGACTTCATGGCAAATGAGATTGCAAAAGGTGCAAATGTAGAAGAAACATTGAAAAAATATATTGATTTACAATTAACACCTGAAGAAATTAAAGCGGTAAATGATATTGCTCCTTCAAAAGATGTAACAAAGATTGATAATGCGATTGAGGATATTTTCAATAAGCGTTCAGTTACAGGATGGACAACAGGTGGACATACAGGGGAAGATGTAAACGTATATGCATTTGGACCTGGTAAATACTTGTTCTCTGGCGTTCAAGAGAATACAAATATCGCTAAACGTGTCTTTGATATCGTTGGCGGTGGCGATCCGAATAAAGGAAGACGCTAATTATAAATGAAAGTGAGGCGAAATGCCTCACTTTTCTTTTTAGGAGATGGGAAGATGAGGGCTTTTTTCATGGGAATAGGATCCCTTCTAATAGGTGTATTATTGCTAGTTGGATGTCAATCCGAAGAGAATAAGATAGAACAAAAAGCTACTACTACAAAAGCTGAGGAAAAGGTACAAATAACGAAAGAAGAAGAAAAATTGATTCAAGATGTTATGGAGAAATTTGTACTGACGACAAATGAAAAAAATCTTGCTGAACATATGGAGTTATTTTCAAAGAAGATGCCAAGTGCTGAAGACTTAAAAACGCAAAAAGAAGCAGCTTTTCAAAAGGGAAATAAGAATATTGAATTGGAACATATAGACATAAAAGCTAGTAAAGCAGGGTATGTTGTTGTTGAAACAAAAGAAAAGGAAATAGATGGAGAAATCACTCTTCAGAAAAAAGTACAGTATGCACTTGGAAAAGAAGAGGATGGTTGGAAAATTGAAGAGGTTCGCACGATAGAGAAGAAATAAAGTGAAACTTTAATCTGGGAGTCTTGCTGCCTGTAAATAGTGAAATAAAAAAGGTTCTCATTGGCGAGAACCTTTTTCTATCCCGCGTTAACGGACAGTAAAACTCCCACCTCAAAATTCAGTTGGAGCAAAGAAGTTAGGTGGGAGTCGGGCTGTCCGTTAACGTCCGATTGATGAGGGCTGATTAAAGTTTCACTTTATAGTGGTAACATAATTTGATTTGAGCATGCTTCGATATCATCAATATCTTGGCGAATGGTTGCCATTTTATTATCAAGATCTTCAGCTTTCATTGCTGCATCATGTAGTTCATCTTTTAAATACTCAGGTATTTTCCCTTCATATTTATAATACAGTTTATGTTCCAAACTCGCCCAGAAGTCCATTGCTAGCGTACGTAATTGAATCTCTGCAAAGACTTCTTTTGTACCTGAATTCAGTGATAAAGGATATTTAATAATCATGTGTAAACTTTTATAGCCATTTTGTTTTGGGTTAGTAATATAATCTTTTACTTCTATGATTTCCATATCTTCACGTTTTTGAATGACATTTTTTAAATGATAGATATCTTCTACGAAGCAACATGTAATACGAATGCCGATGATGTCTTGTAAATGCGTTTGTGCATTTTCAACTGTCGGTAATAAATTTTTACGCTCAAGCTTTTTAATAATACTTTCAGGTTGTTTTAATCTTGTTTTTATATGTTCAAACGGGTTGTAATCCTCTAAAAATTGGGCTTCCCGGTTCATAATTTCAAATTTAGTTTTTAACTCTTCTAAAGCAAATGTATATGGTAGTACAAAAGCTTTCCAGTAGTTAACTGTTGATTGATTATATTCCATTTATATACACACCTTTTCTTATTTACAAGTGAGGTTGTTATTATACTAAACACCAAATCATGTAGGCGCAAGCAGCAAATGATGAGATCATAAAACGATATTTAGTTTTCATAATTTCAGCTCCTTTCGATTAAAATTCTATATAAATAAACGTGATTGTTAATAAGTTCACTATGTACAATTCCTATAGTAATAGATTCGTGTGAATTTCGTATGAACTAATTGTTTCAGCTTTTTGTCTTTTTTTGCAATTGACAAATAGAATGAAGTTATATAATATATAAACCGTAATCATTACGATTTAGTTTGCGATCTTTAAAAGAAAGGAGAATTACGTATGCGTGTAAATATTACATTAGCTTGTACAGAGTGCGGTGATCGTAATTATATTTCTAAAAAGAATAAACGAAACAATCCAGAGCGCATCGAACTAAAAAAATATTGTCCACGATTAAAGCGAGTAACGTTACATCGTGAAACGAAGTAGAAGACTAGACATATCTCTAGTCTTTTTTGTTTATATTTTTTTGGTTGTGTTTGTTATAATTACCTTAAATTGTAATAAGGGGAGCGGTATGGTGAATCAAAAAGATAAAGAAAGAAAAGAACAAGTGTCTCATATAATTAACATTCCAGATGATTATAGACTTGTAGTAGACGATCAAGAAGGCGTAGATGACCCGTATCATCTATTATGGTGGGAGCATAAAGAGGATGAGGAGAGAACGATACAAATTACGCTGAATAGACATACTGGTAATTTAATAGAGTTTAGGATAGGTGATGAAAATTATTTTTCAAGTGGTAAGGCAGCGATAGAGGAAAATAAATCCAGAGAGATTGCAAATGTATTTTTAAAAAAATATACAAAAGAAGGATATGAATTTTATACATATTTAACGGTTAAGGACGACTGGCGTGGTTGGAAAGAAGTAAATTATATGCAAGAAGTGAATGGCTATCCATTGCCGAACACAGGGTGTGTCGTGCAAGTTCATCCTTCAGGTAATGTTATGCATTTTCATTATAATGGACAAAAAGCTATTAATGAAAAAACGGTATGGCCAAGTGGAATTGTTGCGGGGAACGTCGTCTTAGAAAATTTGAAAGCTAGACAAGATATGAGACTTGTATTTGTGGATTTAACACACTCTTCATGTGAGTATGAAAATGGAGAGGCAGTAAAAGGGTACCATCTTGTATATGAACCAGAACCTAGCCATGCGTTTATTAAAGCAAGTACAGGTAAAGATTTATATGGGCCTGATCATTATAAATTACCTTCTACAGTACTTATTGATAAACCGCTAAAGAGTAGTCCGAAAAAAGACGTGCTTGATCTATTTGATTGGGACAAGGAGAAATTTGTAAAATTAGATAAAAAAGTAGATGAGGATGAAGTCTGGATAAAATTTGTATTAAAAGAAGAATTAAAAAAAGAAATAAAAGAGAAGGATCCATATTCAATAGATGAGTTCTATAAAAAGCATGTTCCAATGCTGAAGCATGATGAATTTGTTGTAATTACTCTAGATAAAGAAACAAATCAATTGCTTTCTTTTTTTATGTGGAAGGGTGAGAAAAAAAGAAGAACAATCTTATCAAGAGACCAATGTTTAGACAAAGCACTTCAATTTTTGGAACGAGTTATTCCAAATGTTACACAATATTTACGTCTTTGGGAAGAACGTGAAGAAGATGAAGATGGAGTTGAGAGATTCTCCTTTTCAATATATGTAAATGACATTCAAGTAGAGGGAAAATATATTATGATCAACATCAATGCAGAAAATGGTGCTGTGATGCATTATTCAGGAGAATCTAGCAATATTATAAAAGAATTACTCACATATGAAACAACACCAAAAGTAACAAAGGAAAAAGCATTAGAAATATACAGAGGGGCCATGCGAGTTCGTTTAGAATGGTTTTTAGAGAATGATGTAGAGGAAACAAGCTACGAACTACTGTATAAACAAACAACGGATAAAAACTATAAAGAACCCTTCGATTGTAGTCGAGAACTGCGTTATATTGATGCCAACACAGGGGAGAGAATTTGGAGTGAATACTAGTAAAAGCCAATCGATACGTATCGATTGGCTTTTACTATGTTCTTACAATCATTTATTAATTGCTGTTAAGTGGTTGAAGAATACCATCTTGAGCTTTTGACCAATTATATAGGTTTCCATCAGATCCCACTGCAAAATTTAGCGCACGAGAGTTCTCAGCAGATTCGCGTCCGTATAATACGTCGTATAGCTTAATGCCATTTATTGTGCCAATTAGTTTGTCTTCGCTGGAGCTGTAACGGATTTCATTTGAGCGAGCTCCCATTCTTTTTTCTAGAACTTTTATAGCATCTTCACTTGTGAATGTAATAGTATCGGTTTGTTTATTTGGTTGCTTAGCTGGTTGTTGCTCTTTTTGCGTGTTTTTAGATTCTGCTTCAGGTTTTGTGTTGTTTTCAGGTTTTGTGTTGTTTTCAGGTTTTGTGTTGTTTTCAGGTTTTGTGTTGTTTTCAGGTTTTGTGTTGTTTTCAGGTTTTGTGTTGTTCTCAGGTTTTGTGTTGTTCTCAGGTTTTGTGTTGTTCTCAGGTTTTACGTTGTTCTCGGTTTTTGCGTTGTTCTCAGCTTTTGCACTGTCTTCAGTTTTTTTGCTATCTTCCGTTTTTGTACCGTCTTTTGATACGGCAGTATCTTGTTTAGTAGCTTCAGTTTTTGTAGGAGACGTTTGTTGTCCACAAGCTGAAAGTAAGAAAAATAATGATGTGAGTATTACAAGTTTTCTAATTTGTGATGTAGCGTATCGCATGAAAACACCTCTTTCAAAATTTTGGAATCTTACATATTGTAATACATTGGAAAAAATATGCAAGGTATAAAAGACTTATTTCGCTCGACAAAAAGCTAAGGAATCCATATTTATATCGTACAGACACAAACAACCTTACGCCCACATACACATAGTAAAGACCACTATTTTGGCGGAGGTGAAAGGTTTGAGTCTATTCGCCGCAATTGGATATATGGTTCGAGAAGTGTTTGTCTTTGTTTCATATGTAAAGAACAATGCGTTTCCGCAGCCGTTATCATCAGACGATGAGAGAAAGTACTTAGAGTTAATGGAGCAAGGTGATGCTCAAGCGAGGAATTTGTTAATTGAACATAATTTACGGCTTGTAGCTCATATCGTTAAGAAGTTTGAAAACACAGGGGAAGATGCAGAAGATTTAATTTCAATTGGTACAATCGGGCTTATTAAAGCGATCGAGAGCTATTCAGCAGGAAAAGGCACAAAACTTGCGACGTATGCAGCACGCTGTATTGAAAATGAAATTTTGATGCATTTACGTGTACTAAAGAAAACAAAAAAGGACGTTTCACTTCATGACCCGATCGGGCAAGATAAAGAGGGGAATGAAATATCGCTTATTGATATATTAAAATCAGAGTCTGAAGATGTAATTGATATGATTCAGCTTAGTATGGAGTTAGAAAAGATTAAAGAGTATATCGATATTTTAGACGAACGGGAGAAAGAAGTAATCGTGAAGCGTTTTGGACTGGGGCTTGATAAGGAGAAAACGCAACGAGAGATTGCAAAGGCACTCGGTATTTCCAGAAGCTACGTATCAAGAATTGAAAAGCGTGCTTTAATGAAAATGTTCCATGAATTTGTAAGAGCAGAGAAAGAGAAAAAAGCGAAAGAATAATGTCCATTGCAAGCAGCCGTATTTTAAAATGGGCTGCTTTTCTTTTTGGAAATAAGGAAAGAAAAAGAGTTCTGTTCAGAAGAAATACATGTTCACTGTTGAAAATGACGGATTCTATCTGTAATATTAGAGGGTGCTAAACAATTTAAGAATAATACCATACTTAGTTTTCTGCATGTATAATATGGTGGTTCTATATGATATGTGGGAATAAGAACCAATTTTACATATGATATAGAAGGAAAAGAAGGGGAAGCTAAAGTTATAGACTGATTAGGAGGTTTCGCAATTTGCGACGTACATTATATCGACTTATGATCGAACTTACAAATGGTCGTTTTACTTCTTATATATTACGTAAATTTGCACAATCTCGTTTGAGCTCTATCATTATTCCATCGTATGCGAAAGTTTTTCAAATTAATCAAGATGAGATGGAAAAGGGTTTGAAGGAATATAGAACATTGCATGAATTATTTACGCGTAAGCTAAAAGAAGGAAAGCGTAGTATTGATACAGATGCATCGAGTATCGTTAGTCCTGTTGATGGTGTTTTTGCTGATCAAGGTCCTATTGAGGACACAAAAACATTTGATATTAAAGGCAAGCGTTATTCGATTGTGGATATGCTAGGTAATGAAGAACGTGCACAGCGATATGCAGGTGGTACATACATGGTTATTTATTTAAGCCCAAGTCATTATCATCGTATTCATAGTCCGCTTTCTGGTTCTGTGACTGAAAGATTTGTACTCGGTAGAAAATCATATCCGGTAAATGCAGCTGGTATGGAATACGGGAAAGAACCGTTGTCAAAAAATTATCGCTCTGTTACAGAAGTGAATAGTGACGGTGAACATATGGCACTTGTAAAAGTAGGAGCTATGTTTGTAAATAGTATTGAGCTGCTGCATGAAAAAGACGTTGTTCAAAAAGGTGAAGAAATGGCATACTTTACATTCGGTTCAACAGTTGTGTTATTGTTTGAAAAAGATATGATAAGAGTAGTGCAGGAATTGAAGAGTGGACAAGAGCTTCGCCTTGGTGAAAAAATTGCTACTCGATTGGCTCATAAGTAAAGAAAAGATTTTATAACTGTAAGCAAGAGTTATGGACAAAGATGCTTAATGATGAAATTCCCTAGATGGGAGTACTTGTTTATTCGAGAGCCATCGCAGGATGGCTCTTTTTACAAGTTAGCTAATTAAAATTTCGCTTTATATGTAATCAAGACGATTTGACAAGCTTGTCCTCTAATGAGCGTCTAATAATTTCTTGTTTTATAAGTAAAATGAAGTCGGGATTTAATTTTAGTTCTTTTGCTTTATAATAAGACTCAGTGAGTAACTCAGTAGATAACTGTTCCATATGTTTTGTTTTCAAGGTGAGTCACCTCCTAATAATATAAGGATTGATTCGTTGTTGCATTTAATGTACCAAAAAAATATGACAGTCACAAATGAGTGGTTATCCACATACTTAGGTGGATAAAATGTGTATAGATTGTTAGTAAATTCCAAATTGACTGAAAGATTAATGTGGAAAATGTGTACAATTTTATCCACAGGTCATATATCGAAATATGTTGTCGAAAAATTTTTATGAAAACTCCTCAAAGAGGTGAAAGAAATTGAAACTATTTTTACCAAATGAATATGTGAAAAATGTATATCATGTTCAACCAGAAGATTTGAAAAAGCGTGGAATTAAAGGTGTTATTACTGATTTAGATAACACTTTAATTGAATGGGATCGCCCAAATGCAACGCCACAACTTGAAGAATGGTTTTTGAAAATGAAAGAGCAAGGCATTCAAGTAACGGTCGTTTCGAATAATAATGAGCAACGAGTAAAAGACTTTGCTGATCCATTAGGCATTCCATTTATTCATAGTGCGCGTAAACCATTTGTTCGTGCATTTAAGCGTGCGATACAAAAGATGCGATTGCAACCAGATGAAGTTGTAGTAATTGGGGATCAGTTACTAACGGATGTTTTAGGTGGAAATCGAGTAGGACTTCATACAATTTTAGTTGTACCGGTAGCACAAACGGACGGATTAGTAACGCGCTTTAATCGAAAAATTGAACGAAGAATTATGAGAAATATGAAGAAAAAAGGTTTAATTAACTGGGAGGAATAAAGTTTGACTGAAACAATTAAATGTATTGGTTGCGGTGTAGAAATTCAAACAGAAGATAAAAATGAAGTAGGATATGCTCCTGCCTCATCTTTAGAAAAAGAACAAGTAATTTGCCAACGCTGTTTTCGCTTGAAACATTATAACGAAATTCAAGATGTATCATTAACAGATGATGATTTTCTACGTATTCTAAACGGAATTGGAAAATCGGATGCGTTAGTAGTTAAGATTGTAGATATTTTTGATTTTAATGGTAGCTGGTTACCTGGCTTACATCGTTTCGTAGGAAATAATAAAGTATTACTTGTTGGAAATAAAGCTGATTTAATTCCTAAGTCAGTAAAACATGATAAAGTAAAGCATTGGATGCGTTATAGTGCAAAGCAGCTAGGATTAAAGCCAGAAGATGTCTTTTTAATTAGTGCAGCGAAGGGACAGGGAATTGCTGAGCTGGCAGATGCGATTGAGTATTACCGCGGCGGAAAAGATGTTTACGTTGTTGGATGTACAAATGTAGGGAAATCAACATTTATTAATCGTATGATTAAAGAGTTTAGTGATGAGACTGAAAATGTAATTACAACATCTCATTTCCCAGGAACAACGCTTGATTTAATTGATATTCCGTTAGACGAAGAATCTTCTTTATATGATACGCCAGGTATTATTAACCACCACCAAATGGCTCATTATGTTGGAAAACAAAGCTTAAAGCTTATTACACCAACAAAAGAAATTAAGCCAATGGTGTTCCAATTAAATGAAGAACAAACATTGTTCTTTAGTGGACTGGCACGTTTTGATTATGTAAGTGGCGGTCGTCGTGCATTTACTTGTCACTTCTCGAATCGTTTAACAATCCATCGTACAAAGCTTGAGAAAGCAGATGAATTGTATAAAAATCATGCTGGAGATTTACTAAGCCCGCCAACACCAGAAGAATTAGAAAATATGCCAGAGCTAGTGAAATACGAGTTTAATATTCGTGAACCAAAAACGGATGTTGTATTCTCTGGATTAGGATGGGTTACTGTGAACGAACCGGGAGCAAAAATTGTTGCACACGTACCAAAAGGAGTAAGTGTTTCATTGCGTAAATCTTTAATTTAATATGGAGAGGGATTTATGAAACAATTATATGGTGTAATCGGAAATCCAATTGGACATTCATTATCACCCGTTATGCATAACGATGCATTTGAACACTTGAATATGGATGCCCATTATCATGCCTTTCTTGTTAAAGAGGAAGAGCTAGGGGAAGCAGTAAGAGATTTAAAAGCATTAGGTATTTCAGGATTTAATGTAACAACTCCGCACAAAGTTGCGATTATGGATTATTTGGATGAGATTGACCCGCTAGCAAAACAAATTGGTGCGGTAAATACAGTGGTTCATAAGGATGGAAAGTTGATTGGCTACAATACAGATGGAATTGGTTTTGTCCGAGCATTGCAGTCCATTAGTAGTGAACCACTTCAAGAGAAACGTATTTTATTACTTGGCGCAGGTGGTGCTAGTCGAGCGATTTATTTTTCTCTTGCTGATGTAGGTGTGAAAGAGATTGATGTAGCTAATCGTACAGTGGATAAGGCGAAAGAACTTATTGCTGCATGTACGGCTACTGTTCATTCTGTTCCTTTATCTTTAGAAAAAGCAACAGAAGAACAAGGAAATTATGATATTATCATTCAGACGACAACGATAGGTATGCATCCACGTGTTGAACATACGCCATTACAAATTTCTTCGTTAAAAAAAGGGACGATTGTATCAGATATAATTTATAACCCATTTGAAACGAAAATTTTATGTGAGGCGAAAGAGCAAGGTGCAATCATTCAAAATGGTATTGATATGTTTGTTTATCAAGGTGCACTTGCGTTTGAAATGTGGACAGGCCGCGCGCCAAATATCGAACGAATGAAACAATTAGTTATAAGAAAGCTTGGAGGCTAACATATATGTTAACAGGAAAACAAAAAAGATTTTTACGTGCACAAGCACATCATTTAACACCAATTTTTCAAGTAGGAAAAGGCGGAGTAAATGAAAATATGATTAAACAAATCGCAGATACTTTAGAAGCTCGTGAGCTATTTAAAGTAAGTGTGCTACAGAACTGTGAATTCGATCGCCGTGAAGTTGCAGAAGAACTTGCAAAAGGTGCACGTGCTGAAATCGTTCAAGTAATTGGAAGCACGATCGTTTTATACAAAGAATCAAGAGAAAATAAACAAATTAAGCTTCCTCGATAAAAAGATTAGCATGAGCTATTTTTATCGCAGATGCGTAATGATGTAGAGAGCGAAACCAATTGAACTTTTATTAATAGCAACTCTCTTCATTCCTAACCGAAGAGAGTTGCTGTACGTAAAAGGAAGGGGCGTTTCTTTTGAGGAAAATTGGCATCATTGGCGGTACATTTGATCCGCCACATTATGGACATTTGCTCATTGCAAATGAAGTATATCATGCTTTGAATTTAGAAGAAGTATGGTTCTTACCGAACCAAATTCCGCCGCATAAACAAGGGCGAAATATTACAAGTGTAGAAAGTCGCTTACAAATGTTAGAGCTTGCGACTGAGGCAGAGGAACATTTTTCTATTTGTTTAGAAGAGCTAAGCAGGAAGGGCCCATCTTATACGTATGACACTATGCTACAATTGACGAAGAAGCATCCGGATGTGCAGTTTCACTTTATTATTGGTGGAGATATGGTTGAGTATTTACCGAAGTGGTATAACATTGACGCGTTGCTTGATCTTGTGACGTTTGTTGGGGTTGCAAGACCTGGTTATACATTGCATACACCTTATCCTATAACCACTGTGGAAATTCCGGAGTTTGCCGTTTCTTCATCTTTATTACGCGAGAGATATAAAGAGAAGAAAACATGCAAATATTTACTTCCTGAAAAAGTACAGGTATATATTGAGAGGAATGGGTTGTATGAATCGTGAGAAAGCACTTCATATTGTCAAACAACAAATGCATGAAAAACGTTATGTACACACAATTGGTGTAATGGAAACAGCAATTGAACTTGCTAAGTTATACGGTGTGGATGAAAAAAAGGCTGAAGTTGCAGCTATATTCCATGATTATGCGAAGTGTAGAGCGATTCCAGAGATGGAAGAGATTATTAAAAGTGAAAGTTTGCCGAAAGATTTACTTTGTTATAACAAAGAGTTATGGCATGCACCTGTTGGGGCATACTTAGTAGAAAAAGAAGTAGGCATTACGGATCCTGAAATCCTGCAAGCTATTACATATCATACAAGTGGTCATGAGAAAATGACGATGTTAGATAAAGTAATTTATGTAGCTGATTACATTGAGCCTGGTCGAAAGTTTCCAGGAGTGGAGGAAGCTCGTAAACTCGCATATACGGATATAAATCAAGCTTTAGTATTTGCATTAAAGAGAACAATTCAATTTTTAATGGAAAAAAATCAAACGATTTATCCATTAACATTCCAAACATACAACGCAGTTATCAAGGAGGAAATTAGTAAATGAATGATAAAGATTTGTTAGTATTAGCGGCAAAAGCAGCTGATGATAAGAGAGCAGAAGATATGGTTGTCCTAAATATGCAAGGTATTTCACCAATTGCAGATTATTTCATTATTTGTCACGGTAACTCAGATAAGCAAGTGCAAGCAATTGCACGTGAAATCAAAGCAAAAGCACACGAGTTCCAAATCGACGTACAACGTATGGAAGGTTTTGACGAAGCACGCTGGGTATTAGTTGACCTTGGAGATGTAGTTGCTCATGTATTCCATAAAGATGAGCGTAATCACTATAATTTAGAGCGTCTATGGGGCGATGTGCCACGTGAAGACATTACAGAAGAGCTAGGCCAATGAATTACGAACAATTTGCATTGCTGTACGACGAACTAATGAATGATGTCCCTTATGATAAATGGGTAGAATTCACAGAGGAAAGCTTACAGCAAGCGGATATGAAAGAGGCGAAAATTCTTGATGTAGCATGTGGTACTGGTAATGTAACACTTCCGCTTGTACAAAAGGGTTACGATGTAATCGGTGTCGATCTTTCAGAAGAAATGTTAGCAGTTGCTCAGCAAAAACTAGGCGGGGAAGGATATTTTATTCCTTTTTATCAACAAGATATGCGAGAGCTTGATGTTCCGGGTGAGTTTGACTGTGTAACGATCTTTTGTGATTCATTAAATTATGTATTGCAAGAAGATGGAGTGCAAGAAACATTTCGAAGAGTGTTTCACCATTTACGTCAAGATGGTTTGTTTTTATTTGATGTACATTCTTTATATAAAATACATCATGTATTTCAAAATGAAACATACACAGTAAATGGAGAAGAAATATCTCTTATTTGGAATTGCTTCCCTGGTGAAGAATCAAATAGTGTAGAACATGATTTAACATTCTTTGTTCAAGATCCAGAAGAAGATGTGTACCATCGCTTTGACGAATGTCACGTGCAACGTGCATATCCGGTTGAAGAGTTAACGAAATGGCTTGAAGCAGCTGGTTTTACAGTGCTTCGCGTAACTGGTGACTTTGAGAGACTTGAAGTTACAGAACAAACAGAGCGTATTTTCTTCATGGCGAAGAAAAATGGATAAAACAAAAGCAACCGAGAAGGTTGCTTTTGTTTTGTAAAGAAACTGTGATTTTTTCTCTAGCATAATAAGAAGATGATATACGTGAAGTGTAAAAATGCTAGGTTAAGTGAATTTGTAATGTAAAAAAATTAAGTATTTATAAAAAGGATTTGGAATGACGATGACGTATTTATTATGTGTGTTTATTGAATTGCTGATCAACGCATTTTAAATCTTCATCAAATTTCTCGTGTGTCCGCTCGATTAATTTATGAAACATATCCCCAACATGTTCTTCTAAAACACGAATACCTTCTCCTGTAACGCCGCCTTTAACACATACTTTTTCTTGTAAAGTAGGCAATGTGAAAATCCCTTTTTCAAGTAATTTCCCCATTCCGACGACCATTTCACTTACTAAAGTAGTGGCCTCTTCATGTGTAATATTTGTTTTATCTACAGCAGCATTAATGAAACATTGTAATAAATAACTAAAGAATGCAGGGCCGCAGCTTGCTATATCAGATGAAACGCGCGTTATATCTTCTTCTATTACAAGGGGAGTAGAAATGTTTTTGAATAGGCGAAATAGTTTTTGTTGCCACTCTTCAGAGCATTTACTTCCGAATGTAAATAGTGATGCGCCAGATAGGGCGCGGTTTGTAATGCTTGGAATAATACGGGCAACGTGGCAAGGTACAAGTGTCTCTAATTGTGATGGAGATATTGGACTTGTAATAGAAACTAAGCACTTTTCATCAGAAAAATATTCAGCGTATTTTTGTAGGATCGGGTATATATCTATCGGCTTTACGCAAATAAAAATAAGATGTGATCGTTCGATTACCTCATCAATAGTTTTGGCTATATGAACAGAAGGGTGTTTTTCCTTTATATGATATGCTTTGGCGGGCGTTCGATTAATGATTGTAAGGCACGAAGGTTTGACAGCACGGGTTTCTAAAAATGCATCGATTAGTATATTCCCCATGTTCCCTGTCCCTATAATTCCTATGTTCAATGTTTCATACCTCCTTCGTAACAGCTTTCTCCTAAACAATATGAATGATGTTATAAATTTATGATTAGAGGTGAAAAATGATGTGGGATTTTCCAAAGAAATGGTTAGGATTAGTAGCTATTATTGGAACTGTACTTTTTCTTTTTTTCTGGAAAATGAACGTGCATACAGAGCGATCAATCATTGCAACGGATATTCAAGCGAAAGAGATAGAGGAAAAAAGTAAACCGAAAATATCGGATACAAAGCAGCAGAAAAAAATAATTGTAATTGATATGAAAGGGGCTGTTGTTAAAGAGGGAGTGTATGAAATGAAAGAAGGGGAACGGGTCAAGGATGCCATTGAGAAGGCAGGTGGTTTTTTGCCTGAGGCAGATAGGATGAAGGTAAATTTAGCACAAATGGTACAAGACCAAATGCTTCTTTACGTACCGAATAAAAGCGAACAAGTGCAAGGAGAAGCTGCTGTTTCAAAGGGAGAGGGGAAAGTTCAAATAAATGCAGCTTCTAAAGAACAACTTGAAAAAATTACAGGTATCGGCTCTCGGAAAGCAGAAAGTATTTTGAAATATCGAGAGGAGCATGGTCCATTTCAAAAAATAGAGGATTTGTTAGAGATTAATGGGATTGGTGCGAAGTCTTTGGAAAAAATAAAAGATCAAATTATTATTCCGTAAAAGATTGACGAAGTTTTTCTTCATTCGCTACACTACAAGTAGACAAAAAAGTAGGTGAAGAATATGGAACGAATTTCATGGGATCAATATTTTATGACGCAAAGCCATTTACTATCTTTACGTAGTACATGTACAAGGCTTGCAGTAGGCGCGACAATCGTTCGTGATAAACGAATTATTGCTGGTGGATATAATGGTTCAATTAAAGGTGGCGTACATTGTATAGATGATGGATGCTATGTTATTGATAATCATTGTGTTCGTACAATTCATGCAGAAATGAATGCTTTATTACAATGTGCAAAGTTTGGCGTGAAAACGGAGGAAGCGGAAATTTATGTTACGCATTTCCCTTGTTTACAATGTTGTAAGGCGATTATTCAAAGTGGTATTACAGCGGTTTATTATGCACAGGATTATAAAAATCATCCATATGCCATAGAGTTATTTGAAAAAGCGAATGTAACAGTGAAACACGTTCCGCTAGAATATGATATTGCGGCATTAGAGGATCAAAAGCGTCATATGGAGTTAAAAGAACTATTTGCATCTTTAGAAAAAGAGAATTTATCAATGGAAGAATTACAGCATGTATTCACGAAAGCAAAAATGATGCTATAAGGAGTGAGTATAGGTTGCATGGACAATGGGGCTATGTTGCAATCTCATTTATAATAGGGATTGCAATTGCCTTCTCCTCTTCGGTTTTATTGCTGATGTGTTGTCTCGTTCTATATGTTATCTTTTGTTTGTATCGTACTTCGCGTAAAACCTTCCTTTGTTGTATGATAGCGTGTTTTAGTGGCGCTATGTACACTGCGTATGTTCAAGGGCAAAACAAGCCTCTAGGAGAGTCCTACGAAGCTATAAGAGGAGTGATATACAATACACCTCTTATTGACGGGGATCGCCTATCATTTCAAGTTGAAGATCAGTATAAAAATATAGTGCAGTTAAGTTACAAAATTAAATCAGCCTCGGAAAAGAAACAACTGAGACGATTACATGCAGGAGCATCGTGTGTATTCGAAGGTGAGAGGAAAGAACCACCAATAGCTCGGAATTTTCATGGTTTTAATTATCGTGATTATTTGTATAAGCAAAATATTCATTTCATATTGGAAGCTACATATATTTCTGAATGCTATAAAACATCATTATCATCCGTACAATGGATCCTTCTTTTAAGGCAGCAAGCTATCTCGGGAGTTACAGAAATGTTTCCGGAACAATCAGGTGCTTTTATGAATGCATTAGTATTTGGTGATAGACAACAAATGATATATGAAGTTGAAGAGCAATATCAACAATTTGGTCTTGTACATTTGTTGGCGATTTCAGGATCGCATATCGTATTGTTAATGGTGATCGTGTATTTTATTTTGCTAAGAAGTGGTGTGACGAGGGAGGTAGCTACAGTATGTCTTATCTTCTGTATTCCTCTATATATGATTTTAGCAGGAGCGTCACCGTCTGTGATAAGAGCTTCTATAACAGGAGTTTTAATGTTGATTGCTTTTATGTGTTCTATTCGTTTATCTAGCTTAGATGCTTTAAGTGTAACAGCTATATGTATGCTTATATTTGATCCATATCTCGTGTTTAATATTGGTTTTCAGTTTTCTTTCGTTGGTAGTTTTGCTCTACTTTTATCTGCCCCGCTGTTACTAGAGAGTAGTAATGGGGTAATCCGAAATTCTATTTATATTTCTTTTATTTCACAGCTCGTTAGTACCCCAATTTTGTTATATCACTTCGGTTATTTTTCTCCATATAGTATTTTTCTAAATATCCTATACGTTCCGTTTTTATCTCTTATTGTATTGCCATGTAGCATTGTTATTTTGGTATGTATACCGATCATCCCGTTTCTTGCAAAAGGACTTGCGAATGTACTATCAATAGGTTTGAATCTTTCTAATGATTTTTTAAGTTATTGTGAAAACTTGCCATTTACCCGTCTTAATTTTGGGCAAACACCTATACTTCTTGTAACCCTATATTGTGTGAGTATTATTAGTGTATTGATGGTTTGGGAAAGGCGAATGTCGAAAGGGATTATGTGTATAGCTTCGGGTATATTTCTATTTATTAGTACATGTCATTATGTATATCCGTATTTTAGGGAAGGCGGAAGTGTTACATTTCTTGATGTTGGACAGGGGGATGCGATATTAATTCGTCTCCCGTACGATAAAGAGGTTTACCTCATCGATACTGGTGGAACAATTCGTGTAAACAAGGAAGAATGGCAACAGAAAAAACATGAATTTTCTGTCGGAAATGATATTTTGATTCCGTATTTACAAAAGGAAGGTATTAAAAAAATCGATAAATTAATCGTAACGCATGGTGATGCGGATCATATAGGTGCTGCGCAAGAGTTATTATCAAATATAATCGTAAAAGAAGTCGTATTTGGCCGAAAGGAACAAGATGCGGAATTAGAAAAAGTAGTAAAGAAACAGGCGTTAGAAAAGGAAGTGAAAATAAGAGAAGTGGGAGAAGGAGAGAGTTGGAGCATAAATGGAGCGGAATTTTTCGTATTAGCCCCAACAGGAAAGGAAAGAGGTGAAAATAACGCTTCAATTGTAGTGTGGGTAAAATTAGGAGGACTAACGTGGTTGTTTACAGGTGATTTAGAAGAAGAAGGAGAGAAGTTTTTAGTAGCTACGTATTCAGAACTACGGGCGGACGTTTTAAAGGTTGCTCATCACGGGAGTAACACGTCATCTATAACGCCTTTTTTGAGCGCTGTACAGCCTAATATGGCGATTATTTCTGCCGGTGAGCGTAATAGGTATGGACACCCTCATAAAGAAGTTATAGAGCGTTTGGAGGAGATGGGGATTGAAATATGGCGCACGGATAAGCAAGGTGCTATTTCCTATGTTTTTAAAGGGGAAAGCGGAACCTTTCGTAGCAAAATCACATATGATGAAACACATAATCGATAAAAAAGAAGACTGCCAGTAAGCAGCAGTCTTTAAGAACCAATAAATTTAATAACAGTTGCAATGATGAAAAGTGTTGCGAAAAAACCAAATGAGACGATAAATCCTACCCCTGAATCAATAGCGTCATTGCGTTTACTTTGAACATTTTGTTCAAAATCATTCATTTAGAATCCCTCCCCAACATTCCACTTTAGTATAAAATATTGTCAGAAAAAAATCTACAATTTATATAGGAAGAGAAATAGAGCGTTTTTACTACTTTTAGATCATGAAGTAACGTGAGTTTTTTGTTTCCAAGCATGTTAACAGTTGGCACTTATACTCGAATTTTTATTGTGAATAATAAAGGGAAGGTGATTACCGCACACCAATAAGAAACCCGGGGCTTATTGCGTGGCGTTTAATATAAATAAAGGGACGGGTTATACAGCCTGTTCCTTTGTACTTGTAAAACAAAAGCTAGGGCATTAGTATAAATATATATTGCCAAGTTAGGGAGTAGGAAAAAGTATGAGTGATATACATAAAAAGATTAAAAAGAAGCAGTTTTCGCCGTTGTATTTACTGTATGGAACGGAAGCGTTTTTTATAAATGAAACGATAAAGCTTATTACGACAGAAGCGCTTGAAGAGGAAGATCGCGAGTTTAATGTTGTGACATATGATTTAGAAGAAGCGTATTTAGAAGATGTGGTTGAGGATGCACGTACACTTCCTTTTTTTGGAGAGCGTAAAGTACTATTAATAAAATCACCACTATTTCTAACTTCACAAAAAGAAAAGTTAGAACAAAATATAAAAATTTTAGAAGAATATATTGGGGAGCCTTCTCCTTTTTCTATTCTTGTTTTTGTTGCGCCTTACGAAAAGCTTGATGAACGAAAAAAAATTACAAAACTATTAAAGAAAACAGCGGATGTAGTAGAAGCGAATGCGATGCAAGTGCAAGATGTTCAGAAGTGGGTTGTGGCTCGTGCGGACGAAGTACATGTACATATTGATCATGCGGCTGTTAGTTTGTTGCTAGAGCTTGTGGGAAGTAATGTAACGATGTTGGCGAAGGAAATGGACAAGTTAACGTTATACGTTGGTATGGGCGGAGAGGTTACCCAAAAACTTGTTGCGGAGCTTGTGCCAAAATCAGTTGAACAAAATGTGTTTGCTTTGACAGAAAAAGTGGTAAAAAAAGATATTGCGGGCGCAATGCAAATTTTGGATGGATTATTTACGCAGCAAGAGGAACCGATTAAACTACTTGCATTATTAGTAAGTCAATTCCGTTTGCTCCATCAAGTGAAAGAGTTACAGCAACGTGGTTATGGACAGAATCAAATCGCGTCTCATATTGGTGTGCATCCCTATCGTGTAAAGTTAGCGATGAATCAAACGAAGTTTTTCTCTTTTGAAGAATTAAAAAAAGTGATTATAGAATTAGCGGAAGCTGATTATAGTATGAAGACAGGAAAAATGGATAAGAAACTTGTGCTTGAGTTTTTCTTAATGCGGTTAAATCATATGTAATGAAACAAAAAAAGTTCACGTGCTTAGCGCGGGAACTTTTTTGTATATAAAAAAACGATCCAAATGGATCGTTTTTTAAACGCCTTACGCGTTTACTTGTTTCGCTAAGCGAGATTTTTGACGAGCTGCAGCGTTTTGGTGGATAAGACCTTTACGAGCTGCTTTGTCAAGTTTTTTAGAAGCAGTTTTGAAAGCTTCTTTAGCATTTTCAAGATCGTTATTAGTAACTAAAGCTTCAACAGTTTTAACAGCAGAACGCATGTCAGACTTGATAGAAGCGTTATGTGCACGACGCTCTTCGCTAAGTTTAGCGCGTTTGATAGCAGATTTGATGTTTGCCATACTTTTCACCTCCCTGGTGCAATCGAATGACTCGATTCATAACATAGAACAAGTGATATTCTATCAAACGGTGAAGAGAATTGCAATAGTATATCCATGAAATTTCACGTAAAGGAAAGAATGACCTTATATAACTTTGGGAAATCTAACGATATTTACTATGAATTACGGAGGAGATACGATGAAAGAACCATTAGATTTAAGTAAATATAGTGTTAGAACGGACCTTGCTGTAGAGGCACATCAAATGTTGCAAGAGCGTCAAGAAGAGCAACAAGGAATACAAGGAGTTATTGTAAAAGAGAGGGAAGAAGAAGGTATCACCATTACGAAAGTAACGATTGATGAAGTTGCCTCTGACTCGATGGGTAAAAAACCTGGAAATTATTTAACGCTTGAAGTACAAGGTATACGTCAACAAGATACAGAGCTGCAACAAAAAGTAGAGCGCATTTTTGCAAAAGAATTTTCTTATTTCTTAGAAGAGGTTGGCGTTACGAAAGAAGCGAGTTGTTTAATTGTTGGGCTTGGGAATTGGAATGTAACGCCAGATGCGCTTGGGCCGATAGTTGTAGAAAATGTATTGGTAACGAGACATTTGTTTCAATTGCAGCCTGAAAGTGTAGAAGAAGGGTTTAGGCCTGTCAGTGCAATTCGGCCAGGGGTAATGGGAATTACAGGAATCGAAACGAGTGATGTCATTTATGGAATCATTGAGAAGACGAAGCCAGACTTTGTCATTGCAATTGATGCTTTAGCTGCCCGTTCTATTGAACGAGTAAATAGTACGATACAAATTTCTGATACGGGGATTCATCCTGGATCAGGTGTTGGGAATAAACGTAAGGAACTCAGTAAAGAAACATTAGGCATACCTGTTATCGCGATTGGTGTTCCGACTGTGGTGGATGCAGTTTCGATTACAAGCGATACAATTGATTTTATTTTGAAACATTTTGGCCGGGAGATGAAAGAAGGAAACAAACCTTCAAAATCTTTGTTACCAGCTGGCTTTACATTTGGAGAAAAGAAAAAATTAACAGAAGAAGATATGCCGGATGAAAAGAGCCGAAATATGTTTTTAGGTGCTGTAGGTACACTGGAAGATGAAGAGAAGAGAAAATTAATTTATGAAGTGTTATCTCCTCTTGGACATAATTTAATGGTGACTCCGAAAGAAGTGGATGCTTTCATAGAGGATATGGCAAATGTAATAGCAAGTGGTTTAAATGCAGCGCTGCATCATCAAATTGACCAAGATAATACAGGAGCATATACACATTGATGGGAAGAGAGGGTAATGATTTAAGCCGCTTTTCGCTTTTATGTATATGTAGTGCGGCCATATGCTTACTTATGGTGATAGCGGGGGTGGCACTTGCTAATCACGGTTTGAAAAGTATGAAAGGTTATCAGCAAATGTCGTATGAACAAATCGCTCATATGACAGGAACAAAAGGTGAGGCTGCTGAATCAGAAATTTTGGAAGGCTCGTTTTCTGCTACTGAAAAACAAAAACAATTAGAAAGCTTAAGAAGTTTTAATGTTGTAGAAGGAATGGGTATGGCGATAGCAAGTGTTGCCTATGAAATAACAAAGTTTGGAACAGATATAGTTGTCGGGAAAGTAAAAGAAATTTTTAGTTAAGAGTCAAACGGGGGACGGTTGTTTTACAGATTTGTAAGACAGCCGTTTTTTAATTTGAAAAAGGTTTGTCTCTTATGGTTTGTTCGCATAAGATATAGATAGAATGATTTGTATTGTAAGCAGCACGAGTTTTCATTGAATCTTTGCTGCTCTATTGATATAATCAGTGCTAGTGTATATTGGCGAGACTATTAGGAGTTGAGAACATAGATGAACAAAGAAGAAAGAGCAAAAAGACAGTCCAAAATTCGTAACTTCTCTATCATTGCTCATATTGACCACGGAAAGTCAACGTTAGCAGACCGTATTTTAGAGAAAACAAACGCGTTAACACAACGTGAAATGAAAGCTCAGTTGCTTGACTCTATGGATTTAGAGCGTGAGCGTGGTATTACAATTAAATTAAACGCAGTACAGTTAAACTATAAAGCAAAAGACGGTGAAGAATATATTCTTCACTTAATTGATACACCAGGACACGTCGACTTTACGTACGAAGTATCTCGTAGTTTAGCGGCTTGTGAAGGTGCGATTCTTGTAGTAGATGCAGCGCAAGGTATTGAAGCACAAACGTTAGCAAACGTATACTTAGCGCTTGATAACAATTTAGAGATTTTACCAGTTATTAATAAAATCGACTTACCAAGTGCAGACCCAGAGCGTGTACGCCAAGAAGTAGAAGATGTAATTGGTTTAGATGCATCAGAAGCTGTACTTGCTTCTGCAAAAGCTGGGATTGGTATTGAAGAGATTTTAGAACAAATCGTTGAAAAAGTACCAGCACCAACAGGAGATTCAGAAGAGCCGTTACAATGTATGATCTTTGACTCTTTATATGATCCATACCGTGGTGTAATTGCATATATTCGTGTTGTTAACGGAACGGTAAAAGTTGGCGATAAAGTACGTATGATGGCAACTGGAAAAGAGTTTGAAGTAACAGAAGTAGGTGTATTCACACCGAAAACTACGCAACGTGATGAGTTAACAGTAGGTGATGTAGGCTTCTTAGCAGCATCGATTAAAAATGTTGGTGACACACGCGTTGGTGATACGATTACACACGCGAAACGTCCAGCTGCAGAGCCGTTAGCAGGTTATCGTAAATTAAACCCAATGGTATTCTGTGGTTTATATCCGATTGATTCTGCACGTTACAATGATTTACGTGATGCGTTAGAAAAATTAGAGTTAAATGATTCTGCTCTTGAGTTTGAACCAGAAACATCTCAAGCGCTAGGATTTGGTTTCCGTTGTGGTTTCTTAGGACTTCTTCACATGGAAATCATTCAAGAACGTATTGAACGTGAATTTAAAATTGATTTAATTACAACGGCGCCAAGCGTTATTTATAAAGTGTATTTAACAAATGGTGAAGATGTTATTGTTGATAACCCATCTAATATGCCAGATCCACAGTCTATCGATCGTGTAGAAGAGCCGTTTGTTAAGGCTTCAATTATGGTTCCAAATGACTATGTTGGAGCTGTAATGGAAATTTGCCAAGGTAAACGTGGGACGTTTATTGATATGCAATATTTAGATGAAACACGTGTTACATTAACATATGAAATCCCGTTATCAGAAATTGTATATGATTTCTTCGATCAATTGAAATCAAATACAAAAGGATATGCATCATTTGATTACGAGTTAATTGGCTACAAACCATCTAAACTTGTGAAAATGGATATTCTTTTAAATAACGAACAAGTCGATGCTCTATCATTTATCGTACACCGTGATTCAGCGTATGACCGTGGTAAAGTGATTGTAGAAAAATTAAAAGATTTAATTCCAAGACAGCAGTTCGAAGTGCCAATTCAAGCGACAATCGGAAACAAAGTTGTAGCGCGTTCTACAATTAAGGCGATGCGTAAAAACGTACTTGCGAAATGTTACGGCGGTGACATTTCTCGTAAACGTAAACTTCTTGATAAGCAAAAAGAAGGTAAAAAACGTATGAAGTCTGTTGGTTCTGTAGAAGTACCGCAAGAAGCGTTCATGGCTGTACTGAAAATGGATGACAACTAATAATTGATTGTTATTTCATGCGAATCGATATAAAAAGAGAAGTCGTTTATACGGCTTCTTTTTTATGTGATTACTTTTTAGACAACGTGGCTTCTCTCATTTACAATGGTGAGAGAGCTTTTTAGTTCATATAGAGTTAGGAGTTTGTTAATGTCCGAAAATATTCGAAAAGATATTCACGAGAAAATACAAAATGGAAATTTTAATTGTGAAAAGGAATTGACGCTTTCTATTATTAGTGGAAAGTGGAAAGTTGTAATACTGTGGCATCTTGGTGTGGAAGGGCCTCATCGTTTTAGTGAATTACAACGATTGTTCCCAAGCATTTCTCATAAAGTTTTGTCAAATCAATTAAAAGAGTTAATGGAAGATGGGATTGTTGACCGGACAGTATACCCAGAAATTCCTCCGCGAGTGGAGTATTATATGACGGAATTAGGCATGTCGCTTTTACCAATCGTTGAAATGATGTATGATTGGGGAAAAATGCGAATGGAACAAATTCGTAATACGTTAGAGAAGTAAAGAAGCCTCCCGAGCGCGGAGGTTTTCTTTTTAGAAAGGTAGGAGTTATTTTTGGTGCAAGCTGCATATATTCATATTCCTTTTTGTCAGCATATTTGTCACTATTGTGATTTTAATAAAGTGTTTATTGAACGCCAACCGGTCGATCAATATTTAGAGTATTTAGAGAAAGAAATAATAAATACAGTTCAAAAGGTACCGTTTGATAGTATGAAAACGATTTTTGTTGGCGGGGGTACTCCGACAGCGTTAAATATGGAACAGACAAAAAAATTACTCGATATTATAAATCGTCGTTTACGTCCATTTGCCCCGAATTGTGAATTAACATTTGAAGCGAATCCGGGTGATTTACCGAAAGAGAAGTTAAATGTATTGCTAGAAGGTGGAGTAAACCGAATTAGTTTTGGTGTGCAAACATTTCGAGATGAATTGCTTGAGAAAATTGGACGTAAGCATACGAGGGAAGATGCTTTTGTAGCAATTAGAGAAGCGCAGGAAGTAGGCTTTAAAAATATAAATGTAGATATTATTTATGCTCTGCCAGGGCAGACGATAGAAGATGTGAAAGAAACGTTAGATATTGCTTTTACGCTTGGTGTACAACATTTCTCGGCCTATTCATTAATTGTGGAACCGAAAACAGTATTTTATAACTTAATGAATAAAGGGAAATTAAGACTTCCAGGTGAAGACCATGAAGCGAAAATGTACGAAATGGTAATGGATGAAATGGAGAAACACGGCTATAGCCAGTATGAAATTAGTAATTTCTCAAAAGGTGATAATGAAAGTAGACATAATCTCACATACTGGAATAATGAAGAGTATTATGGATTTGGAGCTGGAGCGCATAGTTATGTAAATGGAGAACGTATCCAAAATGTAGGGCCACTCAAGCAATATTTCAATAAAATCGATGAAACCGGATTTCCATATTTAGATGTTCACGTGGTGACGGAGAAAGAAAAAATGGAAGAAGAGTTGTTCTTAGGGCTTCGAAAAACAAAAGGTGTATCTAAAATAGCGTTTCAAAAGAAATTTAATATGGAGATGGATCAAGTTTTCGCGAAGCAGTTACAAAATAACCAAGAACAAGGGTTGCTTGAAGAGAGCAATGGATATGTCCGTTTAACGCGAAAAGGAAAATTATTAGGGAACGAAGTATTCCAATCATTTTTGATTGACTAATTAAATGTTCCATTAACGTGAAAAAGTTTCATTATTTCGTGACGTTTCCGTTGACAATTGAATGTCAATTTTGGTAAGTTATTAATAGATTTAGCACTCGAAGACAAAGAGTGCTAACAGAGGTGATGATGAGATGCTTACGGAACGTCAGCTCTTAATTTTACAAACAATTATTGATGACTTTATTGGATCAGCGCAACCTGTTGGGTCAAGGACGTTGGCTAAGAAAGATGAAATTACGTTTAGTTCAGCTACTATTCGAAACGAAATGGCTGATTTAGAGGAGCTAGGATTTATTGAGAAAACGCACAGTTCTTCTGGACGTGTTCCTTCTGAGAAAGGATACCGATTTTATGTAGACCATCTTTTAGCACCACAAAACTTGCCGAACGATGAAATTGTACAAATTAAAGATTTATTTGCTGAAAGAATTTTTGAAGCAGAAAAGATTGCACAGCAATCGGCTCAAATTTTATCAGAGCTTACAAATTATACGGCCATTGTTCTTGGACCGAAGTTAAGCACAAATAAATTGAAAAACGTACAAATTGTTCCGCTTGATCGTCAAACTGCAGTCGCTATTATTGTAACGGATACAGGGCATGTACAAAGCAAAACGATTACCGTTCCGGAATCTGTTGATTTATCAGATTTAGAAAAAATGGTTAATATTTTAAATGAAAAGCTATCAGGCGTACCAATGTCGGAACTCCATAACAAAATCTTTAAAGAGATTGTTACAGTTTTACGTGGGTATGTTCATAATTACGATAGTGCAATAAAAATGTTAGATGGTACATTTCAAGTTCCTTTATCGGAAAAGATATACTTTGGAGGAAAAGCAAATATGCTTTCGCAACCAGAGTTCCATGATATTCACAAAGTAAGATCCTTGCTGACGATGATTGATAATGAAGCCGAGTTCTATGACATTTTGCGTCATAAACAAGTAGGTATTCAAGTGAAAATTGGAAGGGAAAACTCTGCGACAGCCATGGAAGATTGTAGTTTAATTTCTGCAACATATTCGATTGGAGAAGAACAACTTGGAACAATTGCTATTTTAGGTCCGACAAGAATGCAATACTCTCGGGTAATTAGTTTGTTACAGTTATTTACGAGACAATTTACAGATGGACTTAAAAAGTAAATGAGAGTAATACATTCGCTCAAGCGATGAACTTTTCATTGCTGTGTGTAATATATAATGCTTAGGTAATTGTGCTATGCATAATACCTAATACCTTTTAAGGAGGTGAATATTGTGGAAGAGCGTAACGAACAAGTGGTAGAAGAAGTAAAAGAAGCGCAAGTTGAAGAAGCTGTCACGCCAGAAAACAGTGAAAAAACTGTAGAAGAAAAAAGTGAGGCTGCTCTTTTACAAGAAAAAGTAGATGAGTTACAAGCGAAACTAACGGAAACGGAAGGTCGCACATTACGTCTACAAGCTGATTTTGAAAATTATAAGCGCCGTGTCCAAATGGATAAACAGGCTGCTGAAAAATATAGAGCACAAAGCCTAGTTTCAGATATTTTGCCAGCTCTTGATAATTTTGAAAGAGCGATGCAAGTGGAAGCAACTGATGAGCAAACGAAATCCTTATTACAAGGTATGGAAATGGTACATCGTCAATTGCTAGAAGCTTTGTCTAAAGAAGGTGTTGAAGTGATTGAAGCTGTTGGTAAACAGTTTGATCCTAATGAGCACCAAGCTATTATGCAAGTAGAAGACAATGAATTTGAATCAAACGCGGTAGTTGAAGAATTCCAAAAAGGTTATAAACTAAAAGACCGTGTGATTCGCCCATCAATGGTAAAAGTAAATCAATAATTTACATAAAAGTAGGAGGATTCGCCATGAGTAAAATTATCGGTATTGACTTAGGTACAACAAACTCTTGTGTAGCTGTTATGGAAGGTGGAGAACCAAAGGTTATCCCAAATCCAGAAGGAAACCGTACAACACCTTCTGTTGTAGCTTTCAAAAATGAAGAGCGTCAAGTTGGGGAAGTTGCAAAGCGTCAAGCAATTACAAACCCAAATACAATCATGTCTGTTAAACGTCATATGGGTACAGACTACAAAGTAGAAGTTGAGGGTAAAGATTATACACCTCAAGAAATTTCTGCAATCATTTTACAAAACTTAAAAGCTTCTGCTGAAGCATACTTAGGTGAAACAGTAACGAAAGCTGTTATTACAGTACCTGCATACTTCAACGATGCAGAGCGTCAAGCAACGAAAGATGCTGGTCGTATCGCTGGTTTAGAAGTTGAGCGTATTATCAACGAACCAACAGCAGCAGCACTTGCTTACGGTTTAGAAAAACAAGATGAAGAGCAAAAAATCTTAGTATATGACTTAGGTGGCGGTACATTTGACGTATCTATCCTTGAGTTAGCAGACGGAACATTCGAAGTTATTTCAACTGCTGGTGACAACCGTCTTGGTGGAGATGACTTTGACCAAGTTATTATTGACCACTTAGTAGCTGAGTTCAAAAAAGAAAATAACATTGATTTAAGCCAAGATAAAATGGCACTTCAACGTTTGAAAGATGCAGCTGAAAAAGCGAAAAAAGATCTTTCTGGCGTAACACAAACACAAATTTCATTACCATTCATTAGTGCTGGAGCTGCTGGTCCATTACACTTAGAATTAACATTAACAAGAGCGAAATTCGAAGAGCTTTCAGCTGGTCTTGTTGAAAGAACATTAGAGCCAACTCGCCGTGCATTAAAAGACGCTGGTTTTGCTCCAAGCGAATTAGATAAAGTTATCCTTGTTGGTGGATCCACTCGTATCCCAGCTGTACAAGAAGCTATTAAACGTGAAACTGGTAAAGAACCATATAAAGGTGTAAACCCTGATGAAGTTGTAGCATTAGGTGCTGCAGTTCAAGGTGGCGTACTTACTGGTGATGTAGAAGGCGTACTATTATTAGACGTAACTCCACTTTCTTTAGGTATTGAAACTATGGGTGGCGTGTTCACGAAATTAATCGAGCGTAACACTACAATTCCAACAAGTAAGTCACAAGTATTCTCAACAGCTGCTGATAACCAACCAGCAGTAGACATTCACGTATTACAAGGTGAGCGTCCAATGTCAGCTGACAACAAAACATTAGGTCGTTTCCAATTAACAGACCTTCCACCGGCACCACGTGGTATTCCACAAATCGAAGTAACATTCGATATTGATGCGAACGGTATCGTTAACGTACGTGCAAAAGATTTAGGAACAAGCAAAGAGCAAGCTATTACGATCCAATCTTCTTCAGGTCTTTCTGATGAAGAAGTAGAACGTATGGTACAAGAAGCAGAAGCAAACGCTGACGCTGACCAAAAACGTAAGGAAGAAGTTGAACTTCGTAACGAAGCTGACCAACTTGTATTCCAAACAGATAAAGTTGTAAAAGACTTAGAAGGTAAAGTGGATGCTGCTGAAGTTGCGAAAGCAACAGAAGCGAAAGAAGCATTACAAGCTGCGATTGAGAAAAACGAGCTTGAGGAAATCCGTGCGAAAAAAGACGCTTTACAAGAAATCGTACAACAATTAACTGTTAAATTATACGAGCAAGCTCAAGCAGCTGCAGGGCAAGCAGAAGGTGCACAAGGAGCACAAGATGCTGGCGCTAAGAAAGACAATGTAGTAGACGCTGAGTTTGAAGAAGTAAAAGAAGACAAGTAATTCAACTGTAAACATAATAAGTAAGATGACAAAAAGTCAAAGTCAAGCGTGCCTTGACTTTGGCTTTTTTCACGAATGAGAAGAAAAGTGTGAGGTTCTTAATTTTTTACTTTGCATACTGTAAGTGAGGAAACTTTGTTGCAAAGCACTTTCTTTCGGTGTTAAAATTACGTTTATGTGAAAGATTCGGGGGTTGTAAATTTATGAGTAAACGAGACTATTATGAGGTCCTTGGACTTAGCAAGGGTGCTTCAAAAGATGAAATAAAAAAAGCGTATCGTCGTTTGGCTAAAAAATACCATCCAGACGTAAGTAAAGAAGAAAATGCAATTGAAAAGTTTAAAGAAGTACAAGAAGCATACGAAGTGTTAAGCGACGATCAAAAGCGCGCGCAATATGATCAGTTTGGTCATGCTGGTGCTAATCAAGGCTTCGGTGGCTTTGGCGGCGGAGGAGACTTCGGCGGTGGTTTCGGTTTTGAAGATATCTTTAGTTCATTCTTTGGCGGCGGTGGCGGCAGACGTCGTGATCCAAATGCTCCGCGCCAAGGTGCTGACTTACAATATCAAGTCACTTTAGATTTTGAAGAAGCTATTTTTGGTAAAGAATTAAATGTCGAGATTCCGGTAGAAGATCCATGTGATACTTGTAAAGGTAGCGGGGCAAAACCAGGAACTTCAAAAGAAACATGTAAACATTGCTCAGGATCAGGGCAAGTAAGTGTAGAACAAAATACACCATTTGGTCGTATCGTAAACCGTCAAGCTTGTGGTCATTGTTCAGGAACTGGTCAAATGATTAAAGAAAAATGTACGACATGCCACGGTTCTGGTAAAGTACGTAAACGTAAAAAAATCAACGTTAAAATTCCAGCAGGTATCGATAATGGTCAACAAATCCGTGTATCTGGAAAAGGTGAAGCGGGCGTAAATGGCGGACCGGCAGGAGATTTATATGTTGTTGTTCATGTAAGAGATCATGAATTCTTTGAACGTGAAGGAGATCACATTATTTGCGAAATGCCATTAACATTCGCGCAAATGGCACTTGGTGCTGAAGTGGAAGTTCCTACTGTTCATGGGAAAGTGAAGCTGAAAATTCCAGCAGGCACACAAACAGGAACAGAATTCCGCTTAAAAGGGAAAGGTGCTCCGAACGTACGTGGATACGGTCAAGGAGATCAATATGTAGTCGTTCGTGTTGTTGTACCGACGAAATTAACTTCACATCAAAAAGATTTATTGCGTGAATTTGCGGGACAAGAAGAGCAGGATGATAGTTTATTTGGAAAGCTTAAACGTGCTTTCAAAGGGGAATAATGGAAATAAAAAATGGAGTTGGTAAATTGTGAAATGGTCAGAAATTAGTATTCATACAACAGAAGAAGCAGTAGAAGCTGTCTCTCATATTTTACATGAAGCTGGTGCTAGTGGAGTTGCGATTGAGGATCCAGCGGAGTTGACGAAAGAGCGCGAGCAACAATACGGTGAAATTTATGCATTGAACCCAGATGAATATCCGGCGGAAGGTGTATTAATAAAAGCATATTTCCCGCAAACGGATTCTTTACATGAAACGATTGCAGGTGTAAAATCATCTATTGATGTGCTTCCATCTTACGACATCGAAATTGGTACTGGAAATATTACCGTTAACGAAGTCAATGAAGAAGATTGGGCTACTGCTTGGAAAAAATATTACCATCCAGTACAAATTTCTGATACATTCACAATTGTGCCGACGTGGGAAGAATATACACCGTCTTCTCCGGAAGAAAAAATTATTGAATTAGATCCAGGTATGGCGTTTGGAACAGGAACGCATCCGACAACAACGATGTGTATTCGTGCTTTAGAGAAAACAGTTCAGCCAGGTGACACGATCATTGATGTAGGAACAGGTTCTGGTGTACTTAGTATTGCAGCAGCAAAATTAGGTGCGTCTTCTGTTCAAGCGTATGATTTAGATCCGGTTGCGGTTGAAAGTGCAGAAATGAATGTACGTTTAAATAAAACAGATGATATCGTGTCTGTTGGGCAAAATAGTCTTTTAGAAGGTATTGAAGGTCCTGTTGATTTAATCGTAGCTAACTTATTAGCAGAAATTATTTTATTATTCCCTGAAGATGCAGCGAGAGTTGTGAAGACAGGTGGATTATTTATTACATCGGGCATTATTGCTGCGAAGGAAAAAGTAATTTCTGAAGCGTTAGAAAAAGCCGGATTTACAATTGAAGAAGTGTTACGAATGGAAGATTGGGTAGCAATTATTGCACGAAATGCGTAATATAGATTTTAGTCTATAATGAAAAGGGGAGTCTCTCACTATAAGGTGAGGGACTTGCCGTTTGTTATATGAAAAATGATAACGTTTCGTTCTTTTCGTAAGTGTTGACTTACGAAAGGAACGAAACTCTACTAAGGTGATTATATGCAACGTTATTTTGTAGAAGAGAAATATGTAAATGAGACAAATATTCGCATTGTAGGTGATGACGTACATCATATCGCAAGAGTGATGCGTATGTCAGCTGGTGATCACATTTATTGCTGTGTAAATGGAAAAACAGCCGTATGTTCAATTGATGAAATTACCAGTGAATTTATTAATACAGCTATTGTAGAATGGGTAGAGGCGTCAAGTGAACTTCCTGTTTTCGTGACGATTGCAAGTGGACTGCCGAAAGGAGACAAGCTAGAGTTAATTTTCCAAAAAGGAACTGAGCTTGGGGCAGCTGCATTCTTACCATTTCAAGCATCTCGCTCTATCGTAAAATGGGATGCGAAAAAAGCTGATAAAAAAGTTGAGCGTTTAAGAAAAATTGTGAAAGAAGCTGCGGAACAATCACATAGAAGTGAAGTTCCAGAAGTACATGCTCCAGCATCGTTTAAACAATTACTTTCAATGAGTGGTGAGTATGATGTTTGTCTTGTTGCTTATGAAGAGGAAGCAAAACAAGGTGAGAAATCTAACTTTGCAAAAGCTTTAACGACGATGAAACCAGGTCAAAAGCTATTGATTGTATTTGGCCCAGAAGGCGGTTTAGTTGAGGAAGAGATTACAGCGCTTCGTGAACATAAATTTGTACCATGTAGTTTAGGACCAAGAATTTTAAGAACAGAAACGGCGCCGTTATACGCGTTAAGTGCTGCTTCGTATCATTTTGAATTGATGGGGTGATGATCAATGTCAACTGTTGCGTTCCATACGTTAGGTTGTAAAGTAAACCACTATGAAACAGAAGCCATTTGGCAATTGTTTAAACAAGGTGGATATGAAAGAACAGAATATGAAAAGAAAGCTGATGTATATGTAATTAATACGTGTACAGTAACGAATACGGGAGATAAGAAAAGTCGTCAAGTTATTAGACGTGCTGTTCGTCAAAACCCGGATGCGGTTATTTGTGTAACAGGATGTTATGCACAAACATCTCCAGCGGAAATTATGGCGATTCCAGGTGTAGATATTGTAGTTGGTACACAAGATCGTGAAAAGATGTTAGGATACATCGAAGAATTCCGTAAAGAGCGTCAGCCAATTAATGCTGTCCGCAACATTATGAAAACACGTGTATACGAAGAACTAGATGTACCTTACTTCACGGATCGTACACGTGCATCTTTAAAAATACAAGAAGGTTGTAATAATTTCTGTACATTCTGTATTATTCCTTGGGCGCGTGGTTTAATGCGTTCTCGTGATGGGAAAGAAGTTATTAAACAAGCGCAGCAATTAGTAGATGCAGGTTATAAAGAAATCGTATTAACAGGTATTCATACAGGTGGATACGGTGAAGATATTAAAGATTATAACTTAGCTGGATTACTTCGTGATATGGAAGCGGAAGTAGGCGGATTAAAACGTCTTCGTATTTCTTCTATTGAAGCGAGTCAGATTTCAGATGAAGTAATTGAAGTGTTAGATAAGTCTGAAGTAGTTGTACGTCACTTACACATTCCGCTGCAATCTGGATCTAATACTGTATTAAAGCGTATGCGTCGTAAGTATACGATGGAATTTTTCCAAGAGCGCTTAGATCGTTTGAAAGAAGCGTTACCAGGTCTTGCGATTACATCGGACGTAATCGTTGGTTTCCCAGGTGAAACAGAAGAAGAATTCATGGAAACATACAATTTCATTAAAGAGAATCGCTTCTCTGAATTACACGTGTTCCCGTACTCAAAACGTACAGGAACACCTGCAGCGCGTATGGAAGATCAAGTTCCTGAAGATGTGAAGAACGATCGTGTTCATCGTTTAATTGAACTATCTAATCAATTAGCGAAAGAGTATGCGTCACAGTTTGAAGGTGAAGTACTTGAAATCATTCCAGAAGAGCAATATAAAGAGGGCGACCGCGAAGGGTTATATGTAGGTTATACAGATAACTACTTGAAGATTGTATTTGAAGGATCAGAAGAATTAATTGGTAAACTAGTGAAAGTGAAAATTACGAAAGCCGGTTATCCATATAACGAAGCGCAATTTGTTCGTGTCCTTGAAGATGATGTGAAAAAGGAATCAGCAAGCGCATAAAGTGAAACTTTAATCAGCGGGGGGATGAATCCCCCGCTGATTATTAGCCTTCACCAATCGGGCTTTTACGGGCAGCCTGATCCCCACCTAACTTCTTTGTTTTCGCTGAATTTTGAGGTGGGGGTCTTACTGCCCGGCGAATAGCGGGGTAAAAAAAAGCATGCAAATGGAAACGATTTGCATGCTTTCTTTTTTAGTGGAGAAGTTAAGTACTAAAAAATGTGAGAAATGAGAAGTTTTTTCGTACATTCCTGCATGAAAAAAGGTGTAATGATAAAAATATAGTTGGCTTTAGGTGAAAGGATAACAGATATCTGCATAGTTTTTGAAAAAGGAAGAGCATCTATTCTTCTTTTATTCTGCCAAATAGTTGACCTGAAGTGATAAAATGTATTATAATCGTAAAAGACATGCTGAAGAAGTGTTTCTTTTTGCATGCTGAAGTTAGTATGTAAGTGTGATGTTTCGGAGGGAGGGAAAGAGAATGTCAAAAACAGTCGTTCGTAAAAACGAGTCTTTGGAGGATGCACTTCGCCGTTTTAAAAGATCGGTTTCTAAAACTGGTACACTTGCTGAAGCAAGAAAGCGCGAGTTTTATGAAAAACCAAGTGTAAAACGTAAGAAGAAATCTGAAGCGGCAAGAAAGCGTAAATTCTAAGAGAGGGTGTAAGTTATGAGTCTTCTCGGTCGTTTAAACGATGATATGAAACAAGCGATGAAGAATAAACAAAAAGAAAAATTAACCGTCATTCGTATGGTTAAGGCTGCTTTACAAAATGAAGGTATTAAACTACAGCATACTCTTACTGAAGAAGAGGAACTAACAGTTTTAGCTCGTGAAGTAAAACAGCATAAGGACTCCCTCCTTGAATTTAAAAAAGCTGGTCGTGAAGACCTTGTTAATAAACTGCAAAGTGAAATTCAGATTTTAAGCGCATATTTGCCGGAGCAATTAACGGAAGAACAATTAGCTGATATAATCAAGCAAGTTATTTCTGAAGTTGGTGCAACTTCGAAAGCAGATATGGGTAAGGTGATGACTGCTGTTATGCCGAAAGTAAAAGGTAAAACAGACGGATCACTTGTGAATAAGCTGGTTGTCCAGCTATTAGCATAAAAAAACGTCTCATTTCGTATGAGACGTTTTTTTATGCTTTTTTTCAGTTTGGACGTGATATTACAAGCTCTTTTTTCATACATATGGGATGAGAGGGGGTCTTTTGGGATGAAAAAATTAGAACAAATGAAGAATTGGTTAACAAAGCAAATAGACCTACCAGTGGATGTGCTAATGGATCTACCTCGGATCACGCTTGTTGGGCAAGTGCATATCTATATAGAAAATCATCGAGGTTTATTAGTGTTTTCAGATAAAGAAGTAAGATTGTTGTTAAAGCATGGTCAGTTATTAATTAAGGGGCAGTCCTTTGTTATTAAAACAATCCTTCCGGAAGAACTTTTGCTTGAAGGGATCATTGAGCAAGTAACGTTTTTAGAAGACGAACAGAAAGAGAAGTAAGGGAAACTTCCGTATGTGAAGTTTTTCTTCTTTATTCTAATGATATGAACCTACTATTTAGTTTGTCCCGCTATTTATGTTATGGAACATAAAACTCTTTATTTCATTTTCGTACGAGCTATTTTGCTAATTAAAGTGAAAAGTAGTGTGTCTACTTTTGGAAAGGTAGTGAAGGTGGTAGATGAAAAATAAATGGTTTATAAAGTGGCTTGGATATGTAAAGGTACGAATTGAAGGTAGAGGAGCAGAACGGTTCGTTAACGAATGTGTGCGTAGGAAATTATTAGTTTGGGACGTTAAGAAAATAGCTGATGAAACGTTAGTATTTTGCATGCTATTACGAGATGTGAAAAAAATCAAGCCGATTTATAGAAAAAATGAATGTAAATTATATTTTATTGGGCGCTATGGCTTTCCTTTTTGGAATAAGCGTTTAATTAAAAATAGTGGATTCTTAATTGGTTTTTTAATTTTCTTTTTTGGTATGATTGCATTATCGAATATGGTTTGGAAAATTGAAATTACAGGAGCGAAACCTGAAACAGAATATATATTGATGAAAGAATTGGACAAAATGGGTATTAAAAAGGGAAAATTACAATTCCAAATGCCTAATGTAGAAGATGTACAGCGTCATTTGACTGATAATATTAATGCGATTACTTGGGCGGGACTCGAAATAAGAGGAACGACGTACCATTTTAAAATAGTTGAAAAAAACGAGCCGAAAAAAGAAAAGGAACAAAGGCCGCAAAATTTAGTGGCGAAAAAAGAGGCGATTGTTACAAAAACATTTGTTGAAGTAGGAAAACCAGTCGTTTTAAAAAATGATCATGTAGAAAAAGGGCAACTTCTCGTATCAGGGATATACGGTAATGAGGAGAGTCCGACGATTGTTTCGGCGAAAGGTATTGTATATGGGGAAACGTGGTATACATCTAATGTAACTGTGCCGTTAAAGACACAATTTCAAGTATATACGGGCAATGCATATAATGAGCATTACCTTACATTTGGGAGTACGAAAATAAAAATATGGGGATTTCAGCATGATAAGTATAAACGCTCTCGTACTGAAAGTGTAAAGCATGATGTGAAATTATTTGGTTTTACATTACCGATTGCATACGAAAAAGATATAGTACGGGAAGAGGAAGAAGCAAATCGAGAATATACAGAAAAACAGGCAATAAAAGTAGCGAAAGAGATGGCTGAAAAAGAACTAAAGAAAAAATTGGATGAACATGCTATGATTGTAAGTGATAAGATTTTGAGTAAAGAGGTTGAGGCGGATCAACTAAAAGTCACATTGCATTATACTGTGATTGAAAATATTGCAGAGTCACAACCAATATCCGAATCCGATATTCAAGGAGACTGAGTAATGGCAGAACAATTAGTAGAAATGAACCAACAATTGGAAAATACTAACGAAGCAATCGCTCTTTTTGGAGTCAATGATGCTCATTTGAAAGTAATTGAACGTGAACTGAATGTATCGATTGTAACTAGAGGTGAAACTGTTCATGCATCTGGAGCAGTTGAAACTGTGGCACTCGTAGAAAAAATCTTACAGCAATTACTTGTTGTTATTCGAAAAGGTGTATCAATTACAGAAAGAGATGTTGCGTATGCAATTCAGCTCGCACAACAAGGGAAAATTGCTCAATTTGAAGAGTTATATGAAGAAGAAATCTTTAAAACGGCAAAAGGTAAATCCATTCGTGTAAAAACAATGGGGCAAAGAAGATATATTCATGCAATGAAGAAAAATGATATTGTATTTGGAATAGGGCCTGCCGGAACTGGGAAAACATATTTAGCTGTAGTAATGGCTGTAAGAGCTTTAAAGCAAGGGTATGTAAAGAAAATCATTTTAACGAGACCAGCTGTAGAAGCTGGAGAAAGTTTAGGGTTTTTACCAGGTGATTTGAAAGAGAAGGTAGATCCGTACTTACGTCCATTATATGATGCCCTGCACGATATTCTTGGACAAGAATATACGCAGCGTATGATGGAAAGAGGTGTAATTGAAATCGCGCCTCTTGCATATATGAGAGGACGTACGCTCGATGATTCATTTGTTATTTTAGATGAAGCGCAAAATACAACGGGTGCACAAATAAAAATGTTTTTAACTAGATTAGGTTTTAGTTCTAAAATGGTTATTACGGGAGACCCTTCACAAGTAGATTTACCAAAAGGGGTAAAGTCAGGGCTTACGCTAGCTTCTAACATTTTATCTGGTGTATCTGGTCTTTCATTCATTACATTAGAACAAACGGACGTTGTAAGGCATCCACTGGTGCAACGTATTATTGAGGCATATGATAAAATGGAATGATCCTATTTGTCAGGATCATTTCTTTTTGTATTAAGGTTGGCGAACGGCATATTTTTTACTATCATAAAAGATAAGAGAAATAAACTATAGGTACTGGTGTATAAAATGTTACCTAAAAGTATCGTTGGCTAAAAGAAATGAAAGCTATAAATAGTTTCACTTTATTTCTGGAGAGGAGAAGGTATTGAAATCATGTTAAGATCTCAAGAAATTTCTAAGTGGTTTCGTAATTTACAACATTCGAAAAAACTAAGTTGGATTTCTTACGTTTTATTAGGAGCAGTGCTGTTTTTTGCACTGATGAATAATGTGAAACCAGAGCAATTAGATGTTGATATGTATTCTATTGCGAAAAAAACAATTCATTCTCCTATTAAAATTGAAGATAAGGTTATAACGGACAGGAAAAAACAAGAGGCCGCTCAAAAAGTCGGGGATCAATATACATATAGAAGTGAATATAAACAAAATAGAGTAGATATTGTAAATGATGTTTTTGCTAAGGTAAATGAAGTCATTCAGGAGATGAAAGCTGCTGGACCTGAAGAGCAAAAAAAGATGACCGATGCTAATAAATTAGAAAAATTGAAGAAGAAGTTGCCATCTAATTTAACAAAGGAATTATCGGATGAGAATTTATTGTACTTTATCAATGCAGAACCGGATCAATTAGAATTAGCAAAGAATGCAGCTTTAACGTCTGTTAGTGTTATTATGGGTGGAAATATTAAAATGTCCGAAGAAATGGCAGCGAAAGAGCGATTTGTTAATGAAATGAAGAGCCTTAATGTGAATAGCGGATTAAAGGAAGCTGTGAATGCGCTAGGATCCTATGCGATTACAGCAAATTATTTTTATGATCCAGCTGTAACGAAAGAGAAGAAGAAAGCAGAAGAAGATTTAGTTCCACCTGTTTATATTCTTCAAGGACAAGTTATCGTTAGAGAAGGTGAAACAATTTCAAGTGATATGTATAATCAGTTGAAATTAGTCGGTTTATTAGAGAAAGGTAATAGTTTTCAGCCTTACGTTGGATTAGCGGTGCTCATTGGTGTGTTACTATACTTTATGCATAAGCAGTTTGAAGTATTTTTACAGCGGAAAAGAGAGGACAGACCGTACATTTTAGCGTATATTACAATTTTGTCTATCACGATTGTTTTAATGAAAATTATTAGTTTGTTTCAAAAGCTTGAATATGCAGGAATTGCGTATGTTGTCCCTGTTGCGATGGGAACAATACTTGTAAAACTAATGATTGGTGATCGATTTGTATTTTTAACAAGTATGATTTTTTCTGTGTGCGGAAGTATTATGTTTAATGAAGGGGTAACAAGTACACTGAATTATAGTGTAGGTATTTATGTGTTATTAAGTTCATTATCAGTAAGTATTTTCTTACGAGAAAAAAATCGTCGTACGATGATTTTGCAAGCTGGTATACTCGTTTCTATCTTAAATGTAGTCGTCTTGGCGGCGTTATTATTATTACGTAATGGGAATTTTTCACCTCTTGAAATTGGTACGCAATTATTGATGGCTTCCGTTTCAGGGATTATCTCATCTGTTTTGGCTATGGGAATATTACCATATTTAGAAAGTGGACTTGGAATAGTATCAAGCATGAAACTTATGGAACTATCAAGTCCGAATCATCCGCTTTTGCGTAGAATTTTGTTAGAAGCGCCAGGAACATATCACCATAGTGTAATGGTAGCGAACCTTTCTGAGTCGGCTTGTGAAGCAGTGGGAGCAAATGGTGTATTAGCACGTGTAGGAGCGTATTATCATGATGTAGGAAAAACGGTACAACCACAATTCTTTATTGAAAACCAGATGGGAATTGAAAATCCGCATGATAAATTAGATCCTGTGACGAGTAAAGATATTATCATTGCTCATGTAACAGATGGAGTGAAAATGCTCGAAGAATACCATATTCCGCAAGAGATTATCGATATTGCTGGACAACATCATGGTACAACGCTCCTTAAATATTTTTATTATAAAGCGATTAAAGAAGATAAAGAAAAATATACAGAAGAGATGTTCCGTTACCCAGGATCGAAAGCAACTTCTAAAGAATCGGCAATTGTTGGTATTGCTGATAGTGTTGAAGCGGCGGTACGTTCTATGAATCACCCAACGCCAGATCAAATTAATAATTTAGTACAAAGTATTATTAAAGATCGCCTGCAAGATGGGCAATTTAGTGAATGTGATTTGACATTTAAGGAACTACAAATCGTTGGAAAAACGTTATGTGAAACGTTAAATGGTATTTTCCATTCGCGTATTACATATCCGGAACCACCGGAAGAGAAGGAGAAAGAATGAGTTTATTAATTGATTTCATTGATGAAACAGAAGAAGTGAAAGAAGAATATGTGAATTTAATTCGTGAGATATTAGGAACAGCGGCTCAAATGGAAAAAATAGAGGATGGTGCTGAGTTATCCGTGACATTTGTAGATAACGAACGCATTCGCGAGATTAATCGTGATTACCGAGATAAGGATCAGCCTACTGATGTCATTTCCTTTGCTATGGAAGAAATGGGAGAAGGAGAAATGGAAATTGTAGGTGCAGAGATGCCTCGCATGTTAGGTGACCTTATTATTTCTATTCCGAGAGCGAAAGAACAAGCTGAAGAGTATGGACATTCTTTTGATCGTGAACTTGGCTTTTTAGCGTTACATGGCTTTTTACATTTGCTTGGTTATGACCACATGACAGAAGAGGATGAAAAAGAAATGTTCGGAAGACAAAAAGAAATTTTAGAAGCATTTGGATTAGGACGATGAAAAAAGGAAAACTTATAAATAGTTTTGGATATGCTATAGCAGGTATATTCTTTTGTCTTCGTCATGAACGAAATATGAAAATTCATTATTTAGCCGCAGTCATTGTTATATGCTGCGGTTTTTATTTCCATATTACGAAAGTAGAGTGGATGGTAGTACTTATTGTAATAGGAATTGTAATGAGTTTAGAGATGGTAAATACGGCTGTGGAAAAAACAGTGGATTTAGCGACTACGGATATACATCCGTTTGCAAAAATTGCAAAGGATGTCGCAGCGGGAGCGGTTTTATTGTTTGCGATAATAGCCGTTATAATTGGTGCTATTATCTTTTTACCGTATGTGGTATAGTTGCATTCCAAAGCTTTTATTAAGCTTTGGAAGTGCCGTAAAGGCCTTTAATAAGAGAGTGTATCTATTCACAGCTGTGAACAGGAAGGATGCGGGAATATGAATAGTAAACAATTAATTCAAGAAGCAATCGAAGCGCGTAAACAAGCGTACGTACCATATTCTAAATTTCAAGTAGGTGCAGCATTATTAACACAGGATGGAAAAATGTATCGTGGATGTAATGTTGAGAATGCATCATATGGCTTATGTAACTGTGCAGAAAGAACAGCCTTGTTTAAGGCGATTTCTGAAGGAGATAAAGAGTTTGTAGCTATCGCAGTTGTGGCGGATACAAAGCGTCCAGTACCTCCTTGTGGAGCATGTCGACAAGTTATGGTAGAATTATGTAAACAGGATACGAAAGTATACCTATCAAACTTACATGGTGACGTTCAAGAGACGACAGTCGGAGAATTGTTACCAGGAGCATTTTTAGCGGAGGATTTACATGAATAGAAAAGGTTATAAATCAGGTTTTGTCTCTATTATTGGCAGACCGAATGTTGGGAAATCTACATTTTTAAATCGTATTATCGGCCAAAAAATTGCCATTATGAGTGATAAACCACAAACAACTCGTAATAAAATTCAAGGCGTATATACAGAAAATGATTCACAAGTAATTTTCATTGATACACCAGGAATACATAAACCGAAACATAAGCTAGGCGACTTCATGGTAAAAATGGCGCAAACGACATTAAAAGAAGTTGATATCGTTCTGTTTATGGTTAATGCGGTTGAAGGGTTTGGTCGTGGTGAGGAATTCATCATTGAGAAATTAAAAGAGACGAAACAACCAGTATTTTTAGTTATTAATAAAATTGACCAATTGCATCCAGAGCAGTTATTAGAGTTAATTGACCAATACCGCAAACTACATGAGTTTGCAGAGATTGTACCGATTTCTGCATTAGACGGTAACAATGTGGACGCTTTAATTGGAACAATTAAAAAGTATTTACCAGAAGGACCACAATACTACCCAGATAATCAAGTAACGGATCATCCGGAGAGATTTATTATTGCAGAGCTTATTCGTGAGAAGGTACTACATTTAACACGTGAAGAAGTGCCGCATTCTGTGGCTGTTGTAATCGATGCAATTCAAAAACGCGAAGGCGGCGCAGTTTATATCAATGCAACGATTGTTGTTGAACGTCCATCGCAAAAAGGGATTATTATCGGGAAACAAGGGAAGATGCTAAAAGAAGTCGGTAAGCGAGCTCGTTTTGATATTGAAGCATTACTTGGTTCTAAAGTATTTTTAGAAGTATGGGTAAAAGTGCAAAAAGATTGGCGTAATAAAATGTCTCAGCTTCGTGACCTTGGTTTCCGCGAAGACGAGTATTAAAATAGAGTAAAGCTGTAATCAGCGGATGTTTTGTTCATCCGCTGATTATTGGTTTTTATGAGTTTTGATAAATTAGGAAAAATTTTTCTCACATGAAAATGGACAAAATGGGTCAATTTAATAACAACAAAGGAAATTGGTTTATAGGCTACGCTTATTGAGAAAGGTGGATTCTTATGCTAGATTTTACCTGGAAGTTTTTCTCCAAAACAGGAAGCATTGAGACGTACTTGCTTTTGAAAGAAATGGAAAAAGACGTAAACGATGAGATGGATCAACATGAAGAGGAGCTAGCGCATCTAGACTCTCCAATTTCTTGACCCGTTTTGTTCAAACCTTGGATGGTGACGAACATGTTTCAAAAAGTTGAGGGCATCGTTATCCGTACGACAGATTACGGAGAAACGAACAAGATTGTTACAATATTCTCAAGAGAATTGGGTAAGGTAAGTGCGATGGCAAGAGGAGCGAAAAAACCGAAAAGCCGGTTAGCATCTGTTTCGCAACTTATGACACATGGTCATTTCCTTATTCAAATGGGATCTGGACTTGGAACTTTGCAACAAGGCGAGATTATTTCAACCATGAAAGAAATTCGCGAGGATATATTTTTAACTGCTTATGCATCATTTATTGTTGAGTTAACTGATAAAGCAACAGAAGATAAAAAACATAATCCATATTTATTTGAAATGTTATATCAAACGTTGCATTATATGTGTGAGGGTGTTGACCCAGAAGTATTATCATTGATTTATCAAACGAAAATGCTTCCGGTATTAGGGATGCGCCCGTACTTTGATACATGTGCGATTTGTCATCAAGAAACAGATTTTGTCGCCTTCTCTGTCCGGGAAGGCGGTTTTCTGTGCTCTCGTCATGCTGAACAAGATCAGTATCGTATACCGGTGGGGGAAGCTGTTCATAAATTATTGCGTCTTTTTTACCACTTCGATCTACATAGACTTGGCAATGTATCAGTGAAAGATAGCACAAAAAAACAAATGCGTTTAGTATTGAATACATATTATGATGAATATTGCGGGATTTATTTGAAATCAAGACGTTTCTTAGAACAACTTGATAAGTTTCAAATATAATTTGGGACCGTATACGGTCCTTTTTACATCCTATCTTTTTCGAATAGCATATTTAGTATATAATATTTAAGAGATAGTATAACTTTTTTCGTTGTGCATTAAAGGTGGTGATTATCATAGAGCTGAATAAACGGCAAGAACATATCATTCAGATTGTAAAAGATCACGGTCCTATTACAGGGGAGTCAATTGCTGCGCAATTGGGATTAACACGTGCAACGCTAAGACCAGACTTAGCAATTTTAACGATGGCTGGTTATTTAGAAGCGCGTCCACGCGTAGGTTATTTTTATACGGGTAAAACTGGGGGGCAGCTATTATCTGAAGCTGTTAAGAAAATTAAAGTGCAAGATTATCAATCTAGACCAGTTGTAATTGATAAAAATGTATCAGTATACGATGCGATTTGTACCATGTTTTTAGAGGACGTAGGTACATTATTCGTTGTAGATCAATCGACTCTATTAGTTGGTGTTGTATCTCGTAAAGATTTATTACGAGCTAGCCTAGGAAAGCAGGATTTAACCTCTCTTCCGGTTAATATTATCATGACAAGGATGCCAAACATTGCGATGTGTCGTAGAGAAGATTCTTTATATGATATTGCGATGGAATTAATAGAAAGACAGATTGATGCGATGCCAGTTGTAAAAGATACGAAACAAGGTTTAGAAGTGATTGGACGAATTACAAAAACAAATATTACACGTGCGTTTGTAAACTTAGTAAATAACGAGTAAGTGTAATTTGTTTAAAGTGAGGTAATGTAATGGATAATAAAATCGTATATGTCGTATCTGATTCTGTTGGAGAAACGGCTGATTTGGTTGTTCGAGCGGCAATGGGGCAATTCCCATTTGCTCCTGATATTAGACGTGTACCGTATGTTGAAGATACAGGGACATTAAAAGAAGTGATTTCGATTGCTAAGAGCAATCAAGCGCTTATCTGTTTTACGTTGGTAAAGCCTGACATGCGTCAGTATTTAGTGACAGAGGCTGCAAAAGAAGGCGTAGAGGCGTATGATATTATCGGGCCTCTTATCGATCAAATCGAAGAAATTACAGGGCAAGTGCCGAGATATGAGCCGGGTGTTGTTCGTAGATTAGATGAAGAATACTTTAAAAAGATTGAAGCGATTGAGTTTGCTGTAAAGTATGATGATGGTAGAGATGCACGTGGTATTTTGAAAGCAGATATCGTGTTGATTGGCATTTCGCGCACATCAAAAACACCACTTTCTCAATATTTAGCTCATAATAAACGTTTGAAGGTTGCCAATGTACCACTCGTACCAGAAGTAGATCCGCCTGAAGAATTATATCAAGTGGCTAAAGAAAAATGCTTCGGTTTGAAAATTACACCAGAGAAGTTGAATCATATCCGAAAAGAGCGATTGAAATCACTTGGACTAAGTGACGGTGCAACATATGCCAATATTAATCGTATTAAAGAAGAAATTGATCACTTTGAGAATGTAGTTAGTAAAATAAATTGTCAAGTAATTGATGTATCGAACAAAGCGATTGAAGAAACGGCTAACATTATTGTGAATGCAGTGCAAAACCAAAAAATGTTTTAGCACATTTACCAAAGGTGAATGTGCTTTTTTCGCTCGTGAGAAACACGATGCCTGTTGATTTCGTAATAGATGATAGCGAAGTGGTTATACTTATATTCTTCTCGATTTTTATTATGTTAAAGCATGGTTTCGTTATCCTGAAATAGAAGATGAAAAAATAAAGGGATATGTAGCGTAGTTGAAGAAAATATATTATAATAAAAAATTGTGATAAAAACCTATATTTTACGTTTAGACTTTAATTTTTCAGAATAAACTAGGGATAGGATTTACGAAAAGACATGTAATTACGTTAAATCGACAAAATCTATACAAGAAAACGCACATTATGGAAGGATTCGCAGAAGGGATGTAGAATACAGAAATATGCAAAACATCAATATCGTATTAATTGATGCAAATGCATATACTGTGAATGCTGAAAATTGTGCAAGTTGGGACGAAATTTCATGTCGAAATTTTGTTTGTCACATCGTATGCTCATCATTTAAGGAAGCAACAAGGGAATTTGGATCTATGTAGATGCTGAATAAGCGCAAGTTGATATTTACATACGTAACAACTTGCAAAAGAAACAGATCTCGTGATCACATAGGATAAGGTGCTTGTTAGTCTTCTTGTGAAAAAAGTGCATATGTATTGTTTCAAAAGAGGTACATTTGTAACAGATGAGCAAATGGATACAATTTTATATAGTAGGTACGTATCTGCGAAATGACGCAGAAAAGGGCCTGCAAAATCGCTTGATAACGTAATCGACAACACTTTCTAATAAGTTTAGAAAAAATATTGTCGAATTATAAAGGAATTTTTTAATTTATATCGAATACAAAATACGACACGGAGATGGATTTATGGGGAACAGAATTCCCGAAGAAGTTGTTGAACAAATTCGGACATCATCCGATATTGTCGAAGTAATTGGTGAATACGTTCAACTTAGAAAACAGGGACGTAACTATTTCGGCCTTTGTCCGTTTCATGGTGAGAATTCTCCTTCATTCTCTGTTTCATCTGATAAGCAAATTTTTCATTGCTTCGGATGTGGAGAAGGCGGAAATGTATTTTCCTTTCTAATGAAAATGGAAGGACTGGCTTTTACTGAGGCTGTTCAAAAGCTAGGTGAAAGAAATGGAATTGCGGTTGCAGAGTATACATCAGGGCAAGGACAACAAGAAGACATATCTGATGACACTGTCATCATGCAACAGGCTCATGAACTTTTGAAAAAGTATTATCATCATTTATTAGTAAATACAGAAGAAGGAAATGAAGCACTTTCGTATTTGTTAAAACGCGGTATTACAAAAGAGATGATTGAGAAGTTTGAAATTGGTTATGCGTCACCCGCTTGGGATGCAGCGACGAAAATTTTACAAAAAAGAGGTTTATCGCTGTCTAGTATGGAACAAGCTGGTCTTCTCATAAGAAGCGAGAAAGATGGTAGTCATTATGATCGCTTCCGTGGAAGGGTTATGTTTCCAATCTATACATTACAAGGTAAAGTGATAGCGTTTAGTGGAAGGGCGTTAGGAGATGACACTCCGAAATATTTAAATAGCCCAGAAACACCGATTTTTCACAAAAGTAAATTGTTGTATAACTTCCACCAAGCGAGGCCGTTTATTAGAAAACGTGGGCAAGTGGTTCTTTTTGAAGGATATGCCGACGTACTAGCTGCGGTGAAAAGTGGTGTGGAAGAAGCTGTTGCGACAATGGGAACAGCTTTAACTGAAGAACAAGCAAAACTTCTGCGACGTAACGTTGAAACTGTTGTTCTTTGCTATGATGGTGATAAAGCAGGACGAGAAGCAACGATGAAAGCAGGGCAATTATTGTTGCAAGTTGGTTGCCAAGTGAAAGTTACATCCTTGCCAGATAAGCTTGATCCTGACGAATATGTGCAACAATATGGGACAACTGCTTTTGAAAATCTTGTGAAATCAAGTATAAGTTTTGTTGGTTTTAAAATAAATTATTTGCGTTTAGGGAAAAATTTGCAAGATGAGTCTGGCAAAGAAGAGTATGTGAAAAGTGTTTTAAAAGAGTTATCGTTGTTACAAGATGCGATGCAGGCAGAATCATATTTGAAGTCATTATCGCAAGAATTTTCGTATTCAATGGAAACACTTTTGAATCAATTGCACCAATATCGCAAAGAACAAAAGGTACAGCAAAAACAAGTAAAGCAGGTTTCTAAGCCGTCTCAAATTGTTCAAACAAAACCGAAGTTAACAGGTTTTGAAAGGGCAGAAAGAGAAATTATTTACCATATGTTGCAAAGTCCGGAAGTGGCCGTTCGTATGGAATCCCACATAGAAGATTTTCATACAGAAGAACATAAAGGGATTTTATATGAACTATACGCATATTATGAAAAGGGAAATGAACCTTCAGTCGGAACATTTTTAAGTTGGCTCTCTGATGAAAAGTTGAAAAATATTATTACTGATATTTCGACGGATGAATTTATTAATCCAGAATACACAGAAGAAGTGTTACAAGGCCATTTGGAGACGCTTAGACGTCATCAAGAAAAACTTGAAAAGATGGAAATCATCTTCAAGATAAAACAAATGGAAAAAACAGATCCTGTAGAGGCTGCTAAATATTATGTAGCATATTTACAAAATCAAAAAGCGAGAAAATAGCTTTTTTGATAAATTTTTAGTATAATGAATGTTTGTATCTCGCGTAAGGAGGGGAACAGATGGCTGACAAACCAGCTCGTTCTAAACAAATTGAAACTGAAATGACCCTTGAGCAAGTGAAAGAACAACTCACTGAGCTCGGAAAAAAACGTGGCGTTCTTACATATGAAGAGATTGCAGAACGCATGAATGGATTTGAAATTGAATCCGATCAAATGGATGAATACTATGAATATTTAGGTGAACAAGGGATTGACTTAGTTGGCGACAATGACAACGACGAAGGCCCTAATAATCGCCAAATAGCAAAATCGGAAGAAGAATTCGACCTCAATGATTTAAGTGTACCACCAGGGGTTAAAATCAACGATCCAGTTCGTATGTATTTAAAAGAAATTGGACGTGTAGATTTACTATCTGCAGAAGAAGAAATTCGACTTGCAACGCGTATTGAAGAAGGCGATGAAGAAGCGAAACGTCGTCTTGCAGAAGCAAACTTACGTCTAGTAGTAAGTATTGCAAAGCGCTACGTCGGCCGTGGTATGCTTTTCTTAGACTTAATCCAAGAAGGGAATATGGGTCTAATTAAAGCGGTTGAAAAGTTCGATTATCGTAAAGGTTTCAAATTTAGTACGTATGCAACTTGGTGGATTCGCCAAGCAATTACACGTGCGATTGCAGACCAAGCAAGAACAATTCGTATCCCAGTTCATATGGTTGAAACGATTAATAAGTTAATTCGTGTACAACGTCAATTATTACAAGATTTAGGACGTGAACCATCTCCTGAAGAGATTGGTGAAGAAATGGATCTTGCTCCAGAAAAAGTACGCGAAATCTTAAAAATTGCACAGGAGCCAGTTTCTCTTGAAACACCAATTGGTGAAGAAGATGACTCCCATTTAGGTGATTTCATTGAAGACCAAGAAGCAACATCGCCTGCGGACCATGCAGCGTATGAATTGCTAAAAGAACAACTAGAAGATGTGTTAGATACACTAACAGATCGTGAAGAAAATGTTCTACGTCTTCGTTTTGGTTTAGATGATGGACGAACTCGTACGCTTGAAGAAGTTGGGAAAGTATTCGGCGTAACGAGAGAACGTATCCGTCAAATTGAAGCAAAAGCACTTCGTAAATTAAGACATCCAAGCCGTAGTAAGCGTCTTAAGGATTTCTTAGAATAGGCTACTTTTAAGTTTACTTCACCTTTGTGAAGTAAACTTTTTTATTTTGTTAATTTTTGTTAAACTTTAGCTATCAGCAACGATTACAATTTCTTGTAATTTATTTTACAGAATTGTCTTTTGATTTGCAAATGCTCATTTTTCGATTTTTCGATTAATTTTGTTTATTCTATACAAAAATATATGTAGAAAAGTGAAAAATATGATGAGAAACGTTAATAATTATCGAAATAATAAGCGATATAACAATAAAAAACAATAAACTGAATTTATGGAATATTTTTAACGATTATTAGTTTGCTCTTTTCTGATAGAGCGTTTTCAAGTACAATGGAAATGACTGAATCATCTAACTATTTAGGGGTATAGAGGGGGGAGAAGAGATATGAAACGTAATCCGCTGATTCCGTTCGCTCTTATTGCAGCATTAGGTATTATCGTTATGTTTGTATTTTCATTTCAGGGGCTAAATAAATCTAAAGAGTTAGCTGATGCAAAAAATGGCGGGAAGCCAACGCAAACAGCATCAAAGCCAGAGGATATTGTGAAGCAAAGCTGTACGAGCTGCCACGGTGATCAGCTACAAGGGGCAGTAGGACCTAATTTACAAAAAATTGGTGGAAAACTTTCGAAAGAAGAGATTCAAGAAGTTATTTCGAAAGGAAAAGGAAACATGCCACCTAATTTAGTTCCAGCTGATCAAGCCGCTAAAGTAGCTGATTGGTTATCGAAGAAAAAATAAAGTTCCGTATGACAAGTCTTTTGCTTATGCAAAGGGCTTGTTTTTCTATATTTTCTAAAATACGATAAATGATAGAGAAGTGAATTGTTGTTATGGGCTTGCAACAACTACTATAAATTCATTATCATGGAGACAGACTGACAAGAGAAGGAGTAATGGAAATACATGAATGAAGTAAAGCTTTCAAAACGATTAGAAGAAGTTGTGCGTGAAATACCAGTAGGATCTACAGTTGCTGATATTGGATCAGATCATGCGTATTTACCGTGTTATACAATTATAAATAATATTGCTACAAAAGCAGTTGCAGGAGAGGTTGTAGAGGGGCCATTTCGCTCTGCGCAAGCAACTGTAGCTGAAAGTGGCTTACAAGATAAAGTAGATGTGCGTAAAGGGAATGGTTTAGCTGTTATAGCGCCAGGAGAAGTAGATGTAATTACGGTTGCCGGAATGGGCGGAGCGTTAATTCGTGACATTTTAGAAAGTGGTAAAGAAAAGTTAGAAGGTGTAACGCGTTTAATTTTACAGCCGAATATTGCAGCGCATCATATTCGTGAATGGTTTATTGAGAATGGATGGGAGCTTATCCATGAAAAAATCGTAAAAGAAGATGGGAAAATTTACGAGATTTTAGTAGGAGAGCGAGGAAACATCGCGTCGCCTTATTCTGAAAATAAACAAGCTGAATTATTTATGGGACCATTTTTAATAAAAGAAAAAAGCGAAGCTTTCGTTGAAAAATGGGAAGGAGAATTGAAAAACTTCCAAAATATTTTAAAGCAGTTAGAACGTGCGACTGATTCTGAAGAAACAAAAGCGAAGCGTGCGGAAGTAGAAGCAAAAATGAAAATGATAGGGGAGGTTTTATCATGAGTAAAATTCCAAATGGCCATGAAATTATTTCTTTATTTGAAAGTATGTACCCAAAGCATTTGGCGATGGAAGGAGATAAGATTGGCCTACAGATTGGAGCGCTTAATAAACCCGTGCAGCACGTATTAATTGCGTTAGATGTAACGGAAGAAGTGGTAGAGGAAGCAATTCAATTAGGAGCGAATGTCATTATTGCACATCACCCTTTAATTTTTAATCCGTTAAAAGCCATTCATACAGATAAGGTGTATGGGAAAATTATTGAAAAAAGTATTAAAAATGATATTGCAATCTATGCAGCACATACAAATGTGGATGTTGCGAAGGGCGGGGTAAATGATTTACTTGCTGAGGCGTTAGGGTTGCAAAATACAGAAGTGTTGGCACCGACATATGCAGAAGAAATGAAAAAAGTTGTTGTGTTTGTGCCAGTAACTCATGCAGAAGAAGTACGCAAAGCATTAGGAGATGCAGGTGCGGGTCATATAGGCAATTATAGCCACTGTACGTTTAATAGCGAGGGTACAGGTACGTTTGTACCTCAAGAGGGGACAAATCCTTATATCGGGGAAACTGGACAGTTAGAGCGCGTAGAAGAAGTGCGAATCGAAACGATTATTCCAGCTTCACTACAGCGAAAAGTGATGAAGGCAATAGTAACGGCACATCCATATGAAGAAGTAGCGTATGATGTGTATCCACTTGATAATAAAGGTGAAACGTTAGGGCTTGGAAAAATAGGCTATTTACAAGAAGAAATGACACTTGGGCAGTTTGCAGAACATGTAAAACGATCATTAGATGTAAAGGGTGCGCGTGTTGTTGGGAAATTAGATGATAAAGTGCGCAAAGTAGCTGTACTTGGTGGCGATGGTAACAAATATATCAATCAAGCTAAATTTAAAGGAGCGGATGTATATGTAACAGGTGACATGTATTACCATGTTGCTCATGATGCGATGATGCTCGGTTTAAATATAGTCGACCCAGGACATAACGTTGAAAAGGTAATGAAGCAAGGTGTACAGAAGCAATTACAAGAAAAAGTAGATGCAAAGAAACTGAATGTGCACATTCATGCTTCGCAGTTACATACAGATCCATTTACATTTGTATAAGAAAAATAAAAACCGTTGCTCATATAGGCAACGGTTTTTATTATTGTTCTTTTTTCACTTTTACACGAGGTAATATTTTTTGTAAAGGTACTTTCCGAACTCTTTCCCATGTAGCGGGATTCATTGGATCATATTGATCTAAGAAAGCGATAACTTCTTTCGTAATTGGCGTTGGTGTAGAAGCACCTGCTGTAACAGCTACGTTTTCTACACCTTGTAGCCATTCTAGTTTGATTTCACTAACATCTGCAACGCGATATGCTTTCGTACCAGCGATTTCTTGTGATACTTGTGCTAAACGGTTTGAGTTGTTACTTTTCGGATCACCGACAACAATTGTTAAGTCTGCAACATCAGCTTGCTTAGCGACAGCTTCTTGGCGAACTTGAGTTGCTAAACAAATTTCCTTATGGAATTCTGCTGTTGGGAATTTCTTCTGAATGTCCTCCATTAAATGTTGAACATCCCATTGGCTCATCGTTGTTTGATTTGTAACTAAAATTTTATCCGTTGGAATTTCTAATGTTTTTAAATCATCAGCTCTTTCAATTAGATGAACGATATCAGGTGCAATACCAACTGCGCCTTCTGGTTCTGGATGATTTTTTTTGCCGATATAAATGACATGGTAACCTTCAGCTTTCTTTGCCTCAATAAGGTCATGTGTTTTTGTAACATCTGGGCAAGTGGCATCGATTGTTGTTAAACCTTTTTCTTTTGCGCGTTGTTTAACTTCTGGAGAAACACCGTGTGCAGTGAAAATAACAGTACCAGAATCGATTTTATCTAAAATGTCTAATCGACTTGGGCCGTCTAGTGTGATGATGCCATCTTCTTCGAACGCATCTGTTACATGTTTGTTGTGAACAATCATACCTAAAATATAAATAGGTCTTGGTAATGATGTATCTAATGCGGCGTTACGTGCAATAACCATCGCGTCCACAACACCGTAGCAATAACCACGAGGGGAAATTTTAACAATTTTCATATGAGTAATCCTCTCCTTCTAAACAAGGGATACTTTTGTGCATAGTCTTTTACATTATAAAGGAGGAGTGGATAGAAAACAAAGGATTGTTACACATATAGTTTTGGTTTTGTTGCTATTTTTTGAACAGGCTCCTCTCGTACTTCTTTTTCTATGACGGGCTCAATCACTATTTTTTTTCTTTTTCTTTTTTTTGGTGGAGGAGGTGGAGTTGCTACCTCAACCTTTTCTGCTACGTCTTCCGTTTGATCTTCGGCCTGATCTTCTTCCGTACTTTTTCCGGAGGTGAGGATTTTAACAATGCTTGGTAGGTTACGCATAATGGGACCGTACTGTTCGACGACAGGGCTTACAGATTGAACAACTTGGGATACTTTTTCAATATTGTTTATCATATTAGTTGGATTTGAAATCAAATTCGAAATAAAGCTACCGATGCCACTGCTTGATGCCGCTGTAGTTGCTGCACCACCGCGCGTTTCATTTGATTCATACATTTGAGGGGGAATCATTTGCTCTTGATGCTGCATATATGGTTGATATTGCTGTTGGTATTGCTGTTGATATTGCTGTTGGTATTGTGGTGGATAGTGCTGTCGATATTGTGGTGGCGGTTGTTGGTGCATCATTGGCGGTGCTCCTTCCATTTGTCGATAAGGCGGAACCATTTGCATGTAAGGTTCGGTTGGATCGTGCTTTTTAAAGAGTTTAGCAAGGAACCCTTTCTTTTTTTGTGCCATCGGTGGTAGCTGTGGAATTGGATATGGTGTATAAGGTTGCTGTCCTTGATTCGGATACATTTGTCTTGCGGGAGATTTTGGAAACATGTGAGAAATCCTCCTTTCTTCAATTAGGTATATACACATACAATATGCAATAAGGGGGAAGAAGGTTAGTTTTTGAAGGAAAAACCTAAACTAAAGATGGATTTTACTTGTAGATTTCGATATAATGTAGACTTGACTGATTTGTGCGCGCAGTAGAAATTTAGAAAGAAGGTGTAACTTATGACACAACAAACTTTTACACAGTATGATTTTAAACCATTTTTAATAGATGCAGTTCGTGAACTACGCTTTACAGAGCCGACAGGAATTCAACAGAAAATTTTCCCAGTCGTGAAAAAAGGTGTAAGTGTAATTGGACAATCCCAAACAGGTTCTGGGAAAACACATGCATACTTACTTCCTACATTGAACAGAATTAATGCAAGTCGTGAAGAAGTACAACTTGTTATTACAGCGCCTACTCGTGAGTTAGCACAACAAATTTACGAAGAAATCGTGAAATTAACAAAGTTCTGTGCGGAAGATCAAATGATTACAGCACGTTGTTTAATTGGTGGAACTGATAAACAACGCTCAATTGAAAAGTTGAAAAAACAACCTCATATTGTAGTTGGAACACCAGGACGTATTAAAGATTTAGTAGAAGAACAAGCACTATTTGTTCATAAAGCAAATACGATCATTGTCGATGAAGCAGACTTAATGCTTGATATGGGATTCATTCATGATGTAGACAAAATTGCAGCACGCATGCCTAAAAACTTGCAAATGCTAGTTTTCTCTGCAACAATTCCTCAAAAACTAAAACCGTTTCTGAAGAAATATATGGAGAATCCAGAGCATATTCATATCAATCCAAAACAAGTTGCGGCTGGAAATATTGAGCATTATTTAGTACCTTCTAAACATCGAAACAAAATCGATTTAGTGAACAAAATGTTGCTACAATTTAAACCGTATTTAGCAGTTGTTTTCACGAATACGAAAAAGATGGCGGATCAGGTTGCTGACGGATTAATGGAACGTGGCTTAAAAGTTGGAAGAATTCACGGTGATTTATCACCACGTGACCGTAAAAAAATGATGAAACAAATTCGTGACCTTGAATTCCAATATATTGTTGCAACTGATTTAGCAGCACGTGGTATTGATATTGAAGGAATTAGTCATGTTATTAACTACGAACTTCCATCAGATTTAGATTTCTTCGTTCATCGCGTTGGAAGAACAGCACGTGCAGGACATTCAGGTATTGCAGTGACGATTTATGATCCAGCAAACGAAGAAGCGTTAGACAGTTTAGAAAAACAACGTCATATTGAGTTCAAACATGTAGATTTACGCGGAGATGAGTGGGCGGATTTAGGTGAACGCCGTCGTCGTAAGAGCCGTAAGAAACCAAATGATGAACTTGACGTTATGGCAACGAAAGTTATTAAAAAGCCGAAAAAAGTAAAACCAAACTATAAACGTAAACTTGCAACAGAACGTGACAAAGTGAAGAAAAAATATAGCAATAAAAAAAGATAAGGGATTTCCCTTATCTTTTTTTATCCCGCTATTTACGGGGATAATAATGAGTGGAGAATGGAAAAACAATTCGCTACATATTTCTACAAATTATGCTATCATTATATCTATTGTATATTGAAGAGGTGATTGTATGTTAAAGATTGGATCTCATGTTTCTATGAGTGGTAAGAAAATGTTATTAGCAGCAAGTGAAGAGGCTGTTTCATACGGTGCAACAACGTTTATGATTTATACAGGTGCACCGCAAAATACAAGAAGAAAACCAATTGAAGAATTGAACATAGAAGCAGGAAGAAAACATATGGAACTAAACGGTATTGAGGAAATTATCGTACATGCGCCATATATTATTAATGTCGGAAATACGACGAAACCAGAAACATTCCAATTAGGTGTAGACTTCCTTCGCATGGAAATTGAAAGAACATCTGCATTAGGTGTAGCGAAACAAATCGTTCTTCACCCAGGTGCGCACGTTGGTGCAGGAGCGGATGCTGGTATTCAACAAATTATTAAAGGGTTGAATGAAGTATTAACGCCAGATCAGGCTGTTAACATCGCGTTAGAAACAATGGCAGGTAAAGGGACAGAATGCGGTCGTAGCTTTGAAGAAATTGCAAAGATTATTGACGGTGTAACATATAATGAAAAACTATCCGTATGCTTTGATACGTGCCATACGCACGATGCAGGATACGATATCGTAAATGACTTTGACGGTGTATTAAACGAATTTGATAAGATTGTTGGTATTGATCGTTTACAAGTACTTCATATTAATGATAGTAAAAATGTACGCGGCGCAGGAAAGGACCGTCATGAAAATATCGGTTTCGGTCATATCGGTTATAAAGCGTTGCATCATATTGTACATCATCCACAGTTAATGCACGTACCAAAAATTCTTGAAACGCCATATGTAGGTGAAGATAAAAAAGATAAGAAGCCGCCATATAAATTAGAAATCGAAATGCTGAAAAATGGTACTTTTGATGAAGGAATTCTTGAGAAAATTAAAGCGCAATAAGCAATAAGGAGGGGATTTCCCCCTCCTTATTTTAGTAGTTGCTGAAATAAAGTATTTACTTGTTGGGCAGTAGCAGGGGAGGTTACTTTTGCTATTTGTTTTAAGAGCTCTAGTCGTTCGTCATTATCGTAAATATTAATATTCTTTCCTTTCATAAGTCCAACAATTTGATCAGCTTGTGCAGTCGTAATAGAAACCTCATACTCTTTACTATATTTCAATAACTCTTTTGTAGAAATATGATTTAATTTTTTATTTACAAGTTGTTTAATGAGATTCATCGAGTTATCCTCCTTCACTCGTTCTTCTATCGAAATATATGAGTACGTAGCTTGTACATATTCGTATAGAGTTTCTTTTTTCATGAGAAAAAGAAGCGTATGTTATAATATAAGAACAAAAATATAGAAAAAGAGTATAAGGAGGACTTATGGAGCAGAAGCAACATCGAAAAGAAAGTGTTATCCATCTTATTTATCGTTTAGTTATGATTATTTTTGGGGCAGCATGCGCAGCGGTAGCGATTGAACTATTCTTAATGCCAAATAAAATTATTGATGGTGGAATTATTGGTATTTCTCTTATATTAGATTATCTTACTCCTAATATTTGGTGGTTAAGTTTCTCTACTTTAGTCGTTATTCTCAATATCCCATTTATGTATTCGGGTTATAAGCAAATCGGAAAAACGTTCATGTTATCTTCGGCATTCGGTATTGTAGCTTTAGCGTTTATTGAATCAACGTTACATGCTGTTCCGCCATTTACAACAGAACCGATTTTAGCGACAGTGTTTGGTGGTCTTATTTTAGGCCTTGGTGTAGGGCTTGTTATTCGTCACGGTGGATCAATGGACGGAACAGAAATTATGGGTATTTTATTAACGAAGAAATTACCTTTCTCCGTTGGCGAATTTGTAATGTTTGTGAACTTATTTATTTTTGCATGGGCAGCATTTGTATTTGGTGTGGAACAAGCTATGTATTCTGTTATGACGTACTATATCGCATTCAAAACAATTGATACAGTTATTCAAGGTTTAGATGAAACGAAAGCAGTTTTAATTGTATCAGATCAATATGAGGAAGTATCAAATGCGATTTTGCATCGTCTTGGTCGTGGAACGACAAAGCTTGTAGCGAAAGGCGGTTACACGGATAAAGAAAAAGAAGTGATTTATGCAGTTGTAACGCGTCTAGAAGTGACAAAGCTGAAATCAATTGTGTATGAAATTGATGCGAATGCGTTTGTTACAATTATGAGTACACAAGAGACAAATGGTGGTAAGTTTAAATCGGCTATTCACTAAAAATGTATTCGGTAACAGCCTTCGCCCATCGGATGGACTCATTTAATTAAGGTTGCACTTTATAGGAATATTTTTCGAAAGCAGAGAATTTTTCTCTGCTTTTTGTTATAATGATAAGGTTTCTTGAAAAAGTAGATATATTTTAGGCAGATTGGTTTACAACTATAATAAGCTATACTATAATTCAAATAGATATAAATCGGAATCATTCTGAATTAAAATAGGTGAGATGCTATGAATAATATATTAGAAATAGAAGGATTGTCATTTCAATATGAAGATCGAAATGTGTTAGAAGATATTAACTTGCAAGTTCCGAAGGGAGCTTTTTTAGGTTTAGTTGGACCAAATGGTTCTGGGAAATCAACGTTACTAAAATGTTTATTAGGTGTTTTAAAGCCAAAACAGGGAAGTATTCGTTTGTTTGGTGTTGATAGTAAGAAGTTTAAAGAATGGAACAAAGTTGGTTATGTGTCGCAAAAGGCAAATAGCTTTAATTCTGGTTTTCCGGCAACTGTGTTTGAAGTTGTGTCAATGGGACTCGTTTCGAAAAAAGGGCTGTTTCGCTTTTTCACGAAAAGCGATAAGGAAAAAGTAGAAAAAGCAATTGCTGATGTAGGAATGAGTGAGTTTCAAGGGCGCAATATCGGAGAACTTTCTGGTGGACAACAACAGCGTGTATTTATTGCTCGTGCGCTCGTTAGTGATCCTGAATTACTTATTTTGGACGAGCCTACTGTTGGAATCGATGTGAAGAATGTAGAAAGTTTTTATGAGATATTAGAGGATTTAAACAAAAGGTTAGGAATCACATTAATTCTCGTTACGCATGATATGGGAGCTGTTACTGAGAAAGTAACACATGTTGCATGCCTAAACCAACATCTACATTTCCATGGAAATGTAGAGAAGTTCCGAGAGTTAGAAGATGCAGAAATGTCCGTCTTATATGGACATCATGTTCATCGTTTAGAACACGAGCATGAGCATCACGGGAGGGTATAATGATACAAGATTTTTTACAATATGACTTTTTACGTAACTCTTTATATGCAGGGATTTTAATAGGACTTGTTGCACCGCTTATCGGTGTATTTGTTGTCATTCGTCGTATGTCGCTTATTGCAGATGCATTAAGTCACGTGACATTATCGGGTATTGCTGCAAGTTTACTACTAGAAAAAACAATTTTCACAGGGGGATTTTTAAATCCGTTATATATGGGAATGTTTTTTTCTATTGGCGGGGCGTTACTAATTGAAAAACTACGTACTGTATATAAACATTATCAAGAATTAGCAATTCCAATTATTCTTTCAGCAGGAATGGGGATTGGCGTTATTTTTATTTCACTTGCAAATGGATTTAACACAGATTTATTTAGTTATTTATTCGGTAGTGTAAGTGCTGTAACAAGTACAGATTTAATCATTATTGGTATTGTAGCAATTGCCGTTATTGTAACGATTACTTTATTATACAAAGAGTTATTTTTACTATCGTTTGATGAGGAATATGCTGTATCAACTGGTTTGAGTGCAAAATGGATTCACTTTATTTTCATTATATTGGTTGCTCTTGTCATTGCAGTATCAATGCGTGTAGTAGGGGTTCTTCTCGTATCATCATTAATGACGTTACCAGTTGCAGCAAGTATTCGTATTGCGAATGGATTTAAACAAACAATTTTCTTCTCCATTTTATTTGGGGAAATTGCAGTAATTGGTGGAATGTTTGCTTCGTATCAACTTGATCTAGCACCAGGTGGTACAATTGTTATGATAGCAGTTCTTATTTTAATTGGTGCGATTTTATGGAAGAAGAAAAAAACTGCATAAAGTAGGGATAGATATGAATCTAACAGAAGCTTTACGCCTAATGAAAGATAAAGGATACAAACATACTGGGAAAAGGGAAGAAATGCTCAGATTATTTGCAGCTCACAATCGTTATTTAACGGCGAAAGACGTTTTAGAGCATATGAAGGATGATTATCCAGGTCTTAGCTTTGATACGATTTATCGTAACTTAACGGTGTTTGCTGAAATCGGTGTTTTAGAACAAACAGAATTAAACGGTGAAAAACATTTTCGTTTTACATGTTCTATTATGGAACATCATCATCATTTTATTTGTTTAGATTGCGGAGGGACGAAAGAGATTACTTCCTGCCCGATGGATTTTATGAATAAAGATTTTAACGGTTATGAAGTAACGGGTCATAAGTTTGAAATATATGGCCGTTGTCCAAAATGTGCAAAGTAAAAGCTCGTCAGTTACATAACTGACGAGCTTTTTTTTATTGTTCTTGTGTTTCTTTTTCTTTTTCTCGTTCAGCAGCCATTTCAGCAGCAATTACATCGATTTCTTTTTTCAGTTCTTCTACCATTATTTCTTCTGGTACTTTACGAACGACTTGCCCTTTACGGAATAATAGTCCTTCTCCACGTGCACCAGCAATACCGATATCAGCTTCACGAGCTTCACCAGGACCGTTTACAGCGCAGCCAAGTACTGCAACTTTAATTGGTACTTGTAGTGTAGAGATATATTCTTCCACTTCGTTAGCGATGCTAATTAAATCAATTTCAATACGACCACAAGTTGGACAAGAAATAAGCGTTGCTGCATTAGATGCAAGGCCGAATGACTTTAATAGTTCACGCGCAACTTTTACTTCTTCAACTGGGTCAGCACTTAATGAAATACGTAATGTATTTCCGATGCCTTTATTTAAGATTGCTCCAAGACCAGCGGCACTTTTTACAGTTCCAGCAAATAATGTTCCAGATTCTGTAATACCTAAATGTAATGGGTAATCAAAAGCACGTGCAGCTTTCTCGTATGCTTCAATTGCTAAGTTAACATCAGAGGCCTTCATAGATACGATAATATCGTGGAAATCTAAGTCCTCTAAAATTTTAATGTGATGTAGGGCACTCTCGACCATACCATCTGCAGTTGGGTATCCGTACTTTTCTAAAATGTGACGCTCTAACGAACCTGCGTTTACACCGATACGGATTGGAATACCGCGTTCTTTTGCTGCATTTACTACAGCTTCTACTTTATGGCGACGACCAATGTTACCTGGATTGATACGTACTTTATCAATGCCACCTTCAATTGCTTTTAAAGCAAGGCGATAATCAAAATGAATATCAGCAACAAGTGGAATGTTGATTTGTTTTTTAATATCAGCAATAGCATTTGCTGCGCGTTCGTCTGGAACAGCAACACGCACGACTTGACAGCCAGCTTCTTCTAAACGTTTAATTTCAGCAACTGTTGCTTCAACATCATGTGTTTTTGTTGTTGTCATACTTTGTATAATTAATTCATTATTACCGCCAATTGTTAAATTACCGACTTTAACTGGACGTGTTTTTGTACGATGAGTCATTTCATTCACGAATAGATCGCTCTCCTTATAAAAGAAGTTTCTTATTTAGTCCCTTATATCAAGGATAGTATACGTGACACAGGGCTATAGAAACCGAAGTGCTCGGTTTCACTTTTACTATTGTATCAGCGCCTTTATGTAATTGACAAGGATTAAGTGATTGCTTATTGATATAACGGGAATTTATAAGACTTTCCAATTTGGATTTTTGTAGCAGATGTACTTTTGTTCAGCTGTTTAAAGTCATCAATTACCTTTTCAATAGAAGGGATTTTTTTCTTGTTAATTTGTTCGGTAATAGAAAGAACTGTCTCACCTGTTTTGACTTCAATTGTTTTATAGGAGACATCTGTTTCTTTTTCTGCTTTGTTCTTTTTCTTTTGTTTTGTATCTGTACTTTCTTGTTTTATCGTTTGGGCTGCAGTTGTTTTTTTATATGAACTTAACATCGGTAAAGTGCCGATTTTTATATCGTAATAAAATATATAACCAAGAACAAGCACGAATAAGAATACACCTAATCTTTTCATATTCTTCACTCCTTTGCTAGGAATATATGCTTGTCCAAAAAAAAAATGCCTATTTAGGCATTTTTTTCGTTATTATTTTTCTTTCGGTTTTGGAACTTCTTTAATCGTTAAGTATAGAACAATTAAAACAACTGCGATATAAATGAATGTTGAACCAGGTACAACAATTTTGAATGAATCCATAATCATAAAGAAGATGGTTGGGATTGTGTAGCTGTAAGCAGTTAAAGTCCATACTTGCTTATAAGATAATTTACGTTGACCACTCATAGCGGAACCTATAAACGCAAGTAAAGTAATTCCTAAGAAAGTAATAAACAGTTGGAATAGGTACACTAACACGCCGATAACAGCTAATAAAATTGGATAAATACTATCGAATACAGAAATGAAATCTTGCAAATCTTTCTTCTCAAGAGATGTCCCTAATAAATCATTGTAGGAGTATGTTTGTGTTTGACCATTTCCTATAGAAACTACTTTATCTTTTAAAATAAATAAACCAGTTTTATTTTGGTATTGTTCTATATCTGTTGTATTTGGATCAAATACGAAAAGAGCATCTCCCTCTTCTTTTTGAATAGGTTGCTCAATATCAGCTTTTAGTTCACCATTTTCGATTTTAAAATCAGGTAAATCTTTTTCAATTGCTTGATTTACCATGGTAACACTATCTTGTATAAAGCTACCGTAAAAGAACGTTCTTGGAATAGTAGTGATTAGACAAAGTAGCATAATATACAAAATGGTTTTTCCGATTTTTTGAAAACGGAATAACGCCATATCTTTAGGCGAATATACGCTTTTGGCTAATTGGGTAAATATGGACATAGATTCACTTCCTTTATGTATGTATAAAATCATTGTAACGTAGGAATCTAGGGAAGCTCAAGATATATTATATTTACATATAGTGGAGATAACTAAATTTCTTTTTATTATTTTTCTTCTTTTAAAAGAGAAAAATACAATTGACACTTTTCTTTTCTATATGGTAAATTTATCTTACATTTCTTGAAGAATATATCCGATAGGAATTCTATATTTGATATATTGTTACATACATAATTGTGGACCCTTAGCTCAGCTGGTTAGAGCAGACGGCTCATAACCGTCCGGTCGTAGGTTCGAGTCCTACAGGGTCCATATCCATTTCACATGTTTATTATGTCAGCAGGAAGCTTCCTTGTAGAAGGGAGCTTTTTTTACGGAATATATGAGCATTTTAATTGAAAAGAAGTGGGAATTTTGCTACTTTAATGATAGCAAGACAATGTGATTTATTTGTTTGCACCCTATGGCAATTAGGGTAGAATGAAGTTGTATGTCACTTAAGTGGCAATACATAAACTGGGAGGAATATAACAATGGCAAAACACGAATTACCAAATTTACCTTATGCGTATGATGCTTTAGAGCCTCACTTTGACAAAGAAACAATGAACATCCATCATACAAAACATCATAACACGTACATTACAAACTTAAACGCTGCTTTAGAAGGTCATGCAGAATTAGCTGACAAAAGCGTAGAAGAATTAGTTGCAAACTTAAACGAAGTACCAGAAGCAATCCGTACAGCTGTACGTAACAATGGTGGCGGACATGCTAACCATACATTCTTCTGGACAATCTTATCTCCAAACGGTGGCGGACAACCAGTAGGCGAACTTGCAACTGCAATTGAAGCGAAATTCGGTAGCTTCGATGCATTCAAAGAAGAATTCGCAAAAGCTGGCGCAACTCGTTTCGGTTCTGGTTGGGCTTGGTTAGTAGTAAATAATGGTGAGTTAGAAGTAACAAGCACGCCAAACCAAGATTCTCCTCTAACTGAAGGTAAAACTCCAGTTATCGGTTTAGATGTTTGGGAGCATGCTTACTACTTAAATTACCAAAACCGTCGTCCAGATTACATCGGTGCATTCTGGAATGTTGTAGATTGGAACGCTGCTGAAAAACGTTACCAAGAAGCAAAATAATTGCAATAACGATAGAAAAAAGCTAGGAGAATGCTCCTAGCTTTTTTCTATGCTCTCCTTTTACATAATTGAGCTTGTCTTTGGAAGACTAGAACATGAAGTAAAGGAGAGTTGTGTATGAAGTGGAAACATGTAATTGGTGACGTTGAAGTGAATCGGGATTTAGTGTTATTGCTCCTTATTGGAGGTTTATACACGCTCGCAATTTCTTTATCGAATACGTTTGTTAACATTTATTTATGGAAACAAACGCAAAATTATGTGAATCTTGGCTTATATAATTTGGCCAGCGTTGTATTACAGCCTCTCACATTTCTTATAGGTGGGAAATTAGCGAAGCGTATTGATCGCTCAATTTTGTTGCGAATAGGCGTAGGCACGTTAGCAGTTTTTTTTATCGTTGTTTTAGTGGCGGGAAAAAGCGCTTCTCACTATATTTTATTAATGGGGGCTCTTTTAGGAGTCGGATATGGTTTTTACTGGCTCGCGTTTAACTTATTAACATTTGAGATTACAGAACCAGAAACAAGAGATTTTTTTAACGGGTTTCTAGGACTTCTTACATCCTTCTCTGGCATGATTGGACCGATAGCAGCTGGATACACAATTTCACGTATGGAAAAATGGAGTGGCTATACGGTCATATTCTTTCTTTCGTTACTGTTATTTGCAATTGCTGTCATTTTAAGCTTTTTTGTATCTAAGAGAGAATGTGAAGGTCGGTATGAAATTGTACAAGTATTGAAAGAGCGGCAAATTGATAAAAATTGGGGAAGAATTACACGTGCACATTTTTTTCAAGGGTTAAGAGAGGGAACGTTTATTTTTGTTATTTCAGTGTACGTGTATTTAGCAACTGATAGCGAGCTTGCATTAGGGAAATATAGCTTAGTAAATTCGGCAGTATCATTTGTATGTTACTACTTAGTCACTCGTATGTTAAAGAAGGAATGGCGGAAAAAAGCAATTTTGCTTGGAGGCATTATTTTATATGCTGTCGTATTTTTAGTTATATTCAACGTTACATACAAAAAATTACTTATTTATGCAGCGTGTATCGCGATTGCATACCCCATTTTACTCGTTCCGTACGGATCCATGACATATGATGTAATTGGTAGAGCGAAAAATGCGAGAGAGTGGCGAGTTGAGTATGTAGTTGTCCGGGAATTGTGGTTAAATGCAGGAAGAATTTGCTCGATTTTAAGTTTTTTATGTGCTGTACTATTCTTCCCGCCTGAAAAAAGTTTACCTTACTTATTATGTATTTTAGGTGCAGGACATTTTCTTATTTATTTTGCAGTTAAAAATGTCAAATATAATGAGGGAAATGCGAGTAAAACAAGTATTGTAACGCAAGGAACCACGCAGAATCAAACAGAACCAGAAGGTTAACTTCTCGGTTGTTTTATGCTAGAATAGAAAAAGATGTAAGACAGCAGTGAGGACACCTGTATGAAGGTGTCCCTTTCACATTACATAGCTGTTGGTAGAGGGGGTTTGTATGGGCAAGAAGCAGAAACAACAAAAGAAAAAGACTCACGTTCCTTTTCGGTTAAACGTGCTGTTTTTCTGCGTGTTTTTAATGTTCTCCGCGGTTATTGTAAGGCTTGGTTATGTACAAATTGTTCGCGGTGAGGAATATAAGAATGAAGTGGAGAGGAAAGAAAACTCGACGATCAGTAATCCTGTACCACGTGGGAAAATATTTGACCGTTATGGGCGAGCTGTAGTAGATAATGCAGCTGTACGTACGATTACATTTACAAAAATGAAAGGATCAACTGCAGAGGCTCGCTTAGAAACAGCGAAAAAGCTAGCAGATTTGATTGAAGTACCGACAGATAAATTAACAGATCGCGATAAAAAAGATTATTGGCTTGCTATTCATAAAGAGGAAGCGCAAGAAAAAATTACGGATAAAGATCGTCAAGCGTTTAAAGATAAAAAAATTGACGATAAAGAATTAGACGAGCGTCAACGAAATCGCGTGACAGAAGAAGAAGTGAATCAATTATCCGCAAAAGATTTAGAAGTACTAGCGATTAAAAGTAAAATGGACGGCGGATATGCGATGACGCCACAAGTCATTAAGAAGGATGCCACAGAAAAAGAATATGCGATTATTAGTGAAAACCTAGCAACATTACCGGGTGTAGATACAAGTGTCGATTGGGAACGAAAATATGCATATGATGGTGATTTATTCCGAAGTGTACTTGGTGGGGTGTCAACGTCTGATGAAGGTTTACCGAGAGAAAGACTAGATTACTATCTTGTTCGTGATTATAATCGAAATGAACGAGTAGGAAAAAGTTATCTTGAACAGCAATATGAAGATAGTTTGCACGGCACGAAAGCAGAAGTGAAAAATATTACAGATAAAAACGGTAATATTTTAGAAACGATTAACGTATCAAAAGGACAAAGTGGTAATGATCTGAATTTAACAATTGATATGGAATTACAAAAGCGTGTAGAAGAAATTATCACGAAAAGTTTATTGAGATATAAAGGTGGGCAACCGCTTCTAGATCGTGCATTCGTTGTAATGATGAATCCAAAAAATGGTGAAGTTTTATCTATGGCAGGAAAACAGTTAGTGGAAGAAAATGGCGAAACGAAAGTACAAGATTTCGCATTAGGAACGATGACAAGTTCTTATCCGATGGGATCGACTGTAAAAGGTGCGACAGTACTTACAGGGTATCAAACAGGTGCGATTCAACCAGGTTCAGTTCAGCTTGATGAACCAATTAAATTAAAGGGAACGAAACAAAAAGCTTCGTGGAAGACGATGGGATATATTAATGATTTAACAGCATTAAAAATGTCTTCTAACGTATATATGTTTAAAACAGCGATGAATCTCGCAGGCGTTCAATATGTGAGAGGTGGTACGTTAGATATACCACAAAAAGCATTTGATACGATGCGTTATTATTTCGGACAGTTTGGACTTGGCGTAAAAACAGGTATTGATTTACCGAATGAATCTGCGGGTCAAATCGGTAGAGGAGATCAGCCAGGTTTCTTATTAGATTTATCAATTGGACAGTATGATACGTATACACCACTTCAATTAGCACAATATGTTTCAACAATTGCAAATGGTGGTTACCGTATGCAGCCGCAAGTTGTAAAGGAAATTCGTCAACCGTCAGCGAAACCAGATGAAGTAGGAAAAGTTGTTCATTCAATGGAGCCGAAAGTACTAAATCGTGTTGATATGCCTGAATCACAAATTAAACGTGTTCAGGAAGGATTTAGACAAGTATTTAATGAGTCTGGTGGTACAGCTGCGAAATACTTTACAGGCGCACAATATAAAGCTGCTGGTAAAACAGGTACAGCTCAAACTGTGTATGGCGGAGATAAAGAGATTGGTAGAAATGCAAAGGGTGAGCGTAAAGAGACATATAACTTAACGTTAGTAGGTTATGCACCATTTGAAGACCCTGAAGTAGCATTTTCTGTTGTTGTACCTTGGGTAGATGATAAATCAGGTATTAACGGTTATATTAGCCGTGACATTATGGACGCGTATTTTGATTTGAAAAAAGTAGAAAATGGCGAAGCTACACAAGAGGAAATAGATAAGAAAAATAAAGAGCAAGATGATGAATAAAAAAGTTGTAAAAAAGCACACTATCTGAAAAGATAGTGTGCTTTTTTTTATGATTCATGCATACGTTTTAATAAGGTGGACAAGCATACAAGCATATTATATCGAAAAAAATAAGAGATCTCACAAATGATACTTACACAAGCCTCTAGAGGATAACGATTTTATGAGCCAATTATCTGTGAAGAGGAACGGTGGATACGGATTCGAGTTTACCTTATGTTGATTCTTGTGGAACTTTACAAAACTTTTACAAACAATTAAAACCGAATTAATAGTTTAGCAGTATTCTTATATCTGTAATCCTGTTATTTCCGGTTACTTCTAGGAGGAAGAACACGTGAAATGGATAAGTGCATCAATTAAAGTTTTCATACTGTCGACATGTTTCTTTTATGTTGGCACATCTACTGCATTTGCTGTGAATGAAATGGGAGAAGTGAGAGTTGATGGATCCTCAACGGTTTTTCCTATTATAGAAGCGGTAGCGGAGGAATATACAAAGGTGCATCCGAACGTGAAAATTTCCATCAGTGTTTCTGGAACAGGAGGAGGATTTAATCGTTTCAGTAAAGGAGAAGTAGATATAAATAATGCTTCGAGAGCAATGAAACAAGTGGAAGAAAATGAAATGAAGAAAAACTCCATTCAGTTTACACCGTTTGAAGTCGCTTACGATGGTCTTACGATCGTTGTAAACCGCCAAAATAATTGGGTAGACAATATGACGGTAGACGAGTTACGTGTATTATGGAGTGAAGATGGAAGCGAAAAGCGATGGTCACAAATTCATTCATCATGGCCACGTGAACAGGTGAAGTTTTATGCGCCAGGTGTAGACTCTGGTACGTATGATTATTTTCAAAACGTCATCTTACAAAATAGTCGCATTGTAAAAAAAGTCTCTTTGTCTGAAGATGATCAAGTTATTATGCAAGGGGTAATGAATGATAAAAATGCCATTGCTTTTGTAGGATATGCTTATTATATGGCCAATCGAAATAAGGTGAGAGCAATAAAAGTGAATGGTGTACTTCCGACGAAAGATACCATTCAATCAGGTAAGTATAAGCCATTATCTAGGTCGCTATTTGCTTATGTGAATGATGCATCTATCCGAAATAAAATGAATGTAGCAAATTATGTTGAGTTTATGATTCAGCATGTTGGTAATCTTTCTGAAGAGGTAGGATATGTAAAATTACCAAAAGAAAAATACAATGAACAGCTGCGGATGTTAACAGAAATAAAAAGGTAATGTCAGGGTGGAAAGGGGTTTTCATCTTTGGCTCATAATGACAAAAGTCAAATTACATTTTCTGTGCAACATTTGATTGAAAGAAATACAAAACAAAGAAAAAAAACGCAGCGAATCAATCGAATCGTTCCATTATTACTAAAAATAATTGCTAGCGTGTCTATTGTAACGACACTTGGAATTATTTTTACATTGGCAAATGAAACATTGATGTTTTTTCAAAAAATACCATTACTCTCCTTTTTGACAGAGAAAGAATGGTTACCTTTTTTTGAAGATCCTAAATTCGGTATATTACCACTTATATGTGGAACGTTGCTTGTAACAGTAATTGCCATGCTCGTAGCAATCCCTATCGGTTTAGCGTGTGCCGTATTTTTAAGCGAATATGCTTCAAACGGTGCAAGGAAAGTATTAAAACCGATGTTAGAACTATTAGCAGGTATTCCGACAATTGTATATGGTTTTTTTGCATTAACAGTTGTCACACCGCTTTTACAACGGATTATACCAGATTTACAGTTTTTTAATGCGATCAGTCCAGGTATTGTTATTGGCTTTATGATGATACCTACAATTGCGTCTCTATCTGAAGACGCGATGAGAGCTGTAGCGAAAGGAACGAAAGAAGCTTCGTTAGCACTTGGAGCAACTCGGTTTGAGATGGTAAAACAAGTCGTGTTTCCTGCAGCTTTTACAGGGATTATGGCAGCGATCATATTAGCTGCTTCCAGGGCAATTGGTGAAACGATGATCGTTGTAATTGCAGCGGGATCTACGCCGAACGTATCGCTTAATCCGACACACTCTATTCAAACGCTAACAGCCTATATTGTGCAAGTGAGTTTAGGTGATGCTCCGCATGGAACAATTACGTATTACAGCATGTACGCTGTAGGCGCAACTTTATTCTTGTTTACTTTTATCATGAACATCATTTCGCAGTTTATTATGCGCCGCTTTAGGAAGGTGACATAATATGCGAATGTTGAATCATAAAAAAATACAAGAAAATATGGCATCACGTTTTTTTAAAGATCGAGTTTACAAAATGTTATTTTATATAGCTATTTTGTTTTCGATAGTAATACTGCTTATTTTGCTTTTTCAAATTTTTGAAAAAGGTATAAGTTATCTTTCGTTAGATTTCTTTACAAACTTTGCTTCGCGTAATCCGAAAGAAGCTGGGATTGCTGCAGCATTGTCAGGAACGATATTATTTATGAGCATTGTTATACCAGTCTCCTTTATATTTGGAGTCGGGACTGCTCTTTATTTAGAGCAATATGCGAAGGAATCTATATTTAAAAAGGTAATAGAAATTAATAATCAAACGTTAGCAGGAGTACCTTCCGTCGTATTTGGATTACTCGGCTTAACTATTTTTGTATATGCTCTTCATTTAGGTGAGAGTATTATTGCGGCGGCACTGACGATGAGTTTACTCGTCTTACCTACAGTTGTAGTAGCAAGTCAAGAAGCGATACGATCTGTACCAAGTTCATTATTAGAAGCTTCTTACGGATTAGGTGCTACGAAGTGGCAAACGATGTATCAAGTTGTATTGCCATATGCTTTCCCAGGAATTATAACGGGTTGTACGTTAGCGATATCAAGAGCGATTGGAGAAGCGGCACCGCTATTAGTTATTGGGGCACTTGCATTTGCAAATTATGTTCCATTTAGTATGTTTGATAGATTTACAGTTTTACCAATTCAAATTTTTAATTGGATGAGTAGACCACAAGAAGAATTTCAGTATGTAGCAGCTGCTGGAATGATTGTTTTGTTAGGTTTGTTGCTCTTTATCAATATATTTGTCCTATGGTTACGAAATCGAAAATAAGTTGGAAATGGATGAAAGGGGAATTCAAATGGTAGCAACAGTAGTAAATGTACAGGTGAAAAACGAGGAGAAAATCGAGACTGCGCCAAAGAAAGTAGTATTTGATACGAAAAACTTAAATTTATGGTACGGAGAAGACCATGCTTTAAAAGATATTAATTTAAGCATTCATGAGAATGAAGTTACGGCAATTATCGGACCAAGTGGTTGTGGTAAATCTACGTACTTAAAAACATTAAATCGTATGGTAGAGTTAGTACCAATCGTGCGAACTACAGGCGTAATTGAATATAGAGAGCGCAATATATTTGATAAATCATACCCAGTTGAAGAATTGCGAACACATGTAGGAATGGTGTTCCAAAAGCCAAATCCATTTCCAAAATCTATTTATGAAAATGTAGCATACGGCCCGAAAATTCATGGTATTAGCGACAAGAAAACATTGGATGAAATTGTTGAAAAAAGTTTACGTGGAGCAGCAATTTGGGAGGAGTTAAAAGATCGTTTGCACGATAATGCATACGGTTTATCTGGTGGACAGCAACAGCGTCTATGTATCGCACGTTGTTTAGCGATTGAACCAGACGTTATTTTAATGGATGAGCCAACATCGGCACTAGATCCAATTTCAACATTAAAAGTAGAAGAATTAATTCAAGAATTAAAGAAAGACTTTAGCATCGTTATCGTAACGCATAACATGCAACAGGCAGCACGTATTTCAGACAAAACTGCTTTCTTCTTAAGTGGAGAAGTTGTGGAGTATACAGATACAAATAAATTATTTACGACACCTTCAGATAAGCGTACAGAAGATTATATTACAGGCCGATTCGGTTGATGTCGCTAGCAAGGCTAAGAGCAAATACCCTCTTAACAGAGGGTATTTCTTGTTTTATCTCGCTATTCGCCGGGCAGTAAGCCCCCCACCTCAAAATTCAGCGAAAGCAAAGAAGTTAGGCGGGGGACGGGCTGCCCGTAAAAGCCCGATTGGTGAGGGCTGATAATCAGTGGGTGATGAACAAAATCCCCACTGATTAAAGTTTCACTTTATTGAGAAGGAATATTTCTCCTATGTAAGGTTGATTACAGAGATAAGAGGCCTTACATAGGAGATTTATATATAATGGCACACAATATTGAGGGGGAAGACACAATGGTAAGAGAACAATTTCAATGTGATTTAAAAACGTTACAGCAAAAGGTAATTGATCTTGGTGAACTAGCGAGGGAAGCTTTATTGCTTGCTATGGAAGGTCTTCATAAAAGGGATGTAGAGAAAGCGTTAGAGGTAATAGATGGTGATTATCGTATGGATAATTTAGAAGAGGAAATAAATGATCTTGCGCTTATGCTTATTACGAAGCAGCAACCTGTAGCAAGTGATTTAAGAAGGATTTTCATTTCAATTAAAACAGCGACAGACTTAGAACGTATTGCAGATCATGCTGTTAATATTGCGAAATCAACGATTCGCCTTGGGGAAAAAGAAGCGTCTGTTAGTTTGCACAATCTTGATGAGATGTTTGCAATTGCAAATAAGATGTTACAGTTAGCGTTAGATGCATATGAGCAAGAAAATTTAACTTTTGCGAAACAAATTGCCGAAATGGATGATTCAGTTGATGAAATATATGGGAAAGCGATTCGTGAATTTATATCATCAGTCCCAGAACAACCAGAAGCAATTACGCAAATCACGCAATTATCATTTGTAGCGAGATATATTGAGCGTGTAGCAGACCATATTACAAATATTGCTGAAAATGTTTTTTATTTAGTAAAAGGAAAGCATTACTTATTAAATGAATAAAGAAAAAAAGCAGGTGAAACATCACCTGCTTTTTTTAGTCAAAACATGACAAAAAAAGCTCATTGTTTACTTTAGTTTATGATGATAAGATGTATCATAATATAATGGAAAAAATAGGACATATATGTTGTTCGTTTAGTAAGTAATATTTTACTAAGTTAATAGTAAGCGCTTTCTTTTTTGTGTTTAAAAGGTACGTGTATATTGGGAGCTATACTGCTTGTCAGCCATCAACGGTAGATGAAAAAATCTCTACTATTTAAGGTTTCATTTTATACTGCTACTTAATGTGGGATAGATAATATACATATCGTATATGAAGTTACTGAACATTATATAAGTGGAGGCTGAAGTATATGAAGGGGGTTATTTTAGCTGGAGGAAAAGGACGACGCCTTAGACCATTAACATGTAATACTCCAAAGCCGATGTTGCCATTATTAGAGAAGCCAGTTTTGGAATACAATATTGAATTATTACGTCAGCATGGTATTCGTGAGATTGCCATTACTGTTCAGTATATGAGTACGGCCATTAAACAATACTTTGGTGACGGTAGCAAATGGGGCGTCAATTTGTACTACTTTGAAGACTCTCCACCGCTTGGTACTGCAGGAAGTATTAAACAAGCGGAAAAATTCTTGGATGAAACTTTTGTTGTCATAAGCGGGGATGCGTTAACTGATTTTCAATTATCAGAAGGCATTGTGTTTCATGAACAAAAGAAAAGAATGGTAACTATGTTTGTAAAGGAAGTAGAAAATCCACTCTCATTCGGTTTAGTTGTAATGAACAAAGAACAAGAGGTTACACGATATATAGAAAAACCGAGTTGGAATGAGGTAGTTTCTAATATTGTGAATACAGGTATATATATTATGGAGCCAGAAATTTTTTCTTACATACCGCCCCGAGAATTTTTTGATTTCAGTCAAGATGTTTTTCCATTATTGGCAAATAAGAACGCGTTATTTGCATATTTGTCAGAAGGCTATTGGTTAGATATCGGTACATTTGATCAATATCGACAAGCACAATTTGATTTGTTAACGAAAAAATTACAAGTACCTATTCCTTACACGGAAGTATTGCCGATGGTATGGATGGGAGAAGGGGTGACGATTGGAAAAGGAACGAAAATTCACGGTCCCTCTTTTATTGGAGAAGGAGCAAAGATTGGTGCTGGAGCTGTAATTGAACCGTACTCTATTATCGGGAAAAATAGTATTGTTTCAAGCTATTCTCATCTTCAAAAAAGTATTGTTTTTGCAAATGCTCACATAGGGCAGTATTGTGAGTTATTTGAAACGACAATAGGAGAGCATACAATGGTGGAAGATGACGTTACATTGTTTCAAAAAAGCATTGTAGCGGATCATTGTCATATAGGGAAGAGTACGGTAATTAAGCAAAAGGGAAAACTATGGCCATATAAGGCGATTGACAGCTATTCGGTAGTAGGGTCGGCTGGTGTTCAAGAAAGTGAAAAGAGTGCAGGATGGTTGCAAAAAAGCCGCATTGTAGGAAGAGGTAATGTTGAAATCACTCCTCAATTTATTGTAAAGGTTGCGATGGCGTACGGATCTCTTTTTGCCAAAGGAGAAAGTATATTAATTGGGAGTCAAGAACATATAGAAACGACCTCTTATAAAAATCTCTTTCTTCATGCGATTCATGGTATCGGAGTTCATACGATGGAATGCAAAGAAATGAACGAGTCTCTTTTTCAGTATAGTATTCAGGATTTAAAATGTGCAGGCGGGGTTTTCATTCAAGTAGAAAATGAAAAAGAGGTTGTTATAAAGTTGTATGGCAAGGATGGGGTACAATTAACGTATAAGCAGCAAAAAGCGATAGAACAAGTATATATGTCTGAGTCGTTTTATTACGTATGTGAGAAGGAAATGGGGCGGAATAAGCTAGTCCACGTTTCTTTACATGATTATATAGAGGCTGTATTAGAACGCATTGATATTGAGAAAATACAAAAACAGAAGTTTCATCTTCTTATTAATAAGAGAAATGATATGTTACAACATTTACTTATGCTCTTTTTACAAAGACTAGGATGTACAGTTACGTGGATTTACGCGGGCGAACAAAAGGATCATGTGAAAGCTTTGATGAAATCAAGTAAAGCAAATATGGCGCTTATGTTTTCAGAGCAAGGAAATTATTTCGAGTTATATGATAATCATAGTAATATTTACCAAGGGACAGATTTTGAAGAGGTAGATATTCCAGATTTATTACTTGAATCAACAGGAAATATTTACCCAATGTCTTTGAAATTAGGAGAGTGTTACCTTCTATTTTATACGCAGGATGAAAAAAAGTCGTTTCAAGCGAGATGGAAACGAGATATTTTATATCGAATAGGAAAATTATTTGAGCTAATAGCATTGCAGGGAAAAACGTTTCTCAGCATAGTAGAGCAATCACCTCCGCTCTATCTACTTTGTGATGAAGTTGTATGTTCATGGAATGAAAAAGGGAAAGTGATGAGGAAATTATTGGCTGATATGGAAAGAAAGGAAGACGGTATATTTGAAGGAGTACAGTTCAAATATACGGAAAAAGAGTGGTCTTATATCGTTTCTGACACAAAACAACCGAAATTTTTAGTGTATTCACATGCTAGAAACCCAGTAATAGCAAGGGAAAACATGAAAAATCTTATAGAAAAAATTAGACAATATCAAAAGGTGTAGAATTTTTATTTTAAAAGTGGTATTATAGTATAGTCTGATTTAAGTTATTAGTACTGGAGGGAAATAAGAATGCGTGTGAATATTACTCTAGCATGTACAGAATGCGGAGATCGTAACTATATCTCAAAGAAAAACAAACGTAACAACGCTGAGCGTATCGAGCTTAAAAAGTATTGCAAGCGTGACAAGAAGTCTACGTTACACCGTGAAACAAAGTAAGCAGTAGGAATATTTTCCTACTGTTTCTTTTTTTTATTCGATTCCTCTGTTAAAAGTGATACACTATCATCGTAGAGAAAAGTATCACTGTGAGGGGGAAAATGTGTGAGAGAAGAGAAGGTACGTTTACGTAAACGAATAATAGAGCACATGAATTCTTTGTCAGAAGAACGGTATACAACTTTATCAGAGCAAATTGCATGTTCGTTGTATGCGCAAAAAGAGTGGACTGAAGCTAAAACAATCGGAATCACTCTCTCAATGGAAAATGAAGTGAATACATATCCTATTATTAAAAAAGCTTGGGAAGAGGGCAAGAAAGTTGTTGTCCCGAAGTGTAATAAAGGAACACGAACAATGTCCTTTAGGCAAATTAGTAATTTTGATCAATTAGAAACGGTGTATATGAATTTACGTGAACCAATTCCAGCACTTACGGAAGAAGTGAATGCAGATGAAATTGATCTTCAAATCGTGCCGGGCGTAGCTTATACAGCGCGAGGAGAACGGATTGGATATGGCGGTGGCTATTATGATCGTTATCTCGTGCATTATAAAGGGAAAACGCTATCATTAGCTTATAGTTTTCAAATGGTAGATCATATTCCAGTAGAGCCGTTTGATAAAAATGTAGAAAAAATTATTACAGAAAAAGGAACGATGGTTAAAAATGGGCTTGTATAGACAAATAAAAATTGACGAGACTTTTTCTTCTTGATTATAATAAAATATGTGAACGTTTTCTTATTATAATGTTTTATAGTAAGTGAGCATAGAGGGTGATGAAATGGTATCTATTTATGATATTCAGCAATTGCTAAAGAAATTTGGTACGATTATTTATACGGGTGATCGAATTGCAGATTTACAATTAATGCAAGATGAATTGCGTGAATTAAATCAATCACAGCTAATCGATCCACAAGACTATCAAACAGCTTTATTTTTATTGAAGCAAGAAATTCAAAAAGAGCTAAATAAGAATTAGATAAAGGTAGGTAAGCAACATGGAAGAGAAATGGTTAGTTGGTGTTGACCTTGGTGGTACAACGATTAAATTAGCATTTATTAATGTGTACGGTGAAATTTTACATAAGTGGGAAATCCCTACGAATACAAATGAGCAAGGAAAACATATTACACTTGATGTAGCGAAAGCTATTGATAAAAAGTTAGAAGAGTTAGGCGAATTAAAAAGTAAGTTAATCGGTATTGGTATGGGAGCTCCTGGTCCTGTACACGTGGCGTCTGGAATGATTTATGAAGCGGTTAACTTAGGATGGAAAAACTATCCGTTAAAAGATTTATTAGAAGTAGAAACAGGATTACCTGTTGTTATTGATAATGATGCAAACTTAGCAGCGCTTGGTGAAATGTGGAAAGGTGCTGGTGAAGGAGCGAAAGATTTAATTTGTATGACTCTTGGTACTGGCGTTGGCGGCGGTGTAATTGCCAATGGTGAGATTGTACACGGCGTAAGCGGTGCTGCTGGTGAGATTGGACACATTACAGTCGTTACAGAGAATGCTTTCCCATGTAATTGCGGGAAGTCTGGTTGCCTAGAAACTGTAGCATCTGCTACGGGTATTGTGCGTGTTGCTATGCAAAAAATACAAGAGACTGATAAAGAAAGTGTTCTACGTTCTATGTTAGCAGAAGAAGGACGTATTACATCAAAAGACGTATTTGAAGCACATGGACAAGGCGATGAACTAGCAGGCGAAGTAGTAGAAAAAGTAGCTTCTTATTTAGGTTTAGCTGTAGCGAACCTTTCTAGCACGTTGAACCCAGAGAAAATTGTTATTGGTGGAGGCGTTTCTAAAGCTGGAGATGCACTATTAGAACCAATTCAACGTTATTTCGAGCAATATGCTTTCTCACGTGCTGTAAAGAGCACGAAGTTAGCGATTGCAACACTTGGTAACGATGCAGGTGTTATCGGAGGAGCTTGGCTTGTAAAAAAGCACAAATACGAAGCGAAGATGATATAAGTTGTGAACTATGAAAAGAGGAAGGGGAATCCCCTTCCTCTTTTTGTGTGAGATCTTGATGAAGAATAACATGTAAATGAATTAAGCTGCTGGTGGGTACCCGTTATATAGAACAGTCATAATTGTAAACCATCCGAAAACGAGTACAGTTGCAATTGCAAAGCCGCCTGCGAAAAAATTCTTTTCACGAAGTGTTCTAAGCGTAGCAAATACAGCTAACAGAGTGACTAGTGCAAAAATAATAACAAGGCCCATACAATATCCTCCTCTGTCTACCCATTCCTAAATATGAGTTTTTAGAATATTAACTCTTTTATATTGTACATGTTTTAAAAATGATTGTCGAGATAGCATCCTTTCTTTTCCTAAGAGAAAAAAATGTTGTATCATTGAAAGTAAGTTTAATAATTGGAGGAGATTTTCATATGAAGTGGATACAAATGCCGTTAGGCCCATTACAAACGAATGCTTATATTTTAACGAATGATCAAAATGAGTGTATTATCTTTGATCCTGGTCATGAAGGAGAGAAGCTTGTTACATATTTAAAAGAAGAACAATTAAAGCCACTGGCTGTTTTATTAACACATGCTCACTTTGATCATATTGGAGCTGTTGATGCGGTAAGAGACGCTTTTCATATTCCTGTGTACGTACATAAAGAAGAAGCAGATTGGTTAGGAGATGCAACTGTAAATGGGTCTCAAATTTTTATGATGAATCGCAGCATTACAGCAAAACCAGCAGATCATATTATTGATGCAGAAGGTGCATTAGCAATTGGCTCATTTAATTTTGAAATTTTTGAAACGCCAGGACATTCTCCAGGTAGTATTTCGTATTACTGTAAAGAGGTGAATGCTGTATTTTCTGGAGATGTATTGTTCCAGATGAGCATCGGAAGAACAGATTTACCTGGTGGAAGTTTTGCTGAATTGATTGGAAGTATTGAAGAAAAATTATTTGTATTACCTGATGAAACAGCGGTGCTATGTGGACATGGTCCAGAAACAAGCATTGGTTTTGAAAAAGAAAATAATCCATTTTTACAGTAAGGAGCTAATATGGAGATGGAGCTCATTTTAAAAAAGTGGATGGAAAAAGAAAAGGATTATTCAATTTCATACAGTACATATATGAACCTCGCATTATACGCAGAGGAACATGGATATTATATGAAAGAACGTGAAAAAATCGGCAGACAAGGGGACTTTTTTACAAGTAGCAACGTATCCTCTGTTTTTGCAAAAACCTTTGCTAAGTTTTTTATTCGTCTTGTTGAAAGTGGTGAAGTTGCTCCGAATATTTGTGAGATTGGTGGGGGAACAGGAAGGTTTGCCTATGATGTTTTACAAGAGTGGAAGCAATTATCTCCAGAAACCTTTATGGATTTAAACTATTCAATGATTGAAATGAGCCATTTTCATAGAAAATTACAGCAGGAAAATCTTTATTCGTTTTCTAATGTTTCGTATTATACGTCGCATAGTGAAATGGGAGAATCGTTCGAAGGGATTCTTTTTTCGAATGAGTTATTTGATGCATTTCCTGTTGAAGTAATTGAGAAGAGAAATGGAATATTGTATGAAGTACGTGTTACGTACACAGAAGAAGGGAAACTTGCAGAAGTATGTAGACCGTTACATAAACGAATTGGTCGATACTTATTGAAATATAATATTCATCTTGCTGAAGGCCAACGTTTTGAAGTGCCAATTGCGATGGAAGAATATATAAAAGAAATGGCGAAATGGTTTCAACGAGGTGTATGTATTACAGTTGATTATGGATATACAAAAGAAGAATGGATGCATCCTGCACATCAAGAAGGAAGTTTAAGAGGATATTACGATCATAAGTTAATCCGTAATCCTTTAGTACATCCAGGTGAAATGGATCTTACTACTCATATTCATTGGGACGAACTGAAAGAGATGTTTAGCTTGCAAGGTATGCATACAGTATGGCATAAGAAGCAATCTGAGTTTTTGTTGGCAGCAGGAATATTAGAGCAGCTTACGAATCATCAAGATAGGAATCCTTTTTCTGAAACTCAAAAACAAAATCGAGCAGTTCGTTCTATGATTTTGAGCGGAGGATTAGGGAGTGCATTTGATGTTGTTATACATACGAAACATATGGAACAGTTACAATTGAATCGGTATTTGAAAATATAAAAAACAAGACACAGCATATTTCTGTGTCTTGTTTTTTAATACGACTTATGTAGCATCATATATTTCCTCTCATGATATATATTTATATTAAAGATATGAGATGAAAAATATAGAATACGTCCTTTTTCTCTGTTTATGAGTCCCTAACCCAATAATACGCGAACGAGCTGAATAATTGTCTCGTTTTCTACTTTGTAATAAATTTCCAATCCTTTTCTTTCACTTGAAACGATTTTAGCACTTTTTAATTTTGCTAAATGCTGTGAAATTGTAGATTGTGGCATGTTTAAGCCAGTGTACATTGTAGAAACGTTGCTTGGACCACGTTCAATTAATCCTTTTACAATACATAAGCGAACAGGATGAGCAAGTACTTTCAATAATTCTGCATTGCTTTCATATAGTTCAATTTCTTTTTGAAAGGTTTCTAACATGTTCTTTTCCACCTCCGTGTGAGCTGTTATACCATATTATACATACCAAAAAATTAAAGAAAAGGAAACAGTTGTTGCAGAAAAAAAGTCCTAAAGTAAAGAAATTGTAAGAAAAGAGACCCTGATGTAAATAAAGTAGATGATTTAGCATGGTTTTGTAAAATGACATTTTTGGGTGAAAATTTCGATGCGTTTTAAAAATTGAAAGATATAGATATATTTGTAACACAATTTTATCATGATTTTCTTATTCTTTCAAATGAATATACAAAATTTTTAAAATAATATGACAAAGGAATTATAATGTTATATATAGAATATAAAACAGTTTAAAAGAAAAGAAGCTGAATGTAATTAGCTTCTTTATGGTGAAAATGAAATGTTTGAATATAGCTGATAAATCTTAGAATTACCAATACATTAATTATGTATTCTAGATTTCATCTTGCATCAACTTTAAAAATCTGTGGTTCCATATATTCTCATAAAAATCAATTGTCTCTTTTGCGGACATAAATGGATTATTTAACGTAGAGGTAGCTTTCTGTACCATAAAGTTTTCGTATCCTAGTCCATGGGAAAACTTAATCGTAGCATCCATGCAGTACTCTGTTTGGGCACCACAAAATTCAATACGTTGTACAGATAATTGCTCTAAAATCTCTTTTAAGTTTGTTTTATAAAATGAATTGGCATGTGTTTTTCTTACAAAAAGATCTTGTTCTTGAACATCTAAATCAGCATGAATATCCCAAAGTTCTTTTTCGGGAACTAAATCATCATCACAGTGTTGAACAAAAATGATTGGTTTATTTGATTTTCTGTATGAAGAAATTCTTTTATTTACTTTTGTAAGTAGCTTTTGTAAATCGAATAAATGCTCCCCGCTATAACATACTCCATTTTGTAAATCGATAACGATTAAAACATCTGCACAAGTATCCATTATTTTCACTCCTTTTTTATTTCTTAATATATCAATTAATCCACTATTCCGAAATAGATAATATAATTTTATTTTTTAATGAACTATATAGTTAGAAAAGGGCTAAAACGAATAGGATAGACAACATAAAAAAGATATGAAAACTTAATTTCATATCTTTTTTCGCTCTATGCATTTACAGGTTCTTCTACATAAGAAAGGGCATTTTCAAAATCAGATATTAAATCGTCAACATTTTCAAGGCCGACGGATAACCGAAGTAATGAATTCGAAATCCCTCTTTCATCACGAGCTTCTTGCGATAGTGCTGCATGTGACATTTTAGCTGGGTAGGAAAGGATTGATTCGACAGCTCCTAAACTAACCGCAAAGACAGGTAATTTAACTTTTGATAAAAATTGGCGGAGTGCGTCTTCTGATTGTAAAGTGAAAGATAGGACAGCTCCTGCTGATGTAGCTTGAGATTGTTGAATATTAAATCCCATATGTGTTTGTAAGCCAGGATAATAGACATTTTGAACTTTAGTATGGTCTTGTAAATAGTGTGCAATTTTATTGGCGTTAGCCGCTGAATGCTCAAGGCGTACATGCAATGTTTTTAGACCGCGAAGTACGAGAGAACAATCTTGCGGGCCTAAAATCGCGCCGAATGCATTTTGTAAAAATCCAAGTTTTTGAGCGAGTTCGGCATCTTTTACAACCGCTAATCCGGCAGTAACATCACTATGCCCGGCAATGAATTTTGTAGCACTATGAAGAACGACATCGGCGCCAAGATCAAGTGGTTTCTGGAATAGTGGTGTCAAAAATGTATTATCAACAAAAGTAAGGGCGTCAATAGATTTTGCAAGTTTAGAAACAGCACGAATATCTGTCACTTTTAAAAGTGGATTAGAAGGTGTTTCCACATAAAAGAGTTTTGTATTTGGCTTAATGTTTTGCTTTATTTCTTCTAAATTGGTCATATCAACAAATGTATGTGAAACACCGTAACGGGAGAGAACTTCAGTTATGATTCGATAAGTCCCTCCGTATACGTCTTCTGAAATGAGTACGTGATCACCTTGTGAAAGGAGGAGGAATGCAGTAGAAATTGCTGCAATTCCTGATGCGAAGGCAAAACCTTTTGTTCCGCCTTCTAATAAAGCAATGATATCTTCAAGCGCTTCACGTGTTGGATTACCAGAGCGGCTATAGTCATATTTTCCGAACGTATCTACATCAAATTGGTGGAATGTTGATGTATTATAAATGGGAACGTTAACAGCTCCTGTTTGCGAGTCATGTTTATATTGGTTGTGTAGTAAGAGTGTATCTATAGAATAACTCATATTCTTACACCTTCTTTTACAAGTTTAATGGCTTGCTGTAAGTCTTGAATTAAATCGTTACTATTTTCAATGCCAACGGAAAATCGAAGAAGACGATTACATACACCGTTTGCTGTTCTGATTTCTTCAGGGATATCAGCATGTGTTTGCGTTGCTGGATAAGTCATTAAACTCTCTACACCACCGAGACTTTCAGCAAATGTAATTAAGGATAAAGATTGTAAGAATGGATTAATCCACGTTTCATCTTTTAGACGAAATGAGATCATGCCGCCTCTTCCAGGATAAAATACGTCTGTCACACCGTCTTCATCCTTTAAATAAGCGACAACTGCTTTTGCATTTTCTTCATGTTGTCTCATGCGAAGCGCTAATGTTTTCATACCGCGGATTAATAACCATGAGTCAAATGGGCTTAAGACCGCACCTGATGCATTATGATAATGGGCGATTTCCTCACAAAGTTCCTTTCCTTTTGCAACGACAAGTCCGCTTAGTACGTCGTTATGTCCTGCTAAATATTTCGTTGCACTATGAATTACAATGTCGGCGCCTTCTGTTAATGGCTGTTGTATATAAGGTGTGTAGAATGTGTTGTCTACAATAAGAAGTAGTCCGTGTCTTTTCGCTACAGTTGCGACAGCGGCAATATCAGTAACTTGCATTAATGGATTAGTTGGAGTTTCTATGAAAATAGCTTTCGTTTCAGTTGTGATAGCTTGCTCAATTTGTTTAATAGATTGTGTATTTACGTATTTGCATCGAACATTCCACTTTTTTTCATGCTCAGAAAATAATCGATAAGTCCCGCCGTATAAATCTTCAGATACAATAAGTTCGTCTCCAGAACGGAATAGCGAAAGGACGAGGAGAACAGCCGCCATTCCAGAGCTACAGGCATAACCTTGTTCGCCGTATTCTAAGTCTGCGATTGCTTGCTCTAAAAGACCACGGGTTGGATTTCCAGTTCTTGAATAGTCAAAGCCAGTAGATTTACCAATTCCTTCGTGACGATAAGCAGTTGAGAAATAAACAGGCGGGTTAACAGTTCCTGTTGTAGTTTCGCTCCGATTTCCGATTTGTGCTAGTTTTGTTTCAATAGTTGACATGTAAAAATTCCTCCTTTTTAAATAAACAATTAAGTGAATGTAAAATAAAAAAAGCCTTCTAAGAAGAAGGCTTTCGGTTTGAATAGAGTCTTCTTCTCATCTGTCAAATCTTTCACAATTTGCTGGAATTAGCACCTTATTAACAAATGTTAATGGTTGCTGAGGCGTCATAGGGCCAGTCCCTCTACCTCTCTAGATAAGAATGTTCGTATGAAATTTTATTATGTTTTTAACTTTACAACAAAAGATAATTGAATTGCAACTTTATTTTAAATAATTTTTATTTTTCCGCAAGTGTCATTGACTTTTGCATTTGTGCGTGCTAAATTTATTAAAAAATTAACAAACATTGTTAAAAGGGGAACGCATTTCCTTTTAGCTACATAAATAAAATAATAAAGACAAACTCTTATTGAGAGCGGTGGAGGGAAAGGCCCTGTGAAACCCGGCAACCTTCAAACGAAATGTTTGAAACGGTGCTAATACCTGCAAAACGAATGTTTTGCATAATAAGAGGAGGATCGATTATGTCCCCCTCTTCAAAGTGAAGAGGGGGTTTTTATATTGATAGAAATGAGGGAGATTGGTGAAATTACTAGATTTATTATCAAAAGGAATTGTAATAGGTGATGGTGCGGTTGGAACGTTATTACATTCACATGGCTTGCAAAGCAGTTTTGAAGAATTGAATATATCTGATCCAGATTTAATTATATCGATTCATAAGCAATATGTAGCTGCTGGGGCAGATGTAGTTCAAACAAATACGTACGGAGCAAATGAAGCGAAATTACGTATGTATGGCTTAGAAAATCAAGTTACTGAAATTAATAGAGCGGCAGTCAAACTAGCGAAAGCATCTGTTACAGAAAAAAATGCGATTTTAGGAACAATTGGTGGTATGAAACATATCGGAGCTGTTACGACAACTGATATGGAGCGAGAATTTATGTTACTGGAACAGGCAAGTGCATTACTAGAAGAACAGGTGGATGGACTGCTGTTAGAGACTTTCTATGATGAGTTTGAATTACTTCATGCTGTTCAGGTGTTACGAAAACAAACGAATATTCCAATTGTAGCTCAATTAGCGTTACATGAGGCAGGTACGACTCAAAATGGAAATGATGTAAATGAAATATTAAAACAGCTTTTAGATTATGGTGCAAATGTCGTTGGATTGAACTGCCAACTAGGGCCGCTTCATATGACAGAAGCTTTTAAAATGATATCGATCCCGAAAAATGGTTACTTATCAGCATACCCAAATGCAGGTCTCCCAAATTATGTGGAGGGACGTTACGTATATGAGGGAAGTCCGGCTTATTTTGAAGCGATGACACCGAAATTTATTGAGCAAGGTATTCGTTTATTGGGTGGTTGTTGTGGCACTACGCCAGAACATATTGAAAGCATGAAACGTGCTGCTCTAAATGTTACGCCTGTAATAGAGAAGGATACGATTCAAAGGCCGAAAGTAGTTCATACACACGAGAAACGTTCGAAAGCTCATGTCACTTTAGCAGAGAAAGCAAAAAAACAAACGACAGTAGTAGTGGAATTAGATCCACCGAAAACGTTAGATACGCAGCGTTTTTTTGAAGGAGCAAGAGCATTGAAAAGAGCTGGAGCAGATGCTATTACTCTAGCAGATAATTCATTGGCATCACCTCGCGTCTCGAATATGGCAATGGGAGCATTATTAACGAAGCACGATATTCCGGTATTGACGCACTTAACGTGTAGAGACCATAACGTCATCGGACTACAATCTCATTTACTAGGCTTATCGGCGTTAGGCATGGAAGAAGTGTTAGCTTTAACTGGTGATCCAGCACGCGTTGGTGATTTTCCAGGTGCCACTTCTGTATATGATTTGTCCTCTATTGAGCTCATTAAAATGATTAAAGAAATGAACGATGGGCGCTCCATTTTAGGGAAATCAATAGGTCCAGCAACAAGGTTTTCAGTAGGAGGTGCGTTTAATCCACATGTAAGACATTTAAAAGCAGCGGTTAAGCGGATGGAACGGAAAATAGATGCTGGAGCAGAATATTTCTTAACGCAGCCAATTTATGATATCGCGTTAATTGAAGAAGTGTATGAAGCGACAAAGCATTTAGAACAACCTATTTTTATTGGGATTATGCCATTAATAAGTAAACGGAATGCAGATTTTCTTCATTTTGAGGTGCCAGGTATTACTTTACCTGAAGCAGTAAGAGAGAGAATGGATGGACATGAAACGAAAGAGGCAGCAATTGAGGAAGGGATTCGTATTTCTCAAGAGTTGATCGATGCGGCGATGAAATATTTTAATGGCATTTATCTTATTACACCATTTCTAAAATATGAAATTACAGAACATCTTGTTAAATATGTGAGAGAAAAGCAAGAAGTGAAAGAAGGTATTAATTGATGAAAAGTATAGAAGAAAAATTACAAAATAACATCTTAATATTAGATGGTGCAATGGGAACAATGATCCAGCAAGAGGACTTAACGGCGGAAGATTTCGGAGGAGAAGAGTACGAAGGCTGTAATGAATATTTAGTAGAAACAAGGCCTGATGTTATTTTAAAGATTCATAAAGCTTATATTGAAGCTGGAGCGGATATTATTGAAACAAATACATTTGGGGCGACAAATATTGTATTAAGTGATTATGATTTGTCTCATTTAGATGAGGAACTAAATGAGAAGGCAGCGCGTTTAGCGAAGCAAGCGGTCAAAGAAAGCGGGAAGGAAGTATATGTTGCGGGAGCGATGGGGCCGACAACGAAAGCGATTAGTGTTACTGGAGGTGTGACATTTGAAGAATTAATTGAAGCCTATACGCGGCAGGCAAGAGGATTATTGAATGGAGAAGTAGATGTATTACTCGTTGAGACGAGTCAAGATATGCGTAACGTGAAGGCTGCTTATATTGGAATTCAAGCAGCTTTTGACGAACTAAATAAGGTAGTACCTATCATGATTTCAGGAACGATTGAACCGATGGGAACGACTTTGGCTGGGCAAACAATTGAGGCTTTTTACTTATCGATAGAGCATATGAAGCCATTATCTGTTGGATTAAACTGTGCGACTGGTCCAGAGTTTATGAGAGACCATATTCGTTCCCTATCTGATTTATCGGAGTGTTACATTTCTTGCTATCCAAATGCAGGTCTTCCTGATGAAGATGGACATTATCACGAATCTCCATCTTCTCTAGCTGAAAAAGTGAAACGATTCGCTGAAGAAGGGTGGGTTAATATTATCGGTGGTTGTTGTGGCACAACACCAGAACATATAAAAGCAATGAAATCTGCGCTAGCGTCTCTTAAGCCGCGTGAACATCACGAAAGAACTGGACACGGGGTTAGTGGATTAGAGGCACTTCAATATGATGACTCTATGAGACCGTTGTTTGTTGGTGAAAGAACAAACGTTATTGGATCACGTAAATTTAAACGATTAGTAGCAGAAGGGAAATTCGAAGAGGCTGCTGAAATCGCTAGAGCGCAAGTGAAGAAAAATGCTCATATTATTGATATTTGTATGGCAGACCCGGACCGTGATGAGATAGAAGATATGGAAAATTTCTTGGCAGAAGTTACGAAAGTATTAAAAGTACCGATTATGATTGACTCAACAGATGAAAATGTGATGGAGCGAGCTCTTACTTATATTCAAGGAAAAGCTGTTATTAATTCAATTAATTTAGAAGATGGAGAAGAACGATTTAAAAAAGTGACACCGCTTCTTCGGAAATATGGTGCTGCAATTGTAGTTGGAACAATTGATGAAGATGGTATGGCAGTAAGTGCAGAACGAAAACTAGAAATTGCGAAAAGAAGTTACGAGTTATTAACGACGAAATATGGTATACGCCCGTCAGATATTATTTTTGATGCACTTGTATTTCCTGTAGGTACAGGTGATGAAGAATATATTGGCTCGGCGGCCGCGACGATAGAAGGGATTCGCCTTATTAAAGAAGCGTTACCAGAGTGTTTAACGATTTTAGGTGTAAGTAACATATCATTTGGTTTACCACCAGCTGGACGAGAAGTATTAAATTCCGTCTTTTTATATCATGCAACGAAAGCAGGATTAGATTACGCGATTGTGAATACGGAAAAATTAGAGCGCTATGCGTCAATTCCTGATGAAGAAAAACGTCTTGCAGATGCATTACTTTTTGAAACAACGCAAGAGACGTTAGAAAAATTTACAAACTTTTATCGCGTGGCAAAAAAGAAAGATATCGTTATCCAAGAAACATTAACTCTTGATGAAAGGCTCGCAAATTACATTGTAGAAGGTACGAAACAAGGGTTACACGAAGATTTAAGTCTTGCGCTTACAGAAGAAAGAAAACCTTTGGATATTATTAATGGTCCCCTTATGACAGGAATGGATGAGGTAGGACGATTATTTAATAATAATGAGCTTATCGTTGCTGAAGTATTGCAAAGTGCTGAAAGTATGAAAGCTGCTGTAAGTTATTTAGAGCCACATATGGAATCTAGTGATAGTGCGAAAAAAGGGAAGGTGTTATTAGCAACTGTTAAAGGTGACGTACATGATATCGGGAAAAACCTTGTTGAAATTATTTTATCGAATAACGGATATGAGATTATTAATTTAGGGATAAATGTTCGCTCGGATCGAATTGTTCAAGAAGTACAAGAAAAGAAGCCTGACATTATTGGTCTTTCTGGTTTATTAGTAAAATCAGCGCAACAAATGGTAACGACTGCTGAAGATTTAAAAGCGGCAAATATTGATATTCCAATCGTTGTAGGCGGGGCAGCGTTAACGAGAAAATTTACAGATAATCGTATTTCACCATCATATAAAGGGCTCGTATGTTATGCGAGTGATGCGATGACTGGTCTTGATATTATTAATAAGCTTCAAAAAGAAGAAGAGAGAGAGAAGATGAAACAAGATAAGAAAGAACGTCATCTTCATATCGTAACAAAAGAAGAGAAGAAAGTAGAAATTCCAGCAGTAATTGAACCATTACCGAAGGCCGAAGTTATAGTGCCTGATTCAACAAAACGAATCGTATTACGCGATATCCCAGCCCTTCATCTCGCTCCATTTTTAAATAGACAAATGCTACTTGGACATCACCTTGGATTAAAAGGAAGTGTGAAGAAGCTTTTGCGAGAGGGAGATAAAAGAGCACATGAATTAAATGATTTAATAGACGAATTATTGCAGGAAGGACAATCTTGGTTAAAGCCGAAAGCAGTGTATCAATTTTTCCCAGCGCAAAGTGATGGACAAAATATTGTAATCTATGATCCAGAAGATCATACGCGTGTTATAGAACGTTTCACATTCCCGAGACAAGGAAAAGCACCATACCGTACTTTAGGTGATTATTTGAGGCCGATTGGAGATGAAATGGACTACGTTGCTTTCCTATCTGTTACGGTCGGAGAAGGTGTTCGGGACATTGCTGAAGAGTGGAAAGAGAAGGGTGATTATTTATGCAGTCATGCTATTCAATCGTTAGCGCTTGAACTAGCAGAGGGCCTTGCTGAAAAAACACATATGCTTATTCGTGATCGCTGGGGTATTCCAGATTCACCAGAACTGACGATGGAAGAACGTTTCCGTACGAAATATAGAGGAATACGCGTGTCCTTCGGTTATCCAGCATGTCCAGAGCTTGCGGATCAAGAAAAATTATTCCGCCTTATTCATCCAGAAGAAATAGGTATTTCATTAACAGAAGGATTTATGATGGAGCCAGAAGCATCTGTAACGGCTATGGTATTTTCTCACCCTGAGGCAAGATATTTTAGTGTATTATAGTGTAGAAGGGGGAGACGTATGAAAAAAATAGTCTTTACAGGTGGCGGTTCGGCAGGTCATGTAACACCTAATTTAGCCATCATTCCGCATTTACAAGAACAAAATTGGGATATTTCTTATATTGGTTCTCATCAAGGAATTGAGAAAACGATTATAGAAAAGGAAGGCATTCCGTATCATAGTATTGCAAGCGGAAAGCTACGCCGTTATTTTGATTTAAAAAATATAAAAGATCCTTTTCTTGTAATGAAGGGTGTTATGGATGCATATGTAAGGATTCGAAAACTAAAACCGGATGTGATTTTTTCAAAAGGTGGTTTCGTATCTGTACCAGTCGTAATTGGAGGATGGCTAAATAGAGTCCCTGTTTTATTACATGAATCTGATATGACGCCAGGACTAGCGAATAAAATTGCGCTCCGTTTTGCTTCGAAAATATTTGTTACATTTGAAGAAGCTGCGAAACATTTACCGAAAGAAAAAGTAATCTATACAGGTTCTCCTGTACGTGAAGAAGTGCTAAAGGGAAATTTGGAAAAAGGTTTAGCATTTTTAGGTTTTTCACGTAAAAAGCCAGTTATTACAATTATGGGAGGAAGTTTGGGCGCGAAGAAAATTAATGAAACGGTTCGAGAAGCGTTACCAGAACTTCTGAAAAAGTATCAAATTGTTCATCTTTGCGGAAAAGGTAATCTTGATGAAAGCGTACAAAATAAAGAAGGATATAGACAATTTGAATATGTACATGGAGAACTACCAGATATATTAGCGGTAACAGATTTTGTTATTTCACGTGCGGGCTCTAATGCCATTTTTGAGTTTTTAACATTGCAAAAGCCGATGCTTTTAATTCCTCTATCAAAATTTGCAAGCCGTGGAGATCAAATACTAAATGCAGAGTCTTTTGAAAGACAAGGATATGCTTCCGTATTGTATGAAGAAGATGTGACTGTGAACTCTCTTATAAAGCATGTCGAAGAATTAAATCAAAATAATGAGATGTATAAAACAGCTCTAAAAAAATATAATGGAAAAGAAGCAATTCAAACAATCATTCAACATATTTCAGAGGCATGATGAAACAATCATGCCTCTTTTACTAGGATGAAAGATTCCAAGAAACGGTGTTTTTATGTTACAATAACAAATGGATTAGTAGGGAAATTCCAATTAATGAAGCGTGAAAATACGAATGGATTAGGAGTGACTGTGTTGGAGCTAAGTCTCTATGAAAATACTGCACTTATTATATGCTTTGTGTTGTACGTTGGTAGTGTTATTGTTTATATTTCAAGGAAGTTTTCGCAAGAAAGAGAGCTTGAGAAATCAGAAATAACAGCTGAACTAGAAATGTTAGCTGATGAAAGTTATAAAAAACAAAAAATAAAAGAAGACCATGAGGCATCCCATCATTTAAACGCAAATAAGTTTTAAAGGTGGGGATTTTTTTTGAAGTTGTTCTTTATTATGTTTATAGCAAATAACGCTAAAATGGAGTTTCCCCCTTATATAATGAAGGAGTGTATATAAATGAATTTTTATATCGCCTCAGGATTCCAAAATAAACACCTTGTACGTTCTATAGCAAATGAACTGGAACATGCAGGATGGAACTATACATATGATTGGACTAAAAATGAAAGAGCAGTGAATCAAGAACAATTAAGAGAAATTGGTCAGGCAGAAAAGAATGCTATTAAAGAAGCGGATGTATTTTTACTTATATTAGATGGCGGAAACGGGAGCCATACAGAGTTTGGAATGGCGATTGCGCTAGAGAAAAAGATATATGTATATCATGAAGGAAATCCGCTCCAAACAACGTTCTATCATTTGCCAGAAATAAATATTTTTGAAGGAGATGCAACTGAATTTGCATCTTATGTTGTGAATCATGTGAAATAATAGTAACCACCTAAAAGGTTATAAAAGGGATCTTTTGGGTACAGTGATGATAAGAAACATATATAAAGGAGTACATAATATGAAATTAGAAAATGGATGGGAAACGAGCTTTTTAGAAGTCGTACAAAATAGTGAATTTAAGAAAGATGCACAGCTTAGTCAATTGCTTTGTGAGGATAGTGAAGAAGTTGAGGAGCTTGTTGATGATTATGGCTATGAAGAAATCATTAACCGCGAACATGATGATGAATTAGCTGATATTTTAGGAGAAGAACTTTTTAGTGAGATGGAACGATACGTATTCTTATCTTCACAGCCAGAAGAAAAACTTATTTCATTCGTAAATGGATTAGGTTTTCATGTGTTAGATTGGATCGTTCTTCTTGAAACAGAATTTGGCATTGATAGTGCAAACTTTACGTCAGACGCCGTGAAAACGTTAGAAAAGCGTTTTAGACAATTTCCATACATAGAGGACAAGACAATTTTTGATATGAAATTTGGAGAAGCAATGGATGTATTAGAGTCCATTACAGGATTACAACTGAAGGAAAAGATGAACGTATAATGTAAAAAAAAAGAACGTGATTACCTCACGTTCTTTTTTTTACATTATAATAATTTTGTCATCTAGTTTTGTTTGCCCGCTAAGAAGTGCGTTTAAATATTCTACTTTTCTTATACAAGCCTGTATATGTCTTTCAACCTCTTGCAACTCTGCTTGGTGATGTGTTTCAATCGGATGAATTTGTACGTTGAATTTTTCAAATTGACTACTATATGTTATTTCTGCATAGCCGCTCATAATATCCATTTCGTTATGAAATAAAAATTGTTTCGTTTTATCACAGAATGATACATTCTGAAAGCCATATACTTTTAATGCTTCAATTACTTTTTTAATCATTTTTGTATTCATTTTTTTAACCCTCTTTACGAAGTTCTACTTATACATTATACCATAAAAAATTACAGAGAAAGCGCTTCCAAGTGTATTTTATTATAAACTTTACGTTTCAATCACAAAAATGAAACAAAGAAAAAATAATTGTAAAGAAGGGAGGACTCTTTTATTGTTTCGTCATATATATAGAGAAATAGTGCAATGAAAGGAAATTTTCCGAGGTGGAGATCGTATTTCCAATTTGAGCGCAGTAAAAGAGGTGAAAATCTTGAACTTTGATATTGTAGGACAAAAAGCATATATAAAAAATGGACCGCATCGGAACCGAATTGGAATTGTAAAGAAAAACGAGACAAAATTAGAATCACAGTTTGCTATTGTGATTGGAGAACAAATCATTGATGTAGAGCTAAAAGATATTGTGTTAGTTGGAGTAGACGTAGGACAATTTCATAAATGGTGCGAACAAAATGGTTATTTGTGAAAAGGACGGGCTGTGAGATAATGAAATATATTTGAGAAAAGAGAATATGTAAGTGTATTCTCTTTTTCTATGTGTAAGGAGACGGAAATGAAGTATACAGAAAAAGATTTTACATAGTATTTGAAACAATACGTTATGCCTTATGTATAAAAGATAAAGAGGAAGATGAAAAGAACTAAAAAAGGACGCTAACAGTTTTTGTTAGCGTCCTTTTTATTATGAAGCAATTTCACCAGTTTTTGTATCATCTTGATTGTACGTATCTTGATCTAATTCACCAAGCCATTTACTCGAAATAAGACCTGCTGTCATAGAACCACTTACGTTAAGAGCTGTACGACCCATATCGATTAATGGTTCAACTGAGATAACAAGAGCGACAATACCGATTGGTAAGTTCATTGTAGATAGTACGATTAACGCTGCGAATGTTGCACCGCCACCAACACCGGCAACACCGAATGAGCTAATTGCAACGACAGCGATTAAAGTTAAAATAAATTGTGGTTGTAATGGATCAATTCCTACAGTTGGAGCGACCATCATTGCAAGCATTGCTGGATAAATACCTGCGCAACCGTTTTGTCCGATAGATACTCCAAATGATGCTGCGAAGTTTGCAATCCCTTCAGAAATACCAAGCTTTTCTTTTTGTGCTTCAATATTTAATGGCATTGCACCAGCACTAGAGCGAGATGTGAATGCAAATGTTAATACAGGGAACACCTTTTTTAAATATTGAATTGGATTTAAACCAGAAAGAGCAATTAATAATAAGTGGATAACGAACATTACGATAAGTGCTACGTAAGAAGCTAACACGAAGTTACCAAGTTTTAAAATAGCATTTATATCGCTACCAGCAACCGTTTTTGCCATAAGAGCTAATACGCCGTATGGAGTAAGACGTAAAATTAATGTTACCATACGCATTACGATTGCATATACCGCATCAAGCATTTTCTTAAATAGTTCTGCTTGTTCTGGATATTTTCGCTTTACACCTATAAAGGCGATACCAATAAAGGCTGCAAATATTACAACAGAAATTGTTGATGTTGGACGAGCGCCTGTTAAATCAAGAAATGGATTTGTAGGTAACAGCTCTAATAATTTATCTGGAATTGTTGTTTTTTCAATAGAAGTAAATCTTTCTTCAACTAGCTTCAGACGAGCAGATTCTGCATCACCTTGTTGCAGGCCTGTTGCTGATACATCAAATCCTGCACTTGCAGCGATACCGACAGCTGCAGCGATTCCTGTAGTAAGAATTAAAATTCCGATAATAAGACCACTAATTTTACCAAGGTTTTTCGTTAACTGTAATTTTGTAAATGCTGAAATAATAGATACTAAAATAAGTGGCATAACGATCATTTGAAGTAATTTCACATAACCGTTACCGATTAAGCCAAACCAAGTATTTGATTCAATAATTACTTTAGAAGTTGGTTCATAAATAAATTGTAATATAAGACCGAATATAATTCCGACTCCTAAAGCAGTAAATACACGTTTATTAAAAGATACATGCTTACGTTGCATATAGTATAATACGCCAACTAAGATGAGCATGACTGCAACGTTAATTCCGACAAGCAGTGTATTCATGTTGATTCCCCCTAATTCCAATCTGTTATATAGAATATAAGGTAATAAAACCTATAAGTCAACTAGGAAATTGCGGAATTAAAAAAAAGATGGCAAAATGCCATCTTTTAATGTCCAGCCCCAGGGACAAGTAAAAACGTCGTGTAGTATGTAAATCCTATGAAGAAAACAGTTAAATATGCCCCAAATACGTATATATACATACGCTCTGTTAAATTTAAATAGCTTAAAAGTACGAAGAATCCTGTTTGTCCTAAAAATAGTAGTGCGGCCTGTTGCATATCTCCTACGTAAAACATAACCGAGAAAATTCCAGTCCAAAAGCCGAGAACGCGAAACATGCGCTCCATGCCATCTCCCTCCTTTTCTAAAAAAAGTAAACCTCACTTCATTATAGTTTATTTTTCTTACTATTGTAAATATTCGTTCATATAAAAAGAAGCCATTTATAAATGGCTTCTTTTTATATGAGAAATTAAATTGTTAGTTTATAATTACAAGATTTACATCCATCTAGTAGACTATCGTTTCGTGTTAATTCCGTGTTAGGGAATAGGATTTCAAAAATCCCTTTCATCATATCTCCGTGCATATTACAAATTTCAGTTGGATGATGAACAGCAACTTCTTTAAATGGACAATTGTGTACATCATAGAAAATTTTTGTTCCATCTGCACTTAATTCAAATGCAGGTGATAAACCAGCTGTTGAGAAAGCTTCTTTTGCAATTTGAATTTTTTGTTCCACTGTTAAAGCATCTTCACTCACATTTAAACGCAACATATGTTGTTGCATTAATTCGGCTCCGAATTGTTTCCCAGTTTCGTATAGCGCTTTTTCACCAGCAGCGCCAAGGCTAAGTAAAGAATTAAATGCGATTCTTGCTAACAATTGATAATCACGGAATGGAAATTGTAATTGAATCACATCATCAGATAATACATACAATCTGCTTGGTCGTCCGCCTTTTCCAGTTTTCTTTGTTTCCGATTTCAGCATATGAACATCTTCTAATTTAGATAAATGTAAGCGCGCTACGTTTGGATGAATGTCAAATTCATCTGCAATTTCTTGTACTGTTACGTAACTATGTTTTTGAGAAATATATTTATAAATGTAATAACGAGTTGGGTCAGATAATACACCTGTAATTTTTAAAGCTTGTTCCATGAGGATCTCCACCTTTATCACTTTATCCAAGATATTAACATTATAATACAGATAAACTTCCATATAGGTAATTTCAGACAATAATTCGGAAATTGTTCATAATTTCACAAACATATTTTTCCTTTTTTCTTTAGTGAAAATGCAAAAATAGCGATTTTTCAGATGTTTTTTTTCATGCTATATACATAGTGGGGAGGGAAAAATGATGAATGGAATTGAAAGCTTTGCGAATATGATTTTGAAAGAGGCGTGTAGGGTACAAGCTTCGGATTTACACATCGTGCCCCGGAAGAAGGATGTTGCGGTTCAACTACGTATAGGAAAAGATTTAATGACGAAACAATACATTGAAAAGGAATTTGGAGAAAAACTTGTTTCACACTTTAAATTTTTAGCATCCATGGATATAGGGGAGAGGCGGAAGCCACAAAATGGTTCATTGTATTTACAAATGGATGGACAAGAAGTGTATTTGCGCCTTTCCACGCTTCCAACCGTATATCAAGAAAGTCTCGTTATTCGTCTTCATTTACAAGCATCTATTCAGCCGTTATCTCATCTTTCGTTATTTCCAAGTACAGCGAAGAAACTTCTTTCCTTTTTACATTATTCGCATGGGTTACTCGTCTTTACGGGACCGACTGGTTCAGGAAAGACAACAACAATGTATGCATTATTAGAGGTAATTAGAAAAAAGAAAACACGTCGCATCGTTACACTGGAAGATCCAGTTGAAAAAAGAAATGACGATGTATTACAAATTCAAATAAATGAAAAAGCAGGTATCACATATGAGGCGGGACTGAAGGCTATTTTACGCCATGATCCAGATATTATTTTAGTCGGTGAAATTCGTGATGAAGAAACAGCAAAAATTGCTATAAGAGCAAGTTTGACTGGACATTTAGTAATGACGACATTGCATACGAATGATGCGAAAGGAGCGATACTTCGGTTTATGGACTTTGGCATAACAAGGCAAGAGATTGAACAATCTTTATTGGCTATAGCTGCACAGCGACTTGTCGAATTGAAGTGTCCGTTTTGCAAAAGAAAGTGCTCAACTTTATGTAAATCAATGAGGCAGGTAAGACAAGCGAGTATTTATGAGTTGTTATATGGATATGAGTTAAAACAAGCGATTAAAGAAGCAAACGGGGAATGTGTCACATACGAGCATGAGACATTAGAATCTTCGCTACGAAAAGGATACGCTTTAGGATTTTTAGAAGAGGATGTGTATGTTTAAGAAAATATGGAGTTTAAGTGATCAAGTAGTATTACTGAAACGATTAGGAGAACTATTAGAAAAAGGATACTCCCTTTTGCAGGCATTAGAATTTTTACGTTTTCAATTACCTTTAGAAAAGAAAGTACAATTGCAGCTCATGATTGATGGGTTAAAAGATGGAAAAAGTCTACACGATTCTTTTCATCAATTAAAGTTTCATCAGGAGATGTTAAGCTATTTATTTTATGCCGAGCAACATGGTGATATTTCTTTTGCGTTGCAACAAGGGAGCTCACTGCTTTATAAAAAGGATAAGTATAGGAAAGATATGATGAAAATAATGCAGTATCCTATGTTTTTGGCGTTCTTTTTAATAATCATGATTTTTGTTTTTAACCGCATTTTATTACCGCAGGTTGACATGGTATATAGTTCGTTTGGTTCTACAGCACCTTTACTTACAGAACAAATATTAAGTGCAATTAAGCTGCTACCCTATCTTATTATGAGCACTATTTTTATCGTCTTAATTGGCTGTAGTGTATATATATTTTACTTTCGGAAACTCCCGTATATGAAGCAGATAAAAATTATGCTTCGTATTCCCCTCATAAAAACATTTCTTATTTTAAAGCATTCGCATTATTTCGCTACTCAATTGAGCGGCTTATTACACGGAGGACTATCGGTACTTGAGGCTCTAACAATAATGATGGAGCAAAAATATCATCCATTCTTTCAGTATGAAGCGGGCCGAATTAAACACCAATTAATTGCGGGAGAACCGTTGCAAGCTATTATTGCAAAAAGTGGATATTACGAGGAAGAGCTATCTTATATTATTACGCATGGACAAGCAAACGGTAATTTGGCGATTGAATTAGGTGACTATAGCGATCTTATCATGGAGAAGATGGAGCAAAAAGTTAAACGTATGTTAGTGATTATTCAACCGATTTTATTTACGTGTATTGGAGGAATAGTCGTTCTTATGTATTTAGCGATGATTATGCCAATGTTTCAAATGATGAATTCTATTTAGGAGGTATTTACATGCAAAATGAGGAGGGATTTACCCTTTTAGAAATGTTATTAGTTATGGTCGTGATAACTGTATTATTACTATTAATTATTCCTAATGTAGTTACACAGCGTTCATCCGTTGAAGGAAAAGGATGTAAAGCCTATGTGAAATCTATAGAAGCGCAAATACAAGTATACCAATTACAACATAATAAAATTCCCTCGCTAAAAGAGCTAAGTGATGAAAAGTATATTACATCTGATAAGTGTCCGAATGGTGAATCCATTCATATTTCAAATGATGGCACAGTATCAAGTGGGAAACTGTGAAAGAAAAAGGTTTTACTCTTTTAGAAATGCTACTCGTTCTCTTTGCAATTTCTGTACTAAGTATGGTCATGTATTACAATGTACATTCATTATATGAAAAACAAAAAATCGAACAATTTTTGAGGCAGTTTTCAAATGATATTTTGTATATGCAACAATTAGCGATAAACCGTCAAAAACATTATACATTACGATGGTATAAAGATAGACATATGTACTATATAGGGGAATCGAGTACGAATCTTGCTATCATTAAAAGAGAATATGATAGCGATATACAAATTGATTTGAATACTTTTCCAAATCCGATGACATATAATTCGAGTGGAAATATTAATAGAGGTGGTACAATTTTACTTTCGTATCGAAGTTATAAATATGAGGTTGTATTTCAGCTTGGAAGAGGGAGATTTACGTATCGTGAAATGTCAAAAAGGGTCAGTGATGGCTGAAATGCTTGTGGCATTAAGTATAGTAATGATGGCGGTATCTTTACTACTTCCGCAAACAGTATTAATTATGCAAGAACGAAAGAACATACAGATTGGTTATAATGCATTTGTATTATTAAAAAGGGAAGCAGCTTTATATATGTATGAGAATGAGGCGAAACAACAGAAAGAAAAAGTCATAAATGGAAATGTATATTACACATATTGGGGAGGAAATGAAGTTTGTGCTATGTGGAAAGATGTGAAAGGAAGAATGATGGAACAATGCTTTTATGCAGGAGAAAAAACAAATTAGAAGTTGGATTTACATTAATAGAAATGATCGTCTGTTTTTTTCTGTTATCACTGTTCTTTTTACTCTTGCCACGTTTAAACTTTATCGGAATAGAAAACAAACAATCGAAAGGATTAAATAATTGGGAATGGGATGTGTTTATAGGACAAGTACAATTAGAATTTCGTGAAGTATCATTTGTAGAAAAAATAGTCCCTGAAAATAAAGATAATCTTTTGCGTTTCCGCCTTCGTACTGGAGATGAAGTGACGTACGAAAAATTGAATAATCATCTTATAAGAAAAGTGAATATGCGCGGAAGAGAAGTTATATTACAAAATATTGAAATGGTTTCATATGAAGTAACCCCTCATTTGCTCTTTATAAATGTGAAAGATATGAGTGGGAAAACATATGAAGGTGTAGCTGTAAGGTATAGCGAGATGGACATAAATATATGAGAAAACAAGATGGATTTACGATGCCAGGAACAATCATTTTTCTTGTATTATTAACTTCGTTTTTTGTATACGAAACGAATATGTTACTTATAGATAAAAATTTTTATATTGAAATAGAGCAAAAGTTTGTACTGGAGGAGCTACTAAGTCAATCGATTACAAATATAAAACAGGATTTACAACAAAAAGAACAGGAAGGTACTTTTTTCTTTCCATATGAAAAGGGAGAAGCAAGTGGAAATTATGTCTTTGAAAATGATGTCATTTTTGTTTCGTTACAGTGCAAAATCAAACAAGAAATTTTCTATAAAGTAAGCTTTCGGTATAGAAAAAAGGATGAGAAAATATTCGATTGGATAGAAGGATAGTATGTAAAATATAAGGATGAAAAACCATAATTTCCCCTTTGAAAATAGGTTGTTTTTTCAAAGAAAATGGATAAATAAAACAACCAAAAGTTTAAATTTTCTCAAAAAAGAGAAAGGTAGAAAGAATATGATATATTCATGCTATCCAATCATTATTTTTTAGGGAGAATAGGGAAAATGACAAATAACAACCAAATAGGTGAAAACAAGGAACAAACTATTTTTGATCATAAAGGAAATGCAATTATGACGGAAGATAGGGAAATACACATTATTTCAAAATTCGAAGAACCTCTTATTGTCGTGTTAGGAAATGTATTAAGCGATGAAGAATGCGACGAATTGATCGAATTGTCTAAAAATAAGCTGGCGCGTTCTAAAGTTGGTTCATCACGTGATGTAAATGATATTCGAACGAGTAAGGGTGCATTTTTAGACGATAATGAACTTACTGCGAAGATTGAAAAACGAATTTCATCTATCATGAATGTTCCTGCGTCGCATGGAGAAGGATTACACATTTTAAATTATGAAGTGGATCAACAATATAAAGCGCATTATGATTACTTTGCAGAGCATAGTAGATCAGCTGCTAATAATCGTATTAGTACGCTTGTCATGTATTTAAATGATGTAGAAGAGGGCGGAGAAACGTTCTTCCCCAAATTGAATCTTTCTGTGCACCCTAGAAAGGGAATGGCAGTATACTTTGAGTATTTTTATCAAGACCAATCATTAAATGAGCTTACGTTACATGGAGGGGCACCTGTAACGAAAGGTGAGAAATGGATTGCAACGCAGTGGGTGAGAAGAGGCGCTTATAAGTAAAAGCGTGTATGAAACGTTTTGTTCTTCATTGTATAAGAAGAACAAAACGTTTTTTTATTAAATAATGGAATCATTCGTTATAATAACAAATAATAACGAATGATTGAGAGGAACGAACATGAAATCTATATACATAACCGGTTATATGGGAGCTGGGAAAACAACAATTGGAAAAGCATTAAGTAAAGAACTTCATATGGATGTTGTCGATACAGACCAAAAAATTGAAGAGAAGCAGGAGAAGGCAATTCGTGATATTTTTGCCGAAGAAGGTGAAATGGCTTTTCGCGAATATGAAAGTGAAATGTTACGTTCACTACCGAGTTGTAATGTAATTATTACAACTGGTGGCGGCATCGTTGAACGAGAGGAAAACCGAAAGTGGATGAAGGAAAATGGAACTGTCGTATATTTATATTGTGATCCACATGTAATTGCAGAAAGACTTCGTGAAGATACGACACGTCCACTATTTCAGAAGAAAGATATAGAGGCATTTGTGGCAAAATTTGAATCGCGCCGAGCTTATTATGAAGAGGCTCATATTCATATTGATACGACGAATAAGTCTGTAAAGCAAATTATGAATGAATTAAAAGAAAAGATTAATGAATAAAAAAGTGGACATACTAATCAAGTAGAGGTGATGATAATATGTCTACTAATGATTATGTTCGCTTTGTGACGCAGCAGTTTGTGTCGTATATGGATGCTCCAAAAGAAGATCGTAAACAGAAGAAAGAACAACGCCGTGCTGAAAAAGAGCCATTTATGAATAAGTGGTTTGGTGTTATGCCGCTTAGTGCTGCTTTGTTTTATCGAAACGTAAAAAATAAAAGAAAAAAATCAAGTTAACGATTTCGTAATATGTGTAGCAAAGTGAAAATCCCCTAGTAGCATCATACTACTAGGGGATTTTTTATTTACTGCACAGTTTCCTTTTCTTCCGTAACGGCATGTATTTTATTATTTACCCAAACAAATCCAATTCCGATACAAATTGAAATGCCCCATCCAACAGCGGTCATAATCGCTCTCATTTCACCATAGCCATCTACACCGAAAACAGAGATGAAATAAATTTTTAGGAAGCTTTTTAATATGAATTGTAGACCGAAAAATAGTGTTAAATATTGTAGTGCTGGATAGATACGACTATCACGATACAGTTCACGACTTTTATCACGGTCATGGCCTTGGAGTGCGGCAATATCTGCTGCGAAATATAACATAAGTGGTTTTTTTATAAAGATTGTACATATGACGATAATGCCGAGTACGATGTGATAATACGCATCGTTCCATAACATTCGTTCAGCTGATCCAGATAATAGATCTACCGTTGTATTAGAAATGAGTGTAATTAAAATAAAGAACCCTGTCACGTTAAACTGTTTTTCTTTTTTAAAGGTATACAGTGTATAAATAATCCCCGGAACAGAGGAAAGTAACATCGCGTAATAAGGGTCGATATAAGGTTTTGCAAATTTCCAAATGAGGAACGGGATTACGAGATAAAAGACAAGATCTAATATAGCTTTTTTATTTTGATTCATACAAATCCTCCTTAAGTCATACATATATTTTATAATATAATTTCTGAAAATTGTATAAGGTTTAATAGAAAAAGGAAAAATATATCAGTTTTTGAGGAATTAGTAGATTGAAAAAAATTGCCCCTAGCGTAGTAAGTTTTTTTAGTATATAATAAAGGAAACGCTTTCATTTTTATTTTGTTCACAAAATGGACGGAAAATCACATATTTACTATCGATATGTTGCTTTATAATGAAACTAATTAAATATACATGCATACAATATTGTGAAATAAATAACATAAATAATTTATATAAATGTAAACGTTATCAAAAGAGAGAGGTGGAGACAATGAGTAAATTTTTCTTCAATCATAATCCAGCAACAGTAGAGGATGGAAGGCTTGTTAAATATGCTGAAATTATTTATGGAGAAGGTGGCCGTTCTGTATTAGAAAATTTAATGGTGAAGGCATCTATCAGATTGCGTGATCGTTATCCGAATAAATCTGACGAGCAGATCTCGAACCTAGTAAATAAAGGCATCCATGATATGTTTCAAAAATACGTGAGCGAGTAAGAGTAGCCAATGGCTGCTCTTATTTTTTTGTATAAGGATTGTATCTCTAGCTGAAAATAAGGGTGTACTTTGAAAGACATAAGAAGGAGTGGAAAAGATGAGTAATGGAATTGGCCGTTCAAAAGAAAACCTTCCTACTGATGCAAATCATGTGAGTGCAAAAGATCGCGCGTATCAAAAACGCATGGCAAAGCAAAAACAACAAGAGCGTAATGGCGATAAAGGATAACTCAAAAAAGCTCCTTCTAAATAGAAGGGGCTTTTTAAGGTAGAAAATGATTCGCGGTAACATAAAAAAGTCCACCGTTAATAATTTGCACTGTAATGCGTGGTTCATATTGTTCTTGCAAGGCTTGCTTTTCAATTTCATAGCTTTCGGGAAGTTCATCACTTTCTTCATAAAAACGATTTAAAAGGTCTAAATCGTGATTCCAGCGCACTCTTGCTTCTTTCGCCCACGTATGGTCATCTTCTGCAATAATATTTTTTAAAGCGTCCTCTATACGTTGTAAACCGCTTTGCGGTTTAATGATAGGCGAGAGCGTAAAACAAAAGTCAGGTATTTTCGGCGTAAGTTTAATTTTAGCTAATGTTTCATGAAAGTTTGCGATCATTGTGCCAGAAATGAGATGAATCCCAATGGAGTGAAGGATGTCTTTTTTTCGATCACATTGATAGGAAACTTTAATATTTACACCGAGCCACGGATGGAGCGGTGTATGTGTTGCCCCGCTATGCCTTACTTCCTCATATAAACGTATGTAAGAGCCTAATTCTTTTGTCGTTTGGAAAATTTGATGAAGACGTGGGGAACCGTAGTGAATAAGCTCGCCGTCGTTTTCTTCATTTTCTGGATTTGTAATAAGAGTAAGGCGCATCGGATTCGGTACGCCTCCTGTTTTCTCAAGATAGTGCCAATAAAAAGGGCGATTCATTAATAATTTATCCATCTCAATTGTTAACTGCACATCTAATAAATGAGGAGAACGTTCTAAAATTTCACAGTTATTCGCCTCAAAGAAATTGTACAAGTAATTATGGATTTCATGTTGCTGCATAGCCTTGCACCTCAGCTTCATTTCGCTTCGCAAAGTCGATAATAGATGTTAAGTTTTCCATCTTAATTCGGATTTCTCCTTCGCTTTTTGATTGCGCAAATATTTCTTGAATGTGTGCATCGATGTTTTTCATATTAATTCTCGTTAAAATTTCATCAAGTTCACCGATAACACGCTCAAATAAATTGATTTTTTCATATAACAGTTTCAAAATATGTTCTTCAACAGTGTGCTTTGTAGCTAAGTTATAAATATGAACATCATTCTTTTGACCAAGACGGTGAATACGTCCGATTCTTTGCTCAAGACGCATTGGATTCCATGGCAAATCATAATTGATCATATGGCTACAAAACTGTAAGTTAATTCCTTCACCACCAGCTTCCGTTGCGATTAGCACTTGCGCATGATTTTGGAAAAGCTCCTTCATCCAATCTTTCTTCCCACGTTTAAATCCACCGCGGAATGGAACGGAAGAAATACCGTGTTGTTGTAAAAACCATTGTAAGTACATTTGTGACGCTCGGTATTCTGTGAAGATGACGACTTTATCGTCAATTTCTTTAATAAGCTCAAGAGCTTTATTCGCTTTTGAGTTGAAAGGAATTTGATTAATTTTGTCCATTAGCACATCAATATGCGGGTCTTTTATGTAATTCTCATTTTCTTTCTGCCTTTTTTCCACATGTTTTTTTAATGAATAATACACAGCCTCGCGACTACTACACGCTTCCCGTTTTAAAGTTAATGATGAGAAAGCAGATGTGAAGGCGTCTTGTCCTCGCCAATTTTCAATATCATTATATAGAGCTTGTTCTTGTTCATTAAACTCAACAAAAATTGTACGTACATGTCTCTTTGGCCAATCAATTCCTGTATTATGCCGTCGATTTCGGACCATCACTTTGTTAATAAGAGCTTTTAAATCTTCATCAGATTCGGCAGAGCGATTTTTTGAAGCGTAATATTCTTCAAAATTGGATTGATTGCCTAAATGTCCTGGTTTTAATAAAGAAACAAGGTTGAAAATTTCATCAATCTTATTTTGAACAGGAGTAGCGGTTAATAATAAACAAAATTTCTTTTTTAATCGCTGTGCAAATTCATAGTTTTTTGTTTTATTATTTTTAAGTTTATGTGCTTCATCGATAATAATAAGGTCATATTCTAAATTCAAAACGATATCGCGATGCGGTGAACGTTTTGCAGTATCAATTGATGATACAATCACATCAGCTTGCTCCCATGAATAGCTTTTCTTCTGGGCTACAGCAGGAATGAAGAACTTTGTATTTAGTTCGTATGCCCATTGTGATACGAGGGAGGCAGGGACAAGTATAAGTACTTTTTTCACAAGGCCACGGACCATATATTCTTTTAAAATAAGCCCAGCTTCAATCGTTTTCCCAAGTCCTACTTCATCTGCTAGTATCGCTTTACCATTCATTTGTTCAATAACATTTTGAGCGACTTCTAATTGATGAGGAAGTGGTGTGAAATGGGATAAATGTTTCGGTGCTTGTAATCCATCGAAAGTAGGAACAAGTAACGATTTTTCTGTTTCATAAGCTAAATGATATAAATCCCAGTTTGTCCAAGGGCCATCTTCATCAATTCTATTTAAAAAATTGTTTTGCCACGTTCGATCTATGGAAATATCGACATTCATTACGACTCTCCCACCTTTTATAAACTAAAGTAATTATTAAAAAATCTTTATTATATAACCCTTGTAATAAGGCCCTATTACACATACTAAAAGTTAAAGAATAGGTAAAGATAAAGGGCTAAATTTTGAAAGTTGTATTTAATAAGATTAAGAATAAAAAATTCTAAATTATTTTTTATGCTAGAATATTGATGAAATATAGCGAATAATGTTAGGATAATGGTGTGAAATGTGTGGAATCTTTCGTATTTTATCCAAGAAAGTGATTTTTTATTTACGCTTTCATAAAAAAATATAATGAGATTCCGTATATCCTATCTTTTCAGAGTGAAAATGTTTAGATAAGGGAAACAACTTTTATTGATTTGTCAGAGCATAAGGGGGAGAGAGCATGATTACATTACAACGTACACCGTTATTTGATGTATACGCGAAGTATGGTGGGAAAACAATCGACTTCGGTGGTTGGGAGTTACCAGTTCAATTTTCAAGCATTAAAGAAGAACATGAAGCTGTACGTACAGCGGCAGGTTTGTTCGATGTGTCTCATATGGGAGAAGTTGAGGTAAAAGGTGTAGATAGTTTAGCATTTTTACAACGTGTTGTTACAAATGACGTTTCTACCTTAAAGGTAGGAGGCGCACAATATACAGCTATGTGCTACGAAAATGGTGGTACAGTAGATGATTTATTAATCTACAAACGTGGTGAAGAAGACTATTTATTAGTAATCAACGCATCAAATATCGAGAAAGATTACGAATGGTTAGCTAGCCATGTAATTGGCGATACGAAAGTAGTCAATGTTTCTAGTGAAGTTGCACAGCTTGCAATTCAAGGACCAAAAGCAGAAGGCATTTTACAAAAAGTTGTGTCAGAAGATTTGAAAGAAATTAAGTTCTTTAAATTTAAAAACGATATTCTTGTAGATGGAATTCCAGCACTTGTATCTCGTACAGGTTACACAGGTGAAGATGGATTTGAAATTTACTGTAAGAGTGAAGATGCTGCAAAACTTTGGGAGAAACTTCTTGAAATTGGAGCAGAAGAAGGCTTAAAAGCATGTGGTTTAGGTGCTCGTGATACACTTCGCTTCGAAGCAACATTACCACTTTACGGTCAAGAGTTATCAAAAGATATTACACCGATTGAAGCTGGAATTGGCTTTGCGGTAAAACCAAATAAAGAAGCAGACTTCTTTGGAAAAGCAACGTTAAAAGAGCAAAAAGAAAACGGTGCGCCTCGTAAGTTAGTCGGCATCGAAGTAATCGAACGTGGAATCCCTCGTACGCATTACCCTGTATTTATTGGAGAAGAAAAAATCGGGGAAGTAACGAGTGGTACACAATCTCCAACGTTAAAGAAAAGCATTGGTTTAGCACTAATTGATGTAAAATACGCAGCAGTTGATACAGAAGTAGAAATTGAAATTCGTAATAAACGCGTCAAAGCAGTAGTTGTTCCAACACCATTTTATAAACGTTCAAAGTAACGGGGAGAGGGGTAGATTTCATGTTGCATCGTTATCTTCCAATGACAGAAGAAGACAAAAAAGAAATGTTACAAACGATCGGCGTTCAAACGATCGATGAGTTATTCTCTGATATTCCAGAGAGTGTTCGTTTTAAAGGGGATTTAAAAATTAAAGAAGCAAAATCAGAGCCAGAGCTGTTAAAAGAGTTAACTCAAATGGCTAGTAAAAATGCTAACTTAAAAGAATACGCTTCTTTCTTAGGAGCAGGCGTATACGATCATTACGCTCCAGTAATTGTAGATCACGTTATCTCTCGCTCAGAATTTTATACAGCTTACACGCCATACCAACCAGAAATTTCACAAGGGGAATTACAAGCAATCTTTGAATTCCAAACAATGATTTGTGAATTAACAGGAATGGATGTAGCAAACTCTTCTATGTACGACGGAGGTACAGCTTTAGCTGAAGCGGCAATGCTAGCAGCTGGCCATACTCGTAAAAAGAAAATTCTTGTATCTAGTGCGGTTCATCCAGAATCAAGAGCAGTACTTGAAACGTATGCAAAAGGTCAACATCTTGAAGTTGTTGAAATTAATCATAAAGATGGTGTAACAGATTTAGACGTATTACAAAGTGAAGTAGATGATACAGTTGCTTGTGTAATCGTTCAATATCCAAACTTCTTCGGACAAGTTGAAAAATTAGCTGATATTGAAAAAATCGTTCATCAACAAAAATCATTATTTATCGTTTCTTCAAATCCATTATCACTAGGCGCATTAACACCACCAGGAAAATTTGGTGCTGATATTGTCATCGGTGATGCACAACCATTTGGTATCCCAACGCAGTTTGGTGGACCACACTGTGGTTACTTTGCAACGACGAAAGCATTTATGCGTAAAATTCCAGGACGTCTTGTCGGACAAACTGTAGATTCAGATGGTAAACGTGGATTTGTATTAACGTTACAAGCACGTGAACAGCATATTCGCCGTGACAAAGCGACATCTAACATTTGTTCAAACCAAGCGTTAAATGCATTAGCAGCATCAGTTGCAATGACGGCACTTGGTAAACAAGGTGTGAAAGAAATGGCACGTCAAAACATTTCTAAAGCACAATATGCAAAACGTCAATTTGAAGCGAAAGGCTTCACTGTAACATTTGCTGGACCATTCTTCAATGAGTTCGTTGTAGATTGCAAGCGTCCAGTGAAAGAAGTAAACGATGCATTATTACAAAAGAATATTATCGGCGGTTACGACCTAGGCCGTGATTATAAAGAGCATGAGAACCATATGCTTGTAGCAGTAACAGAGCTTCGTACAAAAGAGGAAATTGACACACTTGTAAACGAAATGGGGGCTATCCAATGAAGAACCAAGACCAAGCACTTATCTTTGAAGTGAGTAAAGAAGGACGCATAGGATATAGCCTACCAAAATTAGATGTAGAAGAAGTGAAACTAGAAGATGTGTTTGAGAGCGATTATATTCGAGTAGAAGATGCAGAGCTACCAGAAGTATCTGAACTTGATATTATGCGCCACTATACAGCACTTTCAAACCGTAACCACGGTGTAGATTCTGGATTCTATCCACTTGGATCTTGTACGATGAAATATAATCCGAAAATTAATGAAAGTGTAGCTCGTTTCGCAGGATTTGCAAATATTCATCCGTTGCAAGATGAAAAGACAGTACAAGGTGCAATGGAATTAATGTACGACTTACAAGAGCATTTAATTGAAATTACAGGTATGGATACTGTTACATTACAACCAGCAGCTGGTGCACACGGAGAATGGACAGGCTTAATGTTAATTCGTGCATACCATGAAGCAAATGGTGACTTTAACCGTACGAAAGTAATTGTTCCTGACTCTGCTCACGGAACGAATCCAGCATCTGCAACTGTAGCTGGTTTTGAAACAATTACAGTAAAATCAAATGAACATGGTCTTGTTGACTTAGAAGATTTAAAACGTGTTGTAAACGAAGAAACAGCAGCACTTATGTTAACAAACCCTAATACATTAGGTCTATTCGAAGAAAATATTTTAGAAATGGCAGAAATCGTCCATAACGCAGGCGGTAAATTATACTATGATGGTGCAAACTTAAATGCGGTATTAAGCCAAGCGCGCCCAGGAGATATGGGATTTGACGTTGTGCATTTAAACCTTCATAAAACATTTACAGGTCCTCACGGCGGCGGTGGCCCAGGTTCTGGTCCAGTAGGTGTGAAAGCTGATTTAATTCCGTACTTACCAAAACCAATTTTAGAGAAAACGGAAGATGGCTATCGCTTTAACTATGATCGTCCAGAAGCAATTGGGCGCGTAAAACCATTCTACGGTAACTTCGGAATTAACGTTCGTGCATACACATACATTCGTTCTATGGGTCCAGATGGACTACGTGCAGTAACGGAGTACGCGGTATTAAATGCGAACTATATGATGAGAAGATTAGCACCATTCTATGATCTTCCATTCGATAGACATTGTAAGCATGAGTTTGTATTATCAGGTCGTCGTCAAAAGAAACTTGGTGTACGTACATTAGATATTGCAAAACGTCTGCTTGATTTCGGTTACCATCCACCAACAATTTACTTCCCATTAAATGTGGAAGAATGTATTATGATTGAGCCGACAGAAACAGAATCAAAAGAAACATTAGACGGTTTCATTGATAAGATGATTCAAATCGCTAAAGAAGTAGAAGAAAATCCAGAAGTTGTACAAGAAGCACCTCATACAACAGTCATTAAACGTTTAGACGAAACGATGGCTGCACGTAAACCAGTTTTACGTTATGAAAAGCCAGCTCCTGTACAAGTTTGATTAGAATAACAGAGGAAGAACTCGCTATATGCGAGTTCTTTTTTTGTATGGAGAATCTGTGCAGAATTAGTGAAGAAAATGTTAAAAATTTATATTTTTTGTTTCATAATGGTGTAAAGAAGCAGTTTCATAGGTGATTTTGTTGAAAAAGTCAGTTTGATAAAAGTATTTATTTTTGTTAGAATTTTATTGAAATTAAGAAGATGTAATGAGATAGAAATGACTCATTTTTATGTATATGTGAAAAAACGAGCAAGCTGGGGGTGAAAATGTGGGATATCGGTGTTATAGAATGATATACCATTTAGAAAACGGAAAAACGATTAAAGATGTAAAAGAATTTTGTTATAGAGATCAAGGAAAAGTACTAGAAAGAGTAGCACATCGCGTGATGGATAATAGAGAAGTGACGGCAATTGATAAGCAAGGAACGATTATTTCAATAGCATGTGAGGACATTGTAAAGGTGGAACTTGATTACATAACAGAAAGTTAACCTTGAGTCATATCGAATTATTCGATAAAATATACTGTTGAATGGTGAAGTGAGAAGAGAGGAGTTTATCATGGGTAGTACAAGACACTTTTATATGTTTATCTTAGCGTTTGTTCTTGTTGTCGCATTAACGATTTATTTAATTGTTGATAGCACTTGGTACAACACAGTTCATCCTGCGTTCCTTCTGTTTATGTACGTAGGAATTGCGGTAGTGAGTTTCGGAATGAGAGATGAGATGTTAGATCGCTTTGAAAAGTGATACATATACGAAAGACCAACAGGAAAATGTTGGTCTTTTTTTCTTGCCAAAAATAGGATGGTGTGTATATAAGGTATACACAGTATATACACACACTGGAGGAAAACATGAATATTATTATTTCGAATTCTTCCCAAGATCCTATTTATGTACAAATAAGAAAACAATTAAGCCAGCTTATTTTAAATGGTGGCTTAAAGGGTGGAGACCAATTACCGTCTATTCGTAGCTTAGCAAAAGAATTACAAATTAGTGTAATTACAACGAAGCGTGCGTATGAGGAGCTTGAAAAAGAAGGATATATAGAAACTGTTGCTGGGAAGGGGACTTATGTTTCACGTAAAAATAATGAACTACTAAAAGAACAGCGAATTCGTCTATTGGAAAGTAAAGCGGAAGAGATTGTAAATGAAAGTAAAGCGTTGCAGCTTTCACTTGAAGATTTACAGCAGATGATTGCGTGTTTATATGAGGGGGAATAAGGGATGTTAGAGCTAAAAAACGTTTGTAAAAGTTATCAAGATTTTGCAGTAAAAAATATAAGTTTTACGTTACCACGCGGATATATTATGGGATTTGTCGGGCCAAATGGGGCAGGGAAAAGTACGACGATCAAAATGATTATGAACTTAATTCGAAAAGATAGCGGCGATATAAAAATTTTTGGCAAGGACAATAAGAAAGCCGAAAAGGAAATAAAACAAAATATTGGTTTTGTATATGATGAAAATCATTACTACGAAGATTTAACGTGTGAACAAATGAAACGTATTATTGCACCGTTATATAAAAAATGGGACGAAGAGCAGTATCAATCGTATATGCATAGACTACAAGTTCCGAAGTATAAAAAAATTAAAGAACTATCAAAAGGGATGAAAATGAAATTTGCGATTGCCATCGCACTCTCACATCACGCAGAGTTTATCATTATGGATGAACCGACAGCAGGACTAGATCCAGTTGTTCGAAGTGAATTACTTGATATGTTGCAAGAAATTGTAATGGAAGATGAAGTATCTGTATTATTCTCAACTCATATTACAACAGATTTAGAGCGTATCGCAGATTATATTACGTTCATCAACGATGGAGAAATTATATTTACTGGTGAGAAAGACGATTTAATGGAAAACTACGTAATCGTAAAAGGGAGTAATGATTTATTAGACCGAGAAGGAAAAGAACTATTTGTTGGATTACGAAAAAATAAATTTGGTTTTGAAGGTTTAGCGAAGGATAAACAAGCAATTGTTGATTGGTTTGGAAATGAGGTTGTACTAGAAAAGCCTACATTGGACGATATCATCGTTTACACCGCGAAAGGGAGAGGTGCCTATGCGTCAGCTAATCTATAAAGATTTGTTCTTTTTTCGGGTAATTTGGTTAGTGAATCTTGTTATGCCCCTTTTATTCTTTATGTTAGATGCAAGTGGTGAATTGTTATTTCCAATGAGTTGTCTATTTATAACCTTTTCATCGGTTATGACGTTAACCGTTATGGATGAAAGAAATAAAAGTGACATTGTTATAAATAGTTTACCGGTAAGTCGAAAGGATATCATAATTGCTAGATATATTTCCTGTGCAATATTCATTGTAGGTGGCATGATCTCTACGATGTTAGTTGTTTTTCTTATAAGAGGTATTGTGGTTATTGGTGATATCGGTGTATATCATCCTAATCTATACATTGAAATTCCATGGTATGAAATCATAAATGGAGCTGTTTATGCCACATTTTTTGTTGTCACGTTTTTCCCTAGTTATTATGGTACAAGATCGAAGGTAGTAAGAAGTATAGTATCAGCAGCATCAATAGGAGTGGGTGTAATTCTTTGGATATTTATTAGTGATGGGCTGAATGAAACAACATCTTCATTCAGTGAGTGGATTATGAATCCAGTACATATTGGTGTATTTATATTTGGAGGAATGATATTAGCTAGTGTCTATATCATTTCTATGTTTCTTACAATTAAAATTTATGAAACGCGTGATTTATAGAGAGGAGAATTTATATGCAGCAATTGATTTTGAAGGAGTTTTTCTTGCAGAAGAAGATGTTTCCTTTCTATTTTTTAATACCTATTTTCTCTGTTTTTAGGAATCCAGTCCAACCAATGGGGATGGCAATAGGGTTATTTATAACATGTAGTACGATTATATATATTTCTTTTTATTATGAAGAGAAAAGTAAAACAGAAAAAATATTAGTGAGTTTGCCTATAACGAGACAAGAGATAGTTATAGCTAAATATATTTCAAGCACAGTATTTATTCTGGTTGGTTTGAGTGCAACTTTTATAGTCATAATATTAAAAAATATTTTGTTGGACGGGGATATAGTTATGCCTGGATATGCAGTGTTTTCAGCAATAGTAGCAACTTTAATTTATTGTGTAATAACGATACCTGCTAATTACATTGGGGGATATAAAGTTATTACTGTCTTGAATTTGATTATGCTTTTTCCTTTAATCGGTATGATTGGTCTTATGTGCAATATTTTTGGTGATAAAACAATTATGCTAAAAGTACTCCACTCTCAAGAGGCTACACAAGCAATGGGTGTTCTTGGTATCGGAGTGTTAGTGAGTATATTCGTATCAATGTTCCTCTCAGTGAAAATGTTTCAGGAGGCAGAGTTATAGAAGGGACATTTTCATATTAGGAGGTGTAATACATGGTCAAGCAACTCGTCTTAAAAGATATGATGTTGCAAAGAAAATTAGGGTTTGTTTATCTTATATGTTTGGTTTTCCTTTCTATTGTTGATTTTCGTAGTGATAGCTTCCTTATGACGATTAGCGTATCTATACCTTTTCTTGGCACGGTACTGTCAATGAGTTATGAGGGGAAAAATAAAAGTGAAATGATAGTAAATAGTTTACCGTTTGACCGTAAAGATATTGTCATAGGGAAGTACATATTTGTAAGTATTTTAGTTGCTTTAGGTGGATGTTTCTCACTAGTTGTTGGTTTAATACAGTTACAAAATGAACAGATGACTGGATTTATGCTGTGGGGAGAAATGCTCGGAGGTATAACAGGTGGGTTTGTTTGTAGCATAATTGTACTCCCAATTGAATTTTCAGTAGGATATAGTAGTGTAAAACAAATCGCTCCCTTCATCGGAATTGCATTTGGGTATTTAAGTGGACTGATTGTAAGTAACGTATGGTTAGATGTAGAGAGTGTTTGGAACACCAGTCTAATCGTAAATATTTGTTTTATAGCAGGGCTGCTTCTTTTATATGTTATGTCCATGCTTTTCTCAATTCATTTGTACAATGAACGTGATATGTGAGAGGATGAGTAATCGTGAAGCAACTTATAATAAAAGATTTTATCATACAATGGAAGCATTTAATATGGTACTTAATATACCCTCTTTTCTTGTATATGACATTAACAGATATTAAAAGCTTTTACGTAATTATGTCTGCTATAATTCCAGTTATGGCAATTTTAAAAACATTTAATGATGATAAAAAATATGATGGTGAAGTAATGTTAAATAGTTTACCGCTAGCAAAAAAAGAAATTGTAGTAGCTAAATACATAATGGCACTTATTATTTTTATTATAAGTATGATAGTGTCTAGCCCTTTAGGGATTATTCGGTTTGCAGGCGGGGTATTTGAATTTATTACGACAACTTTAGTTACGATTACTGCCTTTGTTTTTATATATTTAAGTCTTGTCTTACCGATATCGTTTTGGCTAGGGTATAAAAAATCTATTTTTATCACGCTTTTTATACTAATGGCACCGATTGTTATTGTAGAAATGTTCTTCCAAATTAACATAGAACAAATTCATTTACATAATGGAGTATTGTTAATTTGGTCAATTTGTATGTTGCTTTTATCTGTACTTGCTTCGGTAAAGCTATATGAAAAAAGAGAATTTTAAAAGGTGCCTTATGTAAGGCACCTTCTTCAATAACGACAATATGAAAGTAAAAGTTTATAAACAGAGAGACTATTCGGTACAACATCTTTCGGAGTATGTAATATAAAGCTGAAAACGATAACGAGAATGAGAAAGAGGAAAAATAAAAATAGGATCTGCTTATGTACGGAATTTTGCATATTATCCACTCCTTTTTTAGGTAGTATGTCCAACAGAAAGGAATGTATGAAAAATGTTAGGGGGAGAATGATGAACAAAAGAAAATGGTTATATAGAATAGGGATATTTCTATTTTCAATCGGTCTCATATTAGCAAATTTCTATTCAGATATACCATCACCATTTCCTAATTTACATAAAGGAATTGGTATAAGTATTGTCATAGTTGGTCTTCTTTGTCTTATCACATCAAACTTCTACAGAAAGTCTGAATGAATATAAAAAAAGGACAGTTACTCTTTTTCAGAAGTACTGTCCTTTTTAAATAACTTATTCCATAGCTTGGCGATACTCCATATAATGACGATTGCAATGGAGACAATGATGGACCAAACGATTGATATAATTTCAAGTGTCATGTTAGGAAGAAATGTAAGAATGGATACGACTCTATGAAACAACCATTCAATTATATGAAAACTGATTTGCAGTAGAATGACGATCCCGAGTGTAATCCATGCTAACAGTTGCTTCCCTTTTTCTTTCCACATGACATTCACCTCACGTTAGCTTAATAGTTTTAAGCCAACAGCGCCGCATAGAATGCAGCTTAAGAAGGCAAGACGACGCCAATCTGCTGATTCACGGAAAATAAGAATACCTAGAAGTGCACTTCCGGCAGTTCCGATTCCAGTCCAAATCGCGTAAGCAGTTCCCATCGGTAATGTATTCATCGCAAGAGATAAGAAGAAGAAGCTTACGCCGAAGTTGGCGATTAAAATAACTTTTGGTGCCCAGCCTTTCTTTTCAGTGGCTACTTTCATAAAGAGTACACCAATAATTTCACAAATACCAGCTAGAATTAAAAATAACCAAGCCATTTTATGCGGCCTCCTTCGCTTCTTTTTCTTCTGTTACTCGTTTTAAACCAATTACGCCGAAGAAGATTAAGCCGATTAATAAAACTTTTACAATAGAGAAAGGTTCTCCAAAGATCAAAATTTCTGTCAGAACGATCCCGCCAGCTCCAATTCCTGTAAAGACGGCGTATACAGTGCCGACAGGTAAATCTTTATAAGCTCTAAATAATAAAACGAAACTAATTGTAATTAATAACGCAACACCAGCCCATTCAAGTGGTGCCTCCGCTTTTTTTAGTCCAATGACCCAAAAGATTTCAATAATACCAGCTATGATTACATAAATCCATGCCATATGTCATTTCTCCTTCCTACCAGTCGTTAGGTAAAGGGCTTAAAAACGACGCATTGCAAAGGAGCAATCCGTCAGTTTGAAAGACCTCGCCAAAATACTTGCCAAGAGGCGTTTAAACGAGTCTCAAAGCGATTTAAACCTGCGAATAGTAGCTCAACCATAAGTCCGTCTAGTAAGCATAGGAAAGCTTCTAGAGCGTCTTTCACTTCAATGTTATGCAGTTCACTTTGCTCGTTTGCCTGTTTAAATATAGGGAATAAAAGTTTTCCGACGTTTTCAATGTGCGCATTCGCTTTTTCGATAATTTGTTCGCGAAATGCATCAGGCGGAAAATAAGAAGTTCGTAACCAAAACATTGATTCTTCACTTTCACCAAATCGTTTTGCATAGCCCTTTAGTAACTGTAAGAGCAATTCTTCAGTAGACGAATTTGAAAATTTTTCGATATCGTCTGTGAAGCTCTGTAAATCTTTTTGAAGAGCGGATTCTAAGCATATAAAATATAGCTCTTCTTTTCCTTTAAAGTGTGCGTAAATCGATGGCTTTTTAATCCCAACTTCTTGAGCAATATTTGCTAATGAAGTTCCTTCGTAGCCGTAGCGTGCGAAATGAGAAAGTGCTACAGCTTTAATGCGGTTTGCTGTCATTTTCATCCCCTACCTACCGTTCGTTAGGTTAATTATATGAGATGGGAAATATAAAGTCAATAGGGGAAGAGCTGAAAAAAGAGCGCTATAGGTAACGCTCTTTTTAGACAGTATCTCGTTCAATTAAATGGAATGAAAGCTCTTTTGCGTTCCCGGCAATTTGCTCGCTCTGAATCTGCTTATGGAATAAAGAAAAAGCATGTGAGCCCATTGTGAGACCGGGATGCTCAATTGTGGAAATTTCTAACGCCTTTGAAATTTCATGATTATCAAATCCAAGGATAGCAATGTCTTCAGGAACGCGAATGCCATGTTTTCGAGCCTCTGTTAATAAACCAGCTGCAACTTGATCGTTCGCTGTAAAAATAGCAGTTGGACGATTTTTCATGTTTAAAATACGGTGGAGTATTCTTGCACCGTCCTGCATTGTATAGCATTGATGAAAAATCCATTCGGGATGTAACGTTTTGCCTTCGTTACGAAGTGTATCAGCAAATGCTTTTTCACGTTCCATAGAATTTACACTTGTTTTTCTTGCTAAACAAATCCCGATTTTTTCATGACCTTTACTGAGTAAATAGGCGGTGCCGAGACGGAAGCCTTCATAATGATCTACGTAGACAGATGAAATGAGGGGGTGGTTCATTTTTTCACATGAAATAATAGGAGCAAATTTTGCGAAAGATTCAATTTGTTCCCATGAACTCGTTCGAGAGCAAATAATCATCCCGTCGAATTGTTTCATTTTCATCATTTCAAGAACACGAATTTCTTCAATGCTATCGTAATTTGTTTGACATAAATTAATGTGATATCCAGCAGCTAACGCTTCGTTTCCGATTCCTTCAATAATGGTACTAAAGTATGGAAGATTAATGAAAGGGAGCATCACACCGATCGTATATGTTTTTCCCTTTATTAAATGAATAGCATTTATATTTTTTGCATAGTTCAATTCTTCAACAGCATCGAGAACACGCTTACGTTTTTCTTCTTTTACGTAAGGGTGATTATTAAGGACGCGGGAAACAGTTGATATGGATACACCAGCGGTTTTTGCAATTTGTTTTATATTGGCCATATGTATCACCTCTTCCCCTTATTATAAAGGGAAAATAATAAGAATGAAAAAATCTTGACCTGAAAAGCTTTTCACAAACTATGGTATGAATAAGGCTTCTTTTTATTCGCGTAACCTTTTCACTTGGGCGTAAGAATGATAGGAGTCTTTTTGTTTGCAAAATAGTTTTGTCAAAATGTGTGAGAATAACGTGGAAAGTTTTCAAAGGTGGAGTTTGGTAGCGAAGCGAATATGAAGAGCATATAAACGCTTCGTTCGTTAAGAGAGCGGTATGAAAGGGCGGAAACAAATTGAAAAAAAGAATCATTTGTTTCGTGTTTTCTAGTTTCGTGCTAAGTTCATGTTCGTTTCAGAAAACGATGCAAGAAGAAAAACACTTTGTGGGAACAACAGGAGGAGCTATGGATCGTGTTACGGATCCTATTCCGCTGAAGGAGCTTCCAAAATATTTTCCAGTGAAATTTAAAGTTCCGGCGTTTTTACCGTATGACATTACGAGTGATGTGAAGGGGGAAGTCAGAACGATTGGAAAAAAGAACGCTGTCTTAATGATTAAATATAAGCAGCGGGAGCCGGGGAGAAATGAGTATATTGAGTTAAATGTTGCAAACTTTCCTTATAGTTTTCCAAATCTCGTGAAAGAGAAGCGATTTCAAGAACAAATGAAATTGAATAATGGAGCATTCGCTTATTTTAAAAATAAGGATGACTCTGGGCAAGGAGATGAATTTGCTACGCTTATATGGAAAGAGAAAGGACTTGAATATCAGCTCTTGTATCGTAATACACAAGAGAATGATCAAGATGTGATTAAGAAAAATTTATTATACATTGCAAATAATATGGAATGAAAAAACTAGCTGAATCATTCAGCTAGTTTTTGTATGTTATTATTTCTTTTTAATTTTTCCAGTCCACGTTTTGAATCCACCTTGTAATTGGTAGAAATCTTTGTAGCCTTGTTTCTTTAAGTATTGAGCCGCACGACCAGTACGGAATCCGCTTTGGCAGTATAAGTAAACTGGTTGATCTTTACGAAGTTCTTTATGACGAAGGCGAATTTGTGATAACGGAATGTTACGTGCGCCTAAAATATGCCCTGCAGTATATTCGTCTGCTTCGCGAATATCGATAAGCTGTGCTTTACGGTAGCCAGCACGAAACTCTTCTTCTGAAAGTGTTTTAATTAATTTTTTCTGATAGAAATACATCCATACAGTGTAACCGATAAACGCTACGATTACGGCTAATAAAATAATCCAAGTTGTTGACACGATTCTATCGCTCCCTTTTTTCTTATCCTACTTTCAATATTATAATGCCCGTATGTATTTATGCAACAGATTCATTTGTATATAAGAAGAAATTTCGTATTCTTTCACAAATTTTGTCGAATTTGGTAGACTAGAGAATGTGAAAAATAATTGGTTATATGAGGTGCAGGATGGGAAAAGAAAAATGGTGTTATATTAACTCTGGTCAATGTTCACCGGCATTTAATATGGCGTTAGATGAATGTTTATTAAATTGGCAAAGTGAAAAGAAAATGCCACCAACTATTCGTTTTTACGAATGGGAAGTACCAACATTAACAGTCGGGTATTTCCAGCGTGTTGAAAAAGATATTAATATGGATGTAGTTAACGAAAAGAAATATGGATTCGTTCGTCGTCAAACAGGCGGCAGGGGTGTACTACATGATAAAGAATTAACGTACAGTGTTATTGTGTCTGAAGATCATCCAAATATGCCAAAAACAGTTACAGAAGCGTATCGTATTATTTCGCAAGGTTTACTAGACGGTTTTAAAGCATTAGGGTTAGAAGCGTATTATGCAGTTCCAAAAACAGAAGCAGATCGTGAAAATTTAAAAAATCCACGCTCAGGCGTATGTTTTGATGCACCATCTTGGTATGAAATCGTAGTAGAAGGAAGAAAAATCGCAGGTAGTGCTCAAACACGTCAAAAAGGTGTTATTTTACAGCACGGGTCGATTCCGTTAGAAATAGATTTAGATGAGTTATATGACCTGTTTTTATTCCCGAATGAACGTGTAAAAGAACGTATGAAGAGTATGTTCTCTTCTAAAGCGGTAGCAATTAATGAATTAACAGACCGTACGTTTACAATCGATCAGTTAATTAAAGCGTTTGAGGTTGGGTTTGAAAAAGGATTAGATGTAGAGCTTGTTCCGTATGAATTAACAGAAGAACAATTACATGAAGTACAAACGTTAGCAAAAGAAAAGTATGAAAGTAACGAATGGAATTATAAAAAATAAGAGGTGGCAATTGCCACCTCTTATTTTTTTATAGTAAATTAAGTACTTTTTCTACTTTGATTCCTTTATCTTGTAAAGAACGAAGGCGATTTACAACGTCCATAATTTCTTTGTCGAATGTAACGCTAATACCTTGGCTTTGTAGTTCTTGTTTTAATCCTTCAATAGAATCATCTATGTCGATGCCAAGCTCGTAATCTTGACAAACTTCAATTGTCTTTTTCACGAGTTTCACATAATTTTCTTGTAGTTTTGTATTTGTTTCAGTCAAAGCAGGTTGCTTCGGTTTTGCAGGCGCAACCGGTGCTGTCTCTTGCTTTGTAACTGGAGTTGGTACTGCTTTTTTCACAGGTGCTGGAGTAGATAATTCCACAGCTGCTTCTACACTTACTGGCTTCGGCGTTGGTACCGAAGTAGGTTTAGGTGCTACAGGTGTTTCTACTCGCGTAACAGGTTTTGGAGCCGGTGTAACTGCTTTTGGAACTTCTACAACTACTTCTTTTTTCGGAGTAGCTTCTACAACAGTTTCTTCTTGCTCAGCAGCTTCTTTATTCTCTTTGCTCCACATAACGCGTTCAACTTCTAGAGAAACATTGTTTTTATTCATCGCTGTTAATGTAACTTTACCAACTTCAGCGTTCCCAGTGAAATCAACAATTTTATAAATAACACTCTTGTTCCAATCCACGTTTCCGCTCAAAAATAATTCTTCGTTACATTTCGGCGTTAAGCCCTCGATTTTAATTTCTGCGTTTACACCGTTTTCACTATATACCATAATTAGCGAAGCATTTACATCTTCGTCTGCTAACATTAGTTCACGTACCATTTTGCCGGTGCGTACTTGCGTTTTCTTCTTAACTGACATCTAATTTCTCCTCTCAAAAATTCAGTAATAATAAAAAAATCGTATAACGAAAAATAATTGCTCACGAAGATTTATGATACCGATAATAAAAGCATCACGTCAACAATTAACTTTAATTATTTTGCATTTTTCTTATTTTCTTTATGAAATTTTTCAATTTGTAAAATTAGACAGAAGAAAAACAGCCTTTTGAAAGGCTGTTAAAAATTTGATTTTTTATATAATAATTTATATAAAGCAAAAAATAAGATAGCGATTAAGGCGTTTTGCCAAAATGTTAAATGATAAATGAGATAAGGTTGTTTTCTAAAATAAATATTTACGAATATAGCTGAACAAAATGGAGTAGCAAAAGCGAACCCGAATAGAATTCGTTTTTTCCAATTTATCTTTTTATTAAAAGAATAACGCTTTAATAAATATAAAATAAGTAGTATTCCTAGTACAATTAATGAAATAGACAAAGTAGTTCCAGGGATGCTAAAAGGTGGACTTATTATATCGGTATCTTTTTCAAACAGGAAAATGAAAAGAGAAGCAAGGGTATCCATTCCAAACTGTATAGCAAGAAGTAAACTAATAACAAAACCAATTAAAGAAGTTTTTTCTAATTTTGTTTGGGCGGGTAAAGCGGATATAATTTCATCGCAGTAAGATTGTAAATCATTTCCGAAAATGTCATAAGCATTTTTATTTTCTGCTTGTGCTTCGATAAGGTGGTCTAATATTTCTAACAAAAGTTCTTCTACTTGATGTTCGGGTACATTAGATAACCGAAGATATACTAGCATATCACCATAAGCAGCTTCGTTTTCGGAAGTTAGAAGCTCACGTTTTTTATTATTCAATTCAATCATGTCTTGTGCATTCATCCCTATCACTCCCCTTGTAATAATTTGTTTACGGTCGTTGAAACCATTCCCCAGCTTTGTTTAAATTCTTCAAGTTGCTCTAACCCTTTAGCGGTTACATGATAATATTTACGCTTTGGACCGAGTGAGGAGGCTTTTAATGTTCCTTCAATTAATTTATCTTTTTGCATACGTAACAATAATGGATATATGCTTCCTTCGCTTACGAATGTAAATCCGTGTTTATTTAATTTTGTACTCAGTTCATATCCGTACACTTCTTCTTGTGAAATGATGTATAGGATGCAACCTTCGAGCACGCCTTTTAACATTTGGCTGTGCATGATTTCACCGCCTTTTATTCAGGTAACTTGCCTTGCAAGGTAGCTGTTATCCAAATTATAACATTCAGTAACTTGCAAGGCAAGTTACTGAAGTGGAAAACTTTAATGCGTGTTAAATGTTCCTCATTTCTCATACTAACGAGAGGAGGGAAGCGTATGAAACCATTTATGCCAAAACTTGTTTACTTTGAACCGAAAGCACTTGAATATCCACTTGGAAAAGAGCTGTATGAGAAGTTTACGAAGATGGGATTAGAAATTCGTGAAACGACATCTCATAATCAAATTAGAAATTTGCCAGGCGAAAATGATTTGCAAAAGTATCGCAATGCAAAGGCAACGCTTGTCGTTGGAGTGAGGAAAACATTAAAGTTCGATACGTCAAAACCGTCAGCTGAATATGCAATTCCACTTGCAACAGGGTGTATGGGGCATTGTCATTATTGTTATTTGCAAACGACACTTGGGAGTAAGCCTTACGTTCGCGTGTACGTTAATCTTGATGAAATATTTGAGAAGGCACAGCAATACATGGATGAAAGAGCACCTGAAATAACAAGATTTGAAGCGGCTTGTACATCAGATATCGTTGGGATTGATCATTTAACACATGCATTAAAGCGGGCGATAGAGTTTATTGGAGAAAGTGAATACGGGCGTTTACGTTTCGTTACGAAATATTCGCACGTTGATCATTTGTTAGACGCAAAACATAACGGGAAAACTCGTTTCAGGTTTAGTATTAATTCACGGTATGTAATTAAAAATTTTGAGCCGGGGACGTCGCCGTTTGAAGAACGAATTGAAGCGGCTCGTAAAGTAGCAGGCGCGGGTTATCCACTTGGGTTTATAGTTGCGCCACTTTATATGCATGAAGGGTGGGAAGAAGGATACCGTGAACTATTTGAGCGACTGTACAATGCGCTAAAAGATTTGTCGATACCGAATTTAACGTTTGAATTAATTCAACATCGCTTTACAAAACCGGCAAAAAAGGTCATTCAAGAGCGCTATCCGAATACGAAACTTGAAATGGATGAAGAGAAGCGTAAATATAAATGGGGACGATACGGAATCGGGAAATACGTTTATAAAAAAGATGATGCAGAAGTATTAGAAGAAACAATAAGAGGTTATATACATGAGTTTTTTCCTGATGCAGAAATACAATACTTTACTTAAGGAGAGTCTGTATACAAATACAGATTCTTTTTTGTTTTATATATTTAGGCTTGTTTTCAACTTGTCACGTTATTCTTTCTGGTGTATCATTTTATTGATTGCTTCGTACGGAATAAGCAAAATGAAATTGGATGGAGGAAACCGATGCCTACCCCTAGTATGGAAGATTATATTGAACAAATTTATTTGTTGATTGATGAAAAGGGTTATGCCCGCGTATCTGATATTGCTGAAGCGCTGAGTGTACATCCATCCTCTGTAACAAAAATGGTGCAAAAATTAGACAAAGATGAATATCTAATTTATGAAAAATATAGAGGGCTTGTATTAACATCAAAAGGTAAAAAAATCGGAGAACGTCTCGTATACCGTCATGACTTGCTAGAGCAATTTATGCGTATTATCGGTTTGGATGAAAGCAAGATTTACAATGATGTAGAAGGAATTGAACATCATTTAAGTTGGGAAGCAATTGACCGCATTGGTGATTTAGTGCAATACTTTGAACAAGATGAGGTTCGAGTGGAAACCCTTCGTGGCGTTCAAAAAGCAAATGAAGAGAAAAGTAATTAAGGGGAACGTATGTCGTTTCCTTTTTTATTTCAACTGAAAAGGATGGGAGAATTATGAAAGCAATTATTTTTGATTTTGATGGATTAATTGTGGACACAGAAACAATATGGTTTCACTCTTTCAGAGACGCCGTTCGTGAGTATGGCGGGGAGTTACCCTTAGAGGAATTTGCAAAATGTATTGGAACGACAGATGATGTACTGTATACATATTTAAATGAGCAATTAAAAGAGAAGTTTAACAAGCATGCATTAAAAGAAAAAGTGAAAACTTTACATAAAGAGAAAATGAAAGTACCAGAAGCTCGTGACGGGGTAAAAGAATATTTAGAAGAAGCGAAAGAAATGGGATTAAAAATCGCATTAGCTTCCAGTTCATCTAGAGAATGGGTTGTTTCTTTTTTGGAAGAGCTACAAATTCGAGATTATTTTGAAGTCATTAAAACGAGAGAAGATGTTGAAAAGGTAAAACCAGATCCAGCACTTTATCGAATTGCGATAGAAGATTTAGGGATTGATCCGTCTGAAGCTGTTGTATTTGAAGATTCATTAAACGGATTGAAAGCAGCGATTGCGGCAGGATTAAAGTGCGTTGTTGTACCAAATGATGTAACGCGCAATTTACCCTTTGAAAATCATCACCTTCGAATTGAAAGTATGAAAGATAAAAGTCTGAAAGAAGTACTGCAAAATATAAAAAAAGACCGTATTTCCTAAAAGGAAGCACGGTCTTTCTTTTTTGTTTTTTTACCTTCAATGACAGTTAAATGAGATTGTTTTCTTTTACGCTTCAAAGTGGAAGGAGTTCCTTTTTTCCCTTTGTCGTTAGAAGCGTTTGATTTAAAGAAAGAATTGCTTAGGGGTGCTACATTTTGTTTCCCATGTTTGCGGTTCGATTGTTTTGCAGCACGCTTATAAGAGCTTTGCGAATTTGCAGAACTACTAGAGTTTGTAAACATTTTGTAGAGTAAATAAAAGATACCAACGACAGCCAACATGATACCAATATTTTTTAACACTCCCATTGGATCTGTAATGACAGATGAAACAAGGCCGAATATTGCTAATCCGATAATAAGCACAAATATAGCGAAAGTAAACGAACGACCGTTCATAAGGAACACCTCCTAAAAACATATATTAAAAATAGTATATTAACGATGAGGAAAGGAGTTGAACACCATTTTTAAATAATTATTGTTTGTTTTCTAAACGTAATAATTCTTCAAACGATGCAATGGCTACTTCCACTTGATCATCTGTTGGTTCTTTCGTTGTTAATAGTTGCAGCCATAATCCGGGATATCCAAGTATGCGTAATACTGGAATATCGCGTAATCGATTCGTAAACTGTAACACTTCAAAAGAAATGCCGAGAACGACTGGAATTAATAAAATTCGGTTTACGACTCTGGCCCAAAGTGGATCTGTAGGGACAAGGAAGTAAACAAACATTCCAATAATGACTGTAAATATAATAAAGCTACTGCCACAACGATAATGAAGGCGAGTTTGTTTTTGAACATTTTCTACAGTCATCGGAAGATTATTCTCATGGGCATTAATTACTTTATGCTCCGCACCATGGTACTGAAATACCCGCTTGATAAGTGGGGTTAAAGAAATAAAGTATATATAGCTCAATAATAGCATGAGCTTAATGACACTTTCGACAATGATTTGCCCTGTATGAGAGGGGAAAATCGGTCTCGTTAATTCAGCTAGTAGTGCAGGAACTGCTGTGAAAATGACTTTACCGAATATGAAAGATAAAACACCAACTGCTGCAACTCCTAATACCATCGTTAATTTCGATTGTTCTTCTTTTTTATTTGCAATTTGTTCGTCTTCTTCTGGGTGGACATCAAATCGTTCTGAAGCAAAGTTCAAATGTTTTGCTCCGTTCGCACTTGCATCCACAATAGCGGCAATCCCTCGTAAAAATGGAATTTTTTTCAGGATAGATAATGCTTTATTACGAACGCGTGGTAATCGATAAAATTCAATTGATTTATCTTTACGACGAACTGCTGTAACAGTATATTCTCTACCGCCAAACATAACTCCTTCTATGACTGCTTGCCCGCCATATATTTGTTTTGACTCTTCTGCCATGTTAACACCAACCTGTATTTGTTTCTCTCTTATGTAGAAAAAGAGGCAATTGTCATACTGGGTTCTGTCGTTTTGAAATAAGACAATCACCGAGTTTCCTTTATTTTATCGACAAATACAAGTATATGACAAGGAAAAATGTTACGAGAGTCGGACATTTCTTATTCTTTTTATAGACAAATTTCGCAGTATTTAAACATGGTTCAAAATAGTTTCGGGCATACTATTGAGCGGAGGTGTCGATGTGAGTCAAGAACAATTAGGAACAAGGAATTTTGTACAAATTGGTTTATTTGGTGGACTCTTTTGGGGAGGGATATGGTATTTCCTTCATATATTTTCATTTACGGAAGCGGGACCGAACTATTTATTATTACCATTTGCCTTTGGAAGCTGGAAAGAAGGTGTATGGGGCAATGTGTCAGGAATTGTTTGTATGGCACTACTTTCGATTTTAATTGCCTTTTTGTATAAAGCGTTTTTGGCAAAGTTTGAAGGAATTCTTCCAGGGATGATTTATGGTCTTTTTTGGTGGGCGTTACTATTTTTCGGAATGGGGTTAATAGCGCCTGCTATTAAAAGTGCACTCCATTTACCGAAAGAAACGATTGTGACGACGATATGCATTTTTATATTATATGGTGTGTTTATAGCATACTCTGTTTCCTACGCCGTAAATACGAATAAGGCCGAGCGAGAGGGAGAAGAGAAGACAAACTATTCAAATAAGTAACTCCTATGTTAAAATGTTGTATAGATATTTAATATTAAGGAGTTTTAAGCATATGAAAAAGGTACTCCTCGTAAACGGTCCTAACCTAAATCGCCTCGGTGTCAGGGAGGTAAATGTATATGGAAAGGGCACGCTAGCGACACTTGAAGCAGATATGAAGCAAGAAGCAGAAACAATGGGAGTGGAGTTAGAATGTTTCCAGTCGAATCATGAAGGTGCAATTATCGATCGTATTCATGAGGCGGAAGATATATATGAAGGGATCATTTTAAATCCTGGAGCATTTACGCATTATAGCTATGCGATTCGAGATGCAATTGCGAGCATTTCGATTCCTGTTATTGAAGTACATATTTCTAACATTCACCAGCGTGAGTCGTTCCGTCACGAATCTGTGACAGCAGCTGTTTGTGCGGGACAAATTGTTGGATTTGGTTTTTATGGCTATAAGTTAGCGTTATTTGCATTAATGGAGAAATTGAGGGAGGCATAAAGTAGTGGAGAAAATCGAAAGATTAAGAAGTGCATTTGATGAGGCTGGTATTGATGGTATTTTGTTAACAAATGAACATAGTCGTAGATATATGGCTAACTTTACAGGAACAGCTGGTGTTGTACTGATTTCGAAAAATCGTGCTCAATTTATTACAGACTTCCGTTACGTAGAGCAAGCTACTAAACAAGCTGTTGGATATGAGATTGTACAGCATGCAGGATTAATTATCGATGAAGTTGCAAAGCAAGTGAAGGAACTAGGAATTCAAAAGCTTGGCTTTGAGCAAGATACTCTTACATATAGTTCTTATTCAGCTCATAAAGAAGCGATCGATGCTGAATTTATCCCAACTTCTGGGCTTGTAGAAAAGTTACGCTTGATAAAGACTGATTCAGAGATTAAGATATTAAAGGAAGCTGCACAGATTGCAGATGCTGCCTTTGAACATATTCTATCATTCATTCGCCCGGGAGTATCTGAAATTGAAGTGTCAAATGAACTTGAATTTTTCATGAGAAAACAAGGAGCAACATCTTCTTCGTTTGATATTATCGTTGCTTCAGGTCTTCGTTCGGCATTACCGCACGGCGTGGCATCTGAAAAAGTGATAGAAACAGGAGATTTCGTTACATTAGACTTCGGCGCTTATTACAAAGGGTATTGCTCTGATATTACTCGTACGATCGCAGTTGGTGAACCATCTGATAAATTGAAAGAAATTTATAATATCGTTTTAGAAGCACAATTACGTGGTGTGAACGGTATTAAAGCTGGTTTAACAGGCCGTGAAGCGGATGCGTTAACGCGCGATTACATAACGGAAAAAGGATACGGTGAATACTTCGGACACTCTACTGGTCATGGAATCGGTCTTGAAATCCATGAAGCACCAGGTTTAGCGTTCCGTTCTGATACAGTTCTTGAACCAGGTATGGCTGTAACAGTAGAACCAGGTATTTATATTCCAGGTATTGGCGGCGTACGTATTGAAGATGATATCATTGTAACAAGTGAAGGTAATGAAGTAATTACGAAATCACCAAAAGAACTTATTATTTTGTAATACACAGGAGGATTTTTTTACATGATTTCAGTAAACGATTTTCGTACAGGTTTAACAATTTCAGTGGATAATAGCCTTTGGCAAGTACTTGATTTCCAACACGTAAAGCCAGGTAAAGGTGCTGCATTCGTACGTTCTAAACTACGTAACCTTCGCACAGGTTCTGTTCAAGAGAAAACATTCCGTGCAGGTGAGAAAGTAGAAAAAGCACACATCGAAAACCGTCGTATGCAATACTTATACGCAAGCGGTGAGGCTCACGTATTTATGGATAACGGAACTTACGAGCAAATCGAACTTGGTGAAAACCAAATCGAGCGCGAGCTTAAATTCCTAAAAGAAAACATGGAAGTATCTATTATGACTTACCAAGGCGAAGTACTTGGTGTTGAACTTCCAAACACAGTTGAATTACAAGTTACAGAAACAGAGCCAGGTATTAAAGGGGATACTGCTTCTAACGTAACAAAACCAGCTACATTAGAAACTGGTCTTGTTGTACAAGTACCAATCTTCATTAACGAAGGCGAAATGCTTATCATCAACACTGGTGAAGGTAAATACGTTTCTCGTGCATAGTAGAAAAGCACTCGTGATTATCACGAGTGCTTTTTTTATAGGAAATAGGGCAGATAATAAATAGTGGTTATTATAAAACTGAAAGCTGTAAGACTAGCAGCACCTGTTGTGTAAGGACCCCATGTCATTTGAAAAGGTTTTACCGTACCTGTTTTATATATAGTATGATCAATGTTGGCGTTTCGGTTTATATTTAAAGCAATGAGCCAAATTGCACCGAATATCGCTAAACTACCAAGGAAAAAGGCCTCCATAAATGACCAACTGACCAACAATGAAAAAAGATAAATAAGAGCTAATTCTACTACAATCGTTAAACTAATTTTTAATACCTTCATATTTTCCCCCCTCATTTTGTACATATAGCTAATTAAAAAAATGGCGAGATACGATCGTACGCGAGATGACTTTAGTTCTGTCGCTCATGCTGCATCGACTATACCCCTTTTAAATTAAATATACCATAATATACCATTAAATAATAAGAATGTTCAGATTATGTGAAGGCGTTAGATAAAAATTATGTTTTTAATTCTGAAATAGACAACCTCTGCATATGGTTGTACAAATATATTCTTTTTTAGCACACACACTAGTAACCGTTATGGGAGAAGGTGGGAGAATGAAACAGTGGCTAGCGGCAATGGAAACATCTGTGCTTGTAATGGGATTACTTCGGTTGTTTTCAGGTAGCGCGGAAATATTCGCCGCTTTGCTTATGCTCTATGTGAATGATGCGAAGAAAGCATTGTTTATAAATGGTATGTTGGCGTTTGTTGGACCGACCGTATTAATTTTAACAATGACAATAGGCATAGCGAGTGTGGCAAGTGAGATTTCTTTCTTGAAACTCTTTTTTCTAGCGCTTGGAATTGGCTGCATTTTTATCGCGTTGTTGAAATAAGTAAGTCGAGTATAGTGGGGAGAAGCTGATGAAAGAAGTATTAGAAGTTTTACCGAAAACGATGAAGCAGTTAGTGGAAAGTTGTAAGCAGTACGATGCTCTAGAGGAAATCCGTGTTCGAATTGGAAGACCGCTAGAGTGTATTGCTCATGGTGAAGTGTTTTTTTATGACTATGTCGTTACAGCAGAGGATGCGATTTACTTATTGAATAAGTTAAGTCAATTCTCAATTTATACGATGGAAGAAGAATTAAAGCGTGGGTATGTAACACTTCGAGGTGGGCATAGAATCGGCTTAGCAGGAAAAGTCATTACAGAAAAAAGCGCAGTGAAAATGATTCGAGATGTCTCTTCCTTTAATATTCGTATTGCTCGTCAAAAAATCGGAATTGCAGAACCACTTTTGCCGTATTTATATAAATCACGATGGTTAAACACGATGGTAATTGGCCCGCCGCAAACGGGGAAAACAACTCTTTTAAGAGACGTAGCACGATGCATGAGTCAAGGTGTAAGTGATTCGAAAATTCCTTCTTGTAAAGTGGGAATTGTTGATGAGCGGTCAGAGATTGCTGGCTGTGTGAAAGGCATTCCGCAATATGACTTTGGCACAAGGGTAGATGTGTTAGACGCATGTCCAAAAGCTGAAGGAATGATGATGATGATCCGTTCTATGAGTCCAGATATTTTGATCGTAGATGAAATCGGACGTAAAGAAGATAGTGAAGCAATTATGGAAGCGGTGCATGCTGGGGTTCAGCTTTTTATAAGTGCACATGGATTTTCTTATGATGATGTTGTAAAACGTCCATCACTAAAGGCGGTGCTGGAGCTCGGCATATTTGATAGATTTGTGGAGCTATCAAAAGCAAGAGGGCCGGGAACAGTTATGCAAGTGAAAGATAAGAATGGAAAATCGGTATTACCTCATAGAAAGGCTGAGGGCGTATGGTGAAAATCTTTGGTGCAGTGTTAATCGTTGCGGTCAGCACCTTTTTCGGGTTTTCATATGCTAAAAGATATAGTGAGAGACCGAGGCAACTTAGATTATTAAAAGCGGCGCTTCAATCATTAGAGGCAGAAATTATGTATGGGCATACACCTTTGTCTGAAGCTGCAGAGCGATTAGTGAAACAAATGCCGAAGCCGTTAAATTGGATATTTCAAAGTTTCGCCAGAAGGCTAGAAAGCGGAGAACAAACAGTAAGAGAAGCTTGGATAGATAGTTTGAAAGAAAATTGGAAGCTAACAGCATTTCAACAAACTGAGTATGAGATTTTGCAGCAATTTGGTGAAACGCTCGGACAACATGATCGTGAGTCACAACAAAAACATATTCGCTTATGTATTACACATTTAGAGAGAGAAGAAGAAGAAGCGAAAGCATTACAACTACAATATGAAAAAATGATTAAGAGCTTAGGGGTACTAGCAGGGCTACTTATCGTAATTTTACTGCTATAGGAGGGAGAAAGGCGATGTCCATTGATGTTGGATTAATATTTCAAATCGCCGGAATCGGCATTGTTTTAGCTTTCATTCATACCGTACTAAAAGAATTAAAGCGTGAGGATATTGCAAATTGGGTTATCCTTGTCGGTTTTGTTGTTATTTTATTTCACGTCGCATTTTTAATTAATACGTTATTCGACAAGATTAAAAGTGTCTTTCTCTTCCAGTAAAGGGGGCGGTTCGCATCGAAATTATACAAATTGTCGGATTAGGCCTCGTTGCTACGTTTTTAGCAGCTGTATTGAATCAGCATAAATCTAGCATTACGTCATTATTTATTGTGTTTGTAGGTAGCGTGATGTTTCTTATTTTAATTGATCAAATTCACGCTATTTTACAAATGATTGAGAGAGTAGCGAGTGAAGCGAAAGTAAGCAACGTATATGTAGAAACATTGCTAAAAATTATTGGGATTGCTTATATTGCTGAGTTTGGAGCGCAAATTACAAAGGATGCAGGGCAAGGTGCAATTGCTTCGAAAATTGAATTAGCTGGAAAGATTTTAATTCTCGTTATGGCGATTCCTATTTTGACGGTTGTAATTGAAACTATTCTCGGATTTTTACCGACGGGATAAGGGGGAGTGAATGTTGAGGGGCTTTGGAGCTAAGCTGCTATTTGCTTGCTTCCTTTTCTTTTCTTTACCGGTTGTTGTACAAGCTTCTCCTGTAGAAACAAACGTCGTTGATCAACAATTGGATAAGCTCGGAATTGAAGATGTGAAGCAATTTTGGGACGGGCTTGTTACAAAATATGGAGGTTACTTACCAGAGAGTCAAAAAGGTAGTTTTATGGAGTTTGTAAAGGGAGAAAAAGAAATTTCTATAAAAGAGTGGATGCTCGGTTTATTAAAATATTTATTTCACGAACTTGTTGCAAATGGGAAACTACTTGGGACGCTTATTATGCTTACAATTTTTAGTGCATTGTTGCAATCACTACAATCGGCATTTTCAAAGAGTAGTGTAAGCAAAATTGCCGATGCAGTTGTATATATGGTACTCATTATTTTCGCTTTAAACAGCTTTTATGTCGTCATGACATATGCAAGAGAAACGATACAAACAATGGTAGATTTCATATTAGCGTTATTGCCAATCTTGCTTGCACTCATAGCGACAGGGGGCGGCGTTGTATCTGTATCGTTTTTTCATCCGATTATCATCTTCTTAATGAATACGAGTGGGCTTTTGATGAATTATATCGTTCTACCACTTTTATTACTTGCAACAATATTAAGCATTGTAAGTACGATGAGCGATCAATATAAAGTTACGAAACTGTCCAAGCTTCTGCAAAACGTTAGCGTTGGGATTATCGGTATCTTTTTAACGATTTTTTTAGGGGTATTATCTGTACAAGGAACAGCGACAGCTGTTGCTGATGGAATCGCTGTGAAAACAGCTAAATTTGTAACAGGGAACTTTATTCCCGTAGTAGGAAGAATGTTTACCGAGGCAGCGGATACTGTTATTAGTGCATCGGGATTATTAAAAAATACAGTCGGAATTATCGGGCTCGTCATTCTATGCTTAATTGTCGCTTTTCCAGCGATTCAAATTTTTTGTATCGCATTTATTTATAAGTTCGCAGCAGCAGTATTGCAACCAGTTGGCAGCGGAGCAATTATTCAATGTTTAGATATCATTGGCCGAAGCATCATTTATGTATTTGCTTGCTTAGCTATCGTATCGTTTATGTTCTTTTTAAGTATCACAATTATTATTGCTGCGGGGAATATTACACTTATGATGCGGTAGGAGGTGAAGGGTATGCAATTTGTTACAGAGTGGATTCGAAATATTATCGTTTTTTTACTCTTAGCGACAATGCTTCATCTTATTCTTCCAAATTCTAATTTGCAAAAGTACGTTAAATTTGTTGTAAGTCTATTATTAGTTGTTTTAATTTTAACGCCTCTATTTAAATTATTACAAACAGATGTAAATGAAGTAATCGCAAATTTTAATGAAGAGAAGTACGTAGCAGAAGGATCTGTAAAAAATTCAATAGATTCGAAGAAAAAAGAAATACAAGCTTTAACACGTGCATATAGTTTAGAAGAGATGGCTACCAAAATGAAAAAAGAAGTAGGAAAAGAGTTTGAGAAACAGTATGGTATGACAGTCTCTGAAATACAAATAGTCGTAGCGGAAAGCACAGCGGAAGTAAAGTCAGCGAAAGATATTCAATCTGTTGTTGTGACGTTGAAAGAAAAAGAACGTAGTAAAAATGATGCAATCGAAACAGTAAAACCAGTTGAAATTAATACGAAAGAACCACCGAAAAAAGTAGAGGAAGCGAATGTAGAAATGAAAGATTTCTTTTCAAGCAGGTGGCAACTAGAGAATAAACAAATCCAAGTTCAAATGGAAGGGAGGACAGGTAGAGTAAATGGACAATAAAGATAAAAATTCGAAGTTCTCATTTTTTCGAAACTTATTGAATGGGGATGAAAAAGAAAGCAATGAGAAGGGAAAAAAGGTGACACCTAAGTTTTTACTTGTCCTACTCATACTTGGAATTTTGCTTATGTTTTCTAGTAGTTTATTATCGAGTAAAAAAGAAGAAGTACCTGTATTTAAAGAACAAAAAACTCAAAATCAAGAAAAAGACGTACCAACTTTTGGACAAAAAAATAATGATAATATGTCAAATGTAGAAAAGTATGAAAAAGCGTATGAACAAGAATTAAAAGCAGCTTTAGAAGAAATAGCAGGAGTAAAAGATGTAACGATTAAAGTGAATTTAGATTCATCAGAAGAAAAAATATTAGAGAAAAATACTGTGAAACGTTCACAAACAACAGGTGAAACAGATAAAACAGGTGGTAAAAGAGAAGTGGAAGATGAGTCTCTTGATGAAAAGACAGTCATTATACGTGAAGGGGATAAAGAAACTCCCGTTGTTTTACGAACAGAGAAACCGAAAGTGCGAGGTGTCCTTGTCGTAGCAAAAGGAGTGGATAATATACAAGTTAAAGCGATGGTAAAAGAAGCAGTCATCCGGCTGCTAGATGTACCAGCCCATCGAGTTTCAGTATCACCGAAAAATTGATAGGGAGGAAATAAAGTGTTAAAAAAACAAACGGTTTGGTTATTAACGATGTTAAGTTTAGTTGTTGTACTATCTGTTTATTACGTAACAACTCCTGACAAAATGAATACAGCATCACCAGCAACAGGTGAAAAGATTGGACAAGAAAAACAAGGTACTGATAAAGCTGTTACAAATGAAGCACCGAAAGAAACGCCGAAAAAAGAGACTACAAATATGGAAACATCAAATAAAGAAACAAACAAAGAAACAGACAAAAAAGAGAATGCAAACAAGGAAACATCAAACAAAGAAACAAGTAAAAAAGATGCTAACGTAACAGTTCAATCAAGTGATGAAAATTTCACAGCGCTACGTATGCAAATGGAAGATCAGCGAAGTGAACAAAAAGCAAGATTACAAGAAGTGATGAATTCAGCAAAATCTTCAGCAACAGAAAAGAGTAAAGCGAAAGATAACTTTGATGCAATCACTACAATGGAAACGAAGCAAGAACTACTTGAGACAGTAATTAAATCTCAAGGTGGATATAAAGATGCTCTTGTAAGAGCGGATGGAACTGACATTAGAGTCACTGTGAAAGCAGCAAAACATTCACAAAAAGAAGCAAATAAAATTATACAGCTTGTAAGAAGTGAAGGCGGATCAAAAGATGTAGGTGTGAAATTTGATCCACCAACAAAATAAAAATGAATAATCCGCGGGGACATCCCCCGCGGATTATTCATTTTTTGCGAATCGGATTGTTTGAAAATAATTAGATGAAAATAATAATAGAAAAAAGCTATCATTTTCGATAGCTTTTTTCTGTTTCGTCTTTGTAGTTGCTTTTATTATGCTCAACTCGGAATGGAGAAATACGTTGTGAGTAAAGGATTAGTGGTTCATGGTAACGATGATTACTTTTTCCAGATTTGACGTGGATGAAGAGAACGAATGCCCAGACCATTACGGCAGGTAAGAAGAGAATGAGCCATATCATATATCCACACCTCGATACGATATATTTTCTACACTTTGAACATACTATTCTTATATGAAGGAATGATGAACGACGTGTAAACAAAAAAATAATGTTTGGTAAAAATATATTATTGACTATAGATGAGGTGAAGAATAGAGCGGTAATGATATGGTTAATTTATAGCATTTTGAAAAAGTAAAGAATGTTTTTTAGGAAGTGGTCTTGCCAATTTTGTGTGAAACTTGGTATTATTACTAGGTAATAAATTTTTATTGGAATAATATTTTTACAGGAATTTCGATTTATTATAAAGAAATATAAATTGGAATGTTTAAAAAATTTATCGTAAGATGGAAATAGTAACTATTTCTATTAGTAAATAAAATACATTTTCTAATAGAGTACATCGTATTTTTACAGTCAATCTAGTTTTTATTGACGAGAATCTGTAAAAACGGGACAAACAAGAGTATGGGAGTGGATTTTACATGTTTAAAATTCAAGAAGTTCGTGAATTAATTAAATTAATTGATAGCTCTAATATTGATGAATTTGAATACAAAAAAGATGGTACAACAATCAAAATGAAAAAGCGTGGTAATGAAGTTGTTGCGGTGCAAGCACCTGTAGCGAAACAAGCCGTGCAACCAGTAGCGCCTGTTGAAGTTGAAACAACAGTAGCGGCAGCACAAGTGGAAGTACCAAAACAAGAAGAGAAAAAAGCTGTTCAAAATGAAAACCTACATAAAATTACTTCACCGATGGTAGGTACATTCTATTCTTCCTCTTCGCCTGATACACCTGCATATGTAAGTGTAGGGGATAGAGTATCGAAAGATTCTATCGTATGTATTGTCGAGGCTATGAAATTATTTAACGAAATCGATGCTGATGTAGATGGCGAAATTGTTGAGATTCTTGTTAATAATGGACAGCTTGTGGAGTATGGACAACCGCTATTTCTTGTAAAAGCGTAATAAGGGAGTCTTTGTGATGATAAAAAAAGTATTAATAGCCAATCGTGGGGAAATTGCTGTACGAATTATTCGTGCTTGTAAAGAAATGGATATTGAAACAGTTGCAATTTATTCAGAAGCAGATAAAGAGTCACTTCACGTACAAATTGCTGATGAGGCGTATTGTGTAGGACCAACGATTTCGAAAGAAAGCTATTTAAATTTGACGAATATTATTAGCGTTGCGAAGTTAACAGGCTGCGATGCTATTCATCCGGGATACGGATTTTTAGCAGAAAATGCAGATTTTGCAGAGTTATGTCGTGAATGTAACTTGATTTTTATCGGTCCAAGTCCAGAAGCTATTTCAAAGATGGGCACAAAAGACGTTGCTCGTGATACAATGAAAGAAGCAGGGGTTCCGATTGTACCAGGTTCACAAGGGATTATTAAAAATACCGAAGAAGCGATCGAACTTGCTAATCAAATTGGATATCCAGTCATTATTAAAGCGACTGCTGGTGGTGGTGGAAAAGGTATTCGTGTTGCGCGCCATGAAGAAGAGCTTGTAAAAGGAATTCAAATTACACAGCAAGAAGCTAGTACCGCTTTTGGGAACCCTGGTGTATACTTAGAAAAGTACGTTGAAGATTTCCGCCATGTTGAGATTCAAATAATGGCAGATACACACGGAAATGCCATTCATTTAGGAGAGCGTGATTGTACAATTCAGCGCCGTTTGCAAAAACTACTAGAAGAAAGTCCATCACCTGCACTTGATGAAAATGTTCGCAAGCAGATGGGTGAGGCGGCAGTTAAAGCGGCGGTAGCGGTTGATTATACAGGTGCTGGTACGGTTGAGTTTATTTATGAATATAGAACGAAAAGCTTTTATTTCATGGAGATGAATACGAGAATTCAAGTTGAGCATCCAGTTACTGAAATGGTAACAGGGATGGATTTAATTAAAGAACAAATTCGTGTTGCTTCTGGAGAAAAGTTATCGTTACAGCAAGAAGAAGTACAATTTAATGGTTGGGCAATTGAATGCCGAATTAATGCGGAAAACCCTGCCAAAAAATTTATGCCATCTCCAGGTAAAGTAGAAATGTACTTGCCACCAGGCGGATTTGGTATTCGCGTCGATTCAGCTGTATATCCGGGATATTCAATCCCACCTTTCTATGATTCGATGGTTGCTAAATTAATTGTTCACGGAAAAACACGTGAAGAAGCAATTGCAAAAATGAAGCGTGCACTCAGTGAGTTTGTCGTTGAAGGCGTACATACAACAATCCCGTTCCATTTGCAATTGTTAGATCATCCTGATTTTGTAAAAGGTGAGTTTAATACGAAATTTTTGGAAGAGCATGAACTTGTGACGCAGTGATACATTAAAGGAGGTTTTTTTCATGGCTGAACATATGTTAGATATGGGTCAAGATACAACTCTTGGTAAAGTAGAAATTGCACCAGAAGTAATTGAAGTAATCGCAGGTATTGCAGCTGCTGAGGTAGAAGGTGTAGCGGCAATGCGTGGTAATTTTGCTACAGACGTTGTTGAGAAGTTAGGTAAGAAAAATCATGGTAAAGGTGTAAAGGTTGAATTAGCAAACGAAGATATTATTGTTGACCTTTATGTTGTAATGTATTTTGGCGTAGCAATTCCAGTTGTTGCACAAAAGATTCAAGACAACATTCGCCAAGCACTCTTTACAATGACAGGACTTGAGCCAAAAGAAGTGAATGTTCACATCGTTGGCGTAACATTCGAAACACAAAAAACAGAAATCGAACCAGTGTAAGAATGAAAAAGGTGCCTAGTAACATAGGCATCTTTTTTAACGTTTCATTTCTTCACAAATTAAAACCCTCTAATTATTATACTATTTCAAAAAAAAAGAAATTAAAAAGAAAATGTTTCGTTTTTCCAAAAAACGTACATTGTGATAAGATATGGAACTTGAAGTTAATCTTTTTATTATTTTTCAGCCTTGTAACCCGTGTGTCAAATGATAAATTGTGTTATTATCATTGTATTATAAGGTTGGAAAATCAATGAAAACTGTAAGAGTAAGTGAATTGACGGCTTATAAATTATAATAATATAACAAAGCATAAGGAAAGACTTGAAGCATAAAGGAGAGTTACAATGAAACGTAGGACGGCTAGAGAAAGAGCGATGCAAGCATTATATCAAATGGATATTACAGGTGAATTAGAACCGAAAGTAGCGGTGGAAAACACGCTAGATGAAGGTGAAGAAACAAATGAGTTTCTAGAATCACTTGTAGTAGGTTTTGTAGAAAATAAAGAAGTGATTGATGAAGCGATTCGTCAAAACTTAAAAAAATGGAAGCTTGAGCGTATTAGTATTGTGGATCGCAGTATTTTACGTGTAGCTGTGTATGAAATGAAATACATGGAAGAAATTCCACACAACGTAACAATTAACGAGGCAATTGAAATTGCTAAAACATTTGGGGATGAGGAATCTCGTCGTTTTATTAACGGCGTTTTATCTAATATAAAAGATACACTGTAATTTCTTTAAGGGGGAATCTTAAAATGGTAGCAGTAATCATCAAAGGAAATGAAGTTGCGGAGAAAAAACGAGCACAATTAACAGAAGAAGTTGTGAAGTTGAAAGAGCAAGGGATTGTACCAGGATTAGCAGTTATTCTAGTTGGAGAAGATCCAGCATCTCGTTCTTATGTAAAAGGAAAAGAAAAGGGCTGTGAACAAGTAGGAATCTATTCAGAGCTAATTGAACTTCCTGAAACAATTACGGAGGAGCGTTTGCTTGCTGAAATCGATCGCTTAAATAGCGATGACCGTATAAATGGCATATTAGTGCAATTACCTTTACCAAAACATATTGAAGAAAAAGCTGTCATTGAAAGAATTTCACCAGAAAAAGATGTAGATGGATTTCACCCAATCAGCGTGGGACGTATGATGACGGGACAAGATACATTCCTTCCATGTACACCGCACGGTATTGTAGAATTAGTAAAAGAAACAAATCTTGATATCTCGGGAAAACATGTTGTAGTAATCGGAAGAAGTAATATTGTCGGCAAGCCAGTGGGACAATTGTTCTTAAATGAAAATGCAACTGTCACATACTGTCATTCTAAGACGCAAAATATGAAAGAGTTAACGAAGCTAGCTGATATTTTAATCGTAGCTGTTGGACGACCTAAGATGATAACAGCTGACTATATGAAAGAAGGAGCGGTTGTAATCGACGTTGGTGTAAACCGTTTAGAAACAGGTAAACTTTGTGGTGATGTTGACTTTGACAACGTGTTAGATGTTGCTGGTTACATTACACCTGTGCCAAAGGGTGTTGGTCCAATGACAATCACAATGCTTCTTCATAATACTGTTGAATCGGCTAAACGTGCAGGTGTTGTTTGTAAATAATTTGAGTCGGCTATGAGGAGAGAGAAATGGAGAAACAATATTTAACCGTTACAGCGTTAACACGCTATATAAAAACAAAAATAGAATATGATCCGCATTTGCAGTCTGTTTGGTTAAAAGGTGAAATTTCCAACTTTAAAAATCATAGCCGTGGCCACATGTATTTTACATTAAAAGATGAAAATGCAAGAATCGCAGCGGTTATGTTTGCGGGTCATAATCGTAATATTAAATTCAGACCTGAAAATGGGATGAAGGTACTCGTGAAAGGGAAAATCTCTGTTTACGAGGCGAGTGGTTCTTATCAAATTTACATTCAAGACATGCAGCCTGACGGAATTGGAAACCTACATTTAGCTTACGAACAATTAAAGGTTCGTTTAGAGGAAGAAGGATTGTTTTCTCAAGTTTATAAAAAAACAATTCCTCCTTATGCGAAAACAATAGGTGTGATTACGTCGCCAACAGGGGCAGCGATTCGTGATATTATAACAACGATTAAACGTCGTTATCCAATTGGAAATGTTATTGTGTTTCCGGTACTTGTACAGGGGGAGTCAGCAGCTCCCTCAATTGTACAAGCGATTCGTACAGCGAATGAAATGGAAGAGATAGATGTTCTAATAGTTGGGCGCGGTGGAGGCTCTATTGAGGAATTATGGGCGTTTAATGAAGAAATGGTTGCAAGGGCCATTTTTAAGAGTGAAATCCCTATTATTTCAGCAGTAGGCCATGAAACGGACTTTACAATTGCGGATTTTGTTGCCGATTTACGAGCGCCAACACCAACTGCAGCGGCTGAGCTGGCAGCGCCGAATATTATTGAGTTAAAAGAGAAGGTATTACAAAGAACTCTAAGATTGCAAAGAGCAATGAGAGAGTTAGTACATAAAAAAGAAGAAAAACTACAAGTATTGCAAAAATCTTATGCGTTCCGTTATCCAAGACAAGTCTATGAGCAAAAAGAAGAGCAATTGGATAGAGCGTTAGAACAGCTTGTTTTAGCGAAAGAACGCTATATTGATAAAAAGGTAAATCAGTTAAAACAGCTTTCATTTTATTTAGAGAAGCACCACCCATCTCAAAAGATTATGCAAACGAAGGTAGCGGTTGAAACGTTGCAAAAGCAATTGCAACGAGAAATGCAAACATTACTTCAAACGAAAGAATTTGCCTTTGTAAGAGCTGCTCAAAAACTTGAAGCGTTAAGTCCGCTTAAAGTAATGATGAGAGGGTACGGGCTTGTATATGATGAAGAGAAGCAAGTGTTAAAAAGTGTGAAAGATGTCAGCCTTGGAGATGCTGTTTCAGTTCAATTACAAGATGGAATACTAGATTGTAGCGTATCAGGCATAGAGGAGCGTGAATTGAATAATGGAAAATAAATTAAGCTTTGAAGAGGCAATTTCGCAACTTGAGCATCTCGTTTCTAAGCTAGAGCAAGGTGACGTACCTTTAGAAGAAGCAATTTCTTATTTTAAAGAAGGTATGGAGTTATCTAAGCTTTGTGATGAGAAGTTGAAGAACGTACAAGAACAAATGGCAGTTATTCTTGGGGAAGATGGAGAGCTTGAACCGTTTACTGCTTTAGGAGATGAAGCATAGTGACTGTTGCTTTTGATACTTTTTTGAAAGAAAGTAAAACTTTCGTAGAAGAGAAGCTTGTAAGCTATGCAAATGAATTACAATGTCCAAATGTACTTCGTGAAGCGATGGCATATTCTTTGGAAGCGGGTGGAAAGCGTCTCCGCCCGTTACTTTTATTTGCGACATTACAAGCATTTGGTAAAGAAAGAAATCTTGGAGTAGGTGCAGCTTGTGCTCTTGAAATGATACATACATACTCGTTAGTTCATGATGATTTACCTTGTATGGATGATGATGATTTAAGAAGAGGGAAGCCCACAAATCATAAAGTATTTGGTGAAGCGATGGCAGTTTTAGCAGGCGATGGTTTGTTGACGTATGCTTTTCAAGTTATTATGGCATATGAAAAAAAGGAAATCTCTGCTGAGAAAAAGGTAAGACTTGTACTTGAGCTTGCAAAAGCAGCGGGCCCAGAAGGAATGGTTGGCGGACAAGTGGCAGATATGGAAGCGGAAGGGAAACAACTTACGATTGATGAGTTGGAGTATATTCATAAGCATAAGACTGGGAAACTACTTGAATTCGCTGTACTTGCCGGATCGATTCTTTCTGATGCCACAAAAGAACAAGAAGAAAAGTTACTTGCGTTTGCAAAATATATCGGCCTAGCTTTCCAAATTCGAGATGATATTTTAGATGTGGAAGGAACCGAAGAAGAGATTGGAAAACCGATTGGTAGTGATGTTTCCAACGAAAAGAGCACATATACGACGTTATTTACTGTAGATAGAGCAAAGGATATTTTAGAAGAAACTATTGCAAAAGCAAAAGATGCTATTGGTTCCTTGCAATTACAAGATGAATATTTATTATCTATTTGCGATTTGATTGCAAAACGTAATAACTAATATAACAGCGTTTTCATTTGTTGAGTCATTCATCATTTTATGATATAAATGTAGGAAAAGGTTTTTCTTTTCTTGTTATTGGCAAAAATATATGTAGATTACATTGCCGTTATCACTTCGTGTTAGCGGCTATTTTTTTCATCGCCTTAAGAAATATGGTTTATAATAGGATTAGGGCGCAATAGACTGGTTAATAGCAGGACAAGGTGAAAAATAAAAAAAGAGAATTTCTTGTTTTGTGTAAATGTTTTTTATAATATTTGACATGTTGACAGATTATGAAATGAAAGTGAGTGATCCATGTGGATCTAACGCAAATTCAAAACCCTAGTTTTTTGAAAGATATGTCTATCGGTGAACTAGAGGGATTGAGTGAGGATATTCGTAAGTTTTTAATTGAAGAGCTCTCTCAAACAGGTGGACATATTGCACCTAATTTAGGTGTAGTAGAACTCACAATTGCTCTGCATAAATTATTTGATAGTCCGAAAGATAAATTTTTATGGGACGTAGGACATCAATCCTATGTACATAAAATTTTAACTGGGCGTGCAAAAGAATTCGGTACATTAAGGCAATATCAAGGTCTATGTGGTTTCCCAAAACGTTGCGAGAGTGAGCACGATGTATGGGAGACTGGCCATAGCTCGACATCATTATCTGCTGCAATGGGAATGGCTCTAGCACGTGATTTAAAGAAAACGAAAGAATATGTTATACCAATCATTGGTGATGGTGCTTTAACAGGCGGAATGGCTTTAGAGGCATTAAACCATATTGGACATGAAAAAACAGACATGATTGTTATTTTGAATGATAATGAAATGTCAATTGCACCAAACGTTGGTGCGCTTCATAATGTACTTGGACGTCTACGTACCGCAGGAAAATACCATTGGGTAAAAGACGAATTAGAGTATATATTGAAGAAAATCCCGGCAGTTGGTGGGAAAGTTGCTGCAACAGCAGAGAAAATAAAAGATAGTCTTAAATATTTACTAGTATCCGGTGTCTTTTTCGAAGAGTTAGGCTTTACGTATTTAGGTCCAGTCGATGGGCACGATTATGAAAAGCTATTCGAAACGTTGCAATATGCAAAGAAAACAAAAGGCCCAGTGCTTGTTCATGTTATTACGAAAAAAGGAAAAGGTTACAAACCAGCTGAGAGTGATGTTATTGGCACTTGGCACGGAACAGGACCTTATAAAATTGAATCAGGTGACTTTGTTAAACCGAAAGAAGTTGCACCAGCATGGAGTGCTGTTGTTAGTGAAACAGTACTTAAATTGGCGAGAACGGATGAGCGTATCGTTGCAATTACACCTGCAATGCCTGTTGGGTCGAAACTTGAGAAATTCCAAAAAGAATTCCCAAATCGTATGATTGATGTAGGTATTGCAGAACAGCATGCTACAACAATGGCAGCAGGTATGGCAACGCAAGGTATGAAGCCATTCTTAGCGATTTATTCAACATTCTTACAAAGAGCATATGACCAAGTTGTTCATGATATATGCCGCCAAAATTTAAATGTTTTCATTGGAATCGATCGTTCTGGTTTAGTAGGAGCAGATGGTGAGACACATCAAGGTGTATTTGATATCTCATTCTTACGTCATTTACCGAATATGGTACTTATGATGCCGAAAGACGAAAATGAAGGGCAACATTTAGTATATACGGCGATGCAATATGAAGATGGACCAATCGCGTTACGTTATGCGCGTGGCAATGGACTTGGTGTTCATATGGATGAGGAATTAAAGACGATTCCAATCGGTTCATGGGAAACGTTAAAAGAAGGTACACAAGCGGCTATTTTAACATTTGGTACGACAATACCAATGGCAATGGAAGCGGCTGAGCGTCTTGAAAAGGCTGGAGTTTCAGTGAAAGTAGTGAACGCTCGCTTTATTAAACCGATGGATGAAGCATATTTACATGATCTCTTAGGAAAAAATATACCGATTTTAACGATTGAAGAAGCTTGTTTAATCGGTGGTTTTGGAACGGGAGTAGTTGAATTTGCGTCTGAGAACGGGTACCATAGTGCGTTAATTGAACGAATGGGTATTCCAGACCGTTTCATAGAGCACGGTAGTGTAACAAAATTATTAGAAGAAATTGGTTTAACGACAGATGCTGTTGTAGACCGTATTCATACAATGATTCCATCAAAACAAAAAAGGGCGTAACAAATGAGTGCAAAAAAAGAAAGAGTAGATGTACTATTAGTAGAGCGAGGGCTTATAGAAACACGTGAGAAAGCAAAACGCGCCATTATGGCCGGACTTGTATATGCAAACGAAATGAGGCTGGATAAGCCAGGAGAGAAAATCCCACAAGATACAGTGATTACGGTGAAGGGACAAGTTATGCCGTATGTAAGCCGTGGTGGTTATAAACTTGAAAAGGCATTAGAGTCATTTCATCTGAATTTACAAGATAAAGTTATGATAGATATTGGTTCATCAACTGGTGGCTTTACCGATTGTGCGCTTCAAAATGGAGCGAAATTATCTTATGCATTAGATGTAGGATACAATCAACTTGCGTGGAAATTGCGTCAAGATGAGCGTGTTGTCGTAATGGAACGAACAAACTTCCGTTACGTAACGCCAGCAGATTTAGAACGTGGTTTACCGCAATTTGCTAGTATCGATGTGTCATTTATATCATTAAAGCTTATACTGCCGGTTTTGAAAACAATGCTTATGCCAAATGGAGATGTAGCAGCGTTAATTAAACCGCAGTTTGAAGCTGGAAGAGAGCAAGTTGGTAGAAAAGGTATCGTTCGTGATCGAAAAGTACATGAGGCTGTCGTGGAAATGATTGTCGACTTTGCTATAAAAGAAGGATACGACGTAGAAGGTTTAACATTCTCACCAATTACGGGCGGGGATGGTAATATTGAATTTTTAATTCATCTGAAATGGCATGGTGAACGCGAGAATGGCGAAAATCATTCTCCGGTTTCTGTTGAGCAAGTAGTTACAGAGGCGCATGATGTCCTAAAACAAAAAGGGAAAGGGGAATAACATATGTTGTTCCTCTTTTTGTTGTAATTGTATAATGATTGTAAAAACAATTGTGTACAAGTAACGAATTATAAGTTAACATAAATAAGTGAAGTATACCAATGTTTAAACTATGGTAAGAGATAGTGTGAGGTGCAAATGTATGAATAAAGGTCAGCGCCATATTAAAATCAGGGAAATTATTGCGAACAAAGAAATTGAAACACAAGATGAATTAGTTGATATTTTACGTAATGAGGGATTTAATGTAACGCAAGCAACAGTATCGCGCGATATTAAAGAACTGCACTTAGTGAAAGTACCATTACATGATGGGCGCTATAAATATAGCTTGCCAGCAGATCAACGATTTAACCCGTTACAAAAATTAAAACGCAATCTAGTGGATTCATTTGTAAAATTAGACACGGCAGGACATATGCTTGTGCTAAAAACATTGCCTGGTAACGCTCATTCACTTGGGGCACTTATTGATCATTTAGAGTGGGATGAGATCATCGGAACCATCTGTGGTGATGATACTTGCTTAATTATTTGCCGCACACCTGAAGATACAGGTGTTGTCTCTGATCGTTTCTTAAATATGCTGTAACAAAAAAATCTTGTTTGCTTTCCTCTGTAAAGTGGAAAGTGAACAGGATATTTTTATTGGTTAAAAACATGAATTCTTAATTGTAATATAATATTTTCTTTGAATAAAATTAGGAAATAGGTGGATTGACCCGTAAAACAAATGTTTGGTACAATGGAGCGGTTAGAAAAGTAATTTATACATACAAACATATAGTGTGACTATTTGAATAAAGAACTGAGAAAAGCCCTGAATAGGGGATTAGTTTATAACGAGGTGAATGGGGCATTGTTATCGGAATTATCGATTAGAAACTTTGCTATTATTGAGGCATTAAATATTTCTTTTCAAAAAGGATTAACGGTTTTAAGTGGGGAAACAGGAGCTGGAAAATCGATTATTATTGATGCGATTAGTTTACTTGTAGGTGGTCGTGGTTCAGCGGAATTCGTTCGATACGGAACAGAAAAAGCTGAGATAGAGGGACTATTTTATGTAGAAGATGATAAGCATCCGTGCATTGAAAAGGCAGAAGAATTGGACATAGAAATCGAAGACGGCATGATTATTTTGAAGCGTGATATCGCTGCAAATGGAAAAAGCGTATGTCGTGTAAATGGGAAATTAGTCACCCTTAGTATATTAAAAGAAATTGGAAAAACACTTGTTGATATTCATGGGCAGCACGAAACGCAAGACTTAATGAATGAAGAGCGTCACTTATTTATGCTTGATCATTTTGATGGAGATCGTATTGTTAAACAATTGGATATATATCAAAACGTATACGCTGATTATGAGAAGTTAAAAAAACAGTTAAAATCGTTAAGTGAAAATGAACAACAAATGGCGCATCGCTTAGATTTAATTCAATTCCAGCATGAAGAAATCCGTAAGGCGGATTTAAAGATGGATGAAGAAAATGAATTAACTGAAGAACGATTGCAAATTTCTAATTTCGAAAAAATTTATAAAGCATTAGGCGATGCATATCGATCGTTAAGCGCGGACGGACAAGGATTAGATAATGTAAGAAGCGCAATGGGACAAATGGAAAGTATTACACATTTAGATGAAGTGTATCAAGAAAATCATGATTCAATTGCAAATAGCTATTACTTATTAGAAGAAGTTGCGTATCAACTAAGAGAAAAGCTCGATATGATGGAATATGATCCGAATCGTTTAGATGAAATCGAAACGCGTTTAAATGAAATTCGTATGCTAAAGAGAAAATATGGAAATACTGTAGAAGAGATTTTAGCGTATGCTGATAAAATTGAACAAGAAATTTTTACGATTGAAAATAAAGACGTTCATATTGAAACGACGAAGAAGCAGTTAAAGGAATTAGAAAGTGTTATTCTGAAAGAAGCAACGTTGTTAAGTAATATGCGTCATGAACTTGCAGAGCATCTTACAAATGCCATTCATCAGGAATTAAAAGAATTATATATGGAAAAAACAAAATTTGAAGTGAGAATTATGAAGAGAGAAGGAAATGTGGAAGAGCCTCTTGTGGAGGGAGCACCGGTAAGACTTACAGCGGATGGCTACGATCATGTGGAATTTTATATTTCAACCAATCCAGGCGAACCGTTAAAACCACTTTCAAAGGTCGCTTCTGGCGGAGAGTTATCTCGTATTATTTTAGCTTTAAAAAGCATTTTTTCTAAGCATCAAGGTGTTGCATCAGTTATTTTTGATGAGGTGGATACTGGTGTAAGTGGCCGCGTCGCACAGGCTATTGCGGAAAAAATTTATCGAGTATCAGTAAACTCACAAGTGCTTTGTATTACGCACTTACCTCAAGTCGCTTCAATGGCGGATTCACATTTATTTATTCGAAAACAAGTAGCGAATGATCGAACAATTACGTCAGTTACTGTTTTAACTATGGAGGATAAAGTAACAGAAATAGCTCGAATGATTTCTGGTGTGGAAATTACAGATTTAACGACAGAACATGCGAAAGAATTACTTACGCAAGCGCATCATTTTAAACAGACAGCAGAGGCTATCCAGTAATGGATAGCTTTTTTTCTCAAAAAATGATTTCTTAATTCTTCCGGTTATAAATAAAGCACTGCAAGGAGAGATTAAAAAGTGAAGCCAAGAGGCTGAATGTGGGGTAGGAGCGAGGAGAGTGAACAAATTGAAATTAGAAAGATTTCGCAAAATAATAGGTATTTTTCTCCTTGTTTCTTTAGTTTTTATAGGGTGTTTTAAACCGCTTAGGACATTTATTTCGTCCCCGAAGCAACTTGTTGTTTTTGAAGGGCAACAATCAGAAATAGCTTCATTACCAGTGTTTCAAGCTTCATCTACAGATCGTCATGTGTTTACAGTAAGTTCAAATGAACAAAAACAAGGACTTATGGTAAATTCTCATCAAAATGGTGAAGCGGATATGGTGTTTCAACTTGCTGGTTTTCCAGTAAAAAAAGTAAATGTGAAAGTATTAAAAGATTTCAAAGTTATTCCAGGTGGACAATCAATTGGTGTGAAGTTAAACACAAAAGGAGTACTTGTTGTAGGCCATCATTTAATTCAAACTGAAAAAGGGAAAGTATCTCCTGGTGAAACGGCTGGTGTGCAAATTGGGGATATGATTACTGAAATTAATGGGAAAACAATTGAAAGAATGAGTGATGTAGCGCCATTTATTCATAATAGTGGTGAAACAGGTGAACCGCTTAATCTTGTTTTGTTAAGAGATGGAAAATATATTCGCACGAAGTTAACACCACAAAAAGACAGTGGAGAATCGTCTTATCGTATTGGTTTATATATTCGTGATTCGGCAGCTGGAATCGGAACAATGACATTTGTTCATCCGGATTCTATGAAATATGGAGCGCTTGGTCATGTCATTTCTGATAACGATACGAAAAAACCGATTCAAGTCGAAGATGGACAAATTATGCGCTCGACAGTTACATCAATTGAAAGAGGTAGTCATGGGAATCCAGGAGAGAAATTAGCGAGATTCTCACCAGATCGTGAAGTGATTGGCAATATTACAATAAATAGTCCATTTGGTATTTTTGGCAAATTGAATACAAATATGACAAATGGCGTAATGGATAAAGCAATGCCTATTGCACTATCTCATCAAGTAAAAGAGGGCCCTGCAAAAATATTAACAGTCATTGATCAAGATAAAGTGGAATCGTTTGATATTGAAGTTGTTAGTACAGTACCGCAAAAGTTTCCGGCGACAAAGGGCATGGTAATAAAGGTAACAGACAAACGTTTATTAGCAAAAACGGGTGGTATCGTACAAGGGATGAGCGGAAGTCCGATTGTACAAAACGGGAAAGTAATTGGTGCTGTTACACATGTATTTGTAAATGATCCAACATCAGGATATGGTGTCCATATTGAATGGATGTTACATGAGGCTGGAATTAACATTTATGAACAAGAAAGAAAAGCGAGCTAATTAATAATTAGCTCGTTTTTCTGTTGAAAAATTCGTTGAAATTTTGTAAAAGCTCCGCAAGAGGTGTTTTTTGTTGTAAAATAAAAGGAAAGGGTTGAACGTTTCGTTGTATTTCTATGATGGAATGTGTTGCGAAAGGGAATAAATGAACGATAAACATATTTTTTTGTGATTTTATCGGAAAGTAACAAACTTTAAAAGGGAATTTTCACACAATTGTCGAACAATTCATGTAGCCTAGAAGGATACACATGTCGGAGAATCGATTCGGTAAGGGAGGAAAAGCTGTGGAGAAAATTAAAGTATGTCTTGTGGATGATAATAAAGAATTAGTATCAATGCTAGAGAGTTATGTTGCTGCTCAAGATGATATGGAAGTAATCGGTACTGCTTATAATGGTCAAGAGTGTTTAAATTTATTAAAAGACAAGCAGCCAGATGTACTTGTTTTAGACATTATTATGCCACATTTAGATGGTTTAGCTGTATTAGAGAAAATGCGACATATTGAAAGGCTAAGACAGCCTAGCGTAATTATGTTGACAGCATTTGGACAAGAAGATGTGACGAAAAAAGCAGTTGACTTAGGTGCTTCATATTTCATATTAAAACCATTTGATATGGAGAATTTAACGAGTCATATTCGTCAAGTAAGCGGTAAAGCGAACGCTACTATTAAACGTCCACTTCCATCTTTCCGTTCAGCAACGACAATAGATGGAAAGCCGAAAAACTTAGATGCAAGCATTACGAGTATCATTCATGAAATTGGTGTGCCTGCTCATATTAAAGGGTATATGTACTTAAGGGAAGCGATCTCTATGGTGTACAACGATATCGAATTACTTGGATCTATTACGAAAGTATTGTATCCAGATATTGCAAAGAAATATAATACAACAGCAAGCCGTGTTGAGCGAGCAATCCGTCATGCGATTGAAGTAGCATGGAGTCGTGGGAATATTGATTCTATTTCGTCTTTATTCGGTTATACAGTATCTATGTCAAAAGCAAAACCTACGAACTCCGAGTTCATTGCAATGGTTGCGGATAAGTTGAGACTTGAACATAAGGCTAGTTGAGAATAGAAGAAGTAAGGGATTGAGGCTTTAGTAAAGCTTAATAATTCTTGAAATTTATAATCGATAATAAATTTAAAACCAATGAGCTTTTTATTTAAAGACCAATGAATGTTAGAATTCGTTGGTCTTTTATTTATTTTGATTTAAGGATTTTGAAGGAATACATATTTATGTAGAAAAATGCAATGAAAATAAGGATATGTACAGGAAATACGTAGGTTTGACATAATAATATCTATAACGTATTATTAATTTGGAAAAAATAGAGATATAGAGGGATGGATTAATGACTTTAAAAAAAATAGTGAATCGAGCTTACCCAATCATTGTTATGACGGTGTTTTTATCTATATTTTCAATGATAGTAAGTAAATTTTTTATTCCGAAAACAATTTTGATGAGTGGTGAATTTCCTTATCCAACTGAGGAGTATACTCCTGAAAAAATTGGTGTTGTTATAGCGGCAACGTTGCTTTTATTTGCGCTCTTCTTTATTTATTATAAGTGGGTTATTAATAAAATGAAAAGAACGCACACAAATATTATGATTACTTTAGGTAGTATAATCATTTTGCTGATGGAAATATTTATTACTTCCGTAGCATTTAACCCTGTTATAGGAGATTATGCCATTCTTAAACAAGGAATTGTCTCTGTGTTTAATGGAGATAATCAATTTTTAGAAATGGGACAGCTTCTATTTTATCCGTATAATACACATATCGTACTATTAGGAGGGTATTTTGCTAAATTGGTAGGAAGTGTAGATTTAGCGATAAAAATATTACCGATAGCCTGTATAACAGGTAGTATTATTTTAAATGTATTGATTGTAAGGAAAATTACAAACTTTAAAGTTGCTCACATATCAATCGTGTTATCTGTGCTAAACATTTTTATATATTGGCAGGCACCAGTTTTCTATACGCATACACTAGTAATATTTTTTATTTCAGCAACTTTGTATACATATTTGTGCTTGAAAACGGCGGAAACAAAAAGAATGAAGATTATTTTATGGATTTTATTAGGGGTTTTCGCGGCTTGTACTTATATTATAAGACCAACAGCATTAGCTGTAGCTTTAGCAATTTTAATTGAAAATATTTTGAAGTTTCGTAAGGCGTATTCTGTAAAGGTTTTAAGTAGTGTTTTATTTTGTTTAATCCTTATTGTAAGTTTTAAAGGTATAACGACAAAGTTAAATCTCAGTACCGATAATGAAATTGAAAAAATCCCATTCACTCATTGGGTGAAAATGGGACTGAACAAAGATACGTATGGTGTGTGGAATCAGGCAGATGCAGATTATATTGATGATGAAAATATAAAGAATACGAAGGATTTGAATGAACACAATAAAGAAGTTATAGTGCAGCGTTTCAGCGAACTTGGTGTAACGGGTTATGTGCAACATTTAAATGAAAAAATAACTAGAGAATGGGTATCAAGTCAGTTCTCCATGTACCGTATTGGACAATGGTTTGAGCAGAAGGATGACACGATAACGAAGTATGTATCGGACTATAGTACAACGAATTATGAAATCGTTACTATATATTCGTATGTTATCAAATTATTCGTTTATGTAGCTGTTCTGGCGGCTATTATTCTTTATAAAAAGAAAGATGAAAATGAATCGGAAGTTATACGAATTGCAATGATTAGTACATTAGGAGTATTTACTTTCTTGTTACTATGGGAAACAGCTCCTCATTATACGTATGAAGCATTTGCATTTATGAATATTCCAGCTTCTTTAGGGTTGTATAAATTGTTTATGATTTTTAACAAAGAAAAGAAAAATGCATAATTTGAGTAATTGAAACAAGTAGTAAGAAACCCCTTCTTTTATTAAAAGAAGGGGTTTCATTTAATTGAATATAAATGTTTTGGGAAAAGATTACATGGAATCATAGTACATCCGTTAAAGAATTTTAGCAGGGAAGTTATCCATGATATAATAGAAAATAATAAAAAGTCTTGCAAAACAGGACTGTATTATTCTTCGTCTTTATTTTGTTTTTCTAATTCAACTAACTTTTGAATTAAAATGTGCTGCGGCATATGCATAAGTTGTTCAAGTGGAACACCTAATGCTTTTGATAGGCGGACTGCAGTGTCTGGAGAAATTTGTAATGGTCTCATAGAAGTACCTCCTTTTTCGTATAGTATAGCATAAGATTGGGGGAGTGAGGATGACTCTTATATTTGCACATCGTGGTGCAGCAGGAACATACCCAGAAAATACGATGATTTCATTTGAAGCAGCGGAATCTTTTAGAGCAGATGGAATTGAACTTGATGTTCAATTAACGAAAGATGGAAAAGTTGTTGTCATCCATGATGAAACAGTGGACCGGACAACAAATGGAAAAGGTGCGGTTCGAAATTATGTATACGAGGATTTATGTAAATTAGATGCGAGCTACAAATTTGGTGATAAAGTAGGGTTTTGTAAAATACCTCTTTTAGAAGAAGTATTACAATGGATTGAAAAAACAGAGTTGCTACTTAATATTGAACTTAAAAATAATAAAATTCCATACAGAGGCTTAGAGGAAGAAGTTATAACGCTTGTACGTAAATTTAATTTAGAAGATCGTGTTATATTTTCTTCATTTAATCACTACAGTATGAAAAGGTGTCATATGATGGCTCCTGATATTCAAACAGCGATTTTATATCGCGAAGGTTTGCATAGTCCGTGGGCATATGCGAAAAAAATGGGCGCTACAGCAGTACACCCTAATTATCGTTATCTTCAAGATGCTATTGCTGAACTAACGATGGAAAGTGATGTAGAGGTTCGCCCCTATACCATTAATGAAGAAACACTTATGCTGAAATATTTTGATATGAATATTTCAGCAATTATTACTGATTACCCTGAAACGGCACGAACGTTATTGCCAATAAAAAAATGAGACCGCGTGTAACGGTCTCATTTTTTTATTGATAAATAGAGGGGATTTCCTATCTTCTAAAGCGAGCTTGTACTTTATTTCGTTTACGGTCTCGGTGTAAGACGAAACCACCAAAAATATAAAACCCGAGCCCGAAGCAGAGAGCGCCAATTAAAAATTGTAACCATAGTATAGAGAGTGGAGGAAATAGAATCCCGAATACAGTATCTCTCATTAACTTAATGCCAAACACAGCTAATGAAATAGGGATGAGTGCTAATAATAGAGCGAGGTAACGCTGCATATAAACTCTCCTTTTCAGATTATTTCGTTTATTTTAATGATGTTATATGAAAAGGGGGTTTGTCAAGAGGGGGCTGAACGAGTAAGATAAGGGTGTGAAAAATTTTGCAGAGATACTTCGAGAGGAAGTGTAATATATGAGACAAAAAGTTTTAATTGTTGGTGCAGGTGAAGGTGGTAGTACATTGCTGAATCTGTTACAAAGTTCGAATATATTTCAAATTATAGGGATTATTGATATAAATCCGATAGCAAAAGGATTACAAATGGCTAAAGAATACGGGATTACAATTGGAGAGAGTGTAACACCATTTCTTTCTATGCACATTGATGTAATGTTTGATATGACAGGTGACTCTGATTTACATAAAGATTTATTAAAGAAAAAGCATAAAGATACTCTTCTTATACCAGGTGATATTGCGAAAATTGTTACGAGATTAGCACATGAGAAGGAAGATTTAATTGGAAAGTTAGAAGAACAAACGCAACAAGGTGATTTAATTTTAAATTCTACGCATGACGGTATGATTGTAATCGATCGAGATGGACAAGTTCGTCTATTTAATAAAAGTGCAGAGCGTATTATCGGGTATAAAAAAGAAGATGCGGTAGGGAAATATATTTTAGAAGTCATTCCGACGAGTAAGTTGCTTCGTATTATACGTACGAAACAAATAGAAGTGAATTATGAACTGACATTAGAGAATGAAAAGAAAATTATTACGACCCGTATTCCGATATTAAAAGAGGGAGGAGAAGTACAAGGGGCATTTGCGATTTTTAAAGATATAACAGAGGTTGTAGATCTTGCGGAAGAAGTTACAGATTTAAAAGAGATTCAAACGTTACTTGAGGCGATTATCAACTCGTCTGAGGAAGCCATTTCGGTCGTGGATGAAAAAGGACGAGGATTAGTAATTAACCCTGCGTATACGAAATTAACAGGTTTAACAGAAGAGGATATTATTGGGAAACCCGCTACAACTGATATTGTAGAAGGTGAAAGTATGCATATGAAAGTACTTCGAACGCGTAGGGCGGTACGAGGAATACATATGAAGATTGGACAAAAAAAGCGAGATGTAATTGTAAACGTAGCACCGGTCATTGTGGATGGAATATTAAAAGGTAGCGTTGGTGTAATTCGTGACGTATCAGAAATTCAAAAGTTAACAAATGAATTGAATCGAGCAAGGCAAATTATTCGAACGTTAGAAGCGAAGTATTCGTTTGATGACATTGTCGGAAATTCAGATGAAACAACGGCCGCTATTGAACAGGCAAAACTTGGCGCGAATACACCAGCAACAGTATTGCTACGCGGAGAATCTGGAACGGGTAAAGAATTGTTTGCACATGCTATCCATAATGGAAGTAACCGAAAATATAATAAGTTCGTTCGTGTAAACTGTGCAGCTATTTCGGAAACGTTGTTAGAAAGTGAATTATTCGGCTATGAGGAAGGTGCATTTTCTGGTGCGAAAAGAGGCGGAAAACGTGGATTCTTTGAGGAAGCGAATAACGGTAGTATCTTTTTAGATGAAATAGGAGAATTGTCTGCAAATACACAAGCGAAACTCCTTCGTGTGTTGCAAGAAAAAGAGATTGTAAAAGTTGGTGGAACGAAAGCAATCCCTATTAATGTCCGAGTAATTGCAGCAACGCACGTGAATTTAGAAAAGGCTATTCTAGAAGGAGAGTTTAGGGAGGATTTATATTATCGATTAAATAAAATTCCAATTCAAATCCCGTCTCTGCGTCAGCGTAAAGAGGACATACCATCAATTGCAGAAAGATTAATTCAAAAAATTAATCAAGATTATGGCCGAAATATAGAGGGACTCACTAATTCAGCTATTTCGTATTTACAATCATATGAATGGCCAGGGAATGTGAGGGAACTTGAAAATATTTTGGGGAGAGCTATTATCTTTATGAATTATAACGAGACCTATATCGATGTACACCATTTACCACCATTACATAACGAAGAGCAGGTGGAATCAAAGCAAGCTCATTTATTGCCAGAGTTAGAAGAAAAGCCACTTGAACATTTAGTGACGGAGTTTGAAGGGAATATCATTCATGAATATTTAGAGCGGTTTGGCGGAAATAAAACACAAACGGCAAGAGCGTTAGGAATTTCGGTTCGAAATTTATATTACAAGCTAGAAAAGTATGAGTGTGCAAAAAATAGCATGCAATAAATTGCGTACCGTGCAATTTATTGCATGGTATACAAATTGCGACAAAACAAGACAGAATCTTTTGTTATTTTCCAAAGTATTGATTTTACTGCATTTTGAATGCGTTTTCATTATTGGTAAGACCACTTTTAAAAGTTGGCACGGTATTTGCTTTATAAAAAGACGAGGGACGACGGAAAGGGTTGATTACAAAATATGAAGTTAGAACACTTAATTGATCAAGCAGCAGGACAGCCTAAAAAAACTGTGGCTGTAGCAGTAGCTGAAGATCATGAAGTAATTGAAGCTGTAGCAAAAGCAATTACATTACAGCTAGCTCAATTTCGTCTATATGGAAATCAAGAAAAAATAATGGGGATGCTACAAGAACATAGTTTACAAACTTCAGAACATATTGAAGTGATTGCAGCACAGTCAAGTGCTGAGGCTGCAGAACTTTCTGTGAAAGCTGTAAGAAATGGCGAAGCAGATGTGCTTATGAAGGGGAACATCCCAACAGCAAATATTTTGAAAGCTGTATTAAATAAAGAGTGGGGACTTCGTAAAGGTAGCGTACTTTCACACGTTGCAGCATTTGAAGTTCCGAATTACGATCGTCTCATTTTTGTTACGGATGCAGCGATGAACATTGCACCTGATGTAACACAGAAAGCTGCTATTATACAGAATACTGTAGAAGTTGCCCAGGCAATAGGAATTGATTCGCCAAAGGTAGCACCAATTGCAGCGGTAGAGGTTGTGAATCCTGCGATGCAAGCAACAATTGATGCAGCGATGTTAACTCAAATGAATCGCCGCGGACAAATTAAAAATTGTGTCGTTGATGGACCACTTGCTTTAGATAATGCAGTATCACAAATTGCAGCAGAACATAAAGGCATAGTAAGTGATGTAGCAGGTAAGGCAGACATTTTACTCGTCCCAACGATTGAAGCTGGAAATGTGCTATATAAATCACTCGTCTACTTTGCTGATGCAAAAGTAGGAGCAATGATTGCTGGCGCAAAAGCACCGATTGTTTTAACATCTCGTGCTGATTCAGCAGAAACAAAAGTATATTCATTAGCATTGGCAGTTGCGACTGCTTCAAAATAAACCAAATAGGGTAAAACATTAGGGGGAAACGACAATGACATTAGAAATATTCGAATACTTAGAAAAATATGATTATGAGCAAGTAGTATTTTGTCAAGATAAAGAATCTGGTTTAAAAGCAATCATTGCAATTCATGATACAACACTTGGACCAGCTCTTGGTGGAACAAGAATGTGGACATATGATTCTGAAGAAGCGGCGATTGAAGATGCATTGCGTCTTGCAAAAGGGATGACATACAAAAACGCAGCTGCTGGTTTAAACCTAGGTGGTGCGAAAACAGTAATTATCGGTGATCCACGTAAAGATAAGAGCGAAGCGATGTTCCGTGCGTTAGGACGTTACATTCAAGGACTAAACGGACGTTACATTACAGCTGAAGATGTTGGTACAACAGTAGATGATATGGATATTATCCATGAAGAAACTGACTTTGTAACAGGTATTTCACCATCATTCGGTTCTTCTGGTAACCCATCTCCAGTAACTGCATACGGTGTGTATCGTGGTATGAAAGCTGCTGCGAAAGAAGCTTTCGGTACTGATAATTTAGAAGGAAAAGTAATTGCTGTTCAAGGTGTTGGTAACGTAGCATATCACCTATGCAAACATTTACACGCTGAAGGAGCAAAACTAATCGTTACAGATATTAATAAAGAAGCTGTACAACGTGCAGTAGAAGAATTCGGTGCAACAGCAGTTGAGCCAAATGAAATTTACGGTGTTGAATGTGATATTTACGCACCATGTGCATTAGGCGCAACAGTTAATGACGAAACTATTCCACAACTTAAAGCAAAAGTAATCGCAGGTTCTGCAAATAACCAATTAAAAGAAGATCGTCACGGCGACATCATTCATGAAATGGGTATTGTATACGCACCAGACTATGTAATTAATGCAGGTGGCGTAATTAACGTAGCAGACGAGTTATATGGATACAATAGAGAACGTGCATTAAAACGCGTTGAGTCAATTTATGACACAATTGCAAAAGTAATCGAAATTTCAAAACGCGATGGCATTGCAACTTATGTAGCAGCAGATCGTTTAGCTGAAGAGCGCATTGCAAGCTTGAAAAACTCTCGTAGCACATACTTACGCAACGGTCACGACATTATTAGCCGTCGCTAATCATTCATATATTACTTTTACAAAAGGTGTGGTTACCTCTTATGAGGTTTCCACCTCCTTTTGAATTTATAAGTGGAGGTAGCAACAGTGTCTTTAAATCGAATTCTTGTTATTAATCCGGGTAGTACATCCACAAAAATTGGTGTTTTTGATAATGAAAGACCTGTTCTAGAAGAAACGATTCGTCATGACGTAGAACAGATTGGAAAATATAAGCGAATTATCGACCAATATGAGTTTCGAAAAGAAACGATTTTAGAAGTTCTACATTCTCACGGTATTAACATTTCAAAATTAAACGCTGTTTGTGGACGCGGGGGATTACTTCGTCCAATCGAAGGCGGTACGTATACAGTAAACGATGCGATGTTAGAAGATTTAAAAAATGGATTTAGCGGTCATCACGCTTCAAACCTTGGGGGCATTTTAGCTTATGAAATTGCTTCTGGATTAAACATTCCTGCATTCATTGTGGATCCTGTCGTTGTAGATGAGATGGAGCCGGTTGCTCGTATAAGTGGTATTGCTGGTATGGAACGTAAGAGTATCTTCCATGCATTAAATCAAAAAGCAGTTGCTCGTAAAGTAGCTAAACAGTTAAATCACAAATACGAGGATTTAAATTTATTAGTTACACATATGGGTGGCGGTATTACAGTTGGTGCTCATAAAAAAGGAAGAGTAATCGATGTGAATAATGGTTTAAACGGAGAAGGACCATTTAGTCCAGAGCGTGCTGGCACAGTACCAGTAGGGCAATTAGTAGAAATGTGTTTCTCTGGCGAGTATTACCGTGATGAAATGATTAAAAAACTTGTCGGACAAGGTGGACTTGTAAGTTTAATCGGTACAAATGATGCGATTAAAGTAGAGCAAATGGTTGAAAAAGGTGATCCTGAAGCAACTCTTATTTATAAAGCAATGGCTTATCAAGTTGCAAAAGAAATTGGCGGAGCTAGCGCTGTACTTCACGGGAAAATCGATGCAATCGTATTAACTGGTGGACTTGCTTACAGTAAAATTCTTGTTGATGAAATTAAAGAACGAGTGGACTGGATTGCAGATGTTATCGTACATCCAGGCGAAGATGAGTTAGAAGCGTTAGCAGAAGGAGCACTTCGTGTATTACGTGAAGAAGAAGCTCCAAAAGAATACGTTGTACGTGAAAAAGAAACGGTAGCTAGGGGTTGAGATAATGGCAAAAGAATATGATTTAGTCATCGTTGGCGGCGGTACTGGTGGATATGTTGCTGCAATTCGTGCATCACAACTAGGGTTAAAAACTGCACTAGTCGAAAAAGAAAATCTTGGTGGTACTTGTTTACACAAAGGATGTATTCCTAGTAAAGCCCTTTTACGTAGTGCGGAAGTATACGCAACTGCTAAAAAAAGCGAAGAGTTCGGGGTTATTGCAAGTAATGTAGAACTAAACTTTGCGAAAGTACAAGAGCGTAAAGATAAGATTGTAACGCAACTTCATAAAGGTGTTCAACACTTAATGAAACAAGGTAAAATTGATGTGTTTGAAGGTATTGGCCGTATTCTTGGTCCATCTATTTTCTCTCCGATGCCAGGGACAATTTCAGTTGAACTTGCAAGTGGAGAAGAGAATGAAATGTTAATTCCAAAAAATGTGCTTGTTGCAACAGGTTCTCGTCCGAATTCATTACCAGGTTTAGAGTTAGACGGAGAGTACGTAATGTCTTCCGATCATGCTCTAAAAATGGAAACGCTTCCTAGCTCGATTATTATCGTAGGTGGCGGTGTAATCGGTATTGAGTGGGCATCTATGCTTGCTGACTTCGGTGTAGAAGTTACAGTATTAGAGTATGCGAAAACGATACTACCACTAGAAGATCAAGACGTTTCAAAAGAGATGCAACGTCTATTCAAGAAAAAAGGTATTAAAGTGGTAACTGGTGCAAAAGTATTACCAGGAACATTGGTAAAAGATAATGGAGTAACAATTCAAGCTGAACATAACGGTGAGAATAAAGAATTTAAAGCAGAAAAAATGCTTGTATCTGTAGGACGACAAGCCAATACGCAAAATATTGGTTTAGAGAATACGGATATCGTTGTGGAAAAAGGATACATTCAAACAAATGAGTTTTATCAAACGAAAGAATCTCATATTTACGCAATCGGTGATGTAATCGGTGGTTTACAGCTTGCTCACGTTGCTTCTCATGAAGGAATTGTTGCAGTAGAACATATTGCTGGTAAAGAAGTTACACCAATTGATTATTCCATGGTATCAAAATGCGTATATAGCAGTCCGGAAGTTGCTTCTGTCGGTTTAACAGAACAAGAAGCGAAAGAAAAAGGCTATAAGTTAAAAGTAGGGAAGTTCTCATTCCGTGCAATCGGAAAAGCACTTGTATACGGCGAATCAGATGGTTTCGTAAAACTTGTAGTTGATGAAGAAACAAATGACATTCTCGGTGTTCATATGATTGGACCACATGTAACAGATATGATTTCTGAAGCTGGTCTTGCAAGAGTACTTGATGCAACACCTTGGGAAGTAGCACATACAATTCATCCGCATCCATCATTATCTGAGGCGATTGGTGAAGCAGCATTAGCTGTAGATGGAAAAGCGTTACACGCATAAAAATGTGGATTTAGGAGGTTATGAAAAATGGCAGAAGTAAAAGAAAAGCGCCATGAAGAGCTTGGCTTAAGTGATGAGCAAGTATTAGAAATGTTCCGTACGATGTTACTTGCACGTAAAATTGACGAACGTATGTGGTTATTAAACCGCGCTGGTAAAATTCCATTCGTAATTTCTTGTCAAGGACAAGAGGCTGCGCAAGTTGGAGCAGCATTCGCTCTTGATAGAGAGAAAGATTATGCATTACCGTACTACCGTGATATGGGTGTTGTACTAGCGTTTGGTATGACAGCTAAAGAACTTATGTTGTCTGCTTTCGCGAAAGCTGGAGATCCAAACTCTGGTGGTCGTCAAATGCCTGGTCACTTCGGTCAAAAGAAAAATCGTATTGTGACAGGATCATCTCCAGTAACAACGCAAGTACCACATGCAGTTGGTATTGCATTAGCTGGAAAAATGGAAAAGAAAGATTTAGTAACGTTTGTTACATTCGGGGAAGGCTCTTCTAACCAAGGTGATTTCCATGAAGGTGCAAACTTTGCTGGCGTACACAAACTACCTGTTATTTTCATGTGTGAAAATAACAAATACGCAATCTCTATTCCAGTTGAAAAACAATTAGCATGTAAAAATGTATCAGACCGTGCAATTGGTTACGGTATGCCTGGATATACAATAGACGGAAATGATCCGCTTGCAGTATATAAAGCTGTAAAAGAAGCGGCAGACCGCGGCCGTCGTGGCGAAGGTCCAACTTTAATTGAAACAGTATCATATCGTTTAACAGCACATTCTAGTGACGACGATGATCGTGTTTATCGTGATAAAGAAGAAGTAGAAGAAGCGAAGAAAAAAGATTCAATTATAACATTTGCTGCTTATTTAAAAGAAGCTGGCGTGTTAACTGAGGAATCTGAAAAACAAATGTTAGACGAAATTATGCATATCGTAAATGAAGCAACAGAATATGCAGAAAATGCTCCGTATGCAGCACCTGAAGATGCATTGAAGCACGTATACGCAGAATAGGGGGGAACGTTTCATGGCTGTAATGTCTTATATTGATGCTATTACATTAGCAATGCGCGAAGAAATGGAACGCGATGAGAAAGTATTCGTTTTAGGTGAAGATGTTGGTAAAAAAGGTGGCGTATTTAAAGCGACACACGGTTTATATGATCAGTTTGGTGAAAATCGTGCGCTTGATGCACCACTTGCAGAATCTGCAATTGCTGGGGTAGCAATTGGTGCGGCAATGTATGGTATGCGTCCAATCGCTGAAATGCAGTTTGCTGATTTCATCATGCCAGCAGTAAACCAAATTGTTTCTGAAGCAGCAAAAATTCGTTATCGTTCTAATAACGATTGGACTTGTCCAGTTACAATTCGTGCGCCATTTGGCGGAGGTGTTCACGGTGCATTGTATCATTCACAATCTGTGGAAGCGATGTTTGCAAACCAACCTGGTTTAAAAATCGTTATCCCTTCTACACCATATGATGCAAAGGGCTTACTAAAAGCTGCAATTCGTGATGAAGATCCAGTATTATTCTTTGAGCATAAACGTGCATATCGCTTAATTAAAGGTGAAGTGCCAGAAGATGATTACGTATTACCAATCGGAAAAGCAGATGTAAAACGTGAAGGTGATGATATTACTGTTATCACATACGGATTATGTGTTCATTTTGCTCTTCAAGCAGCTGAAAAGTTAGCACAAGATGGCATTTCTGCACACATTCTTGATTTACGTACTGTATATCCATTAGATAAAGAAGCAATCATTGAAGCTGCTTCTAAAACAGGTAAAGTTCTTCTTGTAACAGAAGACAATAAAGAAGGAAGTATTATGAGTGAAGTGGCAGCAATTATTGCTGAAAACTGTCTGTTTGATTTAGATGCGCCAATCGCACGTCTTGCAGGTCCAGACGTTCCAGCAATGCCTTATGCACCAACAATGGAAAAATTCTTCATGGTAAATCCAGATAAAGTTGAAAAAGCAATGCGTGAACTTGCGGAATTTTAATCGGGGGGACTATACATGGCTGTAGAAAATATTACAATGCCTCAGCTCGGGGAGAGCGTTACAGAGGGTACAATTAGTAAATGGCTTGTTAATGTTGGCGATCACGTAAATAAGTATGATCCGCTTGCAGAAGTAATGACTGATAAAGTAAATGCTGAAGTACCATCTTCTTTCACTGGTATTGTGAAAGAGTTAATCGCTGGTGAAGGTGATACGTTAGCTGTAGGTGAAGTAGTTTGTGTGATTCAAGTAGAAGGCGCAGATGAAGTAGCAGCAACAGCTGTTGAAGAAAAAACAAAAGAAGAACCAAAGGCAGAAGTAGCTACGCCTGAAAAAGCACCGAAAGCAAAACAACCAACTGATGGAAAACCTCGTTTTTCACCAGCTGTGTTAAAACTTGCGGGTGAGCATAACGTTGATTTAGATCTAGTGGAAGGTACGGGAGCAAATGGCCGTATCACTCGTAAAGATATTTTAAAGCTAGTGGAATCTGGAAACATTCCGCAAGCAGGTGCGAAGAAAGAGGAAGCGGTAGCAGCAGTAGTAGAAGTGCGTCCAGAAGCACCAAAAGCAGCACCAGTAGCACAAAAAGTAGAAGCTGCGAAACCAGTTTCTGTACCAACAATGCCTGGCGATATCGAAATTCCAGTAACAGGTGTACGTAAAGCAATCGCAGCGAACATGTTACGTAGCAAACACGAAGCACCGCACGCTTGGATGATGATTGAAGTAGATGTGACAAACCTTGTGTCATACCGTAATTCAATTAAAGGTGATTTCAAAAAGCGTGAAGGCTTTAACTTAACGTTCTTTGCTTTCTTCGTAAAAGCAGTAGCACAAGCGTTAAAAGAGTATCCTCAAATTAATTCAATGTGGGCTGGCGATAAAATCGTTCAGAAGAAAGATATTAACCTTTCTATCGCTGTTGCAACAGAGGACGAATTATTTGTACCAGTAATTAAACACGCAGACGAGAAGACAATTAAAGGCATCGCTCGTGAAATTACAGAACTTGCAGGAAAAGTACGTACGAAATCGTTAAAAGCGGACGAAATGCAAGGCGGAACATTTACAATTAATAACACAGGATCATTCGGTTCTGTTCAATCTATGGGTATTATTAATTACCCACAAGCGGCTATTTTACAAGTTGAATCAATTGTAAAACGTCCAGTAATTATGGATAATGGTATGTTCGGTGCTCGTGACATGGTTAACTTATGTTTATCACTTGATCACCGTGTACTAGATGGCTTAATTTGTGGTAAGTTCTTAGGACGTGTAAAAGAAATTTTAGAAAATACGTCAGAAAATAATACATCTGTATACTAGTAAAAAGCTCGCTTATGCGGGCTTTTTATCATCTTATTTCTTCATTTTCATCCTTCTATATGTACATCACTTTTCCCAGCAATCTTACAATGAACGAGTATGTATTAGGAATTTACGAAAATACATTGCTGATATATGGTATATAGATATAAAATAAGAAAAGAATAATTTTTTTGGCAAATCTTACTGATGAAACTGTAGTATAATATATTGTATTGTATGAAAAAGAGAGTTATTCTATATAAGTGTTTTATAGATAATGTGTAATCAGTCGTCAAAACATGAAGAATGTTGACTCCTGGTTTTTTATTTTGCTGTAACAATGTTTCAGGAGGATGTCATGAAAAGAAGTACCGAGTTTTTAAAAAGTTTAGATGTAAAATTAATATTAATTTTGTTTGCATTATGTGTTACGAGTATAGCTGCTATATATAGCAGTCAGCAAACTGGCCAATATGGAGAGGCAAACTTTGCGATGAAACAGGGTTTGAACTACATAATTGGGGTCGTATTGTTATTGCTTGTTGCAAGCATTGACTTAGATCAATTACAAAAATTGTCTTGGCCACTTTATATCGTTGGATTTGCGTCACTTATTCTTTTGAAAATACTACCGGTTTCCACTTTCACACCTGAAAAATTAGGTGCAAAAAGATGGTTTGTATTTCCGTTAGTTGGCCAAATTCAACCATCGGAGTTTTTCAAAATTTCATTGCTTCTCGTAGTAGCAAGTATAGCAGTGAAACATAATGCGCAGTATATGGCAAGGACATTCCAAACGGACTTAAAATTAGTAGGTAAAATTGTGCTAGTATCCCTCCCGCCTATGGCCGTTGTATATAGCCAACCAGATACAGGGATGGTGTTCTTATACGCTGCTGCAATTGCATGTATTTTATTTATGTCAGGCATTCAGAAGAAATTGATAGCGTTATGTACAGTTATTCCGGTGACCGTATTATCTACGTTAATATTTATTTATGTAAGGTATGAGGATTTCTTCTTTAATAATTTAGTTACGTTACTAAAACCTCACCAACAATCACGTATTGTAGGTTGGTTAAATCCATTTGAAAATGCAGATCAAGGTTATCAAACACAGCAATCGATTTTAGCTGTAGGTAGTGGCGGTATGGAAGGGAAAGGCTTTGGTGAAGGGAACGTCTATATCCCTGAGAAGCATACTGACTTTATTTTCGCTACAATTGCCGAAGAAGGTGGATTTATCGTAGCCGCGTTAGTTGTATTCTTGTTCCTATTACTACTATATCGAACAATTATTATCGGTTATTCTGCTGATAATTTATTCGGTACATTATTATGTGCTGGAGCAATTGGAATATTAACGGTTCAAATATTCCAAAACATCGGTATGATCGTTGGATTAATGCCTGTAAAAGGGATTGCATTACCTTTCTTATCGTATGGGGGAAGTTCCTTATTCTCAAATATGATTATGATGGGTCTCATATTATCGGTACGGAAAACGTATAAAAAGTATATGTTTTCTGTTAAGTAAAAAAGCTGGTTCGTGTAAAATACGAACCAGCTTTTTACATATATGCTCTTAAACGTTGCAAACTATAATAGACTTTTAGTTTGGGATGTAATGAAGCACATAAAATAAATATTTTGTTAAAAAAACGAAAAATATACGCATTTTGTCGTTTCATACATATGATACAATAGTGTGGACAACGAAAAAGGAGGCGATACGATGGGATATGTAGAAGAATTACGAAAAATAGTTGGTCATCGCCCTTTAATTTTAGTTGGTGCTGTTGTACTCGTTATAAATGAAAATGGATATGTATTACTACAACAAAGAACAGAGCCTTACGGAAAATGGGGGCTGCCTGGCGGATTAATGGAACTTAGTGAATCACCAGAAGAAACCGCTTGCCGTGAAGTATACGAAGAAACAGGAATAGAAGTGAAGAACTTGCGATTAATTAATGTGTTTTCTGGAGCGAACTATTTTACAAAATTAGCAAACGGTGATGAATTTCAATCTGTAACGACCGCTTATTATACGGATGAATACGATGGAGATTTTGTTATGAATAAAGAAGAAGCGGTTCAGCTTACATTCTTCCCACTAACAGAACTACCTGATTATATTGTGGGATCGCATAAAAAAATGATTACGGAATATATGAAAATTATGGAAAAGTGACAAAAAGGTGTTAGAACACGGTTCTAACACCTTTTCTATCCCCAAATACAAGTAAACTTACTTGTATTTCATAAACATTAACTGGTAAGATACAAATAGGTAGTTTTAGAGGAGGGAAAAGATTGATTAATTTTAACTTTTTTATGAATGATGTTGTCCGCCAAGCGCGTGAAGAGATTGTCTCTGCTGGATATACAGAACTGACGACGCCAGAAGCAGTAGAAGAAGCGTTTAAAAGAAATGGAACAACACTTGTAATGGTAAACTCTGTATGTGGTTGTGCAGGTGGTATTGCTCGTCCTGCTGCTGCGCATTCTGTACATTATGATAAACGTCCTAACCACCTTGTAACGGTGTTTGCAGGTCAAGATAAAGAAGCAACAGCAAGAGCTCGTGAATATTTCGAAGGGTATCCACCTTCTTCACCATCATTTGCTTTATTAAAAGATGGGAAAATTGTAACGATGGTAGAGCGTCATGAAATTGAAGGTCATGAACCGATGCAAGTTATTGCAAAACTACAATCTTATTTCGAAGAGAATTGCGAAGAACTATAAAATAAACGAAAAGGCGGTACGTCCACAATGAAGTGGGTGTACCGCCTTTTTTATTTAGTATTAAAATTTATCCCGCATTTAACGGGCAGTAAGACCCCCATCTCAAAATTCAGCGAAAGCAAAGAAGTTAGGTGGGGGATCAACTGCCCGTAAAAGCCCGATTAAGCCCGATTGGTGAGGGCTAATAATCAGTGGGGGATGAACAAAACCCCCACTGATTAAAGTTTCACTTTATGGAATATGCATAGTTCTGTTTTTTTATGCACCATTTTATACATGAAAAACGTTATTAATATTGTTATTTAATTTATTTTTATTTTATATATTGCATAAAAATAAAAGTGCTGATACAATACAAACATCGAATAAATATTCTATTAAACTTTTAAATATACATCATTAGGGGGAAGAAAGATGAAGAAGTTAGTATCAATATCGTTTGCACTTATTTTAATTGTAAGTATATTCAGCGCTTGTAGTAATGGGGAGTCGAAAGAAACAAAAGGAAATAAGAAAGTACTCGTAATGGGGACTTCAGCAGATTATAAACCATATGAATACGTAGAAGCTTCAAAAAGTGATGAAATCATCGGCTTTGATGTTGATGTTGCTAAATATATCGGAAAAGAACTTGGTTATGAAGTGAAAGTGAAAGATATGGATTTTGGTGGTTTATTAGCATCTCTTAGTTCAGGAAAAGTTGATTTCGTAATGGCAGGCATGACGCCAACTGCAGAGCGTAAAAATAATGTTGATTTTACAGATATTTATTTCGTTGCGAAAAATATGGTCGTTTCTAAAAAGGATTCTAACATTAAATCTGTAGAGGATTTAAAAGGGAAAAAAGTAGGAGTACAAACAGGGTCTATTCAAGAAGAGAAAGCAGCAGAATTTAAAAAACAAGTAGATTTCCAAGTTGAGGGACGTGACCGTATACCAGAAATCGTACAAGAAATTAAAGCTGGTCGTTTTGACGCTGCAATTATAGAAGACACAGTTGCTAAAAATTATTTAGAGAAAATGAAAGATTTACAAGGAATTGAAATTAAAGAAGCACCAGAAGAAGTTGGAGCAGCAATTGCCCTTCCGAAAAACAGTGATAAAACAGCTGAATTTAATAAAGTAATTAAAAAAATGCAAGAAAATGGAGAAATGGATAAATTAGTGAAGAAATGGTTTGGCAGCGGAAAATAAGCTGCCTTTCACTTTTCTGTGAGGGGAATGAAAAGAATGAACTTAGATTTTTCGGCGATTACGCCTTCGATACCATATATACTAAAAGGTTTAGAAGTTACTTTGAAAATTGTAGCAGTATCAGCTTTAGCAGGATTTATTTTAGGAACGCTATTAGCACTTTGCAAAATTGCTAGAATACGAGCGTTAAATATAGCGGCAGATCTTTATACATCAATTTTCCGTGGTACACCACTTGTATTGCAATTAATGATTATTTATTTCGGTGTCCCGCAAATAATTGGTTATGAAATACCAGCATTCGTAGCAGCTGTATTAGCATTTAGTTTGAATTCAGGTGCATATATGTCAGAAGTAATCCGTGCGGGCATTCAAGCTGTTGATAAAGGACAAACAGAAGCAGCAATGGCTTTAGGGGTACCATATGGAAAAATGATGCGAAATATCATTTTCCCTCAAGCATTAAAAAATATATTACCAGCGCTTGTGAACGAGTTTGCGACACTTACGAAAGAATCGGCTGTAGTAACAGTAATAGGAGCGACGGATTTAATGCGCCGTGCTTACATTGTAGGTGGCGAGACGTTTAAATATCTTGAACCATTACTTTTTGTTGGACTCATTTATTATATGTTAGTCATTATTCTTACATTAGTTGGGAAGGCAATTGAAGGGAGAATGAAGAAAAGTGATTAAAATTGAAAACCTTCATAAATCATTTGGAAAAAACGAAGTATTAAAAGGAATTACAACAACGATTGAAAAAGGGGAAGTAGTAGCAATTATTGGACCGTCTGGATCAGGGAAATCAACATTTTTACGTTGTATGAATGTGCTAGAAGCACCGACAAATGGTCACATTTGGATTGGAACGGAAGAAGTAACGAATCCAAAAACGAATATTATGCACGTTCGTGAAAATGTCGGAATGGTATTTCAGCATTTTCACCTATTTCCTCATATGACTGTACTAGAAAATATTACGTATGCTCCTATCAATGTAAAAGGAGTAACGAAACAAGAAGCTGAAAAGAAAGCCGAAAAACTTTTAGAGAAGGTCGGCTTATTAGATAAAAAAGATACGTACCCGAATCGTCTTTCGGGCGGACAAAAGCAACGTGTAGCAATTGCGAGAGCGTTAGCGATGGAACCAGAAGTGATGTTATTTGATGAACCAACATCAGCACTTGATCCAGAGATGGTGAAAGAAGTGTTAGAAGTTATGAAATCATTAGTTACGACAGGAATGACAATGGCGATTGTTACACATGAAATGGGATTCGCAAAAGAAGTAGCAGATCGTGTTCTCTTTTTAGATGGTGGAAAACTTGTAGAAGATAGTGCGCCAGCACAATTTTTTGCAGCACCGAAAAGTGAACGTGCGCAACAATTTTTACAAAAAATATTGTAATCTGTAACGGTTACGTGAATAATAAGTAGAAAAGGATGACATTGTGTCATCCTTTTTTTATACTAACTGTAAATACGTTTATACATATAGGAGCAATGCTATGTTCAAAATTGGATACCGTACAGTAAAAACAGCAATAGGGACAGGCGCAGCAGTTTTTATTGCTCAGTTATTAGGATTAGAATTTTATAGTTCAGCGGGTATTTTAGTTATATTATGTGTACAAAATACGAAACGTAAATCACTTCAAGTATCGTTACATCGTTTTTTAGCTTGTGTATTATCAATGGTATTCGCGTTTTGTATTTTTGAAACAATTGGATATACACCGCTAGCAATTAGCGTATTATTACTTACATTTATTCCGACTGCAGTAATGCTTAAAATTCAAGAAGGTATTGTCACGAGTTCAGTTATTGTGATGCATCTATATTCATTGAAACAAATTACATGGCTTATTGTTGGAAATGAAATTGCGATATTAACGATAGGGATTAGCGTGGCTTTATTAGTGAATATGTATATGCCAAGTAGTGAAAATAAGTTGAAAGAGTATCAGGACAAAATAGAAAGTAATTTTAAAACGATTTTGTTTGAAATGGTCGTTTATTTACGAAACAGGGAAAGTAGTTGGAGCGGAGCAGAACTTATTGAAACTGAAAATATGCTAAATGAAGCAAGGGATTTATCGTTTAAGAAGCTTGAGAATGCATTCATGCGAGAAGATGGCTATTACTATCGTTACTTTAATATGCGCATGCAACAGTTCGAAATTTTAGAGCGGATGATACCATTAGCAGCTTCTTTATCATGGACATACGAACAAGCTGACATGATTGCGGATGTAGTTGAAAACATTGGAAATGCCATTAGTCCTGAGAGTACTGGGGTTATCTCTTTAAGACAGCTTCAAGAAATGAGAGAATTATTTAGGGACATGCCATTGCCAGTTACACGCGAAGAATTTGAGATACGTGCGAAACTTGTTCAACTTGTATATGAAATGGAGCAATATTTACTCATTAAAAGTCGTTTTAAGGGAAAGGATAATATAAAAGAACTTATATAGAAGGTAGGAATTATTTATGCCGTATCTTCTCTCTTTCATATTATGTCTTTCTTTATCGCCTATTTGGCCTCTTGGTGATAATCCACGTGCCGGGGATCCTTTTATTATTGTAAATAAAGCGACGAATAAATTAGCTTATATTGACGATGGGAAGATTCAAAAGGTTTTTCCAGTCGCGACAGGGAAAACAAATGAATTAACTCCAGAGGGAACTTTTGATATTGTCATGAAAGCAAAGGATCCATATTATATCGCGAAGAATATTCCAGGGGGATCCCCGAAAAATCCACTTGGATCTAGGTGGATGGGATTTAATGCAAGAGGAACTGATGGGAGTAAGTATGGAATACATGGAACAAACCAACCGAGTTCAATTGGAAAGTATATTTCACAAGGATGTATAAGAATGAAGAAAAATGATGTGGAATATTTATTTGATCGCATTCCGATTGGAACGAAAGTATGGATTGTAAAATCGAAAAAATCATTTCAGCAATTGGCAAAAGAAAAAGGAGCCATTGCATATGAAAAAGCCAACGGAAAGGTTGGTTTTTTCTATTGTAATAAGTTGTCTTGACATGTGTACATAACCATGAGTTAATGAGAGTATAGAAAGATAAAAATTAAATAAAGGGGTTGCTCATATGTACTTGAATCCAAAAATTTCGTATATGCAATTTTTTATGGGATTTCTATTTGTTATTACATTCATGTTGGCAACTTTTAATATATGTTCTTATCTTGTAGCAATTGTATGTATGGCATTACTCAATCTTACTTTTGTTATTGGAGCATTTCAGCAGAAACAATATACAAGTTTTGTAATAGCACTTGTAATGTCATTTTCCTTTAGTATTGTAGCGATTGTGCTTTATATAAAATAAACCATCTCGATATCGAGATGGTTTATTTTGTTATATGTAAAAAGTAAAAAAAGGACGAACACATCGTCCTTTTTACCAAAACATACTCGCGCCAGCAAGTAATGTTGTTACAAGCATAGAAATTAGCATTACATAAATCATAACTTTTTGAGCTTTTTTATGCATCGTTATACCTCCTTGCAAATCAGTACAATATCATTGTAACGAGAAATGATATTGTGGACAAGGGGAGAGAAATGACAAAATTCGAGAAGTGTGTGTAAAGTATAACAGGAAATTTGTATGCATGTAGAGAATATATAAAATGATGGAGTGTAAGTTTTTTGTTATGCAAGCTGAAGAATGGAGATACGATGATGAAAATATATGAAACAAATCGTTTATATTTAAGGGAAATCGATGAGTCGTATGCTGAAAAAGTTCTTCAATATTACGACAGAAATCGTGAATTTTTAAAAGCTTGGGAAGAGTATAGACCAGATGATTTTTTTACGTTAGATTATCAAAAGAAAAAGTTACAAAAGGATAGAAAAGAGTTCGCAGAAGGGAAAATCATCAGGCTTTGGATTTTTAAAAAGGGTGATGATACGAAAATAATTGGATGTATTTCATTTAATTTAATTGTTCGCGGAATTTATCAATCTTGTGTACTCGGCTATAAATTAGATAAGGCAGAGTTAAACAAAGGTTATACGACAGAAGCGCTTAGAAAAGCGATTCAAGTTGCTTTTGAGGAATTTCAATTACATCGTATAGAAGCGCCGATTATGCCGCGAAATTTAGCATCTATACAAGTAGTGACGAAAATAGGCTTTCAATATGAAGGCGTGTCTCGGAAGATGTTAATGGTTAATGGAGTGTGGGAAGATCATATGCGCTGGGTATTGTTAAATGAGTAATAGAAAGCAGATGGTTATCTAGACATATAAACCGTCTGTTTTTTGTCTTGTATTTCGAAACTTTTGCGAAATTCTGTTATAATTAATAGTGTTACATACATAATGGTAGTGCAGGAGGCGCAGTCTTATGATTAATCAAGAACGTTTAGTAAATGAATTTATGGAATTAGTACAAGTAGATTCTGAAACGAAATTTGAAGCAGAAATTTGCAAAGTATTAACAAAGAAATTCACAGATTTAGGTGTAGAAGTATTTGAAGATGACACAATGGCTGTTACTGGTCATGGTGCAGGTAACTTAATTTGTACATTACCAGCAACAAAAGATGGTGTTGATACAATTTACTTTACTTCTCATATGGATACAGTAGTTCCTGGTAATGGAATTAAGCCTTCTATTAAAGATGGATATATCGTATCAGATGGTACTACGATTTTAGGTGCGGATGATAAAGCAGGATTAGCATCGATGTTCGAAGCAATCCGTGTTTTAAAAGAGAAAAATATCCCTCATGGTACAATTGAATTTATTATTACAGTTGGAGAAGAATCTGGTCTTGTTGGTGCAAAAGCATTAGATCGTGAGCGCATTACAGCGAAATACGGTTATGCATTAGATAGCGATGGAAAAGTTGGTGAAATCGTTGTTGCAGCTCCAACACAAGCGAAAGTGAATGCAATTATTCGCGGGAAAACAGCTCACGCTGGTGTAGCACCAGAAAAAGGTGTATCTGCAATTACGATCGCAGCGAAAGCAATTGCGAAGATGCCTCTTGGTCGTATTGATTCTGAAACAACTGCAAATATTGGACGTTTTGAAGGTGGTACACAAACGAATATCGTTTGCGATCATGTACAAATCTTTGCAGAAGCGCGTTCATTAATCAATGAAAAAATGGAAGTACAAGTTGCGAAAATGAAAGAAGCATTTGAAACAACTGCAAAAGAAATGGGCGGTCACGCAGACGTTGAAGTAAACGTTATGTACCCAGGATTTAAATTTGCTGATGGCGACCACGTTGTAGAGGTTGCAAAACGTGCAGCTGAAAAAATTGGTCGTACACCTTCTCTTCACCAAAGTGGTGGCGGAAGTGATGCGAACGTAATTGCAGGACACGGTATTCCAACAGTTAACTTAGCGGTTGGTTATGAAGAAATTCATACAACAAATGAAAAGATTCCTGTTGAAGAATTAGCGAAAACAGCAGAATTAGTTGTTTCAATTATTGAAGAAGTAGCGAAGTAATATAATAGAAAAAGCGTGTAAATCCATTGTGATTTACACGCTTTTTATTTTGATTCAATTGCTTTTACAAGACGGATAAGCCAATACAAGAAAATCCATGGCAGTATGTAAGTTGTTACTACATGGACTAGCCGAGGGAGGAAACCAGCTATGTTAATATCAAAAATAGGAAGAAGTAAATAATTGATGGCGATGATTAGTATAATTACGAGAAACGTATAATTGAGTTTATCAGTTGAATTCATAATAATCACCCTTAATTACAAATATATCCATTTGTTTAAATTATAGCAATGAATATGATAGAAAAGAACAAGTAATTATTATAATTATTGTGTAAAATTTGATATAATAAAAGAACGAACGTTCTGATTAGGGGTGAGTACTGTGCGAGAAATGTATCCAAAAAAAGGTCGTGTTATTTTACATGTAGATATGAATTGTTTTTTCGCATCTGTTGAAATTGCTCATGACCCATCATTACAAGGGAAGCCGTTAGCGGTTGCTGGAAATGAAAAAGAAAGAAAAGGAATTATCATAACATGTAGTTATGAGGCGAGAGAATATGGAATACGTACAACGATGCCTCTTTGGGAAGCAAAAAGGTTATGTCCGCAATTAGTTGTAAGGCGTCCTAACTTTACATTATATCGTGAAGCTTCATTTCAAATGTTTCAAATCCTTTCTCGTTTTACGGAAAAAATACAACCAGTCTCAATAGATGAGGGGTATCTAGATATTACAGATTGTTACGGGCTCGGTTCGCCTCTTGAAATAGCAAAGATGATTCAACAAGCATTATTAGCAGAGTTACAGCTTCCGTGTAGCATCGGAATTGCTCCAAACCTTTTCCTAGCAAAAACAGCTTCTGATATGAAAAAGCCCCTCGGGATTACGGTGCTTCGAAAACGAGATATTCCAGAAATGATTTGGCCACTTCCAGTTGGAGCGATGCATGGAATTGGGGAAAAAACAGCTGAAAAATTAAATGATATTCATATACAAACAATTGAGCAGTTAGCAAAAGGGAACGAACATATCATTCGCGCTAAAATTGGAAAGCATGGTGTTGATTTACAACAGCGGGCAAAAGGTGTGGATGATAGGGAAGTTGATCCGAGTCAAATGGGACTACATAAAAGCGTTGGTAATTCGATGACCTTTTCAAAGGATATGGATGAAGAGAAAGAATTACTTGATATGTTAGAACGGCTATCCAAGTCAGTGAGTAAAAGATTACAAAAGCGAACCCTTGTCAGCTATAATATTCAAATTATGATTAAATACCATGATAGACGCACAGTAACGAGGAGTAAGCAATTGAAAAATGCCATTTGGGCAGAACGAGATATTTTTCAGGCAGCATCCCGTTTATGGAAGCAACATTGGGACGGGGATTCCGTTCGTTTACTAGGTGTGACAGCTACTGAAATAGAGTGGAAGACAGAATCGGTGAAACAATTAGATTTGTTTTCATTTGAAGAAGATGCGAAAGAAGAGCCGCTACTTGCTGTCATTGATCAAATTAATGATAAGTATGGAATGCCGATTTTACAACGAGGTAGTCAATTATTACGTAAGCAAGAAAAGTCCTTTCAGCAAAAATTAGAAAATAAGTTTATGTAGGAGGTGTCATGACGTAGTAAATATCATGACACCTTTTATTTTTAAAATTAATTATGAAATTTTTTACTATAAAGTTTTTATAGAACACAAATTGTTTCTTTTGCACTACAAGCAAAAAAATTATTTAATAACTCAAGTGAAAAGATAATTTTAGATGAGTTCGATCAAAGTATGTATACAGATTTTTGGACGGAATATGATGATTTGCTAAATAAGTATAAATAAAAAGCACTGATTACAGTGCTTTTTATAATAGATTATGAGATTGTAGCATTTTCAAAAATAACAATTTCTGAACTGTTTGTTGTTGAAACGCGTTGTGCGTAATATGTTAAAGCTGAAGAAATATATGTTGGTAACGAATCATTTGTATGTGTTGTTGTATATTCATGGATTAATTCTTTCAAAGTCGTCCATTCTAATTGTGCTGGGTGATCTGACACGAAAGAACTTACCCAGCGATCAAATGAAGATGAAAAATCAGTTTGTAAACGAAATGCTTCTTTCATAATAAAACGCTCCCTTAACATGTAGTATAATCATTTTAACACAAAACACGAACGATGGCTAAGTTTTTTGAGTATAATGTTCGTGTTATATAGTTGTCTAGATGATTGGTTATGTAAATTCGATTTGCCATTTGAAATAACATTCCGTAAGATGAAAGGTAGATTATATAAAGAGCTGGAGGAAAGAAAGTGGAATTTGTATTTTTAGGAACTGGTGCAGGTGTTCCTTCGAAAGGAAGGAATGTTTCAGCAATTGCTTTGCAATTGTTAGAAGAACGAGGACAGACTTGGTTATTTGATTGTGGCGAGGCGACGCAACATCAAATATTACATACATCAGTACGCCCACGCCGCATTGAAAAAATATTTATTACGCATTTACATGGTGATCATATTTTTGGCTTGCCTGGTTTATTAGGAAGCCGTTCATTTCAAGGAGGGACTACACCTTTAACAGTGTACGGACCAAAAGGAATTAAACAATTTATTGAAGTGGCATTATCAGTAAGTACGACACATGTAAAATATCCACTTGAAATTGTTGAGATAACAGAAGAAGGTACTGTGTTTGAAGACAATGAATTTCATGTGGAAACGAAAAGATTGTCACATGGTATTGAATGTTTTGGGTATCGTATTATAGAGAAAGATATACAAGGTGCTCTTTTAGTCGATAAATTACTGGAGATGGGTGTGAAACCAGGTCCACTCTTTAAACGTTTAAAAGATGGGGAAGTAGTTGAATTAGAAAATGGTACGATACTAAACGGAAAAGATTTTATCGGCCCACCTCAAAAGGGAAGAGTTATTACCATTTTAGGTGATACAAGATATTGTGAAGCGAGTAGAGAGCTAGCACAAGACGCTGACGTACTTGTTCATGAAGCAACTTTCGCGGCAGAAGATGAACAACAAGCGTATGATTATTTCCATTCCACATCTAAGCAAGCTGCGAGTATTGCACTTCAGGCAAATGCGAAACGTTTAATATTGACTCATATTAGTTCTCGTTATCAAGGAGATACGTATAAGGAATTATTGAAAGAGGCAAGAGAGCTATTTTCTAATACAGAAATAGCTACGGATTTGAAATCATTTCCAGTGGAAAGATAAGAATGGTATGAAAAAATGGCGACAAGAGGTTGCCATTTTTTTATTTCTAAAAAAATTAAAAACAAAACTGTTATCATTTTATACTTATTTGGGATGAAACAGAAAGTTTTAATGATGGGAAGATATAGGATAAAGATGCATAGTAGCGATTATTTAGAAAAACTGTTATAAAAGTCAGACGACATACGAGTAGTACAAATGGTAAAAACAGATTGTTATTCAGAAATTTTAAAATTCAATAAAAGTAAGCGTTTTATTAAAAACAAGCTATAATGAGGGCAGATTATAATTTATCCCGCGTTAACGGACAGTAAAACTCCCACCTCAAAATTCAGTTGGAGCAAAGAAGTTAGGTGGGAGATCAACTGTCCGTAAACGTCCGATTGGTTCAACTAATAATCAGTGGGGGATGAACAAAACCCCCACTGATTAAAGTTTCACTTTATCCGCTATTTGCGGGCTAATAATTAGTGGGATGGACGAAATCCCTACTAATTAAAGTTTCACTTGTTTATGCTATCCTTGTAAGTGGTTCTGTGTTAAACTTTGGATTGCTACCAGACTTTATTGTGGATTAGCTTATATTATTTTTAAATGAAGGTAATGCGAAGTTTCTTATTTATTATGGTCACTAGTATTATTTCAGGATATATTGTTTCACTATTATTCAAAAACAATCCAATTCGTACAGTAGAATAAATTCGTAGTACAACTGGAAAAGCAACCGATTTGGTAGCTTAATAGAATAGTAAAAAAATTTTTTCATAGAGGTTTAGGGGGAGTTATGATGAAGTATCGCTCAGTATTTGATATTATTGGTCCAGTTATGATTGGTCCATCAAGTTCACATACAGCAGGCGCAGCAAGAATGGGGCAAGTTGCTCGCCAGCTGTTTCGTCATGAACCAGAAAGAGTAAGCATTTCATTATATGGATCATTTGCAAAGACGTATCGTGGGCATGGTACAGATGTAGCACTGATCGGTGGGATATTAGGGTTTGAAACAGATGACTTACGTATTCCAGAGGCGCTAGACATAGCAAAAGAGCGCGAAATTGAAGTGGAATTCATTGAAGAAGATGCAAATGCACCTCACCCAAATACAGCGAGAATTCGTTTGTATAAAGGTGAAGAAGAAATTGAAGTTGTTGCTTGCTCAATTGGTGGCGGTAAAATTGAAGTTGTAGAATTAAACGGATTCGATCTTCAATTAACAGGCACAAGTCCAGCACTACTTATTGTAAATAACGATCGCTTCGGTGCTATTGCAGCAGTAGCTTCAATCCTAGCGAAACACGAGATTAACATTAGTACAATGAGTGTTTCTCGTAAAGAAAAAGGAAGAAGAGCGCTTATGGTCATCGAAACAGATGAATTATTAGCAGATGAAGTGATTGAAGAAATAAACGCGCAACAAAATATTTGTCAAGTAACTATTATGGAATAATTGCAGGGGGGACACACCATGTTTCGGAACGCAGCGGAACTAGTGGCGCAAGCTAAAGAACAAAATGTAAAAATCGCAGAAATTATGATTCAATGTGAAATGGAAACAAGAAGTATTTCACGTGAAGAAGTAATTGCTGGTATGGAAAAGAACTTAGTCGTAATGGAGCAAGCAGTAGAACGTGGTATTCGCGGAGTGAAATCACCAACTGGTTTAACTGGTGGAGATGCTGTAAAAGTTCAAACGTATATGAATAGCGGAAAAGGTTTATCTGGAGATACAATTTTGGACGCGGTGAGTAAAGCTGTTGCAACAAATGAAGTAAACGCAGCGATGGGAATTATTTGTGCAACGCCAACAGCAGGATCTGCTGGAACAGTGCCAGGTGTACTATTTGCACTAAGAGAAAAATTGCAGCCTACACGTGAAGAAATGATTGAATTCTTATTTACAGCAGGAGCTTTCGGTATGGTTGTTGCAAATAATGCTTGTATTTCTGGTGCAGCGGGAGGATGCCAAGCTGAGGTTGGTTCAGCAAGTGGGATGGCAGCTGCAGCTGCAGTTGAAATGGCTGGTGGAACACAAGACCAAGCAGCTACAGCGATGGCAATTTCATTAAAGAACATGCTTGGTTTAGTATGCGATCCTGTTGCAGGACTTGTAGAAGTACCTTGCGTAAAACGTAATGCAGCAGGAGCTGCAAATGCAATGATTTCGGCTGATTTAGCATTAGCTGGTGTAACGAGTACCATTCCATGTGATGAAGTAATTGAGGCGATGTTTAGAATCGGACAAACGATGCCAGTAGCACTTCGTGAAACAGCTGAAGGTGGACTTGCAGCAACACCGACTGGTCGCCGTCTGCAAGAAGAGATTTTTGGGAAGACTAATAACTAAATAATATATGTTTATAAAAAAACGGGGCTCAAGTAAGATTGAGCTCCGTTTTTTATTTTTCCTTTGTTAGTTGTTCTAATGTTTTCCCAAGATTATGTGATCGTTGTGTAGCCTGTGTAATACAAGAAATAAGTGCTTGTTGAAATTTATATTCTTGTAATACTTCAATACCTGCTTCGGTCGTTCCGCCAGGAGAAGTAATTTCCTTTCGTAAAATAGAAGGATGTTTTTCACTTGCTTTTAGCATCTCAGCAGCACCAATCATCGTTTGAAGAATAAGTGACTTTGCAACATCTTCTTTTAAACCAATTTTTTTTGCAGCTTCTTCCATCGCTTCTACTACGTAATAAATATAAGCAGGCCCACTTCCAGATAATGCAGTGACAGCATGCATATCTTCTTCCTCAACAACAGAGACGAGACCGATCGTTTCAAATAAAGCTATGGCAGTTTGAATATGTTCCGCTGTTGCATGTTTTGAAGGTGAGATAGCAGTAGCTGATTTTAAAATAGCTGCAGATGTATTTGGCATTGCACGAATAATCGGAACGTCTTTTTGAAGTAGGCTTCTAATCGAGTGAGTAGAAACGCCTGCTAATAACGAAATAATAAGCAGGTTATTATGTATGTCTTCTTTAAAAGGGGTAAGCGCTTCTGCAACATCTTTCGGTTTCATTGCTAGAAAAAGAATATTTGTATTAGTAAGTAGTTCTTTTTTATTGTGTGTACCTTTGACTCCGTATTTGTTATGTAGCTCCTGCAACCTTGTCTCGTTAGAGCGATTACTTACAGTAATTTGTTCGCCTTTTACAACATTTGCATGTAACAAGCCACCGATAATAGCTTCAGCAATAGAGCCTGCACCGAGAAAGGAAATATTTTGAATAGACATGATGTTCCTCCTTTAAATTTGGTTAAAATTCTTATAAATGTACATACATTCGTTTTTTTATAGGAAACACCTCTTTTTATCTGAAAATAATGACAAATATATATAGAAGTTGTAAACTGAAGAAGTATTCATTTTTGAACCGGAAAGAGACAGGGGGGCTAAGCATGACGGCGATTCACCGAATGGAGATTCCTGTGCCATTTGCAGTTGAAACTGTGAATGTGTTTTTAGTTGAGGGGGAGACGTTAACATTAATTGATACAGGGACGAATACAGAAGAGGCAAGAAATGCGTTAGAAAGGCAATTAGGTACATTAGGATATACGATAGAAGATATTGAAACAGTAGTCATTACGCATCATCATGCTGATCATTGTGGGCTTTTAAATATATTTTCTGAGAAGACGAACATTATTGGACATCCTTGGAACGAGCCTTGGATCACACAAAATCCAGAATTTTTAAAGTGGTATCATGAGTTTTTTAGAGAGACGGCTTTGCAATTTGGTGTTCCAGCAGCATTTTTGAAAGACGAGGCGTTATTGACGACAAAGACACTGAAATATTCTTGTAATAGATCATTAACGCATACTGTGAGAGAGGGAGATCGTATTGATTCCATGCCTGGATTTACAGTAATTGAAACACCAGGTCATGCTTCCACTCATATTTCATTATATAGAGAATCTGATGGAATACTAATTGGAGGGGATGCTCTCATTAGTCATATTTCTTCGAATCCCATATTAGAACCACCATATGAAGGACAAACAGAAAGGGCACGCCCGTTATTACAATATAATCAAACGTTAAAGCGTTTAAGTGAAATGAATATTTCACGCATTTTATCAGGACATGGAGAAGATGTTCTAAATGTGAAACAACTTATTGAAACGAGATTACAAAAGCAAGAAACACGTGCGTTTAAAGTGCTTGAGTTATTAAAGGAAAAACCAATGACAGCATTTGAAGTATGTGTGAAACTATTTCCGGTATTATATAAGGAGCAATTGCCACTTACTATTTCAGAAACTGTTGGACAATTAGACTTTTTAGCATATAATCAACAAGTGATGATTGATGAATCTTCGCAACAATTGATTTATTATGCAAAGTAGGTGACAGCAATGACGGGACGTTTACAAAATAAAGTAATCGTCATTACAGGTGCTTCTAGTGGAATTGGAGAGCAAGTTGCAATGCAAGTTGCAGAGCTAGGTGCGACTCCAGTATTAATGGCTAGAACAGAAGAGAAATTAAAAGCGCTAGCGGACAAAATTAAAGAAACTTATAATACGCCTTGCTATTATTATGTATTAGATGTAAGTGAAGAGACGGAAGTACAATCTGTTTTTTCAAAGGTATTACAAGAAGTGGGACGTATTGATATATTAGTAAACAATGCGGGATTTGGTATTTTTAAAACGTTTGAAGATGCGTCAATGGATGAAGTGAAAAATATGTTCCAAGTAAATGTATTTGGACTAGTAGCTTGTACGAAAGCGGTACTACCTTACATGGTGAAAAGAAACGAAGGGCATATTATTAATATTGCTTCACTTGCTGGGAAAATTGCAACTCCGAAATCAAGTGCGTATGCAGCGACGAAACATGCAGTATTAGGATTTACGAATAGTTTACGCATGGAGTTGTCTAATACAAATGTTTTCGTAACAGCGATTAATCCAGGTCCGATAGATACGAACTTTTTTGAAATAGCTGATCAATCCGGTACATATGTGAAAAATATGGGACGATACATGTTAAAACCAACATATGTAGCAGAGCAAATCGTAAAATCGATGCAAATGAAAAAGCGTGAAGTAAACTTACCGAAGTGGATGGGCATTGGTCCAAAACTGTATGCTCTATTCCCAGGTTTATTTGAGCGTGTTGCAGGTAAATCATTAAGTAAAAAATAGGAGATTTCCATATGGAAATCTCCTATTTTTTTATTTTCCAGTCACATAATCGTAAACGATATCCTCAACTGCCTCGTATACATCAATTTCAGTATTTGAATGAATTATCGTTTGAATATGTTTAATAAGTATTTCCTGATCCTCATTTGACATAGGATTACATTGATATTGCTGAAAACTTTTTATAATCATTTTCTCAATTAATTTCTCATTCATGTTTTTCCCCGCCTGTATGTATACATGTATTGTTTCATTGTACTTTAAGTGAAATGAAAAAACTACTATACACTATTTATGTATAAAAATCCGGTGGTGTAGATTATTTTTCTAGTAAAATTAAGTTTTTTAAGTTTGTTAAATTTATAAATATTTAATTGACTTTATAAATATGCAATATTATAATCATAATTAATTTAAAGAATCGATATGAGGAGGGGCATATGAAAGTCGCGATTATTGGAGCAACTGGGTATGGAGGTATTGAGTTAATTCGGTTATTAGAGCAACATCCATATTTTTCGATAGCATCTCTTCATTCTTTTTCGCAAGTTGGCGAGTGTATAACAAATGTATATCCGCATTTTCAAAATGTTCTTGTTCATACGTTACAAGAAATTGATGCGGAGGAAATAGTGAAGGGAGCAGAAATTGTATTTTTGGCAACCCCGGCAGGAGTATCGGCAGAGCTAACTCCAAAATTATTAGAAGTAGGTTTAAAAGTAATTGATCTATCTGGAGATTTTCGTATGAAAGATCCTTTCATATATGAACAGTGGTATAAAAGGGCAGCTGCAAAAGAAGAAGTTCTTAGTGAAGCTGTATATGGGTTAAGTGAATGGAAAAGGTCTGAGATACAAAATGCAAATTTAATTGCAAACCCAGGATGTTTTGCTACAGCTGCATTATTAGCGGTATTACCGTTAGTTCGTAGCCGCACAATTGATGAAGATTCTATTATTATTGATGCAAAATCAGGAGTATCTGGAGCAGGCAAAACACCAACAACAATGACTCACTTCCCTGAGTTATATGATAACTTGCGTATTTATAAAGTGAATGAGCATCAACACGTTCCTGAGATTGAGCAAATGCTTGCGGAGTGGAATAGGGAAACGAAGCCAATCACGTTTAGTACACATTTAATACCGATATCACGAGGGATTATGATTACACTTTATGCGAAAGTAAAACGAGAAATGGAAAGAGAACAGCTTCAAAAGTTATATGAAGAAACGTATGAACAATCACCTTTCATTCGAATTCGTACGCAAGGAGAGTTTCCAAGTCCGAAAGAAGTGAGAGGCTCAAATTATTGTGATATGGGGATAGCTTACGATGGAAGAACAGGAAGAGTGACAGTCGTATCTGTTATAGACAATATGATGAAAGGTGCGGCTGGGCAAGCGGTTCAAAATGCAAATATAGTAGCGGGACTAGAAGAAACAACAGGTTTACAGTATATGCCGCTTTATTTATAAGGGGGGACATGATGATTAAAGTAGAGTCTATTACAAAATTAGACAATGGTTCAATTGTAACGCCAAAAGGCTTTTCGACAATCGGTACTGCAAATGGTTTGAAAAAAGATAAAAAGGATTTAGGTGTAATCATTTGTGAAGTGCCAGCATCATGTGCCGCCGTTTATACAACGAATCAAATACAAGCAGCTCCCTTGCAAGTAACGAAAGACAGTATAACAGCTGAGGGGAAATTGCAGGCAATTATCGTCAATAGTGGAAATGCAAATGCTTGTACAGGAACGAAAGGGTTACAAGATGCTTACGAGATGCGCACATTAGGAGCGGAACATTTTGGAGTGAAAGAACATTACGTTGCAGTAGCTTCAACAGGTGTAATTGGTGTTCCGCTCCCGATGGATATAATCCGAAAGGGAATTACAACTCTTATCCCGACGAAGGAAGAAAATGAAGCTCATTCTTTTTCTGAAGCAATCTTAACGACGGATCTTATAACGAAAGAAACTTGCTATGAGATGATGATTGATGAGAAGAAAGTGACGATTGCTGGTGTTGCGAAAGGTTCAGGGATGATTCATCCAAATATGGCAACGATGCTAAGTTTTATTACGACAGATGCTCATATAGAGCATGACGTATTGCAAACAGCATTATCAAAAATAACGAATCATACATTTAATCAAATTACGGTAGATGGAGATACTTCTACGAATGACATGGTCATCGTTATGGCAAGTGGATTATCAGAAACGAAACCAATCAATATGGAACATACAGATTGGGAAACTTTCGTATTTGCTTTACAGAAGGTATGTGAAGATTTAGCAAAAAAAATTGCACAAGATGGTGAAGGTGCTACGAAGTTAATAGAAGTAAATGTGCTAGGAGCGAAAGCGAATGAAGAGGCAAAGAAAATTGCAAAGCAAATAGTCGGCTCGAGTCTTGTGAAAACAGCAATACATGGTGAAGACCCAAACTGGGGGCGAATTATTAGCAGTATTGGACAAAGTGAAGTAGAGATTAATCCAAATACAATTGATATTACTCTTCAATCGATTACTGTGTTAAAAAATAGTGAGCCTCAAATATTTTCTGAAGAGGAAATGAAAAAGAAATTAAAAGAACATGAAATTATGATTAATGTGTATTTACATTTAGGAGAAGAGTCGGGATCAGCTTGGGGCTGTGACTTAAGCTATGAATATGTGAAAATAAACGCTTGTTATCGTACATAAGGAGAGGGAAGATGAGCGATTATATTGTAGTAAAATGCGGCGGTAGTATGTTGGACCAATTAAATGATGTGTTTTTTGATTGCATAAAGAAATTGCAACAGAAGTATAAAGTAGTGATTGTCCATGGTGGCGGTCCAGAAATTGATGCCAAACTAAAAGATTGTAACATCAAAGTAGAAAAAAGAGATGGGTTACGAGTAACACCGAAAGAAGTTATGGATATTGTTCAAATGGTGCTATGCGGAAGTACGAATAAAAAGTTTGTAATGAAGTTGCAAAGGCATAATTTACTTGCGGTAGGTTGCTCTGGGTGTGACGGCAATTTACTTCAAGTTCAACCTGTCAGCGAAGAAATAGGATATGTGGGAGAAGTAAGTTATGTCGAAACAGCTTTACTAAAAGGATTAATACATTTGAATTATATTCCTGTTATTGCTCCGGTCGGCATAAATGAGAATGAGATTTATAACATAAATGCGGATACCGCCGCAGCTGGAATTGCGGCCGCATTATCCGCAAAAGAACTCATTTTTATTACAGATGTAGATGGAATATTACATGAAGGAAAGTTAGTAAAGAAAACGGATGAATTTGAAATTGTTAATTTAATAGAAAAAGGAGTTATTACAGGCGGGATGATTCCGAAAGTACAGGCGGCACTAGCGTCATTAAAAATGGGAGTGCAAAAGATAAGTATTGTGAACGGTACAAAAGATTTTACCGAAGTTACGGGAGGGTGTATCGGAACGACGGTAACGAAAGGAGTAAGTATCGTATGACAAGTCATCTTTTTCAAACGTATGGGAGAAGAGATATTGAGCTTGTAAAGGGAAGTGGAACGAAAGTCGTTGATGAAAATGGTAAGCAATATTTAGATTTCACATCAGGAATTGGCGTATGTAATTTAGGACATTGTCATCCTACTGTTATGAAAGCTGTCCAAGAGCAACTTCATCATATATGGCATATATCTAACCTGTTTACAAACAGCTTACAAGAAGAAGTAGCGTCATTATTAACAGAAAATACAGCGTTACATTCTGTTTTCTTCTGTAATAGCGGGGCAGAGGCGAATGAAGCAGCTTTGAAGTTAGCCCGTAAGCATACTGAAAAATCTCTCGTCGTAACATGCGAGCAGTCTTTTCACGGTAGAACATTCGGAACGATGAGTGCGACGGGGCAAAATAAAGTGAAAGAGGGATTTGGTCCATTACTTCCATCTTTTTTACATATTCCTTTTAACGATATTAAGGCATTGAAAGAGGTAATGAATGAAGAAGTAGCGGCAGTAATGGTAGAAGTTGTTCAAGGTGAGGGAGGAGTAGTACCTGCTAATCTAGCCTTTTTGAAAGAGATTGAAACATTATGTAAGAAGGCCGGTTCCCTATTTATTATAGATGAAGTACAAACTGGAATTGGAAGAACTGGGACATTATTTGCTTACGAACAAATGGGAATATATCCTCATATCGTTACTACCGCTAAGGCGCTTGGAAATGGCATTCCAGTTGGAGCAATGATTGGCCGGAAAGAACTTGGAACATCGTTTCCTGCAGGATCACACGGTTCAACGTTTGGTGGAAATTATATTGCAATGGTTGCAGCGAAAGAAGTATTGCAAATAACTAAGAAACCATCGTTTTTAAAAGAAGTAAAGGAAAAGGGCGAGTACGTATTACAGAAGTTGCAAGAGGAATTACGACATGCCGAATGTATTCAACATATACGTGGTAAGGGGCTTATGATTGGGATTGAGTGTAAGCATGAAGTTGTAAGTTTTATAGAACAACTAGAGAAAGAAGGGCTTCTCGTATTACAAGCAGGACCTAATGTGATAAGACTATTACCACCACTTATTGTGACGAATGAAGAGTTAGAACAGGCAGTATATATGATAAAAAAAGTAGTTTGTACAAAAAACGTATCAATTATATAAGGGGGAAGTTCCATGTCAACTGTACAAGTACCAAAATTAAATACGAAAGATCTTTTAACACTAGAAGAATTGACGCAAGAAGAAATTATTTCTTTAATTGAGTTTGCTATATATTTAAAAAAGAATAAGCAGGAGCCTTTATTACAGGGCAAAATATTAGGGCTTATCTTTGATAAACATTCAACTCGTACTCGCGTATCTTTTGAAGCAGGAATGGTACAACTCGGAGGACATGGTATGTTTTTAAGTGGGAAAGAGATGCAAATTGGAAGAGGAGAGAGCGTTTCAGATACTGCGAAAGTATTATCTCATTATATTGACGGGATCATGATACGTACATTCTCACATGCTGATGTAGAAGAGCTTGCAAAAGAATCGAGCATACCTGTAATTAACGGTTTAACGGACGATCATCATCCTTGTCAAGCATTGGCAGACTTAATGACAATATATGAAGAAAAAAATACATTTAAAGGAATAAAATTGGCTTACGTAGGTGACGGAAATAATGTATGTCATTCATTGTTGTTAGCGAGTGCGAAAGTCGGAATGCATATGACTGTTGCAACGCCTGTAGGGTATGGACCGAATGAGGAAATTGTAAAAAAAGCATTAGCGATTGCTGAAGAAACAGGAGCGAAAATTGAAATTTTGCATAACCCTGAACTAGCGGTGAATGAATCAGATTTCATTTATACTGACGTTTGGATGAGCATGGGACAAGAGGGCGAAGAAGAGAAATATACTTTATTTCAACCGTACCAAATCAATAACGAACTTGTTACGCATGCGAAACAAACATATCGTTTCTTACACTGTCTACCTGCCCATCGCGAAGAGGAAGTGACAGGAGAAATTATAGACGGACCACAGTCTATCGTTTTTGAGCAAGCTGGTAATCGATTGCATGCGCAAAAAGCGTTATTAGTAAGTTTATTTAAAAATGTAGAAAAGCTTTCCTAAATGGTGTGCACCTCACTTGTTATGTATAAATAACAATTTGAGGTGCACTTTTTTACATTGAAATGTCATATGTATATTTAGTTAACCATTTTAATCTCATTTATAATAAAAGAAGAAACTAAAATTGTTTTTCAGAGTGTGTAAGGACATACTACATATAAAAATATAGTTAAAGAGATGATGAATTTGAAAACAACTAAGAGAAGATATTCGCTTTTCCAGCGGATGTGGAGAATATTAAAGTTTCAATATTATAAGTTGCTTCGATCACCAGAAGGTGCAAAGAAAGTATCGTTAGGTTTTGCGATTGGTTTTGGTTTAGAGATGTTGGTCATATATACGGCATCGCTCGTATATGTAATATTTTATCCGATTGTTCGATTAGCAAAGGCATCTTTTCCTGCTGCGGTTATTGGCAATATTATTGGAAAAATATCGTTTCTCCCAGTAGTTTTATTTCCGCTTGCGTATGCGCTAGGGAAAATGATTTATCCATTTCATGTACAAAAAATACATCATGAACCATTTACGATATCTGATTTGTTTTCAAGTCATATTTTTACGATATTAAAGGGTTTATTACAGAGTGAAGTGTATGTATTAATCGGAATGACGATTTTAGGAGTTGTGTTTGGTGTAGTTTCGTATTTCGTGGTGCATTATCTATACGAAAAGAACCGTAAGTTACGTTTAAAGAACAGAAAGAAACGAGTGACAGAACCACTCGTACAAATATAAAGAGTGTCACACTCGTTTTCTCCTTGGAATATGTTTAAGAAAAAGGGGGAGAGAATGAATGTATTATTATTACGTACCTCAAGTCTATCCGTATGTAAATTATTATCCGGCTTATGATATGGATAGACAATACGAATTATATCGACAACAACAAGTACAGCAATTACAGCAATTATCACAAATACCACAGCAACAGCCTACGCAAGAACAAAAACCATATTTAACGACATGGCCATATTCAAATGTATACTATGGTAATTATTACGAATCATAAAGCTGCTTCTATTTAGAAGCAGCTTTATGCGTTTGTTTTCAAAATTAAATTTTGAATGGTTTGAAGAGAGTGAATGAGTTTTTCACGTTCTTCCTCAGATAATGTTTGGAAATTTTCTTTTAATTTGTCTAAAATGAATTGTTGATACTGATTTACTAACAATTTCCCTTCAGCTGTTAGGGAAATTAAAATGACCCGTCGATCTTTTTCGCTATAATGACGCTCTATTAGTTCTTCTTGAATCAGTTTGTTTAATAGAGGTGTCATGTTAGGCCTTGAAATCGCTAGCCGCTTGCCAATTTCGGAAACTGCTAATGTGCCATTTTCATGCAGAAGTAGCAATACTTGTGTATGTGATGGCGGCATATGTCTTTGAGAAGAAAATTCTCCAGGAAGCATAAATTTGCGATAAAAAAGAGGCACTAGCGAAAGAAGATGATCAACAATACGTTCCCACTCCCGTGATTCCATATAAAGGCCTCCTTCCACTCTCATTGTAACAAAAAAGACATGTTATAAAAATAGAATTGTTTCATGGGAATTTTAATATTTGTAGGCCAACACTTTTTTTGTAAATGAATCGGCAATAATCGTATAGCCTTTGTCATTAGGGTGTACTTGGTCAAAGAGTAATTCTTTCTTATCATTAGATATTAATTTGCGAATTGGTAAAACGATAGATGGTTGATTTGCTTTTGCAATGGAATAAACGGATTCATTCCAGCCGTCTAAAAACATATCTGCATAACTTGCGATGGAGTCATCGAGTTGTAATGGGTTATAGAGTTCAGAAAGAATGAGTAAAGCATCCGGATTTTGATCTCGAACTGTCTTTACAATACTTTTTACATCCACTTCAAAATGAGCCTTTTCTTTATTTAACATTTTAATACCATCTATAACACCGACATCTCGATTTAAACGAAATAAATTATTTCCTCCAATATTAATTGTAATGATATTTGCCGCTCTAATTTTTTGTTTTACATCTTCTGATTGAACTTTTTTAACGAGACGATCTGTTGTAAGACCATTTATACCAAGGTTTTCTACTGTTATTGGTTTATGAATTTGTGCTTCTATTTGTCTAGAGGCTAATTCAGCAAATCCCCCTTGTGTCGATCCATATCCTTTGGCGAGCGAATCACCTAGTACGAGATGATAAAAGGAATCGTTTGTTTGCTTATCAATCCAACTTGGAGTAGATGTTTTTTCTGTTTTTTCTTCGGGTTCATTTTGTTTTGTCTCATCGTTCTTTTCAAAATAAGAATAAGAAATGATTAGAAGGAGGAGACAAACAATTGTTAAGGTGACTTTTTTCATAATTCATCCTCCTTGTAATTGGTAATTGTATCATATTCAGCAGTATTAGCAATGTAAGGGCATATTATATGTTTATGAAAAGTTTACAATAACTTTACAGAAAATTTGTAGAAGTATGTCAAAAAATATTGACGATATGAAAGGACATTATATATGATTATGTCAGATAAGGTGAAATTTTAATTAGTAGGGCTTTATTTCCCGATAAGTAAAGTCTCACCAATCGAGCGTTTAAGGGGACTACTCATTAGCGCAGGGTGAAATGAAAATCTTATCTTTAATAGAAGAAAAAAGGTATGTGATTAGAGACAGATTCATTTCATTATTTTTGGTAATTGTATAAGGGGGATTTTTTGTGAAAAAGTCAAAAAAAATGCTAGCTGGAGCAACTCTTGCTATAGGTGTAATAGCGCCGCAAGTATTGCCAACAACAGCTCATGCGGATGAGCAAACTGGGGAGAGTACGGTTAACTTACGAATTCTAGAAACATCAGATATTCATGTTAACTTAATGAATTACGATTATTATCAAACGAAAACTGATAATAAAGTAGGTCTCGTACAAACGGCAACACTTGTTAATAAAGCACGTGAAGAAGCGAAGAACTCTGTCCTATTTGATGATGGGGATGCATTACAAGGGACACCGCTTGGAGATTATGTAGCGAATAAAATAAATGATCCGAAGAAGCCTGTGGATACTAGTTATACACATCCATTATATCGTTTAATGAATTTAATGAAGTATGACGTCATTTCTCTTGGGAATCATGAATTTAACTACGGTTTAGACTATTTAAACAAAGTAATTAGTAAAACAGAGTTCCCGGTTATTAACTCGAACGTCTACAAAGATGATAAAGATAATAATGAAGAGAACGACCAAAACTACTTTAAACCATATCATGTTTTTGAAAAAGAAGTAGAAGATGAATCAGGACAAAAACAAAAAGTGAAAATTGGCGTAATGGGATTTGTTCCACCTCAAGTTATGAACTGGGATAAAGCAAATTTAGAAGGAAAAGTGAAAGCGAAAGATATAGTTGAAACAGCGAAGAAAATGGTGCCAAAAATGAAAGCTGAAGGTGCAGATGTTATCGTTGCACTAGCACATTCTGGTGTTGATAAGAGTGGCTACAACGTAGGTATGGAAAACGCTTCGTATTATTTAACAGAAGTTCCTGGTGTAGATGCAGTATTAATGGGCCATTCACATACTGAAATGAAGGATGTATTTAATGGTGTTCCAGTTGTAATGCCTGGTGTCTTTGGAAGTAACTTAGGTATTATTGATATGCAATTGAAAAAGGTAAATGGAAAATGGGAAGTACAAAAAGAGCAATCAAAGCCGCAACTTCGTCCGATTGCTGATAGTAAAGGGAACCCATTAGTAAAATCTGATGAAAAATTAGTTAATGAAATTAAAGATGATCATCAAGCGACAATTGATTATGTAAATACAGCTGTAGGAAAAACGACGGCACCAATTAATAGTTATTTCTCATTAGTACAAGATGATCCTTCTGTACAACTTGTGACAAATGCACAGAAATGGTATGTAGAAAAGTTATTTGCTGAAAATGGACAGTATAGCAAATATAAAGGAATTCCAGTCTTATCTGCAGGAGCACCATTTAAAGCAGGTGGCCGAAACGGTGCTACATATTATACGGACATTCCAGCTGGAACGTTAGCAATTAAAAACGTTGCAGATTTATATGTATATCCAAATACGTTATATGCTGTAAAAGTAAATGGGGCACAAGTGAAAGAATGGCTTGAAATGTCTGCAGGTCAGTTTAATCAAATTGATCCAAAGAAAACAGAAGAACAGCCGTTAGTAAATATAGGCTATCCTACATATAACTTCGATATTTTAGATGGCTTAAAATACGAAATTGATGTAACACAACCGGCAAAATACGATAAAGATGGTAAAGTTGTAAATGCAAATACGAATCGTATTATAAATATGACGTATGAAGGTAAACCAGTAGCTGATAATCAAGAGTTCATCGTCGCTACAAATAACTATCGTGGAAGTAGCCAAACGTTCCCAGGTGTAAGTAAAGGGGAAGTTGTATACCAATCACAAGATGAAACACGTCAAATCATTGTGAAGTATATGCAAGAAACACCAGTTATTGATCCAGCAGCAGATAAAAATTGGACGTTTAAACCAATTGTTGCGGAAAAATTAAATACAACATTCGATTCTTCACCAAATGCACAAAAGTATATAAAGAAAGATGGGAAAATATCGTACGTTGGACCATCTGAAAATGAATTTGCTAAATATGCAATTGATATAACGAAGAAGAACGATGAGGGTAAAGAAACGGGTGGAGAGAATCCAACACCACCGCCAACAGGCGAAGGAAATAATGGAGGAAATCCAACAACACCACCAACAGGTGAAGGAAATAATGGAGAAAATCCAACGACACCACCAACAGGTGAAGGTAGTAATGGAGAAAATCCAACGACACCACCGACAAATGAAGGTAATAATGCAGGGGCTGGACAAACTACGACGGGTAATGAAAACTCAAAAGAAACAACAACTGTAAGTGAAAAGCAAGAAGAACGTGATTTACCGAAAACAGGTACAAGTGTTGTTTCTACAATTGGGGCAGGTTTAGCGTTTGTTGGAGCGGGATTACTTCTGTTATTTAGAAGAAAGAAAGCGAATAGATAGTCGAGAAATATAAAAAGGATTACCGATTCAGGTAATCCTTTTTAGTATATTATGAAATTGTTACTGCTTTTTCTTTCTTCCATGAAAGGCCAAATCCAGTAAAGCCGACGATAATCGTTACGACTGGGCAAGCTAAACAGAAAATTGCGTATGGAAGGTAATCGAATGTTGGAACGCTAAGGACGTTTGTTAAGAATACGCCACTTACACCCCATGGTACGAGCGGGTTAATAACTGTACCTGCATCTTCTAATACGCGTGATAAATTACGACGCTCTAAACCAACTTCATCGTATTTATTAGCAAATGCTTGTCCTGTTAAAACGATGGATAAGTATTGCTCACCAAGTAAGAAGTTTACACCAATTGCAGTTGAAGCAGTAGAAATAATTAAGCGTGTGCTATTTTTAACGAAGCTAGAGATGATATTCATCAGCTGCGTAATAATACCCATTCCTTGTAATAATCCTCCCATACAAAGAGCTAGGAAAATAAGGGCAATCGACATCATCATACTTTGTAGACCACCGCGAGATAGTAAGCTATCAATGTCTTTTATACCAGTTTTAGAAACGTAGCCGTCTTGCATAATTTTCATTAAATCAGCTAAAGAAGTGCTAGGTTTAAAAATAAAGAGAATAATAATTCCTACTACAATTCCAGCAAGCAATGTTGGAACTGCTGGAACTTTTTTAAATGCAAATAGGAACAGTAATAAGATTGGAATAAGTGTAACGATAGAAATCGTTGCGTTTTTTTCTAATGTGCTAATAAAGTTTGTAAAGTCAACTTCTCCACCAGTGCCGCTTCCTAAAATGAAAAAGGCGATAAAAGCAATAATGAAAGCCGGAACTGTTGTCCAAAGCATGTTACGAATATGCTCAAATAAATCTACACCCGTTACAGCAGGAGCTAAGTTTGTTGTATCAGATAAAGGAGACATTTTATCTCCAAAGAATGCACCAGAAATAATTGCACCAGCGATTAGAGCTGGATCGTATCCGAGAGCACTACCCATCCCCATAAAGGCAAGTCCTACAGTTGCGGCAGTTGTAAAGGCACTACCGATACTTGTTCCAACGATTGCACAAACAACAAAAACAGTTGGAACGAAAATTTTAGGAGATACAAGCTGGAAGCCGTATACCATTAAAGTTGGGATTGTTCCAGCAGCGATCCAAACACTAATTAATACGCCTACAAGTAAGAAAATAAAAATTGATGGAATACCAGCTGAAATACTACTAATCATCCCTTTTTCCATAGTAGACCAAGAGATTTTTTTCATAAATCCAAATGCTAATAAAAGCACGATACCAAATAAAATTGGGATGTGTGGTGAAACTTCTAATTGAATAACACTAAAGCCAATACAGAAAAAGATAAATAATGTTAATAGAACAGATTCAATTTTTGAAACCATTGTTTTTCCCTCCTAAGTAATCTAAAATAGCTCTTTTTTATATAAAATTCGCCAATATTGTTTGTTTCCTTCTAAAATTTAGAATTTTGTGATAAATTATCGGTAATTGTTGATCCTTCAATATGATAAGGAAATGATTGGATAAAAAAACGTCCCTGCATATAAATATGCAGGGACGAAGTAATCGCGGTACCACCCTAGCTTGTGAAATGAATGTATCACGAAATAAAGGGTCGTATGATATGCGCTAATAAAATAAAAACGCCCCTGCAATATATGCAGGGACGAAAAATTCGCGGTACCACCCTAAATTGTGAAACAGTTTCGTTTCACCACTCTTTAGATATAACGGTCTATAACCGTCTTTCACTACTCCTTACGTTTCGCAAAAGAAGCTCCAGGGGGTAATTCATAATTCGCTCTGTACTGGTTTGCACCGACCACCAGCTCTCTGAAATCAGAAATCGAAATACTACTAAATCCTATCAATGCCGATTCATATGATGTTAGTTAAATTTTTATCATATATTCATCATACATGTCAATAAAAATGTGTAATATTTTTTTAGGGAAATAAAGGAGATAGGTTTTAACACTGAAAAACGTGCGTTATAATGAATTTGAAAGGGGAGGAAAGAGTGAAGAAAAAAATAATTCTTTTTATCACCTTACTAGTCATTGGCGGAAGTGCTGGAATTTACACGACTTTTGTAGCTGAATCAGAGCAGGCGAAGCAAAAGCAAATGCAGCAGTCAGAAGTGAAGAAAGCGAAAGAAACTGAAGAGAAGAAGTCGATGGAAAAAGCAGCTGAGAAACTAGGGGTTTCTACGGAAGGAAAAACAAAAGAAGAGGTTACGAAAGAAATAAATACCGCGAGATTTGAGAAGCGCCATGATTTATTGATTGAACATGCAAAACAACTTGGAATTGATACAGAAGGAAAAAAAGATGAAGAGATTATTTTAGAAATTGGAAAGATACAACATGGAAAGTAGAACAACTTATCGTATGATAAGTTGTTCTTTTTTAAGAACTACTTGATTTAAAAATAATTGACAGTCATTTAGATTTAATGTTAACTATATTTATAAACTAGTTAACATTAGGGGTGACAATTGTGACTTTTAGTAAGAGTACGACTGACAAACCATCTTATACATATGAAGAATTATCGGAGAAAAACAAAGCCTATGTATGGCACCCATTTACACAAATGAAGGATTATTTAGAAGAAGATCCTGTCATTATTGAACGGGGAGAGGGAAGAAAGCTATACGATGTAAATGGAAATGAATATTGGGACGGTGTTTCGTCTATTTGGTTAAATGTTCATGGACATCAAGTACCGGAACTAGATGAGGCAATTCGTAACCAATTAAATAAAATTGCCCATTCTACTATGCTAGGACTTGCTAATGTTCCATCTATTTTATTAGCAGAAAAAATAATTGAAGTTGTACCAGAAGGTTTGAAGAAAGTATTTTATTCAGACTCCGGTTCTAGCGCTGTTGAAATTGCAATTAAGATGGCCTTTCAATATTGGCAGCATAAAGGGAAACCGAAGAAACAAAGATTTGTTACATTAAAAGAAGCATATCATGGTGACACAATTGGAGCTGTTTCAGTAGGAGCAATAGACTTGTTTCACCAAGTGTATAGTTCACTTTTATTTGAAGCAATTAAAATGCCTTATCCATATACATATCGTTCTCCTTATGGAAATAATAAGGAGGAAATTGTAAAAAAACATTTAGAAGAAATGGAAGAGCTGCTGAAAGACAAACATGAAGAAATTGCGGCGATTATTGTAGAACCTTTAATGCAAGGTGCTGGCGGTATGATTACAATGCCAAAAGGATACTTAAAAGGGCTACGTAATTTATGTACAAAATATAATGTTCTATTTATTACAGATGAGGTAGCGACTGGATTTGGGCGTACCGGAAAAATGTTTGCATGTGAACATGAAAATGTAACGCCGGACATTTTAACAGCCGGAAAAGGTTTAACGGGCGGATATTTACCAGTTGCAATTACTGTAACGACAGATGAAATTTATAATGCCTTTTTAGGAGGCTATGAAGAACAAAAAACATTTTTCCACGGACATAGTTATACAGGGAATCCGTTAGGGTGTGCGGTAGCAATTGCGAATCTAGAACTATATGAAAAAACAAATTTAATAGAAGAAGTAGCACGTAAAACAGAATATGTAGCGACGCAATTAGAAGAACTCTTTGCATATAAACATGTAGGGGATATTCGTCAATGCGGGTTAATGGTTGGAATTGAACTTGTGAAGAATAAGGAAACGAAAGAAGCGTTTGAATGGACAGAGAGAGTCGGTGTTCAAGTATGTAAACGCTCAAGAGAGCTAGGTATGATCTTGCGACCGCTCGGTAATACGATTGTATTTATGCCCCCTCTTGCTTCTACAATTGATGAGATTGATGATATGTTACGTATTTTGTATAAAGCAATCTCGGATGTTACGGAGGGAGAATAATGAGCGGTTTTTTTATAACAGCAACGGATACTGAAGTGGGGAAAACTGTAGTCGCCGGTGCATTAGCAGGTGTATTTAGAGAATTGGGATATAACACCGGGGTATATAAACCGTTGCAAAGTGGACATGTTGCATCAAATCTAGAGGGAGATGCAGCAAGGTTAAAGGCATTATCAGGTGTACCGACAAAAGAAGATGAAATTTGCCCGTATTCTATTGAAGAGCCGCTTGCTCCGAGACTTGCCATGAAAAGAGCTGGAAGGACGGTAACGTTAAAAGACATTATTCATCACTATAATGAACGATTGAAAGAGTTTAATAGTCTGCTTGTAGAAGGAGCAGGTGGATTAGCTGTTCCGTATACAGAGGACGCTTTAGTAATTGATTTCGCAAAAGAATTACAGCTTCCTCTCATTGTAGTAGCACGTCCTACATTAGGAACAGTAAATCATACAGTTTTAACGATTGCTTATGCAAAGGCACATGGTTTAACAGTAGCAGGTGTCATTTTATCTGGCTGCAAAGAATGCGAAATGGAAAGAGTACAAGAAAATAAAGAAATGATTGAAGAGCTAAGTGGGGTACCGGTTTTAGGTTTATTACCATTCTTTGAAGGTGAGTTTACAAAAGAAGAAGTCTTGGAATCTGCTAAAGAATATATAATGATTTCAAAATTAGAGGAGCTTATCCGAAATGAATCAAACGTGGCGCACACATCTTCAATCTAAATTGCAACAATTAAATGAGCAAGGGCAGTATCGTAATTTACATGTAACAGAAAAAGCAGAAGAGACATGGCTTATTCGAGATGAGAAAAGGATGCTAAATTTAGCATCAAATAATTATTTAGGGTTAGCTGGAGATGAAAGGTTAAAAGAAGCTGCTATTGCATGCACAAGAAAATATGGAGCTGGGGCGACGGCATCAAGGCTTGTTGTAGGAAATTATTCACTGTATGAAGAGGTTGAGAGAAGTATATGCGATTGGAAAGGCACTGAAAAAGCCTTAGTTGTAAATAGTGGATATACCGCAAATGTTGGAGTGATTTCTTCATTAGCGAGTCGTCACGATATTGTGTTTAGTGACAAATTAAATCATGCAAGTATCGTTGATGGAATTATATTAAGCGGGGCAGAGCATAAAAGGTATCGTCATAACGATTTAAATCATCTGGAGACGTTGTTAAAAAAAGCATCTCCTGAAAAGCGGAAATTAATCGTAACAGATACTGTTTTTAGTATGGATGGTGATACTGCGTATTTGAGGGAGTTAGTGGAGCTGAAAGAGAAATACGGGGCAATCATTATAGTTGATGAAGCGCATGCGAGTGGGATATATGGAATTGACGGAGCTGGATTATCTCATATAGAAGAAGATCTTGCTCAAAAAATAGATATACATATGGGGACGTTTAGTAAGGCTTTAGGGTGTTATGGTGCGTATTTGACAGGCGATGCAATTTATATAGAGTATTTACAAAATATGATGAGAAGCTTTATTTTTACTACTGCATTACCGCCAGGAACATTAGGAGCGGTACAAAAAGCAATTGAAATTGTAAAAGAAGATAAAGAAAGAAGAGAGAGACTTGTAGAGAATGGTGCGTATTTCAGAAACCATTTACGAGAAGCTGGTTTTGATATTGGGAATAGCTCAACTCATATTGTACCGATTGTAGTCGGTTCAAATGAAACAGCTTTACGGTTTAGTAAAAGGTTGCAACAGGTAGGGATTGCGGCAATTGCAATTCGTCCACCAACGGTTCCGGTTAATAGTTCAAGGATCCGTTTTACAGTTACGTCCCAACATACAATAGCTGATTTGAACTGGGCTATTCAGCATATTATACGCATTGGTAAAGAAGAGGGGTTTTTAGTATGAAAGAGCTAAAGATTATTTTTATTCCTGGGTGGGGAATGGAAGAAGACGTTTGGACTTTAGTTCTGCCGTATTTTAAAGGGTATTCTGTTCAATGTATCAATTGGCGTAATGTGAAAGAACAAAGTGAATTCGCGGGGCGAATAATAGATGTAGCAAAGGATGAAAATGTAATTTTAGTTGGATGGTCATTAGGGGCGTTAACGGCAGTTCAAGCTTATAAAAAGGTTAATGTAAAAGGTATTGTATTAATTGGTGGTACTGCCAGATTTACAAATACGAGCGACTATACGAGTGGATGGAATGTTTTGCATGTAGAACGGCTGAAAAAGAATTTGGCGAGAAAGAAAGAAGATACGCTCAAACGTTTTTATGAAAATATGTTTACGAAAGATGAGTTGAAAGAGAATAAAAGGTTTGAAGATATAATAAAACACTTTAAAGGTGATTGTATTCAGTCCTTACAATTAGGTTTAGATTATTTAATAGGAACAGATATGAGAGAAGTACTGAAAGAAGTTAAAGTACCTATACTACTTATTCACGGAGAGCAGGATGTAATATGTCCATTGTCTGCAGCACGTAGTATGGCTGAGAATGAGACTGCAACGCTCAAGGTAGTAAATGAAGCTGGACACGCATTATGTGTAACGAATTTCGAATATTGCGGAAATGAGATAATTCAATTTGTAGAGGGGATACGACATGATCAACAAAACGTTACTACAAAAACGGTTTAACGTGGCAGCTGTATCCTACGATCAATATGCGAATGTACAAAAAAAGATGGCACATTCATTACTTTCTACATTGAATCGGCGATATAGTGCAAATACATCGATACGTATTTTAGAACTTGGATGCGGGACAGGATATGTTACAGAGCAATTATCAAACTTATTTCCGAAAGCACATATTACAGCTATTGATTTTGCTGAAAGTATGATTGCAGTCGCGAAAACTAGAAAAAATGTAAACAATGTAACATTTTACTGTGAGGATATCGAAAGATTACGACTAGAAGAAACGTATGATGTCATTATTTCAAATGCCACATTTCAATGGCTAAATGATTTAAAACAAGTGATAAGAAATTTATTTCATCATTTGTCTATAGATGGAATATTACTCTTTTCAACGTTTGGACAGGAAACATTTCAAGAATTGCATGCTTCGTTCCAGCGGGCGAAAGAAGAAAAAAATATACAAAATGAAACATCGATTGGGCAACGATTTTATTCGAAAAATCAGTTGCGCCATATATGTGAGATAGAAACAGGGGATGTACATGTTTCTGAAACATGTTACATAGAGAGATTTACAGAAGTTAGGGAGTTTCTACATTCTATTCGTAAAGTAGGAGCAACCAATAGTAATGAAGAATCATATTGTCAAAGTCCCTCACTCTTTCGTGCGATGCTTCGCATATACGAAAGAGACTTCACGGAAAATGAAGGGATAATGGCGACGTATCACGCTTTATTTATGCATATAACAAAAGAGGGGAAGAGATGAAATGAAACAAGTACAAACAAAAAGGGATTGGAAAAAACTTGCATATGACGTAGTAGAAGAGAAAATGATTACGAAAGAGGATGCAATAGCGATATTAGAAGCTGATGAGACAGAAGTTTTAGAAATTATGAATGCTGCTTACATCATTCGCCATCACCACTTTGGTAAGAAAGTAAAATTAAATATGATTATTAATACGAAATCTGGCTTATGTCCTGAAGATTGCGGATATTGTTCACAGTCTATTATTTCAGAAGCACCGATTGATAAATATGCATGGCTAACGCAGGAAAAGATTGTAGAAGGAGCGCATGAAGCAATTCGCCGTAAAGCGGGTACATATTGTATTGTGGCATCTGGTCGTCGTCCGACGGATAAAGAGGTGAATCACGTAATTGGAGCAGTTAAGGAGATTCGTGAAACGACAGATTTGAAGATTTGTTGTTGTTTAGGTTTCTTAAACGAAGATCAAGCAGGACGTTTAGCGGAAGCGGGTGTACATCGTTATAACCACAACTTAAATACACATGCGAATAATTACGAAAGCATTTGCTCCACTCATACGTATGACGATCGTGTTGATACAGTTCAAAAAGCGAAACAAGCGGGTATTTCACCATGCTCTGGCGCAATCTTCGGAATGGGAGAAACAATAGAAGAGCGTGCTGAAATTGCATTCGAATTACAACGTATAGATGCAGATTCAATTCCATGTAATTTCCTTGTTGCTGTAAAGGGTACGCCGCTTGAAGGGCAAAAGGAGTTAACTCCAGTAGAATGTTTAAAAGTGCTGGCGATGATGCGCTTTGTAAACCCAACGAAAGAAATTCGTATTTCAGGAGGGCGTGAAATTAATTTACGTTCTGTACAGCCAATCGGTTTATTTGCAGCAAACTCTATTTTTGTTGGAGACTACTTAACGACAGCAGGACAAGAACCAACTGCAGACTGGGGTATGATTGAAGATTTAGGATTTGAGATTGAGGAATGTGCACTATAAGATAGAAAAAAAGCAAACTTGTAAAAGAGTTTGCTTTTTTGTAAATAAAATGTAATAAATAGTTGTGAAAGCTTGATACTATTGGTTTTTGAGTGAAAAAAAGAATTTTGGTGGACGAATTTTCCAAGCACCAATTGTACATAGTAAATATGTAATTTATATTGGGTTGGAGGATTTTACATGCACAAATATATATTAGCGATTATGACTTGTCTCATTTTACTAAAAGCGATAAGTGCTGATCCAGTTAAGGCCGCCGAAAATCCTGAACAAAAAGAGATGCAACAACGAATTGAACAACATTTTCGAACGAAAGCTGAACATTTTGGATTGAAAACAGAAGGAAAAGATTTAAAGGAAGTACGAAAAGAAATTACTCTTATAGAAGAAGCGAAGAAAAGAGAGAATGTATGGAGAACAGCACAAACGCTTCGTATACAAACAGAAGGGAAAACAATGGACGAATTAATAAAAGATGTACGGAAAAAAGTAAAGAAATAAAAAAGAGGCCGCAGCCTCTTTTTTTTATGCCCATTGTTTTGATAAGTGAGCCATTTCAATTGCAGCAACGGCGGATTCATAGCCTTTATTACCAGCTTTCGTGCCTGCGCGTTCAATCGCTTGCTCGATTGTTTCAGTCGTTAATACACCGAAAATAACTGGGATGTCTGTTTGTAGTGATAAAGAGGCAACACCTTTTGCAACTTCATTACAAACGTAATCATAATGTGTTGTCGCGCCGCGAATGACAGTACCTAACGTAATAACAGCATCATACTTCCCACTATTCGCCATCTTTTTAGCGATTAAAGGAATTTCGAATGCGCCAGGCACCCAAGCAACATCGATATCAGCTTCTTCTACACCGTGACGCTTTAATCCGTCTAAAGCTCCGCCAAGTAACTTACTTGTAATAAATTCATTAAAACGTCCAACAACAACCCCAACTTTTAATCCTGTACCAACTAAATGACCTTCGAATACCATAATAAATCTCTCCCTTAATTATAAGTTTAGTAAATGTCCTAATTTGTTTACTTTCGTTTGTAAATATGTTTTATTCTCTTCTTTTGTTGGCATTTGCAATGGGACACGCTCGATTACTTCTAAATCGTAACCTTGTAAGCCAGCAATTTTTCGCGGATTATTCGTTAATAATCGTAAATGTTGTAAACCTAAATCTTTCAAAATTTGAGCGCCGATACCATAATCACGCAAATCCGCTGGGAACCCAAGCTTTTCATTTGCTTCTACAGTATCGAACCCTTCTTCTTGTAACTTATAAGCGCGAAGCTTATTCAGAAGTCCAATGCCTCGTCCTTCTTGTCTCATATAAAGAAGAACGCCTTTTCCTTCACGCTCAATTTGAGCAAGTGCAGCATGGAGTTGTGGTCCGCAATCACAGCGGCACGAGCCAAATACATCTCCTGTTAAGCACTCTGAATGAACGCGTACAAGTACAGGATCTCCTGTTGAAATATCACCTTTTACGAGTGCGATATGTTCTTTCGAGTCTAATGAATTAGAATAGCCAATTGCATGGAAAGTACCGAAATCTGTAGGTAATGTAATTTCAACTTCTCGCGTCACTAATGTTTCATGGTGGCGGCGATAAGCAATTAAATCTTCTATTGTAATCATTTTTATATCAAATTGTTTTGCACACTGTAGTAAATCAGGTACGCGTGCCATCGTACCGTCCTCATTAATAATTTCGCAAATGACGCCAGCTGGTTCTGCTCCGCAAAGCTGTGCTAAATCGACAGCAGCCTCTGTATGACCAGCACGGCGCAGGACACCGCCTTCTTTCGCAATTAATGGAAAGATATGTCCAGGACGATTGAAATGAGCACCTTTTGATGCAGGATTTAACAACTCTCGTATTGTAGTTGCACGTTCGTGAGCGCTAATCCCAGTTGTTGTAGAAACATGATCAATGCTCACTGTAAATGCAGTATGATGCGAATCTGTATTATGAGCGACCATTGGTTCTAATTGTAGACGTTCTGCGTACTCTTCCGTAATTGGTACACAAACGAGGCCGCGCCCATGTGTAATCATAAAGTTAATTGTTTCTGGCGTAATATACTCTGCTAAAGCGATAAAATCGCCTTCATTTTCACGGTTTTCATCATCACATACGATCACGACTTTCCCTTTTTTTAAATCTTCTAGAGCTTCTTCAATACGATGAAACATCATGCTTCCCCCTTATAAAAATCCGTTTTCTTGTAAAAAGCTTTCGCTCATTGAACCTGTTCGTTTTACAGGTTTAGAAATAAAGCGTTCGATATATTTACCAATCATGTCACACTCAATATTTACGATGTCACCAGCATTTTTTTCTCCGATAACAGATTCACTTACTGTGTGCGGGATGAGTGAGATTGTAATGGAAGATTCGTCTATATCAAATATTGTTAAACTCGTTCCATCAACAGCAACGGATCCTTTATGCAAACAATAGTGCAATAATTCATCAGCAATAGCTATTTTGTAATAGACGGCATTATAGTGTTGTTTTTTACTTACTATCGTTCCGGTGCCATCGATATGTCCTGAAACGAAATGTCCACCGAATCGTCCGTTTGCAGCCATTGCACGTTCTAAATTTACTTTACAGTGCGGTTTAAGCATGCGAAGTGACGTAGACTGCATCGTTTCAGGCATTGCATCCACCGTGAATGAAGTTGTTGTGAAACTCGTTACAGTTAAGCAAATACCGTTAACCGAGATACTATCACCTAAGTGAACATCGGATAAAATTTTATTTGCATGGATCGTTAACCTCATTGCTTCTCCGCTTTGTTGCATGTTTGCAATCGTTCCTAATTCTTCTACAATTCCTGTAAACATTCAGTCACCTCACTTCGGGCATTTGCAACAATTTTTATATCATCGCCAATTTGTTTCATTTCTTGAATTTCCAAGGAAAGCGCATCTTGTAATGCGGTAAAACCATTTCCGCCAAATAAAGTAGGGGCATCTTTCCCGCCAATTAATTTGGGACTTATATAAGTTACAATTTCATTGAAATACTTTGTTTGTAGGAAGCTTGCATGAATCGATTGTCCTCCTTCAACGAATAGAGAAAGAATTTCCTTCTCCCCAAGTAAGAAAAGGAGGTCCTCAATTTCAATTTGCTTCGTTTTCATTTGGAATATCACTATATTTTCAGATTCATAAGAAGCTATTTTCTCTTTATTTACATCCTTACCGACAAAAATCCATGTCGGTGCTAAACCATCTGTTATGACATGAGAAGATGGTGGCGTTCGTAAATGAGTATCTAAAATAACGCGTATAGGATGTTTACCCCCGTTAGGAATTCTTGTTGTTAAATGCGGATTATCAGCTATAACTGTATTCACTCCAACGAGAATTGCATCATGTATATGGCGATATTGGTGAACATCAGCTCGAGCTTCTTCACCTGTAATCCACTTACTTTCACCAGTAACAGTTGCTGTTTTTCCGTCTAAGCTCATCGCTGTTTTTATTGTTACAAATGGACGTTTCGTTTTCATGTAGTGAAAAAAGTAGCGATTTAATAAAACTGCTTCTGCTTCCAGAACACCGGTCGTTACTTCGATGCCAGCTTCCTCTAATTTTCTTTTTCCATTACCAGAAACGAGAGGATTGCAATCAAGAGTAGCAATTACAACCCGTTTGACTCCTTTTTTGATGAGCGATTCACAGCAAGGTGGTGTTTTTCCAAAATGGCTACACGGTTCAAGTGTTACATAAACGGTAGCTCCTTTTGCTTTTTCACCAGCCATATGAAGAGCATAAACTTCTGCGTGTTCTTCACCAGCCCGTAAATGAGCACCCATACCGACGATGTTTCCGTCTTTTACAACAACAGCACCAACCATAGGATTTGGACTTGTTTGTCCGGAAGTTCCTTCTGCTAACTGCAGGGCAATCCTCATATATTCTTGATCTGTCATTCTCTTCACCTCTCCTGAAAAAATCAAAAAACCTCAAGGATTTAATATCCTTGAGGTTTGGGAGACGTGATTTCTAGAAATATAGTTCGAATACGAAAGTATAGGAAAGAAACCTAACGATGATTGATATTTGGGCATAAGGAAAAAACCTAGCAAAATATCAAATTTTTCAAGCGCTAGTCGTCTCTTTTTATTTCAGTATAGAAAGAAAAGTATACAAAATAAAACATATATATAGATTTGAATTGAATCTATAAAAATATGCATACTGAAATAAAAGTGTATTCGCTATATAAAATTACTAGAAAACATATCCTTCTCCCATCCAGACTATACTGTCGGCCCTAGAGTTTCACTAGATCCACCGTTTTCGAGTTGAAAACGGGTCACGGACTTAGAAGTTTGCACTTCATCACCGCCGGTTGGGAATTTCACCCGACCCCGAAGGATGTTGTTTGCTCAAATTATAGCACAAAAAAGAAAAAAGGCTAGTAAAAAATATTCGAATGTGAAGAATTGTGTGAAAATATAGGTGGCCTGGCATGGAGACAAAAGTATGAGAAATGTTGTAAGGAGAAGGGATGTAACGGAGTTGTAAAAAAGAAAAAACATGCACAAAAAATGTGCATGTCACATGTGAAATTATTCTGCTTCTGGTGCTCTAACGACAGACTCGAATTTTCCTTTATGCGAAGCATCGCAATAAGGCATGTTTTTTGATAAACCACAACGGCATAAAGAAAATGCCGGTTTTGCTGGGAATACATTCCCTTGTGAATCAACTAATTCCACGTCCCCTGTAACGCGAAAAGAGCCATTATCATTTACTTTAATTTGTACTTTAGCCAACGCTATCCCTCCTTCCCAAACGCTTAATTTCATCATATAATCAAGAGAAGTACTTGACAATATCAAATGAACACTTTCTTTGGGAGAGAAGAGAGTGTTATAATGTTTTTTATAACTGACTAGAGTAAGGTGACGAAAGATGGATAAACAATTACGTACATTACGAAATATTGCAAATGAGCGCACGTGGGCATCATTTTTGAATGATAATCATCCATATAGTTTGTTACACTGGTCCATTGCAGGTGTAGGACAAGAGTCAAAGGATGTTTGGTTACTTCAAGATGAGGTAACATTTCAAACGACAGAATTTCCAACACTCGATGAAGCAATGCAATGGATTTCTGAAAATATGGAACAAGTTACAGACGTTTTAGCGCAATAAAAAAACAGGCTTATGCAAGCCTGTTTTTTGTTTCTTTTACATATGAGTTTAAAAATTGATCAACGGCTGCTTCATATTCTTCTTTATTTTCGTTATAAGAGCAAGCGTGTGCGCCGTGTTCTGCAATATAAAGTTGTTTATTGTTTTCTTTTGCTTCATATAGTGCTTTCGTCATATCAGCTAAAATATAATCATCATCTTTACTATGAATAAAGAGGACGGGATTATTAATGTTTTTTATACAATCGATTGGTGAAACTTCACGAATCGTATAACCGTCACGCACTTTCAAAAAAGCATTTGCTAAAGGTAATAAAGGCCATTTAGGTAAATGGAATTCAACCTTTAAACGGTGTTGTAATTGCCCGTAGAAATCAGAAAAAGGACAATCAGCAATATAGAAATCAGCACCATCTTCTACAAGTCCTGCGTATTGAAGCAGTGTTGCAGCTCCCATCGATTCACCATGAATACCGAGTGTTATATTTGTTCCAAAGCGACTTTTTAGCCAGTCGACTACGGATTTTAAATCATGTTTTTCATAGTACCCATAGCTTGTTGTTTTTCCGCCAGTTTTACCATGGCGACGATGATCGTAAATAACGACATTATATCCTCTGTTTAAAAATAAGTTTGCATATTTTACAGAGTTCATTTTATTTACAGTTACACCGTGACAGAAAACCATAAATTTGTTGGAATGGCCAGCTGGAATGTAATATCCATGAAGATCATATCCGAATTGCGAAGGAATATGAATTTCTTCTTTCTGAAGAGCATCAAAATCTTCTATACGAAAATGTTTTTTCGTTTCTCTTTCGAGTACTTCTTCCTCTGTTTTTTTCTTTAAGTACATCACTTTATTTGTAAAGAAAATCCCAAGGGCAGTTATTGCACCTAGTATAGTAAACAATGCTGCAAAAAAACGTTTCATACTTTACCTCATCCTCCAAATACCGTTACATGTGATACACTTACATTGTATCACAATGATAGAAAAGGGGAGAAATAGGAAATGGTGTATATACAAAAAATTACGCCATCGATGAAAGAAACAATCCGAATGTTCATGTGTGAGAACTGGGGGAGTTCATTGATGGTTTCACGTGGGAAGGGGCATCAATTAGAAGAGTTACCAGGATTTGTTGCGCTCTCAGATGACAGAATAATTGGAATTATAACGTATGAAGTGACCGGAAATACGTGCGAAATTGTATCGTTAGATAGCTTTGAAGAAAGAAAAGGAATAGGGACAAAACTTGTAGATTGTGTATTAAAAATGGCAGAAGAAGAGCGGTACGAGCAGGTTTGGCTCATTACAACGAATGATAATATGAATGCGTTACGTTTTTACCAAAAACGTAATTTTTTGATGACAAATTTATATGTGAATGCTGTGGAAGAGGCCCGAAAAATAAAGAAAGAAATTCCGCGTATTGGGTATGATAATATCCCGATTTTACATGAAATTCAATTGGAATATAGTTTAGTGAAATGATGTAACAATTTTCAGAAATATAAGTTATTAACCTTGACGAATATTGTAATTTAGGTTACCGTAAAATTGTAATCTATTACCATATTAAGGGGTGACGATGTGGCAACTATACGTGATGTTGCAAAATTGGCAGGTGTTTCAGTCGCAACCGTTTCACGAGTTATGAATGAAAAAGGATACGTTCATGAAGACACAGTAAAACAAGTAAAGGAAGCAATTGAGGAATTACGTTATAGGCCAAATAGTACAGCAAAGCTATTATTTAAAGAGAATTCAACGATAATTGCATTACTTGTAGATAATTTATATGAACCATCAACCATCACTTTGCTACATTGTATTGAGGAAATAGCATATAAAGAAGGATACCAAACCATTGTTTGTAATATAGAGAATAAAGATAGATACATACATATGTTGAAGGTAAATAACGTTGCAGGTGTTATTTTGACAAGATCCGTTTTTAAAAGTATAGGAGAAATGCCAATTCCCTTTGTTGTAATTGATGAAAAAAAATCCGATGCAAATTATTATGAAAGTGGACAAAGAGCGGTTTCTTTATTAAAGGAAAAAGGCTGTCACTTTCTTGCTTATTTCGGTGAGGGAGAAGATAGTGAAGAAATGGAAGAGCACGTATCAGGATTTCTAGACGCTGTTTGGGAGGAAGGAGTCTCTTACCGAGAAGTATGTGTACAAGGGTATACGAATAAACAGTTTATTACATTATTGCAAACTTATCCGTATATAGATGGAATTGTAACTTCAAGTGATAAGATTACTTTTGAGTTAAGTCGAGCAGCGAAGAATTTAAATATATCTATACTGGATAAATTGAAAATTATTGGGCTGAATGGGAGTATAGATAGTGAGTGGGGAGGTCCGTCATTCCTGCAAATTGAAAGTTGTGTCGAAGAAAATGGGAAAATAGCGTTGCAACAATTAAAACGGAAAATAAAAAAGTAAAAGGTGCGTATAAAACGCACCTTTTATAATGTAATAGCGGCAATAAAGCCGAATATAAGTAACGGTATATTATAATGCAGAAAAGTTGGTACACAAGTATCCCATATATGATGGTGTTGACCATCAGCATTTAAACCAGATGTTGGTCCAAGTGTACTATCTGATGCTGGAGATCCTGCATCGCCTAGCGCTCCGGCTGTACCGATAATTGCAATGGTGGCCATTGGACTAAATCCAAGCTGCATGCAAAGAGGGACAAAAATTGTTGTTAAAATAGGGATGGTTGAAAAGGATGAACCAATTCCCATCGTAACGAGAAGTCCAATCACAAGCATAAGGAATGCAGCGAGCGGCTTATTATTTCCAATTATATGTGCACTCGTTTGTACAAGAGATTCAACATGTCCTGTTTTTCGAAGGACAGCGCCAAATCCAGCGGCTGCGATCATAACAAAACCGATAAAGGACATCATGCGCATTCCACTAGTTAATATCGAATCTGCTTTTTTAAGAGGTAGACTACCACTTACTGATAAGACGATAATCCCCGCTAAAGCACCGAAAATCATGGATTCTGTTGCTAATTGAACAGTTAATGTAGCGATGATAGATAATAATCCGAAAGTAATGCTGCGTTTTGTATAGGGAACGATTTCATTTGCTGTAGTATGAATTTGTTCTGTTTCATACGTACGAGGTTTCCGGTACGTAATGAACACCGCTACACATAATCCGATAATCATACCGATTGCTGGAATAGTCATTGCTTTTGGAATAAGTGCGACATCAAATGTAAGACCGCTTTGCGCAGCATTTGTTTGCAATACGTCATGATAAATCTTTCCGAATCCTGCTGGAATCCACATATAAGGAGTAATCAATCCGAATGTAATAATACATGTAACAAGTCTACGATCCACTTTCAGCTCATTTAATACTTTTAAAAGTGCTGGAATTAAGATGGGGATGAAAGCGATATGAACAGGAATCACATTTTGTGAGAAACAAGCCATCGTTAAAATGATGAATAGAATAAGTATTTTAGAATAAACTTGTTTTTTCGTGTCTTGTTCATTGCCAATCCATTTTAATGCGGTTTGAATCATGGCATCTGGAAGTCCTGTTTTGGAAAGGGAAATAGCGAAACCGCCAAGCATTGCATAACTTAAAGCGATTGGAGCACTGTTTCCAAGACCAGTTGTAAAAGTGTTAATAGTTTCTGAAATACCGAGTCCGCCGATAATTCCGCCTGTTAAAGCTCCAACAATGATGGCGACAATGACCTGGACACGTAACAAACTAAGCAATAGCATAACTGCTACTGCGACGAGTACAGCATTCATAATAAATGTAATCTCCCCAAAATTTTATTGTGTTAAAGCAAGTAAATATGAAGCGCCTTGCTATATTTATACATAGTTGCGACATATTATTATAAATTGTTTTCTATGAAATGTAAAAGAGCCTTTTATTAATAATGTTGAAAAGTTAGCTCTTGTTTAATGGATTGTATAGATTGAGCGAATAATTCGGGCTCTTCTAAATCGGGAGAATGTGCTGAATTTGGGAACCAAATCATCTTTTTTATGGGCGCTTCTATCACATCACAATATTCCTGAACGAGTGCATAAGGAGTTTGATAATCATAGCGACCAGAACAAAAATAAACCGGGATAGATAAACTTGAAATAGAAGAAAAGAAATCGATTGTTAGCATTTCTTCCCATAAAACGCCAGATTTTAAATTTCCTCCGAGAAACTTGAACCAATCTAATAGCGTATATTCGGGAGAAAAGAAGCCTTTTCGTATGAAAGAAAAGGAAGATCCATTTTGGATTGCTCCTCCGAATGTACCAAGCCACTTTCTTTGAATAATGAGACGTCTCGTATCTAAAAATGGTGGTTTTCCTAATTTTAAAAGAGAAGCTAATGCTTTTTTATGATCATGTTTTTTGGCAGAACGAATTAAATGCTGATATAGCAATTCTTCGTTTTGTTTCATATGTACAATCTGTCCAATACCGATGTAAGCCTCGATATACTGTGGATATTGATGTGCTATGTTAAGCCCAATAATGCTTCCCCAAGAATGACCGGCGAGAAATAGTTTCTGTTTATTGAACTTTTTAAGTACATATTGAATCACTTCTTTTGCATCGGACATGAATTGTTCGATTGTAAAATTTGCTCCGAAATCTTTCATTGAAAAGGATTTACCTGCCCCACGCTGATCCCAATTAATTACGATGAAGTGTTTCTCCAATTCTTTTTGAAAATGCCGAATAAATCCAATTTGTGCCATTCCCGGTCCGCCATGACAGCATAATAAAATAGGCTGCTCTACGTTTTGCCCGCGCATAAGGAGAGTTTGTTTTCGATCATTAATTAGAACGCTTTCCATCGTAGCAATACTATTAGGAATGATTTGTTTATTTTCATTATAAAACTGTGGGGTATAGCTACGAAAAAGCATATTGAAAACCTCCTTTTCTGAAATCGTATGAATCGCACAGGCTATTCGTTTTGCATATACTGTTAGAAAATCATTGTAACATACCATACTAGTGTCATTTCAACACGGGAGGAGGGAAATTGTGACGATTGGAGAAATTATAGATTGTTTAAATAGACGTGAATCCATCGCTATTATAGCAAAACGTCTTGAAATAAGCCCGTATACATTATCGAAGAAACTAAGAGTGATTGGGTACGAATATGATGGAGAACAGAAGAAACGTATATTTGTAGGGGATGGAGAAGAACCACGTCACTTACAACTCCAAGAAGCGACAGCCCTTCAATATGCGACAATAGATTATCAATTATTAATTTATGAGCAATTACAAAGTATTTATGAGTTATTAAGAAAGAGAGAAGAAGTAATTGCGCCCATTAGGAGTATAAGTACAGAGAAAAAGAAACGTACCTTTTCTATTAATAAAGAGATATTAGCAAAACTAGACGTTTTATCAGAATCGAAAGGAATTCAAAAATCTAAACTTGTAGAAGAGGCGCTACAACAATTTTTACAACAATATGATTTTTAATAACTAAAGAAAAGGATACTATGTTCATTGTAAGAACGAGTATCCTTTATAATAAAAAGCTGGATCGTATATTAGGGAACTACCTAATTTACCTTTTGAATTCTTCCATCAATAACGGGCTGAATTGGTTCTTTTAATTGTTTTACGTAATCGACTAGCGCTTCAAAGTCGTTTGGACCAGTTTCTGCATTTTTACCATTTTTAAATGATACGAATCCATCACCGCCAGAAGCTAAGAAAGCATTTGCAACTACGCTATACGTTTTAGATGGAGATAATTCTTCTCCGTTTGTTAAACGTATATTTGTAACTTTTTCACCGTTTGGTTTATTGGCATCCCACGCATATTGAATACCTGAAATTTGAAGCATGCGCGTCGTACCTTTTTGCCATTGCTGATTTAAAATGTCGCGAATATCTTGGCCTGTTAAATCTACTTTAATTAATTGGTTTCCAAAAGGTTGAATGCCGTATAATTCGCCCCATGTAATATCGCCAGCATCTAAGTCATTACGAATACCACCAGGATTCATAAGTGCGATTTGCGCTTGCATCGTTTGACGCTGTGCATCAGCAATTACATTCCCAAGAGTAGATTCACCAGCATCATTTTGTTTACGGTCAATAGCTGCTGTAGATTTTCCTACTACTTCATTTACAAGTGGTGCGATTCTTTCTTTATATTGATCTATTTTTTGTTTTACTTGTTTATCAGGTTCTACACCTTCATGATATGTTGTAATGACTTCAGCCTTTTTCTTTACAATATCTTTTGTTTTACGATCAATTGTTACATCTACGTCTGAGAAAGCTGTTCCGTAAGAGTTCGCTTGGACGATTAGTTTATTATTTACAGTACCATTTACATACGTGTGACTATGTCCACCGAAAATAACATCAACTTCCGGATCTGTTTCGTTTGCAATTCGAGTAAGGTCGCCATTTGTCACGCCAGATTCATCAGTTGTTCCGCCGACATGGGCAAGGACGACGATGGATTTAACACCGAGACGCTTTAATTGTTGCGTTGATTTATTAATTGCTTCTACTTCATCAGTGATCTGTACATTTTTAAGCATAGTAGGCATCACGACATTTGGTGTATCAGTTGTAACTACGCCAATGAATCCTACAGGAACACCATTTACCATTTTTACAGTAAATGGTGGTAAAAATAAGCGGCCAGTTGATTTGTTATAGAAGTTTGCAGCGACATAAGGGAAATTTGCGCCCTTGAAATTACCTGTTTTCTCATGATATCCACCGTAAATGAGACGTTTCATTTCATCGATACCTTCATCAAATTCGTGGTTTCCGATTGTACCAACATCAAATTTTAAGTCATTTAAAAATTCAATCGTTGGTTCGTCTTGTAATAACGCTGAAACTGGTGGACTAGCTCCGACAATATCGCCAGCATGTACGAGAAGTGTATTCGGGTTTTGCTGTTTACGTTCTTTTAAATAAGTAGCTAAGTAATCAGCGCCACCAGCTTCTTTGTTATTAATTTTTTTAACAGTATCTAGTTGTCCATGGAAATCATTAATACCAAGCATTTGTACGTTTATGTAGCGGTTTTGTTCAGCTGGAGTCTGGGATGGGGGAGCGGCAAATACGGTTGAAAAAGTAATGGTGCTTAAAACGGCAACAGCAGGAATGATTTTTTTCCACATAATTGATTTCTCCTTTTTTATAATCTGACATCATACGACATAATTTTAATAGATTCATAGGATTATATCTATATAAAAATTTAGTTTTTTCGAAAAATTAACATATTTACAAAAGGTGAATAATAGAGTAAAGAACCTTTTTTTATTGTCGAGTTCATTGTGTATCTACTATAATGGAGAAAAAAGTAAAAGGTGAGTAGTATGAAGAAAAAGAAACAAAGACAAATGCAAAGACAATCGCAAGTGAATAAACAAGAGAAAGAGTCGCTTACACTAGGTGATCAATTAAATGATTCACTCATGCAGCAATTAAAGAATAAGAAGAAAGAATTGCAAGTGAGAGAAGAAGAAAAAGAGGCAGCTGAACTGGAAAGAAAGCGCAGAGAACAAAAAGAACGTGAAAAGAATAAATCATTTGAAGAACTGTTAAGTGAAAGTAGCCTTACTTGGAAAGACTTTAAATAATACAAAAAATGATCAGTGAATAGCACTGATCATTTTTTTGACGAGCTTGTAAGGAAAGGGGAGTTTACATGAGAAAAATTGTAGTTGTTCCGCATGAAAATCATTGGAACGAAAAATTTCAAATGGAGGCCGAGAGATTAAGAGCGGCGATGCCAGAAAATGTGAAAGTCCATCATATTGGAAGTACGTCAGTGCCAGGACTGGCAGCGAAACCAATTATAGATATGATTATGGAAGTAGAGAGTATCGATAGAGTAGATAGCTGGAATGAACGTTTTATAGAGCTTGGCTATATCGCAAAAGGGGAAAACGGTATTTCAAGACGTCGTTATTTTATTCATGGAACTGAGGAAAAACGCTCGTATCACTTACACGTTTTTGAAAGAGGAAATCCTGAAATAGTAAGGCATTTAGCATTTCGTGATTATATGATGGCTCATTGTGAAGAAGCTGAGGCATATGTAACCTTAAAGAAAGAATTAGCTGAAAAATATACATATGATGGTACGTTATATTCGGAAGGAAAAACTGAGTTTGTACGTAATGTTGATGAAAAAGCGAAAGAATGGAGAGAAGGAAATGCGAATAATTGAGTTCACGTTTTAGTGTATAAAATTATTATGTAAACTGTACATATGTTTTGACTTTTTCGTTGAATCTTGTTCAAATAAAGTGGTGGCTTATAAAAAATGTAAGAATGAAAGGGAGACGACTGTGCACATTCCAACAACTACACTTCATAATGGCGTAAAAATGCCGATGATCGGTCTAGGCGTTTATAAAGCGAAAGAAGGCGACGAAGTAAAACAAGCAGTAAAAACAGCGTTAGAAGTTGGATACCGTTCGATTGATACAGCAACTGTATATGAAAATGAAAGCGGTGTCGGAGAGGCGGTTCGTGAATCAGGGATTCCAAGAAAAGACATATTTATTACAACGAAAGTTTGGAACGACGATCAAGGATACGAGGAAACACTTGCTGCGTTTGAAAAAAGCTTAAAGAAATTACAAATGGACTATGTAGATTTATATTTAATACATTGGCCAATAAGAGGGAAGTATGTCGATACGTACCGAGCGTTAGAAAAACTGTATGAAGAAGGTAAAGTGCGTGCAATTGGTGTTTCTAATTTTCATAAACATCACTTAGAACTGTTATTACCAAATTGTAAGGTGAAGCCGATGGTAAACCAAGTGGAACTTCATCCGATGTTAGCGCAATTTGAATTGCGTGATTTCTGCCAAGGTGAGCAAATTCAAATGGAGGCATGGAGCCCATTAATGAGAGGCGGAGAAGTATTCGAGCACCCGATTATTCAGGCCATTGCTACTAAATATGATAAAACACCTGCGCAAGTTATATTAAGATGGGATATTCAAAGCGGGGTAGTAACGATTCCTAAATCTGTTACACCATCTCGTATTAAGGAGAATTTTACTATCTTTGATTTTTCACTAACGGAAGAAGAGATGACTCAAATTAATACGTTAAATCGTAATTTACATGTAGGAACGAATCCTGATAAATATGATACGCTATAAAAAGACGCTACCAGTATGGTAGCGTCTTTTTAACGATGTAAAGCGTAGGTATCACATTTAGCAATTTGCTGAAGAAGTATATATTCTGCTGCTGTTAGATCTACTTGTGTACTAGCCTGTACATTTTCTTGCAATTGCTCAATAGAGCTTGCACCAGGTATAACAGCTGCAACAGTTTCGCTATGTAAGCAATATTGAATAGCTGTTCCAGTTAAGGAGTTTTCTTTTGTTATTTCTTTTACACCCGAGAGTGTCGCATATAATTCATCGTAAGAATAAGAAAGGTAATCCTTTTCTTTTACCCTTTCTATCTTTCTTGCATTATTGTCAGTTAAAATTCCTTTTGCAAGTGGTCCACGAGCAATGACGCTAATTTGATGTTCGTTTAGAAGTGGGAACCATTCTTCGGGGCGACGATTTAAAAGGCTATATTCCATAAGTACACTAACGATATTTGAACGTTTTGCATACTCACGGATGACATTTGGACGTATAGAAGAAATACCGTAATGACGAATGATACCTTCTTTTTTTAATTCTTCAAAGGCTTCAATTGTTTCATCTATAGGATCTTCAATCGTCCCGCCATGAAGTTGATATAAATCAATATAATCGGTTTGAAGTCTACGTAAACTTTCTTTCACTTCAGCTTTTATGTAATTTTTAGAAGGATCCCAAGACCAGCCGTTTTTTTCTTCTGTCCATCGATTTCCAACCTTCGTTGTAAGAACAATTTGATCTCGTTTCCCTTTTAATGCTTTTCCAACAAATTCTTCGTTTAATCCATAATCATATAAATCCGCTGTATCAAAAAAATTGATTCCTAAATCGATTGCTTCATCGATAATACGCATAGCTTCTGCTTCAGATGTACCGAGAGACATACAGCCAAGTCCCATTTCTGTTACAAATAAATCTGAGTTTCCTAATTGACGTTTTTTCATAAGTCAACCTCCTTACTCTTATTGTACGAAAGGGAAAAGAGGTTGACAAACTTTTACTTTTTACTAGCTGTAATCCACTCTTGTACAGTTGTATACTCTTTGCCATATTGTTTTAGCTTATGGCGAATTTGCCATGCTTTTCCGACTAAAGTGACGCGATTTGGTAAAATATAAACTTTCATTTCTATCACGCTCCTTTCAATGTGGTAAAATGTATGAGGAAAGAATAGGAAATAGAACAGGGAGATGAAGTAGTATGAGTAATCTTGCAGAGAGAACAGTAAAAACTGAACCGATTTTTGATGGTAGAGTTATAAAAGTTCGTGTTGATGATGTAGTATTACCAAATGGAGCAATGAGTAAACGTGAAATTGTAAATCACCCTGGTGCAGTTGCTATTATTGCTATTACTGATGAGGGGAAAATCGTGCTTGTTGAGCAGTATCGTAAAGCGCTTGAAAAGGCGATCATAGAAATTCCGGCCGGCAAGTTAGAACCTGGTGAAAAACCTGAGGTGACAGCAGTTCGTGAATTAGAAGAGGAAACGGGATATGTATGTGAAAATATGGAGCTTATTACTTCTTTCTATACATCTCCAGGATTTGCAGATGAAATTTTATATGTATATAAAGCGACAGGTTTGACGAAGAAAGAAAATAAAGCTGCGTTAGATGAAGATGAGTTTGTGGAATTGATGGAAGTATCGTTAGAAGAAGCGATTACTCTTATGAAAGATCTTCGTATTCATGATGCGAAGACGATGTTTGCAGTACAATATTTACAACTACAAAAATAAACACTCGCCAAAGGCGAGTGTTTTTTAATTGATTTTTGCGTATACGCGTGCATCACGTAAGCTACCATCTGGTGCTATGAAATCATTTTCCATTGTACCTTCTAGAATGAATTCTAAACGTTCTGCTAGGTTACATGCATTTGTATTTGTTGCATCAACACGAATTTCAACTCTTCTAGCACTTAGCTTATCAAAGGCAAATTGAATAGCACCTTTAATCGCTTCAGTCATATAGCCTTGTTTCGTATAAGCGCTATGCAGCCAGAAGTGAAGCGAAAACTTTGGAATATCCCAGTTTTCAGGTTTGAGCGTTATAGCTCCGATGAATGTACCCGATACTTTATCGTATAAGTGAAAATCAAGTGTTTCACGAAGTAAAAACTGTCCGTGAGCGTTACGAACGATTTCTTCAGCACTTTCTTCTGTTTCAGCGTTAATTGGCATCCACGGTACTAAGTCTTCTAGAGAAGCTTGGATTGCCTCATACACTTCTGCACCATCACCTGGAAATGGCTTACGAACTTGTAAGCGTTCAGTTTGAAATAATGTTGGAAAATCTAATAATAATGGTTTCAAGAGAAATCCCTCCTATTCTCTACTTTTAGTTTAGCAAAGTAGAGCGGAATTTCAATGTTAATTCGTCATACTTTTGTCTTTCTTTCATACATTTTTAGTAAGAGTGTGAACGGAGGGAAGGAAAATGTGGAGAAAAACTTGGCAAGACCGTGTAATGTCTCACATACAGGAAAACTCTTCATTATATATATTTAATGCTGTTTTATTATTGATGGGAGTCATATTTGGGGCCATACTGGTAAATAGTCTACAATTAAATCAAAAACAAGATTTATCATTTTATTTACAACGCTTTTTTGGACAAGTTTCTAAAGGAGAATTTGCTATTGCAAGCGAAATGTTTCGAGAAAGTTACTTTTCGCAATTAAAATACATTGGATTTATTTGGATTTTGGGGATTTCAATTATTGGATTACCACTTATTTTTATTTTATTGTTTGTAAAAGGAGTAGTCGTTGGATTTACAGTTGGTTTTTTAGTAAGTCAGCATGGATGGAATGGATTATTATTAGCATTTGTTTCTGTATTGCCGCAAAATCTCATTATTATTCCAGTATTTCTCGTTATGACAACAATTGCAGCAAGCTTTTCTTTACGTATGATCAGGCACCAATTTATACGGAAAATAACCGAGCCGCTATTACCATTATTAATTCGTTATACATGCTTCTTTCTTATCATTGGAGCGGTGCTAGCTCTTGCTTCTAGTGTAGAAGCTTATGCATCACCAGTTTTAATGAAAGAAGTCGTTGAGGCTATTAATAAACAATAAATACTTTATGAGAATAATTATCAATTTGTTTTTATTGTTTTTCTTTTGACAGAAGCCCTTCTTCTGATATAATGGTGTAAGAGTGGCGAGGAGGGAGTAGTACCGAATGGAAGAAAGAATTGAACGAATTAAGAAGCAATTACATGCAGCGAGCTACAAGTTAACACCGCAACGTGAAGCAACAGTTCGTGTGCTGCTAGAAAATGAAGAAGATCATTTAAGCGCAGAAGATGTTTACCTCCTTGTAAAAGAAAAGTCGCCAGAGATCGGATTAGCAACCGTCTATCGAACTTTAGAACTATTATCTGAGTTAAAAGTTGTCGATAAGATTAACTTCGGAGACGGTGTTTCACGCTATGACTTACGCCAAGAAGGTGCGCAGCGTTTCCACCATCATTTGATTTGTACACAATGTGGTGCTGTACAAGAAATACAAGAAGATTTACTTGGTGAAGTGGAAAGGAAAGTAGAACATGACTGGAGCTTTAAGGTGAAGGATCATCGTTTAACATTCCATGGGATTTGTAAAAATTGTCAAGAAAATGAAACGGATGAAAAATAACCTTTTCCTATTTAACTAGGAAGAGGTTTTTTATTTGAATAAGGTATAAATTGGTGAAAGCTTGGCATATGTTGTAATAACTTATATTTTGGAGGAATTTACAATGCGCCGAGCTTTAAAATTAACTTTTGATGGGATAAAAGTATTTTTATTATTTACAAGTTGTACGATTTTGTTTTATTTCGCTATACTATGGATAAATGAAGAATATGAAAGCTATCATCGTTATGAAAAGCCAAAAGAAGAGACTGTAGAAAAAGTATCAGGGAATGAAGAGCCGGCAAAGGATGCTTTCGTAAATAGAATGATGTTTTTCTATGAAAATGGGGAGTAGTGTAGATTGGAAGATCAATTAAAAGATTTTATTCATTATATGGTTGTCGAAAAAGGGCTAGCGAAAAATACAGTAGTATCATATGAACGTGATTTGAAAAGTTATGTAAAGTATTTGCAAAATGTAGAACAAGCGAAAAGCTTTCATGAAGTGACACGCTTACACATTGTTAATTTTCTGCAGCACTTAAAAGAAAACGGAAAATCTTCGAAAACATTAGCACGTCATATTGCATCGATTCGTTCGTTCCATCAATTTTTACTTCGTGAACGAGCGGTAGAGCACGATCCATCCGTACATATTGAGACGCCTCAAGGGGAACGGAAATTACCGAAAGTATTATCAGTTGATGAAGTAGAAGCGTTACTTCAGACACCAAAAATGACGAGTGCTTTTGGGGTTCGTGATAAAGCGATGTTAGAGTTACTGTATGCAACAGGGCTTCGTGTTTCGGAATTAATTGCCTTAAATTTAGAAGATGTACATTTAACAATGGGATTCGTTCGTTGCATAGGGAAAGGGAATAAAGAAAGAATTATTCCACTAGGAAGTTTAGCGACGGAAGCGATTCAAAAGTATATTGAAAAGGCAAGAAGAGAACTGATGGGTAAAAAAGTAGTAGATGCACTCTTTTTAAACCATCATGGGAATCGATTATCAAGACAAGGTTTTTGGAAAATTTTAAAACGATTAGCGAAAGAAGCAAATATTGAAAAAGAGCTTACACCTCATACGTTGCGCCATTCTTTCGCTACGCATTTATTAGAAAATGGAGCAGACTTGCGCGCTGTGCAAGAAATGCTTGGACATGCAGATATTTCAACGACACAAATTTATACGCATGTTTCAAAAACTAGATTAAAAGATGTATATAAACAGTTTCATCCGAGAGCATAGATACTATGCTCTTTTTTTCATAGATTCAAAAGGTGATGGTATTTCACAGAAACTTCACAAACATTTCGTACATTGTTTTCAGCAGAAGACTAGAATATTACAATGTATTTCCTCTATACTAAATAAGGTATGAAGGAGGAAATGATGATGAAAAAACTTATTATGACTTTATTTATCGCGATGCTAGCATTGGCCGGCTGTAATACAAACAAAGAAGAACCGAAAAAAGAACAGAAACTAGAAGCTGTAAAAGTAGCAGTTCAAACAAATCCGAAGGAAATTAAACCTGGTGAAAAAACAGAAGTACAAGCACTTGTTACACAAGGAAAAGAAAAGGTAACGGATGCTGATGATGTAAAGTTTGAAATTTGGAAAGCTGGCGACGAAAAGCATGAAATGTTAGATAGTAAGCATAAAGGAAAAGGTGTTTATGCTGTCGAGAAAACGTTCGAGACGGACGGAGTATACCATATTATCGCTCACACAAATGCACGTGAAATGCATGTTATGCCAGAAGTAAAAGTGGCTGTAGGGAATGCGAAAATAGAAGATGCGAAAAAAGAAAATAGTGATCACGGTGCAGGACATGGCGATCATAAAAGCGATACAATGATCCACCTTATGGCTGGTGACATAAAAGCAAATGCTGAATCAACAATGAAAGTTCACTTAAAACAAAAAGAAGAAGCATTAACTGGTGCTGAAGTCCAACTTGAAATTTGGAAAGATGGTGTTGAAAAACACGAATTTATTCCAGCGAAAGAAGGAAATAAAGGAGAGTATGAAACGAAACATACTTTCAAAGAAAACGGTTCTTACAAAGTGAAAGTTCATGTTAAAAAAGGCGAACTACATGAACATAAAGAAGAAACAGTAGAAGTAAAATAAAAAGTAGCTCATTAGAGCTGCTTTTTATTTTTATCTCATTCTTTGCGGCGAGATTAAAATTTCACTTTATATAAAGAAATAAATCATAAAATCATTAGCACTTCTTTGCATAATGGATTACAATAGAAGTGTGAAGAAAATGAGAAATTCTACGAAAATGTATTAAAAAGAAAGCGTAAACATGTTATGATATCAGTATCAGATGTCTGACATCTGACTTAGAAAAAACTAGAAATGTTTTTGAGTCGTTTTAAAGTAAACGAAATAGGTTAGAAAATCATTTAAAGAAGTACTGTTTGATAATGAGAACGAAAGATAATTCTTATGGAGAACAGTTTCACTTTATAGCGTTTTGAACATACTACAAGAAGTAGAACTGAACTTATAGGAGGTCGCAGTTATGAATAAATATAAACGTATATTCCTAGTCGTAATGGATTCTGTTGGAATCGGTGAAGCACCAGATGCTGAACAATTTGGTGATTTAGGATCTGACACAATTGGTCACATTGCTGAACATATGAATGGGTTACAAATGCCTAACATGGTGAAATTAGGTCTTGGTAACATTCGTGAAATGAAAGGTATCTCTAAAGTAGAAAAACCACTTGGATATTATACAAAAATGCAAGAGAAATCTACTGGTAAAGATACAATGACAGGTCACTGGGAAATCATGGGTCTTTACATTGATACACCATTCCAAGTGTTCCCTGAAGGATTCCCGAAAGAGTTACTTGATGAATTAGAAGAAAAAACAGGCCGTAAAATTATCGGTAATAAACCAGCTTCTGGAACTGAGATTCTTGATGAACTTGGTCAAGAACAAATGGAAACAGGTTCTTTAATCGTTTACACTTCTGCTGATAGCGTTCTGCAAATCGCAGCACACGAAGAAGTAGTGCCGCTTGATGAGTTATATAAAATTTGTAAAATTGCACGTGAATTAACGTTAGACGAGAAGTACATGGTAGGCCGTGTTATCGCTCGTCCATTCGTTGGTGAGCCTGGAAACTTTACTCGTACACCGAACCGTCATGACTATGCATTAAAACCATTCGGCCGTACAGTAATGAATGAATTAAAAGATAGTGATTATGATGTGATTGCTATCGGTAAAATCTCTGACATCTATGATGGTGAAGGGGTAACTGAATCGCTTCGTACGAAGTCGAACATGGATGGAATGGATAAGCTTGTAGATACATTAAATATGGACTTTACAGGTCTTAGCTTCTTAAACTTAGTTGACTTTGATGCACTATTCGGTCACCGCCGTGATCCACAAGGATACGGAGAAGCATTGCAGGAATATGATGCACGTCTTCCAGAAGTATTCGAAAAACTAAAAGAAGATGATTTATTATTAATTACAGCAGACCACGGTAACGATCCAGTTCACCACGGTACTGACCATACACGTGAATATGTACCTTTATTAGCATATAGCCCAAGCATGAAAGAAGGCGGACAAGAGTTACCACTTCGTCAAACATTTGCTGATATTGGTGCAACTGTAGCAGAGAACTTCGGTGTGAAAATGCCAGAATACGGAACAAGCTTCTTAAACGAGCTAAAAAAATAGGGGGATAAACAAATGAATCGTGAACTTATTACAAAATCAGCTTCATACTTAAAAGAGAAATTTCAAGAGACACCACAAGTAGGACTAATCCTTGGATCTGGACTAGGTGTATTAGCGGATGAAATCGAGAACGCAGTAACAGTACCTTACAGTGAAATCCCTGAATTCCCAGTATCAACTGTAGAAGGTCATGCAGGTCAACTAGTATTCGGTACACTTCAAGGTGTAACAGTAGTAGCAATGCAAGGACGTTTCCACTTCTATGAAGGATACGACATGCAAAAAGTAACATTCCCAGTTCGTGTTATGAAGGAACTAGGTGTAGAAACAGTTGTTGTAACAAATGCAGCTGGTGGTGTGAATACATCATTCGAACCAGGCGATCTTATGTTAATTTCAGATCACATTAACTTCATGGGTACAAACCCATTAATCGGACCAAATGATTCTGAAATGGGTGTACGTTTCCCTGATATGTCTACATCATATACAGTAGAGCTTCGCGAAATGGCAAAACAAGTTGCAGCGGACTTAAGTATTAAAGTACAAGAAGGTGTATACGTTGGAATGACAGGTCCTGTATACGAAACACCTGCTGAAATTCGTATGCTTCGTACACTTGGCGGAGATGCAGTTGGTATGTCAACAGTACCTGAAGTAATTGTAGCGCGTCATGCTGGTATGAAAGTACTTGGTATTTCTTGTATTTCAAATATGGCAGCTGGTATTTTAGATCAACCGCTTCACCACGATGAAGTAATCGAAACGACAGAACGTGTTAAAGCTAATTTCTTAGCATTAGTAAAAGCAATCGTAAAACAAATGAAGGGGTGACCTCACAATGAGAATGGTGGACCTAATTGCAAAAAAACGTGACGGACATGCATTAACGACAGAAGAAATTAACTTTATTGTTGAAGGATATACGAATGGTGATATTCCTGATTATCAAGTAAGTTCACTTGCAATGGCAATTTTCTTCCAAGATATGAACGATCAAGAACGTGCTGATTTAACGATGGCAATGGTAAATAGCGGTGATACAATCGACTTATCAGCTATTGAAGGAGTAAAAGTAGATAAGCACTCAACAGGTGGCGTTGGTGATACAACAACACTTGTATTAGGTCCATTAGTAGCCGCTTTAGGTGTACCGGTTGCAAAAATGTCTGGACGTGGTCTAGGACATACTGGTGGTACAATCGATAAATTAGAAGCAGTTCCAGGATTCCATGTTGAAATCGAAAATGCTGAATTTATGCGTCTTGTGAATGAAAACAAAATCGCAGTTATTGGTCAAAGTGGAAACTTAACGCCTGCGGATAAAAAATTGTATGCACTTCGTGATGTAACAGCAACAGTAAACTCAATTCCGCTTATTGCAAGCTCCATTATGAGTAAAAAAATTGCTGCTGGTGCAGATGCAATTGTTCTTGATGTGAAAACGGGAGCAGGTGCATTTATGAAAACAGATGAAGATGCAAAACGTTTAGCGGAAGCAATGGTACGCATTGGTAATAACGTTGGCCGTAATACGATGGCTGTTATTTCTGATATGAGTCAACCACTTGGTGAGGCGATTGGTAATGCACTTGAGGTACAAGAAGCAATTGATACATTACAAGGTAAAGGACCAAAAGATTTAGAAGAGTTATGTTTAACACTTGGAAGTCAAATGGTATACCTTGCTGGACAAGCTTCATCTTTAGAAGATGCACGTGAGAAATTAATTGAAGTAATGAACAACGGTAAAGCGCTAGAATCATTTAAAACGTTCTTATCAGCGCAAGGTGGCGATGCATCAGTTGTTGATGATCCTTCTAAATTACCACAAGCACAGTTTAAAATTGAAGTAGAAGCGAAGGAAGACGGTTATGTATTAGAAATCGTTGCAGATGAAATTGGAACAGCAGCAATGCTTTTAGGAGCAGGACGTGCGACGAAGGAATCTGAGATTGATTTAGCAGTTGGCTTAATGCTTCGCAAAAAAGTAGGGGACAGCGTGAAAAAAGGTGAATCCCTTGTTACGATCTACGCAAACCGTGAAAATGTGGAAGATGTAAAAGCAAAAATTTATGAGAACATGAAGATCTCTAAAGAGCATGTAGATGCACCGATATTAGTGCACGGCATCGTTACTGAATAATAAAGAAGGGCCAGGGAGTATTTCTCCTTGGCTTTTTTTGCTATTTTTTGTTTATAATAATAATGGGTGAAATTATGATTAGAATTTGTGCAATAACAAAAGCAGATGAAGTATTATATGATGTTTCGTTAGAAGAAACAAAGAAAGACCATATTGTATGGTATTGGCTAGATTTATATAAGCCAACGAAAGAAGAGTATACATACATTTTGCAAGATCATTTTAAGTTCCATCCCCTTGCAATTGAAGACTGTATAGAATATGTACAGAGGCCAAAAGTTGATTTTTATGATGGATATAACTTTTTAGTTCTTCATGCATTTGGTGAGGATGGATTAGAACCGCATGAAATCGATTTATTTATTAGTGATCGTTATATTGTTTCTTTCCACTTTTCTCATAACAATGCAATCGAAAGAGTATGGAAAACCCTTGGAGAAAAGAAGCGTATTAAAAATAGTCCTTTGCATGTAGCACATACTATTATCGATCAAATTGTAGACGACTATTTTGCGCCTGTATATTACATTGAGGATCATTTAAATGCAATTGATGATAATTTAACGGGTGAGACAGCAGGAAGTGTACTAGAAGAAGTATTTGATATACGTGCAGATTTATCGAAGCTAAGGCGTACAATTATTCCGATGCGTGATTTATTGTATCGTATTTTAAATTCGACTCGTTTTTACGGTATAAGTGATCATGAAATTTACTTTAAAGATATACATGATCATTTGCTTAAACTGACAGAAATGATTGAAGCAAGCCGGGAATTAACGGCAGATATTCGAGATAGCTATTTTTCATTAAACTCACATCATATGAATAACATTATGAAAACATTAACTGTATTCTCGACTATTTTCATGCCATTAACATTTATTGCGGGCGTATACGGAATGAACTTTACGCATATGCCAGAGCTTGGTGGACAATATAGTTATTTTATTTGTCTACTTATTATGGCACTAATTGGCGGCGGCATGATGGCTTGGTTTTATAAAAAAGGATGGTTTAAGTAAAAAAACACCGAGGAAAATTCCTCGGTGTTTTTACTTAACCGATAGCATGTAATACGAACATGGCCAAGAATAAGCATGTAATGATATACATGGACGATGCGACTTCTTTACGCTTTCCAAGAGCAACTTTTAAGATAGGATAAGCGATAAATCCGAACGCAATGCCATCAGCGATACTATATGTGAGCGGGATCATGACGATAATTAAGAACGCTGGAAATCCTTCTGAAAAATCGTTCAGAGGAATTTGTTGAATGCTTGTAATCATCAGGCCGCCAATAATAATTAAGATTGGTGCAATGGCACTATCAGGAATTAGTTTGACAAACGGTAGTGCAAACAGTGATGCAAAGAATAACAACCCTGTAACGATAGACGTCAGACCTGTCTTTCCACCTGCAGTAATACCTGCGGCACTCTCTACTGTTGATACGGTAGGGCTTGTGCCAAATAGACCACATGTCATTGCTGAAATTGCATTGGCTTGGTAAGCACGTGGGAATTTACGGTCATCTTCTAATAAACCGTGCAGAAGTCCCATGTTCTCAAAAATAAGCACCATGCTTAAGGAGAATGTTGCAATCCAAAACGGTAAGGAAGAAAGTTTGCCAAATGACATAGCTCCAAACACATCGCCGTAATTAGCAAGTGAGAATGAACTATTTCCGATTTGACTTGTATCAACAAGACCAAATAGCCATGCAATACCAGTTCCTATTGCAATCGTCCATAAAAAGTTTCCACGTACGTTACGAATAAATAATACAAGTGCAACGATAAGAGTAAGCACGGTCGCAAGAACGACAGGGTTACTTAATTTACCCATTGCAACAGCAGTATTTGGATTCGAAACGACTAAACCACCTTTTTGCAATCCGATAAATGCTAAAAATAATCCGATGCCGACAGTAATAGCTTCCTTTAATGACTTTGGAATCGATACTGAAAGCACGCGAGCGATTGGTGTAAACGCAGCAATTGCAAAAATAATACCAGAGATGAAGACAGCTGCTAATGCTTCCTGCCAAGATAATCCGAGCGTATGCACAGCAGTGTACGTGAAGAATGCATTTACACCCATACCAGGTACAAGAATAGCAGGTGCATTTGCCCAAAATGCCATGAGCAGACATCCGACAAATGAACTGAAAACAGTTGCTAAAATTCCAGCTTCAAGAGGAATGCCAGCATCGGATAAAATGGATGCATTTACAATCATAATATATACAATCGTGAAAAATGACGTAACTCCAGCTAAAACTTCTTGTTTTGGTGATGTTTCGTGTAAACCTAATTTAAATGTTCTTTCAAGTATTCCTTTCATGTTAAACCTTCTTTTTCATATCCCTCTCCCACCCGTGATATCTCTTTCGTAAGAGCTCACCGTCCTTTATTATATCAGAACATCATGTTTTTACAACAAGGAAAATGATAACGTTTACTTATAAATAAGATTATTTATAAATACGTAAAAATCGCTCGTATTGTTGAAATGATTTCTAATTCTCCCGATTGAATGGGAGGAGCTGCTTGTGCATGTAAAGTAGCAAAGGACGCAACTTCTCGTGGTAATTGAGCAGATTCTTCAACGAATGAGAGTGGAACAGGATTAATGTTTAAATTGTATGTACCCGCAATAGCACGAGCTTTTTCTACCGCTTGTTGTAGAGCTTGAATGAGAGCTTGCTCATAATATTTATTTGGGTGAGATATTCGAAAACGTAAACCTTTTGCTAAGTTTGCTCCATTTGAAACGGCTATATCATATACTTCCCCTGCTTTTTGTACATTTAAAACGGTAATTTCATACAAATGTTCCACACGGTATCCTTGTAGTAACGCTTTATCATTTACATACTCGTATTGAGGAGTGATCGTATAAGAAATCGTTTCTATATCTTTATCAGCAATACCAAGCTGTTTAAGTGCATCCAGCAATTGTTTTGATTGCACTGCATTTTCTTCTTGCGCTTGTTTCACATTTTTACTATCAGTTCGAATGCCAAGTGTTAATATAACAACATTGGGTTTTGCTTTGACAACACCTTCACCTTGTACAGTAATAGTCGCTTCTTTACCAGTATTAGCTGTGCGTACGTTGTGTAAATAAGGATTTATTCCACCCTGCATTTTCCATCACCATCCTTTTTATATGTATATGTGTGAACAAAAAAGAAATTTATATGAAAAAAGTTACATAAATGAGAATGTTGAGGGAAGAAGGCATATACAACATAGGTATTTATAGATTATAATATGTGTAAATATGATAAAAAAGGGACGAGGCTAGTGAACGAAAAAAGAGAAACACTGATTTTAGAATTATCCGGATCATTTCGAAAGATGATACGTTTATTACAAAATGATATTAATACACGTTTTGCAGAACATATGCCATACAATGAATTTTCTGTATTACGCGCTTTATTTTTAAAAAGTCCACAGATGGCTTCGCAAATTGCGAGTGAAGTAAACGTAACCTCCAGTCATATTACAGCCGTTACTGATCGTCTCGTACGAAAAGGGTTTGTAGAAAGAAAGCGTTCAAATTCAGACCGTCGTATCGTGTACTTAGAAATTACAGAACACGGAAGAGAAGTAACTGAAAAACTTGAAGCTGTGCGTAAAGAATATTATAAAGAGAGATTTAAAGGTTGGAGCGACCAAGAGATCGAAATGGTATTAGAGCTATTTGGCCGCGTATTATAATAAATGAGGATAGGAAGCGAAAGCTTTCCTATCCTTTTTCTTTTGAATAAAAACATTTTGAAACTCCAATACTTTAATTAAAAAGAATCGGAGTGAAAAATTATGAAACGTATTTCTATGCTTTTCATTATGATGGGAAGTTTTTTCTGCTTTAATCAATTCGCAGATGCCGCTACGCCCCTTCAAGTCGTTCAAAAAGAATTACAACATATTTCAAATAAGCAACCTGTTTTATATTCAAAACTATGGATTCGTTCAATGCAGAATGCTATTTTATTTCATCATAGTGATAACATTCGGCATGAAGATACGATCAGTAATGTAACAAAGTCTTCTCTTGTAAAAGTAAAACAGCTTCCACTGCAGAAAGCATCCCAGTATATCCCGAGATTATCGCAATATATTTCTAAGTTTGAAGCTGAGAATGTGCAAGTGTATTATGTTGCAGCGCGTTACGAAGTGAAAAAAGAAAATCCGTATCAGTTAAATGGCATGAATTATTTTATGCAAGTGTTTATTCAACAAGGAGGGGAATGGAGAATTGCTGAAAGCATAGTTGCCCCAACAGATCAAATTGTCGCAAATGGTGACGGTTTTGGAACGAAGCAAGAAAAAGAGTATGGGAAAAGAAGAGAGAATGTGAAATAACCTCCTCATCTAGAGGAGGTTATTTTATTTGAAATTCCAAGAGACTTTCCATTTTAATATTTTTGGTAGGAAGAAATATGTAAGGAAACTAGTCACTAAAAATCCGATGTAAAAGCTGGACAATGACTGCGCGCCACTTAACATTAAACCTCCAATGGTACCACCAAAGAAAATTGCACAAGCCAATACTACTTTTTGTAGTTTTGGATATAATAAATAGTTACCATTTCGCTCATTTACTGAACGGGCATATAAATATATACCGAGTGGTAATAACATAAGGATATGTACAATAGGTCCAATCAATGTTTTGACCGGTGGAATCTTTGTAAAGTTTGGCTCGTTATGACGCACTCCATTTTGATCAGTATAAGCGCTTTGTGGATCATAATTAAAGTTAATAGTAAAATCTTCTGCTGGACTAGAAATACGTATGTTTTCCATAACATCATGTATACGGCCATTCTTCTCATGAAAGTCGACATTCGAGTGAACAGCGATGACTCCTGATATAAGTGGTGGAAGCAATAATGGGAAGATGAATATAACGACAGTGAGAAATCCTTGTGAGATAATATTTCCAGTTATTGTTCCTACGCATAATGCAAGTGTATAAATAGCGATTAATACAATTAACATATATATATAGTAACTATGAAACGGTGAGAATACTTGATATTTATTATGAAAAGTCAACTTTTTCATAATAGCAAATAGTCCCCAATTTGAAACGACAATTACTGTAATATTACAGATTCCAAACAACCACTTTGTTATATAAAGGTGTGAACGTTTAAAGGGCATAGACCATAACAAGTCGCTAGAGTTATTTTGTCTTTCCCATCCAATTAACGTACAAGCTAGAATGATCAGTACGCTACCTAACAGCATGACAGGATCTAGAAGTGTTAAATCAAAGTGGTAATGATATATATAGTTCCATTTTTTATTGTCATTTAGAAAGTGTTGCTGTTGAATAGAAGTCATATAGTATTTATATGACAAAGTATAGAAGCTGACGAGCCAAAATAACCATACAACATATTTACTTTGTTGATATGTTCTTAGCCACAGTGCTTTTTGAAACATAGGATCTCTCCTTTAAAAAACTTTATAATTTGTTAGGCGTGATAATACAACATAAGTAATGATTCCAGCGAGAAACAAACTGATATAGTAGTTAGGTAAGAAATAAAATTGATTTATTTTATAGCCACCTAATAATGCAAAGTAAATGGTTGTCCCCCATATCCATATTTTTAAATGTTTTTGGAAAATAAATATCTTTTGACTATTTTCATTTGGTGACCGCATATATAAATATGTCCCAAGTAGTAAATAAAATATTGTATAGAAAATAGGGACTAACATTGATTTGGCTGAATAATATTTATGAGATACTGGATTTCTTAAAGTAGTTGGATCGTTGTCCTGCTTTCGGTATTCTGGATCATAGTTATAATCAATAGAAAAGCGATATATTGGTGCAACTATATTTGTTTTTTGATTGATTTCATAAAGTTGTTCATATAGCTTATAATTTTTAGGATCGGTAGCTTCTAAATGATGTATCGTAAAAGTGTAAACTAGTGGAATAAATGTAAGTCCCATTAGTAGCCACGGAATACAAAAAACAACCTGGGAAACAATGCTTCCAGTAAAAGTACCGATGCAAAGTGCAGCTGTATATACTGCAACATAAGAAATAATCGCATAAAGAAAGTATCGGTGAAATGGACTAAATGATTGATAATCAAAATGAATAGTTGTTCTATAAATAACATACATAAGAATCCAATTTATAAGTAATGAGCTTACAATACAAAATGAACCGAAAGCCCATTTCGATAAGAAAACATCTTTTCTTTTAAACGGCATCGTCATAAGTAGTGTATTAGATTGGTTACTACGTTCCCAACCTATCAATAAGCAAGCTAAGGCAATGATAAGAACAGTTAACCAAAAACTATTACCTTCTCCTGAAGAAAAGGTATAAAAATAATAATACTGTTTCCCTTTTTCTTGTAATTCGTAATATTTATCGAGTTCCATCTGAGCACTGCTATAGTATCCGAGAGATAGAAGATAAAGGGAACTAAAGAAGAATAGCAACACAGCATATTTCCCGCGCTTCCAATTCCACATCCACAACGCCTTATGAAACATACCCATCCTCCTCCAGTGTCGTAACGAAGACATCTTCAAGTGACATTGTTAATTCTTCAATGAGTATAGGTTGTTCTTTATAAAACTTCTCCAGTGTTGTAGCCACATTTCCCTCAATTAAGATTGTATATACTTTTCCTGTTTGATTTAATATTTTAATATTGCTTAAGTTTTCTAGCTTTTGAGGTAATGAACGCTCGTAAGCTACTTGTATTTTTGCAAATCGTGATTTTGCATCGTCTAGTGATGTAATAGACGAGATAGTATGGCCTTTTAATATAATAATTGTATCTGCAATTTGTTCTACTTCATCTAAATGGTGAGTGGAGATGAAAATGGTAATCTCTTTTTCTGCAACTTCTCCAACGAGAAACTGTAAAATTTGTCTTTTCACGATAGGGTCAAGTCCGTTTGTCGGTTCATCTAAAATGATATATTCTGCTTTGGTAGAAACGGCTAAAATGATGGCAAGTAGTGCTTTCATGCCTTTTGAATAACTACGAATTCGTTTGTTTGGTAAGTTAAAACGTTCTAACAGTTCATAGAAATATGCTTCATCAAATGCGTTATAAACTTCTTTATAAAACTTTACAATTTCTTTTACCGTATATCCGTTCAGTATGTTAGTAGAATCAGGGACATATACGATTTTTTGCTTTATTTCAGGACACTGATGAATGTTTGTATCTTCATATGTAACAGTCCCTGCATCAGGGTCTAAAATACCGACCATCGTTCGTAATAAAGTTGTTTTCCCCGCACCGTTTCTTCCGAGTAATCCGATAATACTTCCTCTTTGTAATGTAAAAGAAACATCATCTAAAATCGTTTGATTATCAATCGTTTTCTTCAAGCTTGTCACTTTCAGCATCCGCATTTCCTCCAATCTCTTTGTAGTATGAATCTATCCAATCATGAATTTTATCTTTCGTAACACCAAGATAAGAGGCTTCTAATAGTAATTGATGAAATTGCTTTTCAACCATAGCGATTTTCCTTTCGTCTAATGTTGGGGTGATCGATTGGGATACAAATGTTCCTTTTCCTCGTAATGTTTCAATAATCCCTTGTCGCTCTAATTCTTGATACGCTTTACTCACTGTATTTGGATTTATAACGAGTAAAGAAGCGAGTTCGCGTACAGAAGGTAGTTTGTCACTTGGAGCTAACATGTTTTTCAATACGAGTTCTTTTATATTTTGAACAATTTGTTCCCATATCGGAGTGTTGCTTCTTGGATCAAGTTGAATATGCAAGAGCAATGTCTCCTTTCTGGTATGTATTAAGTGTACTACTCTATGTAATACACTTAATACAATATAGTTGATGAATGTATTTGTCAACTTAAAATATTAGAAAAATATGGTATTAAAAAATAATAAATTGGAAAAAATAGGTCTGATATAGAATGGAGGGTTAGTCATGAAGCGAGTTTTTGGAATACTTGTTTGTTTCATGTTATTGCTTTCTGGTACTTCAGTTAGTTTCGCACAATCTGAGAAGACGAAGCAGGAGAAAACAGAAGAAACAACGCCGAAGTTAGCGGAACAAGCGTCATCAGCAATTGTAATTGAACAAGATACAGGTAAAGTTTTGTTTGATAAAAATCCAAATGAGAAGTTACCACCTGCTAGTATGACGAAGATTATGACAATGCTATTAATTATGGAACAAGTTGAAAAAGGAAAACTAAAACTGACCGATAAAGTTAGAGCAAGTGAGCATGCAGCTTCAATGGGTGGATCACAAATCTTTTTAGAGCCTGGAGAAGAGATGACTGTAAATGAAATGCTAAAGGGGATTGCAATTGCATCAGGAAATGATGCGTCTGTTGCAGTAGCGGAGCATATTGCTGGTTCAGAAGAAGGTTTTGTAAATATGATGAACAAAAAAGCGAAAGACTTAGGACTGAAAAATACTCATTTTCAAAATCCAACAGGTCTTCCGGCTAAAGACCATTATTCTACAGCGAATGATATGGCTATAATGGCGAAAGAATTGATGAAGTACCCACTTATTCGCAAATACACAGGTAAATACGAAGACTATTTACGTGAAGATACGGATAAGAAATTTTGGCTCGTTAATACGAATAAGTTAGTACGTTTTTATCCTGGAGTAGATGGTGTGAAAACGGGCTTTACGACAGAAGCAAAATATTGTTTAACAGCATCGGCTGAAAAGAATGGGATGCGTGTTATTTCAGTTGTTATGGGAGCACCTACATCGAAAGAACGCAACAATCAAGTAACGAAGCTTCTTGACTACGCATTTGGTCAATATATGACAAAAAAATTGTATACACGAGGCGAAAAAATTAAGACTGTCCAAGTAGGAAAAGGGAAAAAAGAAAAAGTAGATTTAGTTGCGTCAGACAATGTGTCCCTTCTTATGAAGAAGGGCGAAAATATGGACAAAGTAAAGCAAGAAGTAATTGCTGAAAAGAAAGTGAAAGCGCCAATTAAAAAGGGCGATGCACTTGGTACACTTGTTATTAAAAAAGATAAAGATGTTTTACTAAAACAAACAATTGTAGCAAAAGAAGATGTTGCTGCAGCGAGCTGGTGGGAGTTATTTAAAAGAAGTTTTGGGATGTTTTCAACATCAAAATAGCGGCAAATATTTTGCCGCTTTTCTATTCGTATGTAAGTAAATAATTGCTGAATGGTTTCACTTTATGGCGAAATAGTTCTTCTTTTGTCAGTAGGAAGGATTCTTATGTTGTATCACGAAAATCTTTATGTATGTAAAATGAGTAAAGTTTGAGCATAAGGAGGAAATCGTGTGAGTCTTTCCATGCAATTAGAAGTAAAACGTGACGTCCTATGTGTGAGACTAGCGGGTGAATTAGATCATCATACTGCTGAAGAGTTGCGAACGAAAGTAACAGATATGATTGAGACACGTGGTGTTCATCATATTGTTTTGAGCCTAGAGAACCTATCCTTTATGGATAGTTCTGGTTTAGGTGTTATATTAGGCCGATATAAGCATGTAAAAGGGTTAGGTGGAGAAATGGTTGTTTGTGCAATTTCACCGCCTGTTAAACGTTTATTTGAAATGTCGGGATTATTTAAAATTGTTCGTTTAGAAGAAAGTGAAGCGCATGCGCTCGCGACGTTGGGGGTGGCATAAATGAGAAATGAAATGAACCTTCAATTTTCAGCATTAAGTCAAAATGAATCGTTCGCTCGCGTTACAGTAGCTGCTTTCATTGCGCAACTAGATCCAACGATGGAAGAACTTACAGAAATTAAAACAGTTGTGTCAGAAGCAGTTACAAATGCAATTATTCATGGGTACGAAGGAAATGCAGAAGGTGTTGTTTATATTTCTGTAATTTTGGAAGAAGCAATGGTGAAACTCACGATTCGAGATGAAGGGATTGGCATCTTTGATTTAGATGAAGCAAGGCAACCCCTTTTTACAACTAAACCTGAATTAGAGCGTTCCGGAATGGGATTTACTATCATGGAAAATTTTATGGATGAAGTAGAAGTTATTTCAAACGAATCTTTCGGGACAACAATCCATTTGACAAAATACTTATCAAATAGTAACGCTCTATGCAATTAAGGAGAATAGCCTATGGACATAGAGGTCAAAAATGAGAAGAAGAAACCTCAGTTAAAGGACCACGAGCTAAAAGCGTTAATTCAACAAAGTCAAGATGGAGATCAACAAGCGAGAGATACAATCGTTCAAAGTAATATGCGTCTCGTATGGTCGGTTGTGCAGCGTTTTCTTAATCGAGGATACGAACCAGACGATTTATTTCAAATTGGATGTATTGGGCTCTTAAAATCGGTAGATAAATTTGATTTATCTTTCGACGTGAAATTTTCAACATATGCAGTTCCAATGATTATTGGGGAAATACAACGATTTTTACGTGATGATGGATCAGTGAAAGTAAGTAGATCTTTAAAAGAAACAGGAAATAAAATTCGGAAGATGAGAGACGAGCTTTCGAAAGAATTCGGAAGGGCTCCAACGATTAATGAAGTAGCTGAAGCGTTAGAACTAACGCCAGAGGAAGTCGTTCTTGCGCAAGAAGCGAGTCGTGCTCCTTCATCCATACATGAAACGGTGTATGAAAATGACGGGGATCCAATCACTATTTTAGATCAAATTGCTGATCAATCTGAAACGAAATGGTTTGATAAAATTGCTTTAAAAGAAGCAATTAGAGAACTAGATGAGCGAGAACGTTTAATTGTATATTTACGCTACTATAAAGATCAAACCCAATCAGAAGTAGCAGAGCGTATAGGTATTTCACAAGTACAAGTTTCAAGACTTGAAAAGAAAATATTAAAACAGATGAAAGATCGAATAGATGAATAGCTATCTATTCGGTCTTTTTTTATGGATGTAATAGGAGGAGATTGTAAACTTTCGCAAAAATTAACAGAATTTATTGATAATTTAGTAAATTTAAAATATAATCCAAGTATGAACTTGTCACAAAGGGGGAAGGAAATATGGAAACAAGGCAACAATGGGGAACGAGGGCTGGATTTATTTTCGCAGCGGTCGGCTCTGCCGTTGGATTAGGAAACATATGGCGTTTTCCTTATACAGCGTATGAAAATGGGGGAGGCGCATTCTTTTTACCGTACTTATTCGCATTATTAACGACTGGTATTTCATTATTAGCATTTGAATTTGCTCTTGGGCATCGTCATCGTGGTTCCGCGCCACTTACGTTCTTCCGTATTAGTCCGCGTGCTGAATTCATCGGATGGTGGCAAATGTGTGTAACATTTATCGTTTCAACATATTATGCAGTAATTATTGCTTGGTCTATTTCGTATACGTATTTTTCAATTACTGGAGCGTGGGGGAAAGACACGCAAACATTTTTATTTAAAGAGTATTTGCATGTTGCTGATAAGCCAGGGCAGTTTGGAGGGCTCGTACCGGAAGTATTAATTCCGTTAGCTCTCGTTTGGATTATTGTACTCGGTGTAGCATTTAAAGGAGTTAAAAAAGGAATCGAAGTAGTTAACCGCATTTTCATTCCTTTACTAGTTGTGATGTTCCTTATTATCGTAGTTCGTGCAGTGACGATGGAAGGTGCAATGCAAGGATTAGATGCATTCTTTAAACCAGATTGGAGTCGTATTTTTGATGGGAAAGTATGGCTTGCTGCTTATGGTCAAATTTTCTTTAGTTTATCTTTAGCATTTGGAATTATGATTACGTATTCTAGTTATTTACCGAAAAACTCAGATACAACAAATAACGCCTTTATTACTGGCTTTGCAAACTCAGGATTTGAATTATTAGCAGGGATTGGAGTCTTTGCAGCTCTTGGATTTATGGCAAACAATATGGGAGTACCGGTTGATAAAGTAGCAAGTGCTGGTGTAGGGCTTGCGTTCGTAGTATTCCCGCAAATTATTAATGAATTACCGATGTCACCGTTATTTGGCGTATTATTTTTCTTATCATTAACGGTTGCTGGAATTACATCTCTCATTTCACTTGCGGAAGTATGTTTTGCTGCCGTATCTGAAAAGTTCAGCTTAAGCCGCCAAAAAACAATTGGAATTATGGGGACGCTTCTCGTGCTAGTTTCTCTTGTTTTTGCAACACGTGGCGGGCTTATGTTCCTAGATGTTGTTGATTATTTCGCTAATAACTTCGGATTAATTACAATTGCATTAGCGGAAGTTGTTACAATAGGGCTCATTTTACGCCGTTTACCAGTTTATCAAAATCACGCAAACTTCGTATCTGATATTAAGTTAGGCACGTTTTGGAGAGTAAGTTTACTCGTTATTACTCCGCTTATGTTAGGATACATGTTAATTGATGGTACAATCCAAAATATTAAAAAGAACTACGGAGATTATCCAACAGAGTTTGTCGTAACGTATGGTTGGTCAATTGCAGCAGCGTTCCTTATCGTTGCGCTAATCATTAGTCTAAAGAAATGGGATGCACAAATACATTCAGATTCTGCTAAGCTTGAAAAAGAATGGAAAGATCGGGGTGTTTCATAATGAGTGGATCAGCGATTATGATGATGGTTATTGGTATTGTAGTCATTTGGGGAGGACTCGCATTAAGTATTGCAAATTTATTTAAGAAAAAGGCATAAACTAAAAAACATCTGTACCGAAATGGTACAGATGTTTTTTTATGAAAAAACTGTATTAGAAAAAAATTCAATAACCATACTACAACTACGAGGAAGAGTGAAGAGGTGAGTGAAAATTGGAACAAACAATTTATATTAAAATGCGTAATCGATTAAAAGTTTCTCCTACGTATGAAGTAAAGCTGAGTGATGTTGCTCAACTTGCAGGAGATGCTCTTGTAGTTCAGTCGTTACAGGATGAGATAGTTTACAAAATAACAGCGCATGATAAGACGCACGTTGTAATTGATGTTATGAAAATAATTGAGGTTATTCAAAGGAAAGCGGCCGATATACAAATTAATTTACTCGGTTCTGGACAAACTCTTGTTGAAATTATATATGAAAAAAAGAAAGTACATCCGATTTTCTTCGGACTTGTATGGTTATTACTTTTCATTGGAGCGGCTCTTGCGATCATTTATTTTCATGAAGATGTAAGTATGCAACAAGTGCACCAACGTTTATATTACATGATTACGGGAGAATTTAAGGCGCAACCACTTTTATTTCAAATTCCGTATTCATTAGGTCTTGGGTTAGGTATGGTCTTATTTTTTAATCATGTATTTCAAAAGCGAATTAATGAAGAGCCGAGTCCGTTAGAAGTGGAGATGTTCCAATACCAGCAATCACTTGACCAATATGTAATTGTTCATGAAAACAAGGACAATATGAAGCAAATTGCCGATGATTGAGTCTGGATTTGTTATTCTAATTGGTTTAGCGGGAGGAATTGCAGTAGGTAGCGGATATGTCGCATTTTTAGCTGTACTTGGTATAATCCCTCGGCTAGCTCAATTAACGAGAAGTGGAAAGCACATTCAATATTTTGAGTGGGCGGTTATTGCAGGTACGTTAACAGGGGCTTGGTGTAGTTTGAAAAACATTACATTTCAAACATCACAATATTGGCTTGTTATATTAGGTATATTTTGTGGCACATTTATTGGAATGCTGGCAGCAGCATTAACAGAAGTATTAAATGTTTTACCTATTTTAGCGAAACGAGTAGGGGTAGAGGGGAAGATTGTTGTTTTACTCGTTGCTCTTGTACTTGGGAAAGTAATAGGCTCGTTGTTTCACTGGATTTATTTCGTAAAGTAGGAGGCGATATATAAATGACAGGGCGAAAACTAAAGGATGATTACGTAAATAAAGTGAAGGAGTACCATCCGAAACCAAATTATTTCATAAATTGCGTTAAAGCATTTTTGGTAGGTGGACTCATTTGTACAATCGGGGAAGTATTGATGAAATTTTATATACATTATTTTCATTTTAGTGAACAAGAGGCAGGAAACCCAACGGTTGCAACTCTTGTATTATTATCGGCGATTTTAACAGGTTGTGGTGTATATGATAAAATCGGTCAATTTGCTGGAGCTGGATCGGCCGTACCTGTTACGGGATTTGCGAATTCTATGGCGAGCGCTGCACTAGAACATAAGAGTGAAGGAATTGTGCTTGGGATTGCTACAAACATGTTTAAGCTAGCGGGAAGTGTTATCGTTTTCGGGGTCGTTGGAGCATATATTATTGGGTTAATAAGATATACGTTTAAAATTTTTATGTCTTAAAGGAGGGGCTAATATGAGGTTGACAGGAAAACAAACGTGGGTATTTCAAAATGATATTTATGTGAATGCAACCGGTACTGCTGTCGGTCCAAAAGAAGCCGAAGGCCCTCTTGGAAAGGATTTTGATATTTCATATGATGATTTACATTGCGGAGAGGAAAACTGGGAGCTTGCTGAACGAAGATTAATGTCAGATTCGATTCAACAAGTTTTGGAAAAAGGAAATGTAAAAACATCACAAATTGATTTCTTTTTAGCGGGTGATTTATTAAATCAAACAGTGACAGCAAATTATGTTGCGCGTAAGTGGGGGATTCCCTTTTTAGGCATGTTTAGCGCTTGTGCGACGTCGATGGAGACTTTAGCGGTCGGATCAGCCTTTATAGATGGTGGATTCGCAAATCGTGTTTTAGCGACGGTAAGTAGTCATAATGCAACGGCTGAAAGACAGTTTCGTTATCCAACCGAGTATGGAGGACAAAAACCAGGAACAGCAAATTCCACTGTTACAGGTGCGGGATCCATATTAATTAGTAAAGAAAAAAGTGCCATTAAAATTACGGCAGCTACGATTGGAAAAGTACAAGATTTAGGAATTGCGAATCCTTTAGATATGGGGTCGGCGATGGCCCCTGCTGCTGCTCATACAATTCAGCAACACTTTGAAGATTTGAAGAGAAGTGCCAATGATTATGATTTGATTGTTACCGGTGATTTATCAGCTATTGGGACACCAATCGCGAAACAACTGTTGCTAGAAGAAGGTTATGATATTGGGCATATATATAATGATTGCGGATTAATGATTTATAATTCCGGTCAAGAAGAAGTATTTGCCGGTGGTAGTGGTTGTGCTTGTTCAGCTGTTGTCACATATGGTCATTTATTAAGAGAGATGCAAAAAGGGAACTTACAACGAATTTTTGTTGTTGCTACTGGCGCGTTATTAAGTCCGATGATGATGCAGCAGAAAGAAACAATTCCAACGATTGCGCATGGTGTCGTATTTGAGAGAGTGAAGGGAGAGTGAATTGTGGATTTTATATATGCATTTCTTGTAGGAGGCGTTATTTGTGTCATTGGACAAATATTATTAGATTTCGCAAAGTTAACACCAGCCCATTTGATGGCTACCTTTGTAGTCATAGGAGCAGTGTTAGATGGATTCGGATTGTACGATAAGCTTATAAAGTTTGCTGGTGCTGGTGCGACAGTTCCTATTACAAGTTTTGGACATTCCCTATTACACGGAGCAATGCATGCGGCAGAAAAACACGGGTATATAGGGATTGGTATAGGTATGTTTAGTTTAACGTCTGCAGGCATTTCTGCAGCGATATTATTTTCATTTTTTGTAGCAATTATATGTAAACCGAAAGGATAAATCAAATGAGACGAAGGGTTATTTTGGTCACAGATGGAGATGAATATGCAAAGCGAACAATTGAGCTTTTAACGAAGGAATTTGGGGGAAGGTGTATTTCGGCGTCACAAAGTAATCCAACCAAATTGACAGGGAAGAAAGTTGTTGAGCTTATTATGCAAACGCCATATGACCCTGTATTTGTCATGTTTGATGACAGCGGATTTATTGGAGAAGGATCTGGTGAAAAAGCTTTAAAATATGTAGCTACGCATAAACAAATTGATGTACTTGGGATTTTGGCAGTAGCGTCTAATACACATCATTGGGAATGGGCACGCGTAGATGTAAATGTAGATCGGAATGGGAACTTAACGGAATATGGTGTTGATAAATTTGGACTTCCAGATGGTGAAATTGGCAGAATTAGCGGAGATACAATTTATTGTTTAGACGATTTGAATGTTCCTGTCATCGTTGGAATTGGTGATATTGGTAAGATGTGTGGAAATGATGAATGGGAGAGAGGATCACCAATTACTAAAAAAGCAATTCAGTTAATTTTGGAAAGGAGTGGTTTTTATGACGAAGCCTAAAAAAGTAGAAATCCCTATTTCATCTTTCATAAGTGATAATGAAAATTACTTAAAGCAAACAGCTGGACTGGGTGTTACATACGATGTTGGTATTCGTAAATTTCAAATTTTAAATAAAGAAATTGGTGTGTTATTTGTAAACGGACTTTGTGATACAAATTATATTATCCCTATTTTAGAAGAAGCGGTGGATACAAATGAAATAAGAGATGTAGAAGAAGATACAGTGAAGCTTTTAGAGAATCGTTTAATTCATCAACAAGTAAGTAAAGTGAAAACGATGGATGAGGTAATGCTTCAAGTATTATCAGGACTCATTATTATATTTGTGGAAGGAGAAACGGAAGCTTTTGCGATAGATGTTCGTAGTTATCCAGGACGAACACCAACAGAACCAGATACAGAAAAGGTAGTACGTGGTGCAAGGGATGGATTTGTTGAAAATATCGTTGTAAATACAGCATTAATTCGTAGAAGGATACGTGACCCACGTCTTCGAAATGAAATGATTCGAGTAGGAGATCGATCACAAACGGATATTTGCATTACATATGTACAAGATGTTGCAAATCCGGATTTAGTTAAGATTATAAAACAAGAATTAAATAACATTGAAGTAGACGGGATTACGATGGCGGATAAAACGATAGAGGAATTTGTAGTTAAACAAGGCTATAATCCCTTCCCGCTTATTCGATACACAGAAAGACCAGATGTAGCGGCAAATCATCTACTAGAAGGACACGTGCTAGTACTTGTTGATACATCACCGAGTGCTATGATTACTCCAACAACATATTTTCATCATTTACAGCATGCAGAAGAGTTTAGACAAAATCCAGCTGTAGGTACATTTTTACGTTGGGTACGTTTTTTAGGTGTTATATTTTCGCTGTTCTTATTACCATTTTGGTTAGTTTTTGTATTTGATCCAACTCTTTTACCAGAAAGTCTTGCTTTCATTGGACCAAACAAGATGACACATTTACCAATTTTATTACAAATTTTGATGGCTGAAATTGGACTTGAATTTTTAAGGATGGCTGCCATTCATACACCGACATCATTATCATCTGCAGCAGGATTAATTTCTGCCATATTAATTGGTCAAATTGCAATTGATGTAGGTTTATTTGTACCAGAAGTAATTTTATACGTAGCAGTTTCTATGATTGGAGCATATGCAACACCGAGTTATGAACTAGGGCTTGGGAATAAAATCGGGAAGCTATTTGTCATTATTTTGACAGGGATATTTCATGAAATGGGATTTGTAGTTGGAATGACGATATTAATTTTATTTTTAACGTCTATAAAAAGTTTACAAACACCGTATTTATGGCCGTTTTTACCATTTGATTGGGGCGCATTAACAAAAATTCTACTCCGTCCAACGATGTCTAGTTTAAAAGTACGCCCAAGTATTGTAAAACCTCAAAATGTAAGAAGACAAAAATAAACGGGAGTATACACCCGTTTATTTTTTTAGCAAAAATTTATTGTTTTTTAACAAAAATCAAACATTTTTTGTGTACACTTAGAGTAGATATTGTGTATGGAAGGGGAAGAGGACATGATTAAATTATTTGTAAGTGATTTAGATGATACGCTCGTTTACAATGTGAATCATATGCAAAAAGAAGATGAACGTGCACTTTGTTGGTTAGCTGAAAAAGGGACAAATATTTGTTTTGCCTCTGGCCGCTTTACTCATCGAATTGATGAAGTTGTAAATAGGTTTGCATTCCCGTATTACACAACTAGTTTAAATGGAGCAACAATGTTACTGCCAGATGGAAAAATATTTCATGAATCAAGTTTTGAAGATGGGATTGCCCAGGAAATATATCGATATATCCATAAAAAGGGACTAGCAGATATTGTTTGTGCAAATGAGCAACGATATACAAAAAGAAAGAATGAACATCATCATAATTTTGAAACATATATGGGCGTGCATATTGCTGAGATAGAAGCATTAGAGGAGGAATTTGGTAAGACTGTACATCCTGCGAAATTGTTTGTTTTTGGGGAAGAAGAGACAATTGCAGCATTAGATCAAGAATTACGAGATACATTTCAGAGCGAAGCGGAAGTTTTTATGTCTGGTAAACGCTATGTTGACATTATGCCAAGGGGAGTAAGTAAGGGGAGTGCTTTAAGGCGACTAATGGAACATTTGCAAATTGAGGCAAATGAAGTTGCATGCATTGGAGATTCCTTCAATGATATTTCTATGTTTGATGTAACCCCGCATTCCTTTACTCTCCATCATGCTCATCCATATGTGAAGGAGAAGGCAAATCATATTGTTCGTTCGGTCGAAGAAGCTGTTATGAAATTGCCTTTACTTGTATAAAAAAGAAGCTCGTCACTGACGAGCTTCTTTTTATTTGAATAACGATTTAACAAAATCAATGATACTTGAGAAGAAATCTTTCACTTTATCTAGGAAACCTTGCCCTTCTTCAGATCCTAAAAAGGCAGAAACGTGTTCTTTTGCTTTATTTAACTGACTGCCAACTTGATTCCAATCGATATTAAGATTTTTCATTTTATCAAATAGCGCAACTAAGTTATCTAACTGTTCATCCGTTAATGTAATACCAAGTTGATCCGCAATTTTTTTAATTAATGAACGTAAATCTTCAGTCGTTTTTGGCTGCTCTTTGGCAATCTCTTCTTTAATTTTTGCAACAAGTTGAACTGCTTTTTCTTCACCAATTTTATCACCGAGCTCGGCTGTTTGCACCATTTCTTCATTGGCTACTTTTTTTACTTCCTCAGGAATTGCTTTGTTCGATGTTGTTTCATAGGCTTTCATTAAACCTGTTAAAGCAGCGGTTCCTGAAACTTTAAAAGGTGCAGTAATTTGAATTTCTGCATCTTTCACACCTGCTGTAATAAGTGCGTTTGTGTACATTGCATCTGTTATCGAATTAATGTTTTTTGAACGTACAATAAGGCCAGAACCTGGCTTTGTATATGTGATCATAGAAGAGGAAATTGCTCTCGTACCAATTTGCGCTTTTGGAACAATCCCTTCTAGAAATTTATGTTCTTCCGCATTAGACACAGTAATGATTGTAGCATCTTTCGGTGCTTTCATTTCTTTTAACAGATCTTGTTTTTGTTGTTCAGACAAGTTTTCTCCTAGTGTAACAATTGATTCTCTTTCGATGATGTCTGCAAACGAAGCTGTTGGCATCATAAATACCGTTACAGCTAATAGCAGAGCTAGTAATTTCGTTTTCACGAAAAATCGCTCCCTTTCTCTTTCTAAAATTTTCGGGCAACACAGTTATTATAGTATATATTTCTTATTTGTCACCTAGCTTTTTCCACATTTCAAAAAAGAAGTATGTAGATTGTCGGATTCTTTTTGTTTCTAGTCATGAATGTGGTAATATAGTGCTGAGATAGTTGAAAGGAGACATATACGTATGAAAACTTTAGGATACATATTAATGGAAAATGGTGAAAAAATCGATTTAGAATTTTTCCCAGAAGAGGCACCAAAAACAGTAGAAAACTTTAAAAAACTAGCAGAGCAAGGATTTTATGATGGTGTGACATTCCACCGTGTTATTCCTGGCTTCGTAAGCCAAGGTGGAGATCCAACAGGAACAGGTGCAGGTGGCCCAGGTTACTCTATCCCATGTGAAACTGATGGAAATCCTCATAGACACCTTGTAGGATCACTTTCTATGGCTCATGCTGGCCGTAATACAGGTGGTAGCCAATTCTTTATCGTTCATGAGCCACAACCGCATTTAGATGGTGTACATACTGTATTCGGTAAAGCAACAAGCGGTATTGAAGCAGTATTAAACATGCGTCAAGGTGATGTAATGAAAGAAGTTAAAGTTTGGGAAGAATAAGGTAATGAGAAAAGAGAGCGATTGCTCTCTTTTTTTCTTTTTTTAATAGGAATGTGTATGTCATTTACAGTACATGATACAAGTAGTACTGTTATTGCAGTGAAAATATGTTGCTTATGAGAACAAAAAATTAACAAATTACATAGAATACATTAGATTACATGTTTCAATAAATATTTTTTTACATTCATATTGCTAGAATTCATTTGCTCTCATGTGATGAATCGTGAAGTAATAATGAGCGATGGATGTTTCTTTTCACTTTCATATAACAGTGTTTTTTCTTTTATCTACTTAGGAAAAATAGTACTGAAACATATATTTGACTTTCTTCTTTTTGCTTTGTATGATTATCAAGTTGTTTTAAGCCCTTCTCACTCTGTTGAAAATATTGTAAAATGAATGTGATATGAAAAGAGTGGTTGAGGGGATTAATAGTTTGTAACTTTTGTAAGAAGGGATAAGGGTTATGTTAATTCGTTTTAAAAAAAGTTATGAAAAGATTGCAATGGGGCTTCTTTCATTTATGCCAACGGAAAAAGATGTGAAAACATTACAATTGACTATGAAAGATTATGAAGCAAAGGATGATTGGCAATTGTATTTGTGGAAACAAAATGAAGATTTTGTTGGGATAATGGGGATTGTAAAAAAAGAGAATCAAGTTTTGGAAATTCAGCATTTGAGTGTGAACCCATCTCACCGTCATATGGGTATTGGGACGAAGATGGTACAAGAGTTAAAGAGTAAATTTCTTGAGTTTACAATTTGCGGAAATGAGCAAACAGCAAGTTTTTGCAAAAAGTGTAAAGAGCTTGAACAAAATATACATTCGTGAAAGCAGAGATAAGTAGTTTATTATCTCTGCTTTCTTTTTTGTAATTGCTCATTTCGTTCAGCAATGACCTCTGTTCGATCACGTAATGTGTGCTTATGTATGATATATTCACTAGAATTAGCATTTACATCTTTCCAAGGGAGGTTTTGTTTCTGACATAATTCCATGCAGTGCTGTTCTAATGCTGTATCTGATAATGGTAAAAATAACGGTGTAAAACCTTCTTCTTTCTGTATAGATTGCAATCTATCCTTGAGTAAGAATAGAAGTTGTGTAGCATTTATTCCTAAACGTTGTAAAGGTGCACTGTTTTTTTCTAAAATCGTTATGGCGCTTTTCATCATCTTCTCTGAGCCATTCCAGTTAGAGCGTCTTTGATGGTATAAAGAAACTGCAATTTGAATGAGGCCGACTAAGTAATTGTCACGATTTCCTCTTGGTTTTTCTTTCCAATATTCTTCTAGTATTTCGTGGCATTCAAAATAATCATAATCTCCGTGAAAATGAATTAAAAATTGTATGTATTCGGTAGGATACATGTTCTTCACCTCTGTTTAACGGTTATAAATACAAGTGTATCATAGAAATATGAACAATAAACGACTAGGGAGTTTTCCCTAGTCGTTATTGTTCATATTAGCAGAAGCAAGCTGCCCCTACAATAATTAGTAAAATAAACAATACAACAAGTAATGCGAACCCACCGCTAAAACCGCAATCAACGTGACCCATAGTTTTTTGACCTCCTACATTGTTCTTACTACACTGTTATCATATGAAGTGGTGGGCATGATGACATAGGCATCGGTCTATTTTTAATTAAATTTCTTAAAAAGGTTGGATAGAACATGAGTATGCTCTATACTTATGTTGTTATAGAAAAAATGTGGTGGGATGCTTTGTGCAGTATAATTTTAAAGTAGAGGCTTTTGAAGGGCCTTTAGATTTATTGTTACATTTAATACATCGTTATGAAATTGACATATATAATATTCCTGTAGCGGAAATTACAGAGCAATATTTATCTTATGTTCACACGATGAAAGAACTACAATTAGATGTTGCAAGTGAGTATTTAGTAATGGCTGCAACGTTATTACAAATTAAAAGTAAAATGTTGTTGCCGAAACATGAAGAAGATGTACTTGATAACGGTGATGACTTTATAGATGATCCTCGTCAAGAATTGATGGAGAGGTTAATTGAATATAAGAAATATAAGCAAGTTGCTACTGAGCTAAAAGAAAGAGAACAAGAAAGAGCACAGCTATATACACGTCCGCCAATTGATTTTACATCGTTGCAACAAGAAGAGGAGACGAACTTACCTCTTGATGTTACGTTATATGATATGCTAGCGGCGTTTCAAAAATTAATGCGCCGAAAAAAAGCAAAGAAACCTGTAACAACACGTATTACTCGTCAAGAAATACCAATTGAACAGCGCATGACTGATATTTTAAAGCAGTTAGAAATACAAGGTGGTCGTCAAAGTTTTTATGATTTATTTGTTGATGATGAACGAGAAATAATGGTTGTAACATTTTTAGCGGTTCTTGAGCTGATGAAAAATCAACAAATCATAATTGAACAAGAACATAATTTTGACGAAATTTTCGTATCAAGCTCTATTAAATCAGCATAGATCTAGTATGAAAAATGGGATAGACATATTATATCTCATGCTAAGTTTGAATGTATCGTTTGGAACAAGAGAAAAAATATTGAACCGAACGCATTGATTGTGATTCGGTTTTTTGATGTGTGTTTTTATGGAGAAATAGGAGGAAGGAGCTCGTAAAATGGATAGAACAGAACAGAAATCAATCATTGAAGGGCTTTTATTTGTTTCTGGTGATGAAGGAATTTATCCAGAACAAATAGCGAAAGTCCTTGAAATTGAAGGAAACGAAGTAATCGATATTTTAGAAGAAATGCAAAAAGAATGTGAAAGTGCACACCGCGGTTTGCAAATTGTACAGTATGCAAAAGTATATCGTTTTGCTACAAAGAAAGAACATGCGTCGTATTATCAAAAATTAATAGACATCCCAACAGCTGCTTCACTCTCTCAGGCTGCTCTAGAAACGTTAGCGATTGTTGCATACCGTCAACCAATCACAAGAACAGAAATGGAAGAGATTAGAGGGGTAAAAACCGATAAGGCGTTACAAACGTTAGTTTCACACTTGCTTATAAAAGAAATGGGAAGAGCAGAAGGACCTGGGCGTCCTATTTTATATGGAACAACGAAAGAATTTTTGGACACGTTTGGATTGAAAACATTAGATGATTTACCTCCGCTTTCTGAAGAAAACGAACAAATGAATGAAGCGGATTTATTCTTCGGTTCTTTACAAGAGATATCGAAATAAAAGCTTAGCATTTTGCTAAGCTTTTTTTGTATATCAATTATATACCGTGCCATACTAATTGAAAAAAAGGAGACGAGTTATGAAAGGTATGCGAAGTATTTTATTGTTAGTTTCTGTTTTGTTATGCTTTTCTTTAAATAGTGCATCGGCCAAAAGGTATATGATGTCTATTCATACTGCGTCTCCAATACATATGCAGCGGCAACATTTCGGTAAAATGAAAGTGAGTTTCTTAAAAGTAGGGCAAGGTGATGCAACACTTATTATATTACCAAATGGACAAACGATGTTAATTGATGGGGGACCTTATGAAGCTGGTGAGGTTATCATCCAAAAACTAATTGAAAAAGGGATTAATCATTTAGATGCTATCGTTAGTACTCATCCTGATATGGATCATATAGGAGGGCTCATTCCGATTGTAGAGCAAATGCCGGTTTCACTTATATTAGATAGCGGAAAAACATATAGTTCTTTTACTTATCATACGTATCGGAATCATATTAAAAAAAGAGGGATTCCTTTCGTTTCAGTAAAAGAAGGACAATACATCCCGCTAGATCCGCATGTATCCATACAAGTATTAAATAATGGGAAATCAAAAGATGAAAATAATGAATCTTCAATTGTGTTAAAGGTACGATACGGAAAAGCAGATTTTTTATTAATGGGTGATGCGGATGTGCGGACGGAAACTGAAATATTAAAGCAATTTGATGTACATGCAGATGTATTAAAGGTGGGACATCACGGCTCCTATACTTCAACAAGTGAAATGTTTCTAAAGAAGGTAGAACCACAGTTCGCGATTCTTTCATATGGGAGCAAAAATCCGTATGGACATCCGCACCAAAGTGTAGTGAGACGATTAAAACAGCATGGTATAATGATGTATGGAACAAATAGACGTACTGTAGAAATGGAAACAGACGGTGAACATATTACAATTGGGTCTAGCGGATTAATGCCATTACTTAAGTGATGTATACGATAGATGATATTGTTCCTTTTTGGAAAAAATGAATAACATATATTATAATTGCGAGAGATGTACTAAGCTTCCTTTTTGTTAAACAAAGAGGAAATTTCATTCGAATGTATAGACAACTACTCGTGCATATATTAAGATGGAATTAGGCGAATAAGGTAATAATAACAAGTAGGTATTTCATGGGAAAGGATCGATGAAAATGAAAACGCAAGTTGTCATCAATGCCAAAATTTATACAGGTCAAGAAGTAGTGGAAAACGGATTTATTCGTTACGCAGAAACAATTAAAGAAATTGGTTTGATGGCTCAATATGTATCACAAGAAAATGAAGCGGTTTTAGATGCAGCAGGGAAAATTGTGATTCCAGGTATGATTGATGTTCATATTCATGGTGGATACGATATTGATGCGATGGATGCAAATAGCGATGGGTTAGTAACTCTAGGTAAAGAAATGTTAAAAGAAGGAGTTACAACTTACTTCCCAACAACAATGACACAAGCTCCAGAAGCAATCGAAGCGGCATTACATGCTGCGAAGGAAGCGAAAGAAAAAGGAGCACATTTCGAATATATTCACTTAGAAGGACCGTATGTTTCAAAAAAACGTGCAGGTGCACAACCACTTGAACATATTGTTCCTGCGAATATTGAACAATTTAAACAATGGCAGGAAGCAAGCGGGAATTTAATTAAATTAGTAACATATGCACCTGAAGAAGAGGGTGCGTTAGAGTTTGAGCAGTATCTTGCTGAAACTGGTGTTGTTGGCACAATGGGACATACAGATGCAATTGATGCACAACTAAAAAATAGAAACATTACACATGCAACGCACTTATACAATCAAATGCGTGGATTACATCACCGTGAACCAGGAGTTGTTGGTCATGTGTTATTAAATCCAGATGTAATGGTTGAAGTAATTACAGATGGTATTCACATTCACCCTGATATGGTGAAATTAGCATATAAATTAAAAGGCCCGAAAAAAGTAAGTGTTATTACTGACGCAATGCGTGCAAAAGGTCTTGAAGATGGATTATATGAGCTTGGCGGACAGCCTGTACATGTAAAAGATGGTAGTGCTCGATTAGAAGATGGAACGTTAGCTGGTAGTATTCTAAAAATGGATCAAGCTTTCCGAAATGTAATTGAATTTACAGGTTGTTCAATCGAAGATGCAGTACTAATGACATCAGTTAACCAGGCAGAAGAGTTTGGATTAAATAATAAAGGTGCGTTAGCGGTAGGAAAAGATGCAGACTTTGTTGTGATGAATGAGGATTTACATGTATATGATACGGTTCGTTTAGGAATTCATATGAAGGAAGGGAAGTAATTAAATGAATATTCTTGTTGTAAAAACTCCAGAAGAACTAGCAGAAGCAGGTTATAAATTAATTGAAGAAGTTGTAAAAACAAAAGAAAATCCAACATTAGGAATGGCTACAGGAAGCTCTCCATTAGGTATTTATGCAGAAATGCGAAAAAATAAACTTGATACAAGCCGTGTAACCACTGTAAACTTAGATGAGTACGTAAATTTACCACATGAAGATAAAAACAGCTATCATTATTTCATGCAAGAACAGTTGTTTGATCATCTTCCATTTAAACAAACTTATGTACCAAACGGGATGGCAAGTGATTTAGAGGAAGAGTGCAAACGTTATGAGGGCATTCTAGCTGCTAACCCAGTTGACCTACAGATTCTTGGAATCGGTGAAAACGGTCACATCGGATTTAACGAGCCAGGGACACCGTTTAATTCTCCAACAAACATTGTTGAATTAACAGAATCTACACGCCAAGCAAACCTTCGCTTCTTCGAGAAAGAAGAAGATGTGCCAACTCATGCAATTACAATGGGAATTGGAAGCATTATGAAAGCGAAACAAATTCTACTTGTTGCTATGGGTGCTAAAAAGGCAGAAGCTGTTAAAGAATTATTGCAAGGTGAATATAGTGAAGCGTGTCCTGCTACAGTTTTACAACGTCATCCGAATGTAACCGTAATCGCTGATCAAGAAGCTCTATCTTTATGCAGTGAGGCGATTGCTGATGAACATCGACAAGTATTCACCATTTCCGATCTATTATCAGATTCAAGAGTGGGTGAAACAGCTAATTGAGGACGGCGAATGGAAGCCGGGAGATAAAATCCCATCTGAGAATGAACTTTGCGATAAGTTCGAAGTGAGTCGTATGACAATCAGACAGGCGATTAATAATTTAGTGGAACAAGGTTATTTATATCGGAAACGTGGAATCGGTACGTTTGTCCAACTTCCGAAAGTGGAACAAAAATTGCAAGGAATGACGGGATTCACAGAAGACATGATTTCTCGTGGGATGAACCCAAGTAGTCAATTATTAAGTTTCCGCCTCGTTCCAGCTACTGCGAAAATAGCAGACCGGCTGAGAATACAGGAGGGAGAGTCGGTTTATGAAGTGAGGCGTATTCGCTTAGCTGATGATGAACCGATTGCTTTTGAGACGACATATTTGTCGCCAGCTCTTGTAAAAGATATTAACGAAGAAATATTGCAACAATCTTTATATGAACATTTAGAGAAAAAACTGGGCTTTAAACTTGTTAGCGCTACTCAATCAATTGAAGCTTCAATTGCAACGGATAATGAAGCTGAACATCTGCATATTCCTAAAAAGGCGCCAGTACTTGTAATGCGTCAATGGTCATATTCAGAAGGTGAAGTACCGTTAGAGTACGTGAAATGTATTTATCGTGGGGATCGTTATAAATTTATTACAAACATCGCACGTAACAAATAATATATTTCAGTTTGTGAAGTACAGTAAATGTCAAATTGTTTAACATGTAAAGAAAAAATACGACTCATCCTTATAAGGAGTGAGTCGTATTTTTATTATGAGCAATTACATGGTTAACAGCATCTTTAACTGTATTTACCACATAGTGAGCGTGTTCTTTTACTGCGTCATCAGCTTGAGACATAGCAAAACTGTGAGGAGTTAAAGAAAACATTGGAATATCATTATAAGAATCTCCTATGCAAGCAATTTCCTCTGGTTGTAATTGAAACTCTTTTAATAAAACAGAAATAGCAGAACCTTTACTAACATTAGGTGGCATTACATCTAAACATTGTTCTGCTGAAATGAAGGTACTAACTTTTCCATGGAATTTTTCATCAATTTTTTTCTGAAGAAGTTGTAAACTTTCCTTTGTTCCGCCGACAGAGATTTTATTTGGGAAAATAGTATCATCAATCTTTTCTAATAGATGCGGTTCTTCAACGGAAGTCATCGTTACTTGTTGTTCCAGTTCATGAATAAACGGTGTTTTCTCTTCAATGTAATAATTATGTTCATCACTTACATAACGAAAATAAGGATCTTCATTTGTCATTGCTAATAGATCTGGTAGAATACTCGAATCGAATGTTGCTGATAATAGTTGCTTGTTTTCGTACGTGTATACGAAAACACCATTTACACTAATACGGTGGAAATTTGTATTTACAGCTTTCATTAAGTCTGCAATTTCGTTATCAAGTCGGCCAGAAGCGAAACAAAGAATAACATTTTGCTCAGCAAGACTGCGAAGTGCTGCAATATCCTGTTCGTCAATGAATCCTCCGTGTTGCATCATTGTACCATCGATATCACTTACAAACATTTTAATCATGTTGTTATCTCCTTTCTATGTACAGTTGCTCTTACATTATACGCATCATATATAAACATGTCTAAAAAATGAATTTTTATGAAATGGTAGATGTTTTACATTGACGACAAAGAAGAATATTCTGTAACATAAAAGCAGGCTATTTAAGTACGAGGGTGGTGTTATATGAGTAATTATCTAGAAATTAAAAAAGTTTTAAATAATAATGTCATCATTGCTAGCCATCCTGAACACGAGGAAGTAGTAGTGATTGGTAAAGGAATTGGTTTTGGGAAAAAAGCGAAAGACGTATTGGAGCAAGAACAAATTGAAAAAATGTTTGTTCTAAAAAATGAACGTGATCGTGAACAATATAAACTGTTAGTGCCACATGTGAGTGAAAAATTAATTGAATTAATGAATGATATTATGTTCTATATTCAAGAAAAAGCAAAATCACCATTGAATGAACATATTCATATCGCTTTAACAGATCATATTTCTTTTGCGATTAAGCGGTTAAAACAAGGACTTACCATTGATAATCCTTTTTTAGTTGAAACGAAAATGCTCTATCCAGAGGAATATGAAATTGCTGAAGGTGTTGTAGACCTTTTAAATTCTCGTTTGCAAATTACATTGCCAGAAGGAGAAGTTGGGTTTATTGCACTCCATATTTACAGTTCACTTACAAATTCAGATTTATCTTCAGTTAATCAAAACTCCCGTCTCATTGCACAGCTTGTATCTTTAATTGAGGCAAACTTACAAATTACATTAGATCAAGAAAGTATCCACTATTTGCGCCTTATCCGTCATTTGCAATATGCTATTGAACGGGTGAAAAAAGGGGAGAAAGTAGAGGAATCACAGAGTTTTGCTGATTTATTAAAGGCGGAATATCCCGTCTGTTATAATTTAGCTTGGAAGCTAGTTAAGGTCATGCAAAAAGAATTGCAACTTCCTGTTTATGAAGCAGAGAGCATATATTTAACGATGCATTTGCAGCGCTTAGTGAAAGCAGAGCATGTGTAAAAAGACATATATTTTTGTCTAAAATGAAAACGTTAAAAAAAATGATTGAATCGCTTACAATAGTTATGTATAATAACTATTGCAAAGTTATACAAATTTCGACAAACACATTAAGGTAAATAACGAAAACGTTTGCCTTAATTATAGTGAACTTATACGTAAACCTATTTTTGACACGTGTTACTGATTCGATCAGGCATGAGTGGAGAAAAGTAAGGAATGTAAGCTTGAGAAAGGGATATACTACCCTTTGTATAGCTATCGTTCTATCTTTTTTTCCTCATGTCTTTTTGGCGTTTGTCGGAAGGTATCAATATAGATAAGAGAGGAAGGGTTTCCATGTTTAAGAAGATCTTTGGTGTTCTTCAAAAAGTCGGAAAAGCGTTAATGCTTCCAGTAGCGATTTTACCGGCAGCAGGTATTTTACTTGGATTTGGTAATGCATTTCAAAATCCACAGTTAACAAATGTTATTCCTGCTTTAAAAGCTGATTGGTTCGTAATGGTAGCAAAAATTATGGAACAATCTGGTGATATTATTTTCGCTAACCTTGCATTATTATTCGCAGTTGGGGTAGCAATTGGTTTAGCTGGTGGAGACGGAGTAGCTGGTTTAGCAGCATTCGTCGGCTACTTAATTATGAACAAAACGATGAGTGTGTTCTTAGAAGTAGATAAGCTAGTGAAAGTAACAAGTTCTGGGGCAGACCCAGTAAAAATTGGATTTGCAGATCCAGCATATGCAAACGTATTAGGAATTCCAACGCTACAAACGGGAGTATTTGGTGGTATTATCGTCGGTATAGTGGCGGCATATTGCTACAATAAATACTTCAATATTGAATTACCATCATACTTAGGTTTCTTCGCAGGTAAGCGTTTCGTACCGATCGCAACTGCAACATTCTCTTTAGTAGTAGGTATTATCATGTGCTTCGTTTGGCCATACATTCAAGGTGGCTTAAATACGTTCTCACATCAAATGATTGATGCAAATAGAACGATAGCAGCATTCATATTCGGTTTAATTGAACGCTCATTAATTCCATTTGGATTACATCACATTTTCTATTCACCGTTCTGGTTCGAATTCGGTCAGTATACAAATGCAGCTGGCGAATTAATCCGTGGTGACCAAAAAATCTTTATGGCACAGTTAAAAGACGGTGTAGAATTAACAGCAGGTACATTTACAACTGGTAAGTATCCGTTCATGATGTTCGGTCTTCCAGCAGCAGCATTAGCAATGTACCACGAAGCACGTCCAGAAAATAAAAAATTAGCAGCTGGTATTTTAGGTTCTGCTGCATTAACATCTTTCTTAACAGGTATTACAGAACCACTTGAATTTTCATTCTTATTCGTAGCACCAGTATTATTCGGAATTCACGCCGTATTCGCTGGTCTATCATTTATGACAATGCAAATTTTAGGTGTTAAAATTGGTATGACATTCTCTGGTGGTTTAATCGACTTTATGCTATTCGGTGTACTACCAGGCCGTACAGCATGGTGGTGGGTAATTATTGTTGGTCTTGTACTAGCAGTTATTTACTACTTCGGATTCCGCTTTGCAATCCGTAAATGGAATTTAAAAACACCGGGTCGTGAAGTAGCAAATGCGAATGACGGCGCAGGAAAAGCAGAAGCTGGTGAACTTCCACGTGAAGTATTAGTTGCACTTGGTGGTAAAGAAAACATTGCTTCTTTAGACGCTTGTATTACTCGTTTACGTGTTCAAGTTAACGAACAAAAGAATGTAAACAAAGATCGCTTAAAAGAGCTTGGGGCAGCTGGTGTACTTGAAGTTGGAAATAACATTCAAGCTATTTTCGGACCGAAATCTGACACGTTAAAATCACAAATTCATGATATTATGTCAGGTCGTACACCTCATGTTAAAAAAGAAGAGCCTGTAAAAGTAGAAGAAGCTCCTCAAAAAGTTGATGAAAACGAAACAATCGTTTCACCAATTGAAGGAAAAATCTTACCTATTACAGAAGTACCTGATCAAGTATTCTCAGGAAAAATGATGGGAGACGGATTTGCAATTGAGCCAACAGAAGGAACAGTAGTTTCTCCAGTTAACGGTGAGATTGTTAACGTATTCCCTACAAAGCATGCGATTGGTATTCAATCTGAAGGTGGAAAAGAAATTTTAATCCACTTTGGTATTGATACAGTAAAATTAAATGGTGAAGGTTTTGAAGCACTTGTAGCACAAGGCGACAAAGTGAAACAAGGACAACCATTATTAAAAGTAGATCTTGCATTTGTAAAAGAAAATGCACCATCTATCATTACACCAATTGTCTTTACGAATTTACAACAAGGGCAACAAGTCGAATTGAAAAAAGATGGAAATGTTAAGAAGGGCGAAAACGCTATTATTGACATTCAATAGGAATTTGACGCAAAATGTTTATAATTATAATAGGCGATGTGGTTGACCGAACATCGCCTATTATATACAATAGATGATGTAGTACTCACGTCTATACAACTAAAAAATACTGTAATTTAAAGGAGATAAATTATCATGGAAAAAATCTTTAAAGTAACTAGCGACTCAGGAATTCATGCTCGTCCAGCAACTCTACTTGTAAACACTGCAAGCAAATTTGGTTCTGACATTAACTTAGAGTATAACGGAAAGAACGTTAACTTAAAATCAATCATGGGCGTTATGTCTTTAGGCATTCAACAAAACGCAGAAATTAAAATCACTGCAAATGGTGATGATGCAGCTCAAGCACTAGCAGCTATCGAAGAAACTATGAAAAACGAAGGATTAGGAGAATAATGACTCTTAACATTCAAGGGATCGCTGCATCAAGTGGGATTGCTATTGCAAAGGCTTTCAGACTTGAGAATCCTGAATTTAACATCGAAAAGAAATCAATTACAAACGAAGCTGCAGAAATTGCACGCTTAGACGCTGCGCTTGAGAAAGCAAAAACTGAATTAGAAGCTATTAAGGACCACGCTTTTGCTGAGCTGGGTGCTGACAAAGCAGCAATCTTTGAAGCACATTTATTAGTGTTAAATGATCCAGAGCTAGTAAACCCAGTAAAAGATAAAGTAAATAGCGAAAAAGTAAATGCTGAATTTGCAATGGATGAAGTTGCATCAATGTTTATTTCTATGTTTGAAAACATGGATAACGAATATATGAAAGAACGTGCTGCGGACATTCGTGACGTAACAAAACGTGTTCTTGCACATTTACTAGGTATTAACTTCTCAAATCCAGGCACAATTTCTGAAGAAGTAATCATCATTGCTGAAGATTTAACACCATCTGATACAGCTCAGTTAAACCGTAAGTATGCAAAAGGTTTTACAACTGATATCGGTGGACGTACATCTCACTCTGCAATTATGGCTCGTTCTATGGAAATTCCAGCTGTTGTTGGTACGAAAGTTGTTATGGAGAAAATCCAAAACGGCGATATCGTAATCATCGATGGTTTAGATGGAGAAGTAATTGTAAATCCATCAGAAGAAACTCTTCGCTCGTTTGAAGAAAAGAAAGCGAAATTTGAAGAGCAAAAAGCTGAATGGGCAAAATTAAAAGACCAAGCTACTGTAACAAGCGATGGACATCATGTTGAGCTTGTTGCAAATATCGGAACACCAAATGATGTACAAGGTATTATCGATAATGGCGGAGAAGGCGTTGGTTTATACCGTACAGAATTCTTATACATGGGCCGTGACAATCTTCCAACAGAAGAAGAGCAGTTCGAAGCGTATAAAGCAGTTCTTGAAGGTGTAAAAGAAGGTCAACCTGTTGTTGTTCGTACACTTGATATCGGTGGAGATAAAGAGCTTCCATACTTACATTTACCAAAAGAAATGAACCCATTCTTAGGATACCGTGCAATTCGCTTATGTCTTGATGAGCAAGATGTGTTCCGTACACAACTTCGTGCATTACTTCGTGCTAGCGTATACGGTAATTTAAAAATTATGTTCCCAATGATTGCAACTCTTGATGAGTTCCGTCAAGCGAAAGCGATCTTGTTAGAAGAGAAAGCGAAACTTGTAGAAGCGGATACAACTGTTTCTGATTCTATTGAAGTGGGTATGATGGTTGAAATCCCAGCTTCAGCAGTATTAGCAGATCAATTCGCAAAAGAAGTGGATTTCTTCTCTATCGGAACAAATGATTTAATCCAATACACAATGGCTGCAGACCGTATGAACGAACAAGTATCTTACTTATACCAACCATATAACCCATCTATTTTACGTCTTGTAAAAATGGTTATCGATGCTGCTCATAAAGAAGGCAAATGGGCTGGTATGTGTGGTGAGATGGCGGGAGATTCACTTGCTATCCCATTACTATTAGGATTAGGTTTAGATGAGTTCAGTATGAGTGCAACATCTATTCTTCCTGCAAGAACACAACTAAGCAAGTTGTCAAAAGCAGAAATGGAAACATTAGCAGAAAAAGCATTAATGATGTCAACTGCTGAAGAAGTTGTTGAACTAGTTAAAAGCATATAAGTAATAAAAAAACCTGAGTCGATTTGAAATCGGTCTCAGGTTTTTTCTATGAGAACAGTAAATCTTGTTTTCTTACTATAGAGGATAAGACACAGAACTAGATAGCGATAGCAACGATATCAGTTGGGCATACACGTAAAATACCAGTAAAAGTATTTCGGTTTTGATTGTGCTTATCATCTTTGTTGTCGTCTTTATTATCTTTGTCATTGTTATTACGAGCTAAAGCAGAGAAAAGAGCAACACCGTTACAGAAACCTTCAAAAATCACATTGTGGAAAGATCCAACACCTTTAACGCTTAATAGAGAAAGCTCTGTTCCAACTGAAATGCTAGCAAGTACGTTACATACAGCTGGTTGTTGTGGTTTTACCTCTCTCTCTTTCTCGCGATGGTCACGACGGTCACACTCTCTTTCATGATGATGACAGTCTCTAAAGTTATCACAGCATCCAAATGATCCAAACATAATCCTCATCACCCCCTTCACACTTATAATCTATGTAAGTTCGGTAGTGAGTGACTGGACAGAGAGTGGAATTTTTTCTAGGGGATTTTCTCATTTTAAATGACTAGCTGGGTGTTTACTACGGGATGATGTTTAAAATAGGATAGATATCACAAAAAAATGTAAAGACCACCGAAATGAATGAAATAGGTAGCCTTTACACTTTTTTGCTTTTATATAAAACGATGATATATACAGGAAGAGCTAGGAGTAGTGGTACGATGGATCGTGCAGTATGTTTTTCTGATTCTAATTGGAACGCTTCTTCTTTAGGAAATTGTAATACTGAAATATTAGCAGCATCGCCAATAAAATATAGAAGCAGTACAGTTACTATGTAACATAAAAGTGCAATAAAGCTTCCGTATGAACTCAATGAAAATCCCTCTCTTGTTATCTATTTGTTATTATTGTATCATAATTGTAACAAAAACACACGGTTATATTTCGATACTTTAACAAATTTCGACACAAAACGTCATTTGTGCATATGAAAATAGCATAAATTTTACTATTTTTTTATGTGTAGATGTCGAATCGTACATTGTAATATTACGGATGTGTGACAGAAGAAAAAGAAACGAAGGTAATTTCATTACCTTCGTTTCTTTTTCTTCTGTATTAATAGGCAGTAAGACCCTCACATTGATTGCAGGTTCACTTTATTATTTTGCCCATTCACTCACTTGCTCTACGCTCATTCGTGGTGCAGGATGGCCTTTTAAAGTTGATTCACCAATTGTAATAAGCATAATTGGTACGTAGCGAGATGAAACATTAAATTCTTCTGTAAGTGCTTGTGGGTTGAAACCACCAATAGCGCAAGTATCCCAGCCAGTTGCTTTAGCTGCAAGCATAAGTTGCATTGCTGCTAAAGATGCATTTGAGAAGGCTGCATCTCTTGGGAATTGCTCACGAGCATATGCAGACTCAATATTTTTAGCTAAGCGCTCTTTTGCTTCCTCTTTCATAAATCCTTGTTCTACAATTGGACCATAAACTGGTTCAACGTTTTTATAAGCTTCTAAATCACCTAAAATAGCGACTACAGCAGAAGCATCAAGAATTTGTTGCTGGTTATAAGCAATTGGATGTAATCGTTTCTGTACATCGTCACCTTGGAATACAAGGAATTTCCAGTGCTGCAAGTTCCAAGCAGAAGGTGCTTGAGCAGCTCCCTTTAAAATCTCGTGTAACTCTGTAGATGAAATTTCTTTCTCAGGGTTGAATGCACGTGTAGATGTGCGTCCATATAGAACATTAAAAAAGTTATCGTTTGTCATTATATATCCTCCAAATTACATATCAAATAATGAAAAAATACATGTAATATATTGTACTTACATTTCGTAAGTTGTTGAATTTAAGAATATAATATATTTATTTTAATTGTCAAGTTTTAAAGTGGAAGCTAGGGCATTCATACAAACGATACAATTCCTATAATCATACACTAAAAAAGGAATTTATAGAGTGAAAAAGCGAAGATAACATTCTCAATTAGCTTGTTAACATGGATCCCTCACTCATTAAAGTTTTTAGAGAACAGTCTTTTATAAAATGTTTGTGAGGAATTCAGTAGAACAAGATATATGAAGTGAGTGAAGACTAGTGATGAACATACTACATTTTTTATTAGAGAATACGGTTTTCCAAAATGTATTACAAGATCTTGAGTTAAATGTCCTTTATATAGAAAATGGATGTACACATCAACAAACGATAGAAAATATCCATCCAAAATGTATGTTTATAGCAAATAGTTTTGAAGAAGGAGAATTGTTGTTTCAGAGGACTAAGCCACATATTGTAATTATGTATGTAACAGATTTTTCTCAAATAAAATATATAAAGAATATGTATAGTCCACAGAGTACGTTTATTGTCATTTGGGATCAACAAATAACAAGTGAGTTTACAGATGTGCTTACGTTAGGGATACGTAATATTGTAATAGCCCCTGTTACTCCACAAATGGTGTTAGAGGAAGTGAATAAAAGTTTGTATCAGCTTTCTTTAGTGCGACAAGTAAGTTTGCAACAAGAACTACTTCAAACGATGTTTGATTTTCGAAATGATCTATTATTCATAGTAGAAGACGATGAGATTGTTGATTGTAATACAAATTTTTTAGAGTTTTTCGGATATGAAAATTTGTTTGCCTATCGTGAGCAACATTTAGTATTTGCTGAACATTTTATTAGAGAGAATGGATACTATTCAACAACTCATGATATAACATGGTTAGATGATACATTATCATATGATAGAAGAATTAAGATGTCCAACTATGAAGGGGAAGTGTCAACTTTTTTATTGCGTGCGACACCATTGCCAGAAGATTTATCAAGATTTATTGTGAAGTGTACAGAGATTACAGAATTAGATGAAATCTATCAAGAACAAGAAAGGCTCGCTATGATAGACTCATTAACAGAGATTTATAATCGTTTGAAGTTCCAACAAATACTAGAGTCAGAATGGGATAATGCGATGCGTAATAATGAAAACATAGCACTTATTTTATTTGATATAGATAATTTTAAAGCAGTAAATGACACGTATGGCCATGATTTTGGTGACTTAGCATTAATTCAGCTTGCAGAGCTTATGAAATCTAAAGTGGAGGAGCAACATGTATTTGCTAGGTGGGGCGGAGAAGAATTTATTATTTTAGTAACGAATACCGTAGAAAAAGAAGCATTTCAGGTTGCGGAATCATTACGATTTTTCATTGAAACAAAGCAATTCTCAGGAATCTCGAAATTAACAGCGAGTTTTGGAGTTGCATTATATGAAAAAGGGATTACAAGAGAAGAATTAATGCAACGAGCGGATATTGCATTGTATGAAGCGAAAAAAAATGGGAAAAATCAAGTGTGCGTATATAGAAAAGAAAAAAAGTGATTTTTCGCAACAAATTGTTGCGATTTTTTTTTATTGTTCGATAATAGAATGTGAGGGGGATATTGAACGAAGGAATTATGGAGGAGCAACATGATAAAAAAAATAATGACGATGGCTTCGCTGTCCGCTGTAGTTTGTGGTGGCGTATACTATTTTTTCTATAATCCGAATATAAAGGAAAGTACCGTATTAACAACTAAGGTGAGTCCTACTATTGAATCCGAAGTACAAGAGAATATAGAAAAAAAAGAAGGACAGCAAATTGATTATGCTAGTATATCTCAAAAGTTAGATCAATATTTAATAGGAAAGCAATTTAATGGAACGGTTTTAGTAACAAATAAAGAGCATGTTATATTAAATAAAGGATATGGGTATGCTGATGTTCAAAATAAGATAGAGAATACGCCTCAAACAAAATATCGTATCGGTTCTATTACGAAAACAGTTGTGGCTACATCTATTTTACAGATGCAGGATCAAGGGAAGCTAAATATTGAAGATAATGTAAATAAATATATTCCATCTTTTCCAGTAGATAAAAATATTACTTTATATCATTTGTTAACACACACATCAGGTTTACCAGAAAGCGGAAAAGGGAAAGTGAATGCTACTTCTCGTATAAACTTAGTAAATTGGATTGGAAGCCAAAAATTAGAATTTCCACCAGGCGCAGGTTGGAGATATACAGATTATAATTATATGGTGCTTGCCTATATTATAGAAAGCATATCAAAAAAGCCTTTAGGAGATTACATAAAAGAAAATATATTTACTAAAGCAGAAATGCATGAATCTGGTATGGGCAATATGGCTCAGGGAGATCAGCATTTTACGAAAGGATATGTAAAGAAAGAGAATGTACTTGAACCTGCACAAAAATTGTTAATGGATTGGTTATACGGATGCGGTGAGATGTATACGACAGTTGGTGATATGAAGAAGTTAGACGAAGCGATTATAAATGGGAAACTTCTTTCTGAACAAAGTATACAAGCGATGTTTTCACCTTCAACAGAACGAAAATATGCATTTAGTTTTTACATATATCCGGATTATTTTCATAATCATGGTGTACTATCTGGTTGGAACACTTTCAATAATTTTAATAAAGAAAAAGGCACTTTTGTTATTTTATTTTCAAATGTGAAAAATAGTATAGATGATGATTTTAATAATGAGTTTCGAAAGATGGTAAATGATTTATTAGAACAAAGGGGATGAGAAAATGGAACGTAAAAATGTATCAATAGGTTTCATCGGTATTGGTGTAATGGGAAACAGTATGGTGCGTCATTTAATGCAAGACGGCTATAAAGTATATGTATATAATAGAACAAAAGCGAAAACAGACTCTTTAGTGCAAGATGGTGCAAATTGGTGTGATACACCGAAAGAGTTAGTAAAGCAAGTTGATGTTGTAATGACTATGGTTGGATATCCACATGATGTAGAAGAAGTGTACTTTGGAATAGATGGAATTTTGGAGAATGCAAATGAAGGCACGATAGCGATTGATTTCACGACATCTACACCAACATTGGCAAAACGTATTAATGAAACTGGTAAAAGTAAGAATGTATATACGTTAGATGCACCTGTATCTGGAGGAGACGTTGGTGCGAAAGAAGCAAGACTCGCAATTATGGTCGGTGGAGAGAAAGAAATATATGAAAAATGTTTACCGTTATTTGAAAAACTAGGAACAAATATTCAGTTGCAAGGGCCAGCTGGAAGTGGACAACATACAAAAATGTGCAATCAAATTGCGATTGCTTCTAATATGATTGGAGTATGTGAAGCTGTTGCTTATGCGAAAAAGGCTGGATTAGATCCCGATAAAGTATTAGAGAGTATTTCAACGGGAGCAGCAGGTAGCTGGTCATTGAGTAATTTAGCTCCTCGAATGTTAAAGGGAGATTTTGAACCAGGGTTTTATGTAAAGCATTTTATGAAAGATATGAAGATTGCTTTAGATGAGGCTGAAAAATTGCAATTACCAGTACCGGGTTTAAGCTTGGCGAAGGAATTGTATGAAGAGCTAATAAAAGATGGGGAAGAGAATAGCGGAACACAAGTGTTATACAAAAAATACATAAGGGGGTAAATGAAATGGATCTTCAAAAATTTGATGAGATGGTTGATGCTGTGCAACGAGCAACTTGTATACAAATTAATGAAAAGCAAAAAGAAGCTTTTAAACAAAAATATGATTTTGAACCGGAATTCGAATATGGAAAAGATGAAAAAGGGCATTACGTTATTCGAACTTCAAAAAAGATGCTGGAAGAAATGGAATTTTATTTGGCATTGAAATATGATCGAGATGGAATTGACCTTTATATGCAAGCAGAGATCGACGATATAAGCCACGTATCTGTTATCTATAGTGAAGATGCCCTGCATTTACAAGAATTATTTCAATTTCTAGAAGAAAATAAATAAAAGTCCTCATGTGAGGACTTTTATTTAGGTATATTTCATTTTACAATTATAAGCTAGAAGCCCGGCGGCATCGTTCAATTGGGAATGGAATCACTTGCGCGGTGTGATTAGGACCAAATTGTTTTGTACGAGCATGGCGTATTATATAAAATGCACAGAGAATTGAAACAGGAATAGCACCGAATAAACCAAAAAATAAAGCGCTTACACAAGATGCGACAAAACCTAAAACACCAACCTCTAACTCCTCCATAATAGCTCCTAAAATAACAGGAAGTGCTCCACATGTAACCCCTAGTATAAGTGCGATAAGTAAACTCATGATTCTCCCCCTCTGTTTGCCATATTCTTTTCCTTTTTATTTAATTGTAGTATATCATATATAAAACAGAATTTTCAGAAAAAAATCAAAAAAAGTTCAATAAATGTTCAAAAAATGTTAAAAATTCACTTGGAAAATAGAAGGACTCATATGTTTGAGAAAATAAAAAATCAGGCTTATTTCATTTTTGAAATAAGCCTGTTCCATAGGAGGATGTATATATGTAGAGTGAATAAAAGGTTGGAAAAGGGGATCCAAGTCCTTTTATTCAACTGACTACCTTAATAGATTGGAACCCAGCCTTCAGTTGTAACAAAAATACGAATAGCTACAACTTGACGATCATCTTGCAAGGTAAAATAATGTCTCGCATTTTCAGGAACAGATATGAGATCGCCTGGCTCAAGTTCGACGTCAAAGAATTTGCCATCTTTTCCTTCAATGGCAAAGATGCCATGACCACTAACAATAAAGCGAACTTCATCATCAGTATGATGGTGTTCTTTTTGGAAATTAATTAATAATTCGTCAAGGTTAGGTGTGCTATTTGAAAGTGAAATTACATCATGTGCTTTATAACCTCGGCGCGCTGAAACATCAGCGATTTCCTTTGAAAACACAGCTAATATTTCAGCTTTGTTTTCATCTGTTAAAGAATAATTTTCACTTAAATGAGTAGGAAGTTTAGAGATGTTCCATTTCTCATATAAAACACCTTCCTCTTGTAGAAATTTACATACTTCCATTTCATTTTCAATGCGAGTATTTACTTCATGAATACGAATTTGCGCCATTAGAAACGCCTCCTTGAATTGATAATAGTTTTATATGAAATTGGAATAAAAACTCATAAGCTTCTAATCTTTTCTTTGCATCAAAGCTATCTCGGCCCCATACGGTAATACCATGGTTACGGATTAATACTGCTCCCGAATCGCCTTGTATATGCTTTCGGAAGTTTTCACCAAGCGTTGGGATATGAGCATGGTTTTCGATAATAGGAATGTTAATTGTTGCGCCTTCTTCCCAAATATCGAGAGCTTTAATAATTTCTTGATTTTGAAGGGTGACTGCATGACTATATAAATTTGTGATGACATTGTTATCAGTTGTATGAACATGAAGTACGCATCCGGCGTTCGTATTGTTATAAATATGTGTATGCAATATTGTTTCTGCTGAAGGATGTAACTCAGTCTCTAATACGGGAACCCCTAGATGATCTACTAATAGAAAATCATCTGGAGTAGTTTTTGTTTTATCTTTACCACTTGCTGTAATGAGAAAAGTGAGTGGTTCATGACTAACCTTTATAGAAATATTACCACTCGTTGCAGGAAACCAATTTCGTATTGTTAATTCTTTTTTAATCTCGCTTAAGTCATACCATTGACGAAAAAGTTGTTTCATAATTTCACCTCCAACAAATGTTTTAATGCATATTGAACATCGTGAAATGTTTCAAAAGGTGTATAAGCGATATGATTTTCTTCACACTTTGTAATAAGGAAGTCGCGAGCAAATACTTTATCTGCTTGTTTCGCAGCTTGTAAATCAGTAATGGAATCTCCAATTACAATATGGAAGTCATTCGTATCACTTAATTTACGGATTAAAGATGATTTGCATAATCCGCAATGGTTTTGACAGTGATGATCACAAGGGTGAGGCCATTTAACGGTAATGTATTCACTTGAAAAATCAGTTTCATTACAGTAAATGTGCTCTTTTGGAATGATTCCTTGTAAGAGTGGATAGACGAAGAAATCCATTCCACCTGATATAACATAAAAAGAAATGTTATTCTCATTTACAAATTGTATAAATTCATGAAAACCACTACGGATTTCAGCAGTCTCTATTAAAAATTGAATAATATCATCGTGTAGATTAGTAGGTATTAATTGAAATAATTGAGAAACACCTTCTTGAATAGATAGCTCTTGTGATAATATTCTATTCTTTACTTCTTCAGCTTCTGGTGGTGCGAATTTTTCCATAATGGACATAATGTTATCATTATTTGTAATCGTGCCATCGAAATCACAAAATACTTGAATACTCATAATTTCACCTCATGAGAGGGATTTCCCCATATTTGTAGTGCACTATGCAAATTTATGTCATCTACTTCATGGAGAGGTATATTTTGCAAAGTAGCATCAATCGCAGTACGGAAAGCTTTACCGCCTCCCTGCGCCCCATTCGGATGTCCGTGTATCCCGCCGCCAGCGTTAATCACAGCATCTTTACCAAAATCTCTTACGATGAAGGGAACGAAACCAGGGTGAATACCAGCAGACGGAACAGAAAAACTCTTCTTGAAAAATGCGTCATCTTCAGTTAAATATTTTGAGATAGCAAGAGCTTCTTCTTTTTCTAGCGCAACACTCCCGTATGGAGATGGGAATAATGAAAAGTCAGCGCCAGCGTAACGTAGTAGCTTGCCGAGTAATAATGGAGATGAAACTCCATATAACTTGGATGCTGAGTAAGCGCCACTTACAGCAGGGTGTGCCATAATAGGAACTGGGATTTCGTCATCTTCTGCAAGTGATTGTAGTACATCTAGTCCGTAAGCAAATACGTTAAACAATAGAATATCAGCGCCAGCTTGCACTGCACGTTTCGCATTTTCTTTTAAATCAAAAGTTCGTCCTGTTAAATTTACGGCATATAACGTTTTATGCCCGTATGTTTCATATACGGATTGTAAAACTTCTTTTCCAGATGTGATGCGTTTCGTAAGTGGTGTTAATGTATTCTCAAATAATATTTCATCATCTTTTACGATATCTACACCACCACTTGCTTGATCGCGTAATTGCGTTTTTAAATACCCAATATTTCGTCCAATCATCCCTTTAAAAATACTCATTAAAAGAGGACGCTCATGTACTTGTAAAAGGTTTCGAATACCATCTATGCCGAACTTCGGGCCAGGAAAATGTTTTTTTAACTCGTCTGAAAAATTTAAGTCAATTAATTTCACTTCGCCATCAAGTGATAGCTTTCCGAATGTAGTTGTTAAAATTGCTGGTAAATCTGGACTGAAATTTAATAATGGATATTCGATTTTAATAATCCCACGTTTTACTTTTTTACGTAAATACGAATTGGTATGTTCTTGTTCAGTTAATTCCTCAACATGAATGACGTTGCCTTTATGCTGTTTTAATTGTTCTTGCAATAAATGTGGCAAATGAGTCCAAGAGCCAATTGTTAAACCGAGTGCAATTTGCTCAGCTTTTTTTTCTAAGTTATGTGAATCATCATGGATTAAATACGTCGCTATAATTCCGCTCATTGTTAAAACCTCCTAGTTAAATAAAAAAACCTCTCAGCTAAGGAGAGGTTTTTTTACAACCAGCTCCTTATCTGTCAGCATAATGCTGCGAGAATTAGCACCGTGTCTACAATTGTAGATCGGTTGCCGGGTTTCGTCGGGCTCGTCCCTCCACCTGCTCTTGATAAGAAGTATTTAGAAATGTTTAAATTTTTAAGATAACTGAATTTTGTCAGATATTTTTCATGTTGTCAATTACTTTTTGAAAAAATTTAATTTATCAATTCGAGTAATGGCTTCTCGTAATCTATCTTCTGTATGCAAGAGACCAACGCGGACATACCCTTCGCCATGCTCACCAAATCCAACACCAGGAGCAACTGCAACGTGTGCTTTTTCTAGTAAAATATTAGAAAATTGCTCAGATGTATATCCTTCTGGTACAGGAAGCCATGCAAAAAATGAGCCCGTTGGAATGTCAACATTCCAACCGATTGCATGACAAGCTTCTATAAGAGCATTCCTGCGAGATTCATAACGATTAACAAGTTCTACGACGCAAGATTGCGAACTTAATAGCGCTTCGCGTGCTGCATCTTGAACGGCACCAAAAATACTAACATACATATGATCTTGTAATAAGTTAATGGTTTCAATGACACTTTCATTCCCTACTGCAAAAGCGATACGCCATCCAGCCATATTGAAAGTTTTCGATAAAGTGTAAATTTCAATTCCTGTATCTTTGGCACCGTCTGCTTGTAAGAAACTCACGGGCTTTTGACCATCAAATCCAATAGCACCGTAAGCAAAATCATGAACAACTAATATATTATGTTCATTAGCAAAATGAATGGTTTCTTCAAAGAATTCTTTTGATGCAGTAGCACCAGTAGGATTATTTGGATAGTTTAAAAACATTAACTTTGCACGTTCAGCGGTAGAGTCATCAATTTTCGTATAATCTGGTAAAAAATTATTTTCTGCAAGTAGTGGCATTGTTTCAAATTGTGCTTTTGCTAAAGCAACACCTGATAAATAATCTGGATAGCCTGGATCGGGAACGAGAATCGTATCACCAGGGTTTGTAAAGCAAACTGGTAATTCTACTAATCCAGCTTTTCCGCCAAACAAAATAGCAACTTCTGTTTTTGGATTTACTACTACATCATATTCACGTTGATAGAATGTTGCCACGGCTTCTTTTAAACTTTCATGTCCGCGAAATGGCGGATATTTATGATGAACGGTCTTTTCTGCAGCATCTTGTAAAGCTTTTACGATATGCTGCGGTGTTGGTTGATCTGGATTACCTTGACCTAGATTAATAACATCGTGACCAGCTGCTACGACTTTGTTAACTTTTGCAACAAGTGAAGCGAAAAATTGTGTCGGCAATGATGTTACTATCTCAGAAGGTTGAAAAAATTTCATACTTTCCACCTCTTTTGAAAGTTGTTACAATTCTAGTGACAAATGATATAATCTTTCCAGTATTTTGTAAAGAAAAAATTATGAATGGGGCTGACAAAATGAAAGTCGCATGTATTCAAATGGACATTGTCTTTGGAGATGTAGAAAAAAATATTGAGAATGCTAAAAATAAAATAAGCGAAGCGATGAAGGAAAGACCAGATGTTATTGTCTTACCAGAACTATGGACAACAGGATATGATTTAACGAGACTCTCTGAAATTGCAGATAGGGATGGATTGGAAACGAAAGAAAAATTGAAAGAATGGTCGAAACAATATGGTGTACATATTGTCGGTGGTTCTATTGCCAAGCAAACAAAACAAGGTGTTACAAATACAATGTATGTTATAAACAAGGAAGGAGAACTAGTCAATGAATATAGTAAAGTGCATTTATTTCAGCTTATGGATGAACATAAATATTTAATAGCTGGAAATAGTACAGGTGAATTTAAGCTAGATGATGTAGAGTGTGCCGGCACAATTTGTTATGACATTCGTTTTCCGGAATGGATGCGCGTTCATACTGCTAAAGGTGCCAAAGTTTTATTTGTTGTAGCAGAATGGCCATTAGTTCGTTTAGCACATTGGCGTTTACTATTGCAAGCAAGAGCAATTGAAAATCAATGTTATGTTGTTGCATGTAATAGGGCAGGAAAGGATCCGAATAATGAGTTTGCTGGTCACTCTTTAATTGTCGATCCTTGGGGAGAAGTTGTTGTTGAAGCGAATGAAGAAGAATCCATTTTATTTGGAGAGCTTCATTTTGAGAAAATTAAAGAGGTTCGCAAAGGAATTCCAGTTTTTGCAGATCGTCGTCCAGAATTATATAAATAAAATGTTGACAAGTGATTTTTATTCTTGGTATAGTCTTCAACATAAAGTTAAAAATTCAAAAAATTATACAACTCTTATCAAGAGCAGGTGGAGGGATTTGGCCCGATGAAGCCCAGCAACCGACCGTAATACCATTGTGAAATGGGGCGTTTATTTACGCCAAAAGGCACGGTGCTAATTCCAGCAGAAAGTTTACTTTCTGGCAGATAAGAGGGGAGAAGATAAACTTCAAACCTCTTTCTTAGTGGAAAGAGGTTTTTCTGTGTTAGAAAAACCTCTGAATTAAAAAAGGGGGAGAAGACGATGGGATATTATTCATTAACTGAAACGACAGCTATACAATATGCGAAAGAACACGGTTATTTTGAAAAGAAAGCAAATGTAGTTTGTCATGAAATTGGAGATGGAAATTTAAATTACGTGTTCAAATTAGGTGATGGAGAGAAGTCTATTATACTAAAACAAGCATTGCCATATGCGAAAGTAGTTGGTGAGAGTTGGCCGTTATCTATAAAAAGAGCGACGATTGAAAGTAAAGCATTACAAATTTTTGCGAAGTATGTGCCGGAATACGTGCCGGTAGTGTACAGTCATGATGAAGAGTTAGCAGTAACAGTAATAGAAGACTTATCAAGGCTAACAATTGCTAGAAAAGGATTCATAGATGGAGAAGAATATCCGCTTTTATCCCAACATATTGGTCGTTTTTTAGCACATGTTTTATTTTATACTTCAGATTTCGGATTAGAGTCAGAAGAGAAAAGAGTACTAGAAGGTACATTTGTAAACCCAGACCTTTGCAAAATTACAGAGGATTTAGTGTTTACAGATCCGTTCGGTCATTACGATACGAATGATTATGAGCCAGAGTTACAACTAGCGGTTGATGAATTGTGGAGTGACAAAACTTTAAAGTTAAAAGTCGCACAGTATAAATATAAATTTTTAACGAGAAAAGAAGCGCTTATTCATGGTGATTTACATACTGGTAGTATTTTTTCATCGCCTTCTGAAACGAAAGTGATTGATCCGGAATTTGCAACATATGGCCCATTTGGATTTGATCTTGGTCAATTTATTGCAAATTTATTATTAAATGCGTTATCACGTGAAGAGGAAAAAAGAAATGTGCTATTTTTCCATATTGAGAAAACATGGAGTTATTTTGTAGAAGCTTTTACGAAGTTATGGATTGGAGAAGGTGTAGAAGCATATACGAAAGAGAAACAATGGTTGCCGATTATTTTGCAAAATATTTTTACGGATGCCGTTGGATTTGCTGGATGTGAACTTATCCGCAGAACAATTGGATTAGCGCATGTAGCGGATTTAGATGAAATAGTAAATAAAGAAACGAGAATTCAAGCGAAGAAACAAGCGCTATCTTTAGGTAAAGAACTAATACAATATGAATCTAAGAACGCCGATATTCAACTGTTCCGAACATTATTTCAACAGACAGTTTCTGGAGGGGTAAAAGCATGAGTACAATTGTTACTATTCCGAGGTCTGTCAGTTGGAAAGGTGATGCCATTGCAGTATTAAATCAAACAAAGCTACCGCATAGCACAGAATACAAAACATTAACGACGATTGAAGAGGTATGGAAAAGTATTGTCATGCTAGAAGTAAGAGGAGCACCTGCAATTGGAATTGTAGCTGCATTTGGCTTGGCGCTTGCGTCAAAAAAATATACTACTTTACATATTGAAGAATTTCAAAAGAAGTTTAATAGAGATTGTAATTATTTAGGGACGTCACGCCCGACAGCAGTTAATTTATTTTGGGCAATCGATCGCATGAGAGAATCGATTCGAGAAATTACTACAATAAAAGAAGCACAAAAAATATTAGAAGAAGAAGCGCTTCGCATTCAACAAGAAGATGAAGCGGTATGCCGGAGTATTGGAGAACATGCGTTATCATGTTTTAAAGACGGTGATAACATTTTAACAATTTGTAACGCTGGCAGTATCGCAACTGCTAGATATGGTACTGCATTAGCGCCGTTTTATATTGGGAAAGAAAAAGGTGTACGGTTACATGCGTATGCGTGTGAAACGAGACCGGTTTTACAAGGCGGGCGTTTAACGACTTGGGAATTGAAACAGGTAAATATTGATGTAACACTTATTACAGATAATGCGGCAGCGCATGCTATTCAAACGAAGGAAATCAACGCGATTATTGTAGGTGCGGACCGAATTGTCGCAAATGGAGATACGGCAAATAAAATCGGAACAATGAATTTAGCTATATTAGCAAAATATTTCGATATCCCGTTCTACGTTGCAGCTCCGCTATCGACATTTGATATTACGAAACAAACAGGCGTTGAAATAGTTATTGAAGAAAGAGACGAAACAGAAGTTACGAAAATTTTTGGAAAACAAGTGGCACCAATTGGAACAGATGTTTATAATCCTGCATTTGACGTAACACCAAACGAATTAATTACAGGTATTATTACCGAGAAAGGTATTATACGAGGAGATTATGAACAGGAAATTGCATCATTATTTGAAAGACAAGCTAATACATAATAGCTTGTTCTTTATGCCTAAATGTTTTCTTTTCTCTTATTTATATAATGAAAGGAGGAGAGAAAGATGGAAGAGTGGATCAGGATGGTAGGTAATGTAGGGTTTCCGATTGTTGTAACATTATATTTACTCCACCGTATTGAAAGTAAATTAGATGGGGTAATTGTTGCAATCGAGAAACTCCCTAAACAATTACTAAAGTAGGAAGATCCTCGCAATAAAAAATAAAGTTTGCTCTTCGTGAGCAAACTTTATTTTTTATTGAGCAGTATAACCACCATCGATAACGACAGCTTGACCAGTTATACCTTTCGCTTTTTCGCTCGCTAAAAATATAGCATAATCCGCGATTTCTTGTACTTGTAATAAGCGTTTTTGTGGTACAAGTGGATAAATGACATCCTCTAACACATTTTCAAGTGGTACATTTCGTGTCGTAGCTAAATCTTGTAGTTGATTACGTACAAGAGGAGTATCGACATAACCAGGACAAAGCGCGTTAACGGTAATTCCGTGAGTAGCGCCTTCTAAAGCGGCAACTTTTGTTAATCCAATTACGCCATGTTTCGCACTATTGTAGGCAGATTTCCCTGCAAATCCAACGAGACCATTAATGGATGCGACATTAATAATACGACCGTACTTTTGCTTTTTCATGATTGGGAAGGCATGCTTTATTGCGATAAAAGGGGCGATTTGCATAATTTTAATAAGTAATTCGAACTTTTCAGTTGGAAAATCTTCAATTGGTGAAACGTGTTGCATGCCTGCGTTGTTAATTAATATATGTAATGAACCGAAATGATTAACTGTTTGAGAAATTGCAGCTGCAATTTCTTCTTCAGATGTAACGTCACATTTTAAACCAATAGCTTGGTAGCCTTCTTTTTGCAATTGTTCAGCAGCTTCTTTTGCCCGTTCTTCAAGGCGATCGGTAATAACGACTTTTGCACCTTCTTTTGCAAAAGCGTTTCCCATTTCATAACCAATACCACTTGCAGCGCCTGTTAAAAAAACAACTCGATTTGTAACCATGATGAAAAACATCCCTTCGTAATAAAGTTCTCATATTGCTCTATTTAGAGAGTGGATAATAAAAATCCTGCAAAGATTTGGAAAAATATTGTTAGCTATCTTGTTTTGCAAAATAGTCTCTGTTATACTATTTTGTAAAGCAAGATACTTACGCTTATCTATCTTGTAAAACAAGATAGTGGGAGGATTTGAATTATGTCGACAAGTCAAATGCTGAAAGGAATTTTAGAAGGATGCTTACTTGCTATTATTTCTGAAGGTGAAATATACGGTTATGAAATGAGTGAAAAGCTAGCGAAGTATGGCTTTACAATGGCGAGTGAAGGAAGTATTTATCCGTTATTAATACGAATGCAAAAGGAAGGGCTAATAACAAGTGTAATGAAGGAATCTCAATCTGGCCCAAAGCGAAAATATTATACATTAACAGAAAAAGGCGAGGAAGCACTTGATGAATTTATGGATCGATGGGAAGCGATGCAAAGTAGTGTAGAGCGTCTACTTGAAGGGAAGGGGCGAAAAAAATAATGCTATCAAGTGAAGCACGAAAGTTTTTATTAGATATGAGATTATTTTTAACGGCAAAGGGTGTGAAAGAAAACGATATTGAAAATTTTATAGAAGATGCAGAACTTCATTTAATTGAGGGTGAGAGTGATGGGAAAAGTGTAGAAGATGTTTTTAGAAGCTCACCGAAAGAATATGCAAATGAACTTGTAAAAGTGATGGAAAGAGATAGACAGGAAACGTGGAAGCAAATTGGTTTTACAGTAATGAATATCGTATCGCTTTGGATTATTGCTTCTATTCTAATAGTGAATAACGGATTATTACAGATGTCACTTATTCAGTGCGTTGGGTATAGTTTGTCATTGATTTTAGTTGTGATAGGTCCTAATTTTCTACTTCGTAAAATGACTTTTGTAACAAGTTTTTCAAAAACGTGGTTTTCTATGTGGTTTTTAGTTATGATAGCGCCAATGTTTTTAATGGGAGTTATTACAGTACTAGATGTGATATATCCTACAAAAATGTTTATATTCACTCAAATGCAAAGTTATTTATTAGCTGGTGGTATTTTTATCATTACAGTAGCGGTAAATATGTATTTTGATGGATGGTTTAAAAACTTATATTTAATTATTCCACTTTCGATTATGTTACTGTTTAAAACATTTACATCAGAAGATCTCGTGCCAATGTTATTTCAAATTATATGTTTATACGGAAGTTTGTTTATTTTAATCTTCCTTGAAATTATGATGAAGACGAATAGAAGAGAAGCGGTTAAATGAGGGAGGGATTACCATGCAAATTTCTAAAGAAGGAGAAAAGTTTTTAATCGATACGAAAGTGTATTTAATAACAAAAGGAATAAAAGAAGAAGATGTGGACGCCTTTCTAGAAGATGCAGAACTTCATTTAATAGAAGGTGAGAAAGAGGGAAAGACGGTAAGTGATATATTTGGCGATTCACCAAAAGAATATGCGGAAGAATTAGCGAAAGAGATGGAAAAGGATAAAGGCGGGAGTATAAAGAGTATTCTTGCTATGATAATTGGTATTGGCGGGTATTGGATATTAACTCATATTTTATTTAATAATCCAAATCAGCAATTTACACTAACGAATATACAGTTAATTGGCTATCCTATCGTCTTAATCATTACAATTATTGGAACCATCGTTGCGTTTAGAATGTCTTCTTTTAAAAATAAATTTGTAGAGTTCGGGATTATTTACATAATAGTAATGGTTCCCATTCTATTATTAGTATTATTGATGTTTGTTGATAAATGGTACGGTACACCTATTTTGCAATTGTCGACAATGCAAACATATATATTAGCAGCAAGTATCTTTTTATTACTTTTCGTTGGAGAAGTATATGTCCTTGGTTGGATGGGGGTTTTGGTACTAATTGTTCCTTTAGCGATTATGTTTATATTTAAAGGATTAGAAGAAAAAAATGTATTTTGGGGAATTGCAAAGATATTACTTATGTATGGAAGTATATATGGATTAATGAGATGGTCTTTAAAAATTGAAGAGAGAAAAAGAGTAAGTTAGTTTTATATTACTAGTGAACGAACTGGATTTTTTATTAAGGGGGGAACAAACATGCAAAGTAAATTTCTAGGTATATTGTCTACTATATTTTTAGGTTTAACGATTTTGGGGCTATATAATACCTTTTCGAAAAAGGTACACGATGATTATTTCGATACTTTATTAGATGACACATCGGGTTATGTTTTGTTCTCCGGTTTAATAGGAAAAGGGCTGCTCTGGATATGCAAAAAATTATTTCCAAAGAAATATTATATAGGGATTTTTAGAGGGATTACGTTTATATTTAGTTGCTTATTTTTATTTCTAGCAGCCGGGCTTTGGTTTATGGATTGGAATAAGTTGTTTTAAACAGTAACAAGATTGTTACTGTTTTTTTCTTTGTAATAAAGAACTTTGTAAAGAGAGTGCTTTTTGTTCGTTTGTTAATAGGGATTGAATATGGACATTTTCAGGACGAGGTACGATAGGATACATAAGATTTGTTGGAGAAGGATGGTGCTCTGAGCCAGTTGGGGAATGAGGATCTGCGTGAGTAAGTTTTCCGTGAACACGTCTTGTAAATAAAATATGACCTATTTCGTGAGCGAGCGTATATATATTTTTCATAGGAGCAGCTGAATTTGTTAACACGATATAACCAGTAAGTTGCTGTTGTTTTGCTAAAGAGTAAGCACAGGCAATTACTGCTGTTTCTTTGAAATAATTACTGCCAATATAACAAATGTAAAGATCGCATTCAGGAGCTTCATTTACACACGTTTGGAAAAAGGATGCTAATTTTTCCTGACTTTGAATAGAGTTTTTATAACTAATTTCACGGTCAGAAAAACGAAAAAGTTCATTTAAAATAATTACTTCTTTAATTTGAAATGTAATGGGGTGCCAAATTGACTCTGCAACTGCTAAATCTTTTGCGATACGGTCATCAGAAATGTTGGCGCCTGGAGTAATGCAAATACATATATTGACGTATGGATCCATAAGGAACACCTCAACTGAAAAAATTCTTCCTATAATATATGTTGAGAAAAGACCCTATGTATGGATAAAAGCCTTGTTTATTACAAGTCGAAAAAATTTCATAGTTCTTTAACGTAGTGTGATCATCTTTTTGATATAGTAAAGAAAAGGGGGAGAATATATGTATACATTAAAAATCGTTTCAGACAGAGAAGCTCTTTATCAATTTGCAAGTTATGTAAGCGTGGTACAAGGGGTTGAAGATGTATATGTTGAGGTGGGAGAACCTTTATATGAACATCCGTTGATGAAATTTTATGTACATATTAAGCTGGAAGAAACATATGAGCAACAGAAAGCGTTACAAGAAATAGCAAGATTAATAGAATTAGGGCGATTTACATATGTCCATTATCGTAATGATGAAATTGAAGAAGCTTTTGAAGTTGTAAAATATGAAAGTTTTAAGAAATAGAAATGGGAAAAAGGAGGCGAAAGCTTCCTTTTTTTTCTTGGAAATTACATCAACAAAAGGAGAAAAATTTTGTTATGATAAGGGAGGGTGAGGAAAGGAGAGTTTACATATTGGGGTATATTGAAGAGTTACGCAAAGTCGTTGGGACAAGGCCACTTATTCTCGTTGGGTCAGCAGTCATTATATTAAATGATCATCAAGAAGTATTGCTTCAATATCGTTCAGATACATATGATTGGGGTGTACCTGGCGGCGCGATGGAACTAGGAGAAACGACGGAAGAAACTGCTCGCCGAGAATTATTCGAAGAGACGGGGTTACAAGCAAAAATTATGCAATTTCTTGGTGTCCTTTCAGGAAAAGAAGTATATTTCCGTTATCCTAATGGGGATGAAATTTTTAATGTCATTCATCTGTATCAGGGGCATCATGTAAGTGGAGAATTAAGGCTTGATCATGAGGGATTGAAGCTTCAATATTTTCCGGTAGACAAGTTACCAAAATTGAATGAAACGACAGAGAAAATTTTAAAAAAATTTTTATATGCATTAACAGAATAGAAGGGTAATTCCTTCTATTTTTATTATATTAAATATTTTGATTTTTTAGTATGTTTATAGTATGATAGTTATAGATATACATCTTATGGAATTTCACCTAAAAACTGACTAGGGTACATAAGAGAGGGGCAAGTGCAAAATGCATAATGTTGTTATTACAGCTGCAGTTCGTTCGCCAATTGGAACTTTTGGGGGAGCGCTAAAAAATGTAACGCCAGTAGAATTAGCTGTTCCTGTACTTCAGGAAGCTGTAAAACGAGGCGGGGTAGAACCACACGAAGTTGATGAAGTGATTTTAGGTCATTGTATTCAAAGAACTGATGAAGCAAATACGGCAAGAACAGCTGCATTAGCGGCAGGATTTCCTGACACAGTTACAGGATATACAATCCAACGCCAATGTTCTTCAGGTATGCAAGCAATTATGTCAGCTGCAATGCAAATTCAATTAGGTGTAAGTGATGTTGTAATTGCAGGTGGAGTAGAAGCGATGAGTTCAAGCCCTTATGCATTGAAACAACACCGCTGGGGACAACGTCTACAGCACGGAGAAATTCGTGATACGGTGTGGGAAGTGTTAGAAGATCCGATTCATCATATTATGATGGGGGAAACAGCGGAAAATTTAGTTGAACAATATGAAATTACAAGAGAGGAACAAGATGAAGTTGCTCTTCGCAGTCATACATTGGCACTGAAGGCAATTGAGTCTGGATACTTTGACGATCAAATTGTTCCTATTACAATAAAAGAACGTAGAAAAGAAGTAGTATTTTCAAAGGATGAACATCCACGTGCTGATATTACAGCAGAAAAATTAGCTGGATTAAAACCAGCTTTCCGTAAAGGCGGTTCAGTAACTGCAGGTAATGCATCTGGCCTGAATGACGGAAGCGCGGTTCTAGTATTAATGAGCGAAGAAAAAGCGAAAGAAAAAGGCTTACAACCGTTAGCTAGAATTGTTGGATATTCAGTAGCTGGAGTAGACCCAAAAATTATGGGTATTGGACCAGCGCCAGCAATTCGTAAAGGATTAGAAAAAGTAGATTGGTCATTAGAAGATGCGGATTTACTGGAAATTAATGAAGCTTTTGCTGCGCAATACTTAGCTGTAGAGAAAGAACTAGGTTTAGATCGTGAAAAAGTGAATGTAAACGGTAGTGGTGTAGGACTTGGGCATCCAATCGGTTGTACAGGAGCTCGTATTACTGTAAGTTTAATTCATGAATTGAAGAGACGCGGGTTAGAAAAAGGAATTGCCTCTCTATGCGTCGGCGGCGGTATTGGGGTAGCACTATTTATAGAAGCACTATAAAAAGAAGCAGCAATCGCTGCTTCTTTTTTTAACGAATTTACCGAAAGAATTCTTCTTCCTCAAGCCTTGCTGAATAGTGAATAGTTCACGAATCAAATAAATGATGAAATAATCGATCACGATTTTCAAAGAAAAGTTTTGTCGTTTGGTAATGCTCAGTTTCTTCTAAGGCGGATTCGTGAATTCCTTCTTGTGTTAAAGCGTATATAGTGGATTCAGGGTAAGCCATTAAAATAGGAGAATGCGTCGCGATAACAAATTGTGAACCTTGTTCCGCTAGTTCATGCATTCGAATAAGCATGGAAAGTTGTCTCATTGGTGATAAAGCTGCCTCAGGCTCATCTAAAATGTATAAACCTTGTCCTGAAAAACGATTCATAAATAATGAAAAGAATGATTCACCATGGGATTGTTCGTGAAGTGAAACACCGCCATAAGATTTTATAGCATCTATTTCATCAATATAAGAAGCAACGTTATAAAATGATTCAGCACGAAGAAAGAAACCGTCGTTTGGTGTATTGAAACTTTTGGAAATTCGAAGGTATTCATGTAAAGATGAATGTGAATCGTTTGTACTAAAGCGGAAGTTTTTCGTTCCACCTTCTGCGTTAAAACCTAAAGCAATTGCAATTGCTTCGAGTAATGTTGATTTACCCGTTCCATTTTCTCCAATAATGAATGTTACATTTGGGTGGAAAGCTAATGATTGTAATGTTCGGATAGCAGGTAGACAGTAAGGATATGCGGAAAAACTAGGGATATTTTCTTTTTTTAATGTGACATTTTTTAAAAAGGGTACGTCAATCAATATATAAACCTCAATTCATAACGGATTTTGATTCTAAAAAAGTAGCAAATACCATTGTTAATGGCACATGAGTCCTTCTTATTTTCTGAATATTTCATGTGGATTATATCATTTAAACTATCATATTCCAATGTGAAAATAAATATTGCATGGAGATTATTCATGTCGTTATGATAGTATGTAATCTATTGTAATTATAAAAAGGAGTCAAAACATGCCATTTACATTTGCGCATCCAGCAGCAGTCCTTCCTTTTGTGAAAAAGCAGTCCAAATATATTTCAGTAACGGCTCTTATATTAGGGAGTATGGCGCCTGATTTTGAATATTTTTTACACTTTAGAACGTATGGTGTTATTGGGCATACATGGCTTGGGTTCTTGTATTTAAATTTACCACTTGTATTTCTGCTCGCATATATGTATCATTACATTTTAAAAAAGCCGTTTATAACACATTTACCTAAACCGTTTGCTGGCTACTATACATATGCAGTAGATAAGAGGTGGGGGCTTCATACATGGAAGGATTCCTTTGTATTTTGCTACTCTGCTTTATTTGGTATGCTCACGCATGTCGTTTGGGATGCGTTTACTCATAATACGGGCTACTTCGTTATAAAAATACCATTTTTACAAAGAGAATTTCATAGTATTCCAGTGTATAAATATATGCAACACGGGAGTACATGTATTGGTTTATTATTACTATTGTACGTACTATGGAAGTATAAAGATGAAACAGGGAAAGATATTATGATAGCTTCAGAAAAAAGGAAGTATTGGATTTCGGCAATCATTGTGGCAGCTTTTATATTTGTCATTCACGCGTTCGCAGATCCCTATTTTCATATTTTCCAAATAGGGGGTATAATAGTATCTGGACTGACAAGTTCGTTTTGTGGACTTCTCATTGTTTCTATAGTTTACAAAGCAAAGGACTAATTAATATTAATGAATGATAGTGTTAGGAGAAATTATATGATGAAAGCATGGAAAAATATTTTTGTTTTATGTAGTTTTCTTCTTATGTTAAGTGGTTGCTTCCATCAAGAAGAAAAGAAAGTTGAACCGGAGAAGAAAGAATCTATTCCTGAAACAAAAGAATATGGCGGGCGTGAGCTGAAAAAAGTAGGACAAAAAGTGAAAGAAACAGGTTGGGGTACTTTTAAGTTAGAGCAGATTCATACGGTGAATCAAACATTTGAAGTAGCACCAATGAAAATTCACGTACAAGGTGTGAAAGTAATCTCTTTATCACAGATGAGTAAAGATGCAAAAGATACATTAAAAGTATATACGGCATTAACTCCTGAAGAGGTAAAGCGTAGATTAGGAGATAAAGTAAGTCAAGAAGATGCAGAGTTATATGCATCGCTAAGTGGAACAGAGATTAGTGATACGATTCGTTACGTTGAAATTACATATAAGGTAGAAAATACCGGGAATAAAAATATGCAATTTTTCTCTATGAATGATGTTGCCATTAATGATAAGCAACATTTTAAAGTAGCAACTCAAAACTTTTTATATGATGAAGATACGCTCGTTGGTACAAAAAATGTATCAAGGGAAGACTACAAGCCTGGTGAAACAAGAGATGGTATTATCGGCCTAATACTTGATGATGGAAAAGAAAAGGTAAAGGATATTAAATTTACAACAGATAATGTAATCGCAGCAGATGCAGAAACGCAAGATGTTGTAAAAGAGCCACAAACTTTTAATATCTCACTTTCTGAGTAAGTTGTTTTTAAATATATGCAAGAAAAAACAGTCAGCACTTAAAATACTATGCTGACTGTTTTTTCTGTTCTTCTATGTATGAATCTACACTTTGAAAAGGCACCTTAATTTTAAACGCATCTTTTTGTTCATTAAATTGCTTTTCATTATAGGGACCAAAACGTTTATTATGCTTTACGTCAATAATCCAATAATGCTCACTTTTTTTATTTGCAATTGCTCCGTCAGGGTTATTCGGATCTGACTTTTCCTCAGTTTGTTTTGCAATAATGTATTTATCATCCCAGGCTATGTCTGTAACTTTTGCAGGAATGTATTGTGTGGCATAGACAGCATCTTGCGATGGGAAAAGTTCAAATGCATTTCCAGAAGTACGTATGAGTTCATATTCATCGCTAATCGTATAAGTTATATGATTTGTATTTCCAGCACAACCGGCTAATAGAAATGCGACGAATAGGATTATCCATTTTTTCAATATGGGAACCTCCTTTACAATGCTGTTGTAACACATTGTACAAGAAAAGTAAGAGAAACGCTAGTTTACAATGTTTTTTAGAAGTGGTACGATGAGACGGGTAAAGAAGGATATGAAGGAGTCGACATAAAAATGAAGTTAAAGATGCATCGTCCAGCGCTTGTAATGAACCGTATAGGTGCTTCCCTAATTGACATGTTTTTAATCTCGGTTATGTATGGTGCAGTAGTAGCTATTATGACTGGAAATTATAGTGCTATTTTTGATCGCTTTAATATTAGTTTTGGCGATTATAGATATGATCTCGCAGTAGTTTTTATATTAATGGCGATATATTTTATTTTAGTACCCTTTATTTGGAACGGTGTAACACTTGGTAAAAAGGTAACGAGAATAAAATTAATTTCATTGAAGAGTGAAAAGTTAACATTACAAACATTAACGATACGATTTTTTGTATTGTTATTACCGAACATATTACTACTTGGAATTCCAATATTATGTAACGTATATATGATGTTATTCCGCAAAGATAATTGTGGTTTTCAGGATTTAATTACAAAAACGAAAGTGATAAGTCTTGTATAATGAAAAAGGACCTTTTTATTCTTAAAATAAGAAGGTCTTTTTTGTTATACAAATACAATTTATGAAATAATATCATTTTTGGTTTAATAGATTGAAAATTAAGGAAATGTTATAATGATTAAAATAATATCTTTATATAATAAGGGGGAAATTGAAATGACTGGAGGTAGTGTAATCTTTTGGGGGATTTTAATTTTCATCGGTTTAGTTTTCGATCAGCGTAATAGTAGGAAAAAGGAAGGAATAAAAAAGTAACCGCTTACAAATGAGTGAGCAACTTTTCTTGCTTGCAGACTAATCTCATAAAGCAGTATACTGAATAACGGTAAGACTTATAGAAGGGGTAATGAAAATGAAGCTTGCAGGAAAAGTTGCCATCGTAACTGGCGGTGGCATCGGTATTGGACGTAATACAGCTCTTTTGTTGGCTAAACAAGGCGCAAAAGTAATTGTGACGGACATTGATCAAGAAAGTGGACAAGCAACAGTAGAGGAAATTACGAATCTAGGCGGAGAAGCACTTTTTGTATCCTATGATATGGACAAACAAGGAGATTGGCAACGCGTAATCAGCATTACTTTGAATGCATTTAGTCGCATTGATATGCTTTTTCAAAATGCTGGTTTATATAAAATAGATTCTATTTTTTCACGCCAACAAGAGAACGATTCCAATGTACTTTGTATTAATGACGTATGGATAGAGATAAAACAATTAACGTCATCTTTTATGAAACAGCAAGAAGAATTGGTGCTGAGTGACTTACCGATTTTCGGTATTATTGGCACGAAAGGACAATCATTTCATACAGTAGAAACCCTCGTATAATAATGAAAACCGCCCTCAAAATATGTGGACGGTTTTTTTGTATGTGATATAGGAAAAATTATTTTTTAACGAATACGTTGTTCAGTTTGGCTATCAAAGAAATGTGCTTTATTTATATCAAATGCTAGTTTAATTTGATCACTAGGTGAAAATGTATGTCTTGCATCAACACGTGCTGCAAAATCTTGATCTCCCAGTTTCATATATAAAATAGATTCAGCACCTAACAATTCAGCAACTTCGATTTTTGTTGTAAAGGCAGTAGATTGTGAAGCTTCTAAAAATAATAGTTCATCATGAATGTCTTCAGGACGAATACCTAAAACAATCTCTTTATTTACATAGCCTTGTTCACGTAACATCTTCATTTTGCCTTCAGTTACTTTAATTTTTATTGCATTGTCTATAACGAAATCGGTTTCAGTTAATTTACCACGGAAGAAATTCATCGCTGGAGAGCCGATAAATCCACCAACAAAAATGTTTTCAGGTGTTTCATATACTTCTTTTGGAGTTCCAATTTGTTGAATTTTTCCGTCTTTCATAACAACAAGACGAGAAGCCATTGTCATTGCTTCAGTTTGATCATGTGTTACATAGATTGTTGTCGTTCCAAGGCGATGGTGTAACTTAGAAATTTCTGAGCGCATTGCAACACGTAATTTAGCGTCTAAGTTAGATAAAGGCTCATCCATTAAGAACACTTTCGCGTCTCGAACGATTGCTCTCCCTAATGCAACACGTTGACGTTGTCCACCGGATAATGCTTTCGGTTTTCTATTTAAATATTGTTCCAGTCCTAAAATTTTTGCTGCATCTTTCACACGACGATCGATTTCATCTTTTGGTATTTTTCTAAGTTTTAATCCAAATGCCATATTATCATACACACTCATATGTGGATATAGAGCATAGTTTTGGAAGACCATTGCGATATCGCGATCTTTTGGAGGGACATCATTCATTAGCTTACCATCAATTGAAAACGCTCCTTTTGAAATATCTTCAAGTCCAGCAACCATTCTTAATGTTGTAGATTTTCCGCATCCAGAAGGACCGACAAATACGATAAACTCTTTATCTTGAATGTGTAAATTGAAGTCTGTTACAGCTGTTACGTTATTATCATATATTTTATAAATGTTTTCTAATTTCAGTTCTGCCATGGTATTTCCTCCTAGAAATAATTATGCAAACGTTTTCTTTGAGTTCATTATAAACTAATAGATTCAAAAAATAAACAAAAAAATAAAACGTTTTCATACATGAGAGGGATATTAGTAATTTTCGTATGTTTTCTTAGAAAAATAAGAATAAAAGTTGTAAGCGCTATTTTAAATTAAGATAGAATCTGTTATCATTCATTAATGAAAACGTTTGCGCCTTAAAAAAGAAAATCGAATTATTAATGAAATGGGGTAGCATAATGGAAAAACAGTGGTGGAAAGAAAGTGTAGTATATCAAATTTATCCTCGTAGCTTTATGGATAGTAACGGTGATGGCATTGGGGATCTTCGTGGTATTATTTCAAAGCTAGATTACTTAAAAGAATTAGGGATTGATGTAATCTGGTTATCGCCAGTCTATGAATCTCCAAATGACGATAATGGTTATGATATAAGTGATTATTGTAAAATTATGAATGAGTTCGGAACAATGGAAGATTGGGATGAGCTATTACATGAAATGCACGAACGTAATATGAAACTTATGATGGACTTAGTTGTTAATCATACTTCTGATGAACATAATTGGTTTATTGAATCACGTAAATCAAAAGATAATAAATATAGAGATTACTATATGTGGCGTCCTGGAAAAGAAGGAAAAGAGCCGAATAACTGGGGAGCAGCTTTTAGTGGATCGGCATGGCAGTATGATGAAATGACAGATGAATATTATTTACATCTGTTTTCTAAAAAACAGCCAGATTTAAATTGGGATAATGAAAAGGTAAGACAAGATGTTTATGAAATGATGAAGTTTTGGTTAGAGAAAGGAATTGATGGCTTCCGTATGGATGTTATTAATTTTATTTCTAAAGAAGAGGGATTACCAGCTGTTGAAACAGAAGAAGAGGGATATGTTTCAGGTCATAAGCATTTTATGAATGGTCCAAACATTCATAAATATTTACATGAAATGAATGAAGAAGTATTGTCTCATTATGATATTATGACGGTTGGTGAAATGCCTGGTGTAACGACAGAAGAAGCAAAATTGTATACTGGGGAAGAACGAAAAGAACTGCAGATGGTATTCCAATTTGAACATATGGATTTAGACTCAGGAGAAGGCGGAAAATGGGATGTAAAACCATGTTCACTCCTTACTTTAAAAGAAAATTTAACGAAGTGGCAAAAAGCGTTAGAGCATACGGGCTGGAATAGTCTGTATTGGAATAACCATGATCAGCCGCGCGTTGTATCTCGTTTTGGTAATGATGAAACGTATCGCATTGAATCTGCGAAAATGTTAGCAACGGTGCTTCATATGATGAAAGGGACACCGTATATTTATCAAGGGGAAGAAATCGGAATGACGAACGTTCGATTCGAATCGATTGATGAATATCGAGATATTGAAACATTAAATATGTATAAGGAAAAAGTTTTAGAGCACGGTGAAGATATAGAGAAAGTGATGCAGTCTATCTATATAAAAGGGCGAGATAATGCTAGAACACCGATGCAGTGGGATGATGAAGATCATGCTGGATTCACAACAGGTGAGCCTTGGATTACGGTAAATCCTAATTACAAAGAAATCAATGTGAAACAAGCGATTCAAACTAAAGATTCAATTTTTTATTACTATAAAAAATTAATTGAGCTACGTAAAAATAATGAGATTATTGTGTATGGATCATATGATTTAATATTAGAGAATGATCCTTCTATTTTTGCATACGTAAGAACATATGGAGAAGAAAAACTTCTTGTTATTGCAAACTTTACTGCGGAAGAATGTGTGTTTGAATTACCTGAGGACATTAGTTATAGTGAGGCAGAGTTATTCATACACAATTACGACGTAGTGAGTGGATCGATAGAAAACATGACATTACGTCCGTATGAAGCAATGGTATTCAAATTGAAATAAGAAAAAATCCTTATACCACTTCGGTATAAGGATTTTTTGATTACCATTTTAATATGGAGAATCCATATGGAGGAAGTGTAACTTGTAATACACTTGCTTCAGCTGAAAATTCTTCGTTAGTATAAATATTAATGATTTTCTTTCCAGTAACATGGAGAGGGAGTGAAGCTGTAATGTCACTGTTAGTCGGATTTAAAACGAAAAAGATTGTTTCATCTTCATACGTTTTCGTATAAGAAATATAATTATATTCATCATTCGCTTCAATAAATTGGAAAGTACCATGTCCTCCAAATGCTTTATATTGCTTTCGTAATGAAATTAATGTTTGTATATGTGTAAATAATAGATGATCTTGTTCTTTCGTATCCCAAACCATACATTTGCGACAATCTGGATCCATACCGCCGTCCATACCAATTTCGTCTCCGTAATAAATGCAAGGAGAGCCGATGAAAGAAAGGTGGAATACATAAAGTAACTTTAACTTATTTTTATCTCCGTTACATGTTGTCAATATTCTTGGTGTATCATGGCTGTCTAATAAATGAAATGCTGCTTCATTTACATTCATAGAGTAGGAATGTAGAGATTCTGTAATTTGTTTCATAAATTCATTTGCTTTAATGGAATCGTTAGCAAAGTAAGACAGTAGAGCATTTGTAACGGGATAGCTCATTACAGCATCAAATTGATCTCCTTGTAGCCATGGAAGTGCATCGTGCCAAATTTCTCCTAAAATATATACTTCAGAATTTAATGCCTTTATCTCACTTCGGAATTCTCTCCAAAAGCTATGGTCGACTTCATTTGCTACATCAAGGCGCCAACCGTCTATGTTGAACTCTCTTACCCAATAACGCCCTACTTCAAGTAAATACTCTTTTACATCAGGGTGTGCTGTATTTAATTTAGGCATAAATGGTGTAAATGCGAAAGTATCATAATTTGGAAGTGGCTCAGTTCGAATTGGGAACTCATGAATATGGAACCATTCTTTATATACTGACTGCTCACCATTTTTTAGTACATCTTGAAATTTATCGAAAAAGTATCCGCTATGATTAAATACGGCATCGAGCATTACCTTTATACCATGTGTATGACATGCCTGAACGAGTTCTTTGAACGTTTCTTTTGTGCCAAATTGCGGATCGATTTCCATGTAGTCAATTGTGTCATATTTATGGTTGGAATGTGCTTTGAAAATAGGGGTGAAATATATTCCCGAAATTCCAAGCTTTACAAGGTAATCAAGGTTTTGAATAATACCAGCAAAATCTCCCCCGAAGAAATTAGTTGGAGTTGGCTCAGCTCTGCCCCAAGGAAGGGTGTTTTCTGGATTTAGTGCAAGATTTCCATTAGCGAACCGTTCCGGGAAAATTTGATACCAAACAGTATCTTTAATCCAGGAAGGTGCTTTGAATACATCATGTGCATGAATAAATGGGAAACAAAAAAAGTTACCAACGTCATCATTTGGAATACTGGAAAAAAATCCTCGCTCTGCATAAATAAGTGTTTCTGTCTTCGCTTGTAATTCAAATCCGTAGCGTAAGCGCTTAAATTTTGGTTCGATGGAAATGGACCAAAAATCAAACAATGCAGTAGAACCAGTTTTTTTCATCGGTGTACTTGATGTAATCCATTTCCCGTCTTTCCAATCATAAGGATCACCATAAATAAGAGTGGCGCTTTGAACATCATCTCTTTTCGTACGTATTCGGATGTGAATCGTTTTTTCATCGTAAGCGTATGCATAATTATCTTTTGGCCTATGATAAATGGCTTCTTTGAGCATATAGAAAATCCCCCTTTAATATCTCTATGCATATTGTTCCCTTAAGTATAATAATAAAGCATATGTTGCAAACGATTGCTTTTTGCATAGATTTAATATTGCTTATAAGAGTAGTATTCATTTCATATAAAGTCAATGTGTAAAGAGTGTAGGAATAATATTTTAAAATTAATATTTGCAAAATGAATAAAAGAATGTATAATGATAGACAAATAGCGCAAACGTTTTCATAGATTGAGATATTGTTTGCGCTTCTATTAAATCATTAAATGCAAACGTTTTCAATTAGTAAGGTACATATACAATTTAGGGAGGTTTTTGGGATGAAGAAAGCATTATCATTATTAACGGTTTCAGCATTATCAATTGGTATGTTATCTGCATGTGGACCGAAAGATTCAGGGAAAAAAGAAGAAAGTAAAGCAAACAAAGATTACGATCTTCTCGTTTGGGAAGATGATAAAAAAGGTGTTGGTTTAGAACCAGCAGTGAAAAGCTTTGAGGAAAAATATAAAGTAAAAGTAAAAGTTGTTGAAATGCAAATGACAGATCAAGTGAAGAAGTTACGTCTTGATGGACCAGCGGGGACTGGACCAGACGTTGTAACATTGCCACATGATCAAATCGGAAACGCAGTAACAGAAGGGTTACTTTCTGAAGTGAAAGCTGATGATGCTGTAAAGAGTAAATTTACTGATTCATCAATAGCAGCACAGACATATAACGGGAAATTATATGGTTTACCGAAAGCAATTGAGACACCAATCTTTATTTACAATAAAAAATTAATGCCAAAAGCACCAGAAACGATGGACGAGCTGTTTAACTTCTCAAAAGAATTTACGAAAGATGGCAAGTACGGATTTTTAACACTAGGAGATAACTTCTATTTTGCTAATGCATTCATGGCAGGTATGGGTGGTTATGTGTTTGGTGAAAAAGATGGAAAGCCAAATGCAAGTGATGTTGGATTAAATAATAGCGGAGCAGTACAAGGTGCTGAATATCTTCAAAAATGGTACAAAGAAAAGTTATTCCCGAAAGGGATTATCGGTGAATCGGGTGGACCTGCTGCGGATGGACTATTTAACGAAGGAAAAGCAGCATCTATCATGAATGGTCCATGGGCATTCCAAGCGATGGAAAAGAACGGAATTGATTATGGCGTTGCTCCAATGCCAAAATTACCAAACGGTCAACCAATGAAAACATTTGTTGGGGTTAAAGGATGGCATGTAACAAGTTTCTCTAAACAAAATGATTTAGCTACAAAGTTCACTGAATGGGTAACAAATGAAGAGAACGCAAAAATTCGATTTGAGAAAACGAAAGAAATTCCTCCAGTAAAAGCAGTAATGGAAGATCCAATCATTAAAGATAATGAAGCTGCAAAAGCAGTTGCAACACAATCTGAAAATGGAATTCCAATGCCGAACATTCCAGAAATGCAAGAAGTATGGAAACCAGCTGGAGATGCGCTTCAATTAGTTGTTACGGAAAAAGAGGCACCAAAAGCAGCACTTGATAATGCAGTGAAGCAAATTAAAGGTAATATTGAGGCAAATCATAGTAAGAAAAAATAAGGTGAAATTCGTGCCTCTAATATGAGGGGCACGAATTCTCTCCCAGAAAAAAGGGGGAAGGAACATGCAAACATCTATGGAACCAGCAAATGGTTTAAACGGTTCAAAGCATAGGAAAATGGCAACCATGTTATCTATCATTCCAGGCGTGGGCCAAATGTATAATAAACAATTTGTAAAAGGTCTTATTTTTCTAGTATTAACAGGTTCATTTATTGTAGCCTTTGCTGATTTATTAAATATGGGATTATGGGGAATTGTAACGCTTGGTACAGAAGTTCCACGTGACCATTCTGTCTTTCTATTAGTAGAAGGAATCTTGGCACTCATCGTCATTGTGTTTGGACTCGGAATATATGCATTTAATTTATATGATGCATACCAAAACGGGAAGAAACGTGATATAGGAACACCTTTAAACTCTGTAAAAGAGCAATACCGTAATTTACTAGATCAAGGTTTTCCATATTTAATGGTTTCACCAGGTTTTCTATTACTTATCTTTGTAGTTGTATTTCCAATCATCTTCGTAATTTTAATTGGATTTACGAACTATGATTTATATCATTCTCCTCCAGCTAAATTAGTAGATTGGGTAGGATTTAAAAACTTTATTGATATCTTTACATTACCGATGTGGAGAGAGACATTTTTAAGTGTATTTTCTTGGACTGTCATTTGGACATTCGTTGCAACGACATTACAAGTTGCACTTGGTATTTTCTTAGCAATTATCGTAAACCAGCCTGGTATTAAAGGGAAGGCGATTATTCGAACGATCTTCATTTTACCGTGGGCAGTTCCAGCATTCGTATCTATTCTTGTTTTCTCTGGTATGTTTAATGAAACATTTGGAGCAATTAACAATCAAGTATTAGCTTTATTCGGAATTGAAAAGATTGCTTGGATGACAGATCCATTTTGGGCGAAGATTGCTTTAATTATGATTCAAACGTGGCTTGGATTCCCGTTCGTCTTTGCAATGACGACAGGTATACTGCAATCGATTCCAGGAGAATTATACGAAGCAGCTACAGTTGATGGAGCTACAGCTTGGCAACAGTTTCGTAAAATTACATTGCCACTTGTTTTATATGCAACAGCACCAATATTAATTACGCAATATACGTTTAACTTTAATAACTTTAGTATCATCTATCTATTTAACGGCGGAGGTCCTGCTGTAGCTGGACAAGACGCGGGTGGAACAGATATTTTAATTTCATGGATTTATAAGTTAACGATGACTTCGGCGCAGTACGGGAAAGCAGCAGCTCTTACAATGATCTTATCGTTAATCGTTATTACAGTTGCGTTATGGCAATTTAAGAGAACAAAATCATTCCAAGAAGAGGATATGATGTAAATGAATATTAAAAGACAAAAGATGTTACGTCTCTCATTAAGTTATCTCGTTATTTTCGTAATGTGTGCCATCATTTTCTATCCGTTATTATGGATTATTGGCTCATCGTTTAATCCGGGTGATAGTTTATCTGGATCAAGTATTATTCCACAAAATGCAACGTTAGATCATTATCGTAAGTTATTAGATCTAGAGAATAGTAATTATTTACTATGGTATAAAAACACATTAAAAGTAAGTGTTTTAACGATGATTTTCTCGGTGTTAGCAATTAGTTTTACTGCTTATGCATTTTCGAGATATCGTTTTGTTGGAAGAAAAAATGGTTTATTAACATTTTTAATTCTGCAAATGATTCCAAACTTTGCAGCGTTAATCGCTTTATACGTATTAGCGCAGTTAACAGGATTAATTGATACGCACCTTGCATTAATTTTAATTTATGTCGGCGGAGCAATTCCAATGAATACATGGCTTATGAAAGGGTACTTTGATACGATTCCGAAAGAATTGGATGAGTCAGCTCGTATGGATGGAGCAGGACATTTCCGTATTTTTTGGCAAATCATTATGCCACTTGCAAAGCCAATTGTAGCAGTTGTAGCGTTATTCACTTTCATCGGTCCATTTACAGATTTCATTTTGGCGAGTATTATTTTGCGCACACCGGAAAATTATACGTTAGCAGTTGGGTTATATGAAATGGTAGCAAAGAAATTTGGTAATGAATTTACAACGTTTGCAGCGGGGTCAGTATTGATTGCAATCCCAATTTCAATCTTATTCCTATCACTACAAAAATATTTTATCTCTGGTTTAACTGCTGGAGGTACGAAAGGATGAAAAATGGGACATTACGTCCCATTTTTCTTTTCATCTCCCTATAAAAAACTTTATAGGGAGATGAAAAGAGATTTGACATCACATATGAAAAGAAGTGAAATAAATACTATATTATAGTATAGGAAAAAAGAGCTATATCCCTTACAATACATGGAGAGGGAGAATATGATAGGTTTTGCAAGATAGAATCAATGAAAGTTTATGACTTCTCCTATTACTTGCAACGGGTGCAAGATTAAAAATATATAAAAAATGACAGAGAAGTGAGAGGAGGGGGATTTTTATGACAGTTACAATTAAAGATGTGGCGAAGAAGGCGAATGTAGCACCATCTACCGTTTCTCGTGTAATTGCTGATAATCCAAGTATAAGTGAAAAAACAAAGCGTCGTGTTCGGAAAGTAATGAGTGAACTCGGGTATCATCCCAATTTAAACGCAAGAAACCTAGCTAACCAAACAACAAAAACACTTGGCCTTGTTATGCCAAGTTCTGCAAGTAAAGCTTTTCAAAATCCGTTTTTCCCAGAAGTTATAAGAGGAATTAGTTCATTTGCACATGTGGAAGGGTATGCGCTTTATATGTCGACAGGTGAAACGGAAGATGAGATTTTTAATGGTGTTGTAAAGATGGTGCAGGGACGCCAAATTGGTGGCATTATTCTTTTATATTCAAGAGAGAATGACCGGATTATTCAATATTTGCATAAACAAAATTTCCCGTTTGTTTTAATTGGAAAACCATATGATCGAAAAGATGAAATTACATATGTAGATAATGACAATTATACAGCGGCAAGAGAAGTAGCTGAATATTTGATTTCATTAGGTCATAAACAAATCGCGTTCATCGGCGGTGGATCCGATCTGCTTGTAACGAGAGATCGTTTGTCTGGTATGAGTGATGCTTTAAAATTAGCAGACATTGTATTACCAAAAGAGTATATTTTACATTTTGATTTTTCAAGAGAAAGTGGTCAGCAAGCCGTGGAGGAATTAATGGGGCTGAAGCAACCGCCAACTGCAATTATGGCAACGGATGACTTAATTGGACTTGGTGTGTTAAGTGCACTTTCTAAAAAAGGATTTGTTGTACCGAAGGATGTTTCTATTGTAAGCTTTAATAATGCTTTATTATCAGAAATTGCGAGTCCGCCACTTTCAACAGTTGATGTGAATATATATCAGCTAGGATATGAAGCTGCAAAAGCTTTAGTTGATAAAGTAGAGAATGCAGAGTCTACTGCAAAGTGTATCATTATTCCGCATAAATTACTGAAGCGTCAAACTTGTGATCATTATGCATAAAAAAGCTAAGAGTTTAACTCTTAGCTTTTTGTTGTAGAAAGGCTTCTAAACGGTCACAGCCTTCTTTTAAAGTTTCGATACTATATGCATAGGATAAGCGAAGGTAGCCTTCACCATATTCAGAGAATGCTGTTCCAGGAACGACGGCAAGTCCAGCTTCTTTCACAAGATCAAGTGCAAAATCAAATGATGACGATGTTAAATGGCCAACATATGGGAATAAGTAAAATGCACCTGTTGGCTTTTCGACTGTTAATCCCATTTGAATGAGTCTATTATATACGTAATCACGGCGTTTTTTGTATTGATGACGCATCATTTTTGGTGCATCTTTAGCAGCTGTTAATGCTTCAATTGCAGCGTACTGAGCGATTGAAGTAGCGCACGTTACGTTGTATTGATGGACTTTTAATATATGTCCTGCTAAATAGCTTGGTGCGAATAATAGACCGATACGCCAGCCAGTCATAGAATGAGATTTTGATAAACCGTTAATGACGATCGTCTTTTCACGCATTTCTGGGAAATGGGCAATAGATGTATGCTTTTGTTCATATACAAGTTCGCTATAAATTTCATCAGAAAGGACGAAAATGTTTTTATCTTTTAAAACATCTACAATATCTTGTAGTTCTTCTTTTGATAAAGTTACACCAGTTGGATTAGAAGGATACGGCAGTACGACGCATCTTGTTTTTTCTGTAATAGCATTCTCTAGTGCTTCAGCTGTTAAGCGGAAGCCAGTTTCACGAACATCGATAAAAATAGGTGTTGCGCCGCATAATCGAATAATCGGCTCGTATCCTGGATAGATAGGGGCAGGTAAAATGACTTCTGTTCCTGGCTCTAAAATCGTCCGAAATGCGACATCAATCGCTTCACTGGCACCGATTGTAACGATGGTTTCGTTTTCAGGTGAATAATGTAAATCGTAGTTATCTTTTACAAAGTCACAAGCTGCCTTGCGTAATTCTAATAAACCAGCGTTATGTGTATAGCTCGTATAATTTTCTGTAATGGCCCTTTTTGCCGCTTCTTTTACGAGAGAAGGTGTAGGAAAATCAGGTTGTCCAATTGTTAAAGAGATAAGATTATCATAGTTTTGAATCATGTTAGAGAATTGACGGATACCAGAAATCTGGATGTCCTTCACTCTAGGATTAATGAATTGTTCCATTGTATCTCCCTTTCTTCCGTTTGAAAATTAAGTTCATTTTAACATATTTTCTATAATTTCGCTTGCGTATATGTTAGGGAGAAAGGGAGGGATAATAGAAAAAAAAGCCGCTGCAAGCGACTTTTAATATCCGTACTCCCAATCTATTTCATCTTCATTCCAAAGTACAGAGGATACTTTGCCGAGGTGAACAACTGATTCGTTCACAGCACATGTGCAATTTTCATCTCCTGTTTTATGCTGCAACTCTTCATATACTGATTTTTCAACATTCTCTAGAACGACCAAATTTTCTTCTTTTAAAACAAGCGTAGTACCCGCCATATTTATCTTCCTCCTACTAAAATAATGATCACTATTTGTAAACATAGATAGTATGGATTATATGCTGTATTTTGCTATAGTTGTCCGTCTCATGAAGTATTTTTTATTTTCTTTGTAATCCGTATTCATTGTATACTGCCAGGTAGAAATTTGGTACAGGGTTTACATTCATTTCGAAAATCTGTAACAATTATTATGCGTTGTTAACAAAGAATTAACAAATATGTTAAGAAAAATCAAAATCTTACAACAAATGCGTCTGTAAAATGATATAATCATATCAAAATACATATAGGGGATGAGAGGCTATGGAGCTTATCCGTGATTTAATGATCCAAATTGCCATCATAATTTTGCCACTATTTTTATATGAAGCGATTCGTTTAAATCGTTATCAAGAAATGCCTCCGAAGCCGAACCGCTACTTTATTATGTTTTTATCTAGCATTACACTCGTTCTCTCCATGACATACTCTATTTGTTTTGGTGATGTTTGTGGGTATAACTTTCACCCAATCCCGATTGTTAGTGGTTTTCTATATGGTGGGATTGTTGGTTTAATCCCGGCCGTTATTTTTGTTGCATATGAATGGACGCTAAAAGGAATAAACCTTCTTCCAGTCATAGAAGTAATATTTCTATTGATAGTTCCATTATTTTTATCAAAGAAATGGTCGTTATTTTCAAGGGATAAGAAGCTAATTTTGGCATTTATGATTTCATCATTGTACGTACTTGTTTCTTTATTGATCGGCATGATTAACGTTCTGTTAGAAACGGGGTTCACACCGTATGTTTCCCACGTATATAGCGGATATATATTTGCTTCGCTTATTATGGTCATGACAATGGTATTTCAGGTGTACTTAACAGAATATTTAAATGAAAATGCAATACTGCGTACAGAGATGCAAAAGTCAGAAAAGCTTAATATTGTAAGTGAGTTAGCAGCAAGTGTTGCACATGAGGTTCGAAACCCGCTCACCGTTGTTCGTGGTTTTATTCAATTGCTAGAAAGTACAGAAGATGTGAAGAATAAGGATTATATGCGTCTCGTATTAGCTGAATTGGACCGGGCAGAACAAATTATTTCAGATTATTTGAATTTAGCAAGGCCACAAATTGAGAAGAAAGAACATATTTGCTTATCAGCTCAATTAATAGAAATGACAACTCTTATGTCATCATTTGCAGCGATGCAAGGTGTATATTTGCAAGTTGAGATTTCAGAAAGTCTTTATACGATCGGTGATAAGACAAAATTGAAGCAAGCGATTATGAATGTTGTTAAAAATGGTATTGAAGCAATTCAAGGAAATAAAGGGTATTTAAAAGTAACGGCTATGCAAAAAGATGAAACGATTGTAATAAGAGTTAAAGATAGTGGTGTTGGAATGACGAAAGAACAGTTAGCAAGGTTAGGACAACCGTATTATTCTTTAAAAGAAAAAGGGACAGGATTAGGGCTTATGGTTACATTTAGTATTTTACAAGCGCATAATGGTACACTGGAATATAAAAGTGAAAGTGGGAAAGGGACTGAAGCGATTATTATATTACCAGCTGTAAGAAATAAGGAATAAAAGTTACCGTTGGAAGGTAACTTTTTATTTTATATTAGAAAAAATCTATTATATTATTCAGTTGTTTTTTCTTGTTTTGTTCGGCTAAATAAACTTCTAAATGATTGGAAAAAGCTTTGTTCTTTTGATGCGGCTACTAATCTTTTTGTTTCTTGAATTTCGCGAATTACTTGCATAAGTTGTGCATCACGATTGCTGTCTTTATTATAAATTTGATTTACGAGTTTATTCATCTTTTCTTCTTGCTTAGATTCTCGTTTATACATATGATTCATTAATAAGTCCATCTTTTCTTTTTGCAGGGCATCTGTTTGAGCGGCATGATCTACTAACTCTTGTAGCATTTTTTCTTGAGAGCCTTCTTTTACATAAACTTGTTGCATCAATTCATCTAGCTTTTCATCTTTTAAACGATTTTGGGTAATAAGGGTAGAATTTTGATGAATAATTGCTTCATTTAATTGCGCGAGCATTTCAAGCTTTAACATGAACTCCTCGAAGTTACGCCCATCTTCTTTTTCTTTCGGTTGTATTTTTTGCTTTTCTTGTATAACTGGTACAGGTGGGGCCTCTTTCTCTTTTAAAATAATTGGTATCGTTTCTGAAATATCTTCTTGCAATGTAGCAGCTCTTTCATGTATAGATTTCAATAGTTTTAAATCATCCAGTTTATAAATACGAGCATCAGCTGTTTTGGAAATCATATAACCGTGTTCCTCTAAAAGTTGACTATATTTGCGAACTATATGTTTTGGGATGCCTGTTTTATTCGTGACATCTTTCGTTTTATAGGTAGCTTCCATAATCTTTCCTCCCCAAAAAGTATCGTATATACCATTTCAATCTTTTATGAGGACTTCCTTTGAAAAAGAATGTCGGAAGGTTATTAGTTTTCTACAGCATTAGTGAAAAGATGAAGAAAAATGAGAGTTTTTGGCGGAATGGCGAAGAAGAGCTAAAATAATGTCTGAAAACATATACAGGAGAAGTTTGTTATAATAACGGAGGAAAAGAAACTGGTAGAATCATGGAGGTATACATGAAGCAATTAAAAGGTATTATCATTTCAATTATTGCAATTCTTTCTATTGTAGTAGCGGTGTATGAAGTACTTGTTCCAGAGGAAACAAGTATCAAAAAAACAAATGCGTATGATCAAGTTCTAGAATTTCCGAAAGAGCGATATCCAGAGACAGGAAAACATATTACGGATGCGATAAAAGAAGGGCATTCAGAAGTTTGTACAATCGACCGTGGTGGCGCTGCGGATAGAAGAAAATTATCGTTAGCTCCATATCCATCAAAAAAAGGATATGATCGTGATGAATGGCCCATGGCGATGTGTAAAGAAGGCGGAAAAGGAGCACATATTGAATATATAAGTCCAGCAGATAACCGCGGAGCAGGCTCTTGGGTAGGAAATAAGTTAGATAAATACCCAGATGGTACGCGTGTGAAGTTTGACGTAAAGTAGTAGTTGCATATTTCATAATGAAGGAGAAGGGAACTATGGAGTTAACAATTTCGTATTCGCAATTAATGTTGATGAACTATGACGGGGATCAGCCTTACGTTGACTGGACGAATGAAGATTTTGAAAGAGGTTATGCGAAGGCGGATGGAACTGTTATTTTTGAAGCACTTTCTGATTATACTTGTGAAGTAAAAGTGACCTGCGGGAAACATATTGAGAAAGAAGAAGTGATTAGAACCGTTACAGTTCCGTTTACAGTTGAAAATGAATGTATCGTTGTAACAAGTATTCTTTCAAATAAATTTCAAATCCCTATTCCAAATGGTGAGTATACGGTTGTATTACAAGCAACGCCTCTTGATGAACCAACGGATGATGAATTATATAAAATACAATATGAATTCTTTTTTGAAAGTAAAGAATAAAAAATGGGTTATCCTCAACAAGGATAACCCATTTTTGTTATGCGTTTGTTTTTAGAAGGGAACGAGCATCTTTTGCCGCTTGCACCATGTGCTCTAAAGCTGGAATAACTTCTTCTGTTCTTCTCGTTTTTAAACCACAATCAGGATTAATCCAGAAATATTTAGGATCGCATACTTGTAAAGATTGTTCTACGATTTTATACATTTCATCTTTACTCGGTACACGTGGGCTATGAATATCATATACCCCTAGACCGATACCTTTTTCATATGTTGTATGTTTTAATGTATCAATAAATTCACCGTGACTTCTTGATGTTTCGATAGAAATCACATCTGCATCTAATGCGCGAATCGCATCAACAATATCTTCGAAGTTACTGTAACACATATGAGTATGAATTTGTGTTTCATTTGCTACAGAAGAAGTTGCTAAAAGGAAGGATTGTACTGCCCATGTAATATAAGCGTCCCAATCTTTTTCTTTTAACGGCATTCCTTCACGAAGTGCTGGCTCATCGACTTGGATCACTCGAATCCCCGAAGATTCAAGTAGTTCAATTTCGTGACGAAGAGCTAATGCAATTTGATACGAAACTTCTTTTCTTGGAATATCATTTCGAACGAAGGACCAATTTAAAATCGTAACAGGTCCAGTTAACATTCCTTTTACAACTTTCTCTGTTAAGCTTTGTGCATAAACAGTTTCCTTAATAGTCATTCCGTTAATAAAGGCTACATCACCATAAATAACAGGTGGTTTTACGCAGCGGGAACCGTATGATTGTACCCAACCGTTTTTAGTGAATGAGAAACCAGCAAGGCGTTCACCAAAATATTCGACCATGTCAGTTCTTTCAAATTCACCATGTACAAGGACATCAAGACCAATTTCTTCTTGGTAACGAATCCATTTTTCTGTCTCTTTTTCAATAAATTGTTCATATTGTTCATTTGAAATAACACCGTTACGCCATTCTTTTCGCGTTTGACGAACTTCAGTTGTTTGCGGGAAGCTACCGATTGTTGTTGTTGGTAACAACGGTAACTTTAGGGCAACCTGTTGTAATTCGTATCGTTTTTCAAATGGAAGAGGACGTGAAAAATCGTCTTCTTTTAGTGCTGTTCGTGCTGCTTTAACATCTTCTCGGTTACGTGCGGCAGATGACCGAATTGTACGATGTACATTTCGGTATGTTTCCAGCTCCTTACTAATGCTTTCTGTACCTTGAGTCAGAGCGGAATGAATAAGAACTAACTCTTCTAATTTTTGATTTGCAAATGCTAACGCATCAAATAGTTCAGTCGATAAGTGAGTTTCTTCTGTTTTATCGATTGGTGTATGCAATAAGCTACAAGAAGGCTGAATGATGAAATCTTTCGTTTGGACTTGTTTTTGTAACGTTGTAAATAATGTAAGAACTTCATCAAGGTCAGCTCTCCAAATGTTACGGCCATCTATACAACCAACAGCTAAAGTTTTATCAGCTGGGAATCCATATTTTGAAATAGCATGTAGGTTACCTTCTTTACCATGAACGAAATCTAATCCAATACCAGATACAGGGAATGTAATGATTTCTTCATAGTTTTCTTCTACACTATCAAAATATGTTTGTAAAAGAAGAGTCGCATTTGGAACTTCTTTACGAATAGCTTCATAAATTTCTTTTGCTTGTTGAATTTCTTCTTTCGTTAAAGAAGCGAAAATCGGTTCATCAACTTGAATGACTTGTGCACCAGCTGCATGTAGTTCTGAAAGCAGTTGTACGTATGGTGCAACTAATTGTTTTAAAATAGTCGCGAATTGTTCTTGTGTATAACCTTTAGCTAATTTCAAGAAAGTATATGGTCCTAAAATAACAGGTTTTCCATCTACTCCTAATTCTTGTTTTGCCTCTTCATATAAGCGAAGTGGACGATTATCTTTTAAAGAGATTTGTAATCCCTCTTCATATTCAGGAACGATATAATGATAGTTTGTGTTAAACCATTTCGTCATTTCGGAAGCTACGTGATCTTTAGAGCCACGCGCCATTGCAAAATATACATCAAGGTAAGATGTAAACTCAGAAAAACGTGATGGGATAAATCCAAGCATATAAGCAGTATCCAAAACGTGATCATAATATGTAAAGTCGCCAACTGGAATGAGCTCAATCCCTTTTTCTTGCTGTACTTTAACGTGTTGAAGGCGAATTTCTTTCATTGTTGTTAAAAATTGTTTTTCATCGATTTTATTGGACCAAAAAGCTTCCAATGTTTTTTTCCACTCTCGTTGTAGTCCGATACGTGGATAACCTAAATTACTTGTTTGAATTGCCATTTCAAATTCCTCCCTAATTGAAAGTAAGCATTTCCGTTTACTAGGAAATACCTATAACAAAAAGTATAAAGGCATAGAAAATAAGCCTTCCTTTTTGTTTTAACACCTCATCATCATCCGTGAATCTATCAGTGTTGTTAAAACAGGCAGGTCTCCTGACTTATGCTTCATATAATTTCTTTCACCTTCCCGTTTTCACAGTGGCACTAAAAAGAAATCTCAGCATTTACAGTGGCGGGACCGTGTTGGAGTTTCACCAATCTTCCCTTTTAAACACGAAACGAAATTTTCGTGTACCCATTTTCCTTTTGAAAGGAATTTAACAAGCGATATGATATTGAAACAAATTCTAACACAATTTTTTGAATTTTGTCTACTGTTTTAAAATAAGAAAATTCCAGAGTTTTATATTTTTATTATTTAGATTTTTCTAACTTTTGTAAGGGGAAGAAAAGTTAGAGGAATTGAAAGGAAGTGCGATTAAATATAAAAAGAAGTGGGGATCTGTACAGAGAGAAGACGTCAGTTGTGTGATTTAACAATCGGTTCATGTTCTGGAACAAAGGAGGAAAGTTGATGGTTCATTTTGAAATAGTAAGTTATCACAAGGAAGAATAAGATTCCTGTATGAAGATAAATATACTAAGTTTATAGAAATGGGGAATTTCAATTGGAACAAAGTACACAAAATGTTTATTCACCGCCAAAACATATAGTTTCAGCAGCGACAATTGTAATGAATGAACAAAAAGAAATCCTATTAATTAAAGGACCTAGAAGAGGATGGGAAATGCCAGGTGGACAAGTTGAAGAAGGAGAGTCTTTGAAAGAAGCTGCAATAAGGGAAACGAAAGAGGAAACGGGTATTGATATTGAGGTTCTAAAATTTTGTGGAGTATTTCAAAATGTGAACCATTCAATATGTAATACGTTGTTTTTAGCTAGGCCAGTTGGAGGTAAATTAACGACTACACCAGAAAGTTTGGAAGTGGGGTTCTATCCTATTGAGCAGGCGTTAGAAATGGTGAGTTTTATGAATTTCAGACAAAGAATTGAATACAGTTTGGATGAAAATCAACAACCTTTTTATATAGAATTTTAAGAAATAATCTTCCGTTATGGGTGCCGGTGATGAATAGATATTTGTTAAATTTTTGAGTGCATTATCTTATACCGAAAATTAAACAAGCATAACCCTGTCCTAAATTAGAATGTGGGATGCTTGTTTTTAGTTTTAAAATGAAATAACTTTATTCGGCATCTATATCAATTTCTGAAAGTCGCCCTGCAACTGCATCTGTAAGAAGGGTGTTTAACCATTGCAATTCAACTATAATATGTTCAATAACGCTTTGTAAAATATATAGTTGTGCACGTGGAATTTGTCCTTTGCTACACTCATAAATAGTTTGCATTTTATGTAAATATTGAATGGTATCATTTTTCTTTTTTTCTAAAATGGGAACTAACTCTTGTTCATCACCAAACTGAGCAAAAGAGAGTGCTGAATAAATCGGTTTATATATTTGATTTTTTGCCTCGAATTGTTTTAATAGTAACGTGTGAAATAACCGTTTACCTTCTTCTGTTATATGAAAGATTGTTTTATCTGGTCTATTCGTATCTCGAACAATCGTGGTAATACGAATTGCACCTTGCTTTTCTAATTGCTCGAAGGCGTAGTAAAGGGATCCTTTTGCATATTTAATATAACAATCCATTTGTCTTTCTTTCATGATGTGTTGCACTTCATATGGATGTTTATCCCCTTCGAGTAGCAAACCGAGAATGACTAATTTCATGCTCATTCTGTCTCAACTGCTACTAAAAATATAGACAAATGTATATTCTTAGAGTATTCCTGCTTCTACGTGCCCTGCCTCGCTAATCACTTGCTACTACAGTTTGCTGTGACACTCCACAGGCGTAAATTCCGATGTAGCCCACCGTACATATATACAATCTATTTACGTTAGTATTGTATATTCTTTTGCTTGTAAAAGGTTAATCGCTGCGTTCAAATCTCTATCCATTACATTGCCACATTCACATGTATATACTCGGTCAGATAGCTTTAAATCCGCTTTCTTTTGACTGCAACATGAGCATAACTTTGACGATGGATAAAACCGGTCTACTTGGCGTAATTCAATTCCATATTCCTCACATTTCGTCAAAAGCCACGTTTTAAAAGCAAAAAAAGACTGCTTGGCAATTGTTTTAGATAAATGTTTATTCTTCATCATACCTTTCACATTCAAATCTTCCACTGTAATAAACGTTGGCTTGGTTTTCACCACATTCGTTACAATAGACTTTACATACTCTATTCGAATATTCGCTAATCGAGCATGCAACTTTTGCACTCTAAGAACATTTTTATCTATATTCACTCTTTTATTAGTAACAGATTTTTCACCTCTCTTTTTTAGATTTTCAAATTTACGTGCTAAAGAGCGTTGTTCACGTTTTAACCGTTTTTCTATCTTTTTTACTTTTATTGTTTTGTTGATGTTTTCATGAACGATACCATCGCTACGTGTAGCAAAATCCTTCACTCCTAAATCAATCCCTAGACCTATTTTATTGAGTG